>NZ_CP060402.1:0-1200000 GCF_015040615.1 Microbacterium sp. YJN-G
ATGCCCGTCGCCACAGTGAACCCGACCACCGGCAAGACAGAGATGATCATCGAGTCGCACTCCGCGGCCGAGGTCGAGTCGCGAATCGCAGACGCTGCCGAGGCCGCGCTCGCCCTCCGCGCGACGACCTTCGCCCAGCGCGCAGAGTGGATGCTGGCCGCCGCTGAGATTCTCGACGATCAGGCCCTCGGCCTCGGCGAGCTGATCACGGTGGAGATGGGCAAGCCGATCGCCCAGTCGGTCGCCGAGGTCGAGAAGTCCGCCAAGGCGATGCGCTACTACGCTTCGCACTCCGAGGAGTTCCTGGCGGATGCCCCTCTCGATGATCCGTCGACGGTCGGCGCGTCGCAGGCCTGGACGCGCTACGAGCCACTGGGTGTGGTTCTCGCTGTGATGCCGTGGAACTACCCGCTGTGGCAGGTCATCCGCTTCGCGGCCCCGGCGCTCATGGCGGGCAACGCAGGGCTGCTCAAGCACGCATCGAACGTGCCGCAGGCCGCGCTCTTCCTCGACACGCTCTTCGAGCGTGCCGGGTTCCCGAAGGGGTCGTTCCGCACGCTGCTGATCGGCGGAGGCGACGTCGCCGGTGTGATCGCCGACGATCGAGTCAAGGCCGTGACGCTCACTGGGTCGGAGCCGGCGGGTCGGTCGGTCGCTCAGATCGCCGCCGATCATGTGAAGAAGGCCGTGCTCGAGCTCGGAGGATCCGATCCGTTCATCGTGCTGCCGTCGGCAGATGTGAAGGCTGCCGCGGCGACGGCGGTGCGCGCGCGGATCAACAACAACGGGCAGTCCTGCATCGCAGGCAAGCGGTTCATCGTGCATGACGCCGTCTACGACGAGTTCGCTGCGGAGTTCGCGGCGCAGATGGCAGCGCTCGTGGTCGGCGATCCGCTGCTGCCCGAGACCCAGGTCGGCCCGCTGGCGACGGAGTCGGGGCGTCAGGAGCTGCTCGAACTCGTCGAGGATGCTCGTGCAGCGGGCGCCACGATCCTCACCGGGGGCACCGTGCCCGATCTGCCCGGATGGTTCTACGCGCCGACCGTGATCGCCGACCTGCCCGATGACGCGCGGCTCGTGCAAGAAGAGGCTTTCGGGCCGGTCGCCTCGCTCTATCGCGCCCGCGACGCGGCCGATGCGCTGCGCATCGCGAATCAGACGACCTTCGGGCTCTCCAGTGCGGTCTGGACGAACGACCCCGACGAAGAGCGGTATTTCATCGCCGGCCTCGACGCCGGCGCCGTCTTCGTGAACGGCATGACCGTCTCGTATCAGGAGCTCCCGTTCGGCGGTATCAAGCGATCGGGGTTCGGCCGCGAACTCGCGGCGGTCGGGCAGCGCGAGTTCTGTAATCTGAAGACGGTCTGGAAGGCGTAGTCGCCGTCCGACCGACAGCGGTCGGACTCGGGCGAAGGGCTCATGATGGCGATCGACTACAACCTGCTTCGACCACTGCGTGCGCTGCTCGAAGAGCGCGCCGTCACACGTGCTGCCGAGCGGATGCACATGTCGCAGCCGGCGATGTCGACGGCCCTGTCGCGGCTGCGGGCGCACTATGAGGATGAACTTCTGCTGAGGCAGGGCAACAGTCACGTGCTGACGCCGCTCGGCGAGCGGCTGCTTGCGGCGCTGCCGCAAGTGCTGGCCGAGACGGAGAATCTGTTCCGGCTGCAGTCCCGCTTCGATCCGACGACGAGCACCCGAACGTTCTCCATCGCGGCCGTGGATTACATGGCGGCACGGATCGCCCCTGAGCTGTCGCGCATCCTCGAGCGCGAGGCGCCGAACGTGAGGATCGAGCTGCCTGCGGCGGACGGGCGACTGGTCGACGGCATGCCTGACACGCTGCGCACGATCGACGGGGCGATCCTGCCGCACGGGTATGTGACCGAGCAGCCGCACATCGACTTCGCGCCCGAGCAGTGGGTGTGCCTCGTCGACGCGGGCGCCGGGGTCTCTGAGCATCCGACCAGCGACGAGCTGCTCACCCGTCCGTGGGTGCAGACGCTGCCCGCCAGAGAGGGGATGAGTCCGGCCAGGCAGCAGCTGCGCTTTCGAGGGATCGACCCGGCGGTCGTCGCGGCCACGCCGCACTTCTTCGTCGTGCCATCGCTGATTCTCGGCACGGACCGTGTCGGGATCGTGCCTGAGCCGTTCGCGCGGATGGCGGCTCGCATGTACCCCCGACTGCGCGTGGTCATCCCGCCGCTCGATCTCGACCCGGTGCGTGATGCGTTCTGGTGGCATCACGACCGTGAGCACGATGCCGAGCACCTCTGGTTGCGTGATGTGATGCGTCGAGTCCGCGACGCGGTCATCCGGAATCCGGATGGTGGGGATATCTGAGTCCGCCTTCCCCGGATAGCGGAGCGCGGGCAGGATCGATCTCGACGCGGCGCTGCATCAGCCCGTTTCGATACGCAACGTCTTGTACACGAAGGAGTGGCTGTGAGCATCGATGCTGATGTCATCGTCATCGGGGGAGGCCCCGTAGGAAGCACTGCCCTGGCCATGCTGGGACGGGCAGGGCTCAGCGCGATCGGTCTGGAACGCGACCGCGAGATGTGGCCCACCGCGCGCGCCGTGCACTTCGACGGCGAGACAATGCGCACGCTGCAGTCGCTGGGAGTCGCCGACGACTTCGTGCGCGTCACCGTACCGATGCGGCACGTGGACGTCGTCAACGAAGCCGACGAGGTGCTGGTGCACGCGCCCACGGATCGGCTCGGAGACCAGGGGTGGAACGACCACATTAGCTTCCACCAGCCCGACATCGAACGGTTGCTGCGACAGGTGATCGCCGACACCCCCGGTGTCGAGCTGCGCTGCGGTGTCACCGTGACGGACATCGCGAACACGGCGGACGGCGTGCAGGTGACGACCCTCGACGTCGACGGCCGTCCGCAGGTGCTCCGGTCGCGCTGGGTCATCGCCGCCGATGGCGCACGTTCCGACATCCGCAGGATGCTCGGGATCGAAGGAGACAAGTACGGCGAGGACGCCCAGTGGCTCGTCGTCGACGGTCAGCTGGTCGGCGCTCCGGGGTACGAGACCGACATGGTGCAGCTCGCCCGGTACAGCCGCCCGGCGCTGTGGCTGCGCCTGCCCGGCGACCGCGTCCGCATGGAGTTCATGCTCGTTCCCGGCGACGATCCTGAGGAGATCGTCACGCCGGCGGCCGTCGAACGGCTCAGCCGCGGCATCCTGCCTGCGGCCCGATTCACCCCCGACCGTCAGGCCATCTACACGTTCCGCGGGCGCATCGCTCAGCAGTGGCGCGTGGGCGGCATCTTCCTCGCCGGGGACGCCGCCCACCAGGCGCCTCCGCTGTTCGGGCAGGGCCTGTGCGCCGGCATCCGCGACGTCGCGAACCTGGTGTGGAAGCTCGACCTCGTGGCCCGCGGGGTCGCCGACCCGGAGCTGCTCGACACGTACGAAAGCGAGCGCAAGCCGCACGCCACGTTCTGGGTCGAAGCCGCGGCGAACCAGGCGGTGATCGTCCAGACGCTGGACCCGCAGGTCGCCGAGGGGCGCGACCAGTACATCCGCGACAATCCCGGCGCCTCTGCCGTGCCCACCTCTCCCGCACTCGGGCCGGGGTTCCACGAGGGCGCTGACGACGAGCGGGCCGGAAAGCTCGGCGTTCAGCCGATCCTCGCCGACGGCATCCGACTCGACGACATGGTCGGCGCGCACTTCCTCGTGGCAGCCGACCGTGCGGTGCACTCGGCCCTGCCCACCGCCGTCAAGGCGGCACTGGATGCGGACGCGGAGACGATCACGCTGACCGACCCGCTCAAGATCGATCAGATCCTCGGCGCTGCCGGTGCGACCTCGGTCGTGATGCGTCCGGATCACTACGTGCTCGGTGTCGGTGACACCGCAGAAGACCTCGAACGGCTGGTGCTTCGGATCCCGTCCATCGCCCGCACCATGACCCTCGCCGCCGACAACCGCTAGGAGCCCGCCATGACCTTCAGCCCGATCACCCACATCCGTCACTTCGACATCGCGGTTCCCGACTTCGAGAAGCAGATCGAGTTCTACAAGAACCACTGGGGCCTGACCGTGCAGCACGACGACGGCGATGTCGTCTACTTCGCAGCCGAGGGCTCGCCCGAGCAGTACGTCACCCGTGTCCGTCGCTCTGACGACAAGCGCCTCGATCTCGTCGCGTTCGGCGCCGCCGACCGCGCCTCGGTCGACAAGCTCGCGCAGGATCTCGGCACCGCCGGCGTGCAGCTCGTCAGCGAGCCCGACGTACTGCAGACCCTGGGAGGGGGCTACGGCTTCCGCTTCTTCGATCTGGAGGGACGCACGGTCGAGGTGTCGACCAACGTCGACGTGCGCACGCACCGCAAGATCGAGAAGCGAGAGGCCATCCCGGTGCGCCTGTCGCACGTCGTGCTCAACTCCAACCAGCCCGAGGCGATGCGCGCCTGGTACGAGAAGCACCTCGGCTTCCGTCTCTCCGACACCCTCAACCACCCGCACGTCGGCGACCTGTTCTACTTCATGCGCTGCAGCACCCAGCACCACTCGATGGCGATCGCGCGAGGCCCGCACGCGTCTCTGCAGCATGCCTCCTTCGAGATGCGGGGCATCGACGAGTACATGTACGGCAGCGGGCGCGTCATCCGCGCCGGGTACCGCAAGATCTGGGGTCCGGGGCGGCACCGGGCGGGTGACAACACGTTCACCTACTTCGTCGACCCGAACGGCAACACGATGGAGCTGACGACCGAGCTCGAGGAGCTCGACGAAGACACCTGGCACCCGCACATCTACGACGTGCAGGAGCCGGAGACCTCCGACCAGTGGGGCACCGGCGGTGACATGGACGAGTTCATCACCAAGGAGATGTTCAACGACTCCGACAACCGCCACCTGTTCATCGCGCCCCCGGTGTGAGCCGGCGATGCTGATCCTCTCGAGTTTCATCACTCCGGCAGTACTGACCGCCGCCCGAGGAAGCGGCCTTCTCACCGGCATCCACCTGGAGGAGGTGCGCGCGACCGGCAGCCCGGCGCAGCGCGACGGGCTGCGCAGCGGCGACCTCGACCTGGCCGTGACCGCCATCGACAACCTGTTCGAGTGGACCCGAGCGGGCGTCGACGTCTGTCTTGTCGGACAGGTCGAGCGCACCACTCCGCTGAGCGTGCATGCGGCGCCGGAGATCACCACCCTCGCCGACCTCGCGGGCGCGCGCTTCGCGGTCGACGCGCCCGACAGCGGATTCGCCGTGGTCGCGCGGCATATGCTGCGCACGGCCGGGACCGACGTCGAATGGGTCGAGGTCGGCGGTGTCGTCGAGAGATTCGAGGCGCTCGTCGCCGGGACCGTGGATGCCACGCTTCTCGGCCCGCCGCTCGACGACCGGGCGCTCGCCGCAGGCCTTCCCCGGGTCGCCAGCGTGCAGGAAGCGTTCCCGGCCTTCCCGGGTCAGGGTCTCATCGTCCGCGGCGACCTGATCGGCACGCCCGAGCTCGACGACCTGCTCGCCGCCCTGCGAGCCGCAGGCATGAGCCCGGTCGATCCGGCCGGACTCGACCTGCTCACGGCGATGCGCGAGGACCTCGGCGTCCTGCCGCGAGGCTCCGACCTGCACGCGCTCGTGCATCCCTTTCCTGCCACCGCCACTCGATGAGGAGTCCCATGTCTGCCGCCACGACTGCCGAGGTCCTCGGCGCCCCGCTCACGATCAACAAGCTGACGCTGAAGAACCGCATCATCCTCGGTCCGATGGCCGTGCTGCAGCCGACCGAAGACGGCAGGCCAAGTGAGCAGTCGATCGCGTTCCTGCGGCGCAGGGCCGAAGGAGGCGCCGGCGCGATCTTCGTCGGCGGGTCGGTCGCCACGGCCCGCGCGTTCCGCGAGTCGCCGTTCTCGCCCAACCTCCGCTACGACGATGACGAGTTCATCCCCGACCTCAAGCGCCTGGTGGATGCCGTGCACGCGACCGGCACCGGAGTCGCCGTGTTCGCGCAACTGTTCCCGGCCTTCGGGCGGATGGGCGTGCCGCGGGATGGGCACTGGATCACCTCCGCCTCGCCGCGTCACGTCGACATGGGCGCGCACGGCCTGCCCGACAACGTGTACATCCCGGGCGGGCGGGTGCTTCCCGAACCGCATGAGGCCACGGTCTCGGAGATCAAGGAACTCGAGCAGGCCGTCGTCGATTCTGCTCGACGCGCCAAGGCCGCGGGCTTCGACGGCATCGAGATCGCCGCCCACATGTGCTATTTCTACTCGTCGTTCCTCTCGCCGCTGTCGAACTTCCGCAGCGACGAGTACGGCGGCTCGGTCGAGAACCGCGCCCGCGCGCTGAAGGACGTCGTCGCCGCGGTTCGGCAGGAGGTCGGACCAGACATCGCCCTCGGCCTGCGGCTGAGCGCAAACGACCACGTCCCCGGTGGGCAGGGGCCCGAGGGGTTCGCGGCGGTCACCGCCGAGATCGCGAAGGCAGGCCTCGACTTCGTCGTGCTCACCGACGGCAATTACGAGTCCATGGGCGACAACGTCACGAGCGAGTCGGGCAAGATGCTCCGCGAGGGCGAGCCGCAGATCTTCCGTGAGGCGCTCGGACCGGACGTCGTCCTCATGCTGAGCAGCACGCCCGCACCCGCGCAGGCCGCAGCGGCGATCGCCGACGGCACGGTCGACGCCACGATGCTCGCGCGACAGCTACTGGCGGATCCCGACTACCCGAACAAGGTGCTCGAGGGCCGCGAGTCCGAGATCGTGTGGTGCGACCACGCCAACTCCTGCATGCGGCGCCTCATCCTGCAGGTGCCGGTGGCGTGCCACAAGAACCCCGAGATGGGCAAGGAGCACGAGAGCAGCCGCCGTTCGAACATCCTGCAGGATGCGTTCATCTGGGCCGCCGGCAATCGCACCCTGATGACGATCGCTGACAAGGCGGCGCGCGCCCGCCCGGCGAAGGCGCACTGATGGCCTCGGCATACAAGCTCACGCTGCTGTTCACGCGGCGCGCCGATCTCGAGCCCGACGACTTCGCCACGGCGTGGCTCGCCCTCGAGCGCGCCCGGCCGCTGGCTGCGGACGGTCTGTCGCGCAGTGCGATCCACATCGCGCTGCCTGGGGTCGCGGCTGTGCGGGGCGCGGCGTCGGCACCATACGACGCCGTGTTAGAAACCTGGTGGGAACGCAAGAACGACGCGGCGAACTGGGTGGTCTCGCGGCAGTTCGACGACGAGTGGATGCCGCCGCGCCTCGAGTTGCTCGCCGGGCGACCGGCGGCGGTGGGCGGTGCTCCGGTGCTGGCCTGGGAGCGCGACGGCGAGTCCGCGGGAGCCGATGACAGGGCCGCCGCGGCGATCACTGTGATCACGCTTCCGGTGGCGCGACGGGGCCTGCGCTTCGATGAGTTCGCGAAGCACTGGAACGATGTCCACACCGAGCTCGCTCTCTCGGGCGCGGGCGCGAAGGATCGTCTGCTGCGCCTCGAGAACACCCCGGCACCGGTCCCAGCGCCCACCCGGTTCGCTCGCACGAACTTCAACGGGGTGGGATCGATCACCTTCCGATCGATCGCGGCGCTCGAGGAGGAGTTCTCCAGTGAGCACTACCTCGATCGGCTCGCCGCCGACGAAGAGCGGTTCACCAACACCGAGGCATCCGCCGTGTTCGTCGGGCGTCCGGTCACCTGAACCCGTCGCTGCACACCAGAACGGCGGGTCGACCAGCGATGGTCGACCCGCCGTTCTCGTGTGGGTTCAGAACCGGTCGCGCACGTGCCGGTCGCGCCCGTACAGGGCGACGACCCCGAGGATGATCAGGCCGTACACGATCCGGGTCTGCGCCTCGGTGAGGCCCTGGCTCACGATGATGGTCGACAGCACGGTGAGGATCATCGCGCCGATCGCGGTGCGGGTGAAACCGCCGCGCACCGATCCGAAGGTGGTGCCGCCGACGAGCACGGCGGCGAGACCCGAGAACAGGTACGGGTCGCCGATGGACTGCGACCAGCCGGCCCCGAAGGCGGCGATGAACATGCCCGCGGTTCCCGCCAGGGCCCCGGATGCCGCGAACACGGCCGACCACACGAGGGTGGTGTTGATGCGGGTGAGGCGCGCGGCGCGAGGATTCACGCCCGTGGCGTACAGCCGTCGTCCGGCCGGCGTCTTCGCCAGGGACACCCACAGCAGCACCCCCAGGATCAGCACGATCAGGATGACCGGCGGCACCGGAAGCCCGAAGGTGGTGCCGTTGAGCTGTGCGAACGAGCGCAGCTCCTGCGGCGGCTGTCCGTTGTAGTCGCCGTTCGCGATGAACATCGATCCACCGGTGAGCATGGTGCCGACGCCCAGCGTGATGACGAGGGGCTCGATGCGGAACCGATGGCACAGCCACCCGACCCCGGCCCCGACACTCGCGCAGACCACCAGCACGACGAGCAGCGCGACGGGCACCGGCCAGCCCAGACGGCTCGTCGCGTTGGACGCGATCATCGCCCCGAACGTCACGTAGCCGGCGATCGCGAGGTCGAGGCCGCCTAGGATCACGACGAGCGTCTGGCCCATCGCGGCGAGGGCCAGCAGAGCCGCGAGCGTGAGCACCGCCAGGCCCGCCTGCGGCCGCGCGATGAAAGCCGGGATGAGGGTGACGAGCACCGCGACGAGCGCGATGAGGATCACCAGCTGGATGAGAGGCGTCTCGACAGCCCAGCGGCGGAACCGCATCGCGCCCGACGGTGGAGGCGGCGGCTGCGTGAGCGAGCGGGTGACGTCGGTGAGCGTGTCGGTCATGCCAGACTCCCTGTGCGGCGCGGGCTGAGGATGGTGGCGCCGAGCACGACGCCGAGGACGAGGACGAATCCGAAGGTGAACTGCACCAGGCTGGGCTGCACGCCCGTCGCGGTCAGCAGCTGCTGCATCAGGAAGAGCACCAGGGCGCCGAAGAAGGTGCCGAGCAGCCCGCCCTTGCCACCGCCCAGTGCCGTGCCGCCCAAGACGGCAGCGGCGAGTCCGAGAAGCGCGTAGGTGCTGGCGAGCGATGACTGCGATGACTGCAGCAGCGCCGACAGGGCGACACCGCCGACGCCTGCGAACAGCCCGCCGAGCGTGTATGCGAGGGTGCGCACGAGGGTGATGTTCACGCCAGAGCCGTACGCGGAGACGTCGCTCTCGCCGGTGGCGAGAAGATTGCTGACGTACGACGTGCGTCGCAGCAGGAACCATGCGACGGCGACGATGCCGATCGTGATGGCGGCGCCAGGCACCCATCCGACGGATCGGGCGAGCGACGTCGACCAGTTCGCGCTCGCCGACACCGGGTTCTTCGAGACCGTGATCGACAGGCCGATCAGGATGAACAGCATGCCGGTCGATGCGACCACCGGATGCAGCCGCACCACCGTCACCAGCAGTCCGGTCGCCGTGCCGATCAGAGCAGAGCTGATCAGCAGCAGAGGTATGGCGGTGTACCAGTCGCCGAGGCCCGCAGGAAGCAGCACCGCGACGAACAGGCAGTTCACGAAGGTGGCGAGTGGGCCGACGGAGATATCGATCCCGCCGGACAGGATCGCCGGAGTCGAGGCGAAGCCGACCAGCACGAAAGGGGCGAGCGTCGCGAGCGTCGCCGGCAGCCGATCCGGTGCAAGGAAGGCGGGGCTCACGGCGAGATTCGCCGCGAGCAGGACGATCGCGAGCACACCGGCGAACGCCCAGGAGTGCCGCTGCAGCATCCGCAGCATCCCGCTCATGCCGCCATCCCCATCCGCTGGCCGAAGTACGCGGCGACGACGGTCTCGGTGGTGAGGTCCGCACGGGGGATCTCGGCGAACAGATCCTGGTCGCGGAACACGATGACGCGGTCGACGAGCTCGACGAGCTCGTCGACCTCGCTCGAGAGCATGACGACGCTCATGCCGTCGGCGCAGAGTCGTTCCAGAGTCGCGTAGATCTCGCGTTTGGTCATGATGTCGACTCCGCGGGTGGGATCGTTCAGCACAAGCACCTTTGGGTCGGTGGCGAGCCAGCGTGCCAGCATCACCTTCTGCTGGCTGCCGCCGGACAGGCTCGAGATCGGATCTCTCGCCGAACCCAGCCGGATGCTCATGGATCGCACGAACTCCGCGAAGCGCGCCGACATCCGTCCGGTGCTCAGCAGCGCACCGCGGCGGTCCTGAGCGAACGTCGGGAGAGCGAAGTTCTCGACGATCGACATCGGTTCGAACAGCGATTCCCCGCGCCGCTCACGCGGCAGGTAGGCGACACCCAGTTTGCCGCCGTTGCCTGACCTCACGTCGATGTCAGGGCTGAGTACGCGGGTCACGGTGCCATCCCCCGCGGTGACGCCCGCGAGGCGCTTGAGGAACGCGTCCTGACCGTGGCCTTCGAGCCCGGCCACGCCGACGAGCTCGCCGGCGCGCAGGGCGAAGTCGATGGGGGCGGAGTGCGCCGACAGCCGAACACCCTCTGTGCGCAGCGTGACGTCGCCGAGCTCGCGGTGCCGATCCGTGCGCTCGAACTGTCCCGACGCACCGGTCATGTCGGCGACGAGGCGCTCGACGCTGACTTCGTCGCGGTTCACCGTCGACACGGTGCGACCCGAACGCAGCACGCTCACGCGGTCGGACACCTCGAGGACTTCATCCATCCGGTGCGAGATGAACAGGATGCTGACGCTCTCGTCGGCCAGGCGGCGCATCTCGGCGAACAATCGGTCGCGGGTGAGCACATCCAGAGCCGCAGTGGACTCGTCGAGAACCAGCGCCCGAGGGTCGCGCACGAGTGCGCGCGCGATGCAGACCGCCTGGCGCTCGGAGAGGGAGAGCAGGCCGGCGGGCATGTCGAGGTCGATGCCGTCGACGAGCCTGCCGAGGGTCTCGGCGGCGATCCGGCGCTGCGCGGCGGCGCTGCGACGTCGGCGGAAGACCCCGTCGGAGCCGAGCCAGATGTTCTGCAGAACGGACTGGCTGGCGGCGGTCAGCACTTCCTGGAACACCACGGCGATCCCATGGCGGGCGGCGTGGCGCGGGCTCGCCAGCGCGAGCTCGGTGCCGTCCAGCGTGAACACGCCGCCGTCGGGACGGTGCGCCCCGCCGATGATCTTGACCAGGGTGGATTTGCCGGAGCCGTTCTCGCCGAGAAGCGTATGGATTTCGCCGGGCGCGACGTCCAGCCTGGCCTCGACAAGGGCGCGGGTGGCCCCGAATCTCTTGCTCACGTCGGCCAGATGAAGGCCGTCGCGGGTATGGGGCATCTCGGATCTCCTCGGTGAGCGTGGGAACGCAGCATCGCGTGCCACATTCAAAACTAGACGAACCGTATCGAATGTGTCTAGTCTGGCCCTGCGCAACGATGCGCTTACCCGATGAGGAGCTTGAAAAATGGTGAAGCCCACTCGCTTCCGCCGCTACGGGGCCACAGCTGTGGCCTTCGTCGCTCTCGGAGTGCTGACCCTCGCAGGATGCTCGGCCCCGGCCGACGGTGACCAGAACGCCGGGAACGGCACGAGTCCTGCCGCCGGCAGCTGCGGTGCTGTGCCGCAGGTCGGTGCAAACGACCCCGACGGCCTGCTCGACGACTTCTCCGCCGAGATCAAGGACGGGTACAACGGTTACCCGTTCGAACTCCAGAAGTCGGCGTGGGCCGACTGGAAGTCCGAGAAGACCGGCGGCTTCACGGCCGCTATCGTGGGGCAGGCTCCTGCAGCCCCGTTCATCGCCGTGTACCAGGAGACCCTCGCGAAGGCACTGGAGGACGCCGGCGTCGACGTGATCCTGAACGTCGCGCCCAATGACCCGACCGACGTGCCCGGGCAGCTCCAGCAGTTCGGCCAGGCGATCTCACTCAAGCCAGACATCATCTTCTTCAATCCGGGCGCGCCGGAGCCCGCGATCGATCTCGTCGACGAGGCCCACGACGCCGGCATCCCGGTCGTCTCGGTTGTCGTGCCGATCGACAGCCCCAACGCGATCTCGGTGACATATAACGCCGTGCTGCAGTCGATGACCACGGCATCGGGCGTGTTCGAGTCGATCGGCGGCTCTGGATCAGTACTCGAGGTGACCGGAGTGCCCGGCATCCCGGTCCAGGCCTTCTGGGACGCCGGTAGGGACTACGCGCTCGCCGAATGCCCGGACATCGACGTCGTCGGCTCGGTGCAGGGGCTCTTCCAGCCGCCGCTCGCGCAACAGGCGGTCGTGCAGTACCTCGCCTCGAACCCGGCGGGGGTGGATGCCGTCATCCAGGCGGGCACCATGGGCTGGGCGATCCGCGATGCGTTCGCCCAGGCCGGGCAGCCGGTACCGCCGATCCAGGACGTCGGTGCGTCGCAGGGCATGGCCGCGTATGCCGCTGCCAACCCCGATTACCCGTACTTCGGCACGGCGACCCCGCCCATCGCGATGGCGAAGATGGCCGCGCAGGTCGGTGTGAAGGTGCTCGCGGGGGCGGGGCCCAAGCTCAACCACGTCGTGTGGGCGCCGTACGTCGTGAATGACGACAACCTTGCGGACGTCGTCGATGGCTCGTGGGCCGAGGGTGACGGCACGGACCTCGCTCCGGACGGGGTGTACTTCACCGACGAGCAGACCGCCGAATTCTTCACGAACCCGGCGAACGGGCCGCAGAGCGCGAACTGACGCGCGGGGGTGGGTCGCCGTGCGGCCCGCCCCCGACGCTCGTGCTTGGCGAGTGGCAGTCGAAGGGACTCGACGATGTCGATGATGCTCGACACCAGAGCGGTGTCGCCGACGGAGCGGACCGATTACTGGGCGGCCGGCATCGCGGAGCACTATTTCCCGATGCGCGTCGAGTCATTCGGCTCGGCGACTTTCGATGCCCGACTGGCGGGTGGGGCAATCGGGCCCCTTTTCGTGCGTTCGATCAGCGGCCCGCCGCATCGTGTCGCGCGTACGCGCGGCATGATCGCTTCGGCCGACCCCGAGAACATCCTGCTCTACCTGCTGCGCCGCGGATGCTGCATCGTCGAGCAGGATGGACGGTCGTGCGAATTGCGTGCCGGTGATCTCGCGGTGCAGGACACCTCGCGACCATCGTCGTTCGAGGCGCCGGTGGACTTCGACGTGATGGTCGTGAGCTTCCCCCGCTGGATGCTGGGCGGCCGCGCCGACGCCATCGCCGCGCGTGCCGCGGAGCGTGTGCACGGCGGTCGCGATCCTGTGCTCAGGCTCGCGGCTTCGCTGTTCTCTGGCGCAGGCATATTGGCCGAGGGTCCGGGGCTGAACGACGGCGACGGCGACGTCGTCGCCGACATGCTGCTCCCGGCGATGCTGAACTTGTTTCGGCGTAGTGACGACGCGGCCTCAGCATCCGATGCTCTTGCGGCCCGGATGCGGCGTTACGCACTCGAGCACCTGAGGGACGCCGATCTCGGTCCGGCGCGCATCGCCGGCGCGCACCATGTGTCGACCCGACTCGTGCACAAGCAGTTCGCAACCGCCGGCGGCGTGTCTGCGTGGATCCGGCAGCAGCGGTTGGAAGCGGCTGCGGAGGAACTGCGCAGCACCGACCACCCGGTCTCCGAGGTCGCATCGCGATGGGGTTACCGCGATCCGGCGAGCTTCGCACGCGCCTTCCGTCGAGCATGGGGGCAGTCGCCCGGCCAGGTGCGCGCAGCCGGTTGAGTCCACTTCGGCGGGATGAGTACGTGTCGCCCGTGAATGTGCCCGGGGCGCAGCCCCGGGCACATTCACGTCATCGCGAAGATTCAGCGCTGCGGGTAGCCCTCCGCACGCAGCCGGGAACCCCAGATGCCCGACTTGCCGGGGGCGATGATGCCGTTGGGGTCGAGGGTGTCCTTCAGCGTCTCGTTCAGGCGCAGCTGCGCGTGGTCGTTGAACCCGAACTGATCCATCGCGACGTCGGCGAAGTACGGGTGCGCACGGTACTCGCCGTAGCCCATCTTGCCGGCCACCTCGACCATGTGCTTGGCGTGCTCGTACGCGCGGCGTACCTGGTCGGGGTTCTTGGTGTCGAACGGGATGACGTTGATGAAGGTCGTCGATCGCGCGTTGATCGGCAGCATCCCGCCGAGGTAGTCCAGGCCCGCCTCGTGACACAGCGACCGGAACAGCTCCTGCGCCTTGCGCGCGTGCGCGGCCGTCAGCGGAATCACGGGCGAGAAGTCGACGTGACCTCCCTCATCGCCTCCTGACCAGCCGGCCATCTTGTACAGATCCAGGCTGGGCACGCCGATCTGCACTCGTTCGTGCGGGTTCGGCAGCGTCTCCCACGCATCCGCGCCGTGCTTCTCTCCGAACACCGAGACCGAGGGGATCGACTCGAACCGCTTCTTGAGCTTCGCGAAGTTGTGATCCACGACCGCCTCATCGCCGTACAGGGCGAATCGCATCATCCATCGGCCGAGACCGAGGTCCTTCGCGATGCGATCGATGACCTCCTCGGGAATCGGCCCGTCGCCGTCGTACCAGTCCGAGCGTGCGCTGAGCATCGACGCCATGCACAGGGTGTTCGACAGCTGTGGGCGCATGTCGATCGTGCCGTCGAGCATCAGGGAGCGCAGGGCGTCGACCACCGCCGGCATCTGAGCGTCATCCCATAGCTGCAGCCATAGTGGCATGTAGACCTCGGGCTTCGGCATCAGCCAGTAGCCCATCTTCGTGACGATGCCGAAGTTGGACTGCATGAACAACTCGGTGGTGGTCGGACCGAGGCCGCGCTTGTACAGCGGCCAGGTCGGATTGTCGTCCATACCGCCGGAACCCGTGCGATACAGCTCGCCGTTCGGCAGTACGACCTCGAAGCCGCAGTGCGCAGCCTGATCGATCGAGTTCGGCATGTACGTCAGGCCGTGCTCGAGTGTGTTCGAGACGACGCCACCCCAGCCGATGTCGACGATGGATGCCGCGAGGTCGTGCCCTCCTGCCTCGATCGCGTCGTGCAGGTCGAACCAGCTGACGCCGGGTTCGACCATCGCATAGCCGAGCTCGGGGTCGATATCGACCTTCGTCATCTCCTTGAACGACACCATGACCGCCCCCGGCACCCAGGGGGCAGCGCCGCCGTAGCCGTTGTTCTTGCCGCGGGCGATCGGCCAGAGCGGAACGCGATACCGGTTCGCGATGCGGACGACGGCCTGAACATCTTCGGTGCTTCGCGGGCTGACGACCGCCGAGGGGAGGGACGTCGCGGTGCCGGGCACCTGGAAAGGGTCTTGGAAGTCCTGCAGCACCGCCTCCTCGGTGCTCACCTTCTCGTCGCCGATCGCGGTCGCGAACGCGGCGATGGCTTGATCCAGTTCTGTGCGGGTCACGCCGGGAGGCGTCGGCCGCTGGGGGGACGTTTCGATGGACATGGTTCCTCGTCTCTTCCTTGAGCAGGGATCGGGTGTGCTCCGTTCTAGCCCTGACCGCTTCGCGGGCGGCCGGAATGTGCCGTGCCTGCACGAGGGCGTGCATTCACGGCACACTCCGGCCGCGAACGCGGACGGCCGTGGTGTGCTGACGTCACGGATCAGCGAAAGGAGACGACGATGACCGAAGGTCGCCTGGCAGGCAAGGTGGTGCTGTTGACCGGCGTCGGCAGTGGGATGGGACGCGTGACCGCGCAGCTCTTCGCGCGCGAGGGGGCGACGGTCGTCGGCTGCACGCTCGATGCCGCGGATGCCACGGAGACGGCGCGACTGGTAAAGGAGCAGGGCGGCGAGATCGACGTTGCGGCTTTCGACCTGGCCGATCGCGCAGAAGTCCAGCGCTGGATCGACGCGGCGGCACAGCGATACGGCCGCATCGATGTGCTCTACAACAACGCCAGCGCCCCGCGTTTCGCACCCTTCGCCACCCAGTCTCCCGAAGACTATGCGTTCACCATCCGCAACGAGCTCGACATCGTGTGGCACGCCACGCAGATCGCCTGGCCGCACCTGGCCCGCACTGGCGGGGCCGTCGTCAACATCGGCTCCGGGGCGGCTCATCAGGGAGTGCGATCGCTGCCTCAGGCCGCGCACGCGGCGGCAAAGGGTGCGGTGGTCGCCATGACTCGTCAGCTGGCCGCGGAGGGGATAGCCGTCGGCATCCGCATCAACTCGGTGAGCCCTGGCGTCATCGGAACTCCCCCGATACAGGCGATGTACCGCGAGCTCGGTGCGGATGCTCCGGTGGCGTCGATCGTTTCACGTACGATCGACGGCCGACCGGGCGAGCCGATCGCCGTCGCGTATGCCGGGCTGTACCTGGCCTCCGACGAGTCCGCCTGGGTGACCGGGATCGACATCTCCGTGGACGGTGGGGCGAGCGCGACCATGTGACGCGACCCGTTCGTGTGACGCGTCGGCATCTTCCTTCCGAGTTGACATTCGATACTGTTCGTATCGTATTCTTAAGTGAAGCAGTGAACCGAAGGAGGTCCACCATGAAACTCGGACGCATCGTCGTCGACGGCCCGGACGGCCGTGAGATCCGTGTCGTCGCCGCACAGCCCGAAGCCGGACGCGTCATCGATCTGCGCAAGGCGCACGCGCTGCGCCTGCAGCGCTGCGGCGCAACCGTCGATGCCGCGCGGCGCCTCGCGGGTGCCGCGTTCAGCGACCTGACCGAGGGCATCTCGCTCGGCGACTTCTTCCTCGACGCCGCGCACCACGCCCTCGACGCCGCCGACGACGCCTCCCTCGCGATAGACGAGGTCACCTGGACGGCCGCGCTGAAGCCCCCGGTGATCCGCGACTCGCTGACGTTCAACGGGCACATCAAGAACTTCTTCGGCAACGTGATGAAGACGCTGCCTGCCCGTGCGGTCTACGAACGGCCCGGGTATTTCAAGGGCACGACGTCGACGATCTTCGGCCACGACGAGACCATCCCGTTCCCCAGCTTCACGGAGCAGCTCGACTACGAGTTGGAGATCGGATACGTCATCGGCAGGTCGGGCCGAAACGTGTCGCCCGAGGACGCCTGGCAGCACGTCTTCGGCATCACGATCTTCAACGACTGGAGCCTGCGCGACGTGCAGAAGCTGGAGTCTCCGATCGGCATGGGCGCGCAGCACTCGAAGGACTTCGCATACGGCATCGGGCCGTGGATCACGACGCTGGACGAGATCCCCTCGATCATCGGACTCACAGGTCAGGTGCGCGTGAACGGCGAGGTGTGGTCGGACACGCGAGTGGAGGACTTCATCTGGACGCCGGAAGAGACCGTCGCCTACGCCTCGCAGCTCAACGGCATCCAGCCGGGCGACCTGATCGGCTCGGGGACCATGGCGTTCGGGGCGGGGGTCGAGCTCGGTCGGTTCCTGCAGCCGGGCGACGTGCTCGAGCTCGAGCTCGAGGGTGTCGGCACTCTGCGCAACCGCATCGCGGCCGAGAAGGAGTCCCCCTCCTGGTGGCCCACCCCCCGGCCCTACCCGTTCGAGGAGGCCTGACTATGGCGCGCAAGCCCGTCCGCCGTGTCGTCACCGGCCACGATGATCAGGGACGTGCTGTAATTCTGTTCGACGATGCCGATGCGCCGAACAGTTTCAGCTCCGACAGCATTCCGGGATTCGGGGCGACCGTCGCCTGGTTCACCCCGGCGGGTGCTGTCGATCACGTGACGGACGTCGACCCGGCGCCTGCCGGCGCCCAGATCGACTTTCCGGCGGTGGGGGAGACGGTCGTGCGCATCGCGGACTTCCCGCCGGATGCGGTGTACCCGACGAACGCCGGCGACGCCGTGTTCGACGAGATCGGCGCGCACGAGGAGCGCGAGGCCGGTGAGGAGCACAGCGCCGGCAAGCACTTCTGGTTCCACCGGACGGAGTCGATCGACTACGCCGTCGTGCTCGAAGGCGAGATCACATTGCTCGTCGACGAGGGCGAGGTCACCATGCGTGCCGGAGATGTCGCCGTGCAGCGTGCGACTGCGCACGCCTGGTCGAACCGCACCGACCGTACGGCACGGATGCTGTTCGTACTGGTCGGCACCGACCCGATCGCTCCGAGCGAGATCGCTTTGGCGCGCACTGAGGCGAAAGCGGTGGAACCGGCGTGATCGTCGACCCGTCTGCCGCGGAGGGCGAGATCATCTGGCGCCCTGATCCGTCTGAGACAGAGCGCAGCGGTACCGAGCGGTTCGCCGCGTTTCTGCGCGGCCGTGGCATCGCCGTCGGGGAGGGGTACCCGGCCCTGTGGGCCTGGAGCGTCTCGCAGCCGGAGTCGTTCTGGTCGGCGTTCGCCGAGTTCGCCGGGGTGCGGATGGGCGGATCCCCGGGGGCGGTGTGCGATGGGCGACCGATGCCAGACACGCGCTGGTTCCCCGGGCGCACCCTGAACTTCGCCCGGCATCTGCTCGACGGACGAGACGGGCAGGCGCTGATCACCGTCGCAGAAGACGGCTCGACCGAGGAGATCTCGTTCGACGAGCTCCGCGGGCGCGTCGGCGCGCTCGCCGCGCACCTGCGCTCGCTCGGCGTCGGCCATGGCGATCGAGTGGTGGCTGTGCTGCCGAACATCCCCGCGGCGGTGATCGGCCTGCTCGCGACCGCGTCGATCGGCGCGGTCTGGGCCGTCTGTGCGCCGGAGTTCGGTTCGGGCGCGATCGTGTCACGGTTCGCGCAACTCGAGCCGAAGGTGCTGATCGCTGCGCCGGGATACCGTCTCGGCGGGGTCGACCGTGATCGCGGCGGCGAGATCGCCGAAGTCGTGGCGGGACTTCCGACGCTCGAGCAGGTGGTGTGGGTCGGCGACAGCGCACCGGCCGTCCCGATCCCCGATGTGGGCGTGCCGGGTGCGATCTGGACTGACGTGGTGCGTGACGGCGTCGAGCCGGTGTACCTCGAGGTCGAGTTCAGCGACCCGCTCTGGGTGCTGTTCTCGTCGGGCACCACCGGCATCCCGAAAGGCATCGTGCATGGTCACGGCGGCGCGCTGCTCGAGGAACTCAAGCTCCTGATCCTGGGCGGCGACGTGCGTGAGGGCGATCGCTACTTCGGAGTGGCTTCCACCAGCTGGGTCGTCTGGAACACGCTCGCGAGTGCCATCGGGGCGGGAGCGGTCGCCGTCCTCGTCGACGGCAATCCCACCTTCCCGACGATCGATCGGGTGTGGCAGGTCGCGGCGCAGACGCGTGCCGCGGTCATCGGCGTCGGCGCGGGATTCGTGCATGCGTGCGCGAAGGAGGAACTGTCGCCCGGTGGCGATCACGACCTGTCGGCACTGCGCGAGATTCAGGTGACAGGCTCGCCGCTGTCGTCGGACGGCTTCCGCTGGGTGTACCGCGCGGTTGGCGATGTGTGGCTCGTCTCGATGAGCGGCGGTACTGACATCGTCGGATGCTTCGTCGGCGGCGCGCCCACCGAGCCGGTGCGAGTGGGATACATCCAGGCGCCCGCGCTGGCGGTGAAGGTCGAGTCGTGGGATGCCGCGGGCCGGCCGGCGACCGGAACGGGCGAGCTGGTCGTCACCGAGTCGATGCCGTCCATGCCGCTGCGACTGTGGGGCGATGACGACGGTGCGCGGTATCGCGCCAGCTACTTCGACCACTACCCGGGCGTCTGGCGCCACGGCGACTTCATCGAGTTCTCCGAACGCGGCATCCGCATTCTCGGGCGCTCCGACTCCACGCTCAACCGCAACGGCATCCGGCTTGGGTCTGCCGACATCTATGCGGTCGTCGAGGCACTGCCCGAGGTCGCCGAGGCGATGGTCATCGGAGCCGAGATCGGTGACGAGGGCTATTACATGCCGTTGTTCCTCACGCTACGGGCGGGCGCTGATGAGCAGGTGGTCAAGGATGCCGTCGTCGCGGCGATCCGCAAGCAGCTCTCGCCCCGGTATCTGCCCGACGAGATCATCGTCGTGCGCGGCATCCCGCACACGCGTACGGGCAAGAAGCTCGAGGTGCCCGTGAAACGTCTGCTGCAGGGCGCCGCCCTAGCGGACGTCGCAGACCTGGGAAGTGTCGACGATGCGGTCCTGCTCGCGGAGTATGCCGCGCTCGCGCGAGAGAAGGCTGCCCAACCCGCCCGTCGCTGACGGAGAACGACTCAAGTGGACGTATCGTATCGGATGAGTCTTCTCTGAAAGGGGCCGGTCCATGGCGATCCGGAGTGAGCAGAGCCGGCAGGCGATCCTGCATTCCATCATGAAGCTGCTCGATGAGCGCGAACCGGATTCGATGTCGATCCAGCAACTGTCCATCGAGCGGATCGCGCGAGAGGCCGGGGTGAGCAAGACGACGATCTACCGGTGGTGGCCGAACAAGGCCGCGGTGATCATCGACACCTTCCTCGAGAACCATATTCTCGCGACTCCGGTGCGCGACGACCTTCCCGCGATCGATGCGCTGCGCGAGCACCTCACGTCGCTCGCCGCCGTGTACGCAGGGTATGAGGGCCGGCTCATGGCGCAGCTGATCGCGGAATGCCAGTACGATCCCGCCACGCTCGAGGAGTTCAAGAAGCACTTCTGGCGGCCGCGACGCGAGGCGGTCAAGGTGCTGATCGAGCGTGCGATCGAGGAAGGCGCGATGCGTGGGGACCGGACGGCGGATGAACTGGCCGAGCGGATCTATGCGCCGATCTACTTCCGACTCCTGTTTCAGGAGGGGTCGTTCGATGCGGCATCGATGCGTGCGTCGTTCGATCTGGCGCTCGAGGGGCTCGCAGCCGCCTGATGGTCAGGTGACGCAGGCCCGTCGCCGATCGGATCATCGCGAAATCCGATGATCGTCATGATCGAATGCGCCTTCCTCTGAGGAGTGCTCCCCGTCGATGGTGGAGTGTGTGGGCACCGTCGCCCACCTCAGAAGGAAGGACTTCGCATGACGACTGCGCCCACTGACCAGGTGAGCGATGGCTTCGCGTTCGGTACATTCGAGGCCGACGGAGGTGTGTTCCCGGGGTTCGTCGTTGCGGATCGCGTCTACGACGTCAGAGCGGTGATGCCCGGCATCCGCCAGACTGGTGACCTGTTCGCGGAGTGGGATGCTGCGATCGACGCGATCGCCGCGGTGGCGGAGGATGCGGCGGCGCTCGCCGGCCTCGAGGGTCGTCCGCTCGACGCAGTGCGCACGCTTCCGCCTGTGCAACCCGTGGGGCCGATTCTCGCAGCCGGGGCGAACTATCGCGAGCACATCCTGCAGATGAGCGTCGCGCATCGGCTGGGGCGCTCCGATGCCACGGACGACGAGCTCTGGGCCGAGGCGGCGGTCGAGAACGACGAGCGCAGGCGGTCGGGCGATCCATATGTATGGACCGGCATCCCGTCGGCGGTGTCGGGGGCGTATGACGACGTGCGGCTTCCGGATGTGGGTGAGCAGATCGATTGGGAGCTCGAGCTCGGCGTGGTGATCGGTCGCACCGCGCACCGGGTGGCTCCGGAGGACGCCTTCGATTACGTGGCCGGGTACACGATCGTGAACGACATCACGTCGCGTACGCTGGTGCCGCGCGACGACATGGCGCTGATCGGCACGGATTGGTTCCGTGCGAAGAATCAGCCGACGTTCTTCCCGACCGGTCCCTATCTCGTTCCCGCCCGTTTCGTGGCGGACCCGACGGCGTTGGGGATTCGCCTGACGTTGAACGGAGAGGTGATGCAGAACGCTACGACGGATGATCTGCTCTTCGACATCCCGAGTCTCATCTCGTACGCGTCGTCGGTGGCGATTCTGCGACCGGGTGACCTGCTGATCACGGGATCGCCGGCAGGCAACGGCTCGCATTGGAAGCGGTTCCTGCGCGATGGTGACGTGATGGAGGCGAGCATCACCGGACTCGGCGCACAGCGTACGGTCGTGCGGGGGCCGAGCGGGGTGCTGCCGCCCTGGCAACTCTCCCGGGAGCGCTGACGCGAGCGCTGATGCGCAGCTGACGCCCGTGCTGTGGAGCCCGGAAGAGGTCCGGCGCCTGCGGCCCGTGCTCGATCACCTGCGCGATGCGGCGTGTGGGCGCCGGAGGCCGAGGGGACTGGCCCTGTCGCAGCGCCCCGCCCCGGAGTAGCATCCGGCGTGTGTGAGGTGTGCTCTGGGGCTCCTCACGACATCTCGATCGTCAGCGTGCGCCCCGCGGGACGCGGATCGGAGACAGCCATGTCTGTCCGTTTTGCAGACCTCGTCCGCGAGTCGAGTCGCGAACTCAGCCTTCGCAAGCTGCTCGAGCAGCCGATCACCGAATTGATAGGTGTGAGCGCCGCCGCGGCATCCGCCCTCTCGTCGCTGACGATCGGATCGATCTTCGACCTCGGCACCTCGTCGGTGTTCGCGCGTGCGTCTGCCGCGCTCGCCGCGGCCGACTCCGACGTGCAGCTCGTGCCGCAGGACATCCTCGGGCCGTCGGGGGCGGGAGTCGCCCCCGAGGATGTGCCTGCTCTGCCGATCGTGCGGCTGCAAGGGGTGTCGCAGGCCGTCGCGACGGCGATCACGGCAGCCCTGTCGGTGACCACCATCCGTGAACTCGCGCTGTGGCCGTCACGCCGTGTCGCGCACGAGATGGTCGTCGTTCGCGGGCCCGAGCCACGACCAGGTGCGCAGGTGCACGCCGAACGGGTCGGCGAGCGCGAAGAACAGCGCGAGCGCCAAGGCCGAGGCCACGCCCATGTAGCCGACCACGAGCGCCCACGCTCGCAGCGGCGCGATCCCAGCGCGCCCCCGCATGGGTGTGATGGTACGCCGGTGAGCGGCGGCCGTGGTGTGGTCTTGCGTTCGTCAGTCCCGTCGATTCGCGCGGGCGTGTGGCACCCTCAAGACCATGGATGCTGACCGCACCACCCCGGCCGACGTCGACACCGCACCGGAGCGGGAGTCCCGGGTGAGGAGGCCGTGGTTGTCGCTGCTGGTCGGTGTCGCAGCATCCGCTCTGATGCTCTTCCCCTCGTGGGTGGGCGGCTCGCGCCTGCCGCTGCAGAACCTGTGGCACGAGCAGACGATGCCCGATGACATGCCGTTCGCGCTGCTGCCGCTGAGCCAGTACTACGCGATCAGCATCTTCGGCATGGTCGTGCTCGGCGGGGTGCTCGCGGGGCTCGTGGTGCGGATGCTGCGCCTCACGCCGCGTGCGCCGGCGGCGCTCGGCGTGTTGGCCGTGCACGTGGTGGTGTCGGTGCAGAGCTTCGCGGTGCTCGCGGCGGGGCTCGGCATGACCGACGGCAGCGCGGGTGGCCTGGAGGTGCTGTACTTCGGCGGGATGCTCGGCGGAGTGGTCGTGGCGGTGCTGTTCGCGCAGCTGGGGTTCGCGCTGTGCGCGGGGCGCAGCGTCGCGCTCGCCGCACTCGGGCTGGCGCTGTCGGCGGTGCTGGTGTCGGGCTGGATCGGCACGGCGGTCGTCGCGTTCACGACGTACAACGAGCATCCGAGTCGCGACGGTGCTGCGCTGGGTGCCGGCGGTCGTCGTCGGGCTCGCGCCGGTGTGGTGCGGGGTGCTCCCGTGGGGCGGATCGTCGTGTGGGTGGTCGCGCTGCTGAGTCTGTGGGTGATGCCCGGAGTGATCACGGCGCTGTCGTACCTGCTCGGCTCGCGGGCGCTGCAGGGCGATCTGCGCGACATGGCGGATGCTGCCGCGCAGGTGTTTCCGCAGGCGCTCGGGATCGAATGGATGCCGGTGATCGTCGCTCTGGCGATCGGTGTCGTCGGGACGGGCGTGCGGATGCTCGTGGGGCGGGGAGCGGCGCGCGAGGACGCGCCGGTCGCATAGTCGGTGCGCCCTCGCCGCTCGGCCGTCGGCTCAGGCGAGGCCGTGCTGCTCGTGAGCCGGCGCGGGTTCGGGTTCTGCGGCGACGAGGGTCTCGCCGTTCGGGCCTTCGAAGCCCTGGAACTCGAACTGCCAGAATCCGTCGATCTGCGTCTCGCTCGTGCAGACGTAGACGGCGTAGAGGCTGTAGATGTGCGGCTCGCTCATCGGAGTCTTGAAGACCATGCCGGTGAGCTTCTTGCCCGACATGGGCGCCGGCAGATCGCCGCTCTTCAGGCCATCGCGCGGCCCGCCGAAGAAGGCGCAGTACAGGCTCGGGTCTTGATTCTTGGCGGATTCGACAGTGCTCATGATGTTCCCCGTTCTCGCCACCCCAGTGGTGTCTTTCCAGCCCGTGTGGCGAGGTTTCGGGCTTGTGGTGACGGTACGAGTGGGGTCTGACATTCCCGCGGCGAGCAGGGCACCTACGCTGGAGGTATGAACAAGAGCACTCTCTGGACGATCGTCGGCGTCGTCGTCGCCGTGATCATCGCGTGGGCCGTCGTGAACGTGCTCTTCAGCCTGCTCTGGTTCGTCGTGAAGCTCGCCGTTGTCGCGGTGGTCGCTGTCGGGGTGTTTCTCGTGCTGCGCGGGGTGTTCAGCGGGCGGGAGTGAGCTCAGCCCAGCGATTGCAGGATCAGCTGGCTCACGCCGAAGAGCGTTGCCGGCACCGCGACGAGCAGTGCCGTGCCCCACGCGAGCCGCACGCGTCGTGCGCGCTCGACGGTGCGGCGGAGTGCCGCGAACGCAGCCAGGTCTGGCGTGGGCCTAGAACCGCCCCAAGTCTGCGGATCACTCGCAACCCTGACGAGCTCGGCGAGTCGCTCGGGCGAAAGCGTCGCGGGCCGCTTGCGCAGCCACCGAACCAGCTCGGCGTCGCGGAGCACGGTCACGTCCTCCGGTCGGCTTTTGACGGTGAGCTGCTTGACCCCGACGAGGACGACGATGCCGGATGCTGATGCGACAGCATCCGGCTCGCGCGTGAGGATCTTGCTGACGCGACTCGCCTCGAAGCGCGCGTTGCGGAGGTGGTCGGTCTTCTGCCCGTTCACGAGCAAGCGCCGCGAGGCGACCCAGACGCGCGCGCCCTCGTGGAACTTGGTGTTGAGCGTGAAGATGCCGCCCGGTCCGATGACGAGGTGGTCGATGTCGCTGCCGCGGGTGCCGATCGGTACGGAGTGCTGCACCGTCCACTCCGGACCCAAACCGGCGAGACGCTCGGCCACCGTGAGCTCGCCCAGCGCGCCGAGATACCAGGGGCGGGAGTCGGCAGACAGCGGGCTCTTGCCAAACACGCGCGCCAGAGCCGAGCGTGGGGCGACGTCTGCCTGAACGCGCAAGAACTCCGAGATCACGGATGCGGCGGCGACGCCGCCTGCACGCCGTGGGGACGCCGGTGTCATGCCTTGCTCTGCAGCGGGCACAGATGGATCTATCACGGGAATGTGCCGGACGCGGCGCGTAGGGCTGCGTCGTCAAGCTCAAGGCGCAACGGGGTGCTCTTCAGCTTGAACAACGGAACCTCGCCGAGAATCAGCACGACCCCTGAAGAGGCGCGCTTCGCGTAGTTCTGATTGATCTCGTCGCGGGTGATCATCCCGTGCTGAAGAATGTGACCGATGGCCAATCGGAAGATCTCGTAGTCGATTCGTGAGCGACGTCCGTTCGAAGTCTCGCGTTCGATTCCTGACCAGTCGACGCGTATTACGCGATTCATTCGATCGCCGCGACCGTGAAGGGTCCGTCCAGCGAGGGGCATGACGTAGTCGGTCCAGATCCGCTCAACCGTCATCGGGCTTATCGGTTGGCTCGGGGCCGCTGGAATCGACCCGTCATCGTGGCGTCTCGCGGACTGCTCCGGCGGGCTAACTCCAGGTGTCAGTTGAAGGATCTCGATGTTGAGTTTCTGCGCAACCTCCTGAGCATCGCTACGCACGATCCCGTCCGTAGCAAGCACCGCCCGATCGCAGTCGAAATACGCACTCACACCGTGGAGCTCCATCATCGTCTGCCGGTTCACCTGGCGGGATGTGTGGCCATACAGCTTGGCTTGGATGGCGACGCGCTCGCGATCATTCTCGGCGAGTACATCGAGGCCGTAGTCGTTGCTGTAGGTGGTCACCGTCGTCGCGTACCCGAGTGTCTCGAAGTACCTCGCTACCTGGCGCTCGTACTCGGAAGGAGTTGTCACGTCGATTCCACCTTCTGTACTCAAGACCGATTGAGGACGTCGCCCAGCTCTGGCGTGTGCCCATCGCAAAGCAGCTGCATCGCGCGTTCGACGATTGCCGCTCGCTCGCTGAGGAATCGCTCAAAGTCTGGTCGAACCAGGGCCTCCAGATCCCCTCCGACGACCTCGGTGGGGTACGGGCCCGCATCTTGCAGCGCACCTGCGGGGATGAGGTGACTGTGCAAGCGCTGTTCCACGGTCTGATCCGTCGGGGCCGCATCGGTCCGAGCCTTCAAGTACTTGATCGGATCGAGACGTCCGATGGCGCGGTTCGTGCGCCACGTGATCAGCCCGCAGTTCAATGCCAGGTTTGCTTCGATTCCAGCATCTCGAAGGAGCTTCGCCGGGAACAGGTGGTGGTATTCACGGCGCGTGACATTGGCGTCCGTGAGGGGTGCATCATCTGCGAAGTCTCGTGCGCCAAAGTAGTTCGCGGTCGCAAGCACAGCGCGGGCCAAGCTGTTCTTTCCAGCAGGCCAGGCAGCAGCCTGAAGCGCTCGAAGGTTCGGCAGCGGGTAGACATTGCGATCGAATACGGGAACTTCCGTTTCCAACCGCGCCGCGCCCTCCTTGGTCGGAGCCGCCGCGAACAACAACAGGGGACGCGCATCGGCATACGCGCGCGTCGCGGCTGCACCGTCGTATCGACCGGTGAAGAACGTCGTCCACAGGTACTTTCGAACGACATGCTCGATCAACCCGCGACCGTCGCCGTCCTTCGGCGCGCGGACGAGGACAGCAGCGACCACGGGTATCGCGACCGCAGTGGGGAGTCTCGCGGCATCCCAGATTCGGAGGCGAGACAGCAAATCGATTGCGTCCTCGAGGCCCCTGCATGTCTCCGGCCATTCGCTGACCAGACGGTGCGCGTCGATGCCAAAGAATCCGGACTTGTTGGGCTCGCGGTCCTGGTGCAGTGCGACGGTCTGCAGGATCAGGTCGCCGATGTTCCCGAACTCCGCGAGGCGTGGGAACTGCCCGACGAACTTATCGATCATCTCCTGCAGCCGCGCTCCGGTGGCACTTTCAACCTCTGCGACGACGATGTCGTACGCGCGGAGCGGTTTTGCATTGGTGTTCATGTTGATAAACACGTCGAGAGCAACGGACTTTGGCGTGGTGGCAGGGAGATTGAGATACGGGAGAAGGTAGTGCTTCACCGTCTCGCGCAGCGGAGACAGCACTTCTTCCTTGAGGAACTTCTGTCGTGCTTGGTGTCGCTCCATGGCCGCATAGAGCTCGTTGACATCTGTGTGCTCGTCGGGCTTCGGCTTCAGATGAGCGGTGGCTTCTTCAACCCACCGATTCACATCGTCGTCGATCTGCGGATCGAGCAACCGTACCGGCACGAGCCCTCGACGAGATGTTTGCTCGGGATCCTCGGTCCACCGCGGCATGATCTGTCTTGCCTTGTTGCGCCAACGCGAGTACGACCAGATGTCGACTTCGTCCCCGTCGTTCTGAGGATCTTCATCGAGCAACGGATGATGAACGAAGAATGTGCGATCTTCGTAGTTGTCCTTCAGTGCGCGCCACAGCGCTGTAAGCCGCTGCTGTCCATCCAGCAGGTGTTCAGTGACTTTCGTATTCGTTTCGGGTGCAGTCGCCAGCGGCCGCGAGTGGAACTGTTCTTGGTCACCGACCTCCAGCACGAGAGTGATGCCAAGCGGCAGGTCTCGCACGATGGTGCGGAGCATTGATTCGATGCGTCTGCGGTCCCATGCCTCACCACGCTGAAAGCTTGGGAGGCGCAACTTGCCGGCTGCGATGTCGGACAGCCATTGATGGATGGGACGATCGAGAGCTTTGCTTCCGGTACTCACGGCGTCAGTCTATGTATGGCGCCGACACTGGGCGCGTCACCTCGCTGGCTGTGCCCGAACCGGGGCTCGTTCGCTCGCTCCCCTCGACGTCAGTAGTACTCCTGCACGTATCCCAGGGCCTTCTCGAAGACGTCGTTGTCGCGGATCTTGAATTGGACGTACAGCGTCTGTCGTAGCGCCTTCCGTACCTCGCGGTCGCCCTCGAGAGTTGACTGCCAACCATCGAAGCGAACGGCCTTCACGACCTCGTCAACGCGATCGACAACGTTCGAGACGATGATCGGCGTCTCGTCGCCCTTCAGCGCCTCGAACAGCTCGGTGAGCGCAGCTTTCCCTCGCTCCTCACGCGGGGTCTCCTTCTCGGCCTTCTCGGCAGCGACCGTGTCCTTGGCCAGCTCGAGGAGATCGCGGAGGAAGTCGAGGCTCGACTGCTGAATGTCGGCGTACTTCTCACGGAGAGCGTTGAGTCGTTGACCGAGCTCAATGAAGACCGGGTTGTTGAGGTGCCGGGCGATACGCGCCGTGATCTGCTTCTCGATCTCCTCCGTCGAGACATCCTTGCGCTTGCCGGTCATCAGGTCTTCGATCGTCTGTGCGTCGAGGACGATCGTCTCGTCGCCCTGCGGGATCTCGACGTGGACCCTCTCGTTGATCAGTTCGATGGTCTTCGCGCCGAGCGCGTGCCACACGAGGCGGCCGGTGATGTCGGCCGGCCGCACCGACTCGTAGACGTCCGTCAGCCACTTGTAGTCGTCGCGGAAGTTCTTGAGCATCGGGTCGGGGCTGAGAGCCTCCCACAGCTGGGCGACGACGCTATACGCGAGGCCGAACGCATCCTTGACCCCGTCAGCCGCGATCGCAGTCTGCGCTTGAATGAGTCCCTCGTAGCCACCGACCGACCGATCCACTCCGGGGAAGAACGAGAGCGCCGCAGCCATCGCAGGCGCGAGCTCAGCCTTCAGTTCCTCGATGTTCGAGATCACCCGCTGGACCCAGGCCTCGTCGAACGCAAGCGACTTCGCGACGTCGTCAAAGATGCCGAGGTAGTCGACGATCAGTCCGTGTGTCTTGCTCGGCGGGTACACCCGGTTGGTGCGGGTGATCGCCTGGAGGAGCGTGTGCTCCTTGAGTGGCTTGTCGAGGTATTGCGTCTGGAGGATCGGCGCATCGAACCCGGTGAGCAGCTTCGCCGTGACGATGATGATCTTCAGTGGATCCGCCGGGTCGTTGAACCGCGCGACGACCTGCTCCAGTTCGTCGGCACCCGGTGTCCACTGCGCCCACGACGCCGGGTCGGTGCGCGCCTTTGACATGACGATGGTGGATGCCTCGGGCGGGAGCATCGTGTCGAGCGCTTCCTTGTACGCGACGCAGGATGCCTTGTCGTAGGCCACCAGCTGCGCTTTGAAGCCCTCCGGCTCGACCTTCTCCGTGAAGTGGGTGACCACGTCATCCGCGATCTGGCGGATGCGCTCGGGCGCCTTGATGAGGACCTCGATGGATGCTGCCTTCTTCGACAGCGTGATCTTCTCGGCCTCGGTCAGGTTGCGCTCCACCGCAAGTTCCTCGAACGCGGCATCGATCTTCTCCTGGTCGAGGTGGATCTCTGACAGCCGCGGTTCAAAGTGCAACGGCAGGGTCGCGCCGTCGCGGATCGAATCTTGGAACGAGTACCGCGACAGGTAACCGCCTTCGTCCTCGGGCGACCCGAACCACATGAAAGTGTTGTGGTCGCGCTTGTTGATCGGCGTGCCCGTGAGGCCGAACAGGAACGCGTTCGGGAGCGCCTCGCGCATCCTCTGCCCGTAATCGCCCTCCTGCGAACGGTGGGCCTCGTCGACCATCGCGATGATGTTGTGCCGGTCATCGAGCACACCGTCGATCTCGCCGAACTTGTGGATCGTCGTGATGATGATCTTCCGAGCACCCTGGGTCAGCAGTGTCTGCAGCTCCTTGCGCGAGTCTGTCGAGACCAGACCAGGAACATCTGAGGCGTTGAATGTGCCGGTGATCTGCGTGTCGAGATCGATCCGATCGACCACGATCAGAATCGTCGGGTTCGTCAGCTCGGCCATCGCGCGCAGCTTCAGCGCCGAGAACACCATCAGCAGCGACTTGCCCGACCCCTGGAAGTGCCAGATGAGCCCCTGCTTGATCCGACCGTGCAACACACGCTCGACGATGAGGTTCGTCGCCTGGAACTGCTGGTACCGCGCAATCACCTTGATCTTGCGGTGCTTCGCGTCGGTCGCGAACACCGCGAAGAATCGCAGGAAGTCAAGAACGGATGCCGGGGACAGTACGCCGTTCACCGCGTCCTTCACGACCTCGAGGCCGACCTTAGCCGGGGCGGCCGGGTCGGCTTCCTCCTCGCGCCATGGACCCCAGAGCTCGACCGGCATCCCAACGGAGCCGTACCGGAATTCTTTGCCCTCGGTCGCGAACGACAGCACGTTCGGCACGAAGAATTGCGGAACACTCGCCTCGTAGTCGTCGTGGATCTGCGCGGCCGCGTCGATCCAAGAGTAGGCCGCGCGGATCGGCGTCTTCGCCTCGCCCACCACAAGCGGGAAGCCGTTACACCAAAGCACCACGTCGAACCGCTTACCCAGGCGACCCGACTGGAAAGTCACCTCGGTCGACACGATCCACTGATTCGACGAGTTGTCCTCCGGGTGATCGAAGTCGATCAGGCGCACCGTCGTGTGCTCGCCATTCGGACCGAACGGCATCGACTTCTGACCCGTCAGCCACGCCATGAACTCCTCGTTCGCGACCACCGGATGCGGGCTGCTGCGTGCTGAGATCAGGATCGCACGCAGCACGTGGATGACCTCATCGGCCTTACGCGGATCAGCCTCGATCTCGGGGTTCAACCGGATCAGCGCAGCAGCGACGAGCCCTTCGAGCAACACTTCGTCGGGGCGGCGCGGAAGCTGGCTTCCCGGCAGGAATTGCACGTCCGGGGACGTGATCAGATCACGGACGAAGTCGCGGACCGAGTTCGCCTCGTTGAACTGCGCCATTAATTGCCTCCGAAAACATCGACGAGCACCGCAGTTGTGAGTTGCGTCAGCCGCACCAACTCCTGTTGCGCCCCGTCTAGTGAGCGCTGAATCGTTGCGCGTCGAGCAAGGTATGCGTCTTGCGAATCCAAGTCCGGTTGTGAGAGAGAGGCCTCGGCCAGCCCGATCGCGGACACGGCGGGCTGCGCGGTCTGCGACGCAAACGCGTTCAGTCGCGCGAACCGAAGGGCGGCCGCGAGGAATGCGCTCCGGAATCCATCGGCACGCTTCACAACTAACGCATTATCGGTGACCCACGACGGGCCCACTGATTCGTGTACGACACCGCAATAGGCGCCTACACGTCCAATCATCACGACGCTCTGCGGGTTATTCGCATGGGAGTGGTATCCCGTGATGCCATTTCCGCCATACACGGGTACCGTTCCGGGAGACATCTCCTTGGCGGGCAGAAATGCCCCGCTGGACACTTGGACCGAGTCGGCGAAACGAGTCGTCTCCCACAGTTTCGCTCGCGAGCCGAAAAGTAGCCTGCCGAGACCGTCGATGGACTCGTCCGTTGTGAGCAGGGACCGAATAGACAGTAGATTCCGTCGGTGCATCTCCATGCCCCACAGCAACTTCGCTATGCGACTTTGTTCGTCGAGCGGAGGGAGTTCGAACTCAAAGTTGGCCAAGTCGCGCCAGTTGGTGCGCGGCGACAACGACCCGGCCGAGGTGTCGAGCGCGTGGTCGAAGAAGGGGTCGGACTGCACGAGGAACGGCAAGAACTCGCCGAGCATCCGAGTCTGGTCAGCTTCGAACGTGTAGATGTCGCCAGAACAGATCGCATCGAACTCGGCGTAAGCGACCTTGCGCTGGTAGGCGCGTCGTTTGCCAAACAAAGTCTGGCCTGGTCGTACGCGTCGAGTGAACGTGGTTCCGTCGGCGGTATTCCCCCAACGGTTGATCTTGAGTTCGCCCGGATCCATGTGCTCCAGCGCGATGATCCGATCAATGGCAGCGGCCGCGGCATCCTTCACCGTCTCATTGACGTTCCGCACGACATCGCCGAACGTGACCCGTTCCCAGGTGGACTTGTCGATGCCGAGACTCACGCGTTCACCTCCGCGTGAAGCAGCGCGAGCACATCTGAGATCGCGTGCTCGGAGGCTTCTGCCGTCTGCCGCCAACTCGCGAGCGCGTCGGCCACCTCAATCTGACCTCCGCCGTCTGCGGCTTTCGCGCCGGCAACATACAGCGGGATCGCAAGGCTGAAGCCCTTGTCGGCGATCTCGCCGAGGGGGGCGACGGTTGCGAACTGCGGAACGTCGGCATAACTTCGGTACGCGTCGAGGATCCTCGTCTGATGCGAGTCGCGAAGGAACGACTGCGCCTGCTCGCGCGCGACTTCATTGACAGCGTTGATGAACAGCACCTTGCCGCGGTGCGCCGCGGGCTTGGTGGCGCGGAGCGTGACGACGACGGCCTCCATCGGTGAGTTGTAGAAGAGTCCCGCACCGAGACCGAGCACGCATTCGACGAGGTCGGACTTCACGAGTGCTTCCCGCATCGCTGCCTCTTCACGGCGGAACAGGACGCCGTGCGGGAAGAGGACCGCGGCGCGCCCGGTCTTCGGGTCAAGGCTCTTGGCGATGTGCTGGAAGAACGCGTAGTCAGCGCGGCCCTGCGGTGGCACGCCCCACAGGTTGCGTCCGTACGGGTCTTTCGAGAAGGCTTCCCGATTCCAGGCCTTGATCGAGTACGGAGGGTTCGCCAGCACGACGTCGAACGTTCGCAAGCCGCCCTTGGTGTTCAGGAAGGCGGGCCGGGCGAGTGTGTCACCGTGCGCGATCTGGCCGTCGGCGATGCCGTGCAGAAACAGATTCATGCGCGCGATGGCCGAGGTCCCGTAGTTGAGCTCTTGGCCGTACAGCTTGAGGTTGCGCCACTCCTTGCCCTGGCGTTTCACCTCGGCCGCCGTCGAGATGAGCATTCCGCCGGTGCCGCACGTGGGGTCGTAGACCGACTCCCCGGGCTGAGGCTCGAGCATGAGGGTCATGAGATGCACGAGCGTACGGTTCGTATAGAACTCCTGAGCGGTGTGGCCCGAGTCGTCGGCGAACTTCTTGATGAGGTACTCGTACCCGTTGCCAAGCTCGTCCTCGGGCAGGTTCGCGATTGACAGCGTCTGCGTCGAGAAATGCTCGATCAGGTCGGCGAGAGTCGAGTCCGGCAACAGGTTCTTGTTGCCCCAGTCCCCATCGCCGAACACACCTGGCAGGGTGTCGGGGTTGGCGGACTCGATCGCCCGCATGGCACGAAGCACGGTCGAGCCGATGTTCCCGGTCACCGCGCGAACATCGCGCCAGTGACATCCGTTCGGAATTGCGAAGCGGTGATTCTCGGGCAGGTCGGCGAACTCCTCATCGCCGTAGGTGTCGAGAGCCGCCGCGCGCTCTTCGTCGTAGACATCCGAGATGCGCTTGAGGAACACCAGCGGAAAAATGTACTGCTTGTAGTCGCCGGCGTCGATGAGCCCGCGCAGAATGACGGCAGCGCCCCAGAGGTAGTTCTCCAGCTCGCGCTGGCTGATTCGGCCGGTCACGCGCTCAACCCCCATTTCGCGAGCTCCGCTTCGAGTGCTGCTCTCGTCTCTTTCGCGCGTTCGTGCGCGCCTTCTAGGTTCGCCAGCGCATCAGCCAGTGTGATCTCCTCGCCCGTTTCGGCGGGTGCGATGTATAGCGGGATGTTCAGGTTGAAGTCGTTGCCCTCGATCTCGGCGAGATCGGCAACGTGTGCGCGGCCTTCGACGTCCGTGAATCCGCGGTACGCGTCGAACAGTGCCTTCGCATGTTCGGGTTCGAGGGTGTTCTGGTTGCGGCCCTTCTTCATCAGGTCCTCGCCGTTGATGAACAGCACCTTGTCCTGGTGGCCGACGGATCGCTGATGACGCAGGATCAGCACACACGCTGCGAGGCCCGTGCCGTAAAAGAGGTTCGGTGCGAGACCGATGACGGCTTCGACCTTCTTCGCCTTCAGGATGTGTGTGCGGATGCGCGCCTCTGCCCCTTGGCGGAACAGCGCACCCTGGGGCAGCACGACCGCGACTCGGCCCGTGTTTGGGTCAGCCGAGGTGAGCATGTGCTGCACCCATGCCCAGTCGGCGTATCCCTTCGGCGGGACTCCGCCGAGCTGGTTCCGTCCCCATCGGTCGGATGCCCACTCGAGCTCGCCCCACGCTTTGAGGGAGAACGGCGGGTTCGCTACGACATTGTCGAATCGCGCAAGCCTATTGCCCGTGTAGAACGCGGGATTGCGCAGCGTGTCCTCTCGTACGACCTTGAAGTCCTCAACGCCGTGAAGGAGAAGGTTCATGCGCGCGATCGCCGACGTCGCAAGCACCTTCTCCTGACCGTAGAGCTTGCCCCACAGCGTCTTCGGGCTGCCGCCGGCATCCGTCACATGCTCGATGACCTCGATGAGCATGCCACCCGTCCCGCATGCGGGATCGTAGACGCTCTCGCCCTCTTGGGGATCAAGGATGTTCACCAGCAGGCCGACGACTGAGCGCGGGGTGTAGTACTCGCCGGCCTTCTTGTTCGACTGGTCGGCGAACCGCTTGATGAGGTACTCGTACGCGTTGCCGAAGACATCTGGTGCGACGTTCTCGTTGCTCAACGTCTTTGTCGAGAAGTGCTCGATGAGATCGGCAAGCTTGCGGTCGGGCAGCTTGTCTTTATTGGTCCAGTTCGCGTTGCCGAAGATGCCGAAGAGGGTCTCGGGGTTTGCCTTCTCGATCTCGCGGAACGCGGTCTGCAGGGCGGTGCCGATGTTCTCGGTCTTCTCGCGCACGTCCGACCAGAGGTTGCCGTCAGGGATCGCGAACCGGTGGTTCTCGGCGAACGAGGCGAACTCGTGGTCGCCGCCGGACTCCTCGAGAGCCTGCTCGAACTCTTCGAGATAGACGTCGCTGATCCGTTTGAAGAACATCAGCGGGAAGATGTATGCCTTGAAGTCGGCCTGGTCGATGCTGCCGCGTAGGAGGTCGGCGGCGCGTGCGAGGTATTGATTGAGCTCGGAGAGAGAGAGCCGTGCCGTCATCGGGTGGATCCTTCGGGGGTCTTGCTGGTCACAGTGACGCCATGGCGGACGGCGTTGAGGAGCGCAATTGCCAGGTTATCGGCAGCCTCGGACGCTTGCTTCGCGAGACGCTGGGCTTCGTGCATCCGGTGGATGACGTCGTGAATGGCGCGCTGTTCCTCAAGGGGGGGAACCGGAATCTCGATCTCTCGTATCGGGATGCGCTTGATGCCGGCTCCGGCTGCGAATCGGCGGTTCCATTCGCCCGCGAGGACGTCTGCGAGGTAGTGAGGGTCTAGCTTCGAATGATCGACGACCCGGATACGGGAGACGCTCCCAACCGGAAAGCGGCCGCCATCTTCGTCGACGATTGCTCGGACCTTGTCGATGGTGGTCAGCAAAACATCTCCGGGCAGCGTGAGCGCGCCATGCTCGTCGTGCGCCACGGGCGCGACGGGCGCAAGCTCGCCAGTGCCGACGGCGGCCGCGTCAACTCGGCGATTCTCGAACGCGGGGGCTCCTTGCCGCGGGGGCCGCGCCGCGGCTACCTCCATTACCCCCGCTCCGAGTAGTTCGGAGACAGTCATCACTGGCGTCTTCCCGGAGAGGCGGGGCGGATCCACGTGCCCGACCGCGGTGGGCAGAGCGGTGAGGGTCGATGTCAACCGGGCAGCCGCTCGATCATATTCGCCCGCCAACCGTGCGCCGTCGATTTCGTCGGCCAGCGTCCATCGAGCGGGGTTGAGATCAGCCTTTCCAGCCGCCAGCTCGTCGATGGATACTCGCGCGTGAGGCACGTTGACGAGCAAGCTCTCGTCGGTGAGCCATCCGGAGACTTCATCTTCCGGCGTGTCGACCTTGGACGCATCGATAAGCAGCACGCTCGAACGAGCCGACGATTCGGACTTGCTGAGGACCCAGAGAACCGGAGCGATCGAGGTCTGCGGCAGCATCTTGCCCGGGAGCGCCACGACCGCTCGTACCCAACCACCCAGCAGGAGGTTCCTCCGGATCTCGGCCTCCGCTCCGGCGCGGGTGGCCGCCACGGGCGATGTGAGCACATAGCCGACACCTCCGGGGGCGAGATGCGCAACAACGTGCTGAAGCCAGAAGGAGTCACCACTCGAGCGCGGAGGGATCCCAAAGCGGAGCCGTGGGTCGACCATGGTGGTATCACGATCAACCCGCAGCCCGAAGGGCGGCTCCGCGATGATCACGTCGGCGTGCAGGTCGGGATCAGGGTCCTCGCGTAGGACATCGCCAACGCGTACCTCGAGGTCGACGCCTCGCAGCGTGGCGCGATCGCGGGCGATCTCTCCTGCGGTCGCGTGGATTTCGTGACCTACCATGCGATCTGGGAGTGCTCCGAGATCGCAAGCGTGGAGCAAGGCCACACCAATTCCGCATGCTGGGTCGTACAGCGTCCCGTGGTCGAGCGACGCCGCGAGGGAGGCGAGGAGAGCGCTGGTGCGTGAACCAACGAACCCGGTCTCGCCGGCAGCCTTGCCGAGCGCACGTGACGTCCGCTCAAGCAGCCTGTCTACCGTGTGGGGGAGCTCGTTCCGAGGAACGCTTCGGAGTGCGTCACGTAACTGAGTTACAGCCTCATGGTCTGTGTTGGTGGGTATCTGCGGCTGTCGTTCTTCGACGACTGCAACGGCGGTGCGTAGAACGAGCTCGCCGAGTTCGTCCACCCGAAGGTGACCACGGAAGAGATTGGCGATCGCCCAGAGACGTGACTCCGGCACCGTCGCGTCCGAGGTTACGGAAGCGTCCGGCCGTCTCTTCTCAGGATGAGCACCAAGCCATGCTTCGATGGCGGCAGCCGCGAACAGCGGCTTGCCTGCACTCCCTTCTACCGGTTGTGGGAAGTCGCTCATACGCTTGCGCCAGTTACTTACAGCGGCACGCGAGACGCCGGCGAGATCTGCGATATCGCTCGGAGCGAGGAGCCCCGGGTGTGTTGGCGTGGTCATGCTACCTCCATGGTTGCATTCGGGTCGTAGTCGAGATGCAGAGTGCGTTTGGCGGCCATCCGAAGGCGCCGCGAGCACGCGCCCGGCCGAGAAACAACCGTCACGACGGTGTCGTTCCTAAGCGCCAAGCGCGAGATCGCGTCCGCGAAGATCCCGTCGCCCGATACGAGAACAACTTCAGTGAACCGCTCTCCGACATGCTCGGACTCAAGGATGTCGAGGAGTTCAAGGTCGGCGCCGTCGATTCCGCTGCGAAAGCGGAGTCGACGTGGGCCGGCCCATTCGAAGCCTACGGTGCGGACACTCGACCGTCCGCATGCGAGGACAACGTGGTCGTTGGGTCGAGGACTGACGACCACTTCGATCGCGGCTTGTGCTGCATGGACCTGGCCGGCCATCGTAACGGCACCTCCAACGACGTTCTCGATGTCTACGAGGACGAGGCGACGATCAAACGCGCCTTCGCGTGTGTACATTGTATCGTCCATTCTGTCTGTGAATCCGATTTGGACTCGATAGGAGTCACGATACGCTCCTGATCGTTCCCTGTCAAGTGAATCGAGTTCACAATACGTTTCCCGAATGGAAGATTCACAAACGCGAGCGATTCGATCGCCTGACCCCTGGCATTGTGCGCTCCCGCTAGCATCCGAATCATCACCCGCATGATTCCGCCGCGCCCACGCAAGGGGGCGAACGTCTCTGAGACGCGCATCTTCGACGCATTCGCCGGTGCGCACGACGCCGATGACTGGATTGTTCTGCACAGTCTCGAGGTGCGGCGGCATGCGGCGCAGTTCCAGGGGGAGGCGGATTTCATCATCCTCGTTCCGCGTCAGGGCATCGTCGTGGTCGAGGCGAAGAGCCCGGAGTACGTCGAGTACAAAGACGGCGAGTGGCGGCTCGATCGCATCCCGAACCCCGACAAGAGCCCGTTCGGTCAGCTCGACGGCAGCATCCGGAGCTTGCGCGGTTACCTCAAGAAGCGTGAGGTGCTCACCGGGTCCGAGCCGATCGCTCGGCTCGTGTGGTTCACCTCGCTTGACCGCTACCAGTTCAAGAACGCGACACCGGGTGACATGCAGTTCTTCGAGTGGGAGCTCGCGTGGCGGGGCGACCTGCAGCATCCGGTCAAAGCGATTCAGAAGGTCTTCGACGAGCACGACGCCTGGTACTCGCAGGTCGACGGTGTCGACCACGATCCGACGGCCATGACACGCGAGCACGTCGAGGACATCGCGGGCGCGCTGCTCGGTGACTTCGCGGGCGGGCGCTCACTCGCTGATCGCAAGCTCGAGCGACTCGACGAGGAGCGTCATCTCCTTCGTGAGCAGAAGGCCGTGCTCGACATGATCGAACGCAACGATCACATCTACTTCGAGGGGCCGGCCGGAACGGGCAAGAGCTATCTGCTGGCGCAGCTGGCCAAGCGGTGGCATGCCGATCATCGAACGCTCGTCGTCTGCTGGAACGTGCTCATGGCCGAGGAGCTGCGTGACAGCTTGCGGGCCAGCCGCGGCATCGTCGCGACTGATATCAACTCGCTCATGCTGCGGCTCGTCGGCCTCGAGGAGAACCCGGCGGATGCCGGGCCAGACTGGTACACGCAGGAGCTTCCTGCTCGAGCGCTCGCCGCGGTGCGGGACGACCCTGCGCTGGGGGAGTACGACGCGGTGTGCGTCGACGAGTTCCAGGACATCGCGAGCCACCCTGCCGTTCTTGATGTGATCTTCGCGCTCACCCGCGGTGGTACGGGATCGGGGGTCAAACTCGCGTTCGCCGGCGACGCGCGGCAGCAGATCCTTCGGCCGACGGCGGATCACGTGGATCCGTTCACCACCGCGAAGGAACGCGTCTCCGACCTCACTCACGTCTCACTCACGCGCGGACTCCGCCAGGTCGCCGGACTCACCAGCGCAGCCGAGAGCCTGCTGTCGCGGAGGTTCGGCTATCGCGGTCACCGGCTGACCTCAACGATCGACGGTGCTCTGAGCGTCAAACAGGTGCCGTCCGACTCCGACGTGACGCACACGCTCGCCGCGGCCCTGCGGGAACTGCTCGAGCATCACCAGCCTCACGACATCGTCGTTCTCAGCCCGTTTGGTGCGCGCAACTCTCTGGCCGGCAAGCTGCTCGCCGCGACCAGCTTCTCGAAAGAGGAGCGGTGGTTGCGCGACCGGTTGCGGGTGGAGCCGGAGCTCGGGGCTGTGGATATCACGAGCACCGGTGTGGCCGTTGAGGCGAGCGTGGCGACGCCCGCGCCGGCTTCGGGTGCGCCGCGTACGCCAGCGGGACGGGTGCGGTGGGGATCGATCTTCAAGTACAAGGGTCTGGATGCTGAAGCGGTCATCCTGACCGACATCGGCGACGAGGGGTCCACCTTCGTGCGTGGTGAAGGGCTCGACTGGTTCGATCTGCTCTACGTCGGGCTGACGCGAGCGCGCTATCGGTGCGTGGTCATACCGAATTAGGGGCGCCGAGCGGATTTCGGCGCCCCTCAGCGCTCACTGGGTGCGGATGATCTGTTCGATAGCCTGCAGGGGGCTGAGCCCTTCATCGAGCAGGCCAGGGAACCGAGCCCAGAATTCGATCGCTGCGAACGCCGGAATCTCGCGCGGTCTCGCGACCCTCAGGTTCGCTTGACGCGCGGTCCACGCGAGGTGCGCGGTTCCCAGCATCCGGTACCCGCTCGGCGAGAACCCGACTGCCGCGGCCCTGCGCGCGAACTCGATCCACCCGGTGGGCGTCGCGTCGATGCCACCCATGCGGCTGATACTGCCGCGATGGCTCGGCGCGAACTCGCTCATCGCCGCGTGCCAATCGTCCTTCACCGACTCGAGATCCGCCCACCCCATCGCCTCGGGCGAGGGGAAGGGCGTGGGAACCGTACCCCAACTGCCGACCGGGCGACGCTGGAGCCGCGCGCCATGGCTGGTGCGCACTCGCTCGAGGGCTTCTGCGATCGGAATCGGGCCTGAACGACGCGAGTCACCTCGCGGCTGCGGCTCATCCACCGCGTACTCCCACTGGTCGGCGTTCGTCGGCTTCTCGGCGAGGATGTCGCGCCACTCCCGCGCGAACTCGTCGGCGCCGACGTCAGCCCGCACGATCGCGCCAGGTGTGAGGCGTCGCAGCTGGCCGAGTCCATCCACGATGGGGGAAGACCCGCGGATGCTACCGAACCCGGCATCGATGAAGATCGGATGCTCGTCGGCCGGCCAACCCTCCGAGTCCGGTGCGACACGGGGCGTCCCTGCGATGATCGATTCGGGAGTTCCGGGAAGCTCGACGACCATGCCTGTGGAGAGATCGTGGACACCGGTCTCGATTCCCGCGGAGGGCGTGGAACGGGTGGTGCCGACCGGCTCGGGTCCCTCGGTGATGGAGCCGTCCTTCCACTCCACGCGCCACGAACGCTCGCTGTCGAACTGCACCCGCACCACGTCTTCGTGGCAGACGCTCGGCGCGCCCGGCCGCGCAACACGGACTTGTGCTGCATTGAGCACTCGGATCAGTTCGTTCCACGTCCAGCCCGGGTAGTTCTCCGCCACGAACTTGGTGGTGATCCCACGACTGATCGGAATGACGAAGTCGTGGTGGAGCAGCCGCTCGAGTTCGAGGCTTGTTCGGTCTTCACGGTAGTGCTGAGCATCCATCGCTCTATCCCTTCAGCGGAAGGGCGATGCCGTCGCATCCCGAACGGACCGGCATCAACCCATCGACTTGCCCGCACGCGGTCGCGCCGGACCGGTTCTTCCCCTGGGGCACCCCGCTCGATGGAGGAGGGTTGCCGTGCAGCCGGCCAGGTACCGATGGCTGCAACTCTTGAACCTGAAAGCGACTGTAGCAGGAGGCGGGGACATCCGGGTCGCACCGGATGCCTGGGTGCCACTGTTCGGCCGGAACGGCAGGTGGCCCTCCGCGCTAGTTGTCGGACCCTCCGCGGGCGGCGAGGGTCGCGAGCCGCGCGAGATCGTTCAGGCGGTAGTCGGACCAGCCGTGCACGGCGAGTTGCCACTCCAGGGGCACCGCCGAACCGCCGAACACGGCGCCGGCGAGCGATCCCGCGATCGCCGCCACGGTGTCGGTATCGCCTCCGCCGCGGATCGCGCGCTCGACGGCATCCGTCAGCGATGTCGCTCCGGCGACGGCCGCGAGCGCCGCCTGGAACGCACGCACCACCCATCCGTTCTGGGCCTGGAAATCACGCGGGTGAGCGCCCGGTTCGAGCGCCTCATCGACGAGCCCCGCCCACCGGGCCCGCCGCTCGGTCGGAATGTGCTGCAGCTGCGCCCGCACGTTGAGTTCGCCGGTCAGGATCGCGTGCCGGATAGCCAGACACCACAACGCGCAGGCGTCGGCGTTGTCATCCTCCGTGCGTGAGGCGGGCGATCGCGCTCGCCGCATCCACGAGCTCAGCAGGCGAGCGCTGCAGATATCCGAGCGCGACAGGGCCGGTGCGCATGAGTGATCCATTGCCGGCGCTGCGGCCGAAGCGTTCGTGATGCTCGCGGGAGGACGCCAGCGCAGCATCCGCGGTGATCGAGCCTCGGATGCCCGCGAAGACCGCTCGAGTCTGCGCCCCGACATCCTTCGAGGTGCGCGCCCATTCGATCCAGGCGCGCACGATGTCAGTGCGGACGTCGGCGTCGACGAGGTCGCGCCCCGCAACCAGCGCCTCGAGCACGGGGATGGCCATGCTCGTATCGTCAGTCCACTCGCCGGGGGCGTGGCCGAAGACCCCGGTGCCGAAGCTCGGGGTTATCGTGTCGGGCAGAGCCGGGCCGAATTCGTACTGCGATCCGAGGGCGTCACCGGCCGCGGATGCGGTCACCGCGCCGATCGCGCGGTCGAGCTGGATGCTGTTGATCGTCATGGTGAACCTTTCGATTTTCAGGCGAACGACGCCTGCGTGCCCACGGGGAGTTCGGGGAAGACGGTGCGGACGTAACTGAACTGCCACACGTCATCGGGTGCGCCTGGATGCTCGCACACGTGCAGCGCACGGACGCTGGCCTCGGCGGGCTGCGAGAGCGGGATGCTCAATCGAGCCGATGCGGGCTGATCGCCCGGATTCGGGAGGTCGCGGTAGCAGGCGCCGTCGAGCGGCCCACCGGTGAGGGTGCACCGGATGCTCCCGCGAATCTTCTTCTCGGCCATGACGTCTCCTAATTTGATCACATCTGCGTTAATTCATTGAGATGAGTATGCCCCGACCTCCGACATTGCGCAAGAGTGCGTAAAATGTGCGCATGCGCCCCCTCGATGCATTCCCTCGGCCCTCGGTCGCGGTGGATACGGCCGTGCTGACACTGAGCGCCGAAGGAGGGCTGGGTGCGCTGTTGTTGCCCGCCGAGGATCGGATGCCGGAGCGACTGCCGGGCACCTTTCTGCACGAGGGTGAGCTGCTCGCCGAGGCGGTGCTGCGCTCGCTTCGCCAGAAGGCGGGCGTGGAGGGGCTCGCGCCCAGGCAGCTTCACGTCTTCGATGCCCTCGACCGCGACGATCGCGGGCGCGTGCTGAGTGTGGCGTTCTTCGATGTCGTGCGTGTCGATGCTCTGCCCGATGACGCGCTGGTCGCCGACGTGCGCCGCCTGCCGCCGCTCGCGTTCGACCACGACCGCATCATCGCCTTCGCGGTCGACGCCGTTCGTGCACGGTACGCCGACACACCCGACCCCTCCGAGTTGATCGACGGACCATTCACGCTGAGCCGGCTGCGCACCGTGCATGAGGCGGTACTGGACATCGAGCTGCAGCCCGACACCTTCCGGCGCGCCATGATGCCGCACCTGGTGGCGACGGGAGAGCTCGAGCGTGGTGGACGGGGGAGGCCCGCGGAGCTGTACCGGCGGAGGTGGGCGCCCGTCGATCATTCCGTCGGCATGGTGCGACAACGCAGCGGGGGACCCACCCAGTAATCTCGGCAGAGAAGGTGGGCTCGAGGGGTGTCCGAGCCCGGAAGGTGAGCAGGTGACCATGAGTAGCGAACTCGAGCTGGTGGCTGACGAAGAGGGTCTGGCTGTCGTCGGCAATGCGACCGATGTGGAACGGTTCTTCCTTTCCGCAGGCTTGGATCGCCTCCCCTCGCGTGATCTCGACGTCCAGCGCCTTCGATCCCTCACCAACACCGCGGGTGCCGCGGTCGGCGTCGCAGGAGATGTCGCGGCGAACTCGGGACGCTGGGTCAAGCTCACTGCGGACTCCGCCAAAGCGATGCACGACTTCGGGCTGATGGCTGTCAAGGATGGCCCTCCCGGCGTTCGCCACGCGATGATCGGCCAGCCGGGCGAGGTGGGCAGATGGTTGCAGATCGATCAGGCCTCGACGATGCTCCTCAGCGGGCCGTTCGCACTCACGGCCTTGTCGACGATGATGCAGCAGCGCGCGATGCAGGAGCAGATGGATGCCATCGTCGAGTACCTGCAGGAGGTGAGCGAGAAGCTCGACGACGTTCTGCGCGCGCAGAAGGATGCCGTGCTGGCCGACATGATCGGCGTCGACCTCGTCATCGAAGAGGCACTCACCGTACGCGACCGCGTCGGACGCGTTTCGGACGTGACGTGGTCGAAGGTGCAGGGCACGAGCATGACACTCGCCCGAACCCAGGCGTATGCACTCCGCCAGCTCGATGCGATCGCCGAGAAGCTTGCGTCCAAGGCGGATCTCGGTGAGGTCGCGAAGGCGACGCGCGATGCAGAGCCGCGGGTGCGCGAGTGGCTCGCGGTGCTGGCTCGCACCTTCCAGCTGCAGGAGGGCACCTCGATACTCGAACTGGACCGAGTGCTCGATGGGGCGCCCGAAGATCTCGAGAGTCACCGCGCAGGATTGCGGGCCGCGCGGGAAAAGCGGTTGGAGCTGATCGCGCGTACGACGGGAACGCTTCTGGCTCAGATGGAAGCGACAGTTCAACGTGCGAACGGGAAGGTTCTTCTGAACCCGTTCGATGCGCCGGCTGCCGTCAAGTCGAGCAACAGCGTCGCAGTCCGTGTGATCGAGTTGCGTGGTCGTCTCGGGATCGAGGGCGATCACGATGCCAGAGACGCGAAGCGCTGGCGTCAGGCAGCCGCCGAGGCCGGTGAACGAGTGCTGGCCACCGCAACCGAAGGTGCAAACGCGGCGTCGCGCTTCGGGAGCACGACGATCGACCGGGCGACCGAAGCATTCCGTGCGGTCGACATCGACGGCGACGGAGTGCCCGACAAGCCTCGTGCCGCCGCGGCCGCAGAGGAGGCGGGTGCGGCGATCAAGGGCGCGGCAGGTGGTGTTGCGAGCGCGTTCGGCACGTTGTTCGGGCGCAAACAGGCCGGCGCACCGGAAGCCGCCGAGGAGCCGGATCAAAGTTGAATGCTGTCGCGCCCAGCGTTCAAGCTAGCCATTTCGTCGCCTGAGGCGGGTCAGTTGCTCTGCGTCCAGCCCTAGCAGCGACCGTCACAGCGATGAGAGCGTCGAGGGGTCTTCGGCGGGAACAGCATTCTGGAACTCCGCACGTACATCTCGAAGCCGCCGTCCGTCGGCCACGGCCCAGAAGTACCAACCGTTGGTCGAACGCTGGCGGAGTGCCCGTCCTGCGGCGGATGGTGACTCGTATTGTTTGCCAGCGAGATCGATAGCCCCGCTGGACGTGATCGTTCCTTCGCGGCCACGGTAATCGCGATGTGTGGCGATGACCTTGTCGCCCGGTGCGAGCAGGCCAGCCTCGATGAGATGCTTCAGCTCGACCCAATCGCCAGCCTTCGTCTGAGGGTCGACGACCTTTCCATGGTGTCCGTGCGGCACGGGCCAGACTCGGAGCAGTGCATCGATCAGACTCGTCGTTCGTTCCTTGATCAACTCTTCGTCCCACGCGTGAGACTCGGTGCGCTTGATCACGCGACCGGTGAGGGTGATCGTGTTGTGGTTCTGCAGGGCAGATCGTTTCGACTCCCAGGGGCCGTTCGAAACCTTCGAGTTGAGCGACGTGGTCAGAAGCGTGAGATTTCCAAGCAGATGTACGTGTGCTTGTCTAGCTTCGGCTTCCTCAGACGTTCCGACCGGCCAGGTGTCCTTCCAATTCCGAGGAAGCAGATGCTCGATCGGGTAGCCCTTGCGCTCGATCTGCGGTTGTCCGGTCTCTGAGCGGAAGTTGTCCTCGGCGGCTTCCAAAAGCATCCGGAGCCGGCCTCGGGGAAACCGGGTGTACGCCGCTTCCGTCGTCAGTGTCTGGCGGATCTCCTCGTCACCCGGCCAGTACGTGCTGGTGACGTTGAGTCGGGCAAGTTGACCTGTCACCCTCTCCGCTAGTTCCTCCGCCGGCGCGTCGGTGTTCGCTGCGATGAGGTCAGCCACGATGCGGCCGAGGTCGCCGCTCGTCAGACGCAGGAGCTGGCGGCGCACCATCCAGCTCTCGGCCGCGCGAATGATCGCCGAAATCGTTGTGGATGAATACGCTCTGCCAGGCTCGTGCAGCCAGATCAGCAGAGGTTTGAGGAGCTCGACGCCGCCGGCCTGCATCCGATAGACCGCCATCTCCGTTCGATCGAGACTTCCACCGGGCCGGCTTGCGGCCTCAGTCCATGCCTCGTACTGCTGCGCTTGCTGCTTCAACACTGGAAGCATCTCGGCCATCCGCTGGTTCGACTCGAGCTCGACGTATGACTTGAACCGGGTGAACGTCGATTGAGGGCTGATCTCCTCGCCGGTTCGGGCGACAAGCCACTGGTTGAGGAACAGCGAGCTGCGGCTGATGAGGTTGCGGCCGACGCTCACGTCTTTCATCCAGAACTTCGTCTCGAATGGCCAGTCTTCACGGTACGCCTTCTCGGTGTCACCACCCTCCGCGGCGAGACGCTGGAAGACGAAGTTGCGAACGAGGTCCGCGGCCGTGAGTGGAGTGCCGCGAGCGTTGAGCGTCTCGAAGATCTCCTGCGAGTTCTCCGAGGCCGCGAGCTCGATTGACACCAGCTGGAGGCCATCGAGAAGAACGCTCGTGAGCTCCTTGGCTTTCGATTCGTAGGCGTCCGAGCCAGTCTTGCCGAGCCACTGCTCAACGACCCGCGAGAAATAGGCGTGTGCTCGCACGATCTGCGAATCTGCGTGCTTCAGATCACCGTGATCTACGGGCGGCTCCGCAGTCATGACCTCATCGAAGGCGTCTCTGTCCTTGTTCAGGTGGCGTACCTTCAGACGACCCTCGCCGTCCTCGACGTAGACGTCGTCATTATGTGTGAGCCGTTCGAGCTGCCCCGCGAGCCGCATCTCGCCTGCTTCGGCGAACAGGGCGCAGGTGGCATCTGCAAGAAGCTGCAACGTCGTCAACCGCTGCTGGCCGTCGATCACGTTCCAAATCGTGTATCGCTTGCTTTGAGCTTCGTGAGACTGAATGACCACCGCACCCAAGAAGTGGGTCGCGTTCATGTGGGGCTCTGCGATGCGGATCTCGGCTACTCGACGAACATCGTTCCACAGCGGCTCCCACTGCTCGCTCTCCTTCCACACATACGGCCGCTGGAACAGCGGAATCATGAAGTTCTGCGGAAGATTGAAGAGCTGCAGAGGGGTTCGCTTGAATGTCTCCACGATTTCATCCTGCCCCAAATATGCCGTCGGGTGTTGAGCGCGGGTCACTGCAGAGCGTGCAGACTGACATCGGCGTTTACTCGGCGGGTTTGCCGCTACGGTGACGTTCAAGTCGGCCGCGATCGGCGGCCGCGGGAGGGGAAGTCATGAGCGACGCACAGGCCGGTTGGTACGACGACGGATCCGGCGCGATGCGGTGGTGGGACGGGCAGCAGTGGACCGACCAAGTGCAGCCGCCCGCAGCGCAGGAGCCCGGGATCGAGGGGATGATCAACCGCGTCAAGGCGGATGCCGAAGCGGGCGCCCAGCCGCGGCCGGCGCCGCAGGGCATGAGCTACGTGGTGCTGCAGGTCGTGCTCAAAGAGAAGTTCTGGGGTTCGGGCTCGGGCAACCTCACCGAGCTCGAGAAGGTCATCAACAAGCAGGCGGCACTCGGCTACCGGCTGCACACGATCACCACCGCGTCTTCCGGCACGACCGGGTTCGGCGGTGGCGATCGCATCCAGGCGACGATGGTGTTCGAGAAGCTGACCTGATCGCTCAGGGAACCGGCGGATAGTCCTCGTTGCGGCCCTGCTCCTCGGCGGCGATCAGAGATCCTCTGTCTGCTCGTCGAGCGTCGGGGCGCGATCGTCAGGGTGCTCCTCGTCAGCATCCTGACTCAGATCGGGGTCGGTGCCGTCGGGCTCGAGCGGGTCGGTGGGGAACGGGGTGGGATCGGTCATGGGGTGCCTCCTGTCGGTGGGTCACCAGAGTCGCATCCGGAGGCGCAATCGGGGAAGAGGTTGACAACGGCAGCCGAATCAGTCGAAGCGGCCCGACAATCGTCCGTGGAAGGTCCCGCTCGCGTCGTTCATCCCGACGATCTCCACGGTCTTGCCGTGCGCGGCGTACTTCGTCTCGATGGCATCCAACGCGGCGACGGTCGACGCATCCCACACGTGCGACCCGGTGAGGTCGATCACGACGCGAGCAGGGTCGTCAACGTAAGAGAACAACGTCGTCAGGTCGTTGCTCGACGCGAAGAACAACTCGCCCTCCACGACGTACCGCGCCACCCCGTCCGTCACCGTCCTTGTCACGTTGACGAAGTGCGCGACCCGGCGCACGAACAGCACCGAGGCGACCAGCACCCCTCCGACCACGCCGATCGCCAGGTTGTGCGTCAGCAGCACGAGCACGACGGTCGACACCATGACGAACGTCTCGCTCTTCGGCATCCGCTTCAGCGTCGACGGCCGCACGCTGTGCCAGTCGAACGCGCCGATCGCGACCATGATCATCACGGCGACCAGCGCGGCCATCGGGATGGTCGCGACGAAGTCGCCGAACACGACGACCAGCAGAAACAGGAAGACACCGGCGCAGAACGTCGAGATGCGGGTGCGGGCGCCCGACTCCTTCACGTTGATCATGGTCTGGCCGATCACGGCGCATCCGCCCATGCCGCCGAACGCACCCGACAGGATGTTCGCGACTCCCTGCGCCCACGCCTCGCGCCCCTTGCGCGAGTGCGTGTCGGTGATCTCGTCGACGAGCTTCGCGGTGAGCAGCGACTCCATCAGTCCCACCAGCGCCACCCCGAGCGCGAACGGCGCGATGATCGAGAACGTCTCCCACGTGAGCGGCACGTCGGGCACGAACAGCGACGGCAGGCTCTCGGGCAGCTCGCCCTGATCGCCCACCGTCGGCACCGTGATCGCGAACGCCAGCACCACGCCGGTGACGATCACCACCGACACGAGCGGCGCCGGGATCACCTTCGTGATCCTGGGCATCACGATCATCACCGCGATGCCCAGCGCCACCAGCGGATACACCAGCCACGGCACATCGATCAGCTGCGGGAACTGCGAGCTGAACACGAAGATCGCCAGCGCGTTCACGAACCCGACCATCACGCTGCGCGGAATGAACCGCATCAGCTTCGCGACCCCGAGCACCCCGAGGATCACCTGGAACACCCCCGCCAGGATCACCGTCGCGATGAAGTAGTCGAGGCCGTACGTGGGCGCCACCGGCGCGATCACCAGCGCCACCGCCCCGGTCGCCGCGGTCACCATCGCCGGCCGCCCGCCGAGGAAGGCGATCGACACCGCCATGATGAACGACGAGAACAGTCCGACCTTCGGGTCGACGCCCGCGATCACCGAGAACGCGATCGCCTCGGGGATCAGCGCGAGACCCACGACGAGCCCGGCGAGCACCTCGCGGGTCAGCATCCGCGGGCTCTTCAGCGCCGTCAGCACAGAAGGGTTCGCGCGGTAGCGGGCGCGGTCGTCGACGGTCGTTGCAGACATGGGGATGGCTCCAGGGGGGAAGATTCCTCGAGAAAGAGGCAGAGCATCCAGAGTAGAGCGGATGCCGCAGCTGTACACTTTTCTGTACAGGAGGTGCGTCATGGATGTGATGCCGGTCGCCGAGGCCCGTGCAGGCCTGTCGAGGCTGCTCGCCGACTTCCGTGCGCAGGACGATCTCGAGGTCGTCGTGATCGGATCTCACCGCCGGCCCGAGGCGGCGCTCGTGCCGTACCGCCAGTACCTCGCGCTCAGCGAACATCCGGAACGGCCGCAGGCGGACCTCGCCCGACTGCGCGAACTGAAACCGGTCATCGAACGGCTGGCGGCGGCATCTCGGCTTGCCGACGTGCGGGTGTACGGCTCCGTCGCGCTGGGCGAGCAGACCGCCGGCAGCGACGTCGACCTGCTCGTCACGCCCGCCGACGACGCGACGCTGTTCGACATCGCGCAGTTCGAACTCGACCTCGAACTCATCCTCGGCGTTCCCGTCTCCGCGGTGTCCGCACGCGGTCTGGATGCAGAGCGCGACGAGGCGATCCTGCGCGACGCGGTTGCCCTGTGAACGATCCTGACCGCATCGCATGCTGGCTCGCCGATCTTGAGTCGACGCTTCAGCAGGCCGCCCGGCTTGCCGAGCGAGGGCCTGAGGATTTTGAGCATGACGCGGCGCTGCCGCTGGCATTCGAAGCGCTCGTGAACCGCGTCGGGGATCTCGCGAAGCGCCTGGTCGCGGCCGACCGCGATCGCTTCGCCGATCCCCTCTGGCGTGCGGCCGCGAGAACGCGCGACTTCGTCGTGCATCACGACGACCGCATCGACACCGATCTGCTCTGGCAGACCGTGTCGGTGAGTTTCCCTCAGCTGGCCGAGCTGGTGCGCGCTCAGCGCGACAGCTGACCCTGCTCAGTCCTCTTCGAGAGAGGAGCGCAGCCGATCCCGCTGTGCGACCAGCTCGGCACGCTCGGCGGCAATCAGCAGGGTCGCGTCCCCCAGCGGATAGCCGGCATCCAGCCAGTCGCGGTACTTGATGCCCAGCGCCCGCAGCAGCCCCGTCGCCCGATCGTTGGGCGGGTTCTTCACGCCCAGGAATGCGACCATGTCCTTGATCGTGAACGTGGGCCGCGTGCGCGCGTGCGTGCTGAACTGGTCGTTGGCATGCCCGACGATGAAGCAGATCGCCGCCGCGGTGTTGACCGCCTTGCCGCGCACGATCGTGTGAGGGTCTGTCACGGCGATCTGAGCGAGCATCCGCCGGGCAGCCGTGCGCAGCTCCACATTCTGGAAGAACTCCATGCACACGCGGTCGAGAAGCTCGTCGATCTGCGCGGCGGCTTCGCGCGCGGCGGCGGGAATCGCCGCCAGCGCGAGGGGCTCGTCGGGCAGTGGTGTGTCGTCGAGTTCGTCCAGCACCCTGAACCCGCCGACCCGTGCGGCCGTGTCACGAAGAAGGAAGTCATCGAAACCGTCAACGTCCGACGAGTCGCTCAGGGTGCGGATCGCCTCGTCCGCCAACGCACGGATCGCGTCATCGGATGCGGCGCCGAGAACTGGACGCCGCGTCGCACCGCCGGTGATCTGCTGCCGGAACTGCGGCGCGTACTCGTCGACCGCCCCCAGCGCCTCGTCGGTGTAGACCGACGGGATGCTGCGCTCGGCATGGGCGAACCGCACCACCCGCCGGATGGCGTCGGGCATCCCGCGCAGATACTTCTGGCTGGCGAGCATCTTGCGGGGCAGCAGATCGACGAGCATGATCTCGACGACGACGGCGCTCCAGTGCAGCGGGTCGGCGCGGCCGTAGTTCGACGCGAACGAGAAGAGCGTGGCCACGCGGTCGAGGGTGTCCGAGTCGGCGCCCTCCGCGAACGGTGAACCGGCGAAATCGTCCAGGATGCCGCGCAGCGCGGCATCCGTCCATTCCGTTCTCTCGTAACCCTCGCCGCCTTCGGGCATCAGCCGGATCATCCACTGCAGCAGCGGCCTGGCGCCCGGCCAGCCGTCGTTCTCGAACGGATCCAGCAGCCGGCTCTCGTTCAGCAGCACCTCTTCGAGCCGTGCGCGGGCGTCTTCGAGCAGCAGCTCGGTCATCGTGGTGTCGGGCACGCTCTGACGCTCGCTGAAGCCGATCAGCTCGCCGATCGGCTGATCGACGGTGTAGCCGTCCTTCGGAATCGTGCCCATGTTGTGGTCGATGTACAGCACGATCGTGAACGAGCGGCCGGGCGTCTCGACGCCGATGAACAGGTTGTCACCGTCGTCGAGCACGTGCGAGATCTGCACGGCGCGCGTCGGCCGCACCTCGTCGAGATGGTGCAGCCACCGTGGCAGCGGATGCCGGCGACTCCGCACCTCGCGCCGGATGCGGTCGCCGGCGGCCTCGTCGCCGAGCATGTGCGCCCACACCAGCAGCAGCGCGTCGGTCTCGCGTTCGCCGACGTCCAACAGCATCTCGATGAATCCGTCACGGGCGACCGGCTTCTCGCGCACCGGGCGACCCGTCACCTGCGCGCGCAGGTCGGCGATCGGGTCGGTCTCCGTCGCCACCGCGAGCATGCTCGCGGCATCCAGCAGCGCGAGCGGATGCGGGTCGCGAATCGCTCCTCGCAGTCCGTTCATCAGGGCGTCCGGGCTCGGAGCAGGAGAGTGCATTGGTCCAGGCTATTGGGTTGAGGATGCCGGATGCGACGGTGGGTGCAGGTCGAACCTGGACCTGGTTCGAAAACGTCTGGAAATCGATTAGCCAAGCGACACAGTGATTATGACGCCATTTCATCTAATGGATGAATGTGTAAGCTGCGCGATCTGCTCTGCGATTTGGTGGGGTGGATGCCGCGGGCGGATACTCATCGCGGAATGAGCACCTCGCCCGCACCCCTCGCAACGTCTATCGCCATCGTCGGCGCCGGTCGTCTCGGCGGCGTGCTCGCCGCCGCCCTGCGGCACGCCGGGCTCGAGGTGCGCGGCCCGTTCGGCAGAGGTGACAACCTCCCGGCATCCGACGTGGTGCTGCTCTGCGTCCCGGATGCCGAGATCGCCACCGCCGCGAAGACGGCCCGTCCGCAGACGCGACTGCTCGGCCATGTCTCCGGGGTCACGCCGCTCGACGACGTCGACTTCAGCATCCACCCGCTGCAGACCTTCACCGGCACCGAGACTGCCGACGCGTTCCACGGGATCGGCGCGGCCATCGCGGGTCGCACGGCCGAAGCCCGGGCGACCGCCGAGAGCATCGCACGCGTGCTGGGCGCGCGGCCCTTCGCAGTGGACGACGCCCACCGCGCCGGCTATCACGCGGCCGCATCGATCGCCTCCAACCTCGTGCTCGCCGTGCTCGACGCCGCCGAGCAGGTCGCCCGCGCCGCCGGCATCCGCCCCGATGAGTCGCGCGAGCTGCTCGCCCCGCTCGTGGGCCGCACCGTCGACAACTGGGTGCGCACCGGCGCGCGACAGGCGCTGACCGGACCGATCGCCCGCGGCGACGAGGCGACCGTGCACCGCCAGCGCAACGCCGTCGCGGCCGCCGACCCCGCACTCCTTCCGCTCTTCGACGAGCTCTGCGCGAGCACCCGAGTCCTCGCCCGGCGCGAGCCGGCGACCGTCGCCGCCCCGACCAGCACGGAGGCCCGCGCATGAGGATCATCCGCACCATCGACGGCATCCGCACCGCCGTCACCGAGGCGCGCGCCGCCCGCCGCAGCGTCGGCCTGGTCCCCACCATGGGCGCGTTCCACGACGGGCACCTCTCCCTCATGCGCGCGGCCCGCGCGGACAACGACCTCGTCGTCGTCTCGCTGTTCGTCAACCCCACCCAGTTCGGCCCGAGCGAGGACCTCGCCGCCTACCCGCGCGACGAGGCCCGCGATGCGGCGCTCGCCGAGCAGCAGGGCGTCGACATCCTGTTCGCCCCGGAACCTGCCGAGATCTACCCCGACGGCTTCGCCACCAGCATCCACGTCTCCGGCATCACCGAGGTGCTCGACGGTGCAAGTCGCGGCGCGTTCCACTTCGACGGGGTCGCGACGGTCGTCGCGAAGCTGTTCGGCATCGTCGCGCCCGACATCGCCTACTTCGGGCAGAAGGATGCCCAGCAGGTGATGGTCGTGCGGCAGGTCGTGCGCGACCTGAACCTGCCCGTCCGCATCGAGGCGTGCCCGATCGTGCGCGAGCCCGACGGCCTCGCGATGAGCTCGCGCAACGTCTACCTCGACGCGGATGCCCGGCAGCAGGCCACGGCCCTGAACCGCGCCCTGGATGCGGCATCCGACCTGCACGTTGCAGGGGAGCGGGATGCGGCGACGATCCTCGAGGCCGCACGCCGCGTGCTGCTGCACGCCGGCATCCGCCCCGACTACCTCGAACTGCGCTCGAACGACGACCTGACCCCGCTCGAGCACGTCGACCGCGACGCACTGCTGGCCGTGGCGGCACGGGTGGGCGCTGCGCGCCTGATCGACAACCACATCCTGACCACTCGCGATGAGAGAGGCACCCGCTGATGCGACGCACCATGCTGAAGTCGAAGATCCACCGGGCCACCATCACCGGCAGCGACCTGAACTACGTCGGCTCGATCACGATCGACGCCGACCTGCTCGATGCCGCCGACATCCTCGAACACGAGCAGGTGCACGTCGTCGACGTCGACAACGGCTCGCGCTTCGAGACCTACACGATCGCCGGCGAACGCGGCTCGGGCGTCATCCAGGTCAACGGCGCCGCCGCGCGCCTGGTGCACTCCGGCGACACGATCATCGTCATCTCCTATGGCGAGTACTCCCGTAAAGACCTCGAGAGCTACCAGCCGACCGTCGTGCACGTCGACCGCGCCAACGCGATCATCCAGGTCGACGACGCCGTCGATCAGCTGCTCACCGAGGGTGCGCGGTGAGTGTCGCAGGCACCGTGCGGCCCCTCGCGCTGGGAGATCTCGCGGCGAAGAAGGATGCCGGTGAGCCGATCGTCATGATCACCGCCTACGACCACCCGAGCGCCCGGATCGTCGAGGAGGCCGGGGTCGACATGGTGCTGGTCGGCGACTCCGCGGCCATGACCGTGCTCGGCTACTCGTCGACGGTGCCGGTCACGATCGACGAGATGCTGATGCTCACGCGCGCCGTCCGCCGCGGGTTGACGCGCCCGCTGCTGGTCGGTGACCTGCCGTTCGGCTCGTACGAGGCATCCGATGAGCTCGCCGTCGCGACCGCGCAGCGCTTCGTCAAAGAGGCCGGCTGCGACCTGGTCAAGATCGAACGGGGCGGCACAACGGTCGACCGGGCGCGCGCGATCGTCGCCGCCGGCATCCCGGTCGTCGGCCACGTCGGCCTCACCCCGCAGACCGCCACGGCGCTCGGCGGATATCGCGCCCAGGGGCGCACCGCCGAGGCGGCGCTCGCGATGATCGACGACGCGCTCGCCCTGCAGGATGCCGGCTGCGCCCTGCTGGTCGTCGAGGCCGTGCCGGCCGAGGTCACGGCTCTGCTGGTGGAGCGCCTGACCATCCCGGTGATCGGGATCGGGGCGGGAGCGGATGCCGACGGCCAGGTGCTCGTGCTGCACGACCTGCTCGGCATCTACGACGGGCCGGCCGCGAAGTTCGTCAAGCGCTACGCCGACCTGCGCGGTGCCGCGCTCGCCGGGGTGGAGGAGTACGCGCGGGAGGTGCGGTCGGGTGCGTATCCCGCGGCCGAGCACGGGTACGGGATGCCGTCGGCTGAGGTGGCGCGGCTTCAGGAGCTGCTCGCCGGGCGGTGAGGTGCGTTCTGTGTCGTTAGCGCTCGTGCGCTTCGCGCCTGCGCTTCCGGGCCCGTGCGCTTCGCGCGGAGATATGCGCTTGCCGCGGACGAATTCCGGGATTCCGTCCGCGCGAAGCGCAGAAGTCCGCGGCAGGTGCTCGGGCCGTCGAGGCGCAGTCGTACTCAGAGCACGACGACGTCGATCGATCCGTGTTCCTGCGCTGCTTTCGCGAGTCTCTTGTCGTAGGTGAGCAGCGGGCACCCGAAGGCCTCGGCAAGGGCGACGTAACTCGCGTCGTATGCCGAGAAGTTGTGACGGAGCGTCATCACCCTCGGTATGAGCGTGAGCGACGGATGCAGGTCGATGCGGAGCTTGAGGAGCAAGTGAGTGGCTCTGTCGAGGTGACCGTCTGCGAGCTTGCCGCCCAGGTTCAGCCCGCGGAGGCCGGATGCCGCCTCGATCGGCAGGAAATCAGGTGCGAGCAATCGCTCGCCGATCAGGCGGGACTGCAGGCTGGTCACCCGTCCCGTGTCGGCGACGAAGTCGATGATGACGGATGCATCGACGACGATCATCGTCCTTCGCGTCCCTCGTGGATCGCGCTGATGATGTCGTCCGGGCTGATCCTCGGCTGGGCAGGCTGCTGCTGGATCTCCTCGATCAGCTCTGTGAGCGTCGGCTTCCCCGCCATCTCGGTCAGCTCCGCTGTGAGGTACTGCTGCAGCGACTGTCCACGCGCCTCGGCCCGGGCGGTGAGCACGGAGTGCACCGCCGGGTCGAGGTTCCTGATCAGCACGTTCGGCATGCTTACAGTATGCATGCAACTGCTCCTCCCGTCATCGGCATCCGGGTTCCCACTCTGACCGGAGGTCCCGACGTCGGGGCGCTGCTGCGACCGAAACGGTGGAGAAGTCGTCCGCGACTGCGTCTGTGTAGACAGAACGGCATCCGTGTTCCCATCCGTCCAAGTCGCAATCCGTCCCGGTATCCGGCGGTCGAAGCGGGACGGATCGTGATCTGGACGACGAACGACGGCGCTTTCCGGGACGGATCGCGACCCAGAGCCCGACAAGCCAATCCGCAAGCAAACCGTGAACCCGCGAACGTCTCTTGCCCAACGACACTCAACGACATATCGTTAACCACCATTCGTCGTTCAGTCTGAGGTCTGAGGAGGCATCATGAACGGATCATTCCCGTCCGGTGGTTTCGGTTTCGGTTCGAGCGGCGGCACGGGCAATCCGCTCGCCGGCGTCTGGGAGGCGATGGATCAGCTGCGCACCGCCTTCGACCCGCGCCCCAACGCCACCCGCGTCTCGCGCGGCGACGTGCGCGCCGCCGTGCTCGCGCTGCTCGCCGAGGAGCCCATGCACGGCTACCAGATCATCCGCGAGATCGAAGAGCGCAGCGGCGGATCGTGGAAGCCCAGCGCCGGATCGGTCTACCCGACCCTGCAGCTGCTGGCCGACGAGGGCCTGATCGACGCCGAGGAGCAGAACGGCCGCAAGACCTACTCGCTCACCGAGGCCGGTCGCGAGGCCACCGCGGATGCCGACGGAAAGCCCGCTCCGTGGGAGGCATCCGCCTCCCGCAGCGGCTCGCACACGGCGTTGCCCAAGGCCGGCGCCGAGCTCGCCGGCGTCGCCGCGCAGGTCGCGCGGTCGGGCTCGCCCGAGCAGGTGCAGGCCGCCGTCGAGGTGCTGGCCGACGCCCGACGTAGGCTGTACTCGATCCTCGCCGAGAAGTAACACGGATGCCGGCGATCCGGGCCTCCCGTCCCATGCGGGAGGTCCGGCGGATCAGTCCGCTCCGAGACCAGGGGGAACGGTGAGAACAGGCCCGCATCGCGCCCGTTATCGCCGCATCCTGCTCTTCGCCGGGCGCGCGCTGACGCAGATCTGGTGGTTCGATCTGCTGCTGCCGCGTCTCGGCCTCGCGGGAGTCGCGGATCGCACCCGGGATGCCCGGATGCTGGCGCTCGCCCGCCGGTTCCGTGAGCTCGCGGTGGAGCTGGGCGGCCTGATGATCAAGGTCGGGCAGTTCCTCTCCTCCCGGCTCGACGTGCTGCCGCCCGAGATCACGGCCGAGCTGGCCGGCCTGCAGGACGAGGTGCCCGCGGTGCCGTTCGACAGCATCCGGATCGTCGCCGAGGCGGAACTCGGGATGCCGCTCGAGCGCGCCTACGCCTCATTCGACCCGGTGCCCGTAGCTGCGGCATCCCTCGGTCAGGCGCATCGCGCCGTGCTCTCCGAGACGGACGCCGCCGAGACCGGGCTTGATCGTGTCGTCGTCAAGGTGCAGCGTCCCGGCATCGACGAGATCGTCGCGGTCGACCTCGCGGCGCTGCGGCGGGTGGCGGGGTGGCTGCGGCGGGTGCGCATCGTCTCGGATCGCGTGGACGCGCCGGCGCTGGTCGAGGAGTTCGCGCAGACCTGCTCAGAAGAGATCGACTACCTGCATGAGGCGGCCAGCGCCGAGCGGTTCGACGAGGCGTTCGCCGCCGACTCGCGCGTGGACGCGCCGGCGGTCGTCTGGGAGCGCACCACCCGGCGCGTGCTCACCCTCGAAGACGTCACGGCCATCAAGATCAACGACACCGATGCTCTGCGCGCCGCCGGGATCGACCCGGCCGAGGTGGCGCAGGTGTTCGCCGAGGTCATGCTCGACCAGGTCTTCTCGCACTCGTTCGTGCATGCCGATCCGCATCCCGGCAACATCTTCGTCACCCCCGCGCCTGCCACCACGCGAGGCTGGCGGCTCACCTTCATCGACTTCGGGATGATGGCCGAGGTGCCCGACGCGCTGCGCGACGGGCTGCGGTCGCTGATCATCGCGGTCGCCGCGCGCGACAGCCGGGGGCTGGTGGATGCCGCTCAGCAGATCGGCGTGCTGCTGCCCTCGGCGAACACGAGCGAGCTCGAGCGGGCGCTCGCCGCCCTGTTCGCCCGCTTCGGCGGCATGGGCTTCAACGAGCTGCGCCACGTCGACCCGCGCGAGCTGCGCGAGTTCGGCACCGAGTTCGGCGAGACCATGCGGGCGCTGCCGGTGCAGTTCCCCGAGAAGCTGCTGCTGCTCATGCGCGCCGTCTCGCTCACCTCGGGCATGTGCAGCTCGCTCGATCCCAGTTTCAACATCTGGGAGCCGGTCGAGCCGTACGCTGCCCGGCTGCTGCGCGATGCGACCGGCGGGCTGGTGCGGGATGCCAGCCGGCAGGTGGTCGCGAACGCCGGCATCCTGTGGCGCCTGCCCGACCGCATCGAATCGACCCTCAACCGGCTCGACAACGGCGCCCTCACCTTCGACACCTCGCGCCTGGAGCGCCGCCTCGACATGATCATCGATATCGCCCGCCGGGCGATCTCGGCGGTGCTGTTCGGCGGGATGCTCATCGGCGGCATCCTGCTGCTCGGCCCGGTACCCTGGCTCGGCGTGACCCTCATGTCGGCATCCGCTCTGCCGCTGCTGCACGCGATCTTCGCCCGGCGCTGACGCGCCGCACTCCCCCCGAGAATTGCGCTGCCGACCGGGACAGCTGCTGCCGGGGTGATCCTCACGCGGCAGAGCAATTCTCGCGGGTCGGTTGACACCGGCATACTCCCGTCGTAACGTACAACCAAATGGTTGTACGAAGTGAACTCAGCGAAGCGGAGATCGACCGTGTGTTCCATGCACTGGCGACGTCGACCCGGCGTGACATCCTGCGCCGGACGATCGAGCGTGAGCAGTCGGTATCCGAGCTCGCCCGCGACTACGAGATGTCGTTCGCCGCGGTCCAGAAGCACGTGGCCGTCCTCGAAGAGGCACGGCTCATCGTCAAGCGCGCCGAGGGACGCGAGCGGCTCGTCCGCGCGAACCCCGAGATGATCGCCCGCGCACGGGCGCTCCTCGCCCGATACGAAGAGCTCTGGCGGTCGCGCATCGCCCGGCTCGACGACCTGCTGGCACGCCCGTCGAGCGACTCGGCCGCGCCGCCGGCATCCGAGAACACCGACACATCGACAAGCTCAGCCACCCATGCTGACAACGATCAAGGAGCCTGAAATGCCTGTCACCGACATCGCCACCGACACCGAGAACCTGACGATGACCGTCACCGCCGAGTTCGACGCTCCCATCGAGCGGCTCTGGGAGGTGTACTCCGACCCGCGCCAGCTCGAGCGCTTCTGGGGCCCTCCCAGCTGGCCCGCCACCTTCCGCAGCTGGCACCACAGCGTCGGCGGGCGCGCCCACTACTCGATGACCGGGCCGCGCGGCGAGAAGTCGCACGGCTACTGGGAGTTCCTCAGCATCGAGCAGCCCTACCGCTTCTCGGTGCTCGACGGCTTCACCGACGAGCACGGCGAGCCCAGCAGCACGCTGCCGTCGATGCGAATGGACTTCGTCTTCGAATCCAGCGGCGAGGGCACACGCATGGTGAACACCACCGTCTTCGATTCGCTCGTCGCGCTCGAGCAGGTCATCGCGATGGGCGTGATCGAGGGCACCCGCCAGGCGATGTCGCAGATCGACGCCGTGCTGCGCGACCTGCGCGAGTACGCCCAGGGCAAGGGCACCCGCGTCGAGCTGCTCGACGACACGCACGTGCGCATCACCCGGCTCGTCGAGGGTCCGCGCGAACTGGTCTGGCGCGCCCACACCGAACCCGACCTGATCCGGCAGTGGATGCTCGGGCCCGACGGGTGGGAGATGACCGAGTGTGAGGTCGGCCTTGCCGCCGGCGACCGCTACCGCACCTCGTGGGCGCCGGTCGGCGACACCGAGGGTGAGCCGTTCGGCTTCGAGGGTGAGACACTGCTCGTCGACGCCCCGCGTCGCGCGGTGCAGCTCGAGCGGATGCAGGGCACCGACGGCCCCGATGTGCTCAACGACCTGAACCTCTATGAGGAGGACGGCGCCACCCTGGTCACCGTGCTCATGGAGTTCCCCGACCGGGAGACCCGCGACGCGATCCTCGGCACCGGCATGGCCGACGGCATGGAGGCGTCGTACCAGCGGCTGGAGTCCGCGGTGCTCGCTGGCCAGCCGTCGTAACTCCGCAGAAACCGGCCGGTCCGCGCGCGGATCGGCCGGTCTCGGGCGTCCGGGGCGGGGGCAGCGCCGGCGATCGGCGCCCGCCGGTCAGCATCCAGAAAGCCGCCGTACACGGGGCTCGGAGCCGCCGCACGTAGGGTGGGGCCATGGCTTTCGAATGGAACTCGTGGATCGGAACCATCGCCCTGATCGCCCTCGCGGTCGTGCTCGCCGCCGCCGCGGTGCTGGTGACGCAGCTGATCGCCTCGCTCGTGGCGCGCCGCGTGCCCTGGGTGCGCGACCTGGCCCACCGGGTGCGCAACGCCCTGTGGGTGAGCGCGGTCGTCGTGGCGGTGTGGATCGCCTGCGCGCTCACCGGCCCCGGCGAAGAGGGATGGTGGCCGGTCGTCTCGCGGCTGTTCCTCATCGTCACGATCATGGCCGGCGCCTGGCTGCTCGCCGCGTTCGTCTCGTTCGGCTTCGAGTCGATGATGTCGCGCGAGCACGGCCTGCTCATCGGTGCGGAAGGACGCCGGCGCCGGACGCAGCTGCTCGTCATCCACCGCCTCGCGCTCGTGATCATCGGCGTCATCGCGGTCGGCGCGGCGCTGTTCAGCTTCCCCGAGATGCGCGCGGTCGGCACCAGCATCCTCGCCTCCGCCGGAATCGTCAGCATCATCGCCGGCCTCGCGGCGCAGTCGATCCTCGGCAACCTCATCGCCGGCATCCAGATCGCCTTCACCGACGCGATCCGGGTCGGCGACGTCGTCGTCATCGAGGGCGAATGGGGGCGGATCGGCGAGATCAACCTGTCGTACGTCGTCGTCTACATCTGGGACGAACGCCGCCTCGTGCTGCCGTGCAGCTACTTCACCACCAACCCGATCGAGACGTGGACGCGTCGCTCGGACCTCATCCTCGGCACCGTGTACATGGACCTCGACTGGCGGGTGCCGATGGATGCCGTGCGCGAGCGCTTCCAGCAGCTCATCGAGGCGTCGCCGGCCTGGGACCGCCGCAGCTCCAGCGTCGCGGTGACGGATGCCCAGGGCGGCCACGTCACCGTGCGCTTCGTGATGTCCGCGAAGGACTCGGACGACCAGTGGACGCTGCGCTGCGACGTGCGCGAGGGCATCATGACCTGGCTGCAGCAGGAGCACCCGGAGGCGCTGCCGCGCACCCGGGTGACGATGGGGGAGTGAGCTGACAGGTGTGGGTTGCTGAGCCTGTCGAAGCACCCGTCCCGAACCCGCTGGGGCCCTTCGAGAGCCTCAGGGACCCAGCGGGGCGAGCGTGCTTGCGATGCTGGGGCCCTTCGAGAACCTCAGGGACCCAGCGGGCTTAGGGGCCCAGCAGTCAGTCGTCGCTGGAGTGCAGGCCGCGGCGGGCGGAGAGCACGGTGACCTCGGGATGCCCGTCGACCAGCATCCGCTCGGCCTCGTCGAGCACGTCGCGCACGTGCGAGGCGTGCGTGGCGACCACCGACACCCCGATCGCGGTGCGGCGATGCAGATCCTGCGCGCCGACCTCGGCGGCGGACGCCTCGGTGCGCCGGGCGAGCTCCGAGATGATGGGCCGGATCACACTCCGCTTCTGCTTGAGCGAGTGCACGTCGCCCAGCAGCACATCGAACTCGATCCAGCCGATCCACACGTCGTCAGTCTCGCACCGCTCCACCAGCCACACCAGCGCGGCCACATCAGCGCCGGGCCACGCCCGCTGTCACACCAGCGCGGGCAGCTCCTCGCGGCGATCCTGGAACGCGATGGTCGCGAACACCCCGATCAGCAGCACCAGCTCGAAGGCGTTCGTGATCGCCCCGCTCGGCACCGGCACGGGGACGGCGCTGCCGACGATGAGCACGAGCGTCGCCAGCGTCAGCCACGCCCACCGCTGACGCACCCACGCGCACACCCCGGCGACGAGCAGCGCGACGGCGACGACCAGCACCATGAGCGGTGGGCCCTCGGGAGCGTTCGCGTTCGCGTAACTGAGCGCACCATATTCGTGCTCGGGCACCAGTCTCATCGGCGCGGCGCCGACGACGATCTCGTAAACCATCAGCGCCAGCGTGACCACAGCCGCCGCGAGCACCGCCCACACGTTCGCCAGCCAGCGGATGCCGCTGCGCGCCATCACATGCCAGGCGACCATGACCAGCAGCGGAGTGAGCAGCGCGTGCAGCCAGTAGCGCGCGCCGTTCAGCGCCTGCAGGACGCCGCCCTCGCCGATGAGCGCTCCGATGCTCAGCACGGCGTTGTCGTAGACGAGCCCCAACACCACGAGCAGCGCCAGATCGCTGACGATCAGCTCGCCGCGGCGCACCGCGATGGCGATTCCCCAGAGAAGCAGTCCGAAGTGCGCGGCCGCGAAGAACAGGAACAGTACCGAGTCCATGGTGGCCTCCCACTCGCAGACGTTGCCGTGGGATTGCGCCGGTGACCAGGGGGTTGCGCTGGGCCGCTGTGATCTGGGAGTGCGCTCAGATCAGGCGGCGCAGCGCCTCCTCCAGCGAGACGCCCTGCGCCTCGGCACGGTCGCGCAAGCGGGCGTGCTCGGCGGCGGTGAGAGAGATGCGCAGATCGACGGGAGCGGATACCGTGGCATCATCCAGCCCGTCGAGCAGATCGGATGCCTCCGCCCAGAGCGTCGCCGGCGCGGCAGCGCGCGGCGCAGCGCCATCGGATGACCCCGCACCCTCGGATGACCCCGAACCACCGGATGCCGCACCGGACTCGGCCTGCACAGCCATCGCCCCGGCCAGCACCGCCCCGCCGTCGGATGCCGACGAGAACCCGGGTCCGCGGCGCGGCTCCTGCTTCTGCTGATATGCCTTGGCGGCGCTGTTCGCCCGCTCGTCGGCGGCCTCGTTGAGCGGGTGCCCGGCGTGCCCCTTCACCCAGGAGAACTCCACGTCGCGCCCGCGCAGCGCCTCGTCGATGCCCTCGAGCAGTTCGCGGTTCAGCACGGGCCCGCCGTCGGACTTGCGCCACCCGCGGCGCTTCCATCCCGGCATCCACTTGGTCACCGAATCGATCACGTACCGGCTGTCGCATTCGATGATGAGCTTCTCGTCGATGCCCGCGGTGGCCCGCAGCAGTTCGAGCACCGCCTGCAGCTCGCCCTGGTTGTTCGTGCCGTGCGGCGATCCGCCGGCCGCCCAGCGGTCGTCGTCGATGTACCAGGCCCAGCCGTTCGGCCCGGGGTTGCCGAGGGCGGAGCCGTCTGCGGCGGCGGTGATCGTCATCCCTCCACCGTACGGCGTCGGGGCGACACCGCCGGGCAGTGGGTATCGTCAAGGGGTGTCCTCGTTCGCCGTGAAGGCCGTGATCATCGTCATCGTGATCGCGCTGATCGGCGTGCTCATCGCGCGGGCATTCCGACGGGTGCGGCCCGGTGCCGCCGGCACGACAAGGCAGCGGATGCCGTTGCTGTTCGCCCTCGCCGGAGCCGTGCTGCTCGCGATCGGATTCGTCCTCGCCCTGGCGTCGTTCACGTCACGCTACACGGCCGACCTGCTGCCCGCGCGCATCGCGGCGGTCGTCGCCTTCGCCGCCGGTGTCGTCGTGCTGCTCGCATACCGCAACTGGTACGTCGAGACGGGGATGGATGCCGTGCGCTTCCGCACGATCACCGGCCGGGAGAAGCAGATCGCCTACCGCGACATCGTCTCTCGCGAGACGGTGCGCTTCCTCGGGCGCCCGCGTGTGGTGGTGCGCTCCCGCGACGGGGTCACCCTGCGGGTCGACGCGCGACGGTACGACCTCGCACGCGTGGTCACTGCCAGTCGCGGCTGACGCGCCTACTCGGCGCTGTCGGCGTCCGCGCCGGCAGAGTCGGCGTCGGCATCCGCATCGGCATCCGGGCCGGTATCGCCGTCGGTGACGTCCGCCGCCTCAGGGGCGGGCGGCGCGACGGGGAAGACCACCGTGGTGTACTTCGCGGTGAGGCCGACATCCATCAGGTCGAGCGAGGGCGCCTCGTCCAGGCGCTCGGCGACGTCGTGCTCGTCGAGCGGTTCGCCGGGCAGCGCCGCCCAGGCACTCGGCTCCTGCTGCTTCTGGCTGAACAGTCCCATGCACCCATTGTCACGCCATCGACGTGATCGCGGGTCAGAAGTCCGCGATCACGAGCTTCTTCATGTTCAGCATCCGCTCGTACGCACCCGGCCTCGCCATCAGCTCACCCATGTTCTCGGGCACGATCTGCCAGCTGATGCCGTACCGATCCACCAGCCAGCCGCACTGCTCGGCCTCGGGCACCGCCGACAGCGCCTCCCAGAGACGGTCGATCTCGGCCTGTTCCCTGCAGCGGACCTCGAGCGAGACGCCCGGCGTGAAGCCGAACTCGTGCTCGACATTCGAGTCCATCATCGAGAACCACTGGTCGCCGACGTGGAACTCACCGAACATCACACTGCCGGCGCCCGCCGTGCCGGTGCGCTGCGGGTAGGCGATGACCGTTCCGATCGCGGCGTCGTCGAGCAGCGACGTGTAGAACTCCACGGCCTCGCGAGCCTGATCCTGCACGTCGCCCGAGAACATCAGCTGCGTGATCACGAACGGACGCGGATCGCCCTTCGGATCCGTCAGCATCAGCTGCCAGCTCACGCCGTAGCGGTCCTGCACCCAGCCGTAGTGCGGGCTGAACGGATACTCGTCCAGCGGCATCAGCGCCTGCCCCTCCTCCGACAGCGCGGCCCAGGTGCGATCGAGAGCGGCGCGCGCGGCATCCGCATCGCCGTCGAAGAGCAGCGGGTCGAAGTTCAGCATGAACGAGATCGACGGCGTGGGCCGGAAGTCGTCGCCGGCGTTGATCAGCATGATCCGGAATCCGTCGACGACCAGATCGACGACCAGATCGACGACCAGCGGCTGGCCGGCGTACTCCGCCTGCCAGTCGGGCACCTCATCGGGGTAGCGCGCCGCCAGCGTCGAGGTGGTGTTCGGCAGGGCGGCGCTGTAGAACTCGCCGGCCTCGGCGGCGTTCCCGTCGCACCACACGTTGGGGATGATCTTCTGGGTCATGCGCTCACTCCTTCGTGTCACGTCCCGGCTGCAGCGGATGCCGTCAGCGGGCGCCCTTGTCGCCGCGCGGCCGGGTGTCGTCCTCCGGCGCCGCCCCGCGTCCGGCTCCGGGGCCGGTCGGGTCCGGCGCGGCGCCGCTGTCGGCATCCGTCGCGGAATCGGCATCCGTGTCGGGATCGGCATCCGTGTCCGCATCGCGCAAGGCGTCCGCATCCCGGACCGCATCGACCAGCTCACGCCATGCGCCGCGCAGCAGAGCATCCGGGATCACCTGCTCGTGCTGCTGCTCGCGCACGCGGGCATGGATGCTCCAGACGTACCGATCCGCGCCCCGTGTGCCGTCGCCGTCGAGACTCTCGTCCCACGGGCAGCGCTCGACGAGCGCGACCCACTGCGGCGCCTGCGCGGGCTCCGGCTCGACGCGCCAGCGGCGACGGAGCCCTGCGAGGCCGCCGGTGCGCACCACGGCGACGACGATGCGGCCGGTCGCATCGTCCGCGGCATCCGCACCGTCAGCGGGGGGCTCGTACTCGCGCATCCTCGATCACTCCGACGGCGATCCACGCGTCGCGAACCGCCGACTCCACGGTATCCCCGATCGAGGCCGCAGCGGCCATGGTCTGCTCGGCGAACTCCGTGAACGTCGCCGTGGATGTCAGCTCACCCGTCAGCGCGCGGTACCAGGCCAGCCCCGCGCCCTCCCAGGCATTGCCGTCGAGCGCCGTGGCGGCCAGCGCGAAGGCGCGGTTCGGGATGCCGGAATTGATGTGCACGCCGCCGTTGTCCTCGGTGGTCTCCACATAGTCGCGCATGTGGCCCGGCTGCGGATCCCTGCCCAGCTCGTCGTCGTCATAAGCCGTGCCCGGCTCGATCATCGAGCGCAGCGCGCGGCCCTGCACGGCATCCGTGAAGATCCCCTCGCCGACCAGCCACGTCGCCTGGTCGGCGGTCTGGCCGAGCAGATGCTGCTCGGTGAGTACGCCCAGCACGTCGGCGATCGACTCGTTCAGCGCACCCGACTGGCCCTGGTAGATCAGCCCGGCCGTGCTCTGGATCACGCCGTGGCCCAGCTCGTGCCCGATCACCGAGACCGAGCGGGTGAACCCGGTGAACACCTCGCCGTCACCGTCGCCGAACACCATCCGCGAGCCGTCCCAGAAGGCGTTGTCGTAGTCCTGGCCGTAGTGCACCGTCGCGTTCAGCGCGGCGCCCGCACCGTCGAGCGAGTTCCGCTCGAACGACTCCAGCAGCATGCGGAACGTGGCGCCGAGCCCGTCGAACGCCTCGTTGACCGTGGCATCCGCCACCGGCTCGTCGTCCTCCTCACGCACGATCATGCCGGGCAGTAGCTCGGTGTTCTGCGCGTCGAAGATGGTGCGGGTGGGGGCTGCGGTCACCTCGGCGACGAGCGCGCCGTCGGCGCCGATCGACAGCTCCAGCGCGGAGTGGAACGCCGGACGTCCGGCGATCAGGGTCTGGCGGGCGGCCTGCGCCGCGTGCGTGTACCGGTCGGAACGGGCAAGCCGGGCGAGCAGGTACCCGGGCACGATGCCCTGGCGGATGCGGGTCTCTGGGACGGCTGCGTTGCTCATGCAGCTGACCATACGCCGGTCGTCCGACAGCGGGCCGAACCCGGCCGGGACCATTCAGGTTCGCCGCGTAGAATCGGCCCAATGACCGATGCCCCTTCCGCCGCCTCGGGCGTTCCTGCAAGCGGCATCCACCCCGACGACCTGGCCACCGCCCTCCGCGTGCTCGCGAGCCTCGACCAGGTCGATCAGCAGCATCCGGATTATCTGGCCGTCCGCCGCGCGACGGCCAACATGTTCAAGGCCGTCAAGCGTGCCCGCCGCAAGGAGATCCGGGATGCCATCGCCGAGGCCGACAAGGCCGTCGTCGCGCGCACCGCGACCGGCGCACCCGACCGCATCGACGACGAGACCCGCGGCCTCGACCTCGCCACCAGCGTCGTCGACGCGCCCATCGCCGGCGAGCTGCTCAAGCCCCGCAACTGCTACATCTGCAAGCAGCCGTACACGATCGTCGACGCGTTCTACCACCAGCTCTGCCCCGAGTGCGCCCGCTACAGCCACGGCAAGCGCAACGCTCGCACCGACCTCACCGGCCGGCGCGCGCTGCTGACCGGCGGCCGCGCCAAGATCGGGATGCACATCGCCCTGCGCCTGCTGCGCGACGGCGCGCACCTGACGATCACCACCCGCTTCCCGCGTGATGCGGTGCGGCGATTCTCGTCGCTGCCGGATTCGGCGGATTGGCTGCACCGGCTGCGCGTGGTCGGCATCGACCTGCGCGACCCGGCGCAGGTGATCGGCCTGGCTGACTCGGTCGCCGCTCAGGGGCCGCTCGACATCCTCATCAACAACGCCGCACAGACCGTGCGGCGCTCGCCGGGTGCGTACTCGCTGCTCGCGGATGCCGAGCTGCAGCCGCTGCCCGACGGGCCGCTACCCGAGATGGAGACCTTCGGGCACACCGCCGACCCGCACCCGCAGGCGCTGCAGGCGTCGGTGGATGCGCATCCGCTGCTGTCGGTCGCGGCCCTCGGCGGCACGGTCGCCGAGCAGGGCGGGCAGGCGCTCACCGCCGAGGACCTCGCCCGGCTCGCCATGGCTCCCGGGTCGTCGTCGCTGGAGAAGCACGCCGACGGCACCGCCATCGACGCCGGCGGACTCGTGCCCGACATCAACGTCGTCAACAGCTGGGTGCAGTCGGTCGACCAGGTCGACCCGCTCGAGATGCTCGAGGTGCAGCTGTGCAACACCACGGCGCCCTTCCTGCTGATCAGCCGGCTGCGCCCCGCGATGGCCGCCTCGACCGCCCGGCGCAAGTACGTCGTGAACGTCTCGGCCATGGAGGGCCAGTTCTCCCGCCGCTACAAGGGCCCCGGCCATCCGCACACGAACATGGCCAAGGCGGCGCTGAACATGCTCACGCGGACCAGCGCCGGCGAGATGCTCTCGACCGACGGCATCCTGATGACGGCCGTCGACACCGGCTGGATCACCGACGAGCGCCCGCACTACACGAAGGTGCGCCTGGCCGAAGAGGGCTTCCACGCCCCGCTCGACCTCGTCGACGGCGCCGCCCGCGTGTACGACCCGATCGTGCAGGGAGAGGCCGGCGTCGATCTGTTCGGCGTGTTCCTGAAGGACTACGAGCCCAGTCCCTGGTGACTCAGCCCTCGGTGACCGTCTGACTGCGGGCCCCCAGGGTACGGATGCACGACCCGGGACACCTGCACGACCGAATCACTGGTTTCGTCGTGCATCCGTTCCCGAGTCGTGCAGGTGTACCGCACGGATGCCGTTCTGAAGGGTGATCCTGCATGCAGAATCCTTCAGAACGGCATCCGTTCTTCAGAAATGACGTGTGCTCAGGTGATGAGCGTCACCAGGAGCCGGATCGAGAGGGCGAGCACCGCCGCCAGCCCGATGACTCCCGCGACGTTCTGCCACCATGTGTTGCGCATGTCGTGCATGAGCTTGCTGCGGTTCGCCATGATGACGATCAGCGCCGCCAGAACCGGGGCGATGAAGACGGTCAGAGCCTGCGCGATGACGATCAGCTGCACGGGTGACGACTGGAAGATGACAGTCACGGTGACGCCGAACGAGAGGATTCCCGCGCTCACGAGCTTGGCCGTGAGCGAACCCGATGACGCACCCCGACCGAGCCCATCGGAGAGCATCGTGCCGCCGGCCGTCGCGTTGGCGAGCATGGACGAGAACGCCGCGCCGAAGAACCCGAGGGCGAAGACTGTCGACCCGATCGGGCCCGCGAGCGGCTCGAAGATCCCCGCGAGGGCGACGATGGTCGGCGCGGCTTCACCGGTCTGCCCAAGCACCGATGCCGCGACGACGATGACGAGCGCGGTCATGATTCCAGGGGCGATGATGCCGGGGATGGTGTCGACGATCGTGACATCTCGGTACTCGGCCTCGGTGCGGCCGCGCTCCTTCGTGCCGTAGGCCGTGTAGAACGCGGCGTTGATCGAGAAGTTGGTCCCCACCAGTGCCACGATCAGCAGCCACGCACCCGAAGGGAACGTCGGCAGCAGGCCGGCCCCGGCTGCGGCCCAGTCCGGATTCGAGATGAAGGCGGATGCGATGAAGGCGATCGCCATCAATGCGACGATCACGACCAGCACCTTCTCCACCACCCGGTAGACGTTGCGCAGCAGCAGGAGCGTCGCGACGGCTGCGGTGCAGATGATCGTCCACATGATGGGGCTTCCACCGAACAACATCGACAGTCCGAGCCCGGAGCCCACGGCGTTGCCGACGGAGAAGCACAGCGTGATGAGGAAGACGCCGATGCCGGCGAGTACACCCACCCAGCCGCCGAGATGATCCTTGATCGATGAGATGAGTGAGACGGGCGACTTGATGCCCAGTCGTACGCACATGTCCGTGAGAAAGATCATCAGGATGGTCGAGACGACGATGACCCAGATGAGGGTGTACTGGTAGCCGCTGCCGGCCTGGACTGCCGTGGTGAGGTTGCCGGGCCCGAACTGCCAGGCGCCGGCGACAAAGGCAGGGCCGATGAGCGCCAGATGCTGCCAGAACGAGCGGCGTTGCGTGCGTGTGGAGACGATGTTCTTCATCGTCTCAGTCGAGACCCGACCATAGCCAGTGCCAGGTGTGGAAGCCGTGTGCCGAATCTTGGTGGGTTCGCTCATGTTCGTTTCTCCTTCGTTGGAGGGCGACACGCAGGTCGCGAAGTCTTCTTTGACTGGGGTGCTCGAGCGGGTCGAGTGGGTCGAGCGGGTCGAGGGGGTCGAGCGGATCAGGGTCGGATACGAGTTGGTGGAGGAGAGCGCGGCAGCCCGAGGCGGCCGCGCTCTCCGGGTCACGCCGGGACTGTCACGCTGCCGAGGCCGGCGAGCGCGAATGCGGCGGCGATTTCAGCATCCGCTCCATCCTGCAGGGGCAGCAGGGGGGTGCGAACGGTGGCGTGGTTGAGGATGCCGCGCTGCACCAGACCCCACTTGAGTGCGACGGTGCCTTCCATGTGCGAGCCGCGGTGGTACACGTTCTGCGTGACGGGCATCAGGCGCTCGTGGATGGCGTGTGCGGCGTCGTAGTCGTGCGCCTTGCCCGCGGCGATGAGCTCGACGAGGAGTTCGGGTGCGACGTTGCCGTAGCCGACGAGGAGCCCGTCGACGTCGAACATGGTGGGCAGCAGGTACTCGTCGTGGCACGACAGGATCTGCAGTTCGGGGTACGCGGTGCGCAGAGCGGGGATCTCGGTGTACCAGCGGCGCATGTTGCGCACACCGTTCTTGGTCGCGAACACACCCTCCTGCCCGGCGATCTCGAGCTGGGTGTCGAGGTCGTACGTCGCCTTGGTGTTGTCGGGGTACTGGAAGAGGATCAGCGGCAGGCCGGACTCCTCGTAGATCTCGCGGTAGCGCGCCTGCGGCGCACCCTGCTGATAACCGAAGCGCAGCCAGCCGTGCGAGGGGTAGACCAGGCCCGCTGTGGCGCCCGCATCGAGCGCGGCCTTCGCCTCGAGCCCGGCGGTCTTGTTGCCTTCCTTGGTGATGCCTGCGATGACCGGCACCCGGCCGTCGGTGGAGGCCACGAACGCGCGGATGACGTCGAGCTGCTCACTCTCGGTGAGGAACGTGCCCTCGCCGGCGTGGCCGAGCACGACGAGGCTCTTGACCCCTTCGATCGAGCCCAGCCAGGAGCCGAGACGCTGGATGGCTTCGTGATCGACGGCACCGTCCTCGGTGAAGGGGGTTACGGGGGCCGGGTTGAGACCGCGGAGATCGAGAGTCATGATCGTTGCCTTTCGGTGGAGCTTCTTTGCTGGAGATCGACGACTGCAAACGTTCGCGGGAACGTTTGCAGGAACGATTGCAAGTATGATCGAGGAGTCCGGTCGTGTCAACATCCGGATTTCGGTCGGGGTCGACCCGGTCGTCGGATGCCACGCTGAGGCGAGTGAGGAGAGTTGCCGTGGAGCAGAACGAACGACGCGTGGTCACACTGAAGGATGTGGCCGCGGCGTCCGGCGTCAGCATCTCCACGGTCAGCCGGATCCTGGATGACCGGACTCCGCCGTCGCGTTCGGAGACCGCAGCACGAGTGCGTCGGGTCGCGGATGAACTGGGCTATCGGCGAAACATGTTCGCCTCCGGCCTGCGTCGCGGGGCGACCGGCACCATCGGTGTGCTCGTGCCGCGACTGACGGACCATGTGATGGCTCTCATGTTCGAGGCGATCGAGCGCACCGCGCGTACACGCGGATCCTTCGCGATCGTCGCCACCTGTGGGGACGATCCGACCGAAGAGCGGCAGGCCACGGAGACGCTGCTGGACCGCAACGTCGACGGCCTCATCCTTGCCACGGCTCGCCTCGATGACACCCTGCCCGCCTCGTTGCGGGAACGTGGAGTCGCGCATTCGCTCGTGTTGCGCACCGATGGTGCCAGCCCGTCGGCTCTGGGCGACGATGAAGCAGGCGGATACTTCGCGGCGCGACACCTCATCGACCTCGGGCACAGGGAGATCGCGGTGGTCACCGGACCGTGGTTCACCTCCAGCGCTCGCAGCCGGCTCGCCGGTGCGCGACGTGCGCTCGAAGAGGCAGGGATCATCCTGCGCGAGGACCGCATCGTCTCCACCGGGTACGGGATCGAGTCCGGTAACGCAGCCGGGCGGAAGCTGTTCGCCGCGGCTTCCCCGCCGACGGCGGTGTTCGCCGCGAACGACAACCTGGCGATCGGCATGGCTTCGGCCGCGGCAGCTGCTGAGATGCTCGTCGGGAGAGACGTCTCGATCGTCGGCTACAACGACATCCCCTTGGCGGGGATGCTGCCGATCCCTCTCACCTCGGTGCGCACGCCGTTCGATCAGATCGCTGCCAGTGCGCTGGATCTGCTCGGCTCGACGAGTGGCACTGTGACCAAGGCTCTTCCGACGCTTATCCCTCGCGCATCGACCGCCGCTCCTCGGGAGTGATACAGCTGCTCGCCTGAATGACATCTGCCGTCGACTCCTGTGCGGTCGCCGAGCGGCACATGTAGGTGCCGCGCGCTCGAGTGAAGGTCACGGCTGGGCCGCCAGGGTACGGATGCACGACCCGGGGACACCTGCACGACCGGATCGCCCGATTCGTCGTGCATCCGTTCCCGAGTCGTGCAGCTGTGCCCGACGGATGTCGACCAGCCCGACGGATGCCGCCCGCGCGCGCCGTTCGCTGACCGGCCAGTACTAGCACCACACGGTCATCCCGTGTCATCGACGGTCCTCCGGCACCGGGGTGATCGAGTCCGACGGGCAGTCGCACGAGGTCGGCGCCGGTGGCCTCGTGCTCGTGCCTGAGGGCGCCGTGCTGTCGGCCCGGTCAACCTCGGCCGACGTCGCGTTCGGCTCCATCCGGTTCGCCGCCTCGCCGGAGGTGCTCAGTGCGCTCATCGCCGGCATCCCGCCCCGATCGGATGCCGGACGCGACCCCGCCGTCGCATCCGCCTTCGACGAGGTGATCGAGGCGTGGTCGCGGAAGGGCCCGGGCCGATCGCTCATCGCGGCCGGTTCGCTGGCCGTGGCGCTGGGCCGAGCGACCGATTCGTCGCGCGGTCGCCACAGCGGCAGCCGACTCACCCCGTCCGGCACCTCGCGGCCGGCCGCCGGCGCGACCCGCGGATCACCCGCATCCTCGAGCGCATCGCCGCCGATCTGACGGTCACGCCCGACCCCGCCGAGCTGTGCGAGGTCGCGCACATGAGCGAATCGACGTTGCGTCGCAGCTTCAAGGAGCACACCGGCAAGACGATCGGCGAGCACCTGCGCGAGCTGCGTGTGGCCGCCGCCGCGCGGCGGCTCGCGTTCGGCGACGAGCCGGTGCGCGAGATCGCGCGGGCGGTCGGCCTGCCGGACGCCAACTACTTCGCCCGGGCGTTCCGGGAGGTGTTCGGCCTGTCGCCGAGCGGGTACAGCAGGGCCGTCCGGGAGACCTGACCGGCCGGATGCTGCGCTTCGCGGCGGGCCGATGCCGGACAGCACCGGCCGGATGCCGTCAGTGCGCCTCGGTGTTGGCCAGCACGCGCTGCAGGGGCTGGTAGTGCGCGATGACGGCCTGGCGGTACGCCTCGACGTCGCCGGCGCGCACCGCGGCGAGCATGTCTCCGTGCGCCTTCGCGGTGAGCGTGATGTCCTCGGGCGGGGCGATGTCGAGCTGGGGGAGCACGGCGGTGTGCACGTCCCAGAATGCCCCGACGAGCTGACCGACCAGGCGGTTGCCGGTCGACTCGAACAGCCGGGTGTGGAACGCGCGATCTGCCTCGAGGAAGTGCTCACCACGGTCGGCGCGGTCGACCATCTCGTCGACGAGTTCGCGCAGCTCGGGGTCGTCGGCATCCGTGGCTCCCGCGGCGACGACGCGCTCGGTCATCGACAGGTCGAGCGCGAGGCGCACCTCGACGACCTCGCGCAGCGACTGCAGCGAGCCCTCGGGCGAGAGCACGCTGCGGAAGACGAGCGTGGCGACCATGGGATCCAGCGACATCTCGCCGACGTAGGTGCCGTGACCGTGGCGCACGTCGACGATGTCGAGCGTCGACAGCGAGCGGATCGCCTCGCGCACCGAGGAGCGCGACACGTCGAGGGTCTCGCAGAGCTCGGCTTCGGTGGGAAGCGGGTCTCCTGGTCGCAGTCCCTGCGAGAGGATTAGCTGTTTGATCTGGTCAGCAGTGGTGGAGCGCCGCATCCGCGCAGCCCGTGATGGTTGGACCCGACCTCGAGTTGATCTCGCTGATCGCCGCGCACTGCAGTCGGCCGGTCGTCGCGGAGGGGCGCATCCACAGTCCGGCACAGGCCGTCGCCGCGCGGGACGCCGGTGCGCTCGCCGTATGCGTGGGCACCGCCATCACGCACCCGTCGACGATCACCTCGTGGTTCGTGGGGGCGCTCGCGGCTGATGCTGCTGGGGCTTCGCGGGGTTCCGGGGGTTCGCACTGATGGGCCGGCTGATCCAGCTGAGCGCCTATCCGCTTTCGCCGGCGTTCGCGCGCTGGGATCCGCAGATCGAGGGCGAGGTGCTCGACGGGCTGGCGGCGCTGCCCGGCGTCGCCGCGCTCGAGGTGCCGTGGATCGACGGCATCCACCCGCACGACTCGGAGTGGTTCCTGCAGAACGTACCGGCCATCGGGCTCGCGGTCACTCCGCTGCCCTGGATCATGCGTCGAGTAGGCGCATATGCCGGCTACGGCATAGCAGCCGCGGGCGATGACGGACGGTCGACGGCGATCGCCGACCTGCGTCGCGTCGCCGCCGATGTCGCCGAGATCACCGCGCGCAGCGCGGCCCGGGTCGTCACGGTCGCGCTGCACACCGCCCCACGGGGAACAGCGGATGCCGAGGCGCTCGCGCGCTCGCTCGGCGAGATCTCCGAGTGGGACTGGTCGGGGGCGCAGCTGATCATCGAGCACTGCGACGCGCACGTGCCCGGTCAGACCCCCGAGAAGGGCTTCCTCTCGCTGCAGGGCGAGATCGAGGCGATCCGCGCCTCGGGCGCCGAAGTCGGCCTTTGGATGAACTGGGGGCGTTCGGCGATCGAGCTGCGCGACCCGGATGCCGTGGCCGGTCAGATCGCAGTGGCTGCCGAGTCGGGACTGCTGGTGGGCCTGTCGCTCTCCGGAGCATCCGACCGGGAGGGGTCGTACAGCGGACCGTGGATCGACGCGCATCACCCGTTCGCGTCGATCGACCCGGATGCCGCCTCGCTGCTCACCGACGGCCGGGTGCGAGCGGCTGTGCAGGCGGCCGGTGATACGCCGTGGCTGGGAGTGAAGGTCAGCCGGCGCCCGGATGCCGTGACCTCGGACGTCGTCCTGCGCGTCGCCGAGCGGCACCTCGAGGCGCTGCGCACCGTTGAGGGCACTACAGGCGGTCGACGGCCGTCACGGTGATCACGGCCTCGCCTGCCTCATCGGATGCCGTGAGGTCGATGGTGGCCGAGATGCCCCAGTCGTGATCTCCGGCGGGATCGTCGATGATCTGGCGCACCGTCCAGGCGTCTGCGCCCTCGGTGATCAGCAGCAGCGCTGAACTGCGCGCATTCGCCCCGGTGAGGATCTCGTCGTGCTCGGCGAAGTACGCGTCGAGCGCGGCATCCCACCCGTCGGCGCCGAAACCGGGATCGAGCTCCGCCAGTGCGGCGACGTCCTCGCGGGCCGCGAGCTGTACCCTGCGGAACAGTTCGTTGCGCACCAGGATGCGGAAGGCGCGCACGTTCGCGGTGAGCCGCTTCGGCGCGGGCGGGACGACCGGTTCGTCGCCCTTCGACAGGCTCAGGGACCCAGCTCTTGGTAGCCCGTTCACCAGCTCTGACCACTCATCCAGAAGTGAAGAGTCCACCTGCCGCACCAGCTCGCCCAGCCATTCGATCAGGTCGCGCAGCTCTTCGGTCTTGAGGTGCTCGGGGATGGTCTGCGAGGCGGCGCGATACGCGTCGGAGAGGTAGCGCAGCACGACGCCCTCTGACCGTGCGATCTTGTAGAACGCGACGTATTCCCCGAACGACATGGCTCGTTCGTACATGTCGCGCACCACCGACTTCGGATGCAGTTCGAAGTCGCGGATCCACGGCTGGGCGGCGCTGAAGGTGAGGAAGGCTGCGTCGAGCAGCTCTTCGAGCGGCTTCGGGTAGGTGATCTGCTCGAGCAGCTCCATCCGCTCGTCGTACTCGATGCCCTCCGCCTTCATCGCGGCAACCGCCTCACCGCGGGCGATGAACTCCTGCTGAGAGAGCACCGCGCGCGGATCGTCGAGCGTCGCCTCGACGATCGAGATCATGTCCAGCGCGAACTGTGGAGTCGAAGGGTCGAGCAGCTCGAACGCGGCCAGCGCGAACGGCGAGAGCGGCTGGTTGAGGGCGAAGTTCGGCTGCAGGTCGACCGTGAGCCTGACCTCACCGGAGGCCACCTCGACGACGCCCGATTCGAGCAGCGTGCGGTAGATGCCGATGGCGCGCAGCGCCAGCACACGCTGCCGAGAGCGCGGCTCGTGATTGTCGTATACCAGCGCACGCATATTCGCGAAGACGTCGCCGCCACGGCCGATCACGTTGAGCATCATGGCGCTGGTGATCTGCATGTGCGAGGTGAGCGTCTCGGGCTCGGAGTCGACGAGCTTGAGGAACGACGGCTCGCCCCACGACACGAAGCCGTCGGGGGCCTTCTTCCGGATGATCTTTCGCTTCTTCTTCGGGTCGTCGCCCGCCTTCCTGATCGCGGCGAGGTTCTCGGTCTCGTGCTCGGGCGCCTGCGCGACGACCGTCCCCGCCGTGTCGTACCCGGCGCGGCCCGCCCGACCGGCGATCTGGTGGAACTCGCGGGCGTTCAGCTGCCGCATCCGGGTGCCGTCGAACTTCGTCAGCGCCGTGAGCAGCACCGTGCGGATCGGCACGTTGATGCCGACGCCCAGGGTGTCGGTGCCGCAGATCACGCGCAGCATCCCGCGCTGGGCGAGCTGCTCGACCAGACGCCGGTACTTCGGCAGCATCCCGGCGTGGTGCACGCCGATGCCCAGCCGCAGCAGGCGTGCGAGGGTCCGCCCGAACGCGGTCGTGAAGCGGAAGCCGCCGATCAGCTCGGCGATCGCGTCGCGCTGCTCACGGGTGGCGACCTTCGCGCTGGCGAGCGCCTGCGCCCGCTCCATCGCCGCGGCCTGCGAGAAGTGCACGATGTACACGGGGGCGCGGTCGGTGTGCAGCAGATCGTCGATGGTCTCGTGGATCGGCGTGGTCTCGTAGTGGAAGTGCAGGGGAACCGGCCTCTCGACGCCGGTGACCACGGCGGTCTCGCGCAGGGTGCGGCGGGTCAGGTCGGCGGCGAGCCCGGAGACGTCGCCGAGCGTCGCCGACATGAGCACGAACTGCGCCTGCGGCAGCGAGAGCAGCGGCACCTGCCACGCCCAGCCGCGGTCGGGGTCGCCGTAGAAGTGGAACTCGTCCATCACGACCTGGCCGACCTTGGCATCCGCACCCTCGCGCAGCGCGAGGTTCGCGAGGATCTCGGCCGTGCAGCACACGATCGGGGCGTCGGCGTTGACCGCCGAGTCGCCCGTGACCATGCCGACGTTCGCCGCCCCGAACACGTCGACCAGGGCGAAGAACTTCTCGCTGACCAGGGCCTTGATGGGGGCGGTGTAGTAGGTGCGCCGGCCGTCGGCCAGCGCGGCGAAGTGTGCGCCGACGGCGACCAGTGACTTGCCCGTGCCCGTGGGGGTGCTGAGGATCAGGTTCTGGCCCGAGACGATCTCGATGAGCGCCTCGTCCTGGGCGGGGTAGAGGGTGATGCCGGTCGACTCCGCCCATTCGACGAACGCCGCGTACACGGCATCCGGATCGGCGCCGCGGACGAGGGAGGGATCGAGAAGCATGATGCTTCGATCCTTTCACCTCCCCGCCCGTGCTCCTCCCGGCATCCATTCCCGAGCTCGCACGAAACGCAGGACTTCGCACGAAATGGAGGAGGGCATCCAGCATCCGGCCCTGCATTTCGTGCGATCTCCTGCATCCCGAGCGCCGCGTCCGCGCCGGCCGGCGGCCCGGCGTCAGAGAGACAGGGCGGCCAGGCGGTGGGGGTCGGCGAGCACCCGCAGCGCGACGATGCGGCCGGCGTCGATGTCGAACGCCATCAGCGAGACGACGCGATCGCCGAACGTCGCCGCCACACCTGGACGGCCGTCGATGAGCACCGGCGTCGCGTGCGCGGCGAGCCTCGCCGACAGCACGGCCTGCGCGGCGATCTCCGCCGCCCCCGCGAGGTGCTGAGTGCGCGTCCCGTAATCCGCATCGAGCACGGCGTCGTCGTGCAGCAGCCCGAGCAGCGCCCGCAGATCGCCGTGCTGGGCGGCGAGCAGCCACGCATCGACGAGCGCGCGCTCGCGTCGGCGATCGTCCCGAACCGGAACGGATGCTGCGCGCAGGCGCCGCCGTGCTCGCGAGGCCAGCTGCCGCGCCGCTGCCGGCGTGCGATCGACTGCGGCGGCCACCTCGCCGAACGGCTTGCCGAACACGTCGTGCAGCACGAACGCGATGCGCTCCGCAGGGGTCAGCGCGTCGAGCACCACGAGCAGCGCGACGTTCACCTGGTCGGCCTCGGCGACGGAATCCGCCGGGTCGGCATCCGGATCGATCGGCTCATCGCGCCACGGCTCCACCTGCCACGACTTCTCGCGGGTCATCCGGGGCGCGCGCAGCAGGTCGAGGCAGATGCGCGAGACGACGGTCGTGCACCACGCGTCGAAATTCTCGATCCGCGAGGCATCCCTCCGCGTCAGCCGCAGCCAGGTCTCCTGCACGGCATCCTCGGCATCAGCGTTCGAACCCAGCATCCGCGCCGCGATCGCGCGCAGCCGCGGACGCGCCGTCTCGAAGCGCTCGGCGAGTTCTTCCTCCGTCATGTCACATCTCCTCGGTGCGGATCGTCATGACCTCGACGGACGCGCGGGCCGGAATGTGACCGGCCGGCGCACACGAAGAGAGGACCACCACCATGAACACCCCGATTCTCGTCACCGGCGGCACCGGAACCATCGGCCGCCGCACCGTGCCGCTGCTGCGCGCAGCCGGCCGCGACGTGCGGATCCTCACCCGGCATCCGAGGGCGTCCGAGCCGGGCGTCGAGCACGTCGCCGGTGACACCGTGCGCGGCACGGGTCTCGATGCGGCGCTCGCCGGAGTCGCCACGGTACTGCATCTGGCAGGCGGCGCAAAGGGCGACGACGTCGCGGCGCAGACCCTCGTGGCCGCCGCGCAGCGGGCCGGAGTGCGGCATCTCGTGCTGATCTCGGTGATCGGCGCCGACCGGATGCCCATCGGATACTTCCGCATGAAGGCCGCCGCCGAGCGGACCGTCGAGCAGAGCGGCATCCCGTTCACGATCCTGCGCGTCGCGCAGCTGCACGAGTTCGCCGTGCCGATCGTGAAGACCCTCTCGAACATGCGCATCGCCCCGCGCGGGCTGCGGTTCGAATCGGTGGGCGTCGACGATGTGGCAGCCCGGCTCGCCGAGCTCACCCTGGGTGATCCGGCGGGACGGGTCGCCGACCTCGCCGGCCCGCAGGTGCACGAGGTGGCCGAGATGGTGCGCTCCTTCGACAGCGCCTGCGGCACGTCGCGGCGCAGTCTCGGCATCCGCATCCCCGGCGCCGTCGGGCGGGCCTACCGGGCCGGCGACAACCTCGCCGACCCGTCCGTGGTGCGCGGACGCACCACGTGGGAGGAGTTCCTCGCCGCGTGACGGGCTCTGATCCGACCGCGCCGGATCAGGCCTTCTTCACGAGGCTCGACTTCAGCAGCATCGCGCCGAATCCGTCGACCTTGCAGTCGATGTCGTGCCCGTTCACCGGCGGGATGAGGCGGATGCTGCGCACCTTCGTGCCGGCCTTGATGCCCTGCGGGGAGCCCTTGACCTTGATGGTCGTGGTGACCACGACGGTGTCGCCGTCGGCGAGGACGTTGCCGACGGCATCCTTCACGACCGGCTCGGCGGGAGCATCGGACTCGGATGCCGTCTCTGACGGCACCCATTCGTGACCGCACATCGGGCAGACGAGCAGGGCGCCCATCTCGTAGGCGTGCTCGCTCGAGCATTCGGGGCAGAGGGGGAGGGCCATGCACCCACCGTATCGCGATATGATGAAGTCGTCATGTCGGGCGGGATGCTGATGAGCTGACGCCGCCGAGCGAATGAGCCGAAGAGAGGGGAGAGCGGATGCTGAGCGATCCGAACCGGCCGCTGTACGAGGTGAAGGCCGGCCTGTTCAAGGGTCTCGCGCACCCCATCCGCATCCGCATCCTCGAGGTGCTCTCGGCTGCGCCCGAGGCGTCCGTCTCGGAACTCCTCGACGTCGTCGACCTCGAGGCCTCGCACGTCTCGCAGCACCTCGCCGTGCTGCGTCGCAACCGGCTGGTCGTCTCCGAGCGCCGCGGCAGCCTGGTGTACTACCGGCTCGCGTACCCGCAGGTCGCCGACCTGCTGCGCGTGGCCCGCACCCTGCTCGGCGAGATCCTGCAGACCACCCAGCAGCAGCTGACCGAGCGTGAGGGGCTGCCCGAGATTCCAGTGCGGGCATGAGTGCGGTCATGAGCACAGGAACGAGCGCGCGCGGGCTGCTCGCGCTGCTTCCCTCGCGCACCGACTACCGTGCCGTGCCGCGCACCTGGCGCGCCGATCTGCTGGCCGGCCTCACCGTCGGCATCGTCGCTCTGCCGCTCGCGCTCGCCTTCGGCGTCAGCTCGGGTGCGGGGGCTGAGAGCGGCCTGGTCACCGCGATCATCGCGGGCATCGTCGCGGCGATCTTCGGCGGATCGAACGTGCAGGTCTCCGGGCCCACCGGCGCGATGGTGGTCGTGCTCGCCCCGATCATGGCCTCGCAGGGCACCGGGGCGCTCGCTCTGATCTGCCTGCTCTCCGGTGTGATCGTGCTGCTGGCCGGCGCGCTGCGGCTCGGGCGGACCATCAGCTACATCCCGTGGCCGGTCATCGAGGGGTTCACGCTCGGCATCGCGGTGATCATCTTCCTGCAGCAGGTGCCCACCGCCACCGGCACGCAGCCGGGCGAGAGCACCAACGCCGCGGTCTCTGCCGTGCAGGCCGCGCTCACCGCGACCTGGCCGAAACTCGGCTGGTCGCTGCTGCTGGTCGCACTCGTCGTGGCGATCATGCTCGTCGGCGCGCGCTTCGCGCCGCGGTTCCCGGCATCCCTCGTCGCGATCTTCATCGCCGGCCTGCTCGCGGCCCTCCTCGACCTGCCCGTCGACGTCATCGGCGAACTGCCCGCCCGCCTGCCCGCGCCGACCCTGCCCGTCGTCGAGCTGCACGCCGCGGCCGGCCTGGTCGGCCCGGCTCTCGCGGTCGCCGCACTCGCCGCGATCGAATCGCTGCTGGCGGCGCGGGTCGCCGCCAGCATCTCGGACACCGGCCCGTACGACGCCGACCGGGAACTGGTCGGCCAGGGGCTGGCATCCATCGCCTCGGGGCTGTTCGGCGGGATGCCGGCCACCGGCGCCATCGCCCGCACGGCGGTCAGCATCCGCGCCGGTGCACGCACCCGCCTCGCCGCGGTCGTGCACGGCCTGCTGCTGCTGGCGATCGTGCTGGTCGGGGCGTCGGTGGTCTCGCGGATCCCGCTCGCGGCGCTGGCGGGGGTGCTCATGGTCACGGCCTGCCGCATGGTCGCGCCGGCGACGGTGCGCGCGGTGATGGGATCGACGAGGGCGGATGCCGTGGTCTTCGTCGTTACGGCGATCGTGACGGTGAGTGTCGACCTCGTCTACGCGGTGCTGATCGGGCTGCTCGCGGCCGGGTTCTTCGCGCTGCGTCAGCTCGCGAAGGCCAGCGGCGTGCACCGCGAGGAGCTGCCCGGAGCCGCGCAGCCCGGGGATGAGCGCATCGCCGTGTTCCGGCTCGAGGGTGCACTGTTCTTCGGTGCGGCGGAGCGGATGCTCGAACGCGTCAGCACGCTGCGCGACATCGAGGTCGTGGTCATCCGGATGTCGCAGCTGCAGATCCTCGACGCGACGGGCGCGCAGGTGATCACCGACATGATCCACTCGCTGGAGCGGCGCGGTATCACCGTGCTGGTCAAGGGCATCCAGCCGCAGCACCTGCAGCTCGCCGAGCGGGTCGGCGTGCTGGCGTCGCTACGGCACCAGAACCACCTCTTCGACGACCTGGCCGCTGCGGCCGCGCACGCGCGCAGCCACGTCGCCCGCGCCGCCGTCTGACCCGCCGACCGCGGGTCACAACCACCCACCCGTCCGAGACGCGGTAGTGGTGGTCAGCGCTCGGCGCGCAGTTCGTCGTGGATGCGGCGCAGATCCTCCATCAGCGAGCCGACCAGGATCCAGTGATCGGATGCCGGCGGCCGCACCACGAGTGGCGCTGTCAGCGCCGGGATCGCCGAGGTGAGCGCATCGGGCTCGGGCACGGCATCCGCCGCCTGCACCGCCAGCCGGGCGTCGTGACCGGCGCGGCGCAGCTGTTCGGCGATCGCCCGCACCGCGGGGTCGGTTGCGAGGGCATCGTCGTAGTGGTCGAAACAGGCGCGGGTCATCCCGATCACCTGCGTCACGACCGGCGAGAGCCGATCGAGCAGGGCACGCAGCTCGACGAGGTCGTCGCGGTGGCGCGAGCGTCGCGGGTTCAGCGACAGCGACTCCTCACCGGCGACCAGGGATGCCTCGGCGGCATCCTTCATCGGCCGCAGCAACCGCGCCTCGAGCATCAGCTCCTCACGCTGCGCCGGGGTGAGGGTGGCGGGCAGGGCGTCGGCGAGCCTGTCGAGGGATGCCGCGAGCTCGCGGCCCAGCATCCCGATGTCGCGCCGGGCCGGGGCGGTGAGCACCGGCGGCACGATCGCGACGTTGACGATGAAGCCGATGGCCGCGCCGATCAGCGTCTCGATGATCCGGTCGACCGCGTAGTCGGGGCTCGACGACCCCAGTGCGAGCACGAGCACCGCCGAGATCGCCACCTGATTGCCCGTACCAGGCGAGGCGCGCAGCGCCCACGCGATGAGCATCGCCACCACGATCGCCGCCAGCACCACCCAGCTCTGCGCACCCAGCAGCAGGCTCAGCAGCACCGCGATGACCACGCCAGCGATCACCCCGGCGCTGCGCTCGAGCGCCTTCACCAGCGACTGGTTCACGCTGGGCTGCACCACCAGCAGCGCGGCGATCGCCGCGAACACCGGCAGCGGCCCCGGGATCAGCCAGCCCGCGAGAAGCCAGGCCGCGATCGTCGCCGCAGCCGACTTCAGCACCTGCAGCAGCGGAGCGCGGCGGGCGGACTGGATCGCGGCGGGGATGCGCATGGCTCAACGGTAGCCCGGCTGCGCCCCTTGGAACGGGAGGCGAAACCGGCCCCAAACTCTCAGGTGGTCGCCGCGCGCAGCGCGATCTCGATCATGTCGCCGAAGGTCTGTTCGCGCTCCTTGGCGGTGGTCTCCTCGCCGGTGACGATGTGGTCGCTGACCGTGCAGATCGCGAGCGCCCGGCGACCGTAGTAGGCGGCGAGCGTGTAGAGGCCGGCGGCCTCCATCTCCACGCCCAGGATGCCGTGCTCGACGAACGGCGCCGTGAGCTCGGGGCGGGTGCTGTAGAACTGGTCGCTCGAGAACAGCTGACCCACGTGCACCGCGCTTCGCAGCTCGAGCGACTCGCTCGCCTCGACGGCGGCGCGCAGCAGCGAGAAGTCGGCGACGGGCGCGTAGTCGAGTCCGTGGAAGCGCACCCGGTTGATGCCCGAGTCGGTGCTCGCGCCGTTGGCGATGATGATGTCGCGCACCTTGAGCTTCTCGGTCAGCGCCCCGCACGACCCGACCCGCACGATGGTCTGCACGTCGTAGGAGTCGAACAGCTCGTTGGCGTAGATCGCCATCGACGGCTGCCCCATGCCCGAGCCCTGCACCGAGACGCGGTGCCCGTTCCACGTGCCGGTGAAGCCCAGCATCCCGCGCACCTCGCTGTAGAGGCGGGCGTCGTCGAGGAAGTTCTCGGCGATCCATTTCGCCCGCAGCGGGTCTCCGGGGAACAGGACGACGGGGGCGATCTCACCGGGCGCGGCGGCGATGTGGGTGCTCATGCACCCAGCGTATGGGGGACCGGCATGGTTCGATGGACGGGTGCCGACGGACATCGAGCGGATGCTGCGCGAGCAGGCCCGTGCCCTCTGGGCCACGGCGATCTGCTTCGCCGTCGGCGTGCTCGCGGGCACGGCCGTGCTGTGGGGCGCGGCCCGCCCGTTCAGCGGTGACGGCTCGGTGATCATCCCGACGGCGCTGGTCGCCGGAGTCATCTCGGCTGCGGCGTTCGTCGTGAGCACGCGGATGCACCGGGCCGGTGAGACCGCGCCGATGCCGCTGTGGCAGACGCTCGTCTCGAACATCAGCGAGGCCGCGGTCACGCTCGCGCTCGCCGGGGTGACCGGGCTCGGCGTGCTGCTGGCCGGCGAGGTGCTCGCCACCGGACTGCAGGGGCTCGAACTGCCGCCGATCGGCGGCGGTGCGTTCACGGGAGTCGCCTCCGCCATCGGCGGAAGGCTCGCGTTCCGCACCGGCATCCGCCTGGGCACCCGCGACATCGCGGGGCTGCTGTTCGCCTTCCTCATCATCGGCACACTGTTCGCGATGCTCACCGCGGCCGACGCCGCCTGGTGGGAGAGCAGCTTCTCGGACCTCGGCATCGGCGCCGGCGGCTGGGCGTTCAACGGCACCGTGATCACCGCGGGTCTGCTGATCGCGACGACCGGCTCGTACCTGGGGCGCGACCTGCACCGGATGCTGGGCGACCCGGCGCTGCGCGGGATCGCCGCCGTCGTGCTCGCCTGGGCAGGCGCCGGACTCGCGCTCGCCGGCGTCGGTCTGCTGCCGCTCGATCGCGTGCCGGTCGCCCACGCGATCGCCGCATTCGCGACGCTGGCCCTGATCCTCGCGGCGGCGATCATGACGACGTCGCTGATGGCAGAACTGCGGATGCTGCGCATCCTCACCACCGTGCTGGTGGTGCTCGTCGCGCTCGCGGTCGCGCTCGCCTTCGGATTCGGGATGCTGTCGGTCGCGGCGCTCGAGGCGGTGGTCGTCGGACTGGTGCTGCTGTGGCTGGCGACGCTCGTGCAGCTGCTCTGCATCCTGGCCCCCGCCGAGTCCCGGCCCTCCGCCCGCCGCTCCCCGCTGCGCTGAGTGCAGCGTCAGCCCTGGCGGCGCACCATCTCGGCGATCCAGAGGGGAGCGAACGGCGAGGTGCAGTTCGGCGGCACCGGGTAGTCGGCGAGCACCTGCAGCCGCTCGCCGATCGCGACGGCACGCTCGCGCAGTGCCGGGTGGTGGATGCCGATGTACGCGAGGGTCTCGTTCATCGCCCACTGCTCGCGCGAGGGCGCGTCGCGCAGCTCGCGCTCGATGCGATCCAGCAGCCCGTCCAGGTTCAGCCCGTCCGGCTTCTTCGCCACGCGCACCGAGGTCAGCGACCACGCGGCGGCCCGGGCATCGGCATCCGCATCGTCGATCCAGCGCAGCCGCAGGTCGTCGCCGAGAGGCGACTTCTTCGCGATGTAGTTCACCAGCCAGTCGTGCGCCTTGGCGCTGAGGGTTCCGCGCAGCATCCGGTCGATCTCATCCGCCGACAGTTCGCGGGGCTTGGCGATCAGCAGACCGAGCAGCTGTCCGGCGACGTCGCCGCTGTCCCACAGCTCACGGGCCAGATCCGTCGATGTCCCGACTTGCTTGGCGAGACCGCGCATCTTCGACAGGTTGACCCCGTGCGCATCGCCGTGCCGCTCGTTCACGGCTCGTGCCTTCGGATCCTCGAGGGCGGCGAGCGCGGCGAGTGCGTCAGCGGCGGTCATCGACGGCATGGTCTCAGAGTAATCGCGCGTCGCCCTGGCAGGGGAGCCGCACCCTGTGGCAGGGTCGGAGGCAACAGCGGTGCCGTGCACCGCAGAAGGGACGACGATGTCCGATCAGATCTTCCTCTATCTCGCTCTGGGGCTGTACTTCGCGGCGATGCTGCTCATCGGCTACCTCGCCTACCGCCGTACCGATGACCACGAGGACTACATGCTCGGCGGACGCAACCTGCCGCCGTGGGTCGCAGCGCTCAGCGCCGGGGCATCCGACATGTCGGGATGGCTGGTGATGGGCCTTCCCGGCGCGATCTTCCTGACCGGCCTCATCGAGGCGTGGATCGCGATCGGCCTCACCATCGGCGCCTACCTGAACTGGCTGCTGGTCGCCCCGCGACTGCGCGCCTACACCGAGGTATCGCGCAACTCCATCACGGTGCCGAGCTTCTTCGAGAACCGGCTGCGCGACAGCACCCGGCTGCTGCGCATCCTCTCGGGCCTGGTCGTGCTGGTGTTCTTCACCTTCTACATCTCCTCGGGAATGGTCGCAGGCGGCGTCTTCTTCGAGAGCTCCTTCAACGGCGACTACCTCGTCGGGATGCTGCTGGTCGGCGGCATCACCCTGCTGTACACGCTCTTCGGCGGGTTCCTGGGCGCCTCGTTCACCGATGTGGTGCAGGGCCTGATGATGGTCATCGCCCTGATCGTCGTGCCGATCTCGGCGGTCATCGCCGTCGGCGGCATCGACGAGACCACCTCGCTGATCGCCGAGAACGCCGGCTCCGGGCACCTGTCGATGCTCGGCGGGGCCGCGGTCACCGGCGGCACGGTGATCGCGATCATCTCGGCGCTGGCCTGGGGCCTGGGCTACTTCGGGCAGCCGCACATCATCGTGCGGTTCATGGCGCTGCGCTCGCCGCAGGAGGCCAAGTCGGCCCGCCGCATCGGCATCTCGTGGATGATCGTCTCGCTGTGCGGCGCGATCCTCTCGGGCCTGGTCGGCATCGCCTACATGGCCTCGCAGGGCATCGACCTCTCCAACCCCGAGACGGTCGTGCTGGTGATGTCGCAGACTCTGCTGCATCCGTTCATCGCCGGCCTCATCCTCGCCGCGGTGCTCGCCGCCATCATGAGCACCATCTCGAGCCAGCTGATCGTGTGCTCGTCGGCGCTCGTCGAAGACCTGTACAAAGTGTTCCGCAAGCAGCCGCCGAACCCGAAGTCGCTGGTGCTGATGGGCCGCCTGGCGGTGCTGGCCGTGGCGATCATCGCGATCGTGCTCGCCATCACCCCGAACGACACGATCCTCGGCCTGGTGGCGTTCGCCTGGGCCGGGTTCGGTGCGGCGTTCGGCCCGATCATCCTGCTGAGCCTGTTCTGGCGCAAGCTCACCAACTGGGGCGCGCTCGCAGGCATGTTCGTCGGCGCCGCCACGGTGTTCATCTGGAGCAGCCTCGGCACCGGACTGTACGAGCTGCTGCCGGCGTTCGTGCTGGCCCTGATCGTCGCGGTCGTGGTGAGCTTGGCCACCTACCGCCACAACGAGGAGATCCAGCGGGAGTTCACCGACACCGGCACGCTGCTCACGGTGCCCCGTCCGCACGCGGTCGGCGACACCCCCTGACGACCACCGGCGGGCGCACGGACGGTGCGCCCGCCGGTAGGGTGTGATCGTCAACACGGCGGCACATCTCACCGGAGCGTCATGTCCTCAGCATCCCTCACCTGGCGCGACGGCCGGGTCTTCCGCGACGGCGCACCGCACCGCATCCTCTCGGGCGCCGTGCACTACTTCCGCATCCACCCCGACCAGTGGGAGGACCGCCTGCGCCGCCTGGCGGCGATGGGCGCGAACACCGTCGACACGTACGTGGCGTGGAACTTCCACGAGCGCACCGAGGGCGAGATCGACTTCACCGGCTGGCGCGACGTGGCGCGCTTCATCCGCATCGCCGGCGAGGTCGGGCTCGACGTCTTCGTGCGCCCCAGCCCGTACATCTGCGCGGAGTGGTCGAACGGCGGCATCCCGTTCTGGCTCTCGGGCCGCACCCGCGCACTGCGCACCAGCGATCCGGCGTTCCTCGCCGCGGTCGACGCCTGGTACGACGCGCTCATCCCGCAGCTCGCGCCCCTGCAGGCCGCCCACGGCGGCACGATCCGGCTCATCCAGGTCGAGAACGAGTACGGCTCCTTCGGGTCGGATGCTGCGTACCTCGCGCACCTGCGCGATGGCCTCCGTGCCCGCGGGATGGTCGAGATGCTCACCACCGCCGACGGCACCACCGCCGACATGGTGCGCAACGGCAGTGTGGCGGATGCGATGGGCACCTTCACGTTCGGCACCGGGGTCGCGCTCGCCCAGGCGTTGCGCCGCGACGACCACCACCTGATGTGCAGCGAGCTGTGGGGCGGCTGGTTCGACCACTGGGGCGAGCAGCACCACGTGCGCTCGGCCGACAGCATGATCGGCACCGTGCGCGAACTGCTGGATGCCGGCGGCTCGGTGAGCATGTACATGGCGCACGGCGGCACGAACTTCGGCCTGTGGGCCGGCGCGAACCACTCGGGGCCCGCGGGCGGCGTCATCCAGCCCACGATCACCAGCTACGACTCCAACGCGCCGATCGGCGAGGACGGCACGCTGAACGACAAGTTCCACGCGCTGCGTGCCGCATTCGCGCCGTTCCACGACGGTGAGCTGCCGCCGGTGCCCGATGCTCCCCAGCGTCAGCCGGCGGCATCCGCAACTCTGATTCCGGTGGCCTCGCTGCTGGAGGTCGTGCGCGCGCAGCCGGTCGTCGCGAGCGGTCCGCAGCCGCTCACGTACGAGCAGCTCGGGGCGGAGGACGGCCTGGTCACCTATGAGGCGGACGTCACGTTCGAGGCCGGTGAGGTGCTGACGCTGCTCGAGCTGCGCGACCGCGCCACGGTCTTCCTCGACGATGAGCGCCTCGGGACGATCGAGCACGACGGTCCGTCGACGCTGCCGCTGCCCGCGGAGGGCGGCAGCGGACGGCTGACGATCATCGTCGAGAGCCTCGGCCGCATCAACTACGGACCGCTCACCGGTGAGCACAAGGGCATTCTGCGCGGAGTGCTCATCGGCCGCCGGTTCGCGCACGGCTGGGAGCACCGGATGCTGCCGCGCGACGTCATGCCCCTCCCCGATGGGTCCCTGAGCCCGTCGAAGGGCCCGTTGCAGGATGCCGATGAGGCCAGGGGCCCTTCGAGAGCCTCAGGGACCCAGGCCTCAGGGACCCAGGCCTCTGGAACCCAGGCTTCGGGCACCCAGGACGGCATGGCCACGACATCCTTCTCCATCACCGAGCCGGCGGACGCCTGGCTCGCCTTCCCCGGCGGGGCGAAGGGCATGGTCTGGCTGAACGGCTTCCTGATCGGCCGCTACTGGGAGCGTGGCCCGCAGGTCACTCTGTGCGCACCGGCGCCGCTGTGGCGCGCCGGCGAGAACGAGGTCGTCGTGCTCGACACCGACCGGCTCGGCGCGACCGTCGAGATCCGCGAGCAGCCCGACTTCGGCGAGGCCGAGGAGTTCATCGGCTCATGACGGCGATCTGAGGCGCCACGGGCGCAGGAATAGGGAATCCTCCCGATGCTCGCCCACCCCCTCAGCGAGGAGTGTAGGGATGCACCGGAAGGGGACATCCCATGTACCAGAATGACTACCTCACCTATCGCGTGACCAGCGCTGAGACCGAGCGTGCGACGCGGCTGGCCGAGCGCCGCCGGATGATCGAGGAGCACGCCGACCGCATCGTGCCGCGCCAGGGACTGCTGAGCCGGATCGTGCGAGCCATCGCTCCGCGCTCCGCCTCGCAGCACGCCACCTCGCAGCACGCCACCGCGCGGACGGCGAGCCCCGCCGCACCCCGCGCGCGGCGTGTAGCCGAGACGGCCTGCCCGGCCGGCGCCCGCTGCGCCCTGAACGACGCATGACCGACGGTCGCGACGCGCTGCTCGCCGGCGGGCGGATCCCGCCCGCCGGTGGGCAGACCCGCCCCGATGGCGGCGGCTGGTGGCACGATGAGAACATGTCCGTCATCGTGTCGAGCCCCGAGATCGTGGGCCGCGACGCCGAACTGGAGTTGCTCGACGCCGCGCTGCGTCGCGCCGTCGCCGGCGAGCCGGCATCCGTCCTGGTCGCCGGCGAAGCAGGGATCGGCAAGTCGCGCCTGCTGCGCGAGTTCCGCGACAGGACGGCGGATGCTGCGCTCGTGCTCACCGGCTGGTGCCTCGACTACGGCGCGACGCCCGCGCCGTACGGGCCGCTGCCGGCGATCCTGCGCGGTGCGCTCGCCGCCCTCGGGGATGCCGCTGCCGAGACGGCGGGGCCGGCACGCGAGGCGCTGCGGGTGCTGCTGCCCGAACTCGGTGACGAGGCCGTCGACCGCGCGGTCGGCGCCGAGGGCGTGCGCGAGGCGATCGCCAACGTGCTCGAAGCCGCGGCGGCACGGCATCCGGTCGTCGTCCTCGTCGAAGACCTGCACTGGGCCGACGACGCGACCCTTTCGACGCTCGCCTTCCTGCTGCGCGCGCTGGCCGGGCACCGCATCCTCTTCGCGATCTCCTGCCGCGTCGACGAGGTGCGCCGCGGCGGCGCAGTGCGCACCTTCCTCGTCGAAGCCGAGCGTGCGCGACTGCTCGAACGCGTCCCTCTCGGGCGTCTCGAGCCGGTGCAGGTGCGCGATCTGGCCGAGGCGCTGAACGCGTCCATCGACGACGCCGCCTTCGCGCGGCTGCTCGAGCGCTCGGAAGGCGTGCCGTTCTTCATCGAAGAGCTCGCCTGTGGCGCCACCGGGCCGCTGCCCGACTCGCTGCGCGAATTGCTGCTGGTGCGCTTCGACGCCGTCAGCGACGACGCCAAGCGCATCATCCGGGTCGTCTCGGCATCCGACGACGCGATCGACCACGATCTGCTGTCCGCACTCGTCGGCCTGCCCGACGAACGCCTCGACGCCGGCATCCGCGAGGCCGTCGGGGCGGCACTGCTGGCCGTGCGCACCGACGAGGCCTACGGGTTCCGGCACGCGCTGCTGCGCGAGGCGGTGCACGACGACCTGCTGCCCGGGGAGCGCGCCCGCCTGCACCGCGCCTACGCCGAGGCGCTCGAGGAGCGGTCGGCCCGGGGCGTCTCCGGACTGGAGTCTGCGCTCGCCTTCCACTGGCACCAGGCGCACGACGCCCGCCGGGCGCTCATCGCCGCGATCCAGGCGATGCGCAGCGCCAAGTCCCGCTTCGCGTTCGCGACCGCCGGCCGGTTCGGCGAGCTCGCCCTCGAGCTGTGGGATCAGGTGCCGGATGCCGCCGACGCGGTCGGCATCACGCACATCACCCTTCTGTCGCGACTGGGCTCTGTGCTGCGCAACGCCGGCTACGACGAGCGCGCCCTGACCGTCGTGAACCTCGCCCTGGACGAGGTCGACGACGACACGCCCCCGATCGTGCGGGTCAAGCTGCTGCGCGACAAGGGGCAGTATCTGAAGAACGTCGGCCGGCCCGGCTCGGTGGCACTCCTGCATGAGGCGCTCGAGCGGATGAAGGATGTCGACGATGAGGGCCTGCATGCGACCCTGCTGAACGTGCTCGCCGGCCGGCTCATGATCGAGGGCAGGGTCGAAGAGGCCATCGCCACCGCCGACCAGGCGATGGAGATCGCGCGGCGGGTCGGCCTCGACACGCAGCTGTCCATCGCCGCGAACCTGCGGGCCTGCTGCCTGCTGCACCTGGGCGAGATCGAGCAGTCGATGCGGGGCTACGCGATGGCCTGGGAGCATGCCCACGACACCGACGCGCGACTGCGCTACTGGGTGAACCACTCCGACTCGCTGAGCATCATCGGGCGCTACCGCGAAGCTCTGCACACCGCCGAGACCGGCATCGCCCACGCCCGCGAGATCGGGCTGGAGCGCTCGACCGGATCGATCCTCACCGAGAACATGGTCGGCCCGCTGCTCGAACTGGGCGAGATCGACCGCGTCGACAAGCTGCTGTGGAACGACCTCGCCGCCCGCAGCTACCGGATCTTCCGCGTGTACACGACACTGTCTCGGATCCGCGCGATGGTGTGGCGCGACCGCATCGATGAGGCCGAGGCACTGCTGCGGGAGTGGCGCCCGGTGATGCAGTCGATCGCCGAGTTCGAACGACAGGTCTGGTACTCGCTCACCGACGTCGAGATGACCCTCGCGATCGGCGCAGGACGGCTGCTCGACGCCGCCGACACCCTCGAGCGCATGATCGAGAACGAGCACCCGCGACTCGCGAACAGCGCCAGGAGGTTGCTGGACGGCGGCCTGATCGTGGCGGGACTGCGGGCGACCGGAGCGCACGCGCGCGCAGCCGAACTCGCCGGGCGGGTCCGCACGGCGTGGATGAGCAGCGTGCGCGAATTCGCCGACTGGGGCGTGCTGCTGGAGGCACTGCTCGACGGCGGATCCACGGCGCTGCGCGCCGCGATCCCGGTGGCCGACCGCATCGACGGTCCGGTGATGTTCACCGCCGCGCTGCGGCTCGAGCTCGCCCGCGCGCTCGTCTCCGAGCGCGGCGACCGGGCCGAAGCGGCATCCGCTCTCGCCGAGGCGGCGCGCATCGCGCACCGGATCGGACACGCACGACTGCAGCGCGAGACGGCCGAGTTCGCGGAGGCCAGCCGGCTCGGTGCGGCATCCGCCCGCGGCGGCGGCAGCGAGCTGACCGAGCGCGAGCGGCAGGTGCTCGACCTGCTCGCCGAGGGACTCAGCAACCGGCAGATCGGCGAGCGCCTGTTCATCAGCGTCAAGACCGTCAGCGTGCACGTCTCGGCCGTGCTGCGCAAGCTCGGCGTCGCCACGCGCGCCGAGGCGGCGGCGCGGCACCGTGATGCGCGCGAAGTTCCGGATGCCGTGGCGGCGCCCGCGCGCTGAACGCGCGCGCCCGGCCGCGGTGGCCGCGCACGAACAGGCTGTCCGCGAATAATTCCTGCCGCGAGGGAATACCCCTAGGGGGTATCTTGTAGTAACGTTGTGCAAGTACCCCGAGGGGGTACTCCGACGAATGGGAGGCACCATGACCACGACTGAGTTCCAGGTGACCGGGATGACCTGCGGCCACTGCGAGATGTCCGTGCGCGAAGAGGTCGAGAAGATCTCGGGCGTCGAGAGCATCGATGTCAGCGCGCAGACCGGCCGGCTCGTCGTCGGCTCCGCCGCACCCATCGACGTCGCCGCAGTGATCGCGGCCGTCGATGAGGCCGGCTACCAGGCGGTGTCGGCCTGATGAACGCCGCGGCACGCCTGGGCCTGTTCGGCCTGGGTCTGGTGGCGGTGTTCGGCCTCGCCGCAGCCGCATCGGGTGCGATCGCGCCCGAGGGCACCGCCACCGAATGGACCACCTCGCAGAAGGAGGCAGCCATGCAGGACCATGAATCCTCCGCGCCGCACGACGACGCGGCATCCGACGGCGGCACCAGCGCCGATGCCTACGGCCACGGCAGCACCAGTGCCGAGGCCGGCGGCCACGGCGCAGCGCCGGCGCACCTCGGTGGCCTCGCCATCGAGCAGGGCGGCTACACGCTCGGCGAGATCAGCGCCCCCGCCGCCACCGGCGAGAGCGGAACTTTGAGCTTCCGTATCCTCGACGCCCACGGCGAGCCGGTCACGGCCTACGAGATCGAGCACGACAAAGAGCTGCACCTCATCGTGGTGCGCACCGACGGCGCCGAGTTCCGTCATGTGCATCCGGAGCGGGATGCCGACGGCGTCTGGTCCATCGACTGGACCTGGGCACAGGCCGGCTCGTACCGCGTGTTCGCCGACTTCGCGGCATCCGGAGCCGACGCCGTCACCCTGTCGCGCACCGTGCAGGTCGCGGGGTCGCTGACCCCGTTCGACCCGCAGCCCACACGCCACACCGTCGTGGCCGGTTACGACGTGCAGCTGCGCGGCGACCTCGTCGCCGGCGCGGCATCCGAACTGACCGTCTCGGTGACCGAGGACGGCGCACCCGTCACCACCCTCGAGCCCTACCTCGGCGCCTTCGGTCATCTCGTCGCGCTGCGCCAGGGCGACCTCGGCTACGCGCATGTGCACCCCGACGGCGCCATGCCGCAGGCCGGCGACACCTCGGGCCCTGACGTGCCGTTCACGGCATCCGCGCCCACCGAGGGGCGCTACCTGCTCTACTTCGACTTCCAGATCGACGGCGTCGTGCACTCCGTGCCGTTCGTCGTCGACACCACCCGCTGACCCCCTCGAGGAGCACCATCATGAGCGCCGCAGAGCAGACCCGCATCGATCTCGAGATCGGCGGGATGACCTGTGCGTCGTGTGCGATGCGCATCGAGAAGAAGCTCAACAAGCTCGACGGCGTCACCGCGACCGTGAACTACGCGACCGAGAAGGCCCAGGTCACCGTCGACGGGCCGATCGACCCGGCGGTGCTGATCACCGAGGTCGAGAACGCCGGGTACTCGGCGGCCCTGCCCGCGCCTCCGGATGCACCCCGCGCCGACGACGCCGAGACCCGCGAGGACCGTGAGCTGCGCTCGCTGCGTCACCGGCTGATCGGCTCGATCGTGTTGTCGGTGCCGGTGATCCTGCTGGCGATGATCCCCGCCCTGCAGTTCACCTACTGGCAGTGGGCATCCCTCGCGCTTGCCGCGCCGGTGATCGTGTGGGCGGCGTGGCCGTTCCACCGCGCCGCCTGGGTGAACCTGCGCCACGGCGCAGCCACCATGGACACGCTCATCAGCATCGGCACCACGGCCGCGTTCCTCTGGTCGCTCTACGCGCTGTTCCTCGGCACGGCCGGCGAACCGGGGATGACGCACGGGTTCTCCTTCACGATCGCCCCGAGCGACGGCGCCGCCAACATCTACCTCGAGGTCGCCGCCGGAGTCACGATGTTCGTGCTCGCCGGACGCTACTTCGAGAAGCGCGCCAAGCGCCGCGCCGGGGCCGCACTGCGGGCGCTGCTCGAGCTGGGCGCGAAGGACGTCGCCGTGCTGCGCGGCGGCGTCGAGACGCGCATCCCCACGGCGGATCTGCGCGTCGGCGACGAGTTCGTCGTGCGGCCAGGCGAGAAGATCGCCACCGACGGCGTCGTCGTCTCGGGCTTGTCCGCGATCGACCAGTCGATGATCACCGGTGAATCGGTGCCCGTTGAGGTCGGCGCCGGGGATGCCGTGACCGGCGCGACCGTGAACGCCGGCGGACGGCTGGTGGTGCGGGCGACCCGCGTCGGCGCCGACACCCAGCTGGCGCAGATGGCGCGGCTGGTCGAAGAGGCGCAGACCGGCAAGGCCGAGGTGCAGCGCCTCGCCGACCGCATCTCGGGCGTCTTCGTGCCGATCGTCATCGCGATCGCCGTGGCGACGCTCGGCGCCTGGATGGGTGCCGGGTTCCCGGCATCCGCTGCCTTCACCGCCGCCGTGGCGGTGCTCATCATCGCCTGCCCCTGCGCGCTCGGGCTGGCCACTCCCACCGCGCTGCTGGTCGGCACGGGGCGCGGCGCGCAGCTCGGCATCCTCATCAAGGGGCCGGAGGTGCTCGAGTCGACCCGTCGCGTCGACATCGTCGTGCTCGACAAGACCGGCACGGTCACCGAGGGACGGATGAGTGTCGTCGCGGTCGTGCCCGAGGAGGGGGCGGATGCCGCGCAGCTGCTGCGGCTCGCCGCAGCCGTCGAGCACGCCAGTGAGCATCCGATCGCCCGCGCGATCGCCTCGGCGGGCGCGGAATCCGCGGACGAACTGGTCGGCGGCCGGCGCGCCGCCGGCGGACATGCCGCCATCGACGCGAATGGTCCGGGTTCTCCGGATGCTGGGCTGCCGCCGGTCGAGTCGTTCCAGAACGTCGAGGGGCGCGGGGTCACCGGCGTCGTCGAGGGGCACGCCATGCTCGTCGGCCGGAGCTCGCTGCTCGAGGACTGGGCGATCCACCCCTCGGACGCGTTGCTTGCGGCGAAGGCGGATGCCGAGAGCGCGGGCCAGACCGCTGTACTGGTCGCCTGGGACGGCGCCGCCCGCGGCATGATCGTGGTCTCCGACGAGGTCAAGCCCACCAGCGCCGAGGCGGTCGCCTCGCTCAAGGCGCTCGGCCTGACGCCGGTGCTGCTCACCGGCGACAACGAGGCTGCGGCCCGGCACATCGCCGCGAAGGTCGGCATCGACCAGGTCATCGCCGAGGTGCTGCCGGCGGACAAGGTCGCCGTCGTGTCGCGGCTGCAGGCCGAGGGCAAGGTCGTCGCGATGGTCGGCGACGGCGTCAACGACGCTCCCGCCCTCGCGCAGGCCGACCTGGGCATGGCGATGGGAACGGGAACGGATGTCGCGATCGAGGCATCCGACATCACCCTGGTGCGCGGTGACCTGCGCGCGGCGGCGGATGCCATCCGGCTCTCGCGCCGCACGCTCGGCACGATCAAGGGCAACCTGTTCTGGGCCTTCGCCTACAACACCGCGGCGATTCCGCTCGCCGCGCTCGGTCTGCTGAACCCGATGCTCGCCGGTGCGGCGATGGCGTTCTCGAGCGTCTTCGTCGTCGGAAACAGCCTGCGCCTGCGCACCTTCCGCTGACCCACCCACCCCTCGCTCCCATACGGGAGCCGGTGTGGTCGGGGCGTCTTCTCCGTTCAGGTCGCACTTCGTCCCGGTATGGCGGCGGCCGCTTTCCGGGACGGATCGCGACCTGGACAGGTACTGTCGGGCGTGAGCGGGTCGGATCGCGACCCGAGGGTTGTGGACCGGTAGCCGCGGGAATACCCTAGGGGGGTATTCGGTTGCGGACAACAAAGGCCGACGTCGTCGGCTGAACCGAGGAGGCTCGCATGAACCAGGATCCCCACGCCGGACACCACGGCCACGAGCACGATCACTCCGCGCACCACGCCTCCGTTCAGGAGGAGAACCCCCGGACGGGCGGCGAGCACGCGGGCCACGACATGCATGCCGAGCACGCGGGTCACGACGAGCACGCGGGCCACGACATGCACGCCGGCCACGACGCGCACGCCGCCCACACCGGCCACGACGCTCACGCCGGCCACGGCGGACACGCGGGACACGGCGACCACGTCGGGCAGTTCCGGCGGCTGTTCTGGATCAACCTGCTCATCGCCATCCCGGTTGTCGCCTTCAGCGGCATGTTCGCGATGCTGATCGGCTACGAGATCCCCGACTTCCCCGGCGCACGATGGATCGCCCCGATCCTCGGCACCGTCATGTACGTCTGGGGCGGGCGCCCCTTCCTCACGGGCGCGCTCAGCGAGCTGAAGGACCGCAAGCCCGGCATGATGCTGCTGATCGGGCTGGCCATCACGGTCGCGTTCTTCGCGTCGTGGGGTGCGAGCCTGGGCATCCTGCACCACGAACTCGAGTTCTGGTGGGAGCTCGCGCTGCTGATCGTGATCATGCTGCTCGGCCACTGGCTCGAGATGCGCTCGCTCGCCCAGACCACCTCGGCACTCGACTCGCTCGCCGCGCTGCTGCCCGACGAGGCCGAGCGCGTTGACGGCGACGAGGTCGTGACCGCGCAACCGTCCGACCTGCGGGTGGGCGACGTCGTGATCGTGCGGCCCGGCGGCAGCATCCCCGCCGACGGCGTGATCGTCGAGGGCCGCGCCGACCTCGACGAGTCCATGCTCACCGGAGAGTCCCGCACGGTCAGCCGCGAGACGGGCGACCACGTCACCGCCGGCACGGTCGCCACCGACTCCGGCCTGCGCGTCGAGGTCACGGCCATCGGCGACGACACCGCGCTCGCCGGCATCCGCAAGCTCGTCTCCGACGCGCAGGCGTCGAGCTCACGCGCGCAGCGGCTCGCCGACCGCGCGGCCGCCTGGCTCTTCTGGTTCGCCCTCGGGGCCGCGGTCATCACCGCCCTCGTCTGGTCGTTGTTCGGCAACCCCGACGCGGCCGTCGTGCGCACCATCACGGTGCTCGTGATCGCCTGCCCCCACGCGCTGGGCCTGGCGATCCCGCTGGTCGTCTCGATCGCCACTGAGCGGGCCGCCCGAGCCGGCGTGCTCGTCAAGGACCGCCTCGCGCTGGAGAGCATGCGCGACGTCGACGCCGTGCTGTTCGACAAGACCGGCACCCTCACCAAGGGCGAGCCGACGGTCACCGCCGTCGCGCCGATCGCGGGTGAGGATGCGGATGTCGTGCTGGCGCTCGCCGCTGCGGCCGAGGCCGACAGCGAGCACCCGCTGGCGCGGGCGATCGTGCGCGCGGCATCCGCCCGCCCTGCTCAGGGGCCGACCGCGCAGCCGAAGGCGACCGGCTTCCGGTCGTCGCCGGCGGTCGGCGTGACCGCGACCGTCGACGGTCACGAGATCCGGGTCGGCGGTCCGTACATGCTCAGCGAGGTGGGTGGCCAGGAGCTTCCGGATGCCGAGGGCTGGCGCGCCGAAGGCGCGATCATCCTGCATGTCGTGCGCGACGGCGACGTGATCGGCGCCCTGCGCCTGGCGGACGAGATCCGGGCCGAGTCGCGCGAGGCCGTTCAGGCACTGCAGCGCCGCGGCGTGGAGGTCGTGATGATCACCGGCGATGCCGAGGCCGTCGCCCAGACGGTGGCCGGCGAGCTCGGCATCAAGCGGGTGTTCGCCGGGGTGCGCCCCGAGGACAAGGCGGCGAAGGTCGCCGAGCTGCAGCGTGAGGGCAAGAAGGTCGCCATGGTCGGAGACGGCGTGAACGACGCGCCGGCCCTGGCGCAGGCCGACGTGGGCATCGCGATCGGTGCAGGCACGGATGTCGCGATCGGCTCGGCCGGGGTCATCCTGGCCTCCGACGACCCGCGTGCCGTGATCTCGGTGATCGAGCTTTCGCGGGCGAGCTACCGCAAGATGAAGCAGAACCTGTGGTGGGCGGCCGGGTACAACCTGCTGTCGGTGCCGCTGGCCGCGGGCGTGCTGGCGCCCGTCGGGTTCGTGCTGCCGATGTCGGTCGGCGCGGTGCTCATGTCGCTGTCGACGATCGTGGTCGCCCTCAACGCTCAGGCGCTGCGCGGACTCGACCTGCGGCCCGAGCGGGTCGTCGAGCGCTGAAGCCGGTACGGAGAGCCGTCAGGTCGGCCACTCCTCGGCGAGCAGTGCGTAGTTGAGCCCATCGAGCCACTGACCTGAGCGGTGCAGGCCGGTGGCTCGGCTGTCTTCCTCACGGCGCATGCCGATCCGCTCCATGAGCCGCCAGGAGGGCTCGTTGGCGGTGAAGCATCCGGCGTGCACGCGCAGCAGGCCGAGCGGTCCGAAGCAGCAGCCGATCACCGCGCGCACCGCCTCGGTCGCGAATCCGCGACCGACGTGAGACGGATGCAGTGCCCAGCCGAGCTCGGCCTGCACGCCGCGCGCCTGCTCGGCGACCTCGGCCTGCGCCCAGCCGTCTTCGATGTGCACGGCGACGTCGCCGATCAGGGGGCGGCGACCGTCGGCATCCGTTCCCGAATCGTCCGCGAGCTCGATGACGAGCATCGAGCCGAGCAGGGCCGGGGCGGAGTAGACCGTATGGAAGTCCTCCCGGGTCTGCGGCGCCCGGGAGAGCCAGTGGTTCACCTCGGGAAGCCGGCGGTACTCCCACACGGCGTCGAGGTCGTCGACGGTGCAGGCGCGGATCACCAGCCGCGGGGTGCGGAGCGGCAGGACGTCGGCGAGCACGGGGGACACCCGGCCAGCGTAGTCCGCCCGCAGCCACCGCAACTCTGAAGGATGATCGCAATTCTGAAGGATGCCGACAGCCGCGGCGTCCTTCAGAACCGCATCCATCCTTCAGAGGGTTAAGCACAGCCAGAGCCGCGTCCGGGCATCCGCCGAGTGGGATACGGTGCGAAGGTGACTGATTCGCATGACCTCGCCGATTCCGTCGCGGTGCTCGATGCGGATGGTGCTCCGCTCGCTCAGGCGCCGTTCGCCGACGGGCCGCTGCAGCTCGCGGGTGCGCGGCTGACGTGTGCGTCTGCCCAGCATGGCGACTGGCAGGTGCGTGCGGTGCGCGTGGAATCGGGCGATGTGGCGGGCCTGCGCCTCACGGGCTCCGAACTGGTGACGGCACCGCACGATCCGGTGCTGCTGACACAGGTCGACCAGGGGGTCGACCTGTGCGCGGCCCTCGGTGGCGGTGATGACGCCGTCGAGGACCACAGCGAGCTGCGCATCCTCGTTCCGTACGACGCCGTCGTCGACGACGTGCGCCGCAGGGATGCTGAGTACCGCACCACCGGGATGCCGCGTGTGACCGTGCGTGATGTGCCCGCGGGGTACCCGGTCGTGGTCGCGATCCGGCGCGGGGCGGAGCCGCCGTCGATCCCGCAGATGGAGGAGCGGAAGGCCGAGGGCGCCGGCAAGCCCGTCCGCGTGTGGCGCACCGGCTCGTCGATCCCGATGGTCGAGCTGAACCGCGGCCCTGGGGGCCTGCGCATCGATGTGCGCTGGCCCGATCGCGAGACCGCGTCGATTCCGATGGACTGACGGGCCGCTGCGTCATAGCGGCATCGGTGCCGGCAGCGCTGACCACGAGCCCGGCCCGCGCGAGGGGGGTGTGTGCACGCCGCCGGTATAGGTTAGGCTCTCCTAACGTGAAGACCATCGCCGATATTCCCGGGGTCCACGCCGACGAGCTGCACGGCGAGGCGCTCAGCCTCAGCTACGGCCGCACCCGTGTGGTGCACGAGGTGTCGCTGCACCTGCGCCCGGGAACGGTGACCGCCCTGATCGGCCCGAACGGCAGCGGCAAGTCCACCGCGCTGCGCGCTCTCGCACGGCTGCACAAGGTCGATGCCGGCAGCGTCCGCATTGAGGGGGAGCGCGGAGTCCGCGACGCGGCGGCCCTCTCGGCCAAGGAGTTCGCCTGCACGGTCGCGATGCTCTCGCAGTCGCGCCCGCATCCCTCCGGCCTGGAGGTGCGCGACGTGGTCGCCTACGGTCGCCACCCGCACCGCGGCCGGTTCGCCGGGCTGACGGATGCCGATCGCGCCGCGATCTCCGGCGCCCTCGCGCTCACCGGGCTCGAGGCGATGACGCACCGCCCGGTCGACGAGCTCTCGGGAGGCGAGCTGCAGCGCGTGTGGCTGGCCACCGCGCTCGCGCAGAGCACCGGCATCCTGCTGCTCGACGAGCCCACCAACCACCTCGACCTGCGGTATCAGATCGAGACGCTCGACCTGATCTGCGACCTCGCCGACCGCGGCACCGCGGTGGGTGTCGTGCTGCACGACCTGGGGCATGCGGCATCCGTCGCCGATGAGGTCGTGCTCATGCACCGCGGCCGCGTGTACGCCGCCGGATCTCCGGCGGCGGTGCTGACCACCGAGAACCTCACCGAGGTCTACGGGCTGCCCATCGAAGCCGACGTCGACGTGCGCACCGGCCGCGTGCACATCAGCCCGCGCGGACGCCACCACGAGCGTGCCCGGCGCAGCCTGGCCGCTCTGCCCGCCTGACCCCCGGCATCCCGCACCGCACCCGCCGCACCGAACTCACCAACCGCACCCGCCGCACCGCACCCACCAACCGCACCACCCGCTCGTCCCGCCTGCCTTTCACACGCACCGTCACTCACACGCACCGTCCCCTCACCATCCCGGAGCATCACGCATGAACAAGCCCCTCGCAGCCCTCGCCACTCTCGGCGCCCTCACTCTCGCGCTCACCGCCTGCGGAACCACCTCCGCGGCCCCCGCGCCCGCGGAGACGTCGACCTCGGCCGCGACCGGCGTCGGCTGCGCCGACGACAAGACCAGCACCTCGACCGACGCGGTCGAGCTGACTGACGCGTTCGGCCGCACGGTCACGCTCGACGAGCCCGCCCAGAAGGTCGCGGTGCTCGAGTGGCAGCAGATCGAGGACGTGCTCTCGCTGTGCCTGACCCCGGTCGCGGTGGCGGATGCCGAGGGCTACAGCACCTGGGACACCGCCGAGGAGCTGCCCGAGGGCGTCGCCGATGTCGGCACCCGCCAGGAGCCGAACCTCGACGCGCTGTTCGCCGCCGAGCCCGACCTGGTGATCGTCGAGGCGTACACCCGTGACGACGCGATCATCGGCCAGCTCGAGAAGTACGGAGTGCCCGTACTCGCCACGCTCGGTGCCGACGCGAAGGACCCGATCGCGCAGATGCTCTCCACCTTCGACCTGATCGCCGAGGCGACCGGCCGCACCGAGCGCGCCGATGTGGTCAAGGGCGAGTTCGAGCAGAAGCTCGCCGACGGCAAGGAGGCCGTCGCCGGTGCCGACCTCGAGGGCGCGCCGTTCGTGTTCTTCGACGGCTGGGTCGACGGCGGCAACGTCTCGCTGCGTCCGTTCGGCCAGGGCTCGCTGATCGGCGAGCTCGGCGAGGAGCTCGGTCTCACGAACGCCTGGACGGGTGAGGTCGACGCGGCATACGGCCTGGGCCAGACCGACATCGAGGGCATGACCACGATCGGCGACGCGATGCTGCTGCACACCGGCACCGCCGACCCCGACTCGGAGAGCGTCGTCGACGCCGCCGCGAAGAACCCGGCCTGGGCGTCGATCCCGGCGGTCGCCGAGGACCGCATCCACGCGTTCCCGGCCGGCATCTGGACCTTCGGCGGACCGCGCTCGGCCGAGCAGATCATCGACGCGTACGTCGACGTCATCACCAAGTGAGCGAAGGGCCGGCCGTGTCGTTCACCTCTTCGCTCAGCAAGCGCGACGAGGTGAGCGAGCCGGCTTCGATCATCGACCGGTCGGGCACGGGGCGCGCCGTGGGCGTGCTCGCGGCCCTGCTCGTCGTGCTCGTGGCCGCGGCCGGCTGGCACCTCACGCAGGGGACCAGCGGGCAGGTGCTCGCCGACCCCGAGATCCTGTTCGGCTCCCGCCTGCCGCGGCTGGCCGCCGGCGTCGCGGTCGGCTTCGCGCTGGGTGTCGCGGGCCTGCTCATGCAGTCGCTGGCCCGCAACCCGATCGCCTCACCCGACACCCTCGGCGTCACCGCCGGGTCGTACTTCGCCGTCACCGCGGTCACCGCCTTCGGCATCAGCATCCCGTTCTGGGCCTCCGGGCTCGTCGCCTTCATCGGCGGGCTGGCCGCCGCGGCGCTCGTGCTGGGCCTGGCGGGAGGCGCCGCCTCATCGACCACCCGGCTGGTGCTCGCCGGCTCCGCTCTGGCCCTGGCGCTGCAGGCCGGCACCTCGGCGCTGCTCGTGCTCTTCGACGAGGAGACCAAGGGCCTGTTCGCCTGGGGCAGCGGCAGCCTGTCGCAGCTGGGCATCGAGTCGTTCCTGCGCGCAGCGCCCGTGATCGCCGTCGCCGTCGCCCTCGCGCTCGCCCTCACGCGGCGCCTGGACGTGCTCGCGCTCGGCGACGACACCGCCGCATCCCTCGGTGTGCCGATCCGATCCACCCGGGTGATCGGCATCCTGCTGTCAGTGCTGCTCACCGCCGCCGCCGTGACGCTGGCGGGACCGGTCGGATTCGTCGGACTCTGCGCGCCCGTCATCGCCCGCCTGCTGTCGCGGCTGGTCCCGGCGCTCACCCGGCATGCGCTGCTCATCCCGGCGACGGGACTGATGGGCGCGATCATCGTCATCCTCGCGGATGCCGTGCTGCGGGCGATCATCGGCGCCGAGGGCGCGATCGCCGTCCCGACCGGCGTCGCCACGACGCTGCTGGGCGCGATCGTCCTCATCCTCATGGCACGCCGGCTGCGCGACGCGGGACCCACCCGCCGGCCTCCGAGCATCCGCTTCGGCGTGCGCAGCACCCGCCGCTTCGTCATCGTGCTCAGCGCCGGCAGCGCCGCGCTCGCCGCCGTCATCCTGATCGGGATGCTGGTGGGCGCCACCCCGCTGCTCACCGGCGACATCGTGCTCTGGCTGCAGCAGCAGGTGCCGCCGCTGGTGTCTTTCGCGCTCGACGAGCGCGCTCCGCGCGTGATCGCGGCGGTCGTGGCTGGAGCCGCCCTGGGCCTGGCAGGCACCGTCACGCAGGGCGTCAGCCGCAACCCGCTCGCCGAGCCGGGACTGCTCGGCATCACGGGCGGTGCGGGCCTGGGGGCCGTGCTCGTGGTGACCAGCGCCGCGGCATCCACGCTCGGCATGCTGCTGGCAGCGATCACCGGAGCACTGCTGGCCTTCGGGCTCGTGTACGCGCTGGCCTGGCGTGGCGGACTCAGCGCCGACAGGCTCGTGCTCATCGGCATCGGCGTCTGGTACGGCACGGTCGCGCTGACCACGTTCGTGCTGCTGCGCTCGAACCCGTGGGACACCCCGAAGATCTACACCTGGCTGTCAGGCACCACCTACGGGCGCATCTGGGAGCAGGTCATCCCGCTCGTGATCGTGCTCGTGATCGCACTGCCGTTCGTGATCGCGCAGCGGCGCGACCTCGACATCCTCGCCATGGACGAGGACACGCCCCGGCTGGTCGGCATCCGTCTCGAACGCACGCGGCTGGCGCTGCTGGCGACCGCCGCCGTGCTCGCGGCGCTCAGCGTCGCGGCGGTCGGCGTGGTCGGCTTCGTGGGGCTGGTCGCCCCGCACGCCGCGCGGGCGCTCGTCGGCGCCCGGCACACCCGGGTGATCCCCGTCGCGGTCGTGCTCGGTGCGGTGCTGGTCGGGGTGGCGGATGCCGTGGGCCGCACCGTGCTCGCCCCCGCGCAGCTGCCCGCCGGCATCGTCGTCGCGCTGCTCGGCGCCCCGTACTTCGTCTGGCTGCTCTGGCGGTCACGCGATGCCTGATGCGCCGCGTCTCGCAGCGGGTTCGCCAGGGACGAACGTCCAGCCCATTCCGAATCACGACGGCGTAACGTCGGGGATATGACAACGCTCCCCGTCGACGACGCTGCGATCGCTGAGGCGAGGCAGCTGCGCGACGCGTTCCAGCGGTTCCTGCGCGAGTACGAGTTCGGCATGCGCGAGGTCGAGACGAAGATCTCGATCCTGCGCGACGAGTTCACGCACATGCACGCCTACAACCCGATCGAGCACGTCAAGAGCCGGCTGAAGTCGCCCGACAGCATCGTCGAGAAGGTGGCAAGGCGGGGCATCGAGGCCGATTTCGACAGCATCCGGACCGGAATCACCGACATCGCCGGCGTGCGGGTCACCTGCAGCTTCGTCAGCGACGTGTACCGGCTGTTCGACCTGCTCACCCAGCAGGACGACGTCACCGTCCGCATCGTCAAGGACTACATCGCCTCGCCGAAGGAGAACGGCTACCGCAGCCTGCACGCGATCATCGAGGTGCCGGTCTTCCTGTCGACTGGCGCGGTGGCGATCCCGGTCGAGGTGCAGTTCCGCACCATCGCGATGGACTTCTGGGCCAGCCTCGAGCACAAGATCCACTACAAGTTCGACGGGCGGGTGCCCGCCCACCTCGTGCAGAGCCTGACGGATGCCGCGGAAGCCGCGCAGGAGCTCGACCAGCGCATGGAGCGCCTGCACCGCGAGGCCCACGAGATCAACCACCGCGTGCTGGAGGCGTGACCATGCGAGTCGTGGAGCAGACCCGCACCGAAGAGACCGGCACCGACGAGGCCGTCGACACCGGCGAGTCGGTCGACCTCAGCGAGCTGCCGAACCTCGAAGGCGGCGAGACGCCGCGTTGCGAGTGCGATCACGGCACCGAGACGGAGTACATCCCGTGCGGACGCCGCGCCCGCTGGCGGGTGAGCATCGACTGCAACTGCGGCGAAGGTCATCCGCGCGTCGTGGAGATCCTCTGCGGCCGCTGCCTGCGCACGCTGCGGCGCACGCAGGGTCGTGAGGCGATCACCGCGCGCCGGATCTGACGCCGGCTCGCCCCTGCCCTGGGTCCCTGAGCCGGGCCCACGCGCCCGGAGGCTCCGCGCAGTGGGGAGCGATGCGTGGAGGGGGCGTGGGGAGCGAAGGGCCGGACCTCAGTCCAGGAACTCGCGGGCCGCGACGACCATCGCCGTCACGCCCGCATCGATCGTGGGCTGGATGACCGGGGCGTAGAACGGCGAGTGGTTGGTGGGCACGTCGCGGTCGAGGGTGCCGTTCGCCTCGGCCTCTGCGTAGGCGATCGGGTCGTGGCCGCCCCAGAACCAGAACACCAACGGGACGCCGGCATCGCGCGCGAACCAGGACACGTCCTCGCTGCCGGTGAACAGGCCGGGGTCGATCACCCTCTGCTCGCCGAATGCGGCCTGGAAGGCCGCGACCGCCCTGGCCGTGGCATCCGCGTCGTTGATCGTCGCCGGCAGCGAGTGCAACGTCGAGAATTCAGGTTCGCGCTCGGCGCCGGATGCCATCGCCTCGGCGCGCACGACGCGCTCGACCTTCTCGAGCACCTTCTCGCGCAGCTGCTCGTCTGGGTACCGCAGGCTCAGCTGCAGGTTCGCGTCGGCCGGGATGATGTTGTTCTTCGTGCCCGAGTGCACGGCTCCGACCGTGACCACGGCGAGATCGTGCGGGTCGACCTCGCGCGAGACGACCGTCTGCAGGCGCATGATCGTCGCCGCCGCCATCACGATCGGGTCGATCGTCGAGTGCGGGCGCGAACCGTGCCCGCCGCGACCGTGCAGCACCACCTGGATGCCGTCGGATGCCGACATCTGCGGCCCCGGCCGCACGCCGATCACGCCCGCCGGGAGAGGTGTGACGTGCTGGCCGAGCACCACGTCGGGGCGGGGGAAGCGGTCGAGCAGGCCGTCGTCGAGCATGGCCCGGGCGCCCGCGCCGAACTCCTCGGCGGGCTGGATCACGACGACCACGGTGCCCGACCACTCAGCGCGCTGTGCCACCAGCCGTTCGACCGCGCCGATCATGGCGGTCACGTGCATGTCGTGGCCGCAGGCGTGCATCACCGGCACCGCGGCGCCGTCGGGATCGATCCCGGTCGCGGACGACGCGTACGGCAGCCCGGTCTCCTCGGCGACCGGCAGGCCGTCCATGTCGGCCCGCAGCCAGACCACGGGCCCGCTGCCGTTGCGCAGCACGCCGATCACCCCGGTGATGCCGATGCCCTCATGCACCTCGAGCCCGAGATCTCGAAGATGGGATGCCGCGACGCCCGCCGTGCGGGTCTCCTGGAAGGAGAGCTCGGGATGCTTGTGCAGATCGATGTACAGGGCCTCGAGGTCGATCGTCATGCCCAGAGCCTACGGTGCGGGTCGGACTCAGCGGTCAGGGCTCAGAGATCAGGGCTCACAGATCAGGGCGCACCGTCACGTCGGAGATCACCGCGTCGCGCGGCAGATCGAGCGCGGTGAGGACCGCCGTGGCCACGGATGCCGGGTCGATGAACTTCGACGGGTCGTAGGTCCGGCCCTCCTGCCGGTGCACGAGCTCCTGCATTGGCGTGGCGGTGCGGCCCGGATACACGGACGTGATGCGCACGCCGTTGGCACGCTCCTCACCGCGCAGCGCGTCGGCGAGCGCCTTGAGGCCGTGCTTGGATGCCGCGTACGCCGACCAGTCCGGATGCGCGCTGAGCCCGGCACCGGAGTTGATGAACAGCACCTGGCCGCGCGCTGCGCGCAGCCGCGGCAGCAGCAGCCGGGTCAGCTCAGCGGGTGCGGCGAGGTTCACGGTGAGCTGGCGGGTCCAGTCGTCCAGGGCGAGGTCGGCGACCGGCCCGAGCCGGACGATTCCGGCGGCGTGGATCAGACTGTCGACCCGGTCGGGAAGATCCGCAGCGGCAACGGCATCCGCGAGGTGTCCCGGGTGGGCGAGGTCGGCGGCGATTGTCAGGGATCCCGGATGCCGTGCGGCGAGCTCCTGCGCACGGGCCTCGTCGCGGGCGACCAGGACGAGCCGGTCGCCGCGTTCGGCGAGACGCTGTGCGATGACCTGCCCGATGCCGGAGCCGGCGCCCGTGACGACGTGAACCTGCCTCATCCCCCCATCCTCCCACCCCCGCCCCCGACCCTGCCGGGTCCCTGAGCCTGTCGAAGGGCCCGCCCGCCTGGTGAACGTCCCACCCGCTGGGTCCCTGAGGCTCTCGAAGGGCCCCAGCGGCAGCACAGGTGTCGGGCTGGGATGCTTCGACAGGCTCAGCAACCCATCCCTCCCGCACGTCCCACCCGCTGGGTCCCTGAGGCTCTCGAAGGGCCCCAGCGGCAGCACGGGTGTCGGGCTGGGATGCTTCGACAGGCTCAGCAACCCATGCTTCGACAGGCTCAGCAACCCATGCTTCGACAGGCTCAGCAACCCATGCTTCGACAGGCTCAGCAACCCACGGGCTCAGCAACCCATCAGGCGTAGGACTCGAGGGCGGGGCCGGGGTGCAGCACGCTGTTCACGATCGCGCGGATGGCGAACTCGCTGGTCTCGCCGAGGTCGATGACCTCGGGATGCAGCAGCCACTGCAGCTGCAACCCGTCCATGACGGCGAGGATGCTCGCCGAGGCGGCGGCGATGGATGCCGTGTCGGTCACGCCCTCCGCTTCGCACAGCACCGCGAAGGCCTCGGAGACCTCTCGTCGCAGCGTCGTGTACCGCTCCTCGAAGTACTCGCGGCCGGGATGCCCGTCGGTGACCGACTCCGATGAGAGCACCGTGTACGCCTGCACGATGCCCGGCCGATGCGCGTTCGCGTACGCGGTGCGCACCAGGTGCAGGAACAGTTCCGGCCCGCCCGGGATGTGCTTCTCGGCGAGCTCGGCCACGTCGGCCTGGTCGCGGTAGGCCAGCACCTCGAGCAGCAGCTTCTGCTTCGAACCGAAATGGTGCAGCACGCCCGCGTGCGTCATGCCGACCTGCTCGGCGACGTCGGCGAGCGTGCCGTTCGTCGAGCCCTTGCTGCCGAAGATCTCCACTGCAGCCTTCAGGATCTCGATGCGCTTGTGCTGCGCCGCACGGGTGCGGGGCGTGTCCTTTGCCACGTGGAGTCCTCCTGAGGCGAGTGTAACGGTCTGATAATGCTCGCTTGCAAGCTTACTGACTAGTAGGTAATCTGCTCACAGTTCACTTTCTCGCCAGTAAGTGAACAGCACTCGAGCGAAGCCGCTCACATCCCCCGACACCCGGATCAGTGCCCTAGGAGAAGCAATGAAGCTCAGCAGATCAGTTCTCGCGATGACCGCGATCGCCGCGCTCGGCGTCGGCGCGCTCGCCGGATGCGCCCCCGCATCCGGCGACGACGGCGGCACAGCGTCATCCGGCGCGGCGCTCACGATCGCCAAGCCCGACGGCGCGATCACCACCGAGTCGCACAACCCCTACCTGGGCGACTCCTCGGCGTCGAAGTACGGCTACGCGAAGGTGATCTTCGAGCCGCTCGCCCTCGTGAACCCCACCGGTGACCTCGGCACGACGCCGTGGCTGGCGGAGTCGGTGGAGTGGAACGACGACTACACCGAGCTGACCGTCGTCCCGCGCAGCGGCGTGAAGTGGAGCGACGGCGAGGACTTCACCGGCGACGACATCGTCTTCACCTTCGACCAGTTCCTCGAGGGCAGGCTCGCCGACACCTCGGGGCTGAAGTACGAGGGCGCCACCGTCGACGGCGACCGGATCACGCTGAAGTTCGCCGATTCGAAGTACACCGCGCAGTCGCGCGTGCTGCACACCCCGATCGTCCCCAAGCACATCTGGCAGGACATCGCCGACCCGAACACCGACCCGCTCACCGGCGAGGGCCTCGCAGTCGGCACCGGACCCTACGTGCTCGACAACTGGTCGACCGAGTCGGTCACGCTGACCGCCAACGAGGACTACTGGGGCGGCGAGCTGGCCGTCCCCGAATTGCACTACGTCTCCTACGGTGACAACGCCGCACTGACCACGGCACTCGTCTCGGGCGAGGCCGACTGGGCGCAGGCCTTCATCCCGCAGATCGAGGAGAGCTACCTCGCCGCCGACGAGGACAACCACTTCCTGGTCTCGCCGACCGCCGGCGCCGGAACCCTGTTCATGAACCTGCAGGCCGAGCCGTTCGACGATGTGGCGCTGCGTCAGGCGCTCGCCTGGACCATCGACCGGCAGGCCTACGTCGACATCGCCCGCGAGGGCGCGAGCGAGGCGGTCTGGAACGTCACCGGACTCGGCAAGCTGCTCGAAGACGAGATCCAGCCCGAGTACAAGGACCAGAACTACGAGGTCGACGTCGACAAGGCCAGGCAGATCCTGACCGACGCCGGCTACACGTGGAAGAGCGAGAAGCTGATCGACCCCGAGGGCAAGCCGGTCTCGTTCTCGATCTCCGTGCCCGCCGGCTGGAGCGACTGGAACACCGAGCAGGCGCTGCTGGCCGAAGAGCTCGACGAGGCGCTCGGCATTGAGGTCAAGGTCGACCAGCCCGACTGGGGTGGCTGGGATGCCGCACGCCAGGAGGGCACCTTCCAGGCGATCATCCACTGGCTCGAGGACACCGGCAACGCCTACGGTCTGTACACCTCGACCATGGACCCGAAGTGGATCGTCGACGGCAAGGCCCAGTTCAACTTCGGCCGCTTCGACGACCCGGCCGTCACCGAGGCGCTGAACACCTACGCCAACGCCGCCTCCGAGCAGGAGCGCACCGACGCCGTCGCCGTCATGCAGAAGGCGTTCGTCGAGAACGTGCCCGCCATCCCGCTGGGCGCCCACCCGCTGCTGGGCGAGTACAACACCCGCAACTACGTCGGCTGGCCCACCGAGGACGACCAGTACGCCTCGGCCGACCCGACCCAGCCCGGCATCGTGCAGGTGCTCACGAAGCTGACGCCGGCGAACTGATGACACTGCGGGGCCCTGCGCGCACGCAGGGCCCCGCACCCGGCATCCGTTCCCTTCCCTCCCGGCACGAAAGCGACCACACCATGCCCGAACCCCTGCTCTCCGTGCGCGACTTCTCGGTCGTGTACGACGTCGACCCGCCCGTCGCGGCCGTCCGCGACGTCTCCCTCGAACTGCGACGCGGTGAGATCCTCGGTCTCGCCGGCGAGAGCGGATGCGGCAAGACGACCCTCGCCTACGGCATCCAGCGCCTGCTGAAGGCCCCGGCGGTCATCACCGGTGGCACCGTCACCTTCCACGACGCGTCGGGAGACGCGGTCGACGTGGGAGCCCTGGATGCCGAGCAGATGCGCCGCTTCCGATGGGACCGGATCTCGATGGTCTTCCAGGGTGCGATGAACGCGCTCAACCCGGTGGCCACGATCGGCTCGCAGCTCTCGGACGTCTTCGAGGTGCACCGCCCCGAGATGACTCGCCGGCAGCGCCGGCTCGAGGTCGAGGAGCTGCTCGAGCTCGTCAAGGTCGGGCGCGACCGCATCCGCTCGTTCCCGCACGAGCTCTCGGGCGGCATGCGCCAGCGCGTGATGATCGCGATGGCCCTCGCCCTGCGTCCGCAGCTGATGGTCATGGACGAGCCGACCACCGCACTGGACGTGCTCGTGCAGCGCGAGATCCTGCGGCAGATCTCGCAGCTGCGCCACGAATTCGGCTTCTCGGTGATCTTCATCACCCACGACCTGCCGTTGCTGCTGGAGATCAGCGACCGCATCGCCATCATGCGCGATGGCGAGATCGTCGAGCTGCAGACCGCTGGGCGGATCTGGAACAGCCCGCAGCACGAGTACACCCGCCGGCTGCTGGAGTCGTTCCCGCGCCTGACCGGTGAGAGGGGAGTGGTGGTGCGATGAGCATCCTCGAGTTCGACCACGTCACCAAGAGCTACAACGTCCGCGGCGCCGGCCAGATCAAGGCGCTCGACGACGTCTCGTTCACGCTCGAGTCGGGCCGCACGATCGGCCTGGTCGGCCAGTCCGGCAGCGGAAAGTCGACGATCGCCAAGATCCTCACCCAGCTCGAGACGCCCAGCAGCGGCGAGATCCGCCTGGACGGCAAGCCGATCCCGCGCCGCGGACGCGGGCTGCGCACGTACCGGCAGCGGCTGCGGATGGTGTTCCAGGACCCGTTTGCGTCGCTGAACCCGTACCACTCCATCCGGTACCACATCGAGCGTCCGCTGCGGCTGGACGATGTGGTGCCGAAGAGCGAGACCGAGGGGGAGGTGCGGCGGCTGCTGGATCGGGTGCGGCTGGATCCGGATGCCGTGATCGACCGGCGCCCGCACGAGCTCTCGGGCGGTCAGCGGCAGCGCGTCGCGATCGCCCGCGCCCTGGCATCCCGGCCGCAGCTGCTCGTCGCCGACGAGCCGGTCTCGATGCTCGACGTCTCCATCCGGCTGGGAGTGCTGAACCTGCTGGCCGACCTGCAGCGCGAGGAGGGACTCGGCGTGCTCTACATCACCCATGACCTGGCGACCGCCCGGCACTTCAGCGACGAGATCATCGTGCTGAACCAGGGGCGCATCGTCGAGCAGGGGCCCGCCGACGACGTCATCCTGAATCCGCAGGACCCGTACACCCGGCAGCTGCGCGCCGCGTCGCCCGACCCCGAGCGCTGGTTCGCGGCCGGAGGGCGCGCGGACGCGGCCGCCGGTGCGGCCACGGCAGGAGGTGCGCGATGACCGCCGTCGAACCGCACGTCCCCGAGACCGCCCTTCCCGAGACGGATGCCGTCGCCTCGGGCACGACCGCCACCGCCGTCAGCAGCCGGCACGCGCGCGTGCCGTGGCGGTTCCTCGCCAACCGGGCGGCGTTCTACCTGTTCACCCTGTGGGCCGCGATCACGATCAACTTCTTCCTGCCCCGCATGATGAAGGGCGATGCGGTCACCCAGTACCTCGCCCGCAACCGCAACGTCTCCCCCGAGGCCGCCGACGCGCTGCGCGCGCTGCTCGGCCTCGACACCGACAAGACGCTGATCCAGCAGTACATCGACTACTGGGCGCTGCTGCTGCGCGGCGACCTCGGCGTCTCGCTGCTGCACGGGCTTCGCCCGGTCACCGAGGTGATCAGCCAGGCGCTGCCGTGGACGATCGGACTCGTCGGCTTCGCCACGATCGTGTCGTTCGCGATCGGCACCATCGGCGGCGCGATCGTCGGCTGGCGCCGGGGCAGCCGCCTCGACGTGTTCGTGCCGATCACCACGTTCCTCAGCACCATCCCGTACTTCTGGCTGGGCCTGCTGGCCATCGCGCTGTTCTCGGTGAACCTGAGGTGGTTCCCGATCGGCAAGGCGTACGGCGTCGGCATCCGCCCGGAATGGACGTTCGAATTCATCGGGCAGGTCATCCATCACGGGGCGCTGCCCGCGCTCACCATCGTCATCGCGTCGCTGGGCGGCTGGATGCTGGGGATGCGCAACATGATGCTCACGGTGCTCGACGAGGACTACATCATGGTCGCGCAGGCCAAGGGGATGCCGAACCGCCGCGTGCTGTGGCGGTACGCCGCCCGCAACGCCGTGCTGCCGCAGATCCAGAGCTTCGCACTGTCGATCGGGTTCATCGTCGGCGGCACGATCGTGATGGAGATGGTCTTCAGCTACCCGGGCGTCGGCAAGCTGCTACTGGATGCCACCAACGCGAAGGACTACGCGCTCATGCAGGGCGTGTTCCTCGTGATCACCCTGTCGGTGCTCATCGCGAACCTGCTCGCCGACCTCGCCTACGCATTCCTCGACCCGCGCACGCGCCAGACGGAGGCCTGAGCCATGACCGCCGAATCCGACACCCGCGCCTCTGGCGCCCGTGAAGACCGCGTCTCTGGCGCTCGTGAAGATCGCGCCTCTGGCGCACCCACCACGCGTGAGACGGTCAGCCCCGCCGCGCGCGTGGCGCGCGCCGACGGGACCATGGCGGTGCGCACCGCCCGGCCGCTGGACGAGCCCCGCGAGCCCGGCCTGTGGTCGCGCCTGGTCGGCGCGTTCGCGATGTTCCGCAACGGCAAGTCGATCACGGGCCTGGTGATCCTGGGCTTCTTCGTGCTGATCGCCCTGTTCGCCGACGTGATCGCACCCTACGCACCGACCAAGGTCGACAACACCGCGCGGTTCCAGCCGCCCTCGGCCGCGCATTGGCTGGGCACCACGCACATCGGCGAAGACGTGCTGAGCCAGGTCATCCACGGCACCCGAGGCATCATCATCGTCGGCTTCCTCGCCGCGATCATCGCCACCGTCATCGCGATCACCGTGGGCGTCATCGCCGGCTACCTGACCGGCTGGCGCAGCGAGTCGCTGTCGGCGCTGACCAACGTCTTCCTGGTCATCCCGGGTCTGCCGTTGATCATCATCGTCGCCTCGATGTTCGAGGACCCGCCGCTGTGGCTCGTCGCCGCCGTGCTCGGCATCACCGGCTGGGCGTGGGGAGGGCGCGTGCTGCGCGCCCAGACCATGTCGCTGCGCAACCGCGACTTCATCCAGGCCGCGCGCGCCAACGGCGAGCCGTTGCGGCGCATCATCACGATCGAGATGCTGCCGAACCTGATGGCGCTGATCGCCGCGAGCTTCGTCGGTACCGTGACCGCCGCCATCCTCACCCTCACGACGCTGTCGTACATCGGCGTGATCCCCGTGACCACCTACAACTGGGGCACGATCCTCAACTGGGCCAGTGCCCAGGGCGCGTTCCGCCAGAACCAGTGGTGGTGGTACCTGCCGCCTGGGCTCTGCATCGCGTTCATCGGCGTGGCTCTCGCGCTGATCAACTTCGGCATCGACGAGTACGTCAACCCGCGACTGCGCTCGGCAGGCGAGCGCGCCAGGGCGATGAAGAAGAAGGGCCTCGACGTGAACGACGCCGTCACGGCCGTCCGTCCCGAACTCGCGGCCGCGGTCAGCGGCATCCGATCCCGCTCCGTGACGGACGACCGGCGCGTCGCCGACCGAGCCGACGACCGAGTCGACCGCCGAGCCGCCGACCGAGCCCAGCACGACCAGAAGGAACCGACGTCTTGACCAGCACTGCAAGCCTCCTGACCAGCCACGCCTACCAGGATTCCTCCCGGCACATCGACGAGCGTGTCGCCGACCTGCTGTCGCGCATGAGCGTCGAGGAGAAGATCGGGCAGATGCTGCAGCTCGACGCGCGCGACGACCTCGCAGAGCACGTGCTGCGCCGCCACGTCGGGTCGATCCTGCACACCTCGCCCGAGCGCATCGTCGAGGCGAACCGGCTGACCGCGCAGACGCGGCTGCGCATCCCGCTGCTGGTCGGCGAGGACTGCATCCACGGTCATTCGTTCTGGCCGGGCGCGACGATCTACCCGACCCAGCTCGGCATGGCCGCATCGTGGGATGCCGAGCTCGTGCAGCGGGTGGCCAGGGCGACCGCCGTGGAGGTGGCCGCCACCGGCATCCACTGGACCTTCTCGCCGGTGCTGTGCATCGCACGCGACCTGCGCTGGGGGCGGGTCAACGAGACCTTCGGCGAGGATCCGCACCTGATCGGCGAGCTCGCCAGCGCCATGGTGCGCGGCTACCAGGGTGAGGGACTCGCCGATCCGACCGCCATCCTCGCCACGGCCAAGCACTTCGCCGGATACTCCGAGACCCAGGGCGGGCGCGACGCGAGCGAGGCCGACATCTCGCCCCGCAAGCTGCGCTCGTGGTTCCTGCCGCCCTTCGAGCGGGTCGCCCGCGAAGGATGCCGCACCTTCATGCTCGGCTACCAGACCACCGACGGCGTGCCGATCACCGTCAACGACTGGCTGCTCAGCGACGTGCTGCGCGGCGAGTGGGGCTACACCGGCACGCTCATCACCGACTGGGACAACGTGGGCCGCATGGTCTGGGAGCAGCAGGTGCAGCCCGACTACGCGCACGCGGCCGCGGCCGCGGTGAAGGCCGGCAACGACATGGTGATGACCACCCCGATGTTCTTCGAGGGTGCGCTCGAGGCGGTGGAGCGGGGGATGCTGACCTCCACCGACTTCGATGCCGCGGTCGCGCGCATCCTCACGCTGAAGTTCGAGCTCGGGCTGTTCGAGGATCCGCGGCTGCCCTCGGAAGGACTCGCAGACGTCGTGGGACAGGCAGCGCACGCCGACCTCAATCTGGAGGTCGCACGGCGGTCGCTGGTGCTGCTGCAGAACGACGGGACGCTGCCGCTTTCGCCGGCTGCGCCTGGTGGGCCGCTTTCGCCGGCTGCGCCTGGTGGGTCGCTTTCGGCGGCTGCGCCTGGTGGGCCGGTGCCGGATGCCGGCGGCGTGACGGCGGTGCCGGGCGCGATCGCGCGCATCGCCGTCGTCGGGCCGCTCGCCGACGACGCACAGGAGCAGCTCGGCGACTGGGCCGGAGGATCCGGACAGGCCGGCTGGATCGACGGGCAGCCGCGCGAGATGATCACGACCGTGCTCGACGGACTGCGCGAGATCGCGCCGTGGCAGGTCGTACACGCCCGCGGCGCCGACATCCTCAGCCTCGAACCCGACCCCGCGGGCGAGACCTGGCCGGACGGGCAACCCCGCCCGCCGGTGGTCCGCCCGATCCCGGCCGACGACGCGCAGCTCGCCGAGGCGGTCGCCGCGGCGGAGGATTCGGATGCCGTCGTCGCCGTCGTCGGCGACGCGCGGGGGCTGTACGGCGAGGGCCGCTCGACGGCGACCCTCGAGCTCATCGGCGGGCAGATCGCTCTGCTCGACGCGCTGATCGCGACCGGAAGGCCCGTGATCGTGGTGCTGATGGCGTCCAAGCCGCTCGTGCTGCCGGCATCCGTCTCCCGAGCCGCCGCGGTGCTCTGGGTCGCCAACCCGGGGATGCAGGGCGGCCGGGCGATCGCCGAACTCATCACCGGTGCGATCGAGCCGACCGGCCGGCTGCCGATCTCGTTCGCCCGGCATGCCGGGCAGCAGCCGACCTATTACAACCAGGTGCGCGGGCAGCACGGCGACCGCTACGCCGACCTCACCCAGGCGCCGGCCTGGGCGTTCGGTGAGGGCCTCTCGTACACGACGGTCGAGTACTCCGCCCTGATGCTGGCATCGGCGGTGCTGGATGCCGACGGCGTGGTGTCAGCGTCGGTGACGCTGCGGAACACGGGAGAACGCCCCGCGCTCGAGACCGTGCAGGCGTACGTGCGCGACGAGGTGACCTCGGCGAGCTGGACCGACCGCGAGCTGAAGGCGTACCGGCAGGTGACGGTGCCGCCCGGTGAGACGGTGCGCGTCACGATCGAGGTGCCGGTTTCGGCCTGCACGATCGTGGATGCTCGCGGCGACCGCGTCGTCGAGCCCGGCGCCTTCACCCTGCTCGTCGGCCCGTCCTCCCGCGAGCAGGACCTCCTCCCCGCCCCCTTCACCGTCCTGGGTCCCTGAGCCCGTCGAAGGGCCCTGAGCCGCTGGGTCCCTGAGCCTGTCGAAGGGCCATGCCCCCGCTGGGTCCCTGAGGCTCTCGAAGGGCCCCAGCGCAGCAAGGGTGGTCGGGATGGGATGCTTCGACAGGCTCAGCAACCCATCCCTCAGCGCAGCTGCGCGAACTTCTCCACCCTGTTGATCGGGCCGACCACGAGCATCGTGTCGCCCGGCGACAGCACCGTGTCGGGGCTGGCGTTGCTCCACTCGCCGCGCTCCGAGCGGTACGCCGCGACCGTCACGCCGTGCTCCGCGCGCACGTGGGCGTCGGCGAGCGAGATCCCGTGCAGAGACTGCGGCGCGACGGTCTTGACGATCGCGAAGCCCCTGTCGATCTCGAGGTAGTCGGCGGCGGCGCCGCGCACGAGATGCGCGACGCGACGGCCCATGTCCTTCTCGGGGTAGATCACGCGGTGCACGCCGAGCTGCTCGAGCACGGCGCCGTGGCGCTCGTCGACGGCCTTGGCCCAGATGACCGGAACGTTCATCTTCAGCAGCAGTGACGCGGTGAGGATCGAGGCGGTGATGTCATTGCCGATCGACACCACAACACGGTCGAATTCCCCGATCGACAGCTGCTGCAGTACCTCCAGGCGGGTGGCGTCGGCACGCACGACCTGGGTGAGCTCGCCGTTGAGCGACTGCACGACGTCGGCGTCGTCGTCGACCCCGAGCACGTCGGTGCCCGACGCCATCAGCTCGAGCGCCAGGGAGGTGCCGAAGCGGCCGAGGCCGATCACGGCCACGGCATCCGCCTCGGCGATGCGCCTGGCGTCGTCTCCGAAGGAGAGGAACTTTGACACGGGGATCCTTCCGTTCACGGAGCGTGGCGATCAGCCGATCGCCGGACGCTCCTTGGGCAGTTCGTAGGCGATGCGGCGCTCGCGCAGCGCGAGTGCCGAACCGAGGGTCAGCGGGCCGATGCGGCCCAGGAACATCAGGGCGATGATGATGAGCTGCGCGGAGGCAGGCAGGGTCGCGGTGATGCCCGTCGACAGGCCGACCGTCCCGAAGGCCGAGACCGCCTCGAAGAGCACCTGGTCGAGGTCGAGGTCGGTCATCGTGAGGATGCCGATGACACCGGCCATGACCGCGGCGATCGCGACGAGCACCACTGTGATCGCCTCGCGGTGCACCGCGCGCGAGAGCCGCTTGCCGAACACGTTCACCGCGGCGCCGCCGCGCAGCTCGGTCCACAGGATGAAGAACAGCACGGCGAAGGTGGTGACCTTGATGCCGCCCGCGGTGCCTGCGGGGCCGCCGCCGATGAACATCAGCACGTCGGTGATCAGCCACGTCTCATCGTTCACCGCGCCGATGTCGACCGTGTTGAATCCGGCGGTGCGCGCCTGCACCGAGTACGTGAACCCGGCGAGCAGACGGGTGCCGGGATCGAGGGCGCCGAAGGTGCGAGGGTTGTCCCACTCGATCACGGTGACGCACAGCATGCCGACCGCGAGCAGTGCGAGAGTGGCGGTGACCACGATGCGGGTGTTCATGGTCCAGTGCAGGGGCCGGCGCAACTCCCGCCGCAGCTGGCGCAGCACCGGGAACCCGAGCCCGCCGAGGATGATCGCGCCGCAGATCGGCAGGCAGATCCACGGGTCGGCGACGAAGCCCATCAGGCTGTCGGTGTACAGCGCGAACCCCGCGTTGTTGAACGACGAGACCGCGTGGAACACCGCATGCCAGGCGGCCTTGCCCAGGTCGTAACCGTACCCGGTGAGGAACCGCAGGAACAGCAGCACGGCCACCGCCGCCTCGATCAGCAGGGTCGTGAGAAGGATCCCCATCGCGAGGCGCCTGACGTCGCCGGAGTCGGGGCTCTTCGTCTCGGAGGTCGCGAACAGTCGCGACCGCACCGACAGCCGGCGGGCGAGCGCGAGGCCGACCAGCGCGGCGAACAGCATGATGCCCAGGCCGCCGAGCTGGATCAGCAGCAGGATCACGACCTTGCCGAACGGGCTCCAGTACACGGCCGTGTCGACCACGGCGAGCCCCGTGACGCAGGTCGCCGAGGTCGCGGTGAACAGTGCGGTGATGGGTTCGGTCCAGCGGCCCTGGGCCGACGAGACCGGCAGCATGAGCAGCACCGACCCGATCAGGATCGTCAGCACGAAGCCGCCGGCGGTCGCCTGAGCTGGCGCAAGGCGACGCCGCGTCGCCCGCAGCGGCGCGACGGTCCGCAGCCTCATCCGAGCACCAGCCGGTAGCCCATGCCCGATTCGGTGAGCAGGTGCACGGGCGCGCTCGGTTCACGCTCGAGCTTCTTGCGCAGCTGCGACATGTACAGCCGCAGGTAGCCCGAGTCGGTCACCTGGTCGCTGCCCCAGATCTCGCGCAGCAGCTCGAGACGGGTCACCAGGGCGCCCGGATGCCGGCAGAGGTGCTCGAGCATCCGCCATTCGGTGGGCGTCAGGTGCACGCGCGCACCGCCGCGGGTGACGAGTCTCGTCGCCAGGTCGACCGCCACATCGCCGAAGCGCACCGTCGTCTCGTTGGCCTCGCCGGCCGGCGCGACGCGGCGGGCGAGCGCGCGCAGCCGCGCGAGCAGCTCGTCGACCTGGAAGGGCTTCGTGACGAAGTCGTCGGCGCCGGCGTCGAGCGCGTCGACTTTGTCGGCCGACCCGGTGCGCCCCGAGACCACGATGATCGGCGCCTGTGTCCAGCCGCGCAGCGCGTGGATCACTTGCATGCCGTCGAGCTGCGGCATCCCCAGGTCGAGCAGGATGATGTCGGGATGCTCGCGCGCGGCGAGCGTGATCGCCTCGGCACCGTCGGATGCCGGGATCACCTCATAACCGTGCGCGGCGAGCGTGATGCGCAGCGCGCGCACCAGCTGCGGGTCGTCGTCGGCGATGAGCAGCTTCATGAGGCGTCCTCGGTCGTCGAGGGGGCGGGGTCGGGTGCGGCGGGGGCGGATGCCGCCAGCGGCAGCGAGATCACCATGGTCAGGCCTCCACCAGGGGTGTCTTCGGGGATGAGCGTGCCGCCCATGCCCTCGGTGAACCCCTTCGACAGGGCGAGGCCGAGCCCGAGTCCCGTGCCGTTGTCGGTGTCGCCGAGGCGCTGGAACGGCGCGAACATGCCGGGCTGGCGGTCGCGGGGCACGCCCGCACCGTGATCGATCACCCGGATCTCGCCGTGGCGACCGCGCCGCGCGGTGGTCACCGTCACCGCGGCATCCTCCGGCGCGTGCCGGTGCGCGTTGGCGAGCAGGTTCACCAGCACCCGCTGCAGCAGCACGGGGTCGGCCTGCAGCGGCGGCATGGCGGGGTCGAGACGCAGCTCGACGTCGGAGGGCGGCAGAGCCAGTTCGTCGAGCGCGGAGAGCACCGACTGCTCGGCATCCGTCGCCGTCAGCGACACGGCCAGCACCCCCGCCTCGACCCGGGTCACATCGAGCAGGTCGGTGACCAGCGCCGACAGGGTCGCCAGGCTCTCGTCGGCGGTGGTGAGCAGCTCCTCACGGTCGGCGGGGGAGAGGTCGTGGGCGGCGCGCAGCCCGCCGATCGCGGCGACGGCCGAGGCGAGCGGGCGGCGCACGTCGTGGCTGAGCGCCGACAGGAGAGCGCTTCGCACCTGGTCGGTCTCGGCGAGCGCCGCAGCCTCCTGCGCGGTGGCGCTGAGATCGGTGTGCTCGAGCGCGGCGCCCAGCTGCGCCACGATGACGTCGAGCAGGCGGCGGGCGGGGGCATCCAGCGGCCCGCCGTGCAGCTCGAGGGTGGCCTGCGTCGTGGCGGATGCGCCCGAGCGGGGCACCGCGACGGCCGTGAACCGTCCGTCGCGCACCGGCTCGCCGTCCAGGGCGAGCACCTCGCCGTCGGCGCCGATCAGGCGCACGCCGCTCAGCCCGAACGCCTCACGCGCGCGGGAGATGAGCGCCTGCACGGCGTGCTCACCACGCAGCACGTTGCCGGCGACGGCGGCCAGCAGCTCGGCCTCCGCGGTGGCGCGCATCGCCTCGCGCCCGCGCCGGGCCGCGGCGCTGACGATCAGGCTCACCAGCACCGCGATCACCACATACAGGCCGAGGGCCACCGCGTGCAGCGGGTGCGCGATCGTGATCGAGAACTCGGGGGCGACGAACAGCAGATCCAGCGTGAGGCCCGACAGCACCGCGGCGAACACGGCCGGAAGCATCCCGCCGATCAGGGCGACCACCACGACGAGAAGCTGGTACCACAGCACCTCGGCGGTGATCGATTCCGGGCTGCGCATCGCGAGCAGCAGCCAGGTCAGCAGCGGCCCGCACACCAGGGCGACGGCGAACCCGGCGAGCTGGCGACGCCAGCTCAGCGACACCCGGGAGATGCGCGGGAGCAGACGCCGCGCCTCACCACCGCCTTCGATGCTCATGATCGTCCTCCCGGTCGCATCGTAGCCCCGGCGGCGGGGACGGATGCGGCGGCATCCGGTCGCGTGCCGGCGGCGGCATCCGGTGGTCCTGCCGGGCGCTGGGCCCGTCGCCCCGTGACGACGGCCGGGCGGCCCGCGCGCTCCTGGCCGGGCACCGGCCGGGAACGGCGGCCGTAGATGAGCTCCGACGAGTCGAGCAGCCACGGCACCAGGGCGATCGACACACCGTGCACGAGCATGAGCTGATTGGCGATACGCCGTGCGCGGCGGTTGTGCAGCAGCGCCTCCCACCAGTGGCCGACGATGTACTGCGGCAGGTACACGGTCACGACAGCCGGGCCGTGCTTCTCGCGGTGACGCTCGATGAACTCGGCGACCGGCTGCGCGAACGAGCGGTACGGCGAGTCGAGGATCACCAGCGGCACAGGGATGCGGTGCTGGCGCCACTCGCGCTGCAGCTGGCGACCGTCGTCGGCGTTCAGCGCTACGTGCACGGCGAGCGTCTTGTCGTGCTCGGCGGCGATGGCATAGTCGATCGCCTTCAGCACGGGCTTCTGCAGCCGGTTGACGAGGATCAGCGCCACGTCACCGCTCGAGCCGAAGTGCGGGGAGTCGTCCACCGCGATCTCGTGCTCGACATCGCGGTAGTACCGCTGCACGCCCAGCATGAGCAGTGCCAGGATCGGGATCGCGAAGAACACCAGGTACGCACCGTGGGTGAACTTGGTGACGGTCACGATGACCAGCACGAGCACGGTGAACACCGCGCCGGTCACGTTGATGATGAGTCCGCTGACGACCGGACGGCGCTCGGGGACCCGATCCGCTCCGGTGTGCGAGCGGGGTGCTCGCAGCACCCGCCGCCAATGCCGCACCATGCCGATCTGCCCGAGCGAGAACGACACGAACACGCCGATGATGTACAGCTGGATCAGCGTCGTCAGCCGCGCCTGGAACACGATCAGCACGGCGATCGCGCCGAGCCCGAGCAGGATCATGCCGTTCGAGAACACCAGCCGGTCACCGCGGGTGTTCAGCGCCTTCGGGGCGTAGCCGTCGCGGGCGAGCACGGCGCCCAGCAGCGGGAAGCCGTTGAACGCGGTGTTGGCGGCGAGCAGCAGCACACAGGCGGTCGCCGCCTGGATCAGATAGAACGGGATGCTGCCCGCGCCGAAGGTCGCCGAGGCGACCTGCGCCATCAGGCTCGGCTGCGGTGTCGTGCAGTCGAAACCGACCAGCGCGCACGGGTTCTCGGCGTAGTGCACCCCGGTGATCAGGGCCAGCGCGGTCAGGCCCGCGAACAGGCAGACCGCGATCGTGCCCATCATCGTCAGGGTCATCTGCGCGTTGCGCACCTTCGGCGCGCGGAACGCCGGCACGCCGTTCGACACGGCCTCGACACCCGTCAGGGCCGAGCATCCGCTCGAGAACGCCCGCAGCACCAGCAGGATGACGGCGGCCTGACTGAGATCCTCCGCGTGCATCGCGAACCCGGCACTCGAGGCGACCGGCGCGTCGCCGGCAGCGGTGCGCGCCAGGCCGACGACGATCATCACCACCACCGATCCGATGAACACGTAGGTGGGGATCGCGAACACGAGCGACGCCTCGCGCACACCACGCAGGTTGATGATCACGATGACGATCACGAACGCGACGGCGAGCTCGACGCGCATCGGGTCGAGCTGCGGCAGCGCCGAGATGATGTTGTCGACGCCCGACGCGACCGACACCGCGACCGTCAGCACGTAGTCGACCAGCAGCGCCGCGGCGACGATCACCCCGGGGATCTCGCCGAGGTTCTTCGACGCCACCTCGTAGTCGCCGCCGCCCGAGGGGTACGCCTTGATCAGCTGCCGGTAGCTGAGCACGACCACCGTCAGCAGCAGCACGACCGCAGCCGCGACCCAGGGGGCGAAGCTGAGGAAGGCCAGGCCGCCGAGCGCCAGGATCATCAGCAGCTCCTGCGGGGCGTAGGCGACCGAGCTCAGTGCGTCGGAGGCGAAGATCGGCAGCGCTCGGCGCTTGGGCAGCAGCTGCTCATCGACCTGCTCGGTCGTGAGAGGGTCGCCGATCAGCAGCCGCTTGGCGACGAGCTGCGGAGCGTCGGCGAGGTCTTTTCCGTCCACGTCCGACGACGCTACGCCGGGTGCGGGGGCCGTACTCCGATCCTCACGGGATGCCTACGGCTGCGACCCGGCTCATCACGGAATCCTCACGGGCGGATGCCGTGCCTGACACACTGCGCTCGATGTCGCCGTCGTCGGAGGAACGCCTTTTCCCGACAGGGATCGAATCGGTTCGGAACTCTGCTTGGATGATCAGGTGCGCACCACCGATGAGACGCGTCCCGCAGGGTTCGGGGCGCTGCTGTGGCTGTCGCTGGCGACCTTCTCGATGGGCATCGACGGGTACGTACTGGCGGGCCTGCTGCCGCAGATCGCCGAAGACCTTGCCGTGTCCGACGCCGTGGCCGGCCAGCTCGTCGCGGTGTTCCCGCTGACGGCTGCGATCGCCGGCCCGGTGCTCAGCGCGCTGACCGGACGGTGGGAGCGCAAGCTCATCATCGCGATCTCGCTGGGTGTGTTCGTCGCAGGCAACCTGCTGATCGCGATCGCGCCCGATTACGCGACCGCGATGGCGGGCCGCGTCGTCTCGGCCATCGGCGGAGCGCTGCTCAGCGCCGTGGTCAGCGCCTACGTGCTCGCCAAGACCGCGCCCGAGCGCCGCGGTCGCGCGCTGTCGTTCGTGCTCGGAGGCTTCCTCGCGGCGACCGCCCTCGGCGTGCCGGTGGGGCTCGTGATCGGCCAGCAGGACTGGCGCCTGCCCCTGTTCCTGGTCACCGGCGTCGGCGCGGTCGCGCTCATCGGCATCCTGATCAACGTCCCCCGGCTGCACCTGCCGGCCCTGTCCCTGCGAGCGACGCTCAGCCCGCTGGCGCGGCCGGCGGTGATCGGGGCGATCCTCGTCGCCACCGGCATCATGTGCGCGAGCTACCTGTGCTTCACCTATGCGGCGTACATCTTCGAGCCGCGCATCGGCAAAGAGCTGATCGTCGCGGCGATGTTCGGCTACGGCGTGGTCAGCCTCGGCGGCAACATCCTCTCGGGCCGGGTCACCGACCGGATCGACCCGAAGAAGGTCATCGCGCTGATCATCGGCATCCTCATCGTCGTCGCCCTGCTGGGCACCGTCGGCCTGCTGCTGCCCGGCATCGCCGGAGCGGTCGCCGCCTTCGCCTGGTTCTTCGGCTGCGCGTTCTTCAACGGCGGGTCGGGTGTGGCGCTGCAGTCGCGCCTGGGGGATCTCGAGCCCGAATCGATCTCGCTCGTGCTCGCGCTGAACGGCAGCGGGATGCAGCTCGGCTCGGCGCTGGGCGGGATGCTCGGCGGCGCGCTGCTGGCATCCGGTCTCACCGCCGACGATCTCGTGCCCTCGTCGGCCGTCGTGCTCGCCGCGACCATGGTGCTGCACCTGTTCGTCTCGCGGGCGAAGCCCCGCGTCGCCCTCGCCGCCTGACGGCGCCGGGCGCCGCGCGCGGCCGCCGAGACTTGCGATTCAGCACGACACAGGGCGCCAGAGAGCCTGTCTCGTGCTGGAAGGCAAGTCTCGGGGGGAAGAGAGGGGCGGATGCTACCGCCGGGCGGTCGTGCCGCGGACGATGAGCTCGTAGGGCAGGTCGCCGCCGGCCGGAGCATCCGTCACACCGTCGAGCTGCGCGAGCAGCGCGGCGGCCGCACGCTCGCCCTGCGCGAGCGGCGCCTGGTCGACGGTGGTCAGCTGGAAGAACTCGCCCAGCTCGTGACCGTCAATGCCGACGATCGACAGGTCCTCGGGCACCGCGAACCCGAGGTCGCGGGCGGCGAGGATCGCGCCGATCGCCATCTCATCCGAGGCCGCGAAGATCGCCGTCGGGCGGGGCCCCGGCCGGCCCAGCAGCTGCTTGGCCGCCCGGTAGCCGCCGTCAACGGTGAAGTCCGCCGGCTCCAGGAACTCCGGCTTCAGCCGGATCCCGGCATCCGCCAGCGCCTCTTCGAAACCGAGCCGGCGCTGGGTGGGGATGTGGAAGTCGAGGTCGAACTCGGGGTTCGCGCCGATGTGCGCGATGTCGCGGTGGCCCAGGCTCAGCAGGTGCTCGGTGGCAAGCCGCGCCACCGCCGTGTCGTCGACGGTCAGCGTGTGCAGGCGCGGGTTCGGCCCGCCGATCGCGATGACAGGCAGGTCGAGGGCGAGCAGCCGGGAGGTCTCATCCTCGTCGAGTTCGATCGACACCGCGATCACGGCATCCACCCGCTGACGCCGCAGGAACGTGGCGAACACCTCGCGACGCACCGCGGCGTCGGCGGTGATGTTGTACAGCGTGACGTCGTAGCCGGCGCGCATGAGCGCGCTCGTCACCCCCGAGAGCACGGTGCTGAAGAACCAGCGGTCGAGGAACGGCACGATCACGCCGACGTTCTGCGTGCGCCCGGATGCCAGGCTCGACGCCCGTGACGACACGACGTAGCCGAGCGACTCGGCGGCGACCCGCACGCGCTCCCGGGATGCCGGCGACACGTGCCCGCGTCCGCTGAGCGCGCGCGACACGGTCGCCGTCGACACGCCGGCGAGCTTGGCGACCTCGTCGATGCTCACCATGTCGGCGCATCCTCTCCGTGAGAAACCACATTCAGCATGAGACACCACGTCCGGCGTGGTTTCTCACGCAGAACATGGTTTCTCACGGCGGGGGCCGGGCTCAGGCGCGGGTGAACCAGGCCGCGGTGTTCTGCGGCAGGGCGGTGCCGGTGAACGGCTCGCTCTGCACGACGAAGGTCACGCCCTCACCGAGTTCGATCGGCTCGGTGCCCAGGTTCGCGACCACGTGCAGGTCACCGCGGCGGAACGCCACGGCATCCGCTCCTGCATCCTCCCACACCAGCGATCCGGTGCCGAGCACGCGCTCACGGCGCTCGGAGATCAGGCGGCGGTACAGGTTCAGGGTCGACTCGGCGTCGCCGTCCTCGACGTCGCGGGCGAACTGCGCCCACTCCGCAGGCTGCGGCAGCCACGACGCACCGGTCTCGTTGAAGCCGAACGCGGGGGCGTCGGCCGACCAGGGCAGCGGCACACGGCATCCGTCGCGGCCGTACCGCTCACCATTCGTGCGGAACCAGGTCGGGTCCTGGCGGAACTCGTCGGCGATCTCCATCGCCTCGGGAAGCCCCAGCTCCTCGCCCTGATAGATGTACGCCGAGCCGGGCAGCGACAGCATGAGCGTCGTGGCGGCGCGGGCGCGCGACAGACCGATCTCGGGGTCGGGCTTGCCGGGCGACTTCGGACCGATGCCGTCGCCCTGCGGGCTGTCGGCCGTGAGCGCGAGCCGCGAGGCGTGCCGGATCACGTCGTGGTTGGAGAGCACCCAGGTGCTCGGGGCGCCGACCTTGCCGAACTCCTCGAGCGACTCGCGGATGACGGCGCGCAACTGCTCGGCATCCCACGGCGTCATCAGGTACGGGAAGTTGAAGGTCTGGTGCATCTCGTCGGGACGCACCCACAGCGCCGTCTTCGCGAGGGTCGGCAGCCACGCCTCACCGCACAGCGCGCGGTCGCCGTCGTACTCGGCGAGCACCTCGTGCCAGTCGCGGTAGATGTCGTGCACCTCGTCCTGACCCCAGTACGGCACGTTCTCCTCGCCGCCTCCCATGGAGTCGGCGTCGGCGACCGGTGCGTAGTCGGGCAGGCCCGCCTCCTTGACCATGCCGTGCGCCACATCGACGCGGAAGCCGTCGACGCCGCGGTCGAGCCAGAAGCGCAGGATGCTGCGGAACTCCTCCTTGACCTCTTCATTGGTCCAGTCGAAGTCGGGCTGGGTGACGTCGAAGATGTGCAGGTACCACTGGCCGGGCTTGCCGTCGGCCTCGATCACGCGCTCCCACATGCCGCCGCCGAACACGCTCTCCCAGTTGTTCGGGGGCAGCTCGCCGTTCTCGCCGCGACCGTCGCGGAACACGTACCGGGCGCGCTCGGGGCTGCCGGGTGCGGCCTTCAGCGCCTCCTGGAACCAGACGTGCTGGTCGGAGGAGTGGTTCGGCACGAGGTCGACGATCACGCGGATGCCGCGAGCGTGTGCCTCTTCGAGCATCCGGTCGAAGTCGGCGAGGGTGCCGAAGATCGGGTCGACGTCGCGGTAGTCGGCGACGTCGTAGCCGGCGTCCTTCTGCGGGCTGGTCATGAACGGGCTCAGCCAGATCGCGTCGACGCCGAGCTTCTTCAGGTCATCCAGCCGGCTCGTGATGCCAGGCAGGTCGCCCAGGCCGTCGCCCGATGCATCCGCGAAGGAGCGGGGGTAGATCTGGTAGATGACGGCCGTGCGCCACCATTCGGAGCCGGGGGAAGCGATCTGCTCGAGCTGTGCCATGCGACCAGGCTACTGCAAGCGCTTACAGTCCGGTAGTGCGGGGGATCGAATCGGTTCGATCTCCCCGCCTCAGCCCGGGATGACGACGTTCAGCGGCGGCTCGCCGGCCAGCATCCGCTCGATCTGGGTGCGCACGAGCCGCGCCATGCGCGGATTCATCGCGGTCGACGCCCCTCCGCCGTGCGGGCTGACGAGCAGGTTGGGGGCGGACCAGAGCGGATGCTGCTGCGGCAGCGGCTCCTGCTCGAAGACGTCGAGCGCGGCGCGGATGCGGCCCTCGCGCAGAGCGGGCAGCAGTGCGTCGGTGTCGATGAGCGGCCCGCGGCCGACATTCACGAGCAGCGCGTTCTGCGCCATCCGGCCGATGAGGTCGGTGCTGAACAGGTGGTGCGTCTCGGCGCCGCCGGGCAGGCTGAGCACGACGATCTCGGCCTCGGGCAGCAGTGCGGGCAGCTCGTCGATGGCATGCACCGCCACCTCGCCGACGCCCTCGACCTGCTCGGTGCGGGCGCTGCGCGCGACGGCGGTGATCTCGACCTCGAACGGTGCGAGGCGCTGGGCGATGGCCTTGCCGACTCCGCCGAAGCCCACCAGCAGCACGCGGCGATCGGCCAGGCTGTCCGCGAAGACGGGGGACCACTCGCCGCGCTCCTGCGCGAGCACGAACCGGGGCAGCCGGCGCTGCGCGGCGAGCATCAGTGCCAGGGCGAGCTCGGCGGTCGAGGCCTCGTGCACGCTCGCGGCGTTGGCGAACGGCATCCCGGCCGGCAGCAGCTCGGCCACCCCGTCGTAGCCGATCGACTGGCTCTGCACGAGGCCGACGCTGAGTTCCTCGAGCGCGCCGAGCGAGCCCGTGCTGCCCATGTACGGGGGCACGACGATGTCGATGTGCTGCGCCGGCGCGGGGGACTTCATGTCCCAGACCCGCAGGTCGACCTCGTCGGGGACGGCGCCGATGTTCGCGGCGAGACGGTCGGTCGGAACAGTGACGAGAAGGCTCACACCTCGACCCTAGACGCACCGCCGATCCCTGCCGCCGGTGAGTCGGTGATGGTGACCGCGAACGGCTGAGATCTCAGATCGGTCACAGTGGTTGACACATCTGCGTTTTGTATACAGAATACCAAATACTCAAAAGTCGCCGGCTCCCCGGCTCTTCCAATGACGAAAGAGGTTGCGGAATGTCCCGCTCCAGCACTCGGAAGTATCTCGCCGCCTTCGCGGTCGGTGGACTCGCGCTCGGACTCGCCGCGTGCAGCGGCGGCGGCGGAGGCGGCGGCGGCGTCGATGCCGACGGCAAGGCCACCGTCGTCTGGTCGACGTGGGGAACGCCCGAAGAGCTCACCCGGTTCGAGGAGTTCAACGAGGACTTCATGGACCGCCACCCCGACATCACCGTCAAGCTGCAGCCGGTCGCCTCGTACGGCGAGTACCACTCCAAGCTGCTCGCCCAGCTGACCAGCAACACCGCCCCCGACGTCTTCTACGTCGGCGACGACATGATCGGCCAGTTCGTCGACTCCAACCGGCTCATGCCGCTGAGCGACCTGATGGCCTCGGACGCCAGCAAGACCAAGCACGACGACTTCTTCCCGGGCCTGTTCGGCGCCGCCGAGAAGGACGGCGAGGTGTACGCCGCCCCGAACGACTCCAACCCCGACGTGCTCTGGTACGACAAAGAGGCTCTGAAGGCCGCCGGTGTCACCGAGGACCCGGCGACGCTGGCCGAGAACGGCGAGTGGACCACCGACAAGTACCTCGAGATGAACGCGGCCCTGGCCGACGCCGGGCTCACCGGCTCGATGTTCTGGAACTACTGGGCCACGCACTGGAGCTGGCTGTCGTCGCAGGGCCTGGACGCCCCGTACGACGACGGTGGCGCCTTCGTCGCCCACGAGGATGCCGACACCGTCGCCTCGGTTCAGCAGTTCGGCGACCTCTTCCAGGACGGCACGTTCGTCGTCGCCGACACCCTCCCCGAGGGCGCCGGCGCCGACAGTCTGTTCGTGACCCACAAGGCCGGCTTCTTCGTGCAGGGCCGCTACACGATCGGCACGCTGAACTCAGCCGGCGTGCAGGACTCGTACGACATCGTGCGCTGGCCCACCCCCGACGGCGAGGCAGCACCGACCGGCGTCGCCACGTCGTTCCTCGCGATCAACGGCAAGACCGAGGTGAAGGATGCCGCCTTCACCTTCTGGACGGAGTTCCTCTCGGCCGAGGGTCAGATCTTCCGCCTGCAGGGCGAGGGCAACGCCGTGCCGTCGATCAAGGGCGCCGACGAGGTCGTGCTCGAGGGCGGCTACCCGGCGCACGCACAGACCTTCCTCGACATGCGCGACATCGGCTTCGAGGACTACCCCGCCGAGGCCCGCGTGCCCGGCCTGCCCGTCGCGATCAGCGAGGAGTTCCAGAAGCTCTACGAGGGCAAGGCCGACGCGCAGCAGACGCTCGACGCCATCGCCGGACTCGTCGAGGAACGGTCGAAGTAAGAGTGACGCAGCAGATCGGCACGGAGCGGATGCCGCAGGTGACCCCTGCGGCATCCGCCCCGCGCCTGCGCAGGGAGTCCGCCTGGCGGCGGCGCGACCGGCTCTGGGGCTACGTGTTCGTCGGCCCGCAGCTGCTGGGCATGGCGCTGTTCGTGGTGCTCCCGTTCACCGCGAGCCTGGTGCTCGCCTTCGCCGACTGGGACGGGCTCGGTGAGCTGACCTGGGTCGGCGCCGACAACTTCGTCGACCAGCTGCAGGACCCGCTGCTGCTGCGCTCGATCCTGAACACCCTGGCGATCGCCGTGGTCACCGTGCCGATCGGCCTGGGACTGGCGGTCGTGATCGCCGTCGCGCTCGAGCGTCTGAAGACCCGGGCGCTCTACCTCGTGCTGTTCTTCTCACCCGTCGTCACCGCCACCGTCGCCATCGCGATGATCTGGCAGCAGATGTTCCGCGTCGACGGCGTGCTCTCGACCACCATCTCGACCGTGTTCGGCATCGAGCCGCCGAACTGGCTGCAGGACCCGCGACTGGCCCTGCTGGCCGTCTGCATCGTCACGATCTGGTCGTCGCTGGGCCTGAACGTGGTGATCTTCCTCGCCGGACTGCAGAACATCTCGCCGTCCGTGATCGAGGCGGCCCGCATCGACGGCGCAGGCGCGGTGCGCCTGCTGCTCAGCATCCGCCTTCCCCTGCTCTCGCCGATCGTGTTCTTCTCGTCGGTCATCGCGTTCATCTCGTCGCTGCAGACCTTCGACATCGTCTACGTGCTGGTCTCGGGCGGTGGGCCCGACAACGCGACCCGCACGATCGTCTATCACATCTACGATCTGGGCTTCGGGCGCTTCGAGTTCGGCCCGTCGAGCGCGGCGAGCATCATCCTGCTCGTGCTCACGCTCGTCATCACCGGCATCCAGTTCGCCGCGCAGAAGAAGTTCGTGCACTACGAGGACGACCCCGCATGAGCGAGATCACCACGCCCCGCCTCACCGACGGCACGGCACTGCCTCCCACGGACTCGACCATCGCCATCGTCGCACCGGGCACCAGGCGCCAGCGCCCCGGCCGGCACGCCGCCGGACGCCGGCGCACCGGCGCCGTGCTGCTGCACATCACGCTCGTCGTCGCCGGCATCGCGATGGTGTTCCCGTTCGTGTGGATGCTGCTGACGTCGCTGAAGACGCTGCCGCAGCTGCTGCAGCGTCCGCTGGAGTTCCTGCCGAATCCGTGGAGCGTGCAGAACTACGCCGACGCGTGGAATGCCGTGCCGTTCGGGCAGGCGTACCTGAACAGTGCGTACATCACGGCGCTGGTGGTCGCGGGCACCCTGCTGACGGCATCGATGGCCGGGTACGCGTTCGCGCGCATCCGGTTCCGCGGCAGCAAGGTGCTCTTCATCGTCTTCCTCGCGACGCAGATGATCCCGGCGCAGGTGACGCTGATCCCGTTCTACCTGCTGATGTCCAACCTCGGCTGGGTGGACTCGCACCTGGCGCTGATCGTGCCGGGCATGATCGCGAACCCGTTCGCCGTGTTCCTGATGCGGCAGTTCGTGCTGTCGCTGCCGAAGGAGCTCGAAGAGGCTGCGCTCGTCGACGGCGCCGGCCGCCTGCGGATCTTCTTCAGCATCGTGCTGCCGAACCTGCGCCCCGGCCTCGCGGCGCTCGCCATCATCACCTCGCTCAGCGTGTGGAACGCGTTCCTCTTCCCGCTGATCCTGCTGAACACGCCCGACCTGTTCACCGTGCCGCTGCTGCTCACCTCGTTCCAGGGCCAGCACGGCTCGATCAACTACGGGCTGGTCATGGCGGCATCCGCGATCGCCACCCTGCCGATGCTCATCGTGTTCGTGATCGGACAGCGGAAGATCCTCAACAGCATGGCCGCCTCGGGACTCGGTGGCCGCTGATGACGGATGCCGCCGGCCTCGCCGCGCTCGCCGCAGGCCACCTCGACCTGATCACCGCGCCGTTCACCCTGCCCAGGTCGCGGATCCTCGTGTTCCGCTCGGAGGACGGCGACGGGGTGCGCGTGCACACCTCCGAGTACGAGAAGCCGCTCGACGAATGCCGCCTGCTCGACGGCGTGACGGTGACGGATGCCGCGGGGCAGGTGCTGCCGGTGTCGGACGTGCTTCCGTGGCGCATCGCCTTCGGCTCGTCGCCCGCCTGGGTTGCCGGCCCTTCGACAAGCTCAGGGACCCAAACGGGACCGCCCACTCTCACGTTCGACGGACCCGCCGCCCTCTCGATCGCGGGCCCGGAGGGCACGCGGGTCGAGCTGCGGCATCCCGACGGTCGGATCGAGACTCTTCCGCTCACCCCCGCCGGCATCCGCTTGCGCCTCGGCGCCGGCCGCACCGCCGTCACCGAGGACGGCGACCACGCCGCCGCCCTCGCCGCGTGCGAGGCGCAGTGGCTGGAGTGGTTCGCGAAGTGCCCGCGCGTGCGCACCGACCTGCAGCCGATGACCGCGTTCTGCTGGTGGGTGCTCGGCGCCAACATCGTCGAGCTGCCCTCCCTGGGTGACGCCAGGGCCGTCGTCCCCTCGAAGATCGGCTACGTGGGCCTGTGGCAGTGGGACGCGTACTTCATCGCCGTGGGCCTGCGCCACGGTGACCCCGAGCTCGCCCGCGAGCAGCTCGACATCGCCTTCCGGTTCGCCGGCGCCGACGGGCAGCTGCCCGACGTCGTGCACGAGCAGGGCATCCTCGCCTCCAGCGACGACCTGCCCGAGAGCGACCGCGCGACGCTCCGTCGCGCCGGATCGCAGATCGCCGACCCGTCGCAGCCGGTGCCGCTCACCAAGCCGCCGCTGGCCGCGTGGGCGCTGCGCCGGGTTCTCGAGGTCGAGGATGCGCCCGACTGGGCGCGCTGGCAGCTCGACCGGGTGATCCGGTCGCAGGACTGGTGGTTCGCGGCATCCGATCTCGACGGCGACGGGATGCCGGAGTACGGCCACCCCTACTCGTCCGGACTCGACGACAGCCCCGTCTTCGACGGCCCTATCCCGACCGCCGCCCCCGACCTCGGGTCGTACCTGGTGTGCCAGGACCGCGAGATCGCGGGGCTGCTGGCCCGGTACGAACCGGATGCCGACGCCACGCGCTTCGTCACGCGCGCCCAGCGCACGCAGGAGCTGCTGCTGCGGATGTGGGATGCCACGTCATCCCGCTTCATCGCCTTCGGCGCGGGCGAGCAGATCCGCTCCGACACGGTGCTGGGGCTGCTGCCGCTGCGCACCGGCACGCTGCCGGACGACGTCCGCGACGCGCTGCGCACCGCGCTCGACGACCCGGAGCGCTACGCCCTGGCGTGGGGGCTGCCCACGGTGGCGGCATCCGACCCCGATTTCTCACCCGAGCGCATGTGGCGCGGGCCGATCTGGATCAACACCAGCGCTCTCGTCGCCGAAGGCCTCGAGGCCTCCGGCTTCGCCGACCGCGCGCGCGAGCTGCGCGAGCAGACCGTGCGCCTGGTGGTACACGGCGGCGGGCCGCACGAGTACTACAACCCGCACACCGGCCTGAAGGCCGGCCGCGCGACCACCGCCTTCGGCTGGTCGGCCGCCTTGTTCATCGACCTGGCCGTCCGGCTGACCGAGCCCGACCCGCACTCCTGATCCCCTCGCGCGGATCTCCGACCCCGTCACCCGCGCGAAATCCGACTGACAATTTCATACCCGATCGCTGTATTCAATATTCAATGGAGGATGACATGAAGAAGCCCCTCGCCCTCGCCGCTCTGACGGCGTTCGGCCTCGCGCTCACCGGCTGCGCCACCGGCGGCGTGCCCGCAGCCGGTGGCGACGCGAAGATCGAATCGGACGCCGAGCTCAGCGGCGAGATCACCGTCTGGTCGTGGGACGTCGGCGCCGTCGCGCTGGAGCGCCTCGCGGCGGACTTCGAGAAGGCCAACGAGGGGACGACCGTGAACGTCGTCGACGTCGGCTACGACAACGCCTACGACAAGATGGCCGTCGGCTTCCAGGCCGGCACCGGCCTGCCCGACGTCGTGACCATCGAGACCGAGCAGTCGGCCGGGTACATCACCCAGTTCCCGAAGGGGATGCTCGACCTGAGCCCCGTGCTCGGCGACCAGGAGTCCGACTTCGACCCGTTCAAGTGGGCGGCCGGATCCGACAAGAACGGCGCCCTGCGCATCGCCCCGTGGGACTCCGGCACCGTCGCGCTGTACTACCGCACCGACATCATCGAGGAGGCCGGCGTCGACATCGCCGGAGCCGACACCTGGGACGAGCTGATCGAGCTGGGCAAGGTCGTCAAGGAGAAGACCGGGCACACCCTGATCTCGGTCGACCTCTCCAGCAACGGTACGTTCCAGATGCTGCTGCAGCAGCTGGGTCAGGGCCTGTTCGACGAGAACGGCGACATCACCCTCGCCAGCCCCGAGGCCGAGCGCGTGCTCACGATGCTGCGCGACCTCAACGACAACGGCCTGCTCAAGAACGTGCGCGGCTGGGACGGCCGGGTCACCTCGGCCAAGGACGGCGACTCCGCCGTCACCGCAGAGGCCGTCTGGTGGATCGGCACCCTGCAGGGCGACGCACCCGAGCACGCGGGCAAGTACGGCGTGCTGCCGCTGCCGGCCTTCGACGAAGGCGGCACCCGCACCTCGAACAACGGCGGCTCCGGACTCGCGGTGCCCTCGCAGTCGAAGAACCCGCAGCTCGCGGCGGCCTTCGTCGACTTCGCGCTGGCCGAGACGGCCAGCCAGACGTCGATGATGCAGAACGAGGGGCTGTTCCCGTCGTACCTGCCCGCGCTGGAGGACGAGCTGTTCTCGCAGCCCGTCGAGTACTTCGCAGGCGAGCCCGTGTACGAGACCTTCGCCGAGCTGACCGCCGAGATCCCGCCGATCGTCTACACCTCCGACAGCGCCGAGGCCGCCGACGTCGTCATCAACCTGGTCAGCGCGGTCGTGCTCAACGGTGCGGACCCGAAGCAGGCTCTCGCCGACGCCGCCCAGCAGCTGGCCACCTCGACCGGCAGGAGCATCGCGGAATGACTCTGCTCGCCCCTCGGCGGCGGCGTCGCGGGGTCGACCCGGGGCGGGCAGGACGCTGGTTCGTCCTGCCCGCCGTGGGCCTGCTCGCCTTCTTCTTCGCCTACCCGCTGCTCGCCTCACTGTGGCAGAGCCTCACGAGCACCGAGGCCGGCGTCTCGCTCTTCGTGGGCATCTCGCAGTACCAGCGGCTGTTCGCCGACCCGCTGATCGCGAAGAGCCTGTTCAACGCCGGGATCATCCTCATCATCCAGGTGCCGCTGATGATGGCGCTCGCCGTGGGACTCGCCTACCTGCTGAACCAGTCGTGGCTGCGGTTCCGGTCGGGCTTCCGGCTGCTGACCTTCCTGCCCGCGGTGACCACGCTGGTCGCCTACGCGGTCGTCTTCCGCGTGCTGCTGGCCACCGACGGCGGCGCCGTGAACCAGCTGCTGGGCCTCGCCGGCATCGGGCCGGTGGACTGGCTGAACAACGAGTGGTGGGCACGTGCCGCGGTCATCGCGGCGGTCACCTGGCGATGGACCGGCTACAACATGGTCATCATCCTGGCGGGACTGCAGTCGATCCCCGGCGAGCTGTACGAGGCCGCGCGCATCGACGGCGCCAGCCGCTGGCAGACCTTCTGGCATGTCATCCTGCCCCAGCTGCGGCCGGTGCTCATCTTCACGAGCGTCACATCGACCATCGGCGCACTGCAGCTGTTCGACGAGAACTTCATCCTCACCGGCGGCGGGCCCAACGACGCGACGCTCACCCCGGTGCTCTACCTGTACAAGGTCGGATTCCGGCAGTTCGACTTCGGCTACGCCTCGGCGATCGCCTGGATGCTCGTCGTGCTCACCGCGATCATCGCCGTGGTCCAGTTCCGTGTGATGAGGGAGAAGCCATGACCGACCTCGCGACCAGAGTCGTCGTGACCGGCAACGCCGACGGCGTCAGCCGCGGCGCGGGGGAGCGCGGCCTGCGGAGCCGGATGCTGCGCCTGCCGCTGTATGCGCTGCTGATCCTCGCCGCCGTCGTGTCGATCGTGCCGTTCCTGTGGATGATCATCGCGTCCACGCACCCGACCTCGGCGCTGTTCGGCACGCCGCTGCCGATGCTGCCGGGCGACCAGCTGTGGGAGAACCTCGCCCGCCTCGAGGAGCGGATCGGGTTCAGCCGCGTGATGCTGAACAGTCTGCTGATCGCCGTCATCTACACGGTGTTCAGCTCGATCGTGAGCATCATGTGCGGCTACGGACTGGCCACCTACCGCTTCCGGGGCCGGGGTGTGCTGCTGGGCGTCGTGCTCGTCACGATGATGATCCCGATGCAGGTGCTGCTCGTGCCGCTGTTCCAGATCATGGCCGGCATGGGCTGGATCGACACGTATCAGGCGGTCGTCCTGCCGTTCCTGGCCAATGCGTTCGGCATCTTCCTCATGCGGCAGGGGTTCCTCGACTTCCCGCCCAGCCTGATCGAGGCGGCGCGGATCGACGGGGCCTCCGAGCTGCGCACGTTCTACCGCATCGTGCTGCCGGTGGCGAGGCCTCAGATCGCAGCGCTGGTGATCTACACGTTCATCAGCCAGTGGAACTCGTTCATCTGGCCGCTGCTCATGCTCAACACCGAGCAGAACTACACCGTGCCGGTGGCGCTTAACACCATGATCGGCATGAGCCGGGTGGACTACTCCGGTCTGATGCTCGGCTCGCTGCTGGCGACGCTGCCGCTGATGCTGCTGTTCCTGGTCTTCCAGAAGCAGTTCGTGTCGGGCCTGCTCGGCGGAGCCGTGAAGGGCTGACACGTGGGCGTGACCATGATGGTGAAACGGCGAGCACGGGGTGGTGAAACGGCGCGCATAAGGTGGTGAAACGGCGAGCAGAAGGTGGTAAAACGGCGAGCATAGGGTGGTGAAACGGCGAGGTTTCTCGTACGATCGCACCATGGAGAACCCCGGGTTGATTCATCGCAACGTATTCGGACGCGTCGAGTCTGCGCTTGCCGATACGCGGATCGTGGTCATCCAAGGGGCTCGGCAGGTCGGCAAATCCACACTCTCCAGTCAGTTGCTCGAGAGGCGCGAAGGTATCACCGTCACGCTGGATGACCAGGAGTCCTTCGATTTCGCCCGAACCGACCCTGCTGGATTCGTCGGGCAGGCGGGCGAGCGAATGCTCGTCATCGACGAACTCCAGCGGGTCCCGCAGCTCGTTGTCGCCCTGAAGGCTGCAGTCGACCGCGATCAGCGGCCGGGGCGCTTTCTCGTGACGGGCTCGGCGGATCTTCTCGACCTGTCAGCGACACACGAGTCACTTGCGGGACGGGCGGAGCGGATCGACCTCTATCCGTTCAGCCAACGCGAGCTTCACGGTGACGGCGGCTCATTCATCGACACAGTGTTCTCGGGGGCCAACCTCGGAGATCACGAGAGCCCTCTCGTTCGGTCCGACTATCTCGAGCTTGCCGTCGCCGGCGGCTACCCTGAAGCGCTCCGTCGAGGGTCCTCTCGGCGGAGACAGGACTGGTACACCGCCTACCTCGCGCAGATCGTGAAGCGAGACGCCGTCGACATCTCCGGCCTTCAGCGGCTCGCTGATCTTCCACGACTGCTGCGGCTGATCGCGGCACGTATGGGGGGCACGATGGTGTGGAGTGGGCTCGCTGCGGATGCCGGGATCCCGCGACGCACTCTCGAGCCGTATGCCGCTCTACTTGAGACGCTTTACCTCACGCACACGCTGCCCGCCTGGGCGGTGAATCTGACATCCCGCGAAGTGAAGCAACCCAAGGTGTTTCCCGTCGATTCGGGTCTCGCGGCCGCTCTACTCGGACTCGGTGACGGTTCGCTCGGACCGATCTCCCCTTCGGCCGGCCCGCTTCTGGAGTGCTTCGTGGTCGGTGAACTGCGGCGTCAGCTCGGGTGGGCCGACGCGAGAGCGACGCTTCATCACTATCGGGACAGTCGTGGCGTCGAAGTGGACGTCGTCCTCGAGACGCCGGATGGTCGTGTCGTAGGGATCGAGGTGAAGGCGGCGGCGACCGTCAATGCGAAGGATGCCGCGGGGCTGGGTGTGCTGCGCGAGCGGTTGGGCGACCGCTTCGTCGCCGGTTATGTGCTGCACACGGGTGCGCGGGCGGTCGCGGTGGGCGAGCGCATCACCGCATTGCCGATGGACGCGATCTGGACGCGCTGAGTATCGCCGTCTGACGACCCGGCGACGGCTCAGGCTGTGAAGTACTGGCTCGACGAGTTGTCGAGGATGCGGCGCATGCCGGAGTTCCAGTTGACCTTGAGCGCCTCGATGGCGGCGGGGATGTCGCCGGCGGTCAGGTGATGCGCGATCGCGCCGTGCTCGGCCGCCACGCGCTCGACCATGACGTCGGCAGCGACGAGCAGCGACTCGTAGCGATGGAAAGCGCTGCGGGTGCTCTCGATCACGTCGAGCAGCCTGCGGTTCGGGCACGCCGAGAGCATGAGGGCGTGCCACTCGTCGTCCTTGGTGATGATCAGGCCGTGCTCGGCGATCTCGTCGGCGAAGGCGGCGGCGAGGTCTGCCAGCTGCGCGCCGATGCGCTTGAGCTCGTCGATGGGCGACAGCTCGAGCGCGAGGCTCTCCAGCGCGGCCATGACGGGGGCGAGCTCTTCGAACTCGCGCGCCGACAGCGGCACGAAGCGGAAGCCCTTGCCGTTCTCGCTGGTGATCTGCCCCTCGGACTCGAGGGCGATCAGCGCCTCGCGCAGCGGGGTGCGGCTCACGCCGATCTCGGCGGCCAACTGCACCTCGTTGATGCTCCCGCCGGGCTGCGCCAGGCCGGTGCGCATTCGCGCAAGCAGTTCCTCGCGCACCTGAGATCGGAGATTCTTGCGCTCGATCGCCATTTCGGTCCCTTCCACCGCTTCGGTCAGCTTAGAGCTTGACCACGTCATTCTTTGTGTTTACGCTATTCTGTATACAGAATACATTGAACAGTGTTCGTGTCGACCCTGACTCAGAGAGGAGCCGCTGTGGCTGACGAGATCGCCGATGAGCGCATCCGCCCTGTCCGCATCGACGCTCTGGCCTTCGGCGGCGATTACAACCCCGACCAGTGGTCGGAGGAGACCTGGCTCGAGGACATCCGCCTCATGAAGGAGGCCGGCGTCACCATGGTGAGCCTGCCGATCTTCAGCTGGCCGCAGCTCGAGCCCGAACCCGGTGTCTACGACTGGGGATGGCTCGACCGCATCCTCGACCTGCTCCACGAGGCGGGCATCCGCATCGACCTCGCGACCGCCACCGCGACCCCGCCGTCCTGGCTGCTGCGCGCCCACCCCGAGATGGCGCCGTGGGACTCGGAGGGGCACCGGCTGGAGTTCGGCTCACGCCAGACCTACTGCCCGTCATCACCGATCTGGCGCGAGCACGTCGCCCGGATGGCCCGCGCCATGGCCGAGCGCTACGGCGAGCACCCCGGGCTTGCCATGTGGCACATCTCGAACGAGTACGGCGACCACATCTCGCGGTGCTGGTGCCCCGAATCCGCCGCGCACTTCCGCCGCTGGCTGCAGAACCGCTACGGCGACCTCGACGGGCTCAACGAGGCGTGGGGCGTGAACGTGTGGGGTCAGCGCTACACCTCGTGGGAGCACATCGAGACGCCGAAGAAGGCGCCGGGCCCGATCAACCCGACCAAGCTGCTCGACTTCGAGCGGTTCTCTTCCGACGCGATGCTCGAGCTGTTCCAGATCGAGATCGACGTGCTGCGCGAGGTCACCCCCGACATCGCGGTCACCACGAACTTCATGAGCATGTTCCGCGACCTGGACTACTGGGACTTCGCGGCGCGTGAGGACATCGTCACCGACGACGCCTACCCCGAGCCCGCCGACCCGACCTCGCACGTGGGCGCCGCCCTGAACTACGGACTGATGCGCTCGCTCAAGGGCGGCCGCCCCTGGCTGCTGCTGGAGTCGTCGGCCAGCGCCACCAGCTGGCGCGACGTGAACGTGCCCAAGGCGCCGGGGCGGATCCGCGTCGAGAGCCTGCAGGCCGTGGCACACGGATCGGATGCCGTGATGTTCTTCCAGTGGCGTCAGGCCAAGTACGGCCAGGAGAAGTTCCACTCGTCGATGCTCGGCCACCGCGGCGAGCGCTCGCGCAGCTTCCAGGAGACCAAGGCGCTCGGCCACGAACTCAAGCGGCTCGAGGCCGTGCGCGGCACGCGCGTGCGCTCACGGGTCGCACTGGTGGTCGACTGGGACTCCTGGTGGGGGTCGAGCGCCGTCGAGTCGCTGCCCTCGCAGCGACTGCGCTGGGACGAGCAGGCCAGGACCTGGCACCATGCGTTGCACACGCTCGGTCACGCGGTCGACACCGTGCGCGCCACGGGCCCGTTCGAGGGCTACGACCTCGTCGTCGTGCCGAACCTGTACATCACCGAGCAGCCGCAGGCCGACGCCCTCACCGCCTTCGCCGAGAGCGGGGGCACGGTCGTGGTCGGCCCGTTCTCGGGCGTGGTCGATGCGACCGAGAAGGTGCACGACGGCGGTGCCCCCGGCCCGCTGCGCGCGCTGCTGGGCGTCGAGGTCGACGAGCAGTGGCCGATCGCCGACGGACTCAGCGGGCAGGTGGGCTACGGCGCCGCCGAGCTCGCCGTACCGCACTGGGCCGAGTGGATCGAGGCCGACGCCGATGTCGAGGTGCGCGGCGGCTACGCATCCGGCGTGCTCGACGGCCACCCCGCCGTCACGCGCCGCCCTGTCGGCGACGGAGCGGCCTGGTACGTCAGCGCGAAGCTCGAGCACGACGGGATGCTGACGGTCTTCCGCGACATCCTGCACGCCGCGGGTCTCCCCGCACGCGACGTCGTGAACGTCGAGGCCGAGGCTGTGACCCGCGCCGACGACACCACCGACTACACCTTCCTGCTCAACCACGGCACGGATCCGGTGGCGTTCGAGCTGCCGGCATCCGGTGTCGACCTGCTCACCGGGGCAGATGCCACCGGCCGGGTCGAACTCGGCGCCTACGGCGCCGCGGTCATCGCCTCGCCGCGTGCGGCATCTGTGCCCTTCCTCACCCTGACCACCACGACCGAATGAAGGATGCTGTGACAGAGTCGTTCGTCCACCCGTACATTCCCAACACCGCGCCAGAGGTCCGGCGCGCGATGCTCGACGCCGTCGGCGCGGCATCCGAGGAGGACTTCTACGCCGACGTGCCGGCCGAGCTGCGCCTGCAGCGAGAGCTCGACCTGCCGGCTCCGCTGCCGGCCGAGCACGATCTCGCCCGGCACGTGCGCGGCATCCTGTCGCAGAACCGCTCGACCGAGGAGCGGCTGAGCTTCCTGGGTGCGGGCACCTACAACCACTACGTGCCGGCCGTCGTCGACGAGGTGATCCGTCGCAGCGAGTTCCTCACCGCCTACGCCGGCGAGCCCTACGAGGACCACGGCCGCTTCCAGGCGCTGTTCGAGTACCAGTCGCTGATGGCCGAGCTGCTCGCGATGGACGTCGTGAACGTGCCCACCTACGACGGCTATCAGGCCACCGCCACCGGCATCGCGATGGCGGGCCGGCTGACCGGACGCAGCCGCGTGCTGGCCGTCAGCGACGTGCTGCCCGAGAAGTTCTCGAAGGTGCACGACTACGTGCGCGCGAACGTGACCATCGAGCGGATCGGCACCGCCGACGGCATCGCCGACCTCGAGGCGCTGCGCGCAGGCCTCGGCGACGACGTCGCCGCGGTGTGGATCGAGACCCCCAGCGCGACCGGCGCCGTGGAGACCCGTCTGGCCGAGATCGCCGAAGCCGCGCATGCGGCAGGCGCCGTCGTCGTGGTCGGCACCGACCCGATCGGCTACGGCGTGCTCACCCCGCCCGCGCTGCACGGCGCCGACATCGTCACCGGCGACATCCAGTCACTCGGCCTGCACCAGTGGTTCGGCGGCGCGCACGCCGGGTTCATCGCCGTGCACGACGACCCGCGGTTCGTCATGGAGATGCCCTCGCGCCTGTTCGGCCTGGAGTCCACCGACGTGCCGGGTGAGTACGGCTTCGGCGACGTCGCCTACGACCGCACCTCGTTCGCCCACCGCGAGGAGGGCAAGGAGTGGGTCGGCACCGCCGCCGCCCTCTGGGGCATCGCCGCGGGCGTCTACCTGTCGCTGATGGGGCCCGCCGGCATGGCAGAACTCGGCAGGCTGCTGCTGGCCCGCACGCGCTACGCCCAGCAGAGGCTCTCGGCGATCGACGGCGTCGAGCTGGGCGACCAGGCGCTGCACCTGCGCGAGTTCACCGTGCGGTTCGCCGGCATCCGGGCCGCCGAGGTCGTCGACGCCCTGCGCGCTGACGGCATCGAACCGGGCGTGGTCACGGGTGAGCACACCCTGCTCGTCTGCGTCACCGACACCACCTCCGCCGCCGACATCGACCGCCTCACCGGCGCGATCACCGATCTCATCACCACGACCCGGTCCTCGAGCGCGCTCGGCGCCGACAGCAAGGAGGTTTCGAAGTGAGCCTGCCCATCACCCCCGCATCCAGCCCGCGCAGCTTCCACCAGGCGAGCTGGAACGAGCCGATCGTCTTCGAGCTGTCGACCCCCGGTGAGCGCGGCATCGCCGTGCCGGCCGTCGAGGCCGGCGTGCGCGAGGTCGTCGGCGACGTCGTCGCAGCCCTTCCCGAGGGCATGCGCCGCCCGCAGCCGCCCGCGCTCCCCGAGATCGCGCAGATGCGCGTGCTCAAGCACTACCTGCGCCTGTCGCAGGAGAACCTCGGCTCCGACCTGAACGTCGACATCGGGCAGGGCACCTGCACGATCAAGTACTCGCCGAAGATCAACGATCAGCTGATCGAGGTGCCGCAGCTGCGCGCGCTGCACCCCGCGCAGGACCCGGCCGACACGCAGGGTGCGCTGGAGATGATCTGGCGGCTCGAGCAGCTGATGGCCGAGATCTCGGGCATGGATGCCGTCTCGCTGGCCTCGCCCGGCGGCTCGGCCGGCATCTGGACGAACATCGCCATGATCCGCGCGTACCACGAGTCGCGCGGCGAGGCTGAGCAGCGCGACGAGGTGATCACCACGATCTTCAGCCACCCCTCCAACGCCGCCGCCGCGAAGGTCGCCGGCTACAAGGTCATCACGATCTACCCCGACGCCGACGGCTACCCCGACATCGACGCGCTCAAGGCCGCGCTCTCCGAGCGCACGGCGGCGATCATGGTCACCAACCCCGAGGACACCGGCATCTACAACCCGGCCATCCGGGAATGGGTGGATGCCGCACACGCCGTGGGCGCCCTCGCCTCGTACGACCAGGCCAACGCCGCCGGCATCCTGGGCATCACGCGCGCCCGCGACGCGGGCTTCGACGTGTGCCAGTTCAACCTGCACAAGACCTTCTCCGCCCCGCACGGCAGCGGCGGCCCCGGTGCGGCGGCGAACGCCGTGAGCGCCGAACTGGCGCCGTTCCTGCCCGGGCCGCGGGTCGAGCGGGTCGACGGGCGGTTCGTCGTGCGTGAGCCCGGCGAGCTGTCGATCGGCCACGTCGCGCCGGCTCACGGCGTGATCCTGCACGTGGTGCGCGCCTATGCGTGGATCATGGCGCTCGGTGCGGAGGGCATGCTCACCGCCTCGCAGATCGCCGTGCTCAACAACAACTACCTCCTCAAGCGCGTGCTCGAGATCCCGGGGGCATCGGCGCCGTACGCCGCCGGCCGCCGGCGCATCGAGCAGGTGCGCTACTCGTGGCAGGAGCTGTACGAGGACACCGGCATCAGCTCCGAGGAGATCGGCATCCGGATGGCCGACTACGGCTTCCACTACTGGACCAGCCACCACCCGTACGTGGTGCCGCAGCCGTTCACCCTCGAGCCGACCGAGTGCTACTCGAAGGCCGAGATCGACGAGTACGTGACCGCGCTCGCGCAGGTCGCGCAGGAGGCGCGCGAGAACCCCGAGCTGGTGCGCACCGCACCGCACAACCAGACCGTGCACCACACGCACCACGACGACCTCGACGACCCCGAGCGCTGGGCCATCACCTGGCGCGCCTACCGCCGCAAGTACTTCGGCGAGCTGCGGGCCGACGCGGTCGCCCCTGCCCTCGAGGGTGCCGCCGCGTCGTGATCGGACTGGTCGTCAACCCCGTCGCCGGGGTCGGCGGGCCTGCGGGCCTCGCCGGCTCCGACGGCGCGGACGTGCAGCGCCTCGCCCTCGAGCGCGGCGCGCACGCCCGTGCCCCGCAGCGGGCGACCGCCGCGCTGCGGGTGTTGGCGGCCCGGCATCCCGCGCTGGTCGTCATCACGGCCGGCGGGACGATGGGGGCGGATGCCGTGCGCGCGGCCGGCCTGGAACCCTGGGTCGTGCATCAGCCGGGCCCCGCGACGGATGCGGCGGACACCTCCGCCGCGGTCGCAGCGGTCGCCGCGGCCGGGGCGACGCTGATCCTGGTGGCGGGTGGCGACGGCACGCTGCGGGATGCGGCGGCGGGTCTCACGAGGACCCCCGTCGGTCAACTCGCTACCGACCAGCCGGCCGACCAGCCCGCCGTGCTCGGCATCCCCGCCGGGGTGAAGATGTACTCGCCGGTGTTCGCGGTCAGCCCGCACGCGGCCGGCGCGCTCGCCGCCGAGTGGGCCGACGGCACGCTGCCGACCGCTGAGCGCGAGGTGCTCGACGTCGACGAGCAGGCCATGCGGCACGCCCGCGTCGACCCCGTGCTGCACGGGATGCTACGTGTCCCGTTCAAGGTCGGCCGCACCCAGTCGCGCAAGGCCGCGACCCCGGCATCCGAGGCCGCCGCCGTCGTCGCCGCCGCGCGTGGGGTCGTGCGGCGGATGCTGCCCGGCATCCGCTACCTGCTGGGTCCTGGAAGCACGACCGCCGAGGTCGCCGGGCAGCTCGGCATCCGCAAGTCGCCGCTGGGTGTCGACGTGATCCTCGACGGGCGCCAGGTGATCGCCGCCGCCAGCGAGGAGCAGCTGCTCGCCGAGGTGGCGAAGGGGCCCGCCCAGGCCGTCGTCACCGTGATCGGAGGGCAGGGATTCCTGCTGGGCCGCGGAAACCAGCAGCTCTCAGCAGCCGTCATCCGCGCCCTCGGCGACGACCCGCTGATGGTCGTCGCCCCCGAGCAGAAGATCATCGATCTGCTCGGCAGGCCGCTCATCGTCGAGACCGGCGACCCCGATCTCGACGCCCGGCTCTCCGGGCACATCCGCATCGTCACCGGAGTCGGCACGACCAGCATGTACGCTGTCGCCGCGCCCGACCCGGCCCTCTGAAACCGAACCGAAAGGGAATCCCATGCGTCTGCAGAACAAGAAGGCCATCGTCACCGGCGGAGCCGGGGGCATCGGCCGTGCCACCTCGCTCGCGTTCGCCGCCGAGGGCGCCGCCGTCGCGGTCGTCGACCTGAACGCCGAGGCCGCCGAGGCCGTCGCCGACGAGATCCGCGCCGCAGGAGGCACGGCGATCGCCATCGGCGCCGACGTCTCCAGCGAGGACGACATCATCCGGGTGGTCGCCACCGCGAACGAGGCGTTCGACGGCATCGACGTGGTCTTCAACAACGCCGGCATCATCCGTCGCACCACCGCCGTCGAGACCACCGTCGAGGAGTGGGACCGCGTGTTCGGCGTGAACGTGCGCGCGATCTTCCTGATGTGCAAGCACGTCGTGCCGGTCATGAAGGCCGCCGGCGGCGGCTCGATCGTCAACACCGGATCCGGCTGGGGTCTCAAGGGCGGCGGCCAGGCCATCTCGTACTGCGCCTCGAAGGGCGCCGTGGTCAACATGACCCGCGCGCTGGCCATCGACCACGGCCCCGACGGCATCCGGGTCAACTCCGTCAACCCGGGCGACGTCGACACCGGGATGCTGCGCGACGAGGCCGAGCAGCTCGGCCAGGACCAGGCCGGCTTCCTCGCCGAGGCCGCCGAGCGGCCCCTGAACCGCATGGGTCAGCCGAGCGAGATCGCCGCTGCCGTGGTGTGGCTGGCCAGCGACGACGCGTCGTATGTGACCGGCTCGGCGCTGGTCGTGGACGGCGGCGGCATCGCCTGACCGCAGTCCCGGCGAGACGTCACAGAGGCGGGGAGGGGAGGTGAGGCTTGCCTAAGTCGTGATACCTTAGGCGAGCCTTACCGAAGCGCGGCTTCCCGCGCCGCGCCCCCGACCGAAGGAAATCGCCCGTGCGCACTTCCCGCCTTCTCGCCCTCGGCGCCGCAGTCGTCCTCGCCGCCGGTCTCACCGCCTGCTCATCCGCAGCATCCGGGGACTCCGCCGCCGACGCCGGCTCCGCCGCATCCGACTCCGCCTTCCCCGTCACGATCGAGCACGTGTACGGCGAGACGACCATCACCGAGAAGCCCGAACGCGTCGCGACCGTGGCGTGGGCCAACCACGAGGTTCCGCTCGCCCTCGGCATCGTGCCGGTCGGCATGAGCAAGGCCACCTGGGGCGACGACGACGGCGACGGCGTGCTGCCGTGGGTCGAGGACAAGCTCGAAGAGCTCGGCGCCGAGACGCCCGTGCTGTTCGACGAGACCGACGGCATCGACTACGAGGCCGTCGCCGACACCGCGCCCGACGTCATCCTCGCTGCGTACTCGGGCCTCACGCAGGAGGAGTACGACACCCTCTCCAAGATCGCCCCGGTCATCGCCTACCCTGGCGTCGCCTGGGGCACCTCGGTCGACGAGATGATCGAGCTCAGCTCGAAGGCGCTCGGCCTGGCCGACGAGGGCGAGGCCCTGATCGAGAAGCTCGATGCCGAGGCGGATGCCGCGCTCGAGGCGAACAGTGCGCTGAAGGACAAGAAGCTGCTGTTCACCTACATCGACCCCGCCGACCTCAGCCAGATCAGCTTCTACACCGCGGCCGACACCCGCCCCGGCTACCTGCACGACCTCGGGCTGCCCATGCCGGCGGTCGTCGAGGAGAGCGCGGACAGCACCGACTTCTACGTGTCGGTCAGCGCCGAAGAGGCCGACAAGTTCAACGACGTCGACGTGTTCGTCACCTACGGCGACGAGTCGATCATCGCCACCCTGCAGGCCGACCCGCTGCTGTCGAAGATCCCGGCCGTCGCCGAGGGCCGCATCGCCGTGCTCGGCGACGCCACCCCGCTCGCGGCATCCGCCAACCCCTCGCCGCTGTCGATCCCGTGGGGCCTCGACGACTACTTCGCCGTGCTGGCGAAGCCGCTCGCGGACTGAGCGCACGCGGAGCACGCATCCCGTGAGCACCACGACCGCCATCTCCCAGGACTCGCGAGCTTCGCAGGACCAGGGCAGAGCGACACCGGGCGTCGCCGACCTGCGACGCCCGGTGTCGGTGCGCACGGCGTGGCTGCTCGCCGGGGTCGGCGTGCTCGCCGTGCTCTGCGTGCTCTCGGTCGCCTTCGGGGTGCGCGAGGTGTCGGCCGCCGACGTCGTCGCGGCTCTCACCGGGCACGATGACACGATCGCCCAGGCGGCGATCATCAAGCGCATCCCCCGAACCGTGCTCGCCCTGCTGGTCGGGGCGGCGCTCGCGCTGTCGGGGGCGACCATGCAGGCGGTCACCCGCAACCCGATCGCCGAGCCCGGCATCCTCGGCGTCTCGAACGGCGCCGCGCTCGCCGTCGTGGTCGGCATCGCCTTCGCCGGCATCACCTCGGCCTACGGCCAGATGGCCCTCGCCATCGCCGGCGCTGCGCTCGCCGCCACCTTCGTCTACGCAGTCGGCTCACTCGGACGTGGCGGTGCCACGCCGCTCAAGCTCGCCCTGGCCGGTGCCGCCACCTCGGCGGCGTTCGCCTCGCTCGTCAGTGCGATCATGCTGCCGCGCGTCGACCTGCTGCAGGCGTTCCAGTCCTGGCAGATCGGCGGCGTGGGCGGTGCGGAGTGGCCACGCATCGCGATGACGGCCCCCGTGCTCGCGGTCGGTGCGCTGATCTGCTTCGCCGCCTCGCGCGGCATGAACTCCCTCGCCCTCGGCGACGACATGGCCGCCGGCCTGGGAGAGCACGTCTTCCGCACGCGGCTCGTCTCGGCGCTGGGCGCCGTGATCCTCGCCGGGGCTGCGACCGCGATCGCCGGCCCGATCGGGTTCATCGGCCTGGTCGTCCCGCACGTGTGCCGGATGCTGATCGGCACCGACCACCGCTGGCTGCTGCCGTTCTCGGCGCTGGCCGGTGCCGCGCTGCTGACCGCGAGCGACGTCATCGGCCGGGTCATCGCGCCGTCGTCGGAGGAGATCCAGGTCGGCATCATCACCGCTGTGCTGGGTGCACCGTTCTTCATCTGGATCGTCCGGCGGCAGAAGGTGCGTGAGCTGTGATGACCACGATCGGATCCGGCCCGGTGCGCGAGGCGCAGGACGAGACGGCGGATGCTGTGCACGCTGCGCGCTCCGGCGCTGCCGCGCCGTTCGCGCGTTCCGGCGTTGCGGCGATCCTGGCCGGGCGCCGCGCCCGCCGGCGCCGCCGCATGGTCGCAAGCGTCACCCTCGGCATCCTGCTGCTGGCGACGTTCGTCGTCGCCCTCATGGTCGGCAACACCTTCTACGGGCTCGACGAGATCATCCCGGTGATCTTCGGGCAGACCGTCCCGGGCGCCTCGTTCACGGTCGGCGAGCTGCGCCTGCCCCGGTCCGTGCTCGCGGTGCTCGCCGGTCTCGCGTTCGGCATCGCCGGCGTGACCTTCCAGACCCTGCTGCGCAACCCGCTCGCCTCGCCCGACATCATCGGGATCTCGCACGGCGCGGGCGCCGCTGCCGTGGTCGGCATCATCGTGCTCTCGCTCGACGGACCCCTGGTCTCGCTGCTGGCCCTCGGCGGGGCCCTGCTCACCGCCGCCGTCATCTACCTGCTCTCGAACAAGGGCGGATTCGCCGGCACCCGGCTGATCCTGATCGGCATCGGCGTCGCCGCGATGCTGCAGAGCGTGATCTCGTACCTGCTCTCGCGTGCCGCCAGCTGGGACATCCAGACCGCCATGCAGTGGCTCACCGGCAGCCTCGGCAACGCCTCATGGGAGCGGGTGCTGCCGCTCGCGGTCGCCGCCGCGATCACGGTGCCGCTGATGCTGCTGCAGAGCCGATCGCTCAGTGCCATGCAGCTCGGCGATGATTCGGCATCCGGTCTGGGCGTGCGAGTGAACCTCGCCCGCGTGCTGCTGATCGTGGGAGCAGTGACCCTGCTCGCCTTCGCCACCGCTGCCGCCGGCCCGATCGCCTTCGTCGCCTTCATGGCGGGCCCGATCGCCGCACGCCTGACCGGGCCCGACTCGAACCTGCTCATCCCGGCGGGACTGGTCGGCGCGCTGCTCGTGCTCGGCGGCGACCTGATCGGCCAGTTCGCTCTCGGCGCCCGCTACCCGGTGGGCGTCGTCACGGGCGTGCTCGGCGCCCCGTACCTGATCTACCTGCTCATCCGCACCAACCGATCCGGAGGCTCACTGTGACCGCGGCGCACACCCTGTCGGCCGAGTCCGTCACCCTGGCCTACGGCGACCGCACCATCATCGACGGCCTCGACCTCACCCTCGCGCAGGGACGCATCACCTCGATCGTCGGTGCGAACGGGTGCGGCAAGTCGACCCTGCTGCGCTCGCTCGCGCGTCTGCTCTCGCCCACCGCCGGGCAGATCGTGCTCGACGGCAAGTCGGTGCACGCACGGCCCTCGAAGGAGGTGGCGCGCATCCTCGGCCTGCTGCCGCAGTCGCCCATCGCACCCGAGGGCATCGCCGTCGCCGATCTCGTCGGCCGCGGTCGGCATCCCCACCAGGGAGTGCTCTCGCGCTGGAGCACGCACGACTACGAGGCCGTCGCCGACGCACTGGCTGCCACCGGCATCACCGATCTCGCCGACCGCAACGTCGACGAGCTCTCGGGTGGGCAGCGGCAGCGGGTGTGGATCGCCATGGCCCTCGCGCAGGAGACCGACATCCTGCTGCTCGACGAGCCGACCACCTTCCTCGACGTCGCCCATCAGGTCGAGGTGCTCGATCTGCTCACCGACCTGTGCGTCTCGCACGGCACCACCATCGTGATGGTGCTGCACGACCTCAACCTCGCGGCGCGCTACGCCGACGAGCTGGTCGCAATGAAGGACGGCCGGGTGCACGCCGCCGGCACCCCGCACGACGTCGTCACCGCTGAACTCGTCCAAGAGGTCTTCGGCCTCGCCAATCAGATCACCATCGACCCGGTCTCCGGTAAGCCGATGGTCACGCCCATCGGGAGGCACCATGTCCGCTGAGACCACCACGACCACCAGGACGCGACCCGCCTACGCCCTCGCGCTGACCGAGGTGCGGGCCGTCGACCGCGTCTCGCCGAACTTCGTGCGGATCACGTTCGGCGGCTCCGACCTCGACGATTTCGGCACACCCGGCGAGGTGTTCGACTCGCGTATCAAGATCGTCTTCCCGCCGTCGCCCGACGTCGTGCCGGCGATCGACCGCGACAGCGACGACTGGTGGGGCTCGTACCTGGCGGTGCCCGAGGCCGAGCGCGGATCCATGCGCACCTACTCGGTGCGCGAGCTGCGCACCACGGATGCCGGCACCGAACTCGTCGTCGACTTCGTGCTGCACCTGCAGCCCGGGCTCACCGGTCCCGCCTCGACCTGGGCGAGCACGGCCAGGGTCGGGCAGCCGCTGTTCATCGTCGGCCCGCGCCGCAACGTGCCGATGCGCGAGCACGGCGGAGCCGAGTTCTCGCCGGGCGCGGCACGATCGGTGCTGCTGGCCGGAGACGAGACCGCCGCTCCGGCGATCGCGCGCATCCTCGAGGACGCCCCGCGCGACCTGCGCGGCACGGCCTTCATCGAGGTGCCCACGGCGGATGACGTCCTCACGATCGACGCCCCCGCCGGTGTCGAGGTGACCTGGCTGCCGCGCGAGACCGGCGAGCTGCACGGCACCGCGCTCATCCCCGCCGTGCTGCAGCACCTGGGCGGGCATGCCGCCGCCGTCGAGGTGCGCGACGTCGAGACCGAGGAGCTGCTCTGGGAGACGCCGGTGTACTCCGCGCTCGGCGAGGAGATCGCCGCGACCGATGCCCCCACCGACCGCTACTACTGGATCGCCGGTGAGAGCGGCGTGGTCACCACCCTGCGCCGCCACCTGGTCAAGGACCTCGGCGTCGACCGCGCCCAGGTCGCCTTCATGGGGTACTGGCGCCGCGGCGTCGCCATGCGCGGCTGATCGGCTGTCGGCCGGCGGGCCGGCCGGCAGCGTGCGACTGGCCCGGCTGCCGGGCCGATCGGCCGCCGGGGAGTAGTCTGACCGCATCCGAGCGAGGAGGCAGGATGACCATTCCGGAGATCAACTACTGGGCAGTGCTGCTGGCGACGGTCTCGACCATGATCGTGGGATCGATCTGGTACGCGCCGAAGGTGTTCGGCACGCGCTGGTCGAGGCTCGCGAACGTCGACATGGACCGGCCGGGGTCGAGCGCCATCATCCCGATGATCACGACCGTGCTGGTGAGCTTCATCACCGCCTGGGTGCTCGCCGGTGCGGCATCCATCGCCTGGCACTTCTACGAGGGGTCGTACTTCTGGGCGGCCGTCGTCACCGCGGTCACCCTGTGGGCCGGGTTCACGGCGGCGCGCTTCATCACGCACGACGCCTTCGAGGGCCGCTCGACCAAGCTCACCACCCTGAACATCGCCCACGAACTCGTCACCATCGTGGTGATGGCGATCATCATCGGCGTCTGGCCGCCCGCCGGCATCTGAGACAGCGGATGCCGTGCGCCACGGCATCCTTCCGCATCCGTCGAACACGAAGTCCGGGCCCGCCCCCTGAGGGGACGGGCCCGGACCGTGTGTCATCCGATGCGGCCGGTGACTACTCCGCGGGGTTGGCGACCGAGACGGTCATGGCGCTGCCGGTCGTCTGACCGGTCACCGTGATCGTCACGCCGTGGCCGGCCACCAGCACGCCGCCGAGCGGGTTCGAGTCGTCGTAGAACGCCTCGGGAACGGCATCCGTGAACGTCGCCGTCTGCGTGCCGGGGGTCGAGCTGGCCGTCATGGTCTGCATGGTCTGCTTCTTGCCCTTGCCGACCAGCACCTGCTTGTGCAGGCTCACCTGGTCGAGGGCGTTCAGACCGAACGCCGCATCGAACGGCTGACGCCGGTTGCTGGGCATCGTGCCGTCCTCGTACACGATCGGCACCGGGTTCGCGTCGACCGGCAGCGCCAGCCCGTGACCGAGGTGGTCGATCGTGTTGTTGTCGCCGTACGACTCGTCGATCGCCCAGACGAGCATGCCGTCCTGGAACGGGAAGTGCTCCACCCAGTTCGGCCGGGTGATGCCCTCGCTGAACTGGTACGGGCCGACCCGCAGCGTCGTGTCGTAGTCGACGTAGGTGCGGTTCTCGGCGAGGTAGTAGCGGTCACCGGTCGAGGTGTGCGTGCCGTCGCTGAGCGTGAACCCGCCAGCCGCCGTCCAGCCGTTCTCGCCGGCCTCGACGTCGTCGGTGAGCAGGGTCGTCCCGCCGCTCTTGACCACGATGTCGTCGAGGAACGCACCGGCCAGGTGCACGCCGCCGTCGCTCTGGTACCGGAACCGGAACAGCGTGTCGGCGCTGCCGCCGGGCACCGAGTACCGCAGTGCGGCCCACCGTCCGCTCGAGCTGCCGTCCAGCGGCTTGCCCACCTGGGTCCAGTTCGCGCCGCCGTCGGTCGAGTACTCCGCGTACAGGAAGTCGTACCCGGCCTCGATGTCGTACCAGGCCTTCGCGGTCACCGTCGCCGAGCGGATGCCGGTCAGATCGAACGACCGCGTCAGCGTCGTGTTCAGGTCGTCGGCGCTCGAGGTCCACCATGCGTGGCCGCCGGCCGGTTCTACGAGTGTCGTCGTCCTGGTGGCATCCGGGACGTCGACGATCAGCGCCTGCTCCTGGCCGTCGACCTGCCGGGCCGCGGGGCTCAGCGTGAAGTCGCCCGACTCGCCGGGGTTGACGATGGCGTAGTCGAGCCAGCCGAGCTGCAGTTTCTCCCACGGGCCCATGTAGTTCGGCGTCGTGCCGATGTCGACCTGGCCGTCGCCGAGCCACGAGCCGCTGGACATCAGCGTCCAGAAGCCGGTGGAGTTCTCGCCGCCCGCCGTGTCGTACAGGTCGGGCAGGCCGAGGTCGTGGGCGTACTCGTGCGCGAACACGCCGAGTCCGCCGTTCTCGGCCTCGACGGTGTAGTCGCCGATCCAGATGCCGCTGTCGCCGATCTGGGTGCCGCCGAACTCGGCACCGGCCGGCCCGGTCTGGCCGAAGTCGGTCGCATTCACGTACCAGCGGTGCGACCAGATGGCATCCGCACCCTGCACGCCGCCTCCGGCGTCCTCGCCCTCACCGGCGTGCACGGCCTGGAAGTGGTCGATGTACCCGTCGGGCTCGTCGAAGTTCCCGTCGGCGTCGTGGTCGTAGCGGTCCCACACATCGAACGTCGCCAGGTCCGCCTGGATCTCGGCCGCGGTGCGGCCTGCGGCCACCTGCGCCGCGTACCAGGCGTTGGCCGCGTCGGCGATGAACTGCCACGCGCCACCGGCATCCTCGACGGCGTTGTCGCCGTAGGTCGACGCATTGCCCGGCACCTGCACCCAGTCACTGACCTCGCCTGCGACCGTGTACGCCCCTGACGACTGCTTGGAGTAGAAGTCCGCGAAGGACTGCTCGGTGGTGCCGGCGTCGCCGTCACCGAAGAACAGGTCGTGGTAGTAGGCGGTGTTGAAGTCGGCACGCCAGTGCGTGCTGTTGTCGAGGGTGCGGTCGGGCTCTGCGATCTGGTTGTGCAGCGGGCCCGGGTCGGTGCCCAGCTTGCCGCTGCCCTGATCGCCGAACTCGGCGAGGATCGTGAACAGCCGTCCCGTGCCGGTGACGGCGGCCTCGTAGTACTTGTCGCCCTCGGCGTTCAGGGCGACGACGCCGTCTTCGTTCGGCGTGGCCTGACCCGAGAGGATCAGCTTCTGTGCGGCCTTGCGCCGCTCGTTCTGCCGCTCGGTGAGCGGGCCGGGGCGGTTGTCCGGGCGCTGCACCGAAGAGTCGGTGGAGGTCGGACTCTCTCCCGGAGGGGCTGCCGACGCCGGCGGGACGAGCATGACCCCCGCGATCGCGGTGGCACCGGTGGCGGCTGCGGCGAGGATGCCGCGGGCACGTCGTTTCACGTTCACTCCTTTGTGTACTGGCCCGGGATCGCCGGGCACGACGACGTCAAGCTAGCACGCAGGAGGAGCGAGGGAAACGGGTTGCGGAGCATCACCCGGATGCGGCATGGGACACGCGCGCGTCAGCGGGTGCGAGCCGGGAGGATGCCGGTCAGGTGGCGATCGGCGACGATGAGGGTCGCCCGGCGTCGCCGGATCGGGATGCCGGTCAGGCGGCGATACGGGCGACCGCGGCGACGGCGCTCTCGAAGAAGCCCAGGCCGTCCACGCCCGAGCGCATCGCGTCGCGGGTGTCGGGGCCGAAGCCGGGCTCGGTGGCGTGCTCGGGGTGCGGCATGAGGCCGACCACGTTGCCCGCGGCGTTGGTGAGCCCCGCGATGTCGCGCAGCGAGCCGTTCGGGTTGACGCCCGCATAGCGGAAGGCGACCAGGCCCTCGCCCTCCAGACGGTCGAGCGTCTCGTCGTCGGCGATGTAGCCGCCCTCGCCGTTCTTCAGCGGGATGACGATCTCCTGGCCCTGCTGGAAGGCCGTCGTCCAGGCGGTGCCGGCGTTCTCGACCGTGAGCTTCTGGTCGCGGCGCACGAAGTGCTGGTGGTCGTTGCGGATCAGTCCGCCGGGCAGCAGGTGCGCCTCGACGAGCATCTGGAAGCCGTTGCAGATCCCCAGGATCGGCATGCCCTTCGCGGCAGCATCCTTGACCTCGGCCATGATCGGCGAGAGCGCGGCGATCGCACCCGAGCGCAGGTAGTCGCCGTAGCTGAAGCCGCCCGGCAGCACCAGCGCGTCGACGCCCTCGAGGTCGTGCGAGCCGTGCCAGAGGGCGACGGGCTCGGCGCCGGCGATGCGCACCGCGCGCTGCGCGTCGCGGTCGTCGAGCGAACCGGGGAAGGTGATGACCCCGATGCGAGCGGTCACTCCGCCACCTCGGCGTCGCTCACCGACACGGCGACGACGTCTTCGATCACGGAGTTCGACAGCACGTCCTCGGCCACGCGGCGGGCCTCGGCGAGCACCTCATCGGTGACCTCGCCGTCGACGGTGAGCTCGAAGCGCTTGCCGATGCGCACCTGGCTGAAGGCCTCGACGCCCAGGCGGGCGAAGGCTCCGGAGACGGCCTTGCCCTGCGGGTCGAGCAGTTCGGCCTTGGGCATGACGTCGACGACGATGGTGGGCATACTCAGACTCCGGATGTCGCGGGCGGGATCAGGGAGAGTCTACCGCGCGAACCCGGGCGTTCCGTCGTCGACGACAGCCGCGGGCGAGCGGGCTGGAAGCGGGCGAGCGCGGTCAGGCGGAGTGGAAGACCGTGTGCAGGTCGCCGATCAGATCGCGGCCGCCCAGGCCGTCGATCTCGAACAGCACGCTGATGCCGGCGACCGTGCAGCCGAGACGCTCGACGAGGTGACGGCCCGCAGCGAGGGTGCCGCCCGTGGCGAGCACGTCGTCGATGAGCAGGATGCGGGTGCCGGCGGGCAGGTCGTCGTGCATCTCGATGGTGGCGGTGCCGTACTCGAGTGCGTAGTCGACGGATGCCGCGGGCCGGGGGAGCTTACCCGCCTTGCGGATCGGCACCAGGCCGACACCGGCGGTGATGGCAGCCGCGCCCGCGAGGATGAAGCCGCGCGCCTCGATGCCGGCGACGACGTCGAAGGTGCCGGCGAACGGCTCGATCAGGGCCTCGGTGGTCACACGCAGCGCCTCGGCATCGGCCAGCAGCGGGGTGATGTCGCGGAAGAGGATGCCGGCTTCCGGGTAGTCCGGGATCGAGCGGATCAGGGACTCGGCGCGGGTGAGGGCGGGGGAGAGTTCGGGCACCGGAGAAGGTTACCGGAGCAGGCTGTGCGCGCCGCGGGCGGCATCCGGTCCGGTGGTCGCGCTTGACATTCGTGGGAGCGCTCCCATAGATTGATCCATCAGTCCGTGGGAGCGCTCCCAAAGCGCGCCGCGGACAACCCGAAGCACGACCCGCACACCCAACGCACTACTGCACAAAGGAGTGACCTGTGAACACGCACGCGCGACGCCGGATGCTGGTGACGGCATCCCTCGCATCCGTCTCGGCCCTCGCCCTCGCCGGCTGCAGCGGCACCGCTGACGCCGGCACCGACGGCTCCGGCGACGAGAAGATCACGCTGACCATCACCACGTTCGGAACGTTCGGCTACGACGACCTCTACAAGGAGTACGAGGACGCGCACCCGAACATCACCATCGAGGCGACCAACATCGACACCGGCGGCAACGCCCGCACCGACGCCTTCACCAAGATCGCCGCGGGCAGCGGCCTCAGCGACATCGTCGCGATCGAGGAGGGATGGCTCGGCGCCATCATGGACGTCTCCGACGTCTTCGTCGACCTGCGCGACCACGGCATCGAGGAGCGCAAGGGCGACTGGGTGGACTGGAAGTACGGCCAGGCGACCGACGCCGAGGGCCGCGTGATCGGCTACGGCACCGACATCGGCCCCGCCGGCATCTGCTACAACGGCGCCGCGTTCGAGGCGGCAGGGCTCCCCAGCGACCGCGAGTCGGTCGCCGAGCTGCTCGAGGGTGACTGGGAGAACTACTTCACCGTCGGCCAGGAGTACACCGACAAGACCGGCAAGGCCTGGTACGACCACTCGGGCTTCGTCTGGAACGCCATGGTCAACCAGCTCGACGAGGGCTACTACACCGCCGACGGCGAGCTGAACGTCGAGGGCAACGACGAGCTGAAGGAGCGCTTCGAGCTGCTGGGCGCCGCGACCGAGGGCGGCCAGTCGGCTGCGCAGGCCGCCTGGGACTGGAACGGCGGCAAGTCGTTCGTCGACGGCACGTTCGCCACGTTCGTCTGCCCCGGCTGGATGCTGGGCGTCGTGCAGGGCCAGGTCGAGGCCGGCGGCGGCGACGCATCCACCGGCTGGGACTTCGCCGACGTGTTCCCCGGCGGCGCGGCCAACTGGGGTGGCGCGTTCCTGTCGATCCCCGAGACCTCGCAGCACCATGAGGCGGCCGCTGAGCTCGCCGACTGGCTCACCCAGCCCGAGCAGCAGGTGAAGCAGTCCGCCGCCGCGGGCAACTTCCCCTCGACGATCGAGGCACAGGAGAAGCTCGCCGCCGACGCGACGCCGAACGCGTTCTTCAACGACGCGCCCACCGGCGCCATCCTCGCCGAGCGCGCCAAGGGCGTCGTCGCCCAGTTCAAGGGCGCCGACGACTCGGTGATCCAGGAGAACGTCTTCGGTCCGGCGCTGAGCGCGCTGGATCGCGGCGAGACCGACACCGCCGGTGCGTGGGAGCAGGCGATCTCGCTCCTGGGCGACCTGGTCGACTGACAGTCATTCCGGTCGCAGGCCGCGCCTGAGCGCGCGGCCTGCGACCGGATGCATGAAAAGAGCCCCTTCATGACGTGGAAACATCGAGTCTCCCGGTTCGATCAGAACGCCTCGCCGTACTTCTACATCTCGCCGTTCTTCCTGCTGTTCGGCCTGGTGGGCCTGTTCCCGCTGCTGTACACCGTGTGGGTCGCGGTGCACGAGTGGGACCTGCTCAAGGGGCAGGGCGAGTTCCTCGGCTTCGGCAACTTCACCGAGATCCTCGCCGACAGCATGTTCTGGAACTCGATCTTCAACACGCTGAGCATCTTCCTGCTCTCGGCGATCCCGCAGCTGGCGATGGCCCTGCTGATCGCCTACCTGCTCGATCGCGGCCTGCGCGCCCCGACATTCTGGCGGATGAGCGTGCTCATCCCCTTCGTCATCACCCCGGTCGCCGTCGCCATCATCTTCTCGAGCATCTTCAACGAGGCCGACGGCCTCGCGAACAACCTGCTGAACCTCGTCGGCATCGTCGACCAGGAGTGGAAGCACAGCACCTTCCTCTCGCACATCGCCATCGCCGTCATGGTCAACTTCCGCTGGACCGGGTACAACGCCCTCATCCTGCTGGCCGCGATGCAGGCCGTCCCGCGTGACCTGTACGAGTCCGCGGCCCTCGACGGGGCCGGCGCCGCGCGCCGGTTCTTCTCCATCACCATCCCGACGATCCGCCCGACGCTGATCTTCGTCGTGATCACCGCCACCATCGGCGGGCTGCAGATCTTCGCCGAGCCTCGCCTGTTCGACGTCTCCACCGCAGGCGGCATCGGCGGCTCCGATCGGCAGTTCCAGACCACGGTGCTGTTCCTGTGGGAGATGGCGTTCTTCCGCCGGGACCTCGGTGAAGCATCCGCCGTCGCCATCCTGCTGTTCCTGCTCATCCTCGGGATCGGCGTGATCAACTTCCTCATCTCGCGCCGGGTCGCCACCGGCGACTCCCCGCGCCCGCGCACGGTGCGCCGCCGCGCCCGCGCCCTCACGACAGGAGCCGAGCGATGACCGCCACCATGGCCCTCAGCGTCCCCGAGCGCATCCGCCGCCGTCGCGTCGCCGCCGGCACCGCCGGAATCGGCAGCCGACCCGGCTTCCTCACCTACGGACTGCTCGCCGCGTTCATCATCGGCAGCGTCTACCCGCTGTGGTGGTCGATCGTCGTCGCCAGCGGCGACAACTCGACCCGAGGCGAGACCCTGCCGCTCATCCCCGGAGGCAACTTCCTGGCCAACGCGGCGAAGGTGCTCGACGCCATCCCGTTCTGGCTGGCCCTGGGCAACTCGATCATCATCTCCTCGGTGATCACCATCTCGGTGGTGACCTTCTCGACGCTCGCGGGCTACACCTTCGCCAAGCTGCGCTTCCGCGGTCGCGACGGTCTGATGGTGTTCGTCATCGCGACGATGGCCATCCCCACTCAGCTCGGCATCATCCCGCTGTTCATGGTGATGCGCGAGCTCGGCTGGACCGGCTCGATCGGCGCGGTCATCGTGCCGACCCTCGTCACCGCATTCGGCGTGTTCTTCATGCGCCAGTACCTCGTCGACGTCATCCCCGACGAGCTCATCGAGGCGGCGCGCGTGGACGGCGCGAACCAGTTCCGCACCTTCCTCACCGTGGGACTGCCCGCCGCCCGCCCCGCGATGGCGATCCTCGGCCTGTTCACGTTCATGACCGCATGGACCGACTACCTGTGGCCCCTCATCGTGCTGCCCCCTCAGAACCCGACCCTGCAGACGGCGCTCAGCCAGCTGCAGTCCGGGTACTACATCGACTACTCGATCGTGCTCGCCGGCGCCGTGCTCGCGACCCTGCCCCTGCTGCTGCTCTTCGTCGCAGCGGGCAAGCAGCTGGTCAGTGGCATCATGGCCGGTGCAGTGAAAGGATGACCCCCATGACCCGACCCTTCCCCGAGAAGTTCCTCTTCGGCGCCGCGACAGCGGCCTACCAGATCGAGGGGGCGGCCTTCGAGGACGGACGCACGGCATCCGTCTGGGATGCGTTCACGCGCGTGCCGGGTGCGGTCGTCAACGCCGAGAACGGCGACGTCGCCTGCGACCACTACCACCGCTACCCGCAGGACGTCGCGCTCATGAAGCAGCTCGGCCTGCAGGCGTACCGCTTCTCGACGTCATGGTCGCGGGTGCGCCCCGACGGCGGTGCGGTCAACGAGCAGGGCCTCGACTTCTACAAGCGCCTCGTCGACGAACTGCTCGACGCCGACATCGTGCCGTGGCTCACCCTGCACCACTGGGACATGCCGCAGGCGCTCGAGGAGCGCGGCGGCTGGACCAGCCGCGCGGTCGTCGACCGGTTCGTGGAGTACGCGCTGAGCGTGCACGACGCGCTCGGTGACCGGGTGCAGCACTGGACCACGATGAACGAACCCTGGTGCTCGTCGTTCCTCTCCTACACCGCCGGCGTGCACGCGCCGGGGCGCACCAGCATCCTCGACGGCCTGCTGGCCTCGCACCATCTGCTGCTCTCGCACGGCCGTGCCGTGCAGGCGCTGCGCGAGCGCGCGCCGGGCCTCGATCTGGGCATCACCCTGAACCTCACGTTGGCCGAGCCCGCCGACCCGGACGACCCGCTGGATGTCGACGCCGCCCGCCGCATCGACGGGCAGTTCAACCGGTGGTTCCTCGACCCGATCTTCCGCGGTGCGTACCCGGCTGACATCGTCCGTGACATCCGCGAGGTGGATGCCGAGGCCGTATCGGCCTGGCAGGATGCCGTGCAGCCCGAAGACCTGGATGCCATCTCGACCCCGCTGGACGCACTGGGCATCAACTACTACCACGGTGAGATGCTGTCGGGGCACCCGCAGCCGGGCGTCGAGGGCAACCCGCACGAGACCGACGGGCAGGAGCGCCCCACGGCGTCGCCGTTCCCGTCGCACGAGGGCATCCACTGGGTCGAGCGCGGCCTGCCGCGCACCGACATGGACTGGGAGGTGCAGCCCGAGGGGCTCACCCGCCTGCTGGTGCAGGTCGGCGAGGAGTATGCGCCCGGCGTGCCGCTGTACGTCACCGAGAACGGCGTCGCCTACGACGACGTCGTCGAGGCGGACGGTACGGTCGCCGACGAGGACCGCGCCGGGTTCCTGCGTGATCACCTCGCGGCGACACTGGATGCCGTCGAGCAGGGCGCCGATGTGCGCGGCTACTTCTACTGGTCGCTGATGGACAACTTCGAGTGGGCGTGGGGATACGCGAAGCGATTCGGCATCGTGCGCGTGGACTACGACACACAGGAGCGCACGATCAAGGACAGCGGCCGGGAGTACGCTCGGATCATCGCCGCTCGCGCGATCTGACCCTCTGGGGCCCTGAGCCTGTCGAAGGGCCCTGAGCCCTGCTGGGTCCCTGAGGCTCTCGAAGGGCCCTGAGGCTCTCGAAGGGCCCGCCCGCCCCACCAGTCCCACCGCCCGAGAAGGAGAACCGATGGCCCGCCCCACGATCGAGCAGGTCGCGGCGGCCGCGGGCGTCTCACGGTCCACCGTCTCGCGCGTCGTGAACGGTTCGACCGCGGTGAGCCCCGAGGCGCTCACCGCGGTCAACGACGCGATCTCGCGGCTGAACTACGTGCCCAACCGTGCGGCACGCACCCTCGCCAGCCGGCAGACGCACGCGATCGCGCTGGTCGTGCCCGAGGACACCACCCGGTTCTTCGGCGACCCGTTCTTCGCGGCGATCGTCTCGGGCATCAGCGAGCGGCTCACGCGCTCGGACTACGTGCTCAACCTGCTGATCGCGAGTGACGACCCTGGTGACAAGACGACGAGCTTCGTGCGCAACGGCGGCGTCGACGGCGCGATCATCGTCTCGCACCACACCAGCGACTCGTTCGTCGACCGCATCGCCGAGGCCGTGCCGGTGGTGTTCGGCGGCCGCCCGGCGAGGCCGCACGACAGCAACTTCGTCGTCGACGTCGACAACGTGCAGGCCGCACGCGACGCCACCGACCACCTGATCGGCCTGGGCCGCACGCGCATCGCCACGATCACCGGCCCGCAGACGATGCCCCCTGGGCTCGACCGCCGCCACGGGTACGACGAGGCGCTGGCCGCAGCGGGGCTGGAATCGGCCGGCGTCCACGACGGCCAGTTCAGCGAGGAGGGCGGCGCGGAGGCGACCCGGCGGATGCTGGCCGCCGAGGTGCTGCCGGATGCCGTCTTCGTCGCCAGCGACCTCATGGCGCGTGGTGTGCTCAGCGTGCTGCGCTCAGCCGGCATCCGCGTTCCCGACCAGATCGCGGTCGTCGGCTTCGACGACTCGCAGGTCGCGGTCACGGTCGATCCGCCGCTGACCACGATCCGTCAGCCGACGCATCAGCAGGGGGTCACCATGGCATCCGTGCTGCTCGACGTGCTCGCCGGCCGCGAGCCGGAGCGGGTGACGATCCTGCCGACCGAGCTGGTCGTCCGCGAATCCGCCTGATCGACGCCGAGTCCTACGGCGTCAGCGGACGCCCTTTGCCGTGACCCCGCTCGTGTCCGATGGCGTTCGTCGCCGTCCAGGCGCCGGACGACCAGATCGAGTCGTCGCTATGCCTTGCCCATGCGGGTGAAGGCACCCAGGACCGTGCGCTCGGATGCCATCAGGTAGCGCTCCAGCTCGTCGGCGGCGGCCTCCGGACCGCGCTCCATGAGAGCCGTGAGCACCGCGCGGTTCTTGCGGACGAAGGGTTCGTGCAGTGATCGGGGATCGTCGATCTCAAGGAATACCAGGCGCAGTTCGGCTGCGACATCGCGGTAGGTGCGTGCCAGTCTCGGGCTGTCGGCGAGGGCGACGATCGCATCATGGAAGGCCATGTTCGCACTGCCGACCCGCCGCCAGTCCTCGAGCGGCAGATGGCGCTCGGCATCCGCCAGCGACGCGCGCATGAGCTGCACCGCCGGATGCTCCGGCTCCGACTGCCGCAGCGCGGTGCACTCGATGATCCGGCGGGCCCGGTAGATGTCGATGATGTCGGCGATCGTCGGCGAGGCGACCGAGACGCCGCGATGGGGGACGTGCTCGATGAGCCCCTGCTCGGCCAGTACCCGGAACGCCTCGCGCAGCGTGTTGCGCGACACGTCGAGCTGCTCGGCCAGCGCCGACTCGGACAGGCGCGACCCGGGTGCGAAATCGCCGTCGATGATGCGCTCTCGCAGAACGTCGGCGAGCGGCGCGCGGGTGGTCATGCAACCAGGGTACGGGTGGGTTGCTGAGCCTGTCGAAGCACCCAGTGATGGTCTGGGTGTGTGTGGCTGGGTTGCTGAGGCTCTCGAAGCACCCGGGGTGCAGCTTGGGGCCCTTCGAGAGCCTCAGGGACCCAAGCTGGGTTGGTCAGCCTGACTGCTGGGCTGCTGAGGCTCTCGAAGCACCCAACAGTGCAGTTTGGGCCCTTCGACAGGCTCAGGGACCCAAGCCAAGAATTGTTGAACAATCCGGGCTGATATGTTCTACACTCGGTGTCATCCGACACCCACCAACGACGATGGGACCTCCCTCATGTCCGAGCAGGCATCTGCTTCCCTCTCCGCCGAGGACGAAGCCCGCATCTCCGCCGCGAAGAAGCGCGCGGGCCGCAGTGCCGTCATCGGCGCGATCTTCCTCATGGCCACCAGCGCCATCGGTCCCGGCTTCATCACCCAGACCGCCACCTTCACCCAGCAGCTCGGATCGGCGTTCGCCTTCGCCATCCTCGTCTCGGTGCTGATCGACATCGCCGTGCAGCTGAACATCTGGCGCATGATCACCTCGTCGGGCAAGCGCGCCGGTGAGCTCGCCAACAGTGCCATCCCGTTCTCGGGTCACGTCATCGCCGTGCTGGTGATCATCGGCGGCCTGGCGTTCAACATCGGCAACATCGCCGGTGGCGGGCTGGGCCTGAACGCCCTGCTCGGCATCGACCCGAAGATCGGCGGGCTGCTCACCGGAGCGCTCGCGATCATCCTGTTCCTCATCAAGAAGGCCGGGCGGGTGATGGACATCGTGCTGATCATCCTCGGCATCGGCATGATCGTGATGACCGTCATCGTCGCGTTCGTCTCGCAGCCGCCGGTGGGCGATGCCCTGCGCCAGACATTCGTGCCCGACAGGATCAACTTCGCCACGATCACCACGATCGTCGGCGGCACGGTCGGCGGCTACATCACCTACTCGGGCGCGCACCGCTACCTCGACTCGGGCCACACCGGCCCGCAGCACGCCGGCCCGGTCATGCGTGCGGCCGCCAACGGCATCCTCGTCACCGGCATCATGCGGTACGTGCTGTTCCTCGCGATCCTCGGCGTCGTGGCATCCGGCGTCACCCTCGACCTCTCCGGTCAGGCCGCCAACCCCGCCGGCCAGGCGTTCGGCGCCGTGCTCGGCGACGCCGGCCTGCGCATCTTCGGCGCGATCTTCTGGGCCGCGGCCCTCAGCTCGGTGATCGGCGCCGCCTACACCTCGGCGTCGTTCCTGTCGTCGTTCAACAAGCGCTTCCTGGGCGGCTGGTCGCTGCAGCTGGCCACCGTCGGGTTCATCGTGGTCTCGCTGATCATCTACCTGCTCATCGGCACCGCACCGGCCGCGATCCTCGTGTTCGTCGGCGGCTTCAACGGCCTCATCCTGCCGATCGGCCTGACCGTGTTCATGTACATCGGCTGGTTCCGCCGCGACCTGCTCGGCTCGAAGAAGTACCCGCTGTGGCTGCTCATCGCCGGAACGCTCGTGACCCTGCTGACCTGGTACATGGGCATCGTCTCGGTCGGCCCGATCTTCGCGTTCCTCGGCGTCGGTGCGTGATGATGGCCCCACGCACAAGGAAGGACGGATGACATGGCATCCATCGACCTGAACTCGGATCTCGGCGAGAACACCCCCGACCGCATCGTCGGCGACGACGAGGCGATGCTCGAGATCGTCACCAGCGCGAACGTGTCGTGCGGGTTCCACGCGGGCAGCCCCGAGGGCATCCGCGAGACCCTCGCCGCCGCGGTGCGCAACGGTGTCGTGATCGGCGCGCACCCCGGGTATCGCGACTACGACAACTTCGGGCGCACGAACGTCGAGATCGACTCGGCGACGCTGCAGGCGCACGTCGAGTACCAGCTCGGCTCGCTCGAGGGACTCACCCGTTCGGTCGGCGGCGCGGTCGCGTACGTCAAGCCGCACGGCGCGCTGTACAACACCATCGCCCGTGACGAGCGTCAGGCGAAGGATGTCGTGGCCGCCATCAAGGCGATCGATCCGGGCCTGGTGCTGCTCGGGCTCGCCGGCGGCGTCGTGCTCGACGTGGCACGCCGGGCCGGCCTGCAGGTCGCGGCCGAGGCGTTCGCCGACCGGGCGTACCAGCCCGACGGGCAGCTCGTCTCACGCACCCAGGAGGGTGCGGTGCTGCACGACCCGGCCGCCGTCGCCGAGCGCATGGTGCGCCTGGCCGAGACCGGCGTGATCCGCGCGATCGACGGCACGGACGTGCGCGTCGAGGCGCAGTCGATCTGCGTGCACGGCGACAGCGCCGGTGCGATCGCGATGGCCGCGGAGACGAAGCGGATGCTGCAGGCCGCCGGCATCACGATCGCCCCGTTCGCGGGCCGTTCGGCCACGCCGTTCGACACCGCGGGAGCCTGAGATGACCGTCGTCGCCACCCCCGATCAGCTCGCCGCCGCGCGTGCCGCGCGCCGTGCGTACCGCGAGGGGCTCGCCGAGCCGACCAGCGGGGTGGCGGCGGGTCTCACGCAGGCCAACCTCATCGCCGTGCCCGCCGACTGGGCCTTCGAGACGCTGCTCTACGCGCAACGCAACCCGAAGCCGTGCCCGGTGCTCGAGGTCATCGAGCAGGGCCAGGTCGAATCCGCGCTCGCGCCGGGCAGCGACATCCGCACCGACATCGGCCGGTACCGCATCTGGCGCGACGGCGAGCTCGCCGAAGAGGTCACCGACGCCACGGATGCCTGGGCCGAGCATCCCGACCTCGTCGCCTTCCTCATCGGCTGCAGCTTCACGTTCGAGACCGGCCTCGCCGAGGCCGGCATCCCGATCCGCCACCAGGAACTCGGGCGCAACGTGCCGATGTACCGCACGAACATCGACTGCACGCCCGCCGGCCGGCTGCACGGCGAGATGGTCGTCTCGATGCGCCCGATCCCGGCATCCCGGGTGGCGGATGCCGTGCAGATCTCGGGCCGCACCCCGGCGGTGCACGGCGCACCCGTGCACATCGGCGACCCGGCCTCGCTCGGCATCCTCGACCTGAGCCGCCCGGACTTCGGCGATGCGCCCGAGGTGCGCGACGGTGAGATCCCGGTGTTCTGGGCGTGCGGGGTCACCCCGCAGGCGGCGATCATGGCATCCCGTCCGCCGTTCGCCGTCACGCACGCACCCGGCCACATGTTCGTCACCGACGTGCCCGACGCGGAGTATCTCGTCTGATGCGCATCCTCACGGCATCCGACCGCACCCTGCTCGTCGAGGCCGCCGACCTCGACGAGGCGATGCGGCTGAACCTCGCCTGGGACGGCGTGCCCGGCGTGGTCGAGCGCATCCCCGGCGCCCGCACCGTGCTCGTGCGCTTCGATCCGCTGCGGGTGTCGGCGGCGGAGCTCGCCGCGGTGCTGGAGGCGACCGAGGTGGATGCCGAGCACGTGCCGCACACCCGCGAGGTGACCGTGCCGGTGCGCTACGACGGCGAGGACCTCACCGACGTCGCCGCACTGCTGAGCGTCTCCGCCGAGGAGGTCGTGAACCGCCACCTCGCCGCCGAATGGCAGGTGGCGTTCTCGGGCTTCGCGCCGGGCTTCGGCTACACGGTCTCACCCGACCCGCTCTTCGATGTGCCGCGCCGCTCTTCGCCGCGCACGCGCGTGCCGGCCGGCTCCGTCGCGCTCGCCGGGCACTTCACCGGCGTCTACCCGCGGGAGAGTCCCGGTGGCTGGCAGCTGATCGGACGCACGGATGCCGCGATGTGGGACATCGACCGCGACCCGCCCGCCCTGCTGTCGCCGGGGACGCTGGTGCGGTTCGAGCGCGCTGAGCGGCCGACGGCGCGCGCAGCTGGGTCCCTGAGCCTGTCGAAGGGCCCCGAAACCGCAGACGGGGTGCTTCGACAGGCTCAGCAACCCAGCTCTCACGTCGAGCAACCCAGCTCTCACGCCGTCGAGGTCGTCCGCCCCTCCCTGCAGCTGCTCGTGCAGGATGCCGGCCGCCAGGGCCACGCGGCCCTCGGCGTCTCGGCATCCGGGGTCGCAGACCGCACCGCGATGCGCGACGCCAACCGCGCCGTCGGCAACCGCAGCCGCGCCGCCGTGCTCGAGAGCGTGGGCGGAGCCGAGCTGCGCTTCCACGGTGACGGCGTCGCGGCCGTCGCCGGCGCGATCGGAGAGCTGACACTGACGGATGCCGCAGGCGTGACGCACACCGTGCCGCACGGCATCCCGTTCGCGATCGCCGACGGTGACGAGCTCACGATCGGCCACCCGACCCACGGGCTGCGGTACGTGATCGCCGTGCGCGGCGGCATCGCCGCGGATGCCGAGCTGGGCAGCGTGGCATCCGACACCCTCGCCGGGCTGGGGCCTGCCCCGCTGCAGGCGGGCGACGTGCTGGGGATCGGCGCCGACGCTCCGAACGCGGTCGACCCGTATCCGCTGCCGCGTGCGCTGCCGGCATCCGGCGACCTCATCGAGCTCGAGATCACGCTCGGGCCGCGCGACGACTGGTTCGCCCCCGCCGCGATCCGTACGCTCACCGAGCAGGAATGGCTGGTCACGCCGCGTTCCGACCGGGTCGGCATCCGCCTGCACGGCGACGTGCCGCTCGAACGCGCCGTCACCGGAGAGCTGCCCAGCGAGGGTGCCGTGAACGGCGCGATCCAGGTGCCGCCCGACGGGCAGCCGGTGCTGTTCCTGCCCGACCATCCGCTGACCGGCGGATATCCGATCATCGGAGCCCTCACCGACAGCAGTCTCGACCTCGCCGGTCAGCTGCCGCCGGGGGCCCGCATCCGCTTCCGCATCACCGACCCGTCCCCGAGAAGAGCACCACATGAAGAAGATCCTGATCGCGAACCGCGGTGAGATCGCCGTGCGCGTGATCCGCGCCTGCGCCGAGGCCGGGCATGCGTCGGTCGCCGTGTACGCCGACCAGGACGCGGATGCCCTGCACGTGCGGCTGGCGGACGAGGCCGTGGGCCTGGGCGGCGTCACCGTCGCCGACACCTACCTGTCGATCGACGCGCTGCTGCGCGCCGCCGAAGCCGCGGGGGCGGATGCCGTGCACCCCGGGTACGGCTTCCTGTCCGAGAGCGCCGCATTCGCGCGTGCCGTCGAGGATGCCGGGCTGATCTGGATCGGCCCCAGCCCCGAGAGCATCGACGCGCTCGGCGACAAGATGACCGCGCGGCGCATCGCCCAGCGGGTCGGTGCACCGCTAGCCGCCGGCACCGACCAGCCGCTGGCCGGGCACGACGAGGCTGTCGCCTTCGCCGAGGAGCACGGCCTGCCGATCGCGATCAAGGCCGCGTTCGGCGGCGGCGGGCGCGGCCTGAAAGTGGTCCGCGAGCTGGCGGAGGTGGCGGATGCCTTCGACGCCGCCACCCGTGAGGCGATCGTCGCGTTCGGCCGGGGGGAGTGCTTCGTCGAGCGGTTCCTCGAGAGCCCGCGCCACATCGAGGTGCAGGTGCTCGGCGACGGGCGCGGCGGCGTGGTGGCGGTCGGCGACCGCGACTGCTCGATGCAGCGCCGCAACCAGAAGCTCATCGAAGAGGCGCCGGCGCCGGGGCTGAGTGACGAGCAGCGTTCGCGCATCCACGAGGCCGCCCGGCGCATCTGCGCCGAGGTCTCGTACCGCGGTGCGGGAACCGTGGAGTTCCTGCTCGCCGCCGACGGCACGATCTCGTTCCTCGAGGTGAACACGCGGCTGCAGGTGGAGCATCCGGTCACCGAAGAGGTCACCGGCGTCGACCTGGTGCGCGAGCAGTTCGCGATCGCGTTCGGTGAGGGGCCGTCGCTCGAGGCGACGCCCGAGCCACGAGGGCACGCCTTCGAGTTCCGCATCAACGCCGAGGACCCGGGGCGTGGGTTCCTGCCCAGCCCTGGTGTCGTGTCGGCACTGAGGGTGCCCGGTGGGCCCGGCGTGCGCTGGGACACCGGGATCGAGGCGGGGGATGCCGTGCAGGCCGCGTTCGACTCGATGATCGCGAAGCTGATCGTGCGGGCGGATTCCCGTGAGGCGGCGCTCGTGCGCGCTCGCCGCGCGCTGCGCGAGCTGGTGGTCGAGGGGCCGGCGACGGTCGTGGACTTCGACCGGCTCGCCGTGGACGCGCCCGAGTTCGCGACGGATGGTTTCGCCGTGCACACGCAGTGGATCGAGTCGACGTTGCTGCCGAGGCTCGAGCCGCAGCTGCGTCCGGCGCCGGTCGCCGAGTCGGGGCTGCAGCGGTTTCCCGTCGAGATCGACGGGCGGCGGGTGATGCTCGGGCTGCCGACGGAGTTGCTGACTGGGTTCGCGGCCGGTGCGGGTGTTGATGCCGGGGCGGGTGTTGTTGGCGGGGCGGGTGGGGCTGTCGTGGATCCGGGTGACTTGCGCGCCCCCGTCCCTGGAACGCTCGTACGCTGGCTCGTCGACGACGGTGCGGAGGTCGCGGAAGGTGACACCGTCGCAGTGCTGGATGCCATGAAGATGGAGACTCCCGTCACCGCGCACCGTGCGGGCACGCTGGCACGGTCGGCCGAGGCCGGTGCGATGGTCGTCGCGGATGCCGTGATCGCCCGCATCACCTGACTTCTGCGCTTGGGGCTGGGCCCGTCTGTTCCCCGGGGCATGTCCCATCTGTTGCGGGTGTGCGCTCGGTCGACCCGCATCTTCTGGGACACCTCACCTGGGCATGTCTCAATAGTCGTGGGTCCGCATGCCGTGCACCCGCGCCTTCTGGGACGCCCCGCCGGGGCATGTCCCACTAATCGTGGTTCCGGATGCCCTGCACCCGCACCTTCTGAGACATGCACGCGCGGCGTGTGCGCACCCGGCCTCCGCGCTTACGCCTCACGCGCGTCCGTCGTCATCCTTCCAGGCATGTCCGCTTTGTTGCGGGTGCGGGCCCGGCCGACTGCCATCTTCTGGGACACCCCGCCGGGGCATGTCCCACTAGTTGCGGGTCCGGATGCCGTGCACCCGCGTCTTATGGGACGTGCACGCGCGGCGTGTGCGCACGCGGCCTCCGCGCTTACGCCTCACACGCGTCCGCGGTCATCCTCCTGGGCATGTCCGCTTTGTTGCGGGTGCGGACTCGGTCGACCCGCACCTTCTGAGACACCGCGCCGGGGCATGTCCCACTAGTCGCGGGTCCGGATGCCGTGCACCCGCACCTTCTGGGACATGAGCGTGGGTGGTGGAGGGGTCATGCCTCCGGGGCGTGGAAGGTCAGCATCCGCACGGCCGCCGCGATCGTCGCGGCGAGCACTTCGTCAGGACTCCCGTCGAGCTGCAGATGCCGATGGCCAGCATCCGTCCGCGTCGCCCAGCCGAGGTACACCGTGCCCGGCGGATGCCCTCCGTCGGGTCCGGGGCCGCCGACGCCCGTGGTCGAGACGGCGAGGTCCACTTCGAAGAGCTCGCGGGCGCCGCGGGCCAGCTGCTCGGCGCACTCGGCAGAGCACGGATCCGTCCCAGGCTCGAGTCCGAGCAACCGCTCTTTCACGTCGGTGAAGTAGGCCACGATCCCGCCGGCGAACCATGTGGCGGTTCCTTCGCCGGCCCCGACGTGACCGGCGAGGTTTCCCGAGGTCAGCGATTCGGCGACGGCGATCCGCAAGCCGCGCGTGCGGGCGATGTCACTGAGCTGGTCGAGGTCTTCCATGAGGCACGACGCTACGCGGCGGCCGCCGACGGCGCCACGGGGCTTGACACCGCATCCTGCGAGACGTGCGCGCGGCGGATGTCCCAGAACCTGCGGGTCGATGGCGCACGCACCCGCGTCTTCTGAGACATGCGACCGCAGGATGTCTCAGAACCTGCGGGTGGTTCGCATCCGCACCCGCGTCTTCTGGGACATGCGCAAGGCGGGGCGGGTGAACCTGCCGGCGGAGGGGATGTCTCAGAACCTGCGGGTGGAACGCGTCCGCACCGGCAAGTATTGGGACACGCGACCAGGGGATGTCCCAGAACCTGCGGGTCGTCGGCCTCCGCACCCGCATCTTGTGGGACATGCGACCCCGGGTCGGATCGGGGCGGGGCGCCCAGGCGCCAGCACGAGAACGACGAAAGACCCCGGATACCGCGCAGCGCAGCATCCGGGGTCCTTGGGGTCAGATCAGGCGGGGTCGCCGCCGATCGGACCGACCGCCTCGAGAGGCTTCGGGTCGTCGGCGCCCGACTTGCGCACCCGCGCGATGAGGTTGCCGAGGTGATAGATCAGGATGGCGCCGACTGTGGCGAGCACGATGCCGCCGAGCTGGAAGCCCGAGTCCGGGTCGACGATCTGGAACCCGCCGACCGCGACGATCAGCCCGACCGCGGCGGTGTACTGGTTCACCGGACGCGAGAAGTCCACCCGGTTGTCGACCCAGATCTTGATGCCGATCACGCCGATGAGGCCGTACAGCGCGGTGGTCACGCCGCCGAGCACGCCGGCGGGCACCGAGTTGATCACGGCCCCGAACTTCGGCGACATGCTCAGCAGGATCGCGGTGATGCCGGCCACCCAGTAGGCCGCGGTCGAGTAGACGCGGGTGGAGGCCATGACGCCGATGTTCTCGCCGTAGGTGGTCGTTCCCGAGCCGCCGAAGAATCCGGCCAGCGAGGTCGAGATGCCGTCGGCGATCAGCGCCTTGCCCGTCTGTTTGTTGATCGACGGGTCTTCGACCATGGTCGCGACACCGCGCACGTGGCCGACGTTCTCGGCGATCAGCACGAGCACGACGGGCAGGAACATCGCCATGGCCGTCCAGGTGCCGGGCGAGACGAAGTCGGGCAGATGGAAGCTCGGCAGACCGAACCAGTCCGCAGCCTCGACGGCACTGAAGTCGAGCTCACCGCGAACGGCCGCGAAGATGTACCCCGCGATCACGCCGAGGAAGATCGAGATGCGCCCCAGGAACCCGCGGAACACCACCGCGAAGAGGATGGTCACGGCAAGGGTGAACGTGGCAGTGATCGGGGACAGCTCGTAGTTGCCTCGTGCGGCGCCGGCGAGGTTGAACCCGATGAGCGCGACGATCGTGCCGGCCAGCACCGGCGGCAGGAAGCGGTCGACCCACTTCACGCCGACGGTGTGCACGACGACGCCGATGACCCCCAGCAGCACGCCGACGGCGACGATGCCGGCGAGAGCCGAGCCCATTCCGGCCGTTGCGGTCGCCGCCGTCACCGGGGCGATGAACGCGAACGACGAGCCAAGGTAGCTGGGCAGCTTGTTGCGGGTGACCAGCAGGAACAGGATCGTGCCGACACCGCTGAACAGCAGCGTGGTCGGCACCGGGAAGCCGGTGAGGATCGGCACCAGGAACGTCGCGCCGAACATCGCGACGACGTGCTGCACGCCGATCGCGATGGTGGCGGGCCAGCTCAGGCGTTCTTCGGGGCGGACGACGGCGTCGGGCGCGACGGTGCGACCGTCGCCGTGGATCTTCCACAGCGGCATGCGGGCTCCTCGGGGGATCGGGGCGGGTCGGCCCCCAGCCGTGCGCGGGGCCGAGGAAACACTATCGCGGGATCGGATCTCACCCACCGTCCCGGTGCTCTCCGTCTATATGTCACGAAGTACCGGTATAAGCGGCGGATACCGGTACTTCGTGACATATAGACGGGAGGGGCGGATGCTCAGCCCTTGAGCCGGTCGATCAGCTCGCGGTAGCGGTCGGCGGTGCGCTCGACGATGTCGGTGGGAAGGGCGGGCGGCTCGCCCTGCTTGTCCCAGTTCGCGGCGAGCCAGTCGCGCACGATCTGCTTGTCGAAGCTCGCCATCCGCGCCTCGGGCGTCGCCCCGGTGCGCCAGGTCTCGGCATCCCAGTAGCGGGAGGAGTCGCTGGTGAGCACCTCGTCGGCCAGGCGCAGCACGCCGTCGGCGTCCACTCCGAACTCGAACTTCGTGTCGGCGAGGATCAGTCCGTGCGACTCGGCGATCTCGGCGGCGCGACGGTAGGTGTCCAGCGAGACGTCGCGCAGCTGTGCTGCGCGCTCCGCGCCGACGAGCTCGACCACGCGCTCGAAGGTGATGTTCTCGTCGTGCTCGCCCATCGGAGCCTTGTACGCGGGGGTGAACAGCGGCTCGGGCAGCCGATCGCCGTTCTTCAGACCGGCGGGCAGCGGGATGCCGCACACGGTGCCGCTCTCGACGTACTCGGCCCAGCCCGAGCCGGTGATGTACCCGCGCACCACGCACTCGATCGGCAGCATGTCGAGCGCCATCGCGAGCATGGCGCGGCCGGCCACGGCATCCGGGATCTCTCCCTCGGCGATGTGGTTGGGCACGTCGTCGAGCTTCTCGAACCACCACGTGCTCAGGGTCGTGAGCAGCTCGCCCTTCTGCGGGATTCCGGGGGAGAGCACGAAGTCGAACGCGCTCACCCGGTCGGATGCCACGACCAGCAGCCGCGTGTCGGACGGATCCTCCGAGGCGTACAGGTCGCGGACCTTGCCGGAGTAGATGTGCCGCCAGCCGGGGATGCTCTGTGCTTCGCTCACGCGTACATCATCCCATCCCGTCGCGCCGCACTCCTGCCCCGAGACGAGCGCGAGGCGCGGCCCCTCAGAGCGCGAGGCGCGGCCCCCTCAGACCGCGCCTCACTGTTCCCCTCGTCCCCAGGTCAGTCCCGCGTCAGCGTCAGCGTCTTCGTCGCGCCCTGAATGGTCAGGTCGAACGAGATGCCGCCGTTCGCGAAGCTGAACTCCTTCTCGGTCTCACTCGAGGCGAGCAGCGACTTCTGCATCGCCTCGGTGTCGCCAACCGAGATGAAGGTGTAGGTGTCCTCGCCCGGTTCGGGCGGAGTGAACGAGCCGGCCCAGTACAGAGCGCTGTCCATCGTGCCGCTGAAGGCATCGCCCTCCTCGCCCACCTCGAAGCTCGGCCAGAAGATCTCGATCCGGTCGGTGGTGATCGTGGCGGTGAGTGTCTGCTCGGGGTCGGGAGCCTCGTGCCAGGACCACTCACCCGTGAGGTCGAGCTGTTCCGGCGTGGGCTCGGCGGCGGCCGGGGATTCTCCCGCAGAGCTGCTGCTGGCTTCCGGCGTCGCAGCGGCGGAGCATCCCGTCACTGCGAGAGCAACGGCGATCAGTCCGGCGGCCGCGGAACGGCGAAGGTTCATCGGGATTCTCCTCGTCATCAGTGATCGTTCAGCACGGCCCAGGCGATCAGGCTGTCGATGCGCCGCACGTCGGCGCCCTTCGCGAGCTTGACCTTGATGTGACCGGCCTTGGTCCACAGCTCCAGCTCGGAGTTCCAGTCGAGGGTGCCGGCATTCTCCGACGACCACATCAGGATCGAGCTGTAGGGCAGCGAGTAGATCTCGACCTTCTTTCCCGTGATGCCCTGTGCGTCGCGGACGATGAGACGCTTCGTGGTGAACGTCGCCGAGTCACGGAACGTCTTGAACGAGGTGATCGCCTCCTCGCCCTGCGCCAGCAGTGCGAGCACATCCGGCGGAACCGGGATCTCCTGCTGCAGTGTCCAGCTGAGGATTGCGGAATTCTCCATGGTTGGGTCCTTTCTCGTGGCTCAGTACCCGACAGCGGCCAGTGCGAAGTCGATCTGCTCCGGTGTGAATTTCTCGAATGCCAACTGGTCGGCCAGACCGTCTCGCGAGAAGGCCGACATGTCCGTGTACTGCTTGGCCTTCTCGGCTGCCTCGGCGTTCCAGTCGGCCTCGGCGTTGTCCGCGCCGAATGTGGCGGACTCGGTGCTGTAGCCCTCGAACTCCAGCTGGCTGATGAGTCCGGCACGAGAGAACCCGCTGAAGTTGAGGTAGTCCTTCGCCTTGGCGATGGCATTCGTCTGCTCGACGGTGAGCTTCGGCTTCGGAGGTTCGACAGTGACGATGACCTCGGTGCCCTCTTCGACCTCCTCGCCCGCGGCGATCGACTGAGTTGCGATGACCGAGTCGTCCGTAGCGTCGGCGGGGGCGGTGAAGACGAGCCCGTATGCCTCAGCGATGGGGCGGGAGATGCTGATCCGGGTGCCGACCATGTTAGGGACGATCGCCGTCTCCGGCTCATCGGCCGTAGTAGCGTCCGCATTCTCCTCGGCCGGTGCGCTCGCCGCTGGCGGATCGGCGATCGAAGCCGCGACATCGGGCTTCGGGCTGACGATGTTGAGAATGATCCCCACCAGAATGACGGCTCCTGTGACGATCCATGCGACCTTCTTGTGATCTCCATAGCCCGCCAGCGCACGACCCGAGCGATCCCGGGTCGCACCGGCGAGCACCATGATCAGGTCAACGAGCCACCAGACGCCGATGCCACCGAGGGTTACCAGCTTCAAGATGCCCGTGCCGACCTTGCCCAGGTAGAAGCGGTCGATGCCGAGGTACCCCACCAGCAGCGAGAGCAGCCAGGTGGCGAGGAACGACTTATCGCCTTCGACCGCTCGCTGACCTGCGACCGGTGTCGGAGCCGGTGCTGGGGGCGTGACGGCTGGCGCGGCGACCGTCGAGGTGGGCTGCGGCGGGGTGATCGCACTCGGCGGCGGGGGTGGAGTCGGGCTGCTGTTCTGCTCAGTCATGTGGTTGTCCTCTGTTCGGGTGCAGGGCGCCGGGACGGCGTTCTACACGGATAACCGATGCCCCAGGGGTGGCATCGATGCTCCGCATCAACAGATGTCTATCGGTAGCTGCGGACACGACGTTACGGGCTTCATGCTCTCGTGACGTCGTCGGCGCACGGATCCGCTACCCGGGTAGACCTTCCTCGGCCGTTCGGGGGAGGTCGTAGCGGCCGCTCGGTGGACGTGGACGTCGGATGCCGGCAATACGCTCGTCGTGTGTCGTCATCGAGCATCCCCGCAGCACCGCGCCGTCGCCGCGTGGCGTTCGCGGGCGGCTCCATCGGCCTGATCGTCGGCGGGGTCGTCTTCGACGTCGCGGCGCTGCTCAACGTGCCGGGCGCCGCGCGCTTCACAGATGGCGTCACAGGAGAGGCGAAGGTGACCGACCTCGGCACCGGCCTCGTGCTGCTCGTCATCGCCGCCTGGATCACCGTGATCTGGCGCCGCCGTGCGCCGCTCGTCGTCATGGCGGCCGGCGCCGTGCTCGCCGCCGTCGGCACGTCATACGTGCTGCTGCTGATCGGTGCGGTCGGGGTCGTGCGCCGCACACCAGGACGGATGCCGCTCATCGCCGCGCTGACTTCCGGCGCGGCGCTGCTCTTCGCCGCCCGCGAGGCGTTCACGAGCTGGGGTGCGGCTCTGCCGTGGTACTTCACGACGCGGACCTCGGCACCGAACGAGCCGGTGTGGGTCGTCATGCCCTTCGCCTTCGCGCTGCTCTCCCTCGCGGTGGCGGCGGGGATCGTGCTGTACGGCCGGGTGCGCACGCGCGCCGATCGCAGCGACGAACGGGCAGCCGCCGAGCACCGTCGCGCGGACGCGCTCACCGAGCAGATGGTGAGGCAGGCCGAGCGCGACCGGATCGCCCGTGACATGCATGATGCGCTCGCTCACCGACTGTCCGTGGTCTCCTTGCACGCCGGGGCGCTGGAGGCGGCGGCATCGGCCGGGGTGTCCGGGGGCACGGGCACCGGAGAGATCGCCCGAACCGTCCGGGAGCAGACCCATGCCGCACTGCAGGACATGCGCGGGCTCATCGGCGATCTGCGCGGCACCATGGGAGCAGCGTCGAGCGCGCCCGCATCGATGAAGGCGATCGGTGCTCTGCTGGCAGAGCTGCGCGCCGGCGGTGCGGCCATCACCGCGCACGTGCTGCTCGAGTCCCCCGAACGCGCCGCCGCTCTTCTGGACACCGCGGTGTTCCGCATCCTGCAGGAGGCGCTCACCAACGCGATCAAACACGCCCCCGGAGCGGTGGTGGACGTCTACGTCCAGGCGGAGCCGGGTGTGGGGGCCCGCATCCGCGTCACCAACCCGCTCGCCGTATCCTCGGGCCGCGCACTGGTGCCCGGAGGGGGAAACGGCACCCTCGGCATCCGCGAACGGGCGTCCGCGCTCGACGGCACGGCGTGGATCGGCGAGTACGACCACGCCTTCATCGTCGACGTCACCCTTCCCTGGCAGGAACGCGGATAGCGTCGCGCGTCGTCCCGGCCCTCACGCGTCGGACGCCGTCGCTAAGCTCGGGGCGTGACTGACACCGCTCCCGAACTCGTGCGCGTGCTCCTGGTCGATGACGAGCCGCTCATCCGGAGCGGACTGCGCGCCGTGCTCGCCTTCGCGCCGGCGGTCGAGGTGCTCGGTGAGGTCGCCGACGGAGCGGCGGCGGTCGAGTTCGTGCGCAGCCACCGCCCCGACGTGGTGCTGATGGACGTGCGGATGCCGGGGATGGCGGGACCGGAGGCGACGGCCGCGATCGTCGCGCAGTCGGATGCGCGCGTGCTGGCGATGACGAGCATCGACTCCGAGGATCAGCTGATGGGGATGCTGTCGGCCGGCGCCAGCGGCTACCTGCTGAAGGACGAGTCTCCCGATCGCATCGTCGAGGCCGTGCTGCGTACGGCTGCCGGCGACACCGTGATCTCCGGTCGCAGCACCGCGCAGCTGGTGCGCCGCGTGGTCGAGGCCGAGGGAGGCGCCGGTCGCCGCGCCGCCGAGCAGCGGGTCTCCGGGCTGTCGGGGCGCGAGCGCGACGTGGCCCAGGGCGTCGCGCGCGGCGAGACCAATCAGGAGATCGGCGTGGCCCTGCACATTTCGGCCGGAACTGTGAAGACGCACCTCGAGCAGGTCTTCGCCAAGCTCGGTGTGCGCAGCCGGGTGCAGGTCGGCGTGATCCTCGAACGGGCAGGGCTGGGCCCGGCTGAGCTCTGACCGAAGAGTTCGGTGCGGCGTCCCGGCCGGATGGGGCGCCGCTGTCGGATGCAGACGGGGCACCCCGATGTCGCACCCGAGGTGTACCGTTGCCGGGTGACTTCGCCGGTGACATCCCCCATCCCGACCCGAAGCCCCTGGCCCGCCCTGTGGGCGCTGGTCATCGGGTTCTTCATGATCCTCGTCGACACGACGATCGTCTCGGTCGCCAACCCGGCCATCAAGGCCGCCCTCGATCCCGACACGAACAACCTCGACAACGTGGTGTGGGTCACCAGCGCCTATCTGCTCGCCTACGCGGTGCCGCTGCTGATCACCGGGCGGCTTGGCGACCGGTTCGGGCCGAAGAACATCTACCTCATCGGGCTCGTCGTCTTCACGGCATCCTCGCTGTGGTGCGGTCTGTCGACCACCCTCGAGGGACTCATCGCCGCCCGGGCGGTGCAGGGCCTGGGCGCGGCGTTCATGACTCCGCAGACGATGGCCGTGATCACCCGAACCTTCCCACCCGAGCGCCGCGGCGCGGCGATGGGACTGTGGGGTGCCACAGCCGGCGTCGCCACGCTCGTCGGGCCGCTGCTGGGCGGCGTGCTCGTCGACGGACTGGGATGGGAATGGATCTTCTTCATCAACGTGCCGGTCGGCATCGTCGGCTTCGTGATGGCCTGGATGCTCGTGCCGCGCCTCGAGACGCACCCGCACCGCTTCGATCTGGTCGGCGTCGTGCTCAGTGCCGTCTCGCTGTTCCTCATCGTCTTCGGTCTGCAGGAGGGCGAGAAGTACGACTGGGGCACCATCGTCGGCCCGATCTCGGTGTGGGGGCTGATCGGCGCCGGGCTCGCGCTGCTGACCGTTTTCGTGCTGCAGCAGTGGAAGACCCGCAGCGAGCCGCTCGTGCCCCTCGGGCTGTTCCGCGACCGCAACTTCTCGGCATCCAACCTCGGCATCGCCGCCGTCGGCTTCACCGTGACCGGGATGTCGCTGCCGTTCATGTTCTACCTGCAGCTCGCACGCGGGCTGACCCCCACCGAGTCGGCGCTGCTGATGATCCCGATGGCGGTGCTGTCCGGCGTGCTGGCGCCGTTCGCCGGTGGTCTGCTCGACCGGGTCGACCCCCGGTTCATCCTCATCCCCGGGCTGTTCTGCGTCGCGGGCGGCGTGCTCTGGAACGCCGCGCTCATGGACACGAGCACCCCGACGTGGATGTTCCTGCTGCCGTCCGCGCTGCTCGGCGTCGGCAACGCGGGCATGTGGGGTCCGCTGGCGACCGAGGCCACCCGCAACCTGCCGCGCCGTCAGGCCGGCGCCGGCGCCGGCATCTACAACACCACCCGCACCATCGGCTCGGTGGTCGGCTCGTCCGCGATCGCCGCGTTCATGCAGGGCCGCCTGGAGGCGAACCTCCCCGGTCTCGAGTCCGCCCCCGCCGGGTTCGGCGAAGGTGGGGCGCTGCCGGATGCTGTCGCCGAGGGGTTCTCCGCCGGCATGGCCCAGGCGATGCTGCTGCCGGCATCCGTCATGGCCGTCGCCCTCGTGGCCGCACTGTTCCTGCGCCGCCACCGGAACGGCGACGGCAACGGCTCCGCGCGCTGACGCGCAAGGCCCGCGCCGTGACGGGCGATCGCCGGAAGAACCGGGTCACCGGAAGAGCGCGATGCCGGCCTGTCCGATCAGCGCGAACACGATCGCCCAGACGATGATCGAGACAACCTGCCAGAAGATGACGAGGTTGCGGTCGGCGCCGAAGGACACCATCATGCCCGAGGTGATCTGGCTCGGCAGCACGGTCTGACCGAGCAGGCTGACGCCGGGGACGCCGAAGCGGTCGAACATGCGCTTGACCTTCTGGCGCCGAGCGGACGGCTCCTCGGGTTCGGCGCCGCCATTGCGACGGGCGAGCACCTTCTGCCGTGCGGTCGCCGCGGCGAACACGAAGGCGAGCATCGAGATCACGTTGCCGATCACCGCGGCGAGCACCGCGATCGGCACCGGCACGCCGGCGACGACGCCGACCAGGGTGCCGAAGTACGACTCGATGAACGGGATCGCTGCGGCGAGCATGACCCCCGCCCACTGCAGCCACAGGGGAAGGGACTGGGTGAAATCGACGAGTGCTTCCTGCATGGTTTCCTCCGGTGCGATGTGTAAAGCGCGTTTGACATGACAAGCATGCTTGACACGTCTGGACGATGTCAAGTCGGCTTTACACGCGTGTCGTGCTCCCGTACGGTTGAGACGTGCGCAGCAGGGTCAAGGAGCTCAGGACCGAGCGCGGGCTCTCGCAGCAGGCCCTCGCCACGGCCGTCGGCGTGTCCCGGCAGACGATCAACGCCATCGAGACCGGCCGCTACGACCCCTCGCTGACACTGGCCGTGCACCTCGCGCGTCACTTCGGATCGACCGTTGAGGAGGTCTTCGATGTCGATGGATGAACCGGTCGACGAGGAGAACGGGGGACGGATGCGGTGGCCGATGTCGCTCGTGAACACGATCCTCGTGGGTGTGTGCGCGGTGGGGGCACTGGTGTGCTTCGTGCTCGGCGCGCAGATCGCCGGCGTCGCGCTGCTGCTCGGCGCGATCGGCGGCGGGGTGGGCGCGATCCTCGCGCGTCGCTCGGGCTCGGGCGACCTCGAGCGGGTCAACGCGCTGGAGTACGCCGACGAGCGCGACCGTGCCGCGGCGGCCAAGGGACTCGCCGTGGTGGGTGTGCTCGCGCTCGTGCTCAGTGCGGTGCAGATCATCGTGCACGCCGCGGTCGACACCGACCCGGTCTCGCGCACGATGGCGATCATCACGTTCTTCGCACTCGTGATCTGCTGGTTCGCCGCGAACTGGTTCTTCGTCCGGCGCGGCTGAGCCCGCGGCATCCGGGTCGGTCGAGCCCGCCGTCCGTGCCGGACGGCGCCGACGTGGTGTGATGGACGGATGACCATCGCCCTCGCCGCACCCTCCGCGGACCTCTTCGACTCCTGGGCCGCCACCGTCGCCGAGTTCGGCGGCGTGCACATCGACGGCGCCGGACTCGAACTGGGCACGGTGCCGGATCGCGAGGCGTGCGGGGCGTTCGTCGCCAAGGCGCAGCTGTACGGCCGCGCCAGCGCTCAGCTGCCGGACGGGCACGTGCCGTGCGACTACTTCTGGATCACCGACGACGGTGAGGTCGTCGGATTCATCGCCTTCCGCCGCGAGCTCAACGACTGGCTGCGCCGCGTCGGCGGGCACATCGGCTACTCGGTTCGCCCCTCGCGGCGCCGGCAGGGCATCGTGCGCGCGGCGCTGAACCTGGTGCTCGAGCGCGCACGAGCCGAGGGCTACGACCGCGTCATGCTCACCTGTGACGACGACAACGAGGGCTCGTACCGCACCATCGAGGGGGCCGGCGGCGTTCTCGAGGACGTCATCGAGGCTCCGGATGCCGGACACCCGCGCCTGCGCCGATACTGGATCGCCCTGTCCTGAGGCTCGCGTTGTCCTGAGACTCGCGCTGTCCTGACCGCGGCCGCCACCACCGACCGCGGCCGCCACCGCTGACCGCGGAACCCGGGCTTTGACGCGGCGCAGATCAGAGCGGACGCCGCCGGCATCGGGCACAGTGGAGCCATGAGGCTTCTGCGTCCGGCGCGGCGGTATCCGATCCTCAGCTTCGGGCTGGTCGCGACGATCGCCGTGATCGTGCTGTGGCTGCTGGGGGCATCCGAGGCCGTGCGCTGGATCTCGTACGTCGTCGTCGGCGCGGTGATCGTCTGGACCGCCTGGGGGATGCTGCGCGACATGTTGCGTGGCCACTTCGGGCTCGACGTGCTGGCACTGGTCGCCATGATCGCCACCCTCGCCGTCGGCGAGTACGTCGCGGCGCTGGTGATCGTGCTTATGCTCTCCGGGGGCGAGGCGCTCGAGGACTACGCCCAGCGTCGCGCCGCCCGCGACCTCACCGCACTGCTGAGTCGCTCGCCGCAGATCGCGCACGTGATCGACGACGGCGAGCGCAGCGAACCGCGCGATCTGCCCGTCGACGAGGTCGAGCCTGGGATGACCCTGCTGGTGCGGCCCGCCGAGATCGTGCCGGTCGACGGCATCCTGATCACCGCCGAGGCGAGCTTCGACGAGTCGTCGCTGACGGGCGAGAGCATCCCGGTCACCCGTGCCGCCGGCGACGAGGTGCTCTCCGGTGCCGTCAACGGATCGGCCGCGGTGCGGATCACCGCATTGCGACGCAGCGCCGACAGCCAGTACCAGCAGATCATCGCGCTGGTGCACGAGGCGCAGCGCTCCAAGGCGCCGGTCGTGCGGCTGGCCGACCGCTTCGCCATCCCCTTCACGATCGTCTCGCTGCTGATCGCCGGCGTCGCCTGGGCGCTCGCGGGCGACCCGCTCCGGTTCGCGCAGGTGCTCGTGCTCGCCACGCCCTGCCCGCTGCTGATCGCCGCCCCGGTCGCGTTCCTCGGCGGGCTCTCGCGCACCGCCAAGGAGGGCGTGATCGTCAAGGGCGGCGCCGTGCTCGAGCAGCTCGCGCGGGTGCGCTCGGTCGCCTTCGACAAGACCGGAACCCTCACCGAGGGCAGGCCCGAACTGGTCGAGGTGCGCGCCGCGGAGGGAGCGGATGCCGATGAGCTGCTGCAGCTCGCGGCATCCGCCGAGCAGTACTCCAGCCACGTTCTCGCCGAGGGGGTGCGTCGGGCCGCCGCCGCCCGGGGGCTGCACCTGCTCGCCGCCTCGCACGCGGAGGAGGTCGCCACCAACGGGGTCACCGCCGTCATCGGTGGGCGCACCGTCGCGGTCGGCAAGCCGGCGTTCATCGCCGAACTCGCCCCGGATGCCGTGCGCACCCCGCTCGCGGCGGGCCAACTTGCCGCCTACGTCGCGGTGGATGGCCGCTACGCCGGAGCACTCGTGCTCGCCGACGCCGCACGGCCCGAGGCGGCGGAGACCATCCGCGGCCTGCGCGCGCACGGGGTCGAGCGGATCGCGATCCTCACCGGAGACGCGGATGCCACGGCGGCCTCGATCGCCGGCCGGCTCGAGGTGGCCGAGGTGCACGCCGAGCTGCTGCCCGCGCAGAAGGTCGCCCTCGCCGCCGAGATGTCGCCGCGACCGCTGCTCATGGTCGGCGACGGAGTGAACGACGCACCGGTGCTGGCGGCGGCCGACGTGGGCGTCGCGATGGGTGCGCGCGGGTCGACGGCGGCGGGAGAGGCGGCGGATGCCGTGGTGCTCAAGGACTCGCTGCGGCCCGTGCTCGGCGCCGTCGAGATCGGCCGGCACACGCTGCGCGTGGCCTACACGTCGATCTGGATCGGCATCGTGCTGAGCGTGGGGCTCATGCTCGTCGCGACCACCGGCGTCATCCCGGCCGTCGCGGGCGCCTTCACACAGGAACTCGTCGACCTGGCGACGATCCTGTACGCGCTGCGCGCGCTGACCGGCCCGCGCCGGCGTGCGGAGATCGCGGCATCCGGGTCATCCGGGGCGGAGCGGATCGCGGCCTGACGAGTGCCCGGCGGGCGCCGGGCAGGCCCCGTTCGCTTCGACGCGCTGTGCGCTACTGCTGCGCGACGCGCGCCGCGATGTCGTGGCGGTAGTGCGCGCCGTCCAGCGAGATCCGCCCGATGGCGTCGTACGCCCGGCTGCGGGCATCCGCGAAGTCCGACCCGGTCGCGACGACGTTCAGCACGCGTCCGCCGGTCGCGATCAGCGAGCCGCCGGGAGCATCCGGGCCGGCGGTCGCGGCGTGCACGATGGTGACGCCCTCGACGGATGCCGCCTCGGCGAGGCCCTCGATCATCCGGCCGGTCTGCGGTGCCTCGGGGTAGCCCTCGCTGGCGAGCACGACGGTGATCGCCACCTCGTCCGAGAACTCGGGCTGCGGCTCGTCCTCGAGGTGACCGGATGCCGCCGACAGCAGCAGCCGCGACAGCGGCGTGCGCAGCCGCGGCAGCACGACCTGGGTCTCGGGGTCGCCGAAGCGGGCGTTGAACTCGATCACCCGCACGCCGGCCGGGGTCAGGATGAGGCCCGCGTACAGCAGGCCGATGAACGGCGTGCCCTCGGCGTCGAGCTGACGGATCACCGGCATCGCGACCGTCTCGGTCACCTCGGCGACGAAGTCCTCGACGCTGCCGAAGTCCTCGGAGAGCCAGGGGAGCGGGGAGTACGCGCCCATGCCGCCCGTGTTCGGTCCGCCGTCGCCGTCGAGGGCGCGCTTGAAGTCCTGTGCGGGGCTGAGCGGGCGCACCGTGTCGCCGTCGCTGAGGAAGAACAGCGACACCTCCGGGCCGGTGAGGAACTCCTCCACCAGCACGGGGCCCGCGGGCAGGTAGTGCTCGGCGTGGGCGAGCGCCTCGGCGCGGTCGGTGGTGACGATCACGCCCTTGCCGGCCGCGAGTCCGTCGGCCTTCACGACGTGGGGTGCACCGAAGTCGTCGAACGCGGCCTCCACCTCGGCGGCCGTGGCGGCGCGCACCGCGCGTCCTGTGGGCACGCCCGCGGCATCCATGATCCGCTTCGCGAACGCCTTCGAGCCCTCCAGCTGCGCGGCGGCCTTGCCGGGGCCGAAGACCGGGATGCCGCGCTCGCGCAGAGCATCCGCGACGCCGGCGACCAGGGGCGCCTCGGGACCGATCACGACGAGGTCGACGGCGTGCTCGTTGGCGAAGGCGGCGACTGCGGCGCCGTCGAGCGGGTCGACGTCGACGAGCGTCGCATCCTGCGCGATCCCGGCATTGCCGGGGGCGGCGAAGATCTCATGCGGGGTCTTCTCCGACCGCAGGGAGAGGATGATCGCGTGCTCGCGCGCGCCGGAGCCGAGGACCAGGATCTTCATCCCGCCAGCCTACCGGCGCCCCCGCTTCCCGTGACCTCCCCATCCGCCCCATGACACCAGGCCACCCGCCCCTCGCTCCCGTATGAGTTTGTGCCGCCTGTTCGCCGATCAGGCGGCACAAACTCATACCGGAAGGAGTAGCGGTCTGCGGGTTCTGTGGCGGTCAGAGGGGGACGGGGCGCTCGATCGTGGTGTCCCAGGGCACCGACCAGCCGGCGGCATCGAAGAGCGCGTCGAGGATGCCGGCGGTGAATCCCCAGACGAGGGTGCCGTCGATGTCGAACGCGGGGCCGCGGTAGGTGCGGCCGTCTCGCCGGACCGTCGACGTGTGCCGGTTCGCCGGATCGAGCAGCTGCGCCACCGGCACGCGGAACACCTCGACCGTCTCGGCATGATCCACCGCCGCCACGCGCGACGGGCTGCGCCACCAGCCCAGCACCGGCGTCACGAGGAAGTTGCTCACCGCGAGCGGGATCTCGGGCAGCGTGCTCAGCACCTCGACGCCGTCGGGGTCGAGGCCGGTCTCCTCCTGCGCCTCGCGCAGCGCGGTGGCGACGGCGTCGGCATCCGTCGCATCCCTCCCGCCACCGGGGAACGAGACCTGACCCGGATGCGATGAGAGCGTCGCAGCCCGGCGCTGCAGCAGCACATCGAGGTCGGCGGCGACGGTGCGCTCGTCGGAACGGGCCGGGATGCTGTCGAGACGCCCGAACAGGATCAGGACGGATGCCGGAGTCGGGTCGTCCACCGTCATCGGGAACGGCGGCACCCAGCGGCCGGCCCGGCCGGCGGCATCCAGCAGCTCGGCCCGCGCGCCACGCAGCGTGCCGTCTTCGATGCTGTTCCCGACTGTGTCCGTCATCCCTGTCGAGCCTATGCCCGCCGCGCCGACTCTTGCCTCCTCCCGAAGAATCCTGCCCGGCGTAGCCTGGTCGCATGCCCGCTCGGAAGATCGACATCGCCGACGGACGCGCCGCGCTCGCCGCCGTCGCCGCAGGCGACGCACCCCGGCCCGCCCTCGCGACGGCCGTGCGGTACCTGCTGCAGCTGCTCGACGAGAAGGCGCCGGGCAACAGCGTCGAGGTGCGCGTGCCGCCGTTCGGCGCGGTGCAGGTCGTTCAGGGCCCGCGCCACACGCGCGGGACGCCGCCGAACGTCATCGAGACGGATGCCGCGACCTGGATCGCCCTCGCCACGGGCGAACTGACGTGGGCGGATGCCGTGGCAGCTGGCCGCGTCCTGGCATCCGGCACCCGCGCCGACCTCGCCGACCTCCTCCCCCTGCGCCCCTGACGCCCGCGCGCTCCCGCGCGCCGTCGTATTCCCGCCGCCCCATCCGTCTATATGTCACAAAGTGCCGCTATTCGCAGGGAATAGCGGCACTTTGTGACATATGGACGGGAGTGGGTACGGGCGCTGCGGGGCGTGGGAGAATGGAGGCATGTCCCGCAGAACGACGAACCAGACGGTCGAGGCGACGGTCCGACCCGTCCCGCGCTACGGCGTGTTCATGGGGCTCGGCGTCGTGCTCGGCGTCATCGCGGCGGGCATCCTCACCGCGGTCGGCAGCTACGACAAGTCCGCCGTGCTCGACGTCGTCTACCCGCCCGGGCAGGTCTTCGGCTTCGCACTGCTGTGGACCGTGCCGATCGGCATCGCTCTCGGCGGCGCGGTCGCGCTGATCCTCGAGCGCGTCGCCCGCAAGCACGCCCGCGTCGTGCGCGTCGAGCACGAGCACGTGACCGACGACCCCGCCTGAGCCGCGAACGTCTGAGCCGCGAACGCCTGACGCGCAGAGAACTTCTTCGACCCCGCTGGATTCCAGCGGGGTCGTCGCATTCGTGCACCCCGAAAGCGGCACGACGACCACGTCAAGGGTTTGATTTTTAGGTGCACCGAAAAATAGCATGTGAGCATGCTCAGTCGCCGATCGATTCGCGCCGGTTCCGTGGCCGCAGTGCTGCTCGCCGCGGGCCTGACGGGCTGCGCATCCCCGGCCGTCGAGCCCGCCGATGACCGGCCTCTGGTCCTGACGACCTTCACGGTGCTCGCCGACATCGCCCGCAACGTCGCCGGCGACCACCTCGCCGTCGAGTCGATCACGAAGGTCGGCGCCGAGATCCACGGCTACGAGCCCACCCCCAAGGACATCGCCCTCGCCTCGGATGCCGTGCTGATCCTCGACAACGGGCTGAATCTCGAGCTGTGGTTCGAGCGCTTCGTCTCCTCCGTCGACGCGCCGCACGTGGTCGTCTCCGACGGCATCGAGCCCCTCGACATCACCGAGGACGCCTATGCGGGCAAGCCGAACCCGCACGCCTGGATGAGCCCGCTCAATGTGCAGATCTACGTCGACAACATCGTGGATGCCTTCAGCGACCTCGCACCCGAGCACGCCGCCGACTTCGAGAGCAGCGGCGAGGCGTACAAGGCCGAGCTGCAGGCCGTGCAGGACGACCTGGTCGACGCCCTCTCGGCTCTTCCCGAGAACGAGCGGGCGCTCGTGACCTGTGAGGGCGCGTTCTCCTACCTCGCCCGCGATGCCGGACTGACCGAGGCGTACATCTGGCCCGTGAACGCAGAGCAGCAGGCGACCCCCAAGCAGATCGCCGCCGTGATCGACCTGGTCGAAGACGACGGCATCCCGGCGGTGTTCTGCGAGTCCACCGTCTCCGACCGGCCCATGCAGCAGGTCGTCCAGGCGACGGGCGCCGCGTTCGGCGGCATCCTGTACGTCGATTCCCTCTCCGAGCCCGATGGGCCGGTGCCCACCTATCTCGACCTCATCCGGCACGACGCCGACCTCATCGTCGCGGGACTGACGGGCTCCGGATCATGATCAGCGTCGAGGACGTCTCGGTCCGTTACGGCGAGGTCGTCGCCCTCGACCGGGTGTCGCTGACCGTCGAGCGGGGCAGGGTCACGGGCCTGATCGGCATGAACGGATCGGGCAAGTCCACGCTGTTCAAGACGATCACGGGCATGGTGCGCCCGACGGGCGGCACCGTGCGGCTGGATGGCGGCACGCCTGCGGTCGCGCGCCGGCGCGGTCTGCTCGGCTACGTTCCGCAGAGCGAGGATGTCGACTGGACGTTCCCGGTCTCGGTCCGCGACGTCGTCATGATGGGACGCTACGGCGGACTCGGGCCGACCCGCCGTCCGCGGGCTGCCGACCGGACGGCGGTCGACGAGGCGCTCGAGCGCGTGGAGCTCACGCACCTCGCCGACCGTCAGATCGGCGCCCTCTCGGGCGGTCAGCGCAAGCGTGCCTTCGTCGCGCGCGGGATCGCCCAGGGGTCGGAGATCCTGCTGCTGGACGAGCCGTTCGCCGGGGTCGACAAGAAGTCCGAGGCGACGATCGTGCGGCTGCTGCGCGAGCTCGCCGCCGACGGCCGCACCGTGCTGGTCTCCACCCACGACCTGGCAGCGCTGCCCGCGCTGGCCGACGAGGCGGTGCTGCTGCTGCACCGGGTCGTCTTCCACGGCGGCGTCGCGGATGCCCTGCGCCCGGAGAACCTCGCGCGGGCCTTCGGCCTCGACGTGCTCGGCGGGGAGGGGGATGCCGCATGAGCATCATCGACCTGCTCTGGGAACCCCTGCAGTACGAATTCATGGTGCGCGCCCTCGTCACCACCGTCATCGCCGCGATCGTGTGCGCAGTGCTGTCGTGCTGGCTGGTGCTGGTGGGATGGTCGCTGATGGGGGATGCCGTCTCGCACGCCGTGCTGCCCGGAGTGGTGCTGGCCTACATCGTCGGCGCCCCGTTCGCACTCGGAGCACTCGTCTTCGGGTTCCTCGCGGTCGCGCTGATCGGCCTGATCCGGGGCACGAGCCGGGTGAAGGAGGATGCCGCGATCGGCATCGTGTTCACCACCCTCTTCGCGCTCGGGCTGGTGCTCGTCTCAGTCACGCCGAGTCAGACCGACCTGAACCACATCGTCTTCGGCAACATCCTGGGGGTGTCGAACTCCGACCTCATCCAGGTCGCGATCCTCGCGGTGATCGCCTTCGCGGTGCTCGTGTTCAAGCGACGCGATCTGACCCTGTACGCCTTCGACCCCACCCACGCCTTCGCGATCGGCCTGTCGCCGAAGCTGCTGGGCGCGCTGCTGCTGGGCGTGCTCGCGCTGACTGCGGTCGTCGCCCTGCAGGTGGTCGGCGTGATCCTCGTGGTCGCGATGCTGATCATTCCCGGCGCGACCGCGTACCTGCTCACGGATCGGTTCGGCCGGATGCTGATCATCGCCCCGGTCATGTCGGTGACCTCGTCGGTGATGGGCATCTATCTGAGTTACTGGATCAACGCGTCCTCGGGCGGACTCGTGGTCGTCGTGCAGGGCGTCGTCTTCGCGCTCGTCTACCTGCTCAGCCCCCGGCACGGGGTACTGCTGCGCCGGCTGCGGCGCCCGCAGGCGCGAGCGCGCTGACGCACAGGGCACAGCGGCGTCGGCCCTCGGCATCCGCCCCGCTATGCGAGCTCGGCGATCACCGGACGCATGGCGGCGTCGAACGCCACCACGTCGCGACGCAGGCCGTCGGTGACGGCCACCGTCAGCGAGCCGATCCACCAGATGCCGCGCTGGCTGAACGGCAGCACCTGCACGTTCAGCTCGAAGGAGTGCGCGCGTCGCCCGATCTCGCGCTCGAACTCGGCGATCGCGCTCGCGTAGGCGCGGTACGCGCCGCCCGACGAGCTCACCGAGTCGACGTAGCGGTTGTGGGCATCCTGCGCGTAGCGCAGCGCGGCGGTGGCGTGCGGCACGATCGCGTCGCGCAGGTCCTCGGCACCGGTCGACGGCAGCGCGACGAGTGTGTCGAAGCCGTCGACCAGCTCGAGCGGCACCTCGGAGCGGTGCGCGCGCGGCTCGACGGTCATGTCCCAGTACTCGCGCCACTGGCTCTCCAGGGCGTCGTCGGCATCCGCGGCATCCGGGGCGCGCACCTCGAGACCGCGCAGGGTCGGCAGATCCTCAGGGGCCCGGATGCCGAGCAGCTGACGCAGCGCGAGCGCGACGAGCACCGAGGTGCCGGCGTCTTCGCGGATCAACCACTGCGGCTTGTCGACCATGGCCCCATCGTAGGGTCCTCCCCGGAGGGATGGAACGTTCCGCCCCGCCGGTTCTGCGCCGTTGGCGGGTCCCGAACGGCTGGCTCGCGCGAGGGGAGGCAGCACTTCGGGACCCGCGAGTCGACGACGGATGCCGGAACCCGGCGGGATGCCGGAACCCGGCGGGATGCGGTGGCGCGGCGCTCAGCGCCGGCGGGCGAGGATGCGGCGACGCAGCCGCTCGCGGCTGCGGGACGGCGGGCGGGTGGCGTCGACCAGCGCCTGCCGGGCGGCGGCGAGGGTCGGGTAGGCGCCGATCCGGCGGCTGTGGCTGTCGTGCACGACATGCGTGTTGCGCTCGACGGCGACGAAGCCGGCGAACTCGCCGTCGCTCGTAGCGACGAACACGTCGTGGTCGGCCTGACGCCACGCGAGCCGCGCGGTCGGATCGGTCGGGGTAGGTGTCTGCTGTTCGGGCGCGCCGGAGCGCGCAGAGGTTTCGGTACTGCTCATGATTCTTGATTCGTCTTCGGGCGGCACGCTGCCGCCTCGTCTCGGCCGGGACGGGGGATCCGCGTCTGTGCGGACCCGGCCTTGCTGGCCCTGGCCGGGGTGTGCGCTGCGCCGGTGAGATGCGGCGGGCTCGCGCAACCATTCATCATAGCAGAGGTTCGGCAACGGCATCCTTCGCAGCGGCATCCGACCCCGCAACGGCGGACTTCGACACGCCCGCGGGCCGGTAGGCTGTACGGGTGGCAGCCTCTCCCACCAATCCCTATGCCCAGGCCGGTGTCGACACCGCCGCCGGCGATCTCGCAGTCGAACTCATGAAGGCCTCGGTGCGGGCGACGCACGGGCCCGAAGTGCTCGGCGGAGTCGGCGGATTCGCCGGCATGTTCGATGCCAGTGCCCTGCTCGGCTACCGGCGCCCGCTGCTGGCCAGCAGCACCGATGGCGTCGGCACGAAGGTCGCCATCGCGCAGGCCATCGACAAGCACGACACGATCGGGCAGGACCTGGTCGGAATGGTCGTCGACGACATCGTCGTGGTGGGGGCGAAGCCCCTGTTCATGACCGACTACATCGCGTGCGGCAAGGTCGTGCCCGAGCGCATCGCCGACATCGTCCGCGGCATCGCCGAGGCGTGCGCCGCCACCGGCACCGCGCTGGTCGGCGGCGAGACCGCCGAGCATCCGGGTCTGCTGGGGCCGCGCGACTACGACGTCGCCGGGGCGGCGACCGGTGTCGTCGAGGCGGATGCCGTGCTCGGCGCCGACCGCGTGCAGGACGGCGATGTCGTGATCGCGCTGGCCTCGAGCGGCCTGCACTCCAACGGCTACTCGCTGGTGCGCCACATCGTCGCGAACGCCGGCATCGGCTACGGCGACAACGCCGCCGACTTCGGCACCACCTGGGGTGAGACGCTGCTCGAGCCCACCCGCCTCTACACGGCCCCGCTGCTGAAGCTCATCGACACGCTTCCCGCCGACGCGGTCCACTCCCTCAGCCACGTCACCGGCGGCGGCATCGCCGCCAACCTCGCCCGCGTGCTGCCACAGGGCAGCTGGGCCGAGGTCGACCGCTCGACCTGGTCGCCCAGCCCGGTCTTCCGCGTGCTCGCCGACATCTCCGGCACGCCGCTGGTCGACACCGAGGGCACCTGGAACCTCGGAATCGGGTTCCTCGCCGTGGTCGCGGAAGAGCAGAAGGATGCCGCGATCGCGGCCATCGAGGCGCAGGGCATCCCGGCATGGCAGGTGGCGACGGTGCGCACTGGCGCCCGCCCGGCCGGTGAGTTCGAAGAGGGCGCCAAGGGCGTCGATGGCGGAGCCGTGCGCCTGGTCGGCTCCTATGCGGACAGCGCTCGCGGCTGACTGAACGAATGGACGTGAAGTAACACCCATGTGCGGCATCGTCGGAATGGTCGGCAGCGGCCCCGTCAACCAGGACATCTACGACGCGCTCCTGCTTCTGCAGCATCGCGGGCAGGATGCCACAGGCATCGCCACCGCTGAGCCCAACGGCGTCATGCACCTGGCCAAGGCCGAGGGCATGGTGCGCGAGGCGTTCCGCACCCGCGACATGCGCTCGCTGCTGGGCAACATCGGTCTCGGGCACGTGCGGTACGCCACCAAGGGCACCGCGTCCAGCGAAGAGGAGATGCAGCCGTTCTACGTGAACGCGCCGTACGGCATCATCCTCGTGCACAACGGCAACCTCACGAACACGCGCGAGCTGACCGCCGACATGGCGCGTCGCGACCGGCGGCACCTGAACTCGTCGAGCGACACCGAGCTGCTGCTGAACGTGCTCGCGCACGAGCTGCAGACGACCACCTCCACCGTCGACCTCGACCCCGAGCGGATCTTCGAGGCGGTCGCCCGCACCCACCGCCGCATCGAGGGCGCCTACGCGGTGATCGCCATCCTCTCCGGCTACGGACTGCTCGCATTCCGCGACCGCTTCGGCATCCGTCCGCTCATCCTCGGCCGCCGCAAGGCGTCGTCCGAGAAGGGGGCCCTGTCGAACGGCGACGAGTGGGTGGTCGCGAGCGAGTCGCTCGTGCTCGAGAACGCCGACTACGAAGTCGTGCGCGAGGTCGAGCCCGGCGAGGCCGTGTTCATCTCGAACGACGGCGAGCTGTTCACGCGGCAGTGCTCCGACGACACGCAGCTCACGCCGTGCGCGTTCGAGTACGTGTACCTGGCCCGGCCCGACTCGGTGATGAACGGCGTCTCGGTGTACGAGTCGCGCCTGCGCATGGGTGAGCGGCTGGCCGACACGATCGCCAAGCATGTGCCGCTCGACGAGATCGACGTGGTCATGCCCATCCCCGACTCGTCGCGCCCCTCGGCCATGGAGGTCGCGCGCAAGCTCGGCAAGGAGTACCGCGAGGGCTTCTACAAGAACCGCTACGTCGGGCGGACGTTCATCATGCCCGGCCAGGCGGTGCGCAAGAAGAGCGTGCGGCAGAAGCTGAACGCGATGTCGACGGAGTTCCGCGGCAAGAACGTGCTGCTGATCGACGACTCGATCGTGCGGGGCACGACGAGCAAGCAGATCATCCAGATGGCACGGGATGCCGGGGCGAAGTCGGTCATCTTCGCCTCCGCGGCCCCGCCTGTGCGGCATCCGCACGTGTACGGCATCAACATGCCGTCGCGGGCCGAGCTGGTCGCCCACGGCCGCACGATCCCCGAGATCGCCGAGGAGCTGGGCTGCGACCACATCGTCTACCAGGAGGTCGAAGACCTCAAGGCGGCGATCATCGAGGGCTCGGACCTCACGGATCTCGACATGAGCTGCTTCGACGGCCGGTATGTGACGGGGACGGTCACCGACGAGTATCTGACCTGGGTCGAGAAGTCCCAGACGTCATGACCGCCCGGGGCGGCTGGGTGCTTCGAGAGCCTCAGCAGCCCACCCCTGTCGCCCATCCTGGGTCCCGGAGTCCATCTGGGTCCCTGAGGCTCTCGAAGGGCCCCAGCCAGTCATCTGGGTCCCTGAGGCTCTCGAAGGGCCCCAGCCAGTCACCTGGGTCCCTGCGCCCGTCGAAGGGCCGCCCGAGATGACCACCGCACCGCTCTGGCGCGGCCGCGCGCTCGCCGTGATCGGCATCCTGCTGTGCGCCTTCTCGCTGCGCACAGCGGTGGCCTCGCTGTCGCCGGTCACCGAGCTGATCGCCGCCGACTTCCCGCTGACGTCCGCGGTGCTGGGCTTCATCGGCACCCTGCCGCCGGCGTGCTTCGTGGTCTTCGGGCTGCTCACGCCCGTGCTCGAGCACCGGATGGGGCTGGAGCGCACGACCCTCGTCGCGCTCGTGGCGATCACGGCCGGTCTGGGGCTGCGCGGCTTCGTCGGCGAGTCGACGGGGCTGGTGCTCGCGACGGCCCTCGTCTTCGCGGGCGTCGGCATGGGCAACATCCTCATGCCGCCGCTGGTGAAGAAGCACTTCCCCGACCGCATCGGCCTGATGATGACGCTGTACACGACGGCGATGGCGCTCGCGACGTTCGTGCCGCCGCTGGTCGCGGTGCCACTGGCGGATGCCGCAGGCTGGCGGTTCTCGCTGACACTCTGGGCCGCATTCGCCGTCGCCGGCATCATCCCCTGGATCGTGATGCTCTCACGCCGCACCCCGGCCCCTGAGCCTGTTCAAGACGCCTGGGATGCCGAAGGGCCATCGGCCGAGCAAGCCGCGGCATCCGACCCCGCCGACTTCACCGCGACCGGACCCATCGGAACCCCGACCGCCAACCGCAGCCTGTTCGTGCGGCTGGCACGCATCCCGCTCGTGTGGGCGCTGTCGCTCACCTTCGGAACCTCGGCGACCATGGCGTACGTCGCATTCGCCTGGCTCCCCGCGATCATGGTCGACGTGGCCGGCGTCGACGCCGCCACCGCCGGGCTGATGCTGTCGGTGTTCGCATTCGTCGGCCTGCCGTCGTCGCTGCTGATCCCCGTGCTCGTCGTGCGCTTCCAGGCGACCAGGCCGCTGTTCCTCGTCGGCGCGCTCGGCGGCGCCGCCGGCATCGCCGGCCTGCTGACACTGCCCGTCTCGGGCCTGGTGTGGGTGTGGGTGGTGCTGTTCGGCTTGGTGGGCGTGCTCTTCCCGCTGTCGCTCGTGCTGATCAGCATCCGCTCCCGCACGCACGAGAGCGCGGTGCTGCTGTCGAGCTTCGTGCAGAGCGCCGGCTACGTGATGGCCGCGATCTTCCCGGTGCTCTTCGGCGTGCTGCACGACGCGACCGGCGGCTGGACGGTGCCGCTGATCGTGCTCGCGGCCCTGCTCATCGCGGCCATCCCCACCGGCATGATGGCCGGCCGCCGGCGCACGGTCGAAGACGAGTGGGAGCGCCGCCACGGCGCGTGGTGAACACGTCGCGACAACGACGAAACCCTGGTCGACTCAGCGGATGCTGGTCGCCAGGGTGTCGGCCCTTCGAGAGCCTCAGGGCCCTTCGAGAGCCTCAGGGCCCTTCGACAGGCTCAGGCCCTTCGAGAGCCTCAGGGGCCTTCGAGGAGGTCAGGCTCGTTCGAGCTCGTCCTCGTCTTCGTCTTCGTACTGGTCGGCCCACTTGTCGACGTACTCGTCGCCGTCGGAGCTCGGGTGTCCGAGCTCGCGCTCCAGCGCAGAGTAGTTCACCTCAGGACTGTACGCCTTGAGTTCGCGAGCGATCTTGGTGTGCTTCGCCTTCTGACGGCCACGGCCCATGCGCGAGACCCCCTTTTACGAGTTCAGCAGCGGGCTGTGCGACGCCCGATGATATTCACGGCACCGGCTCGAGGCCGGTAAGAGTAGCATTCAGGATAGCACGCACGCCAGAGCCTGAGGCCGTCCTGCGGCCGGTGAGGGGAACGATCATCATGACAGATTCCACGCCCACGGCATCCGACGAGAGCGCTCAGAACGCCGCACTGCAGAAGGCGGTGATCGTCGGCATCCAGCCCGGTCAGCCCGCCCACGTGCTCGGTGAGGCGCTGCGCTACGCGAAGCTGCTCGGCTCACCCCTGGTGGTGGCGCATGTCGACGTCACCCGCTTCGTCACCTACGAGGATCCCGACGGCTACGTACACTCCGCGCCCATCGATCTGAACCTCGACGCCGGCGCCGCCGAGTTCGAGGACGTGCAGAAAGAGGCCGCGGCCGCCCTGCAGAACGAGAACATCGTCTGGACGGCGCGGCAGCTCGTCGGCGATCCCGCGCTGGCCATCAAGCAGCTCGCGAACAAGCTCGATGCCGAGCTGATCGTCATCGGCACCCGCAAGCGCGGACTCGGCGAGTCGATCCGAGAGTTCTTCACCGGTTCGGTCGCCGCACGCCTGGCGCACCGTCAGCACCGCCCGGTGCTCGTCATCCCGCAGGAGGACCCGGTTCCCGACGAGCAGAAGGACATCTGGACCGAGTAGCGACGCGCACGGCGCCCCCCGCAGATCACTGCGGAGGGGCCGCCAGTGCGCGTGTGACCGCGCGGCCCGCCTCGTCGAGCGCGTTCTCGAGATCGGCGACGACGGATGCAGGCAGCGTGCCACCGCGTGCGACGTGGGTGCGCAGATCCGTGCGCACCTGCGCACGGAAGGCGTTGAGCGCGGCATCCGCCCGCTGCAGCTGCTCGCGGCCGGCGACGCGCTCATCGCTCATCCCCTCGGCGCGCGAGCGCGCCTTGGCGGCCTTCTTCTCCTCCTGAGCGGCGGTGGCGAGGTCGGCGCGCAGGCTTCGCATGGCCTCCTTCACGCTCTGGCGCACCTCGGAGGCGATCAGGCGCACCGAGTCGGCGAGACCCTCCTCGATGCCGACGAGGTCGTCCTGACGGGCGGTGAGCTCGGCGCGTCCGGCATCCGTGATGGCGTAGATCGTGGTGCGGCCGTCGACGGTCTTGGTGACCAGGCCCTCCTCCTCGAGCTTCGCCAGGCGCGGATAGATGGTGCCGGCGCTGGGCGTGTAGGTGCCGCCGGTACGGTCGGTGAGCGCCTGGATGATCCCGTAGCCGTGCTGCGGTGCCTCGTTCAGCAGCGCGAGCAGGTACAGGCGCAGGTCGCCGTGCGAGAAGACGGCCGGACTCATGCCTCCTCCTCCCACTCCGCGTCGTCGGCGACCGACACCTGCGGGCGGCGCAGCACGGTGATGCCGCCGGAGACGGTGTTGGCGCGCACGTCGACGAAGCTGCCGGCGAGCTCGCCCATCTGCCCGGTCCAGCTGCTGGGTCCGCCGCTGGAGCGCTCGATGCCGTCGATGAGCAGCTTGCCGCTCATGCTGCGCAGCACGTAGTTGGCGGGCAGGGTCTCGTCGAGCCGCACGGTCACGGCACCCGAGACGGTGTTGAGGTTGGTCGTGTTCATGTCGCCGATGGCGTCGACGAGGATCGAGCCAGAGACGGTGTCGACGGTCGCCTTGCGCAGCGTGCCGGTCACGGCCACGTCGCCCGAGACGCTGTTGGCGTTCACCGAGCCGACCAGGCCGCGGATCTGTACGTCCCCCGAGACGGAGTTGGCGGTGAGGTCGCCGGTCACGCCGTCGGCGATGATGTCGCCCGAGACGGTATTGAGCCGCAGATCGTTGCGGATGCCGGAGACGAGCGCGCCCGCGCTCACGACGCCGAGCGTCAGGGCGATGCCGCGCGGCACGGCGATGCTGATCTCGGCCTTGGGGCCGCCCGCACCGAAATTGCGGAACACCTCGAGGAAGTTGTCCCAGCCGATCTGCGGGTGGTCGATCTCGACCTCCGTGCCGTCGGACTCGATGCGCAGGTCCTTGGTGGTGACCCCGTGCACCTCGATGCGGATGCCGGGTTCGTCGTGTGCGATCACATCGACCTGTCCACCCACGAGCCCGACCTTGAGCCGGGACGCGGATGCGATGTCGATGACGCGTTCCTCGCCCGGGGCGATGAGCCACTTCTCGGTCATGTCGTTCTCTTCCTGATCGGAGCGATATCGAGATATATCGCGTGTTGCGAGCGTAACACGATATATCTCGAGTTTGTCCTGCGTTCGGGAAGATCTCAGGATTCGCGCTTGACCTTGACGCGACGTCAACTTCTAGCGTGGAACTCATCGACGAACGCGAGACGGAGGAGGACGTCATGGACTGGTCGATCCAGGAGATCGCCCGGCTCGCCGGCACCACCAGCCGGACGCTGCGCCACTACGACGACATCGGCCTGCTGGCGCCCTCTCGCGTCGCAGCCAACGGCTACCGGCACTACGACCAGGCGGCGCTCGTGCGCCTGCAGCGCATCCTGCTGCTGCGTGAGCTCGGCCTCGGCCTGCCGCAGATCACCCAGGTGATCGACCGTGAGCACAGCGAGGCCTCGGCTCTCGAGACGCACCTGGCCTGGCTGCGCCAGCAGCAGCAGCGCCTCACACGGCAGATCGCGTCCGTCGAATCCACCATCACCGCATTGAGAGAAGGAGAGGGTCTGATGGCAGAGAACATGTTCGACGGGTTCGACCACACGCAGTACAAGGACGAGGTCGAGCAGCGCTGGGGTGAGCAGGCGTACGCCGACGGCGACGCCTGGTGGCGCGGCCTGAGCGCCGACGAGCGCAGCGCCTGGCAGCAGCGTGTGGCCGACTTGAACCACGACTGGGCCGCCGCCACCGAGAGCGGCGTCGACCCGGCATCCGAGGCGGCGCAGGCGCTCGCCGCGCGTCACGTCGAGTGGCTGCGCGGCATCCCGGGCACCCCGGCCGCGTCCGGTGACATCAAGGGGTACGTCCTCGGGCTCGGCGAGATGTACGCCGCCGACCCACGCTTCGCCGCGAACTACGCCACGAGCCAGGGTGGAGCCGCCGGCGCGGAGTTCGTCCGCGACGCGCTGCGGATCTACGCCGAGGCCAACCTGTAGGCGCGACCCTTCGAGAGCCTCAGGCACCCGGGCTGGGTTGCTGAGGCTCTCGAAGCATCCCGGCCGAGCCGCACACCGCCGGGTAGTCTGGCTGGACGATGAGCATCACTCGCCGCACTCTGCTCCTCGGCGCCGGCACCGGTGCCGTCGCGGTGCTTCTCGCCGCCTGCACGCCCGAGCCGCCGGCGCCCGTCCCCACGCGCACGACGCCCCGGCCCCGGCCCAGCGCGCCGTCGCAGATCCCGGCCCCGCCGGGCTGGGCGCGCAGCACCTGGTCGGCCGATCCGTATTCGTTCGGCGCGACCAGCTACCTGCCGGCCGGATCCGACCCGACGCACCGTGAAGCGCTGGCCGAGTCGGTGCTCGACCGGCTGTTCTTCGCAGGCGAGGCGGTCGACACCGCCCACCCCGGCACAGTGCTCGGCGCCGTCGACTCCGGACTCAGCGCCGCCTTCGCGGTGAGCACAGTCGCCGCCCCCGACGACCGGGTGGCGGTGATCGGCGCCGGTGCGGCCGGCGTCGTCGCCGCACGGATGCTCGCGGATGCCGGGCACGAGGTCACCATCTTCGAGGCGCGCGAGCACTCGGGCGGACGCATCCTCAGCCAGACCGGCGACGAGTGGCCGATCCCTGCCCAGCTGGGCGCTTGGCTCATCGACGAGGAGCAGGTCGCCGCACTGAACGACCGTCTGGCCTCACTGGGCGAGAGCACGCTCGTCTTCGACACGGCCACCGGATGGACCGAAGACGGCGCGACAGACACGGTCTCGGGCGAGCCGATCGCGCAGGCCGTCGAGAAAGCGCAGACCCTGCCCGCCGACGTCCCTCTCGCCGAGGCGCTCGAGCACAACGGCGCCGACCTCGAGGATCCCGCGCTCGCCGCGGCGCTGGCCTGGCTCTCGGCCACCACGGGCGCCGACCCGGCCCGGGCATCCAGCTGGTACCCGCCCGCGTTCGCACCCGACCGGCTCACTGGCCTGACCGACGACCTCAGCGCCTTCTTCGACGATCACCTCGCCGGGCTCGAGGTCACCCTCGCCTCACCCGTCGTGCGCATCGCCTACGACGACGCCGGGGTCAGCCTGCGGATGGGAACGGGCGAGGCGCTGTCATTCCACCGCGTCGTCGTCACCGTCCCGCTGGGCGTGCTGCAGCAGCAGGGCATCGAGTTCGCACCGCAGCTGCCGTTCTCGCACCGCGGTGCGATCGCCGCGCTGGCGCCGGGCTTCATCGAGACGGTATGGATGCGGTTCGACGAGCCGTTCTGGGACGCCGAGGCACCCATCTGGCACGTGATCGGCGGCGACGGGCTCATCCGCACCTGGATCAACCTCATGCCCTCGACCGGCGAACCGGTGCTCGTCGGCATCGTCGGCGGAGCCGAGGCCGAGCAGTTCGCCGCGCTCAGCGATCGCGAGGCGCGCGCCGCAGCACGTCAGTCACTCGTCTTCTTCGCACCTCGTGACGAGGACGAGAGCTGAGCTCACCCCACGGGAACACGGTCACCCGGTGGTGGCTCAGCAGCACGAGCACCGAGGCGACCGCAGCGAAGATCGACAGGGCCATCGCGCACGACAGTGCCATCTCGAGCGGCCCGGACACCTGCCTGGGGTCGAGGAAGTAGTACGGGTACCAGCCGATGATGCCGCCCCGCCAGATCGTGAACACGCCCCAGATCACCGGATAGAGCAGCACGAACGGCACCATCCGCCAAGATGCCTCGCGTCGGCCGGGGCCGATCAGCCACGAGATCACGGCGAGGGCGGGCAGCACGTAGTGCAGCACGACATCCGACCAGGGCACGGTGATGGGGATGCCGCGCAGCCCCGCCTGCCAGACGATGATCGAGAACGCCAGCCCGGCGGTGACCGTCCAGCTGATCACGAGCGCGCGGGCGGTCGTCAGCCAGACCGGATCCTCGGCGCGCAGGAAGGCCGTGATCCCCGCCACGATCGCCAGCAGCGCGAACGCGATGTTCGACTGGATGGTCAGGTACGCGAAGAAGTTGTCGCTCGCGAGGGTCTGCGAACCCATGCCCCACAGCATCCGGTGCGCGAGGGACACGATGCAGACGGCCGCGGCGAGCAGCCGCGACCATCCGAAGATCGTTCTCGTCAGCACGCGGGCGTCGTCCTCCTGGCGGGTGCGCTCGTTCGGGTGGAGCGGCAGCCGTGCACCGAGTCTACGTAACCCCTCCGAAGGCGGGCGGGGCGCCGCGACTAGAGTGACGCTGGTGAGCACGAGTACCCCCGCCCGTACCCCGGCGCGCGTCGTGCTGCGCCGGGCGGCGCTCGCGGCCCTGGGCGGGACGCTGGGCACGGCGGCCCGGCTGGGGCTGGGGATGCTGATCCCGGATGCTGCGCTCGGCGTGCTCGCCGCGAACCTCGTCGGCGCGCTGCTGCTCGGCATCCTCACCGCCCGCCTGCCCGCCCCGGACCTGCGGATCCTGCTGGGCACAGGCCTGCTGGGCGGCTTCACCACCTACAGCGCGTTCACGGTCGACGCGGTCGGGCTGTGGGGCGCGTCGCCGGTGATGGCCGCCGGCTACGTCGTGGTGAGCATCGCCGGCGGCCTCGCCGCCGCGGCACTCGGACTGCGCCTCGGCCGGAAGCGGGCCGCGGCATGAGCCCGGTCGTGTTCCTGCTGGCGGCCGCCTGCGGCGGCCTGGGCGCGGCGACCCGCTACCTCGTCGATCTCGGCATCGCCCGGCTGACGGGCACGCGCTTCCCCTGGGGTGTGATGGTCATCAACGTCACCGGGTCGCTCGCCCTGGGGGTCGTGGTCGGGATGCTGCCCGGCGTCGTCTTCGTCGCCGGTGCCGGGTTCCTCGGCGGGTACACGACGTTCAGCACCGCGATGATCGATGCGGTCGCGCTGTGGCGCGACGGCGAGCGGCGTGCATCCGCCGCCTACGCGGCAGGGATGCTGCTGGCCGGCATCGCCGCAGCCGCCCTCGGGCTCGCGCTGTCCTCTGCCCTCTGAGTTCGGCTGCCGGGACCCCGTCACCCGGGCAGGGTTCCCAGCGTGCTCCTAGCGCGATCATGTACAGATGTACAGAAGGGGGAGGTGGGGATGCCGGATGCTGTTCAGCGCCGCAGGCGTGATCCCGAAGCGCGTCGCCGCGCGATCATCTCCGCCGCCGCCGAGCTGATCGTCGAGTCCGGCTCCGAGGCCCTCACGCACCGCAAGGTCGCCGCCCGCGCCGGCGTGCCGCTCGGGGCGACCACGCAGTACTTCGAGACGCTCGACGACCTGCGCACGGCCGCGCTGCGCGCGCTCGCCGACGAGGTCGACGCCCGGCTCGACGGCATCCGCACCGCCCTCGCCGAACGCGGCGCGACGGCCGCCGTGCTCACCGACCTGCTCACCCGGCTCGCCGACGCCCACGCGATCGAAGCCGATCGCGCCGTCGTCACCGCAGCCGTCCACGACCCGCAGCTGCGTGCGCTGGCCCGTGCCTCGTCGGCGCGCTTCGCCGGATTCCTCGCACCGGAGTACGGTCAGGAACGGGCCACCGCGGCTGCGATCTTCATCGACGGCATCCTGTGGCACTCCCACCTCAGCGACGAGCCACTGAGCCGCCGGCTCATCGAGACCGCCCTCGCCGGCATCCTCGGCGACGACACCCACCAACCGCCTGCGAACGACTGAAACGAGAACCGTGTCGAATCTCTCCGTTCTGAGCCTGCGCAACCGCGCGCTGATCGCCCTCATCACGATCGTCGCCGCGGTGTTCGGCGGGCTGGCGCTGAACAACCTCAAGCAGGAGCTCATCCCCTCGCTCGAGCTGCCGGCGCTCGTGGTGATGACCAGCTACCCGGGCGCCTCGCCCGACGTCGTCGAGAACGACGTGTCCACCCCCATCGAGACCGCCATCCAGGGGGTGCCCGGCCTCGAATCCACCAGTGCCACGAGCACCACCAACGCCTCGATCGTGCAGGCGATGTTCACCTACGGCACCGATCTCGCCACCGCCGAGCAGAAGATGCAGCAGGCGATCAACCGCATCTCGGGTCAGCTGCCCGAGGATGTCTCGCCGCAGGTGCTGAGCGTGTCGATCGACGACTTCCCCGTCATCCAGATCGCCGTCACCGGGCTCGGCGACGGTGAGAACGCGCAAGCCGAGCTCGAGAGCGTCGTGATCCCCGAGATCGAGGACGTCGACGGGGTCAACGCCGCCCAGCTGGTCGGCGGCGTCGGCCAGCGGGTCACGATCACCCCGGATGCCGCGAAGCTCGCGGCCGCAGGCGTCCCGGGCACCCAGGCCATCTCGCAGGCGCTGGCGCAGAACGGCATCCTCTTCCCCGGCGGCGACATCACCGAGGGCGACGAGACCCTCACCGTGCAGACCGGCGCCAAGATCACCTCCGGCGACGAGATCGCCGCACTGCCGCTGGTCGGCACCGACGTCACCATCGGCGACGTCGCCACGGTCGCCCAGGAGAGCGACCCGGTCACCTCGATCTCACGGGTCGACGGGAAGGATGCCCTCTCGATCGCGGTGACCAAGCTGCCGGCAGCGAACACCGTCGAGGTCTCGCAGGGCGTGCTCGCGGTGCTCGACGACCTGCGCGAGACGTTCCCGGATGCCGAGTTCACGGTCATCTTCGACCAGGCCCCGTTCATCCAGCAGTCCATCGAGACGCTTGCGACCGAGGGGCTGCTGGGCCTCGCGTTCGCGGTGATCGTCATCCTCGTCTTCCTGCTGTCGATCCGCTCGACTCTGGTGACGGCGATCTCGATCCCGACCAGCGTGCTGGTCACCTTCATCGGGCTGCAGGCGTTCGGCTACTCGTTGAACGTGCTCACGCTGGGGGCGCTGACCATCGCGATCGGACGCGTGGTCGACGACTCGATCGTCGTGATCGAGAACATCAAGCGGCACTACGTGCAGGGTGCCGACAAGATGCGCGCGATCATCCTGGCCGTGCGCGAGGTGGCCGCCGCGATCACGGCATCCACCATCACGACCGTCGCCGTCTTCCTGCCGATCGTCTTCGTCGGCGACATGGTCGGCGAGCTGTTCCGGCCCTTCGCGATGACGGTGACGATCGCCATGACGGCGTCGCTGCTGGTCGCGCTGACCATCGTTCCGGTGCTGGCGTACTGGTTCCTGCGACCGGGCAAGCCGCTGCTCGATGCCGAGGGCCGCACGATCGACCCCGAGCATCCCGACGCCCCGCCGACACCGCTGCAGCGCGCCTACCGGCCGATCCTCGGCTGGACGCTCAAGCACTCGGCGACCACCGTCGTGCTCGCCATCCTCGTGCTCGCCGGGACCCTCGCGGCCGCACCGCTGATGAAGGTGAACTTCCTCAGCGACTCGGGCCAGAACACCATGACCGTCACGCAGGACCTCGGCCCGACGGCCAGCCTGCAGGCCAAGGCGGATGCCGCGGTCGAGGTCGAAGAGGCGCTGTCGCAGCTCGACGGCCTCGAGCACGTGCAGGCCTCGATCGGCTCCAGCGGATCAGCGCTCCGGGACGCCTTCTCGGGCGGCGCCGGAATCACCTACTCGATCCTCACCGAGGAGGGCGTCGACCAGGAGAAACTGCGCGCCGACGTGCAGGACGCGCTCGATGAGATCGAGGATGCCGGCGAGCTGAATGTCGCCTCCAGCGGAGGGTTCGGCAGCACCGACATCGAGATCACGGTGACGGCGCCGGATGCCGAGGCACTGCAGCAGGCCACCACCGACCTCGTCGCCGAGCTCGAGGGCCGCGACGGCATCGGCAAGGTCACCGACAACCTCGCCGCATCGCTGCCCTACATCGGCGTGGTCGTCGACCGGGAGGCCGCCGCCGCGAGGGGGCTGTCGGAGGTGGCCGTGGGCCAGCTCGTCTCGAGCACCATGCGCCCGCAGCAGCTCGGCTCGGTCGAGATCGACGGCACCGCGCTGACCGTGTACCTCGCGGCATCCGAACCGCCGGCGACCGTGGATGCGCTGCGCGAGCTGGTGATCCCGACCGCCGCCGGGCCGATCCGCCTCGCCGACGTCGCGACGGTCGAGCAGCGGCAGGGGCCGACCTCGATCTCCACCGAGCAGGGCCGCCGCACGGCGACGGTCACCGTGCCGCCGGCATCCGACGACCTCGCCGTGGCCACGGCATCCGCGAATGCCGCACTCGACGCGGTCGACCTGCCCGACGGCGCCCGCGCCGAGATCGGCGGCGTCGCGCAGCAGCAGGCAGACTCGTTCTCGCAGCTCGGGCTGGCGATGCTCGCCGCGATCCTCATCGTCTACGTCGTGATGGTCGCGACCTTCAAGTCGCTGCGCCAGCCGCTGCTGCTGCTCGTGTCGGTGCCGTTCGCGGCCACCGGTGCGATCCTGCTGCAGATCGCGACCGGGGTTCCGCTCGGCGTCGCCTCGCTGATCGGCGTGCTCATGCTGATCGGCATCGTGGTCACCAACGCGATCGTGCTCGTCGACCTGGTCAACCAGTACCGCGAGAAGGGGCTCTCCACGCCCGAGGCTGTCATGGCCGGAGGCGAGAAGCGTCTGCGCCCCATCCTCATGACGGCGCTCGCGACGATCTTCGCGCTCACCCCGATGGCGCTCGGCATCACCGGGCACGGCGGGTTCATCTCGCAGCCGCTCGCGATCGTCGTGATCGGCGGTCTTGTGTCGTCGACCGTGCTGACCCTCATCGTGCTGCCCACGCTCTACAACCTCGTCGAGGGGGCGAAGGAGCGGCGGGCCGCCCGTCGCGCTGCGCGCCAGGGCGGTGCGGGGACGGATGGTCCGGATGCCGGTGGCGACGGGCCCGGTGGTGGACCGGATGGCGGCGGTGGTGCTGGTGGGCCGTCGGCCGCGGCCGCGCTCGCCGCGGGACCGGCACTGGTCGGGGTCGGGTCGGTCGGCGCGGAAGCCGCGCGCTCGGGGGCCGATGCCTCGGCGCCCGGCGGTGACTCCGGCTCGCCGACGGCGGTCGTGGATGCCGGTGCGATCGCGCCGCTGCATCCGGCCGCGACGTTGGTCACCGACCCTCACGACGGGCGCGCGGATCCGATGCTCGCCGCGGCGGCAGCCGCTGCAGCGGCAGCATCGGCCGCTGCGGCCGCGGCAACGGCCATCGTGCAGGCCGCCGCAGCATCCGAGCGTCACCCGACGCGGCGCGAGCTGCGTTCGCGCGGCCTCCCTACGGCGAACCAGGTCGACTGATCGCGCCGGTCAGGTCAGGAGAAGCGGATGCCCCACTCGAGCGTCCATGACTCGTCCTGAGCGAGGTGGCGCAGCCCGCGCCCGGAGTTGAACGCCTCGGCGGGTGCCGTCATCGGCTCAATCGCCACCACGAGCGGCCGGCCGGGGTAGCGGTCGGTCGTGAACGCCTGCACGAACGTGAGACCCGCGCCCTGCTGCAAGGTGACGGTGCGTCCGTCGGGGGCGGTCAGGGTCGAGCGGACCATGCCGTCGGCATCACGGTGCAGGTTCGCGAAGCCGGTGTCGAGCTGCAACTCGCCCAGGCGGCGTCCCTCACGCAGGTCGGTGCCGGATGACACCGGCGACTCGCCGATCGGCAGCATCCGCTCATCGGTCTCGAAGTAGGTCTCGGCGGGGATGCGCAGCACGAGATCGCGCGCGTCGACGTCGCCGATCGTGAGGAACGGATGCGTGCCCAGCGCGACCGCCGCCGGCTGCGCCGAGCGGTTGGTCAGGGTGTGGACGACGTCGATGCCGGCATCCGTCAGCGTGTACCGCACGGTCATCTCGACGAGGTAGGGGTAGCCGGTCTGCGGGACGATGGCCGCCGCCAGCGTGACCGCAGCCTCCGTCCGCTCCACGATCTCGTACGCGGTGAACCGCAGCAGACCGTGGCTGGCATTGCGAAACTTCGGTTCGGTGATCGCCAGCGCACGCGTGGTCTCGCCGTCCTGCCAGACGCCATCGCGGATGCGGTTCGGCCAGGGCGCGAGCACAGCACCCGAGCACAGCGGGGTGGGCTCATCCTCCGGATAGGGCGGCACGATCTCGACGCCGCCGACGGTGAGGTGGCGCAGAGAGGCGCCGACCTGCGCGATCTGCGCGGTCACGTCGCCGCGGCGCAGGTGGATCTGGATGCCGGTGGGGGAGCGGGACGTCTCGTCAGAGGGCATGTCGCCATCGTACGGCGGCACCGCCAGGTGCGGAGGGCGGGTTCCCAGGGTGGACCGGTAGACTCGGGCGGTCGGCTTCGAGCACCCGCTTCGCGCGGGGCCTTTCGAGGGTGCAGCCCTCCTTGTGAGCTCAGGGGCCGATGGTTCATCAACCATCACATGAATGGCCCCGGCCGACGGATGCCCGGGTATGTCCGCCGTGCGCTGACTCTGCGCGCACGGGGCGGACGCTGTTCTCGTGTCAGAGACAGTGAGGAAACACCCACCATGCCTAAGAACGGCAAGCCCAAGGGCGGACGTCCGTCCCGCAACTTCGAGCCGCGATACGCGAAGAAGACGTCGTTCCACGACCGTCACGCGGGTTCGCGGTTCGGCCGCGACGAAGAGCGCCGGTCCGACGACCGGCGAGCGGATGCCGGCCAGCGTCGCACCGCCGACCGCCGCCCCGGCAGCATCAGCCCGAAGCACCGCGGCTACCGCGCCGCCGAGACCGGCGGGTCTGCACCCAAGCGCCGCTGGACCGAGCAGGAGCACGCGGGTCGCGACGAGGCCCGCTCGATCCGCAACCGCGCCGAGTCCGGTCGCCGCGAAGCGCCGCACAACCGTGACGACCGCGATGACCGCCGTTTCGGTGAGCGTCGCTTCAGCGACCGCGGCTTCGCCGGGCGGGATCTGGCCGGGCGGGGCGAGCGTCGCTTCGACGACCGCCCGCGCCGCGACGACCGTGCCGGCGGACGCGGCGGGTTCGACCGCACCGAGCGTCCGCGGTTCGAGCGCGACGACCGCCAGCGATTCGATCGTGACGACCGCCAGCGCGGGGACCGTCCGCGTTTCGATCGCGATGACCGTGGCGGACGCGGCGGGTTCGACCGTCGGGATGAGCGTCCGCGCTTCCAGCGCGATGACCGCCAGCGCGGCGACCGTCCCCGCTTCGAGCGCAATGACCGCGGCGGACGCGGTGGCTTCGACCGCGACCGTCAGGGCGGTTTCGACCGTGCCGAGCGCCGCGATGACCGTCCGCGCTTCGATCGGAACGAGCGGAGTGAGCGTCCGCGGTTCGACCGCGATGACCGCCCGTCCCGCGGCTTCGACCGACGCGATGAGCGTCCGGCTCGTGATGACCGTCCACGGTTCGACCGTGATGACCGTCCGCGTCGCGACGACCGTCCTCGGTTCGACCGCGACGACCGCCCCGCGCGCCCCGCGCGCGATGACCGTCCGCGCCGCGAGGATCGTCCCAGCCGCAGCGACTGGAACCGCACTCCCGCAGCCGCAGGCCACCAGGCCGACGACGTGGTGCACGAGCGCCTCGAGGCGCAGGCCGTGCAGGCGACCGAGGTCGCGGATGTCACCTTCGGCGACCTGGGCCTCGGCTCGAACATCGTCGAGATCCTGAAGAACCTGGGTGCGGAGTCGCCGTTCCCGATCCAGGCCGCGACCATCCCGTCGATCCTCGAGGGACGCGACGTGCTGGGCCGTGGTCGCACCGGTTCGGGGAAGACGATCGCCTTCGGCGCTCCGCTGGTCGAGAGCATCCTGCTGTCGCAGAAGGGCAAGCGTCGCGAGATCGGCCGCAAGCCGCGCGCGATCATCCTCGCGCCGACCCGCGAGCTGGCGCTGCAGATCGACCGCACCGTCCAGCCCATCGCCCGCAGCGTCGGCCTGTTCACCACCCAGATCTACGGCGGTGTGCCCCAGGCGCGCCAGGTGGGTGCGCTGAAGAAGGGCGTCGACATCGTGATCGGCACGCCGGGCCGCATCGAAGACCTCATGGAACAGCGCAAGCTCGACCTCTCCGAGGTGCGCATCGCCGTGCTCGACGAGGCCGACCACATGACCGAGCTCGGCTTCGTCGAGCCCGTGCAGCGCATCCTCCGCGCCACCGGCACAGCCCTCGCCGACCGCGAAGCCAGCCAGAAGCTGCTGTTCTCGGCGACGCTCGACCGCGAGGTCGCCTCGCTGGTCGACGAGTTCCTGGTCGACCCGGCGGTCTACGAGGTCGCAGGCGAGGACCAGCAGTCCAGCACGATCGAGCACCGCGTGCTCGTGATCGAGCACCGCGACAAGGCCGAGGTGCTCACCTCGCTCGTCGACCGAGAGGGCCAGACCCTCGTCTTCGCCCGCACCCGCGCCTACGCCGAGATGCTCGCCGAGCAGTTCGAAGACGCCGGCATCGCGGCGGTCTCGCTGCACGGCGACCTGAACCAGGCCAAGCGCATCCGCAACCTGCAGAAGCTCACCTCGGGCAAGGTGCAGGTGCTCGTCGCGACGGATGTCGCCGCCCGCGGCATCCATGTCGATGACATCGATCTGGTCGTGCAGGCCGACGCTCCCGACGAGTACAAGACGTACCTGCACCGTGCCGGCCGCACCGGCCGTGCCGGGCGCTCGGGTCGGGTGGTCACCCTGATCACCCGCCACCGTCGCCGCCGCATGGAGGACCTGCTCGACCGTGCCGAGATCGAGGCGCCGTTCGAGAGCGCCCAGCCCGGCGACGACGTGATCGAGGAGATCACCGGACGGATGCCGTCGGAGGCCGAGCTGACCTCCTGATCGAGGTCGCGCCGCGATTCCGCAAAGGCGCCCCTGCCGAGCCCGCCCGGGCCCGGCAGGGGCGCTTCGCATGAGGGTCCCCCGAGTTGCGGCCGTCGGGCGGGCCCGGCCTAGGCTGATCGCATGGAATGGGAGCAGGCAGCGTCGATCGGCAGCGCCGCATGGGTGTCGATCGCCCTTCTCACGGCCGCGGTGGCCGGAATGCAGGGCCGCGGCAAGCTGTGGTGGTTCTTCATCACGATGATCTTCGGCCCGCTCGCGCTGTTCTTCCTGGCCATCTGGACGGAGCCGCTCAAGAAGCAGGAGTGAGTGCGGCTCGCCGCACCTGGATGTCAGAAGAGCATTGCCGCAGCCTCGGGCTTCGGAGCGGATGCCGCCGGCGGGCGCATGCGTTCGCGCATGATCCCGCGCATGCGGTCGTGGTCCTCCTCGGTCTGCGTCTGCAGTCCGTGCATCCGGATGAGCGGGCGCATGCGCCGCGCCAACCACTGCCGGTACGCCTTCGGTGCCTCGGCCGCGACACCCGGGTACAGGCCGCGGTACGACGACATCAGCTCCGGATGCTCACGGTGCAGCCACTGGAAGAACCACGGCTTCACACCCACGCGCAGATGCAGCGCACCGTACACGGCGTGATCGGCCCCGGCTTCCTTGATGCGGCGCAGCGCCTCATCGATCGCCGTCACCGAGTCGGTGAGGTGAGGCAGCACCGGCATGAGGAAGACGCCGACGCGGAAGCCGGCATCCGTCAGCGCTCGCACGGTGTCGAGCCGCGCCTGCGTGGTCGGCGTACCCGGCTCGATCGCGTGCTGCAGGGCGTCGTCGTACATCGCGATCGACATCTGCACGTCGATCGGCACCTGCTTCGCGGCCTCGACCAGGAGCGGGATGTCCCGGCGGATCAGCGTTCCCTTGGTGAGGATCGACATGGGCGTGCCGGAGTCGGCCAGGGCGCGGATGATCCCCGGCATGAGCCGGTACCGCCCCTCGGCGCGCTGGTACGGGTCGGTGTTCGTGCCGAGTGCCACGGTCTCGCGCTGCCACGAGCCGCGCCGCAGCTCGCGCTGCAGCACCTCGACCACGTTCGTCTTGACGACGATCTGCGAATCGAAGTCCGCACCGCCGTCGAGATCCAGGTACTCGTGCGTGCCGCGAGCGAAGCAGTTGTGGCTGATGACGCCGTTCGCCACGAAGTCTCCGGTGCCGGTGGTGATGTCGACGAGCTCACGGACCCCCGGCAGGGGCTCGATGCTCACGACCCGCAGATCGGCTACCGATTTCACCGCGACACCCTCGATGCCGTCCTCGGCCACGTCGAGCGATCGGGGGAGCATCCCGCTCCCGAATCCCATGAGTCGGTTGTTCAGCGTGAGGTGAGGTCGCTGGCCTTCGTGAGCGTCAGCGACGTGCTTCCAGCCACGATCCGTGAGGAACCGGTGGTCGCCGCTTGCGATCAGCTCCGTGCCGTCGGCGAGTGTGACGCGGAATGCCGCCTTCCGAGTCGACCATTTCGCTTCGATCCGGGTCCGCACGTATCGGCGGTAGGAACCGTGACGCTCGGTGCCGATGATCTCGTCGCCGATCTCGAGATCGCTCAGCGGTCGCTGCCGGCCGTCAGCGCAGAGGACGAGAGTGTTCGGATCCAGGCAATAGACGCAGGCATGACTGCATCCGCGGTAGGGGTTGACGGTCCACCGGAACGGCATGCGCGAGGCGCCGGGCACGGAGTTCAGCGCCGATTTGGCGAGCACCTCGTGGAACGTCATCCCGGCGAATTCCGGCGTCGTGACCGACTGCACGATCCCGGTGCGGTTCTCGAGGCCCGGCAACGCGTCACCGTCCACGTCTTCGATCGTCTGTCCCTGCCACCGCATCCCTTCATTCGAACAAAAGAACGAGCATATGTCAACACTTGGTCGAACGCGTGTTCGCCCGGCGTGGTGCATCGCGGTTCTGCGGGTGTGACAATGGAACGATGAGCGCCACGCATTCCCGGCATGCGTCGCGTGCACCGCTCGCCGTCAGGATCGCCCTGCCGATCGGCGTGCTGTTCACCGCGATCGCCTCGCTGGCGACTCTCGCGGGTGTGATGGCGACACCGCCGTCACAGCTGCCGGCGCCGGTGGCGGCACTCAGCATCCCCGATATCGACGTCGCAGCGACACCGGCGGTCAACCCCTGCGTGGATGCCGCGGTGCGGACAGCCCTCGCCGCAGGCGACGACGCAGCGGTCGTGAAGGCCTTCGGCGGGGGAGAGGCGTTCCGCTCGGCAGTGGCGGTCGGCAATGCTCCGTGCATCTCGCTGGTCGACCCCGCACTCCAGTGGGTGGTCGTCAACAAGCTGAGGCGGCTGGAGCCCGCCGAGTTCACGCCGTCGGCGGTGACGGCATCCGCTCTGCGCGGCACCTCCGGTTCCGTCGAGATGCATCCGGCCGCAGCGGACGCGCTCGGCCGCATGGCGGCCGCAGCGCAGTCCGCGGGCGCCGGGGTGCTCGGGGTGAACAACGCTTACCGCTCGTACGGCCTGCAGGAGCTCACCTACTCGAGATTCGTGCGCTCCGAGGGGCGCGCGAGTGCGGATGCCGGTTCGGCGCGGCCAGGTCACAGCGAACATCAGACCGGGCTCGCGGTCGACGTGGTGGCCTGTGCCAGTCGCTGCGGCTCGATCGGCCAGTTCGGCGGCACCCCGCAGAGTGACTGGGTCGCGCAGCACGCCTGGGAGTTCGGCTTCATCGTGCGCTACGAAGAGGGCGCGACTGCCAAGACCGGCTACATGCCCGAGCCCTGGCACCTGCGCTACATCGGCCCGGAACTCGCGGCGGCCTATCACCACGGCGGCTTCACGACGCTCGAGGACTTCTTCGGGCTTCCGCCCGCCCCGGACTACCCGCACTGAGCCGAGCGGATGCCGTGCCGCTGACAAGCAGCCCTGCAGGCAGCGCCGACTGGATGCCGCGCCGCTGACAGCGGATCCGCCGACGGCGGATGCCCGCGCCGTGCGCCCGGGACGTGCCGAGACTGGGGTCATGACCGACTCACCGGCTCCCGTCCACTTCTCCGCCGAGGCGCGCAGAGCGCTGTACCACCAGCGCGTGCTCGTGCTCGACGGCGAGCTCAATGACGACAACGGCACGCTGCTGATGACCCAGCTGGTCTCGCTCGCCGCCGAGAACGCCACCGCCGACATCGCGCTGTGGATCCATTCGCCGGGCGGCTCGGTGCCCGCGATGCTCGCCATCCGCGACCTCATGCGGCTGCTGCCCTGCGACGTGTCGACGCTCGCCCTCGGGCTCGCCTGCAGCGCCGGGCAGTTCCTGCTCTCGGCGGGAACGCCGGGCAAGCGCGCGGCTCTCGCGCACTCCCGGGTGCTGCTGCACCAGGGGTCGGCCGGCATCGGCGGATCGGCCGTCGAGATCGAGGCGCAGGCCGGCGATCTGCGCGACCTCCGCGACACGGTGCTCGGCCTGATCGCCGCCGACACCGGCCAGCCGATCGAGCGCGTGTTCGAGGACTCGCTGCACGACCACTGGTACTCCGCGCCCGAGGCGCTGGAGTACGGCTTCATCGACCGGATCGTCGACCACTTCGACCAGGTGCTGCCGGCGCGGCGACCGCGCATCGGCATCGGTCCGGACACCGAGATGCATCCGGATGCCGGCACACACCCGGATGCCGACACAGACCCGGATGCCGTGACCGCCACGGCATCCGCTCCGCCGAAGGGAGCCTGACATGACCAGCTACACGATCCCCAACGTGGTCACCTCGAACCCGCGCGGTGAGCGCATCATGGACGTCTACTCGTCCCTGCTGACCGAGCGGCTCGTCTACCTCGGCACGGGCATCGACGCCGGCGTCGCGAACACGCTCATCGCGCAGCTGCTGCACCTCGAGGCCGAGAATCACGAGCGCGGCATCCAGCTGTACATCAACAGCGAGGGCGGCGATCCGAGCGCGACGCTCGCCGTCTACGACACCATGCAGCACATCCGCCCCGCCGTCGCCACCACGTGCGTGGGCCAGGCGATCGGCGTCGCCGCCGTGCTGCTCGCCGCAGGGGCCCCGGGGACGCGTGCGGCCCTGCCGCACTCGCGCGTCGTGCTGCACCAGCCCGCCGCGCAGAACCGCGGCAGCATCCCCGACCTGATCCTGCAGGCCGACGAGGTGGTTCGGGTGCGAGGCGATCTGGAGCAGGCGCTGTCGCATCACACCGGGCGCCCGCTCGACGAGCTGCGCCGCGACACCGATCGCGACCGGGTGTTCACGGCGGCAGCCGCGCGGGACTACGGACTCATCGACGCGGTGCTCGAGCCCGGAGAACGCTGACAGGCCCGGATCGACGCCGGCACCGAGCCCCGAGCCCCGCGGCCGTCGCTCAGGCGACGAGCGCGTACGCGCCCTGCGTCGCCGCCCGGGTCGCCGCCGAGCGGCCAGACATCCGGCCCGCCGCCTGCAGCTGTTCGACGCGCTGCCCGTCGATCCACTGCTGCAGGTCGGTGGCGACGCCGATCGTGAGATCCAGCAGTGACAGCTCGAGTGCCCCGGCGACGGCGGCGAGCATCTCGCTCGAGGGCTCCTTCATGCCCCGCTCCATCTCGGACAGGTACTGCGGCGAGACTCCGGCCGATCGGGCGGTGTCGGTCAGCCGCTCACCGCGTGCGTGGCGGGCCTGGCGCAGCCGGCGCCCGACGGCATCGCGCCAGAGCGGTTCGGGGGCGGGGCGGGGGCTGCGCACATCATCCATGTCGTCACGATAGATCGACCGGTGTGCGCGGCGGCAGGCGTTCTGCTGACAGCAGAACGGGCGATCTGGTCGCATCCCACAACTACGGCATCCAGTCTCACGTTTGATGAAACCTATTCCCACAATTCGCTTCAGCCGCGTTGCGGACCCGCCGTAGACTCCCGGGTGCGAAGACGCACACGACTTTCAGGAGGACGTCATGGAACGCGACATCTACGACGAGGATCACGAGGCATTCCGCGACCTGGTCAGGGACTTCGTCAAGCGCTATGCCACCAACGAGAACATCGAGAAGTGGGATGCCGACGGCGAGATCGACCGCGACACAATGCTCGCGGCCGGTGAGGCCGGCATCATCGGCCTGTCGATCCCCGAGGAGTTCGGCGGCGCCGGGATGCTGCAGGACTACCGCTTCCGCGCCATCGTCAACGAAGAGGTCATCGGGGCCGGCGCCGGTTCGCTGGCCGGCGCCCTCGGTATCCAGGACGACCTGGCCGTGCCGTACCTCGTGCACATGGGCACGCAGGCCCAGAAGGAGAAGTGGCTGCCCCGCATGGCGACCGGCGAGATCCTCGGCGCCCTCGGCATGACCGACCCGGGTGCCGGCAGCGACCTGCGCGGCATCAAGACCCACGCCAAGAAGGTCGACGGCGGCTACATCCTCAACGGCGCCAAGACGTTCATCTCGTCGGGCAAGACCGCTGACATCGTCGTCACCTTCGTCAAGACCGGCGAGGGTGACCGCCCCGACGCGTTCAGCCTGCTGATCGTCGAGAACGGCATGGAGGGCTTCGAGCACGGCAAGAAGCTCAGCAAGATGGGCTTCCACGGCTGGGACACCGCCGAGCTGAGTTTCACCGACGTCTTCGTGCCCGACGAGAACCTGATCGGCGGCAAGGAGGGTCTGGGCTTCATCCAGCTGATGATGAACCTGCCGCTCGAGCGCCTCTCGATCGCCGTGTCGGCCGCCGCGGCCACCGAGGCCGCACTGAAGTGGACCGTCGCCTACACCAAGGAGCGCGAGGCCTTCGGCGAGCGCGTGATCGACTTCCAGAACAGCCGCTTCCGCATCGCGGACATGGCGACCACGGTCGACGCGCTGTGGGCGTACGTCGACCGCGGCATGAAGCTCTACGCGGCATCCAAGCTCAGCGCCGAAGAGGCGGCGCAGCTGAAGTTCTGGGCGACCGAGCGCGAGTGGGAGGTGCTCGACATGGGCGTGCAGCTGCACGGCGGCTACGGCTACATCACCGAGTACCCGATCGCGCGCGCGTTCCTCGACGCCCGCGTGCACCGCATCTACGGTGGCACGAACGAGATCATGCGCGAGCTCGTCGGCCGTCAGATCGCCGGCAAGCGCTGACGACACCGGATCACAGAGGAGGCCGGCCCCGGATCACCGGAGCCGGCCTCCTCTTCTTGTCCGCATCCCCATATGCGGTTGAGAGCTGCGTGCCCCGGGGCCGCAGGTGGGCTCGTGCCCCTCAGCGGGAGCCCACCTGCACGGGCGATCGCAGCCCTACTTCGTCAGCGCCGTCATGTAGATGCCGATCAGCTGGTCGATGTACTTCGCGAAGAAGTGGTCGATGCCCTTCGAGTCGTCGATGAGCTTGGCAGTGGATGTGCTCTTCGGCAGCGTGAACCGCGTGAACAGCGCGAAGCTGTCGGGAAGGCCCTGCGCCTCGGCCTCTGCCAGCGCCCACTGCGTCTGCGTCTCGTTCAGCGCGGGTACCCCGAGCATCCCGGGGGCCTCGGCGAGCAGGTCGGCGACGGTCAGGACGTACCAGTTGCCCGAGTGCGCCGCGCCCACCGTGCCCTGTGCGGAGCGGTTGACGACGTAGCACTCGTGGGCCGATGCCGCCCCGGCGCCGGCGAACACGAGCCCGACGCTGAGCGTCGCGGCGGCCGCCGCGGTGGTGATGGATCTGCGAATCATGATGTCCCCAATCGTCCGGGCTCTGCCCGGATCATCGTGATGGCGGAGAGTCCGCCGCGACACAGCTTGATGCCCCCGGATGCCGGTCTCCAGGACGCCCGCGCACTCGTGTTGTCCTGGGGGACACATTGCGGCGGCGCGGCGCTAGGATATCGGCATGCTGGGGGCTGTTGACCGCTCCTACACGACGTCGGGTCTTCGTGCGGAGCGGCAGTTCGACGCGTGGCGCGGCATCGTCGCCGATGCCTTCGTGCCGGTCGAGGTGGACAGCGGTGCGGCCGACGCGGGGCGTGGCTTCACCGCCGACTGCCATGTGCGCACGGTCGGTGATCTCGCCGTCTCGTGGATGCGGTCCGCATCGCAGCAGGTGCGCCGCACCGAGGCGCACACGGCGCGCACCCCCAGCGGCCTGTACTTCCTGAACCTCCCCCTCGACCTCGGATCCACGATCCATCAGGACGGACGCATCGCCCAGCTGCGACCGGGTGATTTCGCGATCATCGACGCCGACCGGCCGTTCTGTCTCGAGTTCGACGGCGATTTCACGCAGATCTCGCTGGCGATCCCGAAGACCGCGCTGCAGGATGCGATGGTCGACGCGGATGCCGTGACCGCCATCACGATCCCGGGCGACGACGGCGTCGGCGCACTCGCCGCCTCGACCTTCAGCGGGCTCGCCTCGTACGTCGGTGCGATCGACGGTCGCGTGGTCGACGCGGTGGCCATGCACGTCATCGGCCTGCTCGCCGCGGCACTCGATGCGCGCGCACCGGCGCCCGTCGCACGCCGCGCGATGCTGTACGGCGAGATCCTGAATGAGATCGAGCGGCACTACCACGAGCCCGACCTGACGCTGACCGACGTCGCCAGGAGCATCTCGATCTCGCCGAGCTACGCCACGAAGCTGCTCGCCGAGAACGGCACGAGCTTCGGACGCAGGCTGATGGCGCGTCGCCTCGACCACGCTTGGACCCTGCTGGTGCGCGAGCGGCGCAGCAGCATCACCGACATCGCCATCCTCTGCGGATTCAACGACCCGGCACACTTCGCGCGCGCCTTCCGCGCGCGCTTCGGCATGGCACCCAGCGACCGCAGGCGGGTGCCGGATGACCACGGGCGGAGTCTGCGCTGACGGCACCCGACGCCGTCGTCAGACGAGCCTCCACGGGAAGGTCAGAGCGAAGATCGTCGCGGATGCCGCGAGCATGATCGCGATGAAGACGACATCGCGCGCACGGAAGGGAACGGGATGCCGTTCGGTGCGGGTCGGATGCGCGCCGAAGGCGCGGGCGTCGATGGCCAGCGCCACCCGTTCGGCGTGCCGGATCGCCCCCGCCAGCAGCGGCACGATGTATCCCCAGCCGCGCGCCAGTCGCGCGATCGGGCCGCGCCCGCCCCAGAGCCCGCGGGATCCGTGTCCGCGCACCCGGTGCGCCGCCCGGATGACGGCCAGCTCGTGGCCGAACCGCGGCACGAAGCGGTAGGCGGCCAGGGCCGTGTAGCCGATCCGGTACGGCACCCGCAGCTGCGCGATCGCGGCGCGCACCAGGTCGGGCCCGGTGGTGCTGAGCCCCGGCACCAGCGCGAGCGCGACGATCGCCGCGAGCCGCAGCGCGGTCGCGAGCCCCACCTGCAGGGCGCCGGCGAACAGCGTCCACCCGCCGATCCGCAGTACCGCGGCGGTGCCGGAGACGGCCTCGGCATCCACCCACACCGAGAACCCGAGGGTGAGGACGAACACGGCCGCCGGCAGCGCGAGCAGCAGCGCCACCACGGGGGCCGTGAGACGGCATCCGGTGAGGATCAGCGCGTAGGCGAGCACGAGGAAGACGGCGGGCGTGACCAGGTCGCGCACGAACACCAGCAGCAGCACCGCCGGTGCGATCGCGGCGAGCTTGGCCAGCGGATTGAGGTGGTGCAGGAAGTGCCGGGCGGATGCCGCGACCGGCGCGTACGGGTCGGCGACGGCGATGCCCGAGGTCGGGGTGGTGGTCATCGCCCCTCCTCGGAGAGCAGGCTGCGCAGCTGCGGCGGCAGGGCGCGGTGCAGCGGCGGCAGCCGCAGACCCGCCTCGTCGAACAGCCCGTCGCTCGCGAACAGGGTGCGGGTGTCGCCTGCGGCGTGCACGCGTCCCTCGGCGAGCACCACCATGTGGGTGGAGTGCTCGGCCACGAGCTGCAGATCGTGCGTGACGATCACGATCGTGGTCCCCTCGTCACGCAGGTCCCGCAGCAGCCGCAGCAGCTCGGTCGCGCGGGCCCGATCCTGCCCGAACGTGGGTTCGTCGAGCGCGAGCACCCGGGGCCGGGTGATCAGCGCGGTGCCCACCGACAGCCGGCGCTTCTCGCCACCGGAGAGCAGGAACGGGTGCACACCGGCCTTGTGCGCCAGGCCGAACCGTTCGAGCATCTCGCCGACGCGCGACGACACCTCGTCCTCGGGCATGCGGCGCAGTCGCAGCCCGTGCGCCAGCTCGTCGAACACCGTGTGCGAGATGAACTGGTGCTCGGGGTTCTGGAACACGAACCCGACCTGCGCGGCCAGGTCGCGGGGGGATGCCGTGGCCGGGTCGAGCCCGTCGATGCTCACCTGCCGCCGGGGCGGGGGCTGCACCCCCGCGATGGCCTGGATGAGCGTGGTCTTGCCGACACCGTTGGCGCCGACGATCGCCGTCAGGGATCCGGCCGGGATGTCGAGGTCGATGCCGTGCAGCACCTCGGTGCGCCCGCGGCGCACGGTCAGGCCGCGTGCACGGATGAGGGCGGTGCCGTGACCGGCGGTGGGGTCGTCGCCCGCGGACGGGTCGCCTGTGGGGTCGGCATCCGGTGTATCGGCATCCGGAGCGAGGGGCCGGTCGTGCAGCCGCGCGGGCAGCGCGGCAGCCAGCTCCTCCGGGGTGAGCGGGAGAGGCGCGGAAGCGGGCAGGATGCCGCGCTCGCGCAGCATCCGCGCCGCCAGCATCGCCGACGGAAGCCACACGCCCATCGCGACCAGCTCGTCGGCGTGCTGCCGCAGCACCTCGGCGACCGGGCCGTCGAACGCCAGCCGGCCGTCGTGGTCGAGCACCAGCACGCGGTGCGCGAAGCGCATCGCCGCGTCGAGGTTGTGCTCCACCAGCACGATGGCGCGGTCGCCATCCGCGACGAGGTCGCCCAGCGCGGCGTAGACGTCGTCGATGCCGCGCGGGTCGAGGTTCGCGGTCGGCTCGTCGAGCACGATCAGCGACGACCCCATCGCCAGCGCGCAGGCGATCGCGAGGCGCTGGCGCCCGCCGCCCGAGAGCCGGTCGGGGTTCCAGGTGCGGCACTGCCACAGCCCCACCCGGCGCAGGGCGCGCTCGGCGCGCTCGAGCACCTCGGAGACCGGCAGCAGCAGATTCTCCAGCGCGAAGGCGACCTCGTCGAGCACGGTGCCCGTGACCAGCTGCGCATCCGGGTCCTGGAACACCATCGCCACGTCGGTGCTCAGCGCCGCCACCGGCGTGCTGACGGTGTCGCGCCCGTTCACCTCGACCGTACCGGCGACCTCGGCGGGCACCGACTGCGGGATCAGCCCGTTGAACGAGAGCGTGAGCGTCGACTTGCCCGATCCGCTCGGCCCCAGCACGAGCACGACCTCGCCCGGGGCGATGTCGAACGAGGCGTCACGTGGGGTCGGATGCGCCGCATCGGCGTGGGTGAGCGAGAGGTCACGCACGCGAAGCAGGGGTGCAGTCGGGTGCACGCTGGACCTCGGGTCGGCGATCAGTACACCCCTAACTTAGCCGCGCCTAACTTCGTGCGCGGCATCCGGGTGTCTCCTGAGGTCTCCCGAGGTCTCCCGGCGAGGCGGGGTGCGCGGTCAGCGGCGGATGACGCCCGCCCGGCGAAGCCCGCCGCCGACCCCGAGTCCGACGATCGTCCACACCACCGGACCGAGCACGAAGAGCACGACGAACAGCACACCCGCCCACGCCGGGAGGGTCGAGACGTCGAAGGCGAACCACAGCGGGATGGCGAGTGCCACGCCCGTCACGGCGGCCGAGAGCAGGAACCGCCACGACTCCCAGTGGCGGTAGCGCAGCAGCGCCGAGACGCCCTCCTGCATCCCGCCGAACACGACGGCCGCGAGCAGGTAGCGGCCGGTCATCGCGGGCACGAACGCCAGGGAGATCAGCGCGGCGACGGCGTGCGTGATGAGCGCGACCCACGGCGCGCGCAGCACCTGCTGTGCGATGACGCCGGGCAGTGCGTGGAAGCCGAGCACGAGGCCGTACAGCGGGATCGCACCCATGGCGACGATGAGATGCATCGGCGCCCACAGGGCGCTGACGATGCCGGTCGCCACACCGACTGCGGCGCAGATCAGCAGCACGCGGGTCGTCAGGACGGAGCGCTTGAGCACCCGTCCAGCCTATCGGCGGGCGGATGCCGCGAGCCGGGCCGGCGCCGGAAGAATACGACGTTCGTGCCGGGCCCGTGCGGGCGTCCGTACCGGGGCCGGGCCGGCATCCGGGCCGGTGCTCGCGACTGGACCTTCCGCGAGGGCCGATTCGACCTCCTTCCAGGGCGGATCCGACCTTCCGGCGGGTGCGCTGGACGTCCGGACAGAGCCGAGTTCGACCTTGCGGAAGGCGCGCGGCCGGTGCCTGGCAAGTGCCCCGGGTTGCCACTACGGTGAGCGTCGTCGTGCGGCAAAGACGTCGCACCTCGACCATCGGGAGACACGCATGCGACGAACCCCTCTCCGAATGGCGGCGGCCGCAACCCTGGCCGTGCTGTTCGGTACAACCGCGACGACAGCCTTCGGCATCGAGGGGGTGACACAGCCCACCCCGGTGGAGGGGACCCCCGGCCACTACATCGTCGTGATGAAGGCCGACCCGCTCGCCACCTACGACGGCGGCACCAAGGGTCTCAAGGCCACCCGGCCCGACAAGGGCGAGCGGCTCGACGCGCACTCCGCGAACTCGCAGAAGTACGTCGCGCACCTGAAGAACGAGCAGCGCAAGCTCGCCGCACAGCAGGGCGTCACCCCGGATGCCGCCTACCAGGTCACCGTGAACGGCTTCTCGGCCGACCTCACCGGCGAGCAGGTCGACCGGCTGCGCGCGTCGAAGGACGTGCTGGGCGTGTTCCCCGACAGCATCCGGCACCCGCAGGCGCAGACCTCCACCGACTTCCTCGGGCTCGGCGATGACGACGAGGGACTGGGCGGCGTGTGGGAGCAGACCGGCGGCGTCGGCACCGCGGGTGAAGGCGTCGTCGTCGGCATCGTCGACACCGGCATCGCCCCCGAGCACCCGTCGTTCGCCGGCGACAAGCTCAAGAAGAAGAGCAACAGGAAGTCCGACGGGCAGCCCTACACCGACGGCTCGTACGTGTACTTCGACAAGGCCGACGGCGGGCTCTTCAAGAGCCCGATCGTGACGGGTCAGGAGTGGAGCAAGCACGACTACTCCACCAAGCTCGTCGGCGCCCAGTACTTCTCGTCCGGCGCGACCGCCGCGGGCTTCGACTTCCAGTACGACTACCTCTCGCCGCGCGACGGCGCCGGGCACGGCTCGCACACCGCCAGCACCGCGGCCGGCAACTTCGGCGTCGAGGCCTCGATCCAGGATGTCGACTTCGGCACCGTCTCGGGCGTCGCTCCGGCCGCCCGCATCTCGTCGTACAAGGCCTGCTATGAGGGCCCCGACCCGGCCGACAACCAGGACGACATCTGCGCGCTCAGCGACCTCGTCGGAGCGATCGACGCGGCCGTCGCCGACGGCGTCGACGTCATCAACTACTCGATCGGCGGTGGAGCCGCCACGAGCATCCTCGAGCCCGACGACATCGCGTTCTTCAACGCGGCGGCAGCCGGCGTGTTCGTCTCGGTGAGTGCAGGCAACGCCGGTCCGTCGGCCTCCACTGCCGACCACGCCTCGCCGTGGTACACGACGGTGGCGGCATCCACCATCCCCACCTGGGAGGGCACCGTGCGCTTCCCGGGCTTCGAAGAGGCCGGCGCCTCGGTGAGCGTGCCGTTCGGCGAGGAGGTCACCGGTCCCTCGATCTACGCCGGTGACGCCGCGGCCGGCGCGAACGCCAACCTGTGCCTGCCCGGAACCCTGGATGCCGCGAAGGTGACCGGCCACATCGTGGTCTGCGACCGCGGCACCAACGCCCGCGCTGAGAAGTCCGAGGTGGTCAAGGCCGCCGGCGGCATCGGCATGATCCTCGTGAACGTGCCAGGCGGCGCCGACTCGCTCGACAACGACTTCCACGCCGTGCCGACCGTGCACCTCGCCGCCGCGAACCGCGCAGCCGTGCTGGCCTACGTGCAGAGCGGCACCGACTTGCCCGTCACGCTCATCGGCGAGAACATCACCGGCGAGGTCACGCCGGTGCCGCAGATCGCCGGCTTCTCGAGCCGCGGACCCATGAATGCCGCCGGCTCCGACATCATCAAGCCCGACGTGGCAGCGCCCGGCGTGGCGATCCTCGCCGCGACCGACAACGCCCGCAAGGAGTCACCGACCTTCGGCATCCTCTCGGGCACCTCGATGGCCGCGCCCCACGTGACCGGACTCGCCGCGCTGTACCTCGGCGAGCGTCCGACCGCGTCGCCCGCCGAGATCAAGTCGGCGCTGATGACGACCGCGTACGACACGGTCAACGCCGACGGCTCGACGAACACCGACGTGTTCGCGCAGGGCGCCGGCCAGGTCGACCCGACGCGCTACTTCGAGCCGGGGCTGCTGTACCTCAACGGCATCCTCGACTGGGCCGCGTACATCGAGGGCGTGCTGCCCGGCACGTTCAACGGCATCGAGGCGATCGACGGCAGCGACCTGAACGTCGCGTCGATCTCGATCGGCAGCCTCGCCAGCCGGCAGTCGGTGACCCGCACGGTCACCGCGACCGCCGCGGGCAGCTACACCGCCGAGGCGACGATCCCCGGGGTCGACGTGGTGGTCGAGCCGGCGACGCTGAGCTTCTCGGAGGCCGGCGAGTCGAAGACCTTCACGGTCACCTTCGAGAACGCCACCGCCCCCGTCGAGCAGTGGGCGACCGGCTCCCTGACCTGGAAGGGCGCGGACGGCGACGTGCGCTCGCCGCTGGCGGTCTTCCCGGTGACGGCGGATGCTCCCGCCGAGGTCGCCGCGACCGGCGCCGAGGGCTCGGAGACGGTCGAGATCATCCCCGGCCTCACCGGCGAGCTGCCGCTGAACGTGCACGGGCTGGCGCCGATGACCCTGCTCGTCGACGAGGACAACCCCGTCGAGGGGCACTCGGGCGACCAGAACTCCGGCGACGCCGACAAGGACGTGGTGTGGATCGTCGACGTGCCCGCGGGCACGGCGCTGAGCCGCTTCGACCTCGACTCGTCGGATGACGCGGGCAGCGACCTCGACCTGACGGTGTACCGCGTGGTCTCGCCCACCGATCTGCGCTACTACCAGCGCTGGCAGTCGGCATCCGCCTCGGCCGACGAGCAGGTGACCGTCACCGCGCCCACCGCGGGCACCTATCTGGTGGTGGCGAACATCTACTCGGCGCCGAACCCGATGACGTGGGACATGACCTACGCCAACGTGGCGGCCGGAGCGGGTGAGGGCGGGTTCACCGCCGACCCGAACCCGCTGAGCGTCACCCGCGGTGAGGCCGTCTCGTACGATCTGTCGTGGACGGGCCTGGCGGCCGGGTCGAAGTACCTGGGCGTCGTGCAGTACGGCGACTCCGAGGTGCGCACGATCGTCACGGTCGACGCGCGCTGAGGACGCGACGGGGCCGGTCCTTCGGGATCGGCCCCGTTCCCGTTCAACGCGGCGAACCGCTTCTCGCTCCCGTATGAGTTTGTGCCGCTCGGACGTTGTCCGGGCGGCACAAACTCATACCGGAGCGAATGGTGGGCGGGTCAGCCTTGGGCGGGTCAGCCCTGGTTGGGGACGCGCACCTCGACGCCCTGGAGCGGATACCGCTCGAGGTGCTTGGCGATGAAGGGGCAGTAGGGGGCGATCGCGTCGCCGGTGCCCGCGGCATCCGCCAGCGCCGCATCGGCGAGCCGCTGGGCCATGCCACGGCCCTGGAAGGCGTGGTCGATCTCGGTGTGCATGAACCGGAACTCTCCCGGGAGCCGTTCGAACTCGGCGAACCCGGCGAGAACCCCGTCGGAATGGATCTCGTAGCGCGAGGCCTCGTCGTTGCGGGTGACGGTGATGTCGGGCATTGCTCCTCCTTCGGTTCCGACCAACCTACGCGCTCGCGGCCTGTGGAGGGCGAGCGCCGACGTCGGCGGCGGTCGTTACGCTGGGAGGATGCCGTCGTCGAATCGGATCCCCGAGCCCGCCGAAGGGCCGTACGATCCGTACGCGGATGTGCCCTACCCGGACGACCCCTACCCCGACGAGCCCTGGGGCGCGCCGGAGGAGATGGACTGGATCCCGCCGGAGGGCGGGTTCGCGCCGCCGCTGGACTGGGGCTCAGCGCCGATGACGGCATCCGCTCCCGCCGTGCGGGCGGCCGCGCCGTCGCGCTTCCCCACGCCGCTCGACGCTCTGCGAACGGTGTTCGGCTACGACGCGTTCCGCGGCGACCAGGCGGCGATCGTCGATCACGTGATCGGCGGCGGGGATGCCGTCGTGCTGATGCCGACCGGTGGTGGAAAGTCGATCACCTACCAGGTGCCCGCGCTGGTGCGCGAGGGCACCGGCCTGGTGATCAGCCCGCTCATCGCGCTCATGCACGACCAGGTCGACGCGCTGCGCGCGAACGGCGTGCGGGCCGCTTATCTGAACTCCACGCAGGCCCTCGACGAGCGCCGCGAGGTCGAGCGCGCCTACGTCGCCGGTGAACTCGATCTCATCTACGTCGCCCCCGAGCGGCTGTCGTCGGCGCAGACCACGCAGCTGCTGCAGCGCGGCACGCTCAGCGTGATCGCCATCGACGAGGCGCACTGCGTGTCGCAGTGGGGCCACGACTTCCGGCCCGACTACCTGGCCCTGGGCGACCTCGCCGAGCGGTTCCCGGGTGTGCCGCGCATGGCGCTCACCGCCACCGCCACCCGTGCCACCCACCAGGAGCTCACCGAGCGCCTGCGCCTCGGCGGTTCCGATGGACGAGGGGGCGCCGCGCATTTCGTCGCCAGCTTCGACCGGCCCAACATCCAGTACCGCATCGTGCCGAAGGTCGACCCGCGGCGGCAGCTGGTCGAGTTCATCCGGTCCCAGTCCGAAGGCGCGGGCATCGTCTACGCGCTCAGCCGCAAGTCGGTCGAGCAGACCGCCGAGTACCTCAGCGCACAGGGCATCAATGCGCTGCCGTACCACGCGGGCCTTCCGGCCGAGGTGCGCGCAGCGAATCAGGCTCGCTTCCTGCGTGAGGACGGCGTCGTCATGGTCGCCACCATCGCCTTCGGCATGGGCATCGACAAGCCCGACGTGCGGTTCGTCGCGCACATCGACCTGCCGAAGTCGGTCGAGGGCTACTACCAGGAGACCGGTCGCGCCGGCCGCGACGGCGAACCCGCGGTGGCGTGGATGGCCTACGGCCTGGGCGACGTGGTGCAGCAGCGCCGCCTCATCGACCAGAGCCCGGGCGACCGCACCTTCAAGATGCGCCTCGGTCAGCACCTCGACGCGATGCTCGCGCTCTGCGAGACGGTGGAGTGCAGACGCCAGAACCTGCTGAACTACTTCGGTCAATCCCTTCCGGAGGCTCGGTCCCTGAGCGAGACCGGCGGAGCCGGGAGAGTCCAAGGGTGCGGCAACTGCGACACCTGCCTGCAGACGCCCGACACCTTCGACGGGCTGGTCCCGGCGCAGAAGCTGCTCTCGACCATCGTGCGCCTCAAGCGCGAGCGCAACCAGGCATTCGGCGCCGGGCAGCTCATCGACATCCTGCGCGGTGCATCGACCGAGCGCATCCGCAAGATGCGTCACGAGCAGCTCGCCACCTACGGCATCGGCGCCGACCTGTCCGAGCAGGACTGGCGCAGCGTCATCCGGCAGCTGCTGGCCCGCGGCATCCTGATCGCACAGGGCGAGTACGGCACCCTCGCACCGGGCGAGGCGGCGACGGGCGTGCTGCGCGGCGAGACAGCCGTGCCGCTGCGCAAGGACACGATCGGCCGGACGACGACGACCCGTGCCCGCAAGGCGAGTGCAGCGGATGCCCTCGACGCGGCCGACCGCGGACTCTTCGAGGCGCTGCGCGCCTGGCGCGCCGAGACCGCCCGCGAGCAGGGCGTGCCCGCGTACATCGTCTTCGGCGACGCCACCCTGCGCGCGCTCGCCGAGCACCGCCCCTCCTCAGTGGGGGCGCTCAGCGGCATCAGCGGGATCGGCGAGAAGAAGAGGGATGCCTACGGCGAGGCCGTGATCGAGGTCATCGCCGCGCACTGAGGCTTCGCGCCGGCGTCGTGGTCCGGGCGCGCCCTGCTCAGGCTGCGGTGTACTCCTCGGTGTGCACATGCACCGTCGCCGCGCCGCTCATCAGCTTCGAGACCGGGCAGCGCGAGTGGGCGGCGGCGAGCACCTGCTCGGCATCCTCGGCGGAGAGCCCCTCGGCCGACAGATACGCGTGGGCGCGGAACTCGTACCCCGGCCCGGGCTCGGCCGGATGCAGCTCGACGGTGGCGCGCACCGAGGTGCGGCGCTCGCCGCGGACGATCGCCTGCGCCGTGGAGTTCAGGCACGTCACCCAGGCCAGCGCCAGCAGCTGCTCGGGATTCGAGGCGCTCGTGTCGAAGTCGGATGCCAGCGGTGACGACACCGGCACCGCCATCCCGCCGACGATGTTGCTGACTCCATGGCCGCCATCGGTATTGATCGCTTCGGTCCGGTACCTGGCACTCATACCGCAACTATAATTTGGATCACGTACAGAAAGGGCTGGGCGCCCCTGCTGGGCGTGCCCGGCTCCTGACCCGACAGCCGCAGCACTCCCACGAGAGACCGACCCCGCGATGGCCACCGCCCCCTCCACGATCGTGGAGTTCCGCAGCATCACCAAGCGCTTCCGCCCCGGTGCAGACGAACCCGCCGCGCTCGACGACATCACCCTCAGCATCCGTAAGGGCGAGATCTTCGGCATCGTCGGCGAGAGCGGCGCCGGCAAATCCACCCTTCTCGAACTGGTCAACGGGCTGACCGCCCCCACCGGCGGCACCGTCACGGTCGGCGGCACCGATGTCGCCTCCCTCGACGCGCAGGGGCTGCGCACCCTGCGTCACGGAATCGGCACCGTCTTCCAGGGCGTGCACCTGCTCAGCAACAGCACCGTCCGCGAGAATGTGTTGCTTCCGCTGCGGCTGGCCCGTCGCGTCGGCGAGAAGATGAACCGCGCACAGCAGCGGGATGCCGTCGACGAGATGCTCGCCTTCGTCGGGCTGACCCACCGCGCCGGCCATTTCCCGGCGCAGCTCAGCGGCGGCGAACGCCAGCGCGTCGGCCTGGCGAGGGCCCTCGTCACCCGCCCGCCGCTGCTGCTGTGCGACGAGCCCACCTCGTCGCTCGACGCCTCGACCACCGGCGACGTGCTGAGGGTGCTCTCCGACGCCCGCGAGAAGCTCGGCACGACCGTGATCGTCATCACCCACGACCTCGACGTCGTGAAGGTGCTCTGCGACCGGGCGGCGCTGCTCGAGAAGGGCCGGCTGCGCGAGGTGTTCCCGATCACCCGCGCCGCGGCCGAGCGCACGGTGCCCAGCTACTACGAGCAGGTCAAGAAGGAGCTGATGTCGTGAACTGGCTCACCGACCTGCTCTCCCAGTACGGCGAGGACATGGCGCGCTCGCTCGTCGAGACCGGCTACATGATGCTCGTCTCGCTGCTCGCCGCCGTGCTCATCGGCCTGCCGCTGGGCATGACGGTGTACCTCACCGAACGCGGTGGCATCGCCGAGAACCGCGTCGTCAACACGATCGCCAACCTCTACATCAACGTGGTCCGCTCCTTCCCGTTCCTGCTGCTGGTGGTGTTCCTCATCCCGTTCACGCGGATGGTGATGGGCACGAGCTTCGGCACGCAGGCGGCGACGCTGCCGCTGTGCTTCGTCGCGGTCGCCATCTACGCCCGCCTCACCGAGCAGATCCTGCGCGAGATCCCGCCCGGCATCCCGCTGGTCGCCCGGGCGCTGGGGGCCACGGTTCCCGAGGCCGTGTTCCGGATGCTGCTGCCCGAGGCGCGCTCCGGACTCGTCTACGCGCTCACCTCGGCCTCGATCAGCCTGCTGTCGTACTCGACCGTGCTCGGCGTGGTCGGCGGCGGCGGGATCGGCGACTTCGCCATGCGCTACGGCTACCAGGTCTACAACGACAGCCTGATGTACCTGACGATCGTCATCATCATCGTCTGCGTGCTCGCCATCCAGGCCATCGGCCACCGCACCTCCGTCCGGCTCGATCACCGCTGACCGCCGCTGACGCCATCGACCCGCCGCACAACGGCATCCGAACCCGAACACCACGAGGAGAACAGAACAATGAAGAAGTCACGCTTCGTCCTGGCAGTCATCGCGCTGGGAACGGCGGTCGCCGTCAGCGGCTGCGCCGGCACCGCGCCGGCGGACGAGAAGACGGATGCCGCGGCCCCCGTCACGCTCAAGGTCGCGGCGGTCACCTCGCCGATGACCGACGTCGTCGAGGCGGCGGGCGAGGCGATCAAGGACGGCTACGAGGTCGAGCTGGTCGAGGTGGGCGACTACATCACCTCGAACACGATCCTCAACGCCGGTGACGTGTACGCGAACTTCTCGCAGCACATCCCCTACATGGAGACCTTCAACGCCGGCAATGACGGCGACCTGGTCGGGGTGCAGCCCGTCTACAACTTCGTGATCGCGTTCTACTCCAAGACGCTCGACGACATCGCCGACCTGCCCGAGGGCGCGACGGTCGCGATCCCCGACGACCCGTCCAACACCGGCCGCGCGCTCAAGCTGCTCGCCGCGCACGACGTGATCACCCTCGCCGAGGGCGTCGACCCGTACGAGGCGACCGTGAAGGACGTCGCCGAGAACCCGAAGAACGTCGAGTTCCTGCAGGTGCCGATCTCGTCGCTGAACGCCGCCTACGAAGAGGCCGACCTGGTCTTCCAGTGGCCCTCGCACATCATCGCCCTGGGACTCACCCCGCAGGAGGACGGACTGATCACCGAGCTCGACGACCGGTTCGCACTGAACATTGTCGTCAAGCAGAAGGATGCCGACTCCGCGGCGACCGAGGCGCTGAAGAAGGCGTTCACGAGCGACGCCGTCCGCGAGGTCATCGAGTCGAACGGCACCATCGAGACCGCCTGGTGACTCCGGCACGCGATCGGGGCTGACGGTCGGCCCCGGTCGCGTCCGGTCGCATGTCCCAGTTCTTGCGGGTGTGCAGGCCGCGTACCCGCAAGAACTGGGACATGCTTCCGGGGGATGTCCCATAACCTGCGGGTGTGCAGGCCGCGTACCCGCAAGAACTGGGACACGGCGCGGCCGATCCGGCCGGCGTACGGCATCCGAGAGGGGATGCTGTGGAGTCGCGACAACCGCGACGGACCAGGCCGCGCGACGCATTTGGTGATAGTCCACAGTCGAGTTCACCCGTCGTTGTCGTAGATCTACCATCGAGTCATCTCTGCTCGCCTCTGAGAGGAACCGTCATGGTCGACGCTGCCGTCCGCCCCGCCACCGCGCCCGCCGAAGCCGGCATCGATGTCGCACGCGTGAACGAGCTGCTGATGGGCAGCTGGGCGCAGACGCGCCGCGAGGCGCGCGAGATGATCAAGGACCCCGCGTTCTGGCGCGACGACAGCCTCGGCAAGGATGCGCACCGCGAGCGCGTGCTCACGCAGCTGCACCTGCTCGTCGAGAACGGCGCCGTGCACCGGGCGTTCCCGAAGCAGTTCGGCGGCGAGGAGGACAACGGCGCCAACATCGCCGGCTTCGAAGAGCTGGTCGCCGCCGACCCGAGCCTGCAGATCAAGTCGGGCGTGCAGTGGGGACTGTTCGGGGGTGCCGTGCTGCACCTCGGCACCGAGGAGCATCACAGCCGCTGGCTGCCGGGCATCATGGACCTCTCCATTCCCGGTGCGTTCGCGATGACCGAGATCGGGCACGGCTCCGATGTGGCAGCGGTCGGCACCACTGCGACCTACGATCCCGAGACCGAGGAGTTCGTGATCCACACGCCGTTCCGCGCGGCGACCAAGGAGTACCTCGGCAACGCGGCCCTGCACGGGATCGCGGCGACCGTGTTCGCGCAGCTGATCACGAACGGCGTCAACCACGGCGTGCACTGCTTCTATGTGCCGCTGCGCGACGAGAACGGCGACGACCTGCCCGGCATCGGCCGTGAGGACGACGGACTCAAGGGAGGGCTGAACGGCATCGACAACGGCCGGCTCAGCTTCGATCACGTGCGTGTGCCGCGCACCAACCTGCTCAACCGTTACGGCGACGTCGCCGCCGACGGCACCTACTCCAGTGCGATCGAGAGTCCGGGCCGTCGCTTCTTCACCATGCTCGGCACGCTCGTGCAGGGCCGGGTGTCGCTCGACGGGGCTGCGTCGTGGGCATCCGCCCTGGGCCTGCACATCGCCGTCACCTACGGCTCGCAGCGCCGCCAGTTCGACGGCGCGAACGGCGAGGAGACGGTGCTGCTCGACTACGGCAAGCACCAGCGCCGCCTGCTGCCGCGCCTGGCGACGACGTATGCGCAGATCTTCGCGCACGACGAGTTCCTGCAGAAGTTCGACGGCGTCTTCTCGGGGCGCACCGACACCCCGCAGGATCGCGAAGACCTCGAGACGCTCGCCGCGGCGCTCAAGCCGCTGTCGACCTGGCATGCGCTCGACACCCTGCAGGAGGCCCGCGAGGCCTGCGGCGGCGCCGGGTTCATGTTCGAGAACCGTCTCGTCGGCCTGCGCGCCGACCTCGACATCTACGTCACCTTCGAGGGCGACAACAACGTGCTGCTGCAGCTGGTCGGCAAGCGGCTGCTCACCGACTACGCGAAGCAGTTCCAGGGCAAGGATGCCGCGGCTCTCGCCCGGTACGCGGTCGAGCAGACCGCAGGCAAGGTGTTCCACGGTGCGGGCCTGCGCGCGCTCGGCCAGGCGGTCGCCGACCTCGGTTCGACCGCGCGATCGGTGGAGCTGGGCCTGCGCGAAGAGCAGCAGCACGAGCTGCTCACCGAGCGCGTGCAGCAGATGGTGGCCGACGTCGCCGGCCGTCTGCGCCCGGCGGGCAAGGACAAGACTCTCGCCGAGAAGCTGTTCAACGAGAACCAGGCCGAGCTGATCGAGGCCGCGCGTGCGCACGGCGAGCTGCTGCAGTGGGAGGCGTTCACCGACGCGGTGCACGCGGTCGAAGACGCCGACACCAAGCGCGTGCTGACCTGGCTGCGCGACCTGTTCGGGCTGACCCTGGTCGAGAAGCACCTCGCCTGGCACCTCATCAACGGCCGCCTCTCCACACAGCGCGCCGCCGTCGTCTCGAGCTACATCGACCGGCTCTGCGCCCGGCTGCGCCCGCACGCCCTCGACCTGGTCGGCGCGTTCGGCTACGAGCCCGAGCACGTGCGCGCCCCCATCGCCAGCGGCATCGAGCAGCAGCGCCAGGACGAGGCCCGCGCGCACTACGCCGCGCTGAAGGCATCCGGCCAGGCCCCGATCTCCGAGAAGGAACTCCGCAAGCTCCAGAAGCACGCCTGACCCACACCCGCCGAAACCCCTCGTCGTTGTCGAGACCCCTCGTGATTCGCGCGATTCACGAGGGGTTTCGGCACTGGTGAGGGGTTTCGGCGGAGGGGCGGGGCGGGGTGTCGGGGGCGGGCAGTAGCGTGAGAGTCATGAGCACTGTGACGCAGATCGGTCAGCTCGACGCCTGGGGCGGAGAGAAGGGCAAGCATTTCATCGAGAAGGAGATCGGCGCGCAGTTCGTCGGCACCTCGGTGAACACCACACAGCCGGGCGGGGAGTCGCCGTTCTGGCACGCGCACACCAAGCTCGAGGAGATCTACATCATCGTCGACGGCCGCGGCGAGTTCGCGCTCGGCGACGAGGTGCTCCCGCTCGAGCCCGGCACCACGCTGCGCGTCGCGCCCGGTGTCATGCACGCGCTGCGCGCGCTGCCCGACAGCCCGGCGCCGATGCGCTGGCTGTGCATCCGCGCGGCCGGGCAGGAGATGAGCAGCGTCGGCAACGACGCCGAGCTCGACCGCGACCGCCCGTTCCCGTGGAACGTCTGATCCGCGTATGAGCTCACTCCACGCCGGTGCGGACGGGCGCGCCCGCTGCGCCTGGGCAGGGGCGGATGCCGAATACCAGCGCTACCACGATGAGGAGTGGGGCACGCCGCTGCGCGGCGACCGCGCGCTGTTCGAGAAGATGGCGCTCGAGGGCTTCCAGGCCGGGCTCAGCTGGATCACGATCCTGCGCAAGCGACCCCGGTTCCGTGAGGTCTTCGAGGGCTTCGACCCCGCGAGGGTGGCGGCGTTCGGCCCCGATGACGTCGAGCGTCTGATGACGGATGCCGGAATCATCCGCAACCGCGCCAAGATCGAGGCCACCATTTCCAACGCCGCGCTCGTCGCGACGATGGAAGACGGCGAACTGGACGCGCTGATGTGGTCGTTCGCGCCGACGGCATCCGCTCGTCGCCAGCCGCAGGCCCTTGGCGACGTTCCGGCCGTGACGGCCGAGTCGACTGCGCTCAGCAAGGCGCTGCGCAAGCGCGGGTTCCGTTTCGTCGGCCCGACCACCATGTATGCGCTCATGCAGTCGACCGGGATGGTCGACGACCACGTGGACGGATGCTGGCGGGCCGCCTCCGGGTGACCGACGCCAAAGGGTGGGGAGTTCTCCCCATCGGCGTCGCCAGGGGCCCGGATCTCGACTGGGTAGTATGGCTCGGGCACGCCGCCGCGTGATCGAGGGGGAAATTCGAGATGAAGGCGATGGACTGGGTCCGTTCGCGGCCGAGAACATTGGCTTCTGCGGCCATCGTCGCCGTCGGTGCTCTGACGCTCACCACCATGGCCGCCGCCTACGAGGGCTTTCCCACGGCCAAGGTCGACCTCAACGACGCCGGAGTCTGGCTGACGAAGGCGTCGAGCCTGCTGGTCGGCCATTTCAACCACGAGTCGACCGTGCTCGACGGCGGACTGCGTTCGGCCAGCGACACCTACGACGTGCTGCAGAACGGCGAGACCGTGCTCGTCGCCGACAACGGCAACGACACCCTCACCGCGATCGACCCCGCCCGCGTCGCGCTGACCGACAGCACGGCGATCCCCGGCGACGCGAAGATCGCGCTGGGCCACAAGACGGTGGCGATCCTCGACAGCTCCTCGGGCGACCTCTGGGTGACGTCGGCGAAGGGGCTGTCGGGCTTCGACATCAAGGGGGCGAAGCCCCTCGTCGAACTGGGCAAGGGCGCCGACGTGAGCGTCGGGCAGGACGGCACGGTCTACGCCCTCTCGGCCAAGCGCAGCGAGGTCGTGACGATCCCCGCCGACCCGGAGGGCCTGCCCCTCGAGCCGACGACCGAGTCCGTGGGCGAGCTCGACCCGAACGCGGAACCGACCATCACCGCGGTCGGCGAGACTCCCGTGGTGCTCGACCCCGCAGAGGGCGTCGTCACGACGCCCGGCGGCTTCACCACGCCGATCGACGGAGCAGCGGATGCCGTGCTGCAGCACGCATCCGCCCCGACGGATGCCGTGGTGCTCTCGACGGCCGGATCGCTGGTGCGCGTGCCGCTCGACGGTGCCGAGCCCACCGCGATCGACACGGGGCGCGAGGGCGTTCCCGCCCAGCCCGTGCAGCTGCGCGGCTGCGCGTACGCGGCGTGGGGTGTCTCGGCGAAGTTCCTGCGCGACTGCTCGGGCCAATCGCAGGATGTCGCAGAGGACATCCCGGGTGCCGAGGAGTCGACGACGCTGACCTTCCGCGTCAATCGCGACGTCATCGTGCTCAACGACATCCTCGGCGGCGCCGCCTGGCTCGCCAACGCGAGCCTGCAGCGCGTGGACGACTGGAGCGTGCTCGTGCCGCCGAAGGGCGAGAGCGACGAGGAGGAGGACAACAGTCAGGAGACGGTCGAGACGTCCCTCCCCGAGCGCAGCGAGCAGAACACCGTCCCCGTCGCCGAGGACGACGATCTGGGCGTGCGCCCCGGTGGCACGACGCTGCTGCCCGTGCTCGACAACGACAACGATCCCGACGGCGACGTGCTCGTCGCCTCACTGCGCGGCAAGCAGCCCTCGGTGGGCGAGGTGCAGCCGATCCTCAACGGCGCCGCACTGCAGATCATGGTCCCCGAGGATGCCAAGGGCTCGGCGACCTTCGAATACGAGGTCGACGACGGTCGCCGGGGCACCGACACCGCGAGGGTGACGGTCTCGGTGCACGGCTGGGACACCAACTCGGCCCCGACTCCGAAGCGCACCACCAAGCTCGCGGTCGAAGTGGGCGGCACCGTCGCCTACAACGTGCTCCCCGACTGGATCGACCCGGACGGCGACGACCTGTACCTGCGCAGCGTCGTGGCGGCGCCGGGCGATGAGGTCGAGTTCACCACCGACGGTCAGCTGACCTACCGCGCGGTGGCCAGCTTGCAGGGGCGCAAAGAGGTCAAGGTCTACGTCTCCGACGCGCTCGGCAAGGTGAGCGAGGGCACGATCGTGCTCGACGTGAAGCCCGAGGGGTCGACGAACCCGCTGACCAACGCCGACCACGTGGTCACCCGCATCGGCGAGACCGTGACGGTCGCGCCGCTCACGAACGACACCAGCTCAGGCCGCGAGCAGCTGCGGCTGGCTCGTGTCGAGGAGACGCCTGGCGCGACGATCGTGCCCGACTACCCGAACCGCCAGTTCACCGTCCGCGCCGACGCGCAGGGCACCTACTACGTGCAGTACCTCGCGACGGCGGGCCCGAAGCCGGCGAAGGGCATCGTGCGCGTCGACGTGCTCGACGAGCGCGAGAGCGATCTCGCCCCGGTCGCCGTCCGCGACGTCGCCATGCTCCCCACCGGCAGCGAGGCGCTGGTCGGCGTGCTCGGCAACGACACCGACCCGTCCGGCGGCGTGCTGGTCGTGCAGTCGGTCACCGTGCCCCCGCAGAGCGGCATCGCGGTGTCGGTGCTCAACCACGAGACCCTGCGCATCAGCGACCAGGGCGCCCTCGACGAGCCGGTGCGCATCACCTACCGGATCTCGAACGGCGTGAAGTCGGCGGAGGGCGACGTGGTCGTCGTGCCGATCCCGGCACCGCCGAAGCTGCTGCCGCCCGTCGCGCATGACGACGAAGCCGTGGTGCGCGTGGGCGATGTCGTCACCATCCCGGTGCTCGACAACGACGTGCACCCGAACGGCGACATCCTGCATGTGGCCCCCGATCTCGTCGAGCCGCTCGTCGACCCGGAGGACGGTGAGGCGTTCGTCTCGCAGGATCAGGTGCGCTTCCGCGCCGGCACCGAGCCGGGCACCGTGTACCTCACCTACGAGGCGGTCGACTCGCGCGGGCAGAAGGCCGGCGGTCACGTGACCGTGCAGATCCTCCCGATCCGCGACGATGCCAACGCCGCACCCCGCCCGCGCGACCTGACGGCGCGCGCTGTCGGGTTCGAGCGTGAACATCCCGATCCCGCTGGACGGACTGGATGCCGACGGCGACTCCGTCGAGCTCATCGGCGTCGACACCGCGCCCACCAAGGGCCGCGTCAGCGAGCAGGGCACGAACTACCTCACCTATGGGGCCTTCGAGGATTCGACCGGCGTCGACGCCTTCACCTACCGCGTGCGGGACCGCCTCGGCAAGGAGGGCACGGCCACCATCCGGGTCGGCATCGCGCCGCCCGAGGCCATGAACCAGCCGCCCTACGCGGTCAACGACGCCGTGGTGGTGCGCCCGGGACGATCGGTCTCGGTGCCCGTGCTCGCCAACGACTCCGACCCCGAGGGCGACCAGATCGGCCTGGTCGACGACCTGCTGCTGCCCGACGGCGTCGACGGGCTCTCGGCCGAGATCTCCGGCGACCGGGTGGTCATCCAGGTGCCCGACCGCCCCATGGAGACCTCGCTGCAGTACACGATCCGGGACGCCAAGGGAGCGGATGCCACCGCGGCGATCCTCGTGACCGTCGACGAGGACGTCCCGCTCATGACCCCGATCGCCCGCGACGACCGGGTGCAGGTCGAGGACGTCAAGGAGGGCGAGCTCGACGTCGATCTCGACATCCTCGGCAACGATGAGGACCCCGACGGCACGATCGAGGGCGTCGAGGTCACCGTCGACGAGGGTGCGCGCCTGCTCGACGACGGCAAGGTGCGCGTCACGGTCGGCGAGCAGCGCCAGCTGCTGCGTTACACGATCACCGACCAGGACGGACTCGCCGCGTCGGCCTTCATCTTCGTGCCGGCGGTCAAGGAACTGCGGCCGCGGCTGGATTCGACCAAGCCGCTCGAGGTCAAGAGCGGCGAGACCAAGGAGATCCCGCTCGACGAGTACGTGATCGTCGCCGGCGGCGGCGAGGTGCGTCTCACCGAGGCCGCGAAGGTCAGCGCGATCAACGCGAACGGCGCGCCCCTGATCAAAGACGAGAAGACGCTCGTCTACACCTCGAAGGACCGGTTCTTCGGCGACGACGCCCTGACGTTCGAGGTCACCGACGGCACCGGACCGGATGACCCCGAGGGGCGCAAGGCCACGCTCACGATCCCGATCCTCGTGCTGCCGCCCGACAACCAGCAGCCCTCGTTCACCGACGGGCAGCTGCAGATCGCACCGGGTGAGGCGGCATCGTCCATCGACCTCGCCGCGTTGGCGACCGACCCCGACCCCGACGATGTCGGGAACCTGCGATTCACCATCGCCGACGAGCCGGGCCGCAGCATCGATGCGCGCATCGAGGGCACAACCCTGTACGCCGAGACCGGCCCGAACACGCCCAAGGGCACGACCGCGACGGTCGGCATCCGCATCAGCGACGGCAGCACCGACCCGATCGAGGGCAGCGTCAGCGTGATGGTGACGGCGTCCACGCGTCCTCTGGCCGTGGCGAGCCCCGACACGATCGACGAGGCCGACCAGGGCGAGACGATCACGGTGCCGGTGCTCGAGAACGACATCAACCCGTTCGCCGCGGAGGGCGAGCCGTTGACGCTGCAGTCGGCCGTCGTCGAGAGCGGCAACGGTTCGGCGCAGGTCGTCGGCGACCAGGTCGAGGTGACCTCCGCCTCCGACTTCGTGGGTGTGATGGTCGTGCGCTATCGCGTGCAGGACGCCACCGAAGACGTCGACCGCGAGGTCGACGGACGCATCACCGTCACGGTTCAGGGTGTCCCCGAGGCTCCAGGCAAACCGACCGTCACCGCGGTTGAGGATCGCACGGTGGTGCTGAACTGGTCGTCGCCCTCGAACAACGGCGCCGAGATCACCGAGTACACGGTCACGTCGGTCGCGGGGCGCCCCTACTCCAAGACGTGCGCGTCGACGACGTGCACGCTGGACGGGCTGACCAACAACGTCGAGTACACGTTCCAGGTGACCGCGCACAACCGGGTCGGCGAAGGCCCGGCCTCGCCGGCGTCCGAGCCCGCCCGCCCCGACACCCGGCCGGACACGCCGCTGCCCCCGACGCTGAAGTTCGGCGACAAGGCCCTGAACGTGGCGTGGACGACGCCGACCTCGAGCGGTTCGCCGGTGGAGTCGTACACGCTGGAGATCTCGCCGATGCCGCCGTCGGGCATCGGCCAGAAGACGGGTGTGACGGGCAATTCGCTGGTCTGGGAGGACCTCGAGAACGGCACGAGCTACACGGTGCGGGTGCAGGCGCACAACCGCGCGCCCGACCCGTCGAGCTGGAGCCTGTACTCCGCACCCGAGATCCCGGCCGGCCCTCCGGGCACGGTCGCCGCACCGCGCGTCAGCAGCGCACCCGCCGTGGGCAGCGAGGCGCAGATGACCGTCAGCTGGGATGCCGCACCGCAGAACGGGGATGCCGTCAGCGCGTACGAGCTGAGGGTCTACAACGGCGGCTCGCTGTTCAAGACCGTGCCGATCAACAGCGGCACGACCACGAGCCAGACGGTGCCGGTGCCGACCAATTCCACCGATTACACCTACGCGGTGCGCGCGCAGAACAAGGCCGGCTGGGGTCAGCTCAGCCCGCAGTCCGCCCCGCAGCGGGCCTTCGGTACGCCGGGGGCGCCGACGAACGTGACCGCGACGCCGAAGGACCGCGCGATCCACGTCGAGTTCACGATGCCCGACTCCGCGCTCAACGGCGCCCGCCGGGATGAGATCCGCTACCAGTACCAGCTGAACAGCAGTGCGTGGAAGAACTGGAACGGCACCTCCGACATCGGCGCCAGCAATGGCACCACCTACACTGTCCGCGTGCGTGCGTACTCGGTGGTCGGGGGCCAGCAGTCCAACCCCGGACCGTCCGATGCGTCGAACCAGGTGGTCCCGTTCGGTGCTCCGCATGCGCCGACCGGATCGGCGTCGCGCGCGACCGCGACATCGATCGAGCTGACCTGGAACGCGAAGGGGTCGGACAATGGCCGGCCCATCACGACCTACATCAAGATCGACGGCGGCAGCTGGCAGCAGGTCGCCGACTACGGCTCGCGGACCGTCGGAAACGGTCACGACCAGACCCACAGCATCCGGGTGAAGGCAGTCGCGAGCGAGGGCGGTGAGGCGCTGTCCCCGACGTATTCGGCGACGACGAGCAGCCCGCCGAAGGCGAGGGCGTGGGTCTCGAAGGGGAACCACTCTGACAACTGCGGTGGCTCGAACTGCAACTTCGTCCGCATCAACACCGCGAACTTCCCCGCCGGCAACTACAACATCGAGGTCTACTCCGACGGCAGGATGTTCGCGGACAACGCCGGATACAAGATGTACATCCCCGCGAACGGCGGGGTCGACACCCAGGCGTGGCACGGCTACTACCCGGGCGGTCGGACCATCTACGTGAAGATCATCGGCTGGGGCAACACGGAGTCCTACTACTGGACATACTGATGCTTTCCGGCCCCCGGCCGGATCGAGCAGGAACGGAACGATAACCGCAATGACCATGACCCCCGAACAGGCCGCCTGGTTCCAGGGCACCTTCCACCGTCTCGTCGAGAACGTCGACAAGGCGCTGCAGGGCAAGCACGAGGTCGTGAGCCTGGTGATCGCCGCCATGCTCGCCGACGGCCACGTGCTGCTCGAAGACGCCCCAGGCACCGGCAAGACGAGCCTCGCGAAGGCGCTGGCGGCCACGGTGCAGGGCACCAGCTCGCGCATCCAGTTCACCCCCGACCTGCTGCCCTCCGACGTCACCGGCGTGACGATCTACGACCAGCAGTCGCACCGGTTCGAGTTCCACAAGGGCCCGATCTTCGCGTCGATCGTGCTCGCCGATGAGATCAACCGGGCCTCGCCGAAGACGCAGTCGGCGCTGCTGGAGGTCATGGAGGAGTCCCGGGTGACCGTCGACGGCGTCACTCACGACGCCGGCCGCCCCTTCCTCGTGATCGCCACGCAGAACCCCGTCGAGCAGGCCGGCACCTACAAGCTGCCCGAGGCCCAGCTCGACCGCTTCCTGATCAAGACGTCGATCGGCTACCCCAGCCTCGAGGTGACCGAGCGGATCCTGGCAGGGTCCGCTCAGCGCAACCCCTCCGCCGCGCTGACCGCGATGATCACGACGAGTGCCGTGGCCGACATGTCCGACCTGGCGGCGACCGTTCACGTCGAGCCGGCCGTGCTGCGCTACACGGCTGAGCTGGCCGAGGCGACCCGCACCGACTCGGCGACCCGCCTGGGCGTATCGGTGCGAGGTGCGATCGCCATGGTCCGCATCGCCAAGGTGTGGGCGGCCGCTCACGGCCGCCACTACGTGCTGCCCGACGACATCAAGGCGCTCGTGCGCCCGGTGTGGCAGCACCGTCTGCTGCTGGATGCCGAGGCGGAGTTCGCCGGCACGACGGCATCCACCGTGATCACCCGGGTTCTCGAAGGCGTCACCGCCCCCCAGGCGCGAACGGCGGTCTGATGTCGGCAGGAGGGATCGCCTCGAGCCCGGTGGGGGAGCGCGAGGCCGGATGGCGCGACGTCGTCGCCGTCGTCGGCGACCGCGTTCTCGGCCGGCTGCGGCTGATCGCATCCGTCGTCCGTCCGCTGGGATGGATGCTGATCGCCCTCGCGATCCTGTTCTGGGCCGTCGGCGCGCTGCTCGGCTGGCAGGAGCTGATCGTCGCGGCGATCGTGCTCGCCCTCGTGCTGCTGATCTGCGCCCTGTTCCTCATCGGCCGCACCGCGTACGACGTGTCGCTGGATCTCGCTCGCACGCGCGTGGTCGTGGGTGAGCGCGCGGTCGGCGCGCTCATGCTCGCCAACCCCGGCTCGCGGGCGATCCTGCCCTCGCGCGTCGTGCTGCCGGTCGGCAGCGGACGCGGCGAGTTCACCATCCAGCGCCTCGCCCCCGAGCAGCAGGCCGAAGAGCTGTTCACCATCCCCACGCAGCGCCGCGGCGTCATCGGCGTGGGGCCGGTGAGCGTGGTGCGCGGCGACCCGCTGGGCGTGTTCGAACGGGCGCACCGGCGCGACGACCCCGTCGACCTGTACGTGCACCCGAAGACGGTGACCTTCGGCGGCCAGTCCCTCGGCTTCCTGCGCGACCTCGAGGGACTCCCTGCGGCCGACCTCTCGCGCGATGACGTGTCGTTCCACACCCTGCTCGAGTATCAGCCCGGCGACGACCTGCGGCACGTGCACTGGCGATCGACCGCCCGCACCGGCGTGATGATGGTGCGGCAGTTCGAAGAGACCAGGCGGTCGCACTTCGTGATCGGCCTGTCGCGCTCCAGCGGCGACTACCGCGACGACCGTGAGTTCGAGCTGGGGATCTCGGTCGCCGGCTCGATCGGCCTGCGCGCGCTGAGCGATTCGCAGCGCGTCGACATGCGCGTCCAGGGGCGTGAGCTCGCTTCGAGCACCGGCAAGCAGCTGCTCGACTCGCTCGCCATGGTCGAGGAGTCTAAGCCGCGCGAGGGCGGCATCTCCGAGCTGGCGGGCGTGCTCGCCGCCAGCATGCCGCTCGCCAGCATCGTGGTGCTGGTCTGCGGGTCGGCCGTGCGCGCCGAGGACCTGCGCCTGGCCTGCTCGCGGATGCCGTTCGGGGCGCGGGCGCTCGCAGTCGTCGTCGACTCGCACCTGAAGCAGCCGGCGCTGCGCCGCATCGGTGAGGCCGACGTGGTCACGATCGGCGCACTCGACCAGCTTCCCCTGGCACTGCGGCGGGTGCTCGCATGAGCGCCGCCGCCACCCCCGCGCTGCTTCCCGCGCGTCGCTGGGCTCTCGATCTGATTGCGGTCGCCGCGCTGCTCATCGTCGCGCTCGTCGGCTTCTGGCCGACCTTCGGCGGGCCGTCGTTCGTCCTCACCGCGATCGGCGGCATCCTGCTAGGCCTGGGCATCGCCGCCGCCGGCGCGTGGCGGCGCTGGGGCATCCTCGCCGTCGCCGGTGTGACGATCGCCGTCTACTTCCTCTTCGGCGGGGCGCTGGCCCTGCCGCACACCACGATCGCCGGCTTCATCCCCACGCTCGACACCCTCACGGGCCTGGCGCTCGGCGCCGTCACCTCGTGGAAGCAGCTGCTCACGACGGTCGCACCGGTCTCGCCCGCCGACGGGCACCTGCTGGTGCCGTTCCTGGTCGCCCTGCTCGCAGCGGTGACCGCCGGCTCGCTGGCCCTGCGCCTGCAGCACGTGGCCTGGGCGATGCTGCCGCTTCTCGGCGCACTGACGCTGGTGATCGCGCTCGGCGTTCCCGATGCGGCGTTCCCGGTCGTGCAGGGCATCCTGCTCGCCATCGGCGCCGCGATCTGGATGTCGATGCGCGCCTGGTGGGTGCCGCACGACAGCGCCGTCGACGTCGCGCAGGTCGACCACACCCGCGCCGCGCACATGCGCATGCGCCGGCTGCTCGGCGGCGTCGCGGTGGTCGCGATCGCCGCGGGCGCCGGTGTCGCCGTCAGCGCCGTCGCCTCGCCGTCCGAGCCGCGCCACATCCTGCGCGACGCGATCATCCCGCCGTTCGACGTGCGCGACTACCCCAGCCCGCTGCAGTCGTTCCGCAAGACCGTGCGCGACCAGAAGGAGAAGACGCTGTTCACCGTGTCGGGCCTTCCGGAAGGCGCCCGCGTGCGCCTGGCCGCGATGGACCAGTGGGACGGCATCGTCTACAACGTCGCCGACGGCGGACCCGGTTCGTCCAGCGCGTTCACGCCGCTGCGGTCGAACATGGCCGCGTCCGCCGAGGGCGTTCCCGCCTCGCTGCGCTTCGAGATCGGCGAGTACAGCGGCGTGTGGGTGCCCGGCGTCGAGGTCACCGACGACATCGTCTTCGACGGCGCGCGCGCCGACGAGCTGCGCCGCAGCGCGTACAGCAACACCGAGACCGGCACGAGCGTCGTGGTCGCCGGACTGAAGAAGGGCGACGCGTACACGCTGAAGGCGATCGTCGCCGGCGACGTGTCCGACGAGCAGCTCGAGGATGCCGACTTCGCGAACGTCCGCATGCCGAAGCTGTCGAACGTGCCCGACGACCTGGCGAACATCGCATCGGATGCCGTCGCCGACGCCGAGAGCCCGATCGAGCAGGTGCGGGCGCTGGAGACGCACTTCGCCGAGGGCGGCTTCTTCAGCCACGGGCTGGAGGGCGAGGTGCTCTCGCGCGCCGGGCACACGGCCGAGCGCATCGCCACGCTGCTCGGCGGCGACCAGATGATCGGCGACGACGAGCAGTACGCGGTCGTCATGGCGCTCGCCGCTCGCGAGATCGGCATCCCGGCGCGCGTCGTGATGGGCTACTACCCGAACGAGGACCAGGCGGGTGAGCCCGTCTTCACCGCGACCGGTGACGACGTGCACGCCTGGGTCGAGGTCGCGTTCGAGGGGTTCGGCTGGGTGCCGTTCTCGCCGACGCCGCCCGAGGACAAGGTCCCCAACGACCAGAACACCAAGCCGAAGGTCGATCCGAAGCCGCAGGTGCTGCAGCCGCCGCCCCCGCCGCAGGAGCCGGTCGACCTGCCCCCGACCGTGCCCGACGACCGCAAGCCGCAGGATGACGCCCCGAACATCCTCGGGATCATCGGAGTGATCCTCGCCATCGGCGGCATCTCCGCAGGCGTGCTGCTGCTGCTCGCCTCGCCGTTCATCGTGATCGGCGCGTGGAAGGCGGCCCGGCGTCGCGCCCGCCGCAACGCGGAGCGCGCCTCGGATCGCATCAGCGGCGGCTGGGACGAGCTCACCGACCGGGCCGTCGACTACGGCGCCCGCTTCCCCGCCGGGGCGACGCGCGTCGAAGAGGCCGTGACCCTGTCGGCCGCACTCGAGATCCCGACCGCCACCGCGCTGGCCGACCATGCGGACCGGCAGGTGTTCGGCCCTGCCGAGCCCACTTCGCAGGATGTCGAGGCGTTCTGGAAGGAGATCGACGCGGTGGTCGGCGGCATGGGATCCGGGGTCGGCTTCTGGAAGCGCCTCAAGGCCCGGCTGAGCGTCCGATCGCTCACCGGATCCGGGCGGCTGTCCGCCCGGCTGCAGGAGCTGAAGGATGCCGCGGCATCCCGCGTGCGGCGTGAACCTGGCAACATCGACAAGAACAGCACCCCTGCTGCGGAGAGCGAGAACCGATGACGATGCCTTCCTTCGGCCGCCCCGCGCCGATCGCGCGCCGGGCGCTGGCGTACGTCATCGACGTGCTGATCAGCTCGGCGATCCCGGTGCTCGGGATCCTCGTCGCCGTCGTGCTCGCCTTCGGCCCGCTGCGCGGGGCCGGCCTCGCCGAGGTCACCCTCCTGCTGCTCGGCGTCGTGCTGCCGGGCACGGCGGTCGTGTCACTCGCCTGGGCGCTCGTCTACACGTTCATGCAGTCCCGGGGCGGGTCGATCGGCATGCGCGCGCAGGGCATCCGGCTCGCCTCCGCCGCCGACGGCCGCCCGCTGGGCTTCTGGGCGGCGCTGCTGCGCAACGTGATCTTCGGGCTGGCCGCGTCGATCGTGGTGGGGTACTTCACGCCGCTGTTCGACGGTTCGGGCCGTTTCCAGGGCTGGCACGACAAGGTGTCCGGTGCGCTGATGCTGGATGCGCTCGGCGAGAGTCCTGCTGCCCCGGCCGGGGCAGCAGACCTTTCCTCCGCGCCCCCTCCCTCCGGGCCGCCGGTCGCTGCTGCGTCCTCGGGGGTCTTCGCGCCGCCGAGCGGTGCGCCCGTGTCCGGTGCTCCGGCGCCCAGCGCGGCAGCGCCGGTCGCGCCGGCCTCCGCACACACCGCCGCGTTCACTCCACCCGTGAGCTCTGAACTGCCGGAGGAGACCGTCATCGCCCCGCGCGGCGGTGGCCGCGCCGCGGAGGATCCGCTGATCTCCTTCGTGCCCGGCGTGACGCAGCCGCCCGCGCCGGCAGCGCCCGCGCCTGTTGCGCCCGCATCGGCACCCGAGCGGCCTGCGCCGGCATCCGCGCCTGAGCCGCCTGCGCCGGCATCCGCGCCCGAGCCGCCTGCCGCGCCCGAGCCGCCTGCTGCCGCCACGCCGTCCGCCGCACCAGCATCCACTCCCGAATCTGCACCCGCACCGCAGCCGCCCCACGCACCGCACCCGACCCCCGCCACGGTGACCGACGCGGATGACGAGGACATCGAGTCGACGCGGATCAGCATCCCTGGTCACCGCCTGGTCTTCACCTGGGACGACGGCCAGCGCGCGACCGTGTCGGGACGCACCCTGTTCGGCCGCAACCCCGAGCAGGAGCCGGGTGCCGTCGCTATCGCCGTGCGCGACGAGACGCTCTCGCTGTCGAAGACGCACTTCGAGGCCAGTGCCCAGCCGGGCAGCGGCGGCTGGGTGATGGACCGGCACTCCACCAACGGCACCGTCGTCGTCCGCGAGGGCATGCGCATCGCGTGCCCGCCCGGGCAGCGGGTGCCCATCCGGCTCGGCGACGCGCTCGAGATCGGTGACCGCATCGTGACGATCGGAGGTTACGCGTGACCAGTCCCCTCATCGTCACGTCCGCGGCGGCCACGCACACCGGCATGCGCCGCACGCTCAACGAAGACGCCCACCTCGCCTCAGCCCCCGTGTTCATCGTGGCCGACGGCATGGGCGGGCACGAGGCCGGCGAGCGGGCGAGCGCCGCGGTTGCGGCCGAGTTCGCCCGGCTGGTCGGGCGCGAGGCGCTCACGCTCGACGAGGTGCGCCAGGCGCTCGCCTCGTCCCGGGCCGCGGTGGAGGATCTTGCCAACCACGGCGCCGCGCGCGCGGGCACCACCCTCAGCGGCGTCGTCATCGCCTCGGTCGACGGCATGGGCTACTGGCTCGCGTTCAACATCGGCGATTCGCGCACCTACCGGCTCGCCGGCGGCGAGCTCGAGCAGATCACGGTCGACCACTCGGTGATCCAGGAGATGCTCGACGACGGAGAGCTCACCCCCGAGCAGGCGGTGACCGACCCGCGCCGGAACATCATCACGCGCGCCATCGGCGCCGGCAGCACGGCGGATGCCGACTACTGGCTGTTCCCGGCCGAGTCGGGTGACCGGATGCTGGTGTGCTCGGACGGACTCACCTCGGAGGTCGGCGACGACCGCATCCGCGAGGTGCTCATGCAGGAGCCCGACGCGCAGCGCGCGGCCGACATCCTCACCGCCGCGGCGGTCGAGGCGGGCGGCCGCGACAACGTCACCGTCGTGGTGATCGACGCCCTGTCGGTGGCGTCGCACCCTGGATCGATCGTGCACTCGGACGAAGTCGACGACGACACGCGTCCGCGTGAGCGGATGAAGGGAGGAAACCGATGAACGAGTTCACCTACCGTCCGGGGGACTGGCAGGTCGTCGTCGAGCAGGGAGGCGTCGCCGCCGTGCCCGCGGATGCCGCTCCGGAGCGGATCGCCGCGCTGACGCGCGTGCTGCGCGAGACCGCCCCCGCGCTGACCGAGGTCATCGACGCCGTCTCGGGCGGCTCGATCGCCGCACTCGGCGCCTTCGCCGTCGCACTGATCACGCCGGAGGGAACGCGCTTCGCCGTGCGCGGGGATGCCGTGGGCGTGCGCGCCTGGAGTGCGCAGGACGAGGAGTTCTCGGGCGCCGACATCACCACCTGGAGCGAGCGCTTCGTCGCCGGGCCTGGCGGCTTCGAACTGTCACTGGGGGCCACCGCGGAGGCGCCCGCCGGACCGGAGTACACCGTCCGCTCGGGCACGGTGCTCGCCGCCGGCATCCGGCTCGGCGAGCGACCCGCCGCCTCGCAGCCGGCGTCGGCCGCCTTCGCGCGGCCCGCCGCAGCATCCTCACCCGACGCCGACGCCGACTCGGCATCCGCCGCCACCCCCGAAGCCGATGCCGACGCTCCCGCGACGTACAGCCGGCCGGCCACCGCGGAGCTCCCGGTGGTCTCGGGGGTCCCCGGAGCGGAGGGCACGGACGGGCAGGATGCGCAGGCGACGCCGGAAGAGGATGCCGCAGCATCCACCGCCGAGCCGGAGCCGACCCCCGAACTCGAACACGAACCCGTCGCCGAGACGGGCACCGCGGCGATCGACGAGATCGAGGTGCAGCACACGCTCATTCCGAGTGAGTACACGTACGCTCCCGAGCCGCCGGCCGCGCCGGAGCCGGAGGCGGGCTTCCCCGAGGCGACCATCGCCGGCGGCTCCGCCGCCGCGGCCGCTCCCGGCGCCGCCGCAGTCGCTCCCGTCGCCGGTGCGACCGGCGACCACGACGGTGAGACGATCTCGCTGGCCGAGGCGCGGCGCCTGCGCAGCTCGACGTCGTCCGAGGCCACGCCCACTGCCTCGGCGGATGCGGCGACCGAGGTGCTGCCCGTCGTCGAGGCCGCGAAGACGGCATCCAACGGCGTCGTCCGCCTGTCGACCGGTCAGGTCATCGAGCTCGACCGCTCCGTCATCATCGGACGGCGCCCCCGCTCGACCCGGGCGAGCGGCACGAGCATGCCGCACCTGGTGGCGGTGGATAGCCCGCAGCAGGACATCTCCCGCAACCACCTCGAGATCCGTCCCGAGGGCGACTCGGTGGTCGTGATCGACCTGCACACGACCAACGGGTCGCTGCTGATGCGCCCGGGCACCGACCCGGTGCGCCTGCACCCCGGCGAGCACACCCTCGTGCTCGACGGCGACATCGTCGACCTCGGCGACGGTGTGACCCTCGGATTCGAGGGGCTCACGTGACCCGATCACCGTCGCCGCCGCCGGAGCTGCCCGGCTTCACCTATGTGCAGCCGCTCGGTACCGGCGGCTTCGCCGACGTGTTCCTGTACGAGCAGCAGCTGCCCCGCCGCAGGGTGGCCGTCAAGGTGCTGCTCGCCGAGCGCATCACCTCGGGCGCGGCGCAGGAGTTCACCGAAGAGGCCAACGTGATGGCCCTACTCTCGACGCATCCGGCCATCGTCACCATCTATCAGGCCGGCGTCGCCGGCGACGGACGTCCTTACCTGGTGATGGAGTACTGCCCGCGTCCCAACCTGCAGGCGCGCTCGCGCCGTGAGCTGTTCTCGGTCGCCGAGGCGCTGCGCGTCGGCGTGCAGGTCGCAGGAGCGGTCGAGACCGCGCACCGCGCGGGCGTGCTGCACCGCGACATCAAGCCGGCGAACATCCTCGTGACCGAGTACAACCGGCCCGCGCTCACCGACTTCGGCATCGCGTCGACCGCGGGTGCGGTCACTGAGGCAGCGGGCATGTCGATCCCGTGGTCGCCGCCGGAGTCCTTCGCCGACCCGCCGCGCAGCGGCCTGAGCACCGACATCTACGCGCTCGGCGCCACCGTCTACACGCTGCTGTCGGGGCGTTCGCCGTTCGAGCGGGTGGGGGAGCGCAACTCCAGCGCCGATCTCATCGAGCGCATCGAGCGGATGGCCCTGCAGCCGCTGGATCGCGCCGATTCGCCCGCCAGCCTGCAGGCGGTGCTCGAGCGGGCGATGGCGAAGAACCCCGACGACCGCTATCCCAGCGCGGTCGCGTTCGCGCGGGCACTGCAGAAGGTGCAGATCGAGCTCGCGCACTCCGTCACCCCGATCGACATCATCGACGAGCATCCGGCCCCCGACGAGGTCGACGACGACGGCGACGGCCTCACCCGGGTGCGTGAGGTCGTCAGCATCGACCCGGATGCTGCGCAGTCGGTCACCCGCCCCTCCGCCGCCACCGAGCCGAAGAACCGGCCCGTGCCGCAGGGGATGCCGCGGTTCGACGCGGCGCCTCCCGCCGCCGCTCCGGAGCACACGGTTCCGCGGATGCCGGCCGCCACGGCCCAGCAGGATGACAAGACGATCGTGCGCGCTCCGCGCGTGCTCGTCCCGGATGCGCCGGCGACGCCGCCACCGGCGGCGATGCCCGAACCCGCACCGGATGCCGTCGGCGAGACCCCTCGTGCGAAGCGACGCTCGGGGCTGTGGATCGCGGTCTCGGCCGTGGTCGTCGTGCTCGTCATCGGCGGCATCGTGCTCGCGAACATGCTGGGAGGCGCCACGGAGCCGGAGGCGGAACCCACGCCCCAGGAGACCTCTGAGCCCGTGGACATCACCGGCGACCTCGTGCCGAAGGTGACCGGTCTCGCCGGTGTCCGCAACGGCGACCAGGTCACGTTCACGTGGACGAACCCCGACCCGAAGGAGGGCGATCTGTACCTGTGGCAGATCGCGGATCCCGAGGCGACGGAGCCGCCCAAGACGACGGATCAGGAGACCGCGATCGTCACCTCGCCGGAGAGGGCGTGCATCGAGGTGACGCTGCGGCGCAGCGACGGACGGACGGCGGGGGAACCGCAGACAGGATGTGTGCCGTGACGGCAGCGATCAGCGAGGGTACGGTCACCGTGGACTTCGCCGGGGAGTACTTCACCGTGCAGCCCGGAGCGACGTTCATCGTCGGACGCGAAGGCGACCTCGAGCTCGACGACAACCTGTTCCTGCACCGCCACTTCCTCGAGATCACGCATGCCGACGGGCTGTGGTGGCTGACGAACGTCGGCAGCAGGCTGACCGCGACGGTGACCGACTCGTCCGGCGGTGTGCAGGCGTGGCTCGCGCCCGGAGCGCGTCTGCCGATCGTCTTCGAGCGCACCACGGTGGTGTTCACCGCAGGTCCCACCACCTACGAGCTGACCATCCATTCCGCAGAGCCGGCGTTCCGCGCGTCACGGCATGCCGTCGACACCGATGGGCTGTCCACGATCGGCGACGTGCCGCTCACCGAGAGCCAGAAGCTGCTCATCCTCGCCCTCGCCGAGCCGCAGCTGCGGCGCGACGGCACCGGGATGAGTGAGATCCCGACCACCGCGCAGGCCGCACAGCGGCTGGGCTGGACGGTCACCCGCTTCAACCGCAAGCTCGACAACGTGTGCGACAAGCTCGACCGCATCGGCGTGCAGGGCATGCGCGGCGGCCAGCGCAGCTTCGCGACCAACCGGCGCGCGCGCCTGGTCGAGCACGCCGTCGCATCACGGCTGGTCACCCGGGCCGACCTGGCCATGCTGGACGTGCCCAGGGACGACGCCGAAGGAGACCTGGATTGATCTGGGAGATCGACGACGGCACGAAGACGATCGAAGGACTCGACGAGCAGGGCCGGCCCGATCCGGCGTACGCCCGTGCGCTGGGCCTGCTCCCGGCACCGGCGGGCCGCCGCGCACTGGCGACCACGGTCGAGGCGCTCGTCCTGGTGCTGCTCTCGCTGCCCGGCATCCTCACGGCGCTGCCGGTGACGCTCTCGGTCGCAGCCGGCGAGGAGCAGCTCGCCACGATGCTCGAGCGCGGCGCGCTCGTCGGTCCCATCGTCGGGCTGTCGATCTCCAACGCACTGGTGCTGATCTTCGCGGTGGTGCAGCTCGTGCTGCACGGCCGCAAGGGCACCACCCTCGGCAAGGCGCTGTTCGGCATCCGCACGGTCAACGTCCGCACGCTGGAGCGGCCGGGATTCTGGCGGGGAGCCGTGGTGCGCGGCCTGCTGCTGTGGGTGGCCTTCCTCGTCCCGCTGCTCGGCCCGCTGCTCGTGATCGCGATCTCGCCCATGCTCGATCCCGAACGGCGCGGACGCGGCTGGCTCGACCGCGCCGCCGCGACCTGGATGGTCGATGTCCGGCGCGGACTCAACCCGTACGACGTCAAGCGCATGCGCATCGCGCGCAAGACGCAGCGCACGCCCGAGCGCGAGCAGAAGGCACCGCTGCCCTCGCTCGCCACCCCCGTCGACCGCGACGCCCCCGGCGGCTACGTGCCGTCCACCCGCTTCTCGGGCGGCGTGGTCGGCGCACATCGCGCCGCGGCATCCGAGCCGAAGCCCGCCGCTCCGGCCGGTGCGGATGCCGGTGGCGGGGCGATCTCGTCGTTCGCGCCACCCGCTGATCCCGGTGGGCTCGTCAACGCGGTGCCGCCGTCGCTCGCGCGCGGCGAGCTGCTGGATGGATTCGCTCCGCGTGCGGCGGCCCCGGCGGCCCCGCAGGCGCCCGCGCCGGCAGCATCCAGTCCCGCGCCCTCGGCATCCGCGCCCGCGCCGGCACCGGCACCTGCACCCGCGCCCGCTCCGGCGGCGTCCGCGGCATCCGCACCCGCGCCGGCGGCCGCTCCGGTGCCCGCGGCATCCGCCTCCGCCACCCCGCCGCCGGCCCCCGTGACGCCAGCGGCGACCCCCGTCACCCCGGCCGCAGCCGCTCCGGAGAGCGGCGCCGACCGCCCCGGCGGCGGCGTGCGCGCCGTCGTGGTGCTCGACAGCGGCGAGCGGATCGACGTGCGCGGCGCCACGCTGTTCGGCCGCGCGCCCGCACCCGTCGCGGGTGAGGGCGCCGTGCAGCTGATCCAGGTGGCAGACGACACCCGCTCGGTCTCGAAGACGCACCTCGCCATCCTCCCCGCCCGCCGCGGGGTCGTCGTCGTCGATCGCGGATCGACGAACGGCAGCGCCATCGTCCGCGACGGCGCCGAGACTCCGCTCACGCCCGGCGAGCCGATCGCCCTCCGCACCGGCGACGTCGTGCGGTTCGGCGACCGGACGATGACCGTCGAGCGTGCATGAACACCGCTGAGGAGAACCGATGAGGGTCAAGCTCACCCTGCACCGCCCGTCCGCCCCGCGCACCGACATCGTCGTGATGGCGGATTCGACGGCCACGGTCGCTGACGTCGCCCGGCAGATCGCCACCACCGACCCGCTGCGCAGCACCATCGCGCACCCGTCAGACGTGCTCAGCCTGTCGGTCGCCCCGCCGACCAGCGACGACCTGGTGACACTCAATCCAGACCTGCTGATCGGCGACGCGCCGGTCGGCTCGGGCTTCCTCGCCGAGGTCGTCAACCTCGGCCCGAACCGCGCGGCGACGACCCCGATCGCCGCCCGGCCGGCGGCACTGCTCACGGTCGTCTCCGGGCCCGCCGCAGGCCAGGAGTTCCCCCTCCCGGTCGGGCACTTCTTCATCGGCCGCGACGCCGCCGCCGACGTCGTGCTCGCCGACCCTCTCGTCTCGAAGCGGCACGCCCGCATCGAGATCGCGCCGACGTTCGTCGAGATCGTCGACCTCAACTCGGCCAACGGCATCCTCGTCGACGGCGGTCTCGTGCAGCGATTGCGCGTGATCCCCGGCCAGAGCTTCACGATCGGCGACTGCGAGCTGGTGGTGCACCTGGTCAGCGACTTCGACGGCTCGGCCGCCGCCGACCCCGTGCTCGAGCGCGGTGGTGCGCTGCTGTTCAACCGCAGCCCGCGGGTCGAGGAGCGTTACGTCGGCGACGAGCTCAAGGAGCCGCGCTACCCGAAGGATCAGGTCGAGCGTCTCTTCCCGTGGCCGATGCTCGTCGCGCCGATCCTGCTGGGTGCGGCCATGTTCTTCATGTTCGACAACCCGCGGTCGCTGCTGATCATGGTGATGTCGCCGATGATGATGTTCGGCAACTTCATCTCGCAGCGTACGAACATCGGCCAGCGTCTGCACAAGGAGGTCGCCTCGTTCGAGGAGCAGTTCGAACGACTCGAGGAGCGGCTGTATCACGCCGAGCCGCGCGAGCGGGAGGTGCGTCAGGCCGAGGTGCCCGCCGTGGCCATCGTGTTCGATGAGGCGATGCGGCTGGGGCCGCTGCTGTGGACCCGGCGCCCCGAGCACTGGAACTTCCTCGCCGTACGGCTGGGCACCTGCGCCGACGAGTCCCGCACGATCATCAAGCGCGGCGAGTCCGCCGACGCCCTCGCGGAGTACGTCGAGCGCGTCGACCGGCTCGAGGAGCGGTACCGGATGATCGACGACGTCCCGATCCTCGAGTCGCTGCAGAGCTCCGGGTCGATCGGTGTAGCCGGGCCCACCTCGCTGGCCAGCGACGCCCTGCGGGGACTGGCCGTGCAGCTGTTCGGCATGCACTCCCCGAACGAACTCGTCACGGTCGCCCTCACCGAACCCGGCTGGGCCAACGAGCTGGACTGGCTCAAGTGGCTGCCGCACACCTCCAGCGAACGCAATCCGTTCAAGGACGTGCCGCTGGCGGACTCCGCCTCGACGGGTACGGCACTGCTGAGCGGACTGGAGGAGCTGGTCATGCGCCGTGCGAAGGCGGCGAGCTCCCCACGTCCGCCGTACGGTGACGACTGGGACCCGATGCTCTACGGCACCGACGTCAAGCGCGCCGCCGAGGAGTCGAGCTTCAGCGGTCAGACCGCGGTGCTGGTGATCATCACCAACGACGCGCCCGTCGATCGCGCCCGCCTCACCCAGATCCTCGAGCGCGGCGCCGATGTCGGCGTCTACGGGCTGTTCGTCGCCCCCGTCGTCGAGGCGCTGCCCGCCGCCTGCCGCAGCTTCGTCGACGTCACGAACGGGCTCGAGCACTCCCGGGTCGGCACGGTGCGCAGCGGCGTCGACTACGACGATGTGCGCGTGGAGGGCGTCTCGCACGCGTACATGACGATGTTCGCCAAGCGCCTCGCGCCGGTCGTCGACTCGAGTACGGTCGTCGAGGACTCCTCCGACATCCCGAACTCCGTCATGTTCCTGTCGCTCGTCGGCGGCGAGGTCGCCTCCGACCCCACGGCCGTGATCGACAGGTGGCGACAGAACAACACGATCATCGACCGATCAGGCACCCCGCAGCCGCGCCTGAAGAAGGCCGGCAACCTGCGCGCGATCATCGGGCAGGCCAAGACGGATGCCATGACCCTCGACCTGCGCACCCAGGGCCCGCACGCCCTGGTGGGCGGCACGACCGGCGCGGGCAAGAGCGAGTTCCTGCAGGCGTGGGTGCTCGGCATGGCGGCGGCGCACAGCCCCGACCGCGTGACCTTCCTGTTCGTCGACTACAAGGGCGGCTCGGCGTTCGCCGACTGCGTCGACCTGCCGCACACCGTGGGCCTGGTCACCGACCTGAGCCCGCACCTCGTGCGCCGCGCCCTCACCAGCCTGCGGGCCGAGCTGCACCACCGCGAGCATCTCTTCAACCGCAAGAAGGCCAAGGACCTGCTCGAGCTCGAGAAGCGCCGAGACCCCGACACACCCCCCGCGCTCGTGCTCGTGATCGACGAGTTCGCGGCGCTCGCCGGCGAGGTGCCGGAGTTCGTCGACGGCGTCGTCGACATCGCTCAGCGCGGTCGTTCCCTCGGCATCCACCTGATCATGGCCACCCAGCGGCCCGCCGGCGTCATCAAGGACAACCTGCGTGCCAACACCAACCTGCGGGTCGCACTGCGCATGGCCGACGAGTCCGATTCCAAGGACGTCGTCGACGATCCGGTCGCGGCATCCTTCCCGCCCTCGATCCCGGGGCGCGGCATCGCCAAGACCGGGCCGGGGCGGCTCGTGCCGTTCCAGTCGGCGTACGCCGGCGGATGGACGACCGACGAGGTGCAGGCCGCCGAGGTGAAGGTCGCCGAGCTGCGCTTCGGTTCCACCCAGCTGTGGGAGGCCGAGCAGGCGCCCGAGTCCGACTCGCACGATGAGGATCTCGGCCCCACCGACCAGAAGCGCATCGTGGCGACGCTCGTGAAGGCCGCCGCCGTGGCGAGCATCCCCGCGCCTCGGCGCCCCTGGCTCGACGACCTCGAGCAGGCCGTCGACCTGCGCGATCTGCCACTGCTCGGCGACGGGCAGATCCTGCTCGGCAAGATGGACGTGCCGGCCCGGCAGCTGCAGGAGCCCACCTACTTCGTCGCCGACCGGGACGGCTCGCTGCTGGTCTACGGCACCAGCGGATCGGGCAAGTCCACCGTGCTGCGCACCCTCGCCATCTCGGCCGGGCACGACCCGCGCTCGGCCGTCGAGGTGTACGGACTCGACTTCGGATCGGGTGCGCTGCGCAGCCTCGAGATCCTGCCCCACGTCGGATCGATCATCGCCGGCGACGACGCGGAGCGCGTGCAGCGCATCCTCCGCTCGCTGGCCCGCGTGCTCGACGACCGCGGCAAGAGGTTCAGCGCCGCCAACGCCGCGAGCCTCACCGAGTACCGGGAGATCACCGGTCGTGACGAGCCGCGCATCCTGCTGCTGATCGACGGGTTCCCGCAGTTCCGTGCGGACTGGGAGTCGACCACGGCGCGGATGCCGTTCTATCAGACCTTCATGCGCATCCTCGGCGAGGGGCGGCCGCTCGGCGTGCACGTCGTCGCGACCGCAGACCGGTCCGGATCGGTGCCGACCGCGGTCAGCGCGAACGTGTCGCGCCGCGTGGTGCTGCGTCTGGCCGACGAGTCGGGCTACGCGACGCTGAACGCACCCAAGGACGTGCTCGACGAGCGCTCGGCGCCCGGCCGTGCGATCGTCGACGGGCTCGAGACGCAGATCGCGACCCTCGGCGGCACGCCCAACGTGGCAGAGCAGACCAAGCTGCTCGAGAAGCTCGCGGCCGACCTGCGCGCCGCCGGTGCTCGCGAGGTGGCCGAGATCGGCGCACTGCCCACGCGGCTCGCGGTGCGCGACCTTCCCGATCGCGTGGGAGAGTTCCCCGTGCTCGGCGTCGCCGAGGACACGCTGTCGGCACGCGACTTCGACCCGGTGGGCACGTTCGTGGTCGCAGGCCCGCCGCTGTCGGGCAAGACCAACGCGCTCAAGGCCATGATCACCTCGATGCGCCGCTTCGACCCCGAGGTCAAGCTGTTCCACTTCGGCGGCCGCCGGGCGCAGCTGAAGGACTGGGCCGACTGGACCCGCAGCGCCGTCACCCCCGACGATGCGAAGGAACTCGCCAAGGAGATCGCCGAGCTCGCCGCCGACGACTCGGTGCCGGTGCGCCTGATGATCGTCGTCGAGGACGTGCCTCAGTTCGCCGACGGACCGGCCGAGCGCGACATGAAGGCGCTGTTCCAGACGATCAACCGCAGCGACCACCTGCTGATCGGCGACGCCGACGTCACGCAGGTCACCAGCGGCTTCGGGTTCATCGGCGACTTCAAGGCCGGCCGCAAGGGCATCATCCTCAAGCCCGACTCCTTCGACGGTGACGCCGTGTTCAAGGTGCCGTTCCCGAAGGTCAAGCGCACCGACTTCCCCGAGGGGCGAGGCATCTTCGTGCAGGCCGGCCGTCAGGTGACCGTGCAGCTGCCGCTGGTCGAGGGGGATCGGTTGGGCGTCTGATGGGGACATGTGCCCATCGCACGTGGTTGGTGGGTGTTGTTAGTTTGGTGGTGTCGGGCCGGGGTGGTCCGGTCCAGTCGATTTAGCGGAGGTGGGGGACGATGGCCGATTTCGGTGCGTCTTATGCGGAGATGGAGCAGGTGGCGTCGTCGCTGTCGCAGGCTCGTGATGACATCCAGGGTCAGCTCGATGTGCTCAAGAGCCAGGTTGACACGCTGCTGGGTGAGGACTTCAAGACGCAGCACGCGTCGGGCAAGTTCGGTGAGGGTTACGAGGAGCTGACGACGGGTCTGAAGGGTGCCGTGGATGGCATCAACGACATGTCGGAGTCGCTGCTGGGCATGATGCGCGCGATCCAGGACCTGGATCAGCAGCTCGCCGGCGGCTGAGCACCGCCAGCACCCACGCGAAGGGGATCTCGTGGCCGAGGGGCGGCCGACCAGCCGTCCCTCGACACCTGATGGGGGAAACACATGGACATCATGCTCGACCGTCCGCGCCTCCGAGAGGCGCTGGCAGGGCTCGACGCCGCGATCGGCGCATTCGACGACGCCGCCGCGATCAACAACGATCTAGAGGACGCGGTCGACCGCCCGGACGACCGCACCTCGCTGCGAGACAAGGTCGGCGACTTCGAGTCTGCATGGAATCGAAAGCGCGACAAGCTGAGCGAGGATCTCGGCTCCATCCGCGACCAGCTGAAGTCGATCGTCGACAACTGGGACAAGTGGGACACCGAGACCGCCGCCGAGCTCGAGAGCGCAGGCTCTGAGCAGACCACCGGCGCGCAGATCGCAAGGATCCAGTGATGCGCTCGCCCAACACGAACGTCGAACTGCGTCAGCTCGCCGGATCCGCTTCGCAGATCTGGAACCGCGGTGACGAGTGGGTCGAGCTCGGCGGTCAGATGAGCGAAACCGCGCGAGAGCTCACGGCGATCGGCGACTCCTCCGTGCACAAGAGCAAGGGCACCGACAAGCTCGCCGAGATGGCATCCGAGACCGCCGTCGACCTGTCGGCAGCGGCCGTGCGCTACACCGACACGGGCAAGGCGCTGCGGATCTACGCCGACGCCCTCGAGAAGGCGCAGAACTGGATCCGGGCGAACGAGGACGCGGTCCGCGATGCAGAGACCGGGTTTCAGACCGCGCAGACCGCACAGGAGGACGCAGTCGGACGGCAGCGGTCGATCGAGCGTGTGATGCCCTGGGAGGACGAGCCCGAACAGGGCGACCTCGACGCCGCGGCGTCCGATGTCTCCGCCGCCGCCGCGGCACTCGGCACCGCCAGGCAGCATCGCGACGAGATGTGGACCGCCTTCGACGACACGTTCGAGACCTGGTCCGACGCCTACGACGAAGCCGTCGATTCGATCGAGAAGGCGTACGAGACCGCCGGCAACAACGACGGGTTCTGGGAGTTCGTCGACGCGGCGCTGGATGTGCTCGCCGTCGTACTGCTGGTGCTCTCCGTGATCGCCCTGATCATCGGCGCACCGCTGACCGGGCTGCTCGCCGGGATCATCCTCGCGCTGTCGGTCGTGGTGCTGGCGCTGAACGCTCTCAAGTTCGCCTTCGGACGCGCCACGCTGGGCGACGTGGCCCTGGCAGCGCTCGGGCTCGTGCCCTTCGGGATCGGAAAGGTCCTGTCCCGCGGCGTGCCCACACTCAGCGCCGCGATGAGCTCGGGCCGGGGCGCTGTGGTCGGTGCGATCCGCGGAGGGCTGCCTTCGGCGGTCAGCCGTTTCAGCATCCCGTTCACGCCCTTCCGCGTGCCGGTCTTCAACCCGCTCCGCGCGGTCGGCAACGCCTGGACCTGGCTCCGCGCCCCCGCCACCGCGCGTGCGGCGCTTCCGGCGCCGAGCATGTTCGTCAACCCGATCCGGTCCATCCCCCTGGGCGGCACCGAGGCGGTGCAGGTGCAGACCTTCCTGCAGACGATGCGCAACTCGCAGTGGGCGACCAACCCGGGTGTGCAGCAGGTGATATCGAGCACCTCGAGGGCGATGCCCGGTCTTCCCACCCAGATTCTCAACACGGGACTGTGGGCGGGGTTCACCGCCAACGACATCGCACAGCTGGCGGGCTGGTCTCCTCACATCCCGGTGCTGTCAGACGTGAAGGTAGGCTGAGATGGTGCAGGCGCTTCCCCACGAATCAGTCGTGCGAATCCGGCTTCGTCAGATCGTCGTGCTCACCGCGCTGGTGCAGCCGGCGCTGCTGATCCTCTTCCTCGTCGCGTCGCTCATCTGGACGGGCGGGCAGGTGCTGCGGGATCAGTCCGCGCCGTACGACCAGCTCGCACCGTTCCCGGTGTTCCCGGTGCCGGGCTGGCTGCTGGTGGTCCTCGCCGTGCTGCTCGTCGTGGCGACGACGGCATACAGCATCGGCGCCCAGATGCTCGACGCGCGCAACGTCGTCGGCATGCTCGGGCCCGTCGTCGCATCCTCCGTCGCGGCGCTCTTCTTCCTCGTGGCCCGTACCGTCGCGGGCGACCCCAGCCTCGTGATCGCGTTCATCGTGAATCTGCTGGCGCTGGTGCCGCTCGTGATCGTCCTGATCCGGTTCGTCCCGGAGTACGAGCGCAGGCGGAAGGACGATGAGCTGCCCGAGGGGTATGTGTGACGGATCCGTCCGCACAGGCCGATCCGCGGGGTTTCTCGATCATGATGCCGACCGGATGGAGCCGGTATCGGGTGGATGCTGAGGGTCGGGCCGCGTTCCAGGGCAAGGCTGTCGCCCGGATGAAAGCGCTCGGTCGTCCCGACCTCGACGTGCAGCTGCGTCTGCTCATCTCCGAGCAGTGGAAGCAGCTCGAGCGCACGCGGGCGTTCGCCGTCTATCTGCCCGACGAGGAGACCAGTGAGTGGAGGCCGCCGGTCTCGATCGCAGCTCGCAAGATCGCCGGCGTCGAAGGGACCGACTTCGACTCCGAGGTGCGACGCCGCTTCGACGTCGTGCCGGAGCGGATCGCGACGCCGCTCGGCGACGTGCTCCGGTGGCGGACCGCGCACAGCGGATCCGGTGAGCTCGCCGAGGTGCGCACTGTCACCCTCGGCTACGGCTTCGCCGCACCGGTTCCCGAGCCGCGGCTCGGTCTCGTCTTCGTCGCGGTGCTGCCGCATCCGGTGGATGCCGATCCGGAGGTCATCGAGGGCAGCGTGGAACTGGTCGACACGATCATGGAGACCTTCCGATGGCGGTGAACGCACTCTCGATCGACACGCTCGACGCCTGGCTGCCGATCCCTCTCGCCTTCCCGGAGGGGCCGTGGCGCGACGCCGACGACTGGTCGGACCAGGTGGCGACCGTCCTGCCGCGCGGCACCGGCCGTGCTCAGTTCGCACAGGCGCTGCGCGAACTGCAGGCCGTCGTGCCGCCGCTCCCCGGCGCGCAGGCGCGCATGCTGTGGCTGGGTGAGCTCGAGAGACCCCAGCTCGCCCACGTGTACGTCAGCCCCGGCTCAGACGAGGTCGACGACCTGACTGCGCTGGCCGATGCCGGACTCGGCTTCTTCGTCCAGACCGTCACGCGAACCGATGTCGAGGGCTACGACCGCGCCATCCACGCGGTGCTCACCGGCGACGAGCAGGAACCGGTCGTCAGCGCACGGTGGATCGGCGACCAGAGCGGGATGCTCGTGGTCGTCGACCTGGTGACGTTCGAACCCGGGATGCTGGCGCTGGCGGCGGACGATCTGCGTGACCTTTTCCAGGCAGTGCGCCTCGTCACGGCCCCGCCGGACTGATGGGGAGTTGTGCCCATCGCACGTGGTTGGTGGGTGTTGTTAGTTTGGTGGTGTCGGGCCGGGGTGGTCCGGTCCAGTCGATTTAGCGGAGGTGGGGGACGATGGCCGATTTCGGTGCGTCTTATGCGGAGATGGAGCAGGTGGCGTCGTCGCTGTCGCAGGCTCGTGATGACATTCAGGGTCAGCTCGATGTGCTCAAGAGCCAGGTTGACACGCTGCTGGGTGAGGACTTCAAGACGCAGCACGCGTCGGGCAAGTTCGGTGAGGGTTATGAGGAGCTGACGACGGGTCTGAAGGGTGCCGTGGATGGCATCAACGACATGTCGGAGTCGCTGCTGGGCATGATGCGCGCGATCCAGGACCTGGATCAGCAGCTCGCCGGCGGCTGAGCACGCCGTTCCCCGCACAGGGGAACTCCCGAAGAGGGGCCGGCCGTCGGCCGGCCCCTCTTCGCGCATGATCGGCATCACGGAGGGGGATACCGTGTCGGAAGAGGGACTGCGCGCCGCGCTGGACGCGCTGCACGTGCGGATACCGCAGTCGATGGCGGATGCTGCGGCGCTGCGCGCCGAGGTCCAGGCCGTCGACCGCGAAGTGGGCGAGCTGATCGGGCGCGCGAAGGCGCGCGCAGCCGCATTGGAAGGCGTCGCCGGCGGAGGCGGGTCATGAGCGATGTGAGGATCGACCTCGACGGCCTGGCGGCCACGGCATCCCGAGCCCGATCGCTGGCCTCCGACTTCGACGGAGCCGAGCGCATCGCCGACGATCTCGGGGCCCTCACCGGACACGGCGGACTGTCAGGCCGCATCGAGGACTTCGGCGGCAAGTGGGACGTGGCGCGTGAGGATCTGCGCGACAGCCTGACTTCGCTCGCCGACTTCATGCAGGCGATCGTCGACACCTTCCGCGACCTCGACCAGACGATGGCGGACGGGGGAGAAGGATGAGCGTCCTTCCCGGCGAACCCGCCGAACTCACCGAACGGGCGTCGGGCCTGGTCGCCTCGGCACGCGTCATCCTCAGCGTGATCCAAGACCTGCGCGCGATCGAACGCGACGACGAGGGCGAATCGGTCCGCGCGCTCTACGAGCAGAACGAGCAGGTCGCCGGCGACCTGAGCCGCATCCATCCCCGGTATGAGGGCACCGCCGACGCCGTCGTCGAGTACGCGGTGGAACTCACCAGGGCACATGCCGACGCCGAGGCCGCGCAGGACGATCTCGAGGCGGCGATCGCCCGGCGCGACACGGCCGATCAGGGCGTGCGCGAGGCACGGGATGCCGTGGACGCGGCCGACGCTCCCGAACCCTCGCTGCTGGACAGCCTGTCGGCCGCCCGCGGTGCGGCCACGAGGGCGCAGGACGACGTCGACGACGCGCGCGCCCGGATCGAACGCGCCCGCGCCGACATGGAGGAGGCGGCCGAGCGGGCGATGAGCCGCATCGACTCGGCGATCGACGCCACCAACGAGGGGTGGCTCGACACCGTCGGCGAGTTCTTCTCCGACATCGGCGACTTCCTGGCCGGAATCGGCGAATGGATCGGCGACTTCCTCGCCGGCGTGGTCGACCTGATCCAGCGGGTGCTCGGCACCATCGTCGCGATCCTCGGCGCGCTCGTCGTGCTGCTGCTCATCGTCGCGATCGGAGCGCTGTTCGGGACGATCGGTCTCATCATCGGCGCCGTCGTCGCCACCGTGCTTGCGGCTTTCCTCATCTGGAGCGTGCTCTCGGACGTGCTCGCGGATACACCGCAGGTGAGCGGCACCGATCCGTACGCGGATGTCAGCAGGAACCGGATCCCCGAGCATCCGAACCTCGCGACCGTGCTGAACGGCACCGCAGAGGTCGACAGACTCGGCGGCGAGACCGAGTCGGTGGTCAAGATCACCAAGGTGCTCGGGCCCGACGGCTGGTACCACACGGTCACCCTGCCGAGCACCCAGGAGTGGCTGTCGCGGTTCGGTGACCAGGGTGCCGTGAACGACCTCGACAGCAATCTGGCGCTGATGCTCACCCCGGCGCTCCGGACGCAGTACGAACGTGCGGTGCTGCAGGCCATGGAGCAGGCCGGCATCAGCCCGGACGACCCGGTCATGCTCGTCGGCTTCAGCCAGGGCGGGATCATGGCCGGTCACCTCGCGTCGTACAACTCGGACTACAACTGGCAGGCCGTGGTCGTCTCGGGTGCGCCGATCGATCACATGCCGGTGCCGGACTCGGTCGACGTCGTCTCGGTGCAGCACAACGGCGACCCCGTGCCGCGGCTGGATGCCGTCGCGGGCGACTTCGACAGCGTCTCGCACGGACCGAACTGGACGACGATCCGTGTCGACCCGCCCAACCCTGATCCGGTCCTCGGCGTCGATGCCGGTGCGCACAACGCCCTGGAGTACTCGCAGACGTATCAGCAGCATCTCGGGGACGTGCAGGCGAACCATCCCGGTCTGCAGAACTTCTTCAACGAGGATGGGTACACGGACGTGTCGTACTACCAGTGGAGCGAGTGAGCGTGGCGCAGAGAAGAACGAGCCGGCGGGGACTGCTCGCCGTCATCCTGACGGGCACGCTCCTCAGCGGAGGGCTGGCCGGATGCGGCATCCTGCCGCAGACCCCGGAGAAGACGGAGGAGACGACGGTGGATTACGGAGTCGTGGCGGATGCCGTGCCGGCGGCGGCGCCGAGGGTCGTGGCGGTGGAGGATCCGGTGCAGTGGCGCAATGGCTTCGGGCATGGGCTCGAGCTGTCGCTCGTGACCGATTCGGCGGAGCCGTTCACGGCCGACGAGCTGGATGCCGTCGTCGAGGCGGTGTGGCGGACGCTGCCGTGGGAGCCCAACGCGATCGTGCTGACGGCAGGCGTCGAAGACGGGGGAGATCCCGTCGACCTGCGAGCAGCGGCGGCCGAGCTCGAGGAGCTGGGTGTCACCGACTCCGGCCAGGGCGGGGTCAGCCTGACGGGCATGGACGCCCGCTACGGCGCCTGGACGGCGCCGGAGTGACCGGACGGGAACTGCGCTTCCGGCTGCCCGGGCGCTGGTTCGCCGTCGATCTGTCCGGCGAGGATGCCACTGCCGCGTCGATCCGCCGGATCGCGAAGGATGCCGTCGGTGCGGCCGATGACCGCGCCGTGGAACGCGCACGCATCCGGCGCGGCTTGCAGGATGCCGTCGCCGCCGGAGCCGGCGGCGACGTGCGGGCCCTCATGTGCTCCACCGAGATCGCCGCGGGGGCGCCGCTGCCCGTGACCCTGCTGGTCTTCGAACCGGCAGGGCTGCGGATGAGCCCGGCGATCGGCACCGCGCCGGAGACGGTGCTGAAGGTCATGGCCGAGGGGCTGAAGCAGCTCGACCCCGCCGCGCACGCGACGATGGTCGAGGTGCGCGGACCAGGGATCCCCGCGCTGCGCACGCACCGCGTGGAGCCCGTGCAGGACGACACGGAGGCGGACGGGACTCTGCGGCTGATCGCCGACTACTGGATTCCCATTCCCGGTAGCAAGCAGTTGCTGGTGGTGCGGCTCTCGACGCCCCTCGGCGAGCTGGAGAACATGATGTGCGCGCTGTTCGACGAGTTCATCGCCGTCTCGTACTTCAGCGACGCCAAGGGGTCGTCACTGCGCGACGACCTGCTGGCCGGAGGTGCCGGGGCGCGCTGATTCCAGCGCACGGCGTGGTCAGCGGCGCGGTCTGCGGTGTGGTCAGCGGCGTGGTCTGCAGGTGCCGTCAGCGCCCGGCGTCGGCGAGGTGCCTTGCGTGGTGTCCGAGCACCTTGACCATGATCCCGCGGCGGCGCAGCTCGGCGACCGTGCGGGTCTCCTCGTCGAGGTCGCGGCCGAGCGCGTGCACGTTCGCGACGACGAGGACGTCGCCGCGCTGCAGCGTCTCGATCAGGCGTGCCAGCCGGTCGCCCCAGGTCTCGAGGATCTCGGGCGCCGGATGACGGAACCCCTCGATCGGCACGCCGAACCGGGCCAGATCATCACGCTGCTGCGTGACCGACGGCATCCCCTCGCGAGCTACGACCAACCCGACGAGCCGCGCGCCCTCCGGGCGGGCCGACCACCAGTCGTGGTCGCTGTCCGACAGGCACTGCGGGCAGGAGGCGGCGGCATGCGGCAGGGTCAGCGGGCTCGTGAGAGCCGCCTCCAGTCCGGCATCCCCGGCATTCGCGTTCGTCACATCGGTCATGAACCGCACCTCCGCGATCCATTCTGCCCGAGTCGGCGATGTACCGCCCCTGCCGGCTCACAGCATCCCAAGAGCAAGCACCGTCTCGCGCTCCTCGACCAGCTCCGCGACCGAGGCGTCGACGCGGGCCCGCGCCCAGTCGTCCAGCTCCAGACCCTCGACGATCTCCCACCGGCCGTCGATGGATCGCACGGGGAAGGAGCAGATCAGCCCCTCGGGAACGCCGTACTCGCCGTGCGAGACCACGCCGGCGCTCGTCCAGTCATCGGTGCCTGTCACCCAGTCGCGGGTGTGCTCGATCGTCGCGTTCGCGGCGGATGCCACCGACGACGACCCGCGCACCTCGATGATCTCGGCGCCGCGTTTCGCGACGCGCGGGATGAACGTCTGCTCCTGCCAGGCGCGCACGTCGCCGACCCGCTCCGCGAGCGCGTCGGCGAGCGGGACCCCGTCGAGCGTGGCGTGCGAGATGTCGGGGAACTGCGTCGCCGAGTGGTTGCCCCAGATCGGCACGCGGCGGACGCTCGCGGCCGGCGCATCCACGGCGAGGGCGAGCTGCGCCCGGGCGCGGTTCTCGTCGAGGCGCGTCAGCGCCGTGAACCGCTCGGCGGGCACGCCGCCGGCGGCGGATGCGGCGATGAGCGCGTTGGTGTTGGCGGGGTTACCCACGACCGTGACGCGGATGTCGGATGCTGCGTGCGCGGCGATCGCCGCGCCCTGCGGGCCGAAGATCCCGGCGTTCGCGGCGAGCAGGTCGCCGCGCTCCATGCCTGGGCCACGGGGACGGGCGCCGACGAGCAGTGCGATGTTCGCGCCGTCGAACGCGACGGCGGGATCGTCGGTGACCTCCACGTGCTCGAGCAGCGAGAACGCGCCGTCCTGCAACTCGAGCGCGGCGCCCTCGGCGGCCTTGAGGCCCTGCGGGATCTCCAGCAGCCGCAGCCGCACCGGCTCGTCGGGCCCCAGCATGTCGCCCGCCGCGATGCGGAACAGCAGCGCGTAGCCGATCTGTCCCCCTGCCCCCGTGATCGTGATCGTCGTCGCCATGTCTCCAGGCTATGCCCGACGGGTCGCTGGGCGGGCGCCGAGCGCGGCATCCGTTCCGATGTCAAGACCACCGTGCGCGGTGCGCCGGCGGGGGTACCGTTTCTCCATGACCTTCAATCCGAACGCCGACATCTCGGGCAACACCACCCGTCGCCGTGGTCGCGGAGCTGCGATCGCCGGCGGCGGCATCGGTGTGGTCGGCATCCTGGCCCTGCTCATCGGACCCATGCTGGGGATCGACCTCTCCGGTCTCGTCGGCGGCGTGCCCGGCGGCGGAGGCCAGCCGGTCGCGACCGGCCCGAACACGCTCAGCGAATGCGACACCGGCGCGGACGCCAATGCGAACGACGACTGCCGCATGGCCGGCGCGGAGGTCATGCTCAACGCCTACTGGGAGGATCACGTCGACGGCTATGTCGCGCCGACGATGACCGTGGTGGAGGGATGCTCCTATGGATGTCAAGTCCGGATCAGGGTGTAGTAGATCTCTCGGGCGATGAGGCGTTTGAGGCAACGGATGATGTCTTTCTTGGTGAGGCCTTCTTCGGTGCGTCGGCGTGCGTAGGCCTGGGTTCTCGGATCCCAGCGCAGACGGCAGAGGACGATGCGGTAGAGGGCCGCGTTCGCTTGTCGATCGCCGCCGCGATTGAGTCGGTGTCGGTGGGTCTTCCCGGACGATGCGGGGATCGGAGCGGCCCCGCAGAGCATCGCGAACGCGGCCTCGGAGCGGAGACGGTCGACGTTCTCCCCTGCAGTAACGAGCAGCTGCCCGGCGACGTCAGCACCGACGCCGTTCAGCTCCAGCAGGGCGGGGTTGATCGCGGTGACGAGGGGTTCGATGATCGCGTCGAGTTCGACGATCTCCTCGACCAGCGAGGCGTGCCGTCGCGCCAGCGCGCGTAGGGCGATCTTCGTCGCCTGCTCAGGCTCGCCCGCACGGGCCGTGTCGGGGCGTAGCGCCGCGCAGGTGCACAGCAGCTCCCGATCCGAGAGGTGCCGAAGACGCTCGCGGAGCTCGTCGGGTGCAGTGACCAGCAGGGTCTTGATGCGCCGGGTGCAATCAGCGCGCTGGTCGACCGCACTCCGTCGCGCGACACGCAGATTTCGGAGCGCTTCGACCTTCCCGGTGCGGTCTTTTGGAACTCCGGTGCGGACCCGAGCCAGCCCTGCACGGGCTGCAGCCTCCGCATCCAGCGGGTCGGACTTCCCCGCGAACCGACGGGCCTTCCGGTCAGGCCGGTCGATCTCCAACAGATCAACCCCAGCACCGCGCAGATACCGGGCAAGCCCGGCACCGTATGCGCCGGTGCCCTCGATCGCTGCCAGCAGCACGACCCCGAACGCCACGGCCCAGCTCAGCAGCGCCGCATACCCAGTCATGTCAGCAGGGAATTGCTGGCAACCCAGCAGCCGGCCAGTCGTATCGATCACCGCGGCCGTATGCGTGTCCCCGTGGGTATCGACTCCGACAGTTACCTCGATCTGGTCATCTTCGACTTCTCGTGCGATGGTGGTCATCGCCGTTCCTCTCACTCAATCGGACAGAACGGCACGCACCGCCGAGAGCGAGTGGACAAGACAGTGATGGGTGCCTGCTGGCACAGGCTCCTATGAGGTCACAACCCTCGCACGGTGAGTGCAAGGCAGCCCCGCAGCGAACGACCGACAGATCCCGTTCAAGACCCGAAGTCAGTCAGACGCAGAGTCAGGACGACCGCTGCGGGGCTCCCACCACCATCATCACTGTCAGACGCCTACGCAGTGCGGCACGGCATCCAACGCCGTCGGACCGTTCTACTGCCCGCCCGAGCAGGGTGTGTACATCGACCCCGACTTCTTCCAGATCATGCGCCAGCAGTTCGGCGCCTCGGCCGAGGAGCTTGCGCAGCTGTACATCGTCGGGCACGAGTGGGGTCACCACATCCAGAACATCACCGGCGTGATGGAGCAGTACCCGAACAACGGCACCGGGCCCGAGAGCAACGGCGTGCGCATGGAGCTGCAGGCCGACTGCTACGCAGGCGCGTGGCTGGGGGACGCCGCCGAGCTGCGCGACCCCAACGGGCAGCCCTACCTGCAGGCGCCGACGGAGGAGCAGCTGGCGGATGCCGTGAATGCGGCGTACACCGTCGGTGACGATCACATCCAGAAGGAATCGGGTGGGTTCGTCAGCCCCGAGAGCTTCACGCACGGCACGAGCGAACAGCGTAAGTACTGGTTCGCGAACGGGTACCGGAACGGGCTCGGGGTCTGCGACACCTTCGCGCTGCCCGGCGACGAGCTGTAACCGCTCGAGGCGTCGCGGCAGGTCGGCATCCGGGACACGCGCGACGAGCGGTCGCGCGCGCCGCCCGACCCGTATACCGCTTTCGGGATACGGTGAATGGGCCCTGAAGCGTGCGTGACCGGGAGAGAAACATGGAGCCGGACGGACTGTATCCGCCGATCGAACCGTACGAGACGGGCGACCTGCTCGTCGGCGACGGCAACCGCATCCACTGGGAGCAGAGCGGCAACCCCGACGGCAAGCCCGTCGTCTTCCTGCACGGCGGGCCGGGCGGCGGCACCGCGCCGTGGCATCGGCGTTTCTTCGACCCCGAGGTGTACCGCATCGTGCTGTTCGATCAGCGCGGATGCGGGCGCAGCACCCCGCACGCCAGCGACCCCGCGGCCGACCTGCGTTTCAACACCACCTGGCACCTCGTGGCCGACATCGAGCTGCTGCGCAAGAACCTCGGCATCCAGACCTGGCAGGTCTTCGGCGGATCCTGGGGCAGTACCCTCGCCCTCGCCTACGCCCAGTCGCATCCCGCGGTCGTCAGCGAACTCGTGCTGCGGGGCATCTTCACGCTGCGCCGGCACGAGCTGGAGTGGTTCTACGAGGGCGGTGCCGGGGCGCTGTTCCCCGATCTGTGGGCCGACTACGAGGCCGTCATCCCGCCGCTCGAGCGGGGTCGGATGATCGAGGCGTATCACCGGCGGCTGTTCGATCCCGACCCCGAGGTGCACGTGCCCGCGGCGGTCGCGTGGACCAGGTGGGAGGCGTCGACCGTCACCCTGCGCCCCGACCCCGAGCATGTCGCGGAGGCGACCGACCCGCGGCACGCCACCGCCTTCGCGCGCATCGAGAACCACTACTTCCTCAACTGCGGCTGGCTCGACGAGGGGCAGCTCATCGACGGGGTGGGCATCATCCGCGACATCCCGACTGTGATCGTGCAGGGCCGGTACGACGTGTGCACGCCGATGATGACGGCCTGGGATCTGCACACCGCCTGGCCGGAGGCCGAGCTCGTGATCGTCGACGACGCCGGCCACTCGGCGGCCGAACCCGGCATCGCCCGCGCGCTGCGCACCGCGACCGACCGCTTCGCCTCCCTCTGACCCCCTCCCCTTCCGCCGAAACCCCTCGTGGTTGACGAGACCCCTCGTGATTTGCGCGAATCATGAGGGGTCTCGGCACTGGTGAGGGGTTTCGGCGTCAGTAGGTGACGGGGTGAGACTGAGGGAGTCAGGCGCGGAGCGCCTGCAGCAGGATGCGGATGAGGGTCAGGATGCCGCCGCGGGTGCGGAAGCGCGTCATCCCCTCGCCGACGGCGGCGCTCGTGCGCGCCGAGACGAACCACGGCGGCTTCGGCAGGATCGAGAACTTCGACCGGCTCTGGGATCGAGGATGCAGCAGGCGCCCGGGGATCCACCGCGGGAACGGGCGGAACGGCCCGCGCATGATCGAACGCTCCACGCGATCGAGTAGCAGGGCGTTGTGCACGACACCGATGCCGCTGCCGACATCGTCGACCGTGCTCCCCGGGTAGGCGCCCCAGCTCAGCGTCGGAACGGTGAACCCGACGCCGGTCCACGTGTTGATCGCGATGGCCCCGTAGCGCAGCTCGGCGATCGCGCGCTCGAGCCCGCTGCCCAGCTCGCGCTCGGTCACCGGGTCGATGAGCAGGTTCGCACCCAGCGTGCCGTGCAGCCGCTCGTTGGCGTACGCGACAGCGGCATCCAGGAACTCCTGCCCGGTGCCGGGCACCTCGACCACTCCGAGCACGGGAGCGAAGTACTCGGTCGACTGCAGGGCCGCGGCATCCGTGTCTTCGTCGATCTCGACCAGCATCCGATCGGCGAGCACGAGCGCGTCCGGGTAGTCCGCCGCAGCCTGGCCCATGCGCCCCGGCGACCCGGGGTACCAGACGGGCCGCTCGGTCGCCCCGGCGTAGGCACGGCGCAGGGCCGTGCGGAACTGCTCGGCCTGCGGCCAGTCGGGAGAGAGGATGACGACCTGCCCGGCGACGCAGTTGTGTCCGCTGTTCTGCAGGCGCATGGTCGCGATGTGCTCGGCCTGGAAGGTGAGATCGGCGTCGGTCCACGCACCGGGAACGACGATGATCGGCGAGACGCCGCCGAGCTCGGCGGTGATCGGCTTGGTCAGCAGCGGCCGGTTCTCACGGCGACGATGCGCGGTCGCCTCGGCCTGAGCTCCGGTCGACGGACCCCACACGATCGTGTCGAACGTGGCCGCGGAACCGGTGATGTGCACGTGGACGAGATCGCGATGTCCGGTCAGATACGCGCCGACCTGCGGCCCGCCGCGCACGATGCGCAGGAACCCCGGCTCGATCAGCGGAGCCAGCGCGCGCTCGTACACCGGCACCAGAGCATCCTGGGTCGGATTGACCTTCAACAGCGCGACGCGGTTGTGTGCGAGCAGCTCGTACAGCACGTCGAGCACGGGGATCGAGGTGACGTTGCCTGCTCCGAGCACGAGTCCGACCTCACTCGGCCCGTCGGGAACGCGCTGGGCGAGACCGGCCGACTCCCGGGCCGTGCGCGGAGTGACACCCGGCTCGAGCCACACCTCGCCGTGGAACCCCGACAGCAGGAACCGGTCGATGGTGGTGAGCGGGAAGGCGTCGATGCGGGTGCGACCGCCGGGTGCGCGACGGGTGCTGACACCGTCGAGGGGGCTGCCGCCGCTCGCGAGCCTGTCGAGGCTGGTGGCGTACGAGTCGAGCGCGAAGAGCACGGAGTACGGCCCGCTCAGCCACTCCTCACCGCGCAGCGGGTGGCCGGGCCGCAGGCCCTTGGAGTCGGCGGCGGTGTTCGCCCAGTCGGCCATCGCCGCGACGACGGTGGTGCGCACCGCCCGCAGCAGGGTCGCGCGCTGCGCGACGGTGAGGTGCGACCACGTGCGCGCACCGCGCTGAAGCGCGGCGATGTCGGCGTCGAGCGCGTCGAGCGCGTCGCGCGTGGCGTCGTCGAGAGCGTCCGGGGCGCCGGTTGCGTCGGCGGCGGATGCTGCGCCGGGGGTGGATGCCGTGCCCTGCCGGCCGGCATCCGTCATTGCCATCTGCACGAACGCGTCGTCGGTCATCGTCGTCTCCTCACCGGTCGGCCTCAGCGTACCCGGCGCGGCGAGGCGCGGCGGGGCGTCAGATGAGGGAGAGCTCGCGGAGCTTGGCCTCGACGTCGGCGTTCGACGGCTCGACGTGGTGGCTGGTGTCGGGGTAGACCACGACCGGAATGTTCGTGCGGCCCGAGATCTCCTTGGCGACATCGGCCGCGGCCGGGTCGGCGACGAGGTCGATGTAGGTGTACGGGACGCCCAGCTCGTCGAGCTGCTTCTTGGTGCGACGGCAGTCGCCGCACCAGTCGGCGCCGAACATCGTGATGATCTCGGATGCAGAAGTCATGTATCAAGCCTACGGGCGCCACGGTGTACGGGCGCCGGGCCCTTCGAGAGCCTCAGGGAACCAGCCCGTACTCGGCGTCCAGCGAAAGATGGCACGATGGTTCCCGCGTCGCTTGTTCCGGATCGAGGGGAGCACATGAGCGTCCCCGTCACCGTGATCGTCCCGACGTTCAACGAGCGCGACAACATCGCCGAGCTCGTCGCGCGCACCGCCGCCGCGCTCGCCGGGTCGCCCGCCGAGATCCTCTTCGTCGACGACAGCTCCGACGACACCATGGACGAGATCGCCCGCGTCGCGGCATCCGCACCGCTGCCGGTGCGCGGCATCCACCGCGACCGCAACACCGGCGGCCTCAGCGGCGCCGTCGTCCTCGGCCTCGCCGAGGCCTCGCACGACGTCTGCATCGTCATGGACGGCGACCTGCAGCATCCGCCCGAACTGCTCCCCGCGCTGCTGGCGCGGTACGAGGAGGGGGATGCCGATGTCGTCGCAGCGTCCCGCTACATCGGCGGCGGTGACTCCGCAGGACTCGGCACCGTGATGCGCTTCGGCGTCTCGAAGGCCGCCACGGCGATCACGAAGGCGATGTTCCTGCGCCGGCTGTGGCGCAGCACCGACCCGATGACCGGATTCTTCCTGGTCGACCGGTCACGCGTCGAGGTGAACACGCTGCGCCCGCAGGGGTTCAAGATCCTGCTCGAGATCCTCGTGCGCGGCGGCGAGCGCCACGACCTGCGCATCGCCGAAGTGCCGCTCGAGTTCGGCACCCGGAGGCATGGCACGTCGAAGGCGAGCCTTCGGCAGGGTGCGACCTTCCTCGCCCACCTGGCACGGCTGCGGTTCGGCAAGATGGGGCTGTTCGCGGTGATCGGCGGCATCGGCGCCGTCGCGAACATCGGCATCATGTGGGCGCTCACCCACCTCGGCATGGACTACGTGCTGGCCGCCGTCATCGGCGCGGCCGCCACGATCATCGGCAACTTCGTGCTGCAGGAGCTGTTCGTCTTCCGCGAGGAGCGTCACCTCGCCTCCCGGCTGTGGGTGCGCTTCGCGTCATCCGTGTCGTTCAACGGCGTCGAGGCGGCCCTGCGCATCCCGGTGATGGCATTCATGGTCGAGACCTGGCACATCTCCAGCGTGATCGCCACAGCGATCTCGCTGGTGGTCGCCTTCCTCGCCCGGTTCCTGTTCCACGCGCTGGTCGTCTACGCCCCGCGCAGACAGCGAGCGGATGCCGCGGGCGAGCCGCCCGTCGACACGGCCGCGCTGCGCATCGCCCGCGCGATCGACGCCGAGGCGATGCGCCCCGGCGAACTCTGACCCGCCCGAAACGCTGCTCAACCGCGCCCCGATCTGCGCACCCGTTGTCAACCCCCTTCTGGCATACCGTCGTCTCGGCCAGCCTGATGAGTGCGCGACGACCGCCCGGACGTCGCCGGAACGGAAGGGAACATGCCATGAGCATCGGTACCGGAATCGTCCTGTTCGTGATCGGCGCGATCCTCGCTTTCGCCCTCAACGTGCAGGTGGAATGGGCGAACCTGCAGATGATCGGCTACATCCTGATGGCCGCCGGAGTGCTGGCCGTCCTGATCGGCGTCATCCTGATGGCCCGCCGTCGCCGCACAGACGTCATCACGCGCACGGAGGCCACGCCCGACGGCAACGTCTCGCGTCGCTCGACGCGTGCTCCCGGCGACGACGAGGTGCTCTGAGCCCTCGCGCTGAGCTGACACCAGTCGAGGCCGGCCGGATCGCTCTGCGGTCCGGCCGGCTCTCTGCGTCTGGGATGACAGCGGATGCAGTGATGCCGACGGATGCCGTGGGCGCGATGCCGACGGATGCCCTCGGCCAGCGGCTGCGGCCGCCGGGCGGATGCCGTCTGTCAGACGGCCGCGACCGCCCGGCGACGCCGGCGGCGCGCCCGCGTCACGCCAGCGCGGACGCGGGTTCCGATGCCGTCGCCGGCTCGGCATCCATCAGTGCCTGCAGCGCATCCGTCCTCGTGGCGAACCGTTCGGGCAGCGGCACCGGCCGGAACCACCGCACCTCCACGTGACCGTCGTGCTCGATGATGCACGCGACGAGCCGATGGGTGTCCTCGGGGTCGAGGGCGGTGTCGATGATCACCCAGTCATCGGGTGACATCTGCAGCAGCGCGAAACGGTTTGGGTCGTCGACCGACATGGCAGCCTCCTGATCGTGAACGCCTCCCCGCTGCTCACAGTGTGCGCCATGATCACCCCGCTTGTCGCGGGATTGACTCGGTCAGCCGAGGTCTGGTAGCCGGATGCCGCGAAGCGCGCCCGAGACCGTCAGGGGACGATGCGGCCAAGACCGTCAGGGGACGATGACGAGCTTGCCGCGGGTGTGGCCCGACGCGCTCGCGCGGAACGCATCCGCCACCCGGTCGAGGGGGAACGCCTCGGCGACCTCGACGTGCAGCCTGCCCTCGTCGGCGAGCGACGCGAGCCGGGCGGTCTCGGCGCCGTCGGGGCGCACCCAGATATACCGCCCGCCGTGGGCTGCGGCGGACGAGTCCGCGACCGACACGTGCACACCGTCGGGCTCGAGCACGTCGATCGTGTCGCGCATCATGCCGCCGGCGAAGTCGGCGACGGCGTCGACCGGGCCGTCCACGAGGGCACGGACCCGGTCGGCCAGCCCCTCGCCGTAGGTGATCGGATGCGCGCCGAGGCCGCGCAGGTAGTCGTGGTTCCGCTCGGATGCCGTGCCGATGACCCGTGCGCCGCGGGCGATCGCGATCTGCACGGCCAGGCTGCCGACTCCGCCGGAGGCGCCGTGGATCAGCACCGTGCGGGCGTGCAGCTCGCCGAGCGCGTCGATGCACCGCAGCGCGGTGCCGCCGGCGAGGGGAAGGCCGCCCGCCTGCTCCCAGGTGAGGGATGCCGGCTTGCGGGCCACCGCCTGCACGGGCACGGCGACCCGTTCGGCGAAGGTGCCCGCGCCCACGACATCCTTGCGCGCGTAGGCCATGACCTCGTCGCCGACCTGGAACTCCGGGGTGTCGGCGCCGGTGGCGATCACGACGCCCGCGACATCCCAGCCCGGGATCACCGGGAACTGGGTCGGCAGGATCGCGTCGAGATACCCGGCCATGACCTTCCAGTCCACCGGATTCACCCCGGCGGCCTTCACCTCGATGAGCACGGATCCCGGCGCCACCTTGGGCTCGGGCACCTCGCGCAGCTGCAGGTCGTCGAAATCCTTGGTGAACCGGTCGTAGACGACAGCGCGCATGACTTCCTCCTGGCTCGGTGAGAGTGCTCCTACTCTCCCACGCCCGCCCTGCGCCCCGGCCGATCCGTTCCGTTCCGTTCCCCGCGAGACTTCACTTCCAGCATGAGACAGACGTTCAGCAGCGAAGTCTCGTGCTGGAAGGCAAGTCTCGCGAGCCGGATGCCGCGCTACAGTCCCTGCCCCGCCTCCCACAGCCGCTCGGTGCGGCCGGCGAGCATGGCGTCGAGCGAGGTGGCCTGCGCGTCGGTGAGCGAGGCGACGTAGTCGATGATGCCGCGTCCGCGCGCGAGGGCCGCGACATCGGCATCCGCCCGCGCCTCGATGAGCTCGGGGGAGTCCTTGCGCAGCCGGTGGTAGTCGTCGGTCGCCAGCTCGACGAGGTCGATGAGCCGGCGCGGAGCGCGGCGGGCGTCGCGCGGGTCGTCGAGCCACGCGGCGAACCCGTCGACCAGTCGCTCGAGCACACTGGCCTGCCCCCGCTGGTACACGGTGAGGTCGGGGCGCTCGAGGATGAACCGCTCGTGCAGGAACTTCAGCACCGCGACCTCGTGCCACGCCTGACGGCTCAGGCTCACGTGCCCGGATCGGATGTCGGGATGCCGGTGCACCTCGACCGACGACTGCAGCCGCGCGATCCAGGCGCTGGTGAACCTGGCCAGCGACCGCTCGCTGGCCAGCGACCCGTCGAAAGGCTCGGCGACGAGCCCGTCGATCACCTCCGTCGACACCTTCGCGACGGCGTCGCTGAAGGCATCCGCATCCGCCATCCAGCCGTCACGATTCTGCAACCGCCGCCAGAGCAGCTCGAGCGAGTGACCGGGCGTGCGGGTGTCGGCGGCCAGCATCTCGGCATCGGCGGCGCGCAGCTGCACGAGGTCGCGCCGCCACGAGCGGAACTCCGCCGACAGCGTCGCCGGGTTCAGCAGCCCGGCGCGGTAGAAGTCGTCGAGGTCGTGCAGCGAGTACGCGATGTCGTCGGAGATGTCCATGATCGAGCACTCAACGGTCTGCTGGCCGCGCTCGATCAGCGGGTAGGGCGAGAGGGCCTGCACGGCATCCTGCTCGTCGATCGCGTAGAAGTTGAACTTGCTCGCGCCGCCGCGGCGCGGCCCGCCCTCGCCGCGTCGCCACGGATACTTCAGCACTGCGGCGCGCACCGCGGCGGTGAGGTTCAGGCCGACGGCAGGGCGGTCGTGCTCGTCGAGGCGGGTGAGGATGCGGTAGGTCTGCGCGTTGCCCTCGAAGCCCTCGCTGAGCCCGAACCGGGCGCGCGCGAGCCGGTCGAGGGTCTGCTCGCCGAGATGCCCGAACGGCGGGTGCCCGAGGTCGTGCGCGGCGGCCGCCGCCTGCACGACGACCGGATGCGCACCGCCCAGCTCGGTGACGATGCGGTTCGCCTCGTCGGTGCGGGTGGACAGGTGCGTCGCGATCGCCCGGGCGACGGCGGCGACCTTGATGGAGTGGGTGAGCCGGTTGTGCACGGCGAGGCCTGCGCCGGCCTGCGAGATCACCTGGGTGACGGCCGAGAGCCGCGAGTAGAACGGCGAGAACCGGATGCGCTCGACGTCGACCCGGAACTGCGGATGCCCCTCCGCACGCTGGAACTCGTCGAGTGTCTCGGGCAGGCGTCGCGCCTGACGCGGGTCGGTCGTCGTGTGCTCGGGCATGACAGTCAGTGTGGCACGGAGGGTGGCCGGCGGCGGACGGGTGACACGGCGGCCGGAAGGCTGGCTACTCGCAGCCCACGCCGTCGCCGTCGCGGTCGAGCTTGGTCGAGTACCCCGGATCGCCGAGTCGGATGGGGGCGGCGCCGGCGTCGCGCACGGCGGTGCAGTTCGCGTAGGTGACCGTCGTCGGGGGAGCGGGCGCCGGGGCCGGCGCGGGTGCCGCCGTGGTCGGCGCGGGCGCCGGGGCGAAGGGCACCGGTGTCGGAGTGGGTGCGGGGGTCGTCGTCGCCACCGGTGCCGGTGTCGTCACAGGAGCCGGTTCGAGTGTCGTGTCGACGGCGGGTGCGCTCGGCGTGTGACCCGACACCGGGGCGGTCTGGTCGGGGCATCCGTCGAGGATGCGGGCGATCGCATCGTGCTCGGCCTGCGTCACCCACAGGGAGTACGCGGCCTTCACCGCGACCTGCCGGGCCACGTACTCGCAGCGGAACGCACGATTCTTCGGCAGCCAGGTCGCGGCATCGCCGTCGCCCTTCTGCGCGTTGGCCGTTCCGTCGACGGCGAGCAGGTTGAGCGGATCGTTCGCGAAGGCGGCGCGCTGATCGGCGGTCAGGGCCTGGGCGCCCTTCTGCCAGGCGTCGCTGAGTGCGACGACGTGGTCGATCTGCACCAGCTCGGATGTGCCCTGGCCGCGGACGAAGTCGATCGTGGTCGCGGTGTACGGGTCGGCGAGCGTTCCGGTGAGCACCTTGCAGCGGCCCTCGCGGGTGATGCCGGTGAGCTGGGCGGCGAGGATGTCGTTGCGGGTGTCGCAGCCGTTGCGGTCGACGTCGAGCCAGCGCTGACCGAACTGGTCGCGGGAGTATCCGGTCTTCGCGGCGCGGCCCTTGACCGGCAGGGTCGCCAGCAGCTGCCGGGCGGAGCCGGCGGACGCGTCGTCGGCCACGGCATCCGGTTCGTCATCGGCGACGGATGCCGTCGGCGTCGGGCTCGGCGTCGCGATCGCGGCGGGCGGCACGGTGGCGACCGGGTCGTCGCCCTGCTGGCCGAGCACCACGGAGCTGAGGCTCCCGGTGACGAGGAACCCCACCGCCGAGATCACGGTGACGACGGTCGCGGTACCGCGGGTGCGGAACCGCAGCCAGGTCGGCGTGCTCTTCGCGAGGGCCACGATGCCGGTGATCAGCACGGCGAGGAACAGCGGCGCGAGGATGGGCGAGAGCAGGATGCCGGCCGCGAGGGCGATGACGGCGAGCACCACCCAGGCCCAGAGCGGGAGCCCGCGGCGGGGCGCGGTCGTCGCGATGAGTGCCGGCTGCGGCGGTGGCGCGAGGGGCGCCGCGGACGGCGGAGGCAGCACGTGTCCCGTCCAGGCGGCGCCGTCCCACCACCGGGTGAGACCGGGGTCGGTCGGATCGGGGTACCAGCCTGCCGCGGGCGTGCTCATCTTCCACACTGCCGATCCGCCGTCGCGATGCGCCTGTGTGGCGCGCTCGCAAACGGCATTCCTGCGCCCACCGCGCATGCCGACGAGTCCGGGCGGTCGGGAGCCGCCCGGCACCTACCCCCTCAGGCAGATGCGTTCATCATAGGGCGGCGGCAGCGGCATCCGTCGGCACGGCACGGTACCCGGTGGCGGGGCCCCGGCGGCGTCGTTCAGCATCCCGCGCTATCGTCGTGACGCGGCCGGCGCACGATGCGGCGTCGCTCGCGAGATGACGTCGGGAAGGCGGAGAGCGGATGCCGGAGTGGGGCTGGACCGTGATCGGCGTCGTCGCCGGCTTCGTCGTGCTGTGGCTCGGGCTGATCGTCGTGCTGTGGGTGCAGCAGCGCCGTGCCGGGCGCGACGTCGACTGGCGCAGCCTCGCCCGGCTCGTGCCGGACGTGATCCGGCTGATCCGGCGGCTCGCCGCCGATCCCACCGTGCCGCGCGCAACGCGCTGGTGGCTGGCCGGGCTCCTCGTCTACCTGCTGCTGCCGATCGATCTCGTGCCCGACTTCCTGCCCGTGATCGGCTACGCCGACGACGCGATCGTCACGGCGCTTGCGATCCGGTACGCGGTGCGCCACGCCGGTCGTGAGGCGGTCGTCCGTCACTGGCCGGGGACTCCGGAGGGTCTCGAGAGCGTGATGGCGTTGGCGCGGATTAACACGTGAGCCTGGCTCGTTATACCGTCCGGAAGGCTGCCAGGCTCCGAGGGTTACTGCCCGCCGTGTAGCCATGCTATGTCCGGCAAGCGTTCCGCGGGCGTCTCGTTCCGCTCGTTCAACGACAGGGGAGAGGATGCGCTTCCCTCGCTCGACGCCCTTATCTGGGTGGCCTCCCGAGCGCCGACTGGCCGGTCATCCCTCGGGTGGCTCCCAACGGGCGTCCTCGCATGCATCGCGTATCTCCCGCGATAGCTCGTGGAAAGAGCCCTGCTCACCACGCTCGATAGCAGAGATGAAGCGCTTGGTAGAAGCCTCGATGGCACTGTCGTCGAACACGCCTGTGAGGTCTCTACGGATTTTCCGAGCGTACGCGTCGGCCCGCTCGAGACTACCGTCGCCTTCTGCCTGCCAAAGCGAGGTTGTATTGCACGCGGAGACTTCGGGGTCAGTGAGGTCCGGCGACGGTGCGCAGCCGGTCAGAAGCAGCGCAGCCTCTATGAGCGGTACGGCGGGCTTCCTCACGGTAGTCATGCGAGGAATTTACCGTCGAAGCGGAGTCTCGGCGTACGGAGGATCGCCGTACACTAGGGTGTATGACCTCATCGACTCAACGGAAAGACGCGCGCATGGAGCTTCGTGTCACGGCAGACCAGAAGCAGGTGATTGAAGAAGCTGCCGCTATCGAGGGGCGCACGGTCACGGACTTCTCGGCGACCACCCTGGTCGAGCGTGCCCAGGACGTGATCCTCCGCGAACGCCAGCTTCGCGTCGAGGCTGAGCAGTTCGACGCCTTCACCGCTCTGATGGATCAGCCAGCCCGGAGTATCGACTGCCTGCGCGATCTGATGAACCGCAAGACCGTCTTCGTTGACTGAGTTCCTGACGCCTCGCCCCATCGTGGCCGGCGACATCGTCTCGGAGTTCCGCTGCGGCGAAGAGAGTCTGGAGGTCTGGCTTCGCGGCCGCGCGCGCAGCAACGAGCGCTCCGGTGCGTCGCGCACCATGGTCAGCGTCACTCGAGACGGACGAGTCGCCGGCTACTACTGTCTGTCGGCGAGCTCGCTCGTGCGCGAGGAAGGTCCTCCTGCGCTGGCTGCCGGAATGCCTTCTTCGATTCCGGTCGTCCTACTCGGTCGTCTGGCTGTGGACAACGCGTTCCAGGCGCAGGGTCTCGGGTACTCGCTGCTGCAGCACGCGACCGCCCGCGCCCTTGAAGCAGCCGAGACGATCGGCATCCACGCCATGCTCGTGCATGCCATCAACGACGACGTGGTCCCGTTCTACGAGCGCTTCGGCTTCACGGCGTTTCCTGATCAGCAGCGCACGCTCTACCTGCTGACGAAGGACGCCAGAGCCACGCTCGCGTAGAGTTCGAACGCGCCGCACTGAATAGGAAGCCGAGGCATGACGGAGCAATGGATCTATGAGCACGCCGCGGACGGCTCTGCGCGCTTCGTCCTTGGCGCCGTCGGCAAGAATCCCCTGGTCTGCTTCGGGATCAACCCGAGCACCGCGGTGCCCGCAGCTCCCGATCGCACCGTCGCCCGGGTGACGCGCTTCGCCGCCGACAACGGCTACGACAGCTGGACGATGCTCAACGTCTACCCGCAGATCTCGACCGATCCGAAGGGCCTGCACCTTGAGCACGACGTCGAGCTGAAGGCCGAGAACGAGCGCCACATCGCGCGTATGACCGCGGGCCGACCGACGCTCCTGGCAGCTTGGGGCGGACTGGTGACGTCGCGCCCCTACCTCTGGTCTCTACTCACTGACATCCTGAAGATCACGACGGCCGCTGGCGCCCAGTGGGTATCCCTCGGTGCACCGACCAAGGACGGGCATCCGCGACATCCGCTCTACGTCCGTGCCGACACGCCGCTCGTGCCGTTCGACATCGAGGGCTACCTCGCCCTGTCGCAGGCGTGATGGGTCAGCAACCCGTGGAACTCGAGATCACCAGCATGCCGCGTGAGACGCTCGTGTGGGCACACTCTGCCGAGCTGCTCCTGGTACGCAGCCACGTGCTCTAACTGCTCATTTGGTCTCACTTCGCTCGCTCAACGACCGGGGCGAGAGCGGCCCTTCGACAGGCTCAGGGCCCCAAAGGAGTGGTTCTCAACAGGCACCAGGGCAAAGCAAAACCCCCGCCATGTAGAAGCTAGGCGAGGGTTTCTGGGACCGTTGTAACGACGGTCCTTGTGGCTCCGACCGGCATCGATCCGGTGACCTTTCGATTTTCAGTCGAACGCTCTACCAACTGAGCTACAGAGCCGCACGGCACATCTGCCGCGTCCTAGACGAAGAGCCTCCTCGAAAGAAGGCTCATCGCACGGAGCGACCCTGACGGGACTTGAACCCGCGACCTCCGCCGTGACAGGGCGGCACGCTAACCAACTGCGCTACAGGGCCATAACTTTTAAATTGTACCCGACCGAGTGACCCCAACGGGATTCGAACCCGTGCTACCGCCGTGAAAGGGCGGCGTCCTAGGCCGCTAAACGATGGGGCCGAAGTGAACCCTGGGGTTCCCTTGCCGACGCTCAAGCATAAGGGACGAGACGAGCAAAAACGAAATCGAGGGCGGGTCGACTTGGATCCCGGGCGTTTCGGGAGGACGATTGATGCGCCACCTGTACGCGGAGCATGCCTTCACCCGATCGCACGGTACAGCTGACATCTGTTGCGGATGTGACGAATGTTGTTAGTGTGGCAACTGTGAAACCGGCGGAAGGGGCCGTGTGAACGTGGACTTCAGGTCGGATGCGCGCGCAGCATCCGAGGATTGCGGGTGCGCTCCGACGCCCGCCGAGCAGCGCGCCCTCTGGCCTTCCTCGACGGTGACCCGCCGTGGTGCGATCGCCGTCGGTGCGTTCGGCGCCATCGCGCTGACCGCTCTCGGTCTCTCGGCCGGCACGCAGACGGCCTTCGCCGCCGACTATCCCAGCTGGGATGACGTGCAGCGCGCCAAGGCCAGCGAATCGGCCAAGGCCGCCGAGATCACCCGCATCGAGCAGCTCATCCAGAGCCTCACCCAGCGCGTGGCCGCCGCCGAGGCAGCCGCCAAGGTCGCCGGTGACGAGTTCTACGCCGCGCAGCAGGCGTACTTCGAGCAGGCCGAGCGCGCAGACGAACTGCAGCGCCAGGCCGACGAGCAGTCGAAGATCGCCGACGAGAGCTCGCGCAAAGCCGGGCAGGTCGCCACCCAGCTGTACCGCAGCGGCGGCGACCAGGCCGCACTCGAGCTGTTCCTCTCCGACTCCTCCTCGGGCGCCGACGACCTGCTCTCGCGCCTGGGCAGCATGGACAAGCTGCTCGAGTACAACCGCACGGTCGCCGACAAGGCTGCCGCGGCGCGCGACTCGGCGCAGGCGCTCAGCGACCAGGCCAAGACCGCTCGTGACGAGCGCGATCGCCTGCAGAAGGTCGCCGAAGAGAAGATGATCAAGGCGCAGGAGGCGGCGAACGCCGCACAGGCAGCCCTCGCCGAACGGCAGAACAACCTCACCACCCTCCAGGCTCAGCTCGCCGCACTCAAGGACAAGACGGCCGCCACGGTCGCCGCGTACCAGGAGGGCGAGCGCAAGCGCAAGGAGGAAGAGGAGCGTCGCCGGAAGGTCGAGGAAGAGCGTCGTCGCCGCGAGGCCGAAGAGGCCGCCAAGAACGCCCAGAACAACGGCGGCGGCGGTGGCGGCGGAGGCGGCGGCGGTGGATCCGGCGCATGGCGCCGTCCGCACGGCGGCCGCATCTCGTCGTACTACGGACCCCGCCCGGTCAGCTGCCAGAACGGCAGGTGCGGCTCGAGCGTGCACGGCGGCCTCGACTTCGCCAACGGATGCGGTGCCGCGATCTACGCTGCCGGCTCCGGCAGGGTCGACGCCCGGTTCTACAACGGCGGCTACGGCAACTACGTCCGCATCCAGCACGGCGGCGGTATCGCCACCGGCTACGCGCACCTCTCCCGCTACGCGGTCTCGCACGGCCAGCACGTCAGCGCCGGCCAGGTCATCGGCTACGCGGGCAACACCGGCAACTCGCTCGGATGCCATCTGCACTTCGAGGTGTACCGCTACGGCGGCCGCATCAACCCGTACCCGTTCCTCGCGGACCGCGGCGCGCTCTAGCATCCGCCCGCGCCACGGCATCCGATCCGCGCCACGGCATCCGCCCCGCGCGCCCGCACCCCGCATACGACGAAGTCCCCGGCACGAGCCGGGGACTTCGTCGTATGCACGGGGGAGGGGTCAGTGGCCCTCGGCGCCGAACCGCTCGATGGCCTCGTCGAGGATGCGCTGCGCCTCGGCGGCGTCGCCCCACGCGTCGACCTTAACCCACTTGTTGGGCTCGAGGTCCTTGTAGTGCTCGAAGAAGTGCTCGATCTCCTTCTTCGTGTACTCGGGCAGGTCGGCGATGTCCTGGATGTGCGCCCAGCGCGGGTCCTTCGAGAGCACCGCGACGAGCTTGTCGTCGCCGCCGGCCTCGTCGCTCATCTTCAGCACCGCGACGGGGCGCACGTTGACGACGACGCCCGGGTAGATCGCGTGGTCGAGCAGCACGAGCACGTCCAGCGGGTCGCCGTCCTCGCCGAGCGTGTTGTCGAAGTATCCGTAGTCGGCCGGGTAGCCGAAGGTGGTGTACAGCACGCGGTCGAGGTGGACGCGACCGGTCTCGTGGTCGACCTCGTACTTCACGCGGCTGCCGCGCGGGATCTCGATGACGGCGTCGTGTGCGCCCATGTGCTGTTCTCCTCAGGGATGACGGTCGGATGCCGGGGACAAGCCTACTCGCGAGATCGGAAGTGCTCCTGGCAGGAAGGCAACGCTCGGGCGCTCACCGATCCAGCGGGGCGGTCCGAGTTGTGCATTCGGCATCCGATCGCGTCACGCGGCTAGCGTGGTGCTGTGCCCTCGCTCGACCCCGCCATCGCCGAAGTCCGCCTCGCCGTGCGCCAGGCGCTCGCCCCGTACGCCGGCGGACGCGTCGTCGTCGCCCTCTCCGGCGGCGCCGACTCCCTCGCCCTCACCGCCGCGACGGTCTTCGAAGCATCCAGGACGGCGACGGCGGTCACCGCCGTCATCGTCGACCACGGCCTCCAGAACGGATCGGATGCGGTCGCGCGGCGCGCCGCCGACCAGGCGCGTGCCCTCGGGGCCGACGCGCAGGTGCAGGCCGTGACGGTCGCCGCGCAGCATCAGGACGGTCCGGAAGCCGCCGCGCGCGAGGCCCGGTACGACGCCCTGCGCAGCGTCGCCGCCGGCGTCGGGGCCTCCGCCGTGCTGCTCGGCCACACCCTCGACGACCAGGCCGAGACGGTGCTGCTCGGCCTCGCCCGCGGTTCGGGGGCTGCGAGTCTGCAGGGGATGCCGCCGGTGCGCGAGGACGACGACGGGATGCGGTGGCTGCGCCCCCTGCTCGGAGTGCGGCGTGCCACGACCAGGGCGTGCTGTGCAGCATCCGATCTGGAGTTCTGGGACGATCCCCACAATCTCGACCCGCGCTACACCCGCGTGCGGGTGCGCGAGCGGGTGCTGCCGATGCTCGAGGATGAGCTCGGCCCCGGGATCGCGGAGGCGCTGGCGCGCACCGCCGAGCAGCTGCGCGAGGATGCCGAAGCCTTCGACGAGATGATCCACGAGACCATCGAAGACATCGTCGAGCACGCCGAGGCCGGCATCTCGGTGAGTGTCGCCGCGCTCGCCGCGAACCCCGCCGCGCTGCGCAACCGCATCATCCGCCTTGTCGTCGACAGCGAGTTCGGCGTCGGCCTCACCCGGCTGCAGACCCTCGAGGTGGCCCGGCTGGCGACCGACTGGTCGGGGCAGGGGCCCATCGACCTGCCCGGCTGCAGCGCGCGCCGCACCGGCGGGCGGATCGTCTTCACCGCCCGGGCCTGATCCCGGCGATTCGTCCGGAACGACGTAGCGCCCGGGACCGATCCGGCCCCGGGCGCTACGCGTAACGACTGCTTGCGGCCTGCTTGCGGTCTACTGGCGGTCTACCTGCGGCCGCCGAACAGGCCGCCCAGGATGTCTCCGATGCCGCCGCCCTGGCTGCCCTTGCCGCCGGTGCCGCCGCCGAGCAGGCCGCCGAGACCACCGAGGATGTCGCCCAGGCCGCCGCCCTGGCCGGCCTGGCCACCCGAGCCGCCGCCCAGCAGTCCGCCGAGCACGTCTCCGATGCCGCCGCCGGCCCCGCCGCCCTTGCCCTTGGTCACGTTGGCGATCAGGCCCATCACGATCGGTGCGAGGATCGGCAGCAGCTTGCCGAAGTCGATGCCGCCGGCGGTCTTCTCGGACTTGGTCAGGTTCTCGGCGACCTCATCCTTCTTGTCGCCGAACACGTGCTTGACGATCTTGTCGCCGTCGGCCTGATCCACCTCATCGACCTTCGAGGCGCCCGTGAAGCCGTCGTGGCGGTTCAGCGCCTGCTCGATCGCCGAGGAGCCCTCGTCGGTCTCGGCGTTCTTGGCGAGTCCGCCCAGAAGGGCCGCACTGCCCTCCTGCACCGCCTGACGGGCGACATCGGGGCTGACGCCGAACTTCTCGGCGATGTCGTCGACCGGCACCTGCTTGAGGATCTCGTCGAGGTTCATGTCTTCCTTCCCCGCGGACGGGCGCCCGCTTCACCGCTCACAGTAGTGCTGCGCCGGGCCGCATGGGGATCTCTCCCCATGTCGGCTCCGATCGAACCGTCCTATGGTCGAGAGCAGGAGGGTACTCCGACGGAACCGGCTGCCCCGGGGGGAGCGGTCCGGTCCACTGCCGTGGATGCCGAGCCCCGCCTGAACCGGATCACCGGGATCCCGGGCCCTGGCTGCGGCATCCACGGCGTTGCAGGCGGTCGCCTAAACTCGTTGCATGCGCGCAGCGGACATCTCAGAAGACCTCTCCCAGATCCTCGTCACCGAGGAGCAGATCCGCGCGAAGCTCGATGAGCTCGCCCTCCGCGTCGCCGCCGACTACGAGGGCAAGGACCTCATCCTCGTCGGCGTGCTCAAGGGCGCCGTCATGGTCATGGCCGACTTCGCCCGTGCCCTGCCGTTCCATGCCCCGATGGACTGGATGGCCGTGTCGAGCTACGGAGCGAGCACCAAGTCCAGCGGCGTCGTGCAGATCCGCAAGGACCTCGACACCGACCTGCACGGCAAGCACGTGCTCATCGTCGAGGACATCATCGACTCCGGCCTGACCTTGAGCTGGCTGCTCGAGAACTTCGAGTCCCGCGGCGCCGAGTCGATCGAGGTGCTGGCGCTGCTGCGCAAGCCAGAGGCGGCCAAGGTCGAGATCGACTGCAAGTACGTCGGCTTCGACATTCCCGTCGAGTTCGTCGTCGGCTACGGTCTCGACTACGCCGAGCGGTACCGCAACCTGCGCGACGTCGCCGTCCTGGCCCCGCACGTCTACTCCTGACCCCGCCCCTCCCGTCTATATGTCACGAAGTACCGGAATCGGATGCGGATTCCGGTACTTCGTGACATATAGACGCGGGAGGAGGCGCGGGGAGGGGGCAGGGGAGGGGCGGGGGTACGCCGTCGGTGAACGCACAGCGGGCCCCTCAGCACCGAGCGGTACGCTGAACGAATCATGGATGTCAAGAAGGTCTCCCGCAACCCGCTGATCTACGTGGCGCTGATCGGCGTGCTGCTGTTCGCCGGGTTCCTGCTGATCTCGAACCTGTCGGCGCCCAAGCAGATCACCGTGCAGCAGGGGCTCGAGCTGCTCGAGGGCGACACGGTCACCAAGGCCGTCAACACCGACGGCGATCAGCGCGTCGACCTCACTCTCTCCAAGCCCTTCGAGGGTTCTGAGAACGTCCAGTTCTACTACGTCGAGGCGCGCGGCGATCAGGTCGTCGAGGCCATCGACAAGGCCACCCCGAAGGACGGCTACAGCGACGTCGTGCCTCGCGCGACCTGGTTCGACGGCTTCATCTCGCTGCTGCTGCCGCTGGTGCTGCTGGGCCTGCTGTTCTGGTGGCTGCTCTCGTCGATGCAGGGCGGCGGCAGCAAGGTCATGCAGTTCGGCAAGTCGAAGGCGAAGCTCGTCAGCAAGGAGACCCCGACGGTCACCTTCGCCGACGTCGCCGGCGCCGACGAGGCCATCGAAGAGCTCCACGAGATCAAGGAGTTCCTGCAGGATCCGGCCAAGTTCCAGGCTATCGGCGCCCGCATCCCGAAGGGCGTGCTGCTGTACGGCCCTCCCGGCACCGGCAAGACCCTGCTCGCGCGCGCCGTCGCGGGCGAGGCGGGCGCGCCGTTCTACTCGATCTCGGGTTCCGACTTCGTCGAGATGTTCGTCGGTGTCGGCGCCTCCCGCGTGCGTGACCTGTTCACGCAGGCCAAGGAGAACGCCCCGGCCATCATCTTCATCGACGAGATCGATGCGGTCGGCCGTCACCGCGGCGCCGGCCTCGGCGGCGGCAACGACGAGCGCGAGCAGACGCTGAACCAGATGCTCGTCGAGATGGACGGCTTCGACCCGAACGCGAACGTCATCGTCATCGCGGCGACCAACCGCCCCGACATCCTCGACCCCGCGCTGCTGCGCCCCGGTCGCTTCGACCGCCAGATCGGCGTCGACGCCCCCGATCTGAAGGGCCGCCTGCACATCCTCGAGGTGCACTCCAAGGGCAAGCCGCTGTCGAAGTCGGTCGAGCTCGAGGTCGTCGCCCGCAAGACGCCTGGCTTCACCGGTGCCGACCTCGCCAACGTGCTCAACGAGGCCGCGCTGCTGACCGCCCGCTCCAACGCGCAGCTGATCGACAACCGCGCTCTCGACGAGGCCATCGACCGCGTGATCGCCGGCCCGCAGCGCCGCACCCGCGTCATGAAGGACCGCGAGAAGCTCATCACCGCGTACCACGAGGGCGGTCACGCCCTCGCCGCCGCGGCGATGAACCACACCGATCCGGTCACCAAGATCACGATCCTGCCCCGCGGCAAGGCGCTCGGCTACACCATGGTGATGCCGCTGGACGACAAGTACTCGGTCACCCGCAACGAGCTGCAGGACCAGCTCACCTACGCGATGGGCGGCCGTGTCGCCGAGGAGATCGTCTTCCACGACCCGACCACCGGCGCCTCGAACGACATCGAGAAAGCCACGAGCATCGCCCGCAAGATGGTCATCGAGTACGGCATGACCACGGAGATCGGGCCTGTCAAGCTCGGCACCGAGGGCGGCGAGATGTTCGTCGCGCGCGACATGAACCGCGGCCGCGACTACTCCGACAAGATCGCCGAGACCGTCGACGAGCAGGTGCGTGCGCTCATCGAGCAGGCCCACAACGAGGCCTACCAGGTGCTCAGCGAGAACCGCGACATCCTCGACCGTCTCGCCCTGGCGCTGCTCGAGCAGGAGACCCTGGACCACAACCAGATCGCCGAGATCTTCAGCGATGTGCGCAAGCTCCCTAATCGTCCGCAGTGGCTCTCCAGCGACGACCGGCCGGTCTCGACGCTGCCGCCCATCGACGTCCCCGTCCGCGACGTGGACGCCGTCGCCGCAAACGCGCCGGCCACCGAAGAGACCGCACGTCCCGCGGGCAAGAAGGCCGCGGGCGGGCAGGCCCGCCCGGCGACGGCCTGACGTGTCCGTCGACAGGGCGCGTGTCGAGCGGCTCACCCGTGAGCTGCTCGAGGCCATCGGCGAGGATCCCGACCGTCCGGGGCTGAAGCAGACCCCGGCGCGGATGGCGGAGTTGTACGCCGAGTTCTTCGGCGGACTCAGCGAAGACCCGGCATCCCACCTCGAGCGCACCATCAGCGTGTCACGCGGGCCCGCCCCCGACACGCTTCCGTCCGGTGCGGTGCTGCTGCGCGACATCCGGTTCCGCTCGGTCTGCGAGCATCATCTGCTGCCGTTCGCCGGGGTCGCGCACATCGCCTATCTGCCGGGCGAGCAGGTCGTCGGCCTCGGCGCCCTGGTCAAGGTCGTCGAGACCCTCGCGACCCGGCCGCAGGTGCAGGAGCGCCTCGGTGAGCAGATCGCCGACGTCATCGCCGAGAACCTCGATACGCGGGGCGTGCTCGTCGTGCTCGACGCCAAGCACGGCTGCGTGACCTTGCGCGGCGGGCGGCAGCCCGAATCCACCACGGTGACCATCGCCGCACGGGGCGAGTTCACCGATCCGATCGCGCGGGCCGAGCTGATCTCGCTGATCGGCTCGGGAGCCGTCGCACGCGCCCCACTCACGGAGCACACGGAATGACGCTCATCTGGGGCATCCTCAACATCACCCCCGACTCCTTCAGCGACGGCGGCCGCTACACCGACCCCGCCACGGCCATCGCCCACGCCCACGAGCTGCGTGCGCAGGGCGCGGCCATCATCGATGTCGGCGGCGAGTCGACCCGCCCCGGGTCGGTGCGGGTGGATCCGGCCGTCGAGCAGGCCCGCGTGGTGCCCATCATCGAGGCGCTGACGGATGCCGGCATCGCGACCTCCATCGACACGCTCAACGCGTCGACTGCGGTGGCGGCGGTGCGCGCCGGCACCCGGATCGTCAACGACGTGTCCGGTGGCCTCGCCGACGAGCGGATGCTGCCGGCGGTGGCCGAGCTCGACGCCGACATCGCGATCGGCCACTGGCGGGGGCCATCGGATGACATGTACGCCCGCGCGCAGTACGCACGGGCGGCCCGCGAAGTGGCATCCGAACTGCGCGATCGCGTGTCGGCCGCGGCGGTCGCGGGCATCGCACCCGACCGCATCATCGTCGACCCGGGCATCGGGTTCGCGAAGACGGCCGAGCAGAACTGGGAGGTGCTGCGCGGCACCGACGAGATCGCCGCGCTCGGCCACCGGGTGCTCATCGGCACCTCGCGCAAGCGGTTCCTCGTCGACGCGCTCGGCACCGCCGCCCCGGATGAGCAGCCGACGATCCCCCGTCGCGACCTGGCCACTGCGGTGACCAGCGCGCTCGCGGCGCGCGCCGGCGCGTGGGCCGTGCGAGTGCACGACGTGGCATCGACACGCGATGCGCTGGCGGTCGTCGGCGCCTGGGACGGAGCCTGACATGGATGCCGCTGACGCGACCGCTTCGGACGCCGCCCCGCTCGACGAGATCGCCCTGTCGGGGCTGACCGTGTTCGGCCACCACGGCGTCTTCGACTTCGAGCGCCGGGATGGCCAGGAGTTCACGATCGACCTGCGGCTCGCGCTGCCGCTGCACCAGGCGGCATCCTCCGACGACGTCACCGACACCGTGCACTACGGCGAGCTCGCCGACCGGGTCGCGGCGATCGTCGCCGGCGAACCGGTGAACCTCATCGAGACGCTCGCCGAGCGCATCGCGGATGCCGTGCTCGCAGACGACCGCGTGCGGAGGGTGAGCGTCACCGTGCACAAGCCGCACGCGCCGATCGCGCAGACCTTCTCGGATGTCGCCGTCACCGTGCACCGGGAGCGCGACTGATGGACCGCCGGCTGACGCATCTGCCCCCACCACCCGACCCGCGGCCGGGGCGCGACCCGCAGGTCGCCGTCATCGCCCTCGGGTCGAACGAGGGCGACCGTGGTGAGATGCTCCGCGCCGCGGCGGAACGCCTGCGCCGGCTGCCTCTGGTCGACGAGCTGGTCATGTCGGAGCCCCTCGAGACCGTCGCGGTCAAGCCCGACGGGCCCGACCCCGACGCGCCGCCGTATCTGAACGCCGTCGCGCTGCTGACCACACGCCTGGCCCCGCAGGTGCTGCTGGGCATGCTGCACGCGGTCGAGGAGGAGCAGGGCCGGGTGCGGCTGGAGCGGTGGGGCGACCGCACGCTGGATCTCGACCTGATCGCCTACGGCGATTTCCGCAGTAACGCCGAGCACCTGCGAGTGCCGCATCCGCGTGCGGCGGAGCGGCTGTTCGTGCTGGAGCCGTGGTTGAGCATCGACCCGGATGCCGTGCTGCCGGGCGTCGGACGGGTCGACGACCTCGTGCGCGCGCTGAAGGCGGAGGAGTGGTGAAGCGGACCTCTCCGGGCGTGCTGGTGGTCCTCGCGCTGCTGTCGGCGGGGGCGGGCTACGGCTTCGACCATCTGCTCACCGCCACCGGGCGCGCCACGTTCACCCCGTCGATCCTGCTGCCGGTGCTGCTGCTCCTGCTCGCGGCCGCGACGCTCGCTCTGGCCTGGCCCGTGCGCCGCAGTGTGCGTGGCGGCAGGCGCATCGACCCGTTCCGGGCGCTGCGCGCCTCGACCCTGGCGCGCGCCTCGAGCCTGCTCGGCGCGATCCTCGCCGGCTTCGGTGCGGGACTCCTGATCTTCCTCTCGACGCGACCCGTGCCCGCGCCGGTAGGGTCGACTGTGGCGATGGCGGCTCTCATCGTCGGCGCACTGGTGCTGACCGGGGCCGCGCTCGCCGCCGAACAGTTCTGCACGCTGCCGAAGGATCCTGATGACCGAGAGCTCGACGAACCCGCCCCGTGACCCGAACAGCTTCGACGGCGCATCCCAAGCTCCCGAGCCCGTCGACGCACCACCGACCGTGCCTGCTCCTCCCGCGCCGCCTGCGCCTCCGGCGGCGGCTCCCGCCACCCCGCCTGCGCCCCCGGCCACCCCGCCTGCGCCTCCCGCCACCCCGCCGGCTCCGGCTGCGCCGACGGCATCCGGTCCTGTCGCGCCCCCGGCGCTCGATGACGGCACCTATGAGCAGCTGCGCACACCGCGCAACCCCGCGGCCCTCGCGCTCGACGGCGTCTGGCACCAGATCTCGCCTCGCTATGTCGCCTCGCAGTTCGTGCAGAACGCGATCTTCATCGCGATCGTCGTCGCCGCCGCGTTCGTGATCGGCCTCGTCCTCGAGCAGACCTGGGTGTGGGTGCCGGCTGCCGTCGTCATCGCGATCACGGTCATCACGCTGATCGTCCTGCCCCGGCAGGCGAAGGCGCTCGGCTACATGCTGCGCGACGACGACGTCGTCTTCCGCAAGGGCATCCTGTGGCAGCGCATGGTCGCCGTGCCCTACGGACGCATGCAGCTCGTCGACATCACCCAGGGCCCGCTCGACCGGGCGTTCGGCGTCTCACAGCTGAAGATGGTGACCGCAGCGGCGACGACCGGGGTGCAGATCCCCGGCCTGACGCAGGGCGCCGCCGAGGCGCTGCGCGACACGCTCATCGAGGTCGCCGAGACCCGCCGGACCGGCCTGTGAGCACGCCGGACGGCCCTGTGACCCCTTCGGACTGGCGAGCGCCCCAGCCTCCGATCGCGGGACAGCACACCGCGCCACCGGCACCGGTTCCTCTGCCGCCCGAGGGCGGCGCCTCGTCGCTCGCCGACGGCGAGTGGCACCGGATGCACCCCCTGACCCCGCTGTTCAAGGGCGGGCTGGCGCTGATCGTCGTCGCCGGAATCGTGATCTCGAACATGCGCGATCGGGTCATCGCCTGGCTGGTCAGCGTCTTCGCGCCCGGTGAGGCGCGCTTTTCGGACTTCAATGGCGGCGACCCGGTCGACTGGGTGCTGGCGAACAACATGCTCCTGGGCGCGCTGCTCGGTCTGCTCGTGCTGGTGATCGTGCTCGTCGGCGCGTTCTGGTTCGTGTGGCGGTTCCAGCAGTTCCGCATCACCGGCGACCACGTCGAGGTGCGCAAGGGCATCATCTTCCGCTCGCACCGTCGGGCGCCGCTCGACCGCGTGCAGAGCGTCAACCTCACCCGTCCGTTCCCGGCACGGCTGATCGGCCTGGCCAAGCTCGAGGTCGTCGGCGCCGGCAACGACGCCAACGTGCCGCTCGAATACCTCGCCACGAGCCGTGCGGAGTCGGTGCGTGCCGACATCCTGCGGCTCGCGTCCGGCGCGCGGGCCGCCCGCGAGCAGGCCCGCACCGGCATCCCGGCGGCTGCCGGCGGGATCTCCCCGCTGGTCGGCACCGTCAACGCCGGCGTCTCCGACCTCATCAGCGGTGTCGACCTCGCCGATGTGGTCCCCGAGAGCGTCGTGAAGATCCCCGCCGGGCGCCTGGTGGGCTCGCAGCTGATCCACGCCGTGGCGTGGCTGCTGTTCTTCGGGATCATCATCGGCGCGGCCATGATCGCCGCCCTCATCAGCGCGGTGCGCGGTGAGGACATCGAGATCGGACTCGTCTCACTGGGCGCGGGGCTGGGCGTCGGCATCCCGCTCGTGCTGACCTTCATCGCGGTGACCTGGGCGCAGATCTCCAAGTCGCTGCGGTACGCCATCGCGCCGACGCCCGACGGCGTGCGGATCACCTACGGTCTGCTCACCACCGTCACCGAGACCCTGCCGCCCGGTCGCATCTTCGCCGTCGAGGTGTCGCAGTCGCTGCTGTGGCGGCCGTTCGGCTGGTGGACGATCAAGATCAACCGGATGAGCGGCAAGAGCGCGTCGCAGCAGTCCGGCAGCGCCCAGCAGTTCAACGTCGTGCTGCCGGTCGGCAAGCGCGAGGACGTCGAGCGCGTGCTCGCGCTGATCCTGCCGGATGCGCCACAGGCCGACATCCCGCTGGTGTGGGAGCACGGCATCCTCGGCCCGGTCGAGGGCGACCCGTACCGCACCATCCCGCTGCGCGCCTGGTGGCGCCGCCCGCTGTCGTGGCGGCGCCACGGCTATGCACTCACCGAGTTCGGGGTGCTGCTGCGCCGCGGGATGCTGTGGCGCAAGCTGGCCGTCTTCCCGCTCGCGCGCCTGCAGGGCGTCTCGATCTCGCAGGGGCCGATCGACCGGCTGCAGCGCGTCGCCGACGGGCAGGTGCACTCGGTGACCGGCCCGATCTCCGGCGTGCTCGCGGGCCTCGAGCGCGACGACGCGATCGCGCTGGTCGAGGGCGTCAGCCGAGCGGCAGTGCTCGCCGCTTCGCGCGACCACACGCACCGCTGGGGCGAGCATGCGCCGGGTGTCGTGAATGCTGCTGCTGGTGTCGTGCCTCCTGCGCCGCCTGTCGTTCCGCCGGCGCCTCCTGCACCGCCCGCGCCGCGGCCGGAGTGACGACATGAACCGCGACGGACGTCTCGGCATCGGCATCATCGGTGCCGGCCGGGTGGGCCCGGTGGTCGGCGCCGCGCTCGCCGGAGCCGGCCATGCCGTCACCGGCATCACCTCGGGATCGGATGACGACAGGGCGGCCGCCGTGCTGCCCGGGGCGCCCGTGCTGGATGCGCTGGAGGTCGTCCGGCGCAGCGAGCTGGTGATCATCGCGGTGCCGCATGACGAGCTGCCGGGCCTGATCGCCGGCATCGCCGAGGTCGGCGGCTGGCAGATGGGCCAGCTCGTGCTGCACACGGATGCTGCCTACGGCATCGAGGTGCTCCGCCCGGCCGCCGAACGCGGAGCCATCCCGCTGGCTGTGCATCCGGCCATCGCCTTCACCGGGACCACGATCGACCTGCGACAGCTGCAGGCCGCGTTCGCCGCGGTCACCGCTCCCGCCGCCGTGCTGCCGATCGCGCAGGCGCTCGCCGTGGAGATGGGATGTGAGCCGGTGGTGATCGCCGAGCAGGATCGCGCCGCGTACGGCGAGGCCATCGCCACGGCATCCGAGTTCTCGCGCTCCATCGTCGGCCAGGCGACCTCGCTGCTGCGCGGGGTCGGCGTCGAGAACCCCGGCGGCTACCTGTCGGCGCTGGTGTCGTCGACGGTCGAGCAGGCGCTGCGCGAAGCATCCGGCCCCGCCGATCCGCCGCTCCCGCTGATCTGACGCCGGCGTTGCTCCCCTCCCGCGCGGATGCTTTTCGCAGGTGCGGAAGCGTGCGCAGCGACGTTCTTCATCCGCCGCTCCGCGGCGCGGATGCTTTTCGCACGCGCGAAGGCTGTCCGGCCGACGTTTTCCATCCGTGGCTCACGCGCACCTGCACGACTCGGATCGGGCGTTCAGCGGCGCGGCGCGCTCTCCGGAATGATCCGGGGAACGAGCCGGATGCAGATCACCATGACCACGAGCTCGATGAGCGTCTGAGTGACGACGACGAGTGGAACCAGATCGAAGGCCGGCGGCAGGGTGAGGGCCAGCGGCAGCACGACGAGTGAGTTGCGGGTCGTGCCGCTGAAGACGACCGCTCGCCTCGCGGGAACTTCCAGCCGCATCAGCGAGCCCGCGAGCAGGCCCACCGGGATCATGACCGCTGCGAAGAGCACGTAGACGGGGATCGTGAGCAGCAGGCTCGCGATCTGCTGCCTGACGCCGACGATCTGCGACGCGACGACGACTGCGAGGGTGAGCATCATGAGCGGCACCATCGCCGCCGTTCCCGCCCCGGCGATCGCTCGCCCCGAACGCGTCCGCGCGGCCGCGAGCTGAGTCAGGCCGGCAGTAGCGAGTGGCAGGACGATCAGCAGCACGAACGCCTCCACGAACGGCCGCAGATCGAGCGTCTGCACGAACGCGTCACCCGTGAACAGCCACAGGCACAGCGGAAGGAGCAGGATCTGGGCGAGCATGAGCATCGGCGTGGCCGCGAGAAGCCGGTCTCGCGCCCCGCCGGCCAGACCGGTGAAAACGATGACGTAGTCGACGCACGGGGTCAGCAGCACGAGGAACACACCGACGAGCAGCACCTGATCGTGCGCCACGATGCGTGACAACGCGAGCACCACCACCGGGACGACGATGAAGTTCACCCCGAGGAGCGTCGCGAGGAAGCGCCAGTCGCGGAAGGCCCTCCGGAGCCGGCCGAACGGCACGCCGAGGAAAGTGACGTAGAGCAGCAGCCCGAGCACGGGAGTGACCGCCGCCCCTGCCGGACGGGCCGCGGCAGGGAAGAGCAGCGCTGTCGCGGCGCCCGCGATCAGGGCGAGCAGGTACAGGGCGACCTGGTGTCGTTCCATCCACTCCACGCCCCGAGCCATACGACAATCCTCCCAGCCTCGCGATTGTTCATTGATGCCTGTATAGTCATCGTGTGCTGACCATTGCTTCCCGCCTCGACGTGATGAACCGACTCGGTCGTGCCATGGCAGACCCGACGCGCTCGCGGATCCTGATGTCACTGCTCGAGGGGCCGAGCTACCCCGCGGTCCTGTCGCGTGAGCTCGAGCTGTCACGCTCCAACGTCTCGAACCACCTCACCTGCCTGCGCGACTGCGGCATCGTCGTCGCCGAACCGCAGGGGCGCCAGACGCGCTACGAGATCGCAGACCCCCACCTCACCGCGGCGCTGACCGCACTGGTCGACGTCACACTGGCCGTCGATGAGAGCGCCCCGTGCGTCGACCAGGCGTGCAGGGTGCCCGGATGCTGTGGAGCCGGAGCCGGAGCAATTGCATGAGCGCCTCCCTGACGACCGCGCGACGCGCGGGCCTGCACCGGCGGGTGCGTTTCATCGTCGGGTTCACGATCACGTACAACGTCCTCGAGGCTGTCATCGCGCTGTGGGCCGGCTGCCTGGCATCGTCCGCGGCGCTGATCGGGTTCGGACTCGACTCCGTCGTCGAGGTGCTCTCGGCGGCCGCGGTCGCCTGGCAGTTCAGTCGCAAGGATCCCGAGCGGTGGGAGAGAGCCACGGTGCGGCTGGTCGGCATCGCCTTCTTCGCGCTCGCCGCGTACGTGACGGTCGACGCCGTGCTGAGCCTCATCCGGATGGAGGGCCCGGAACACAGCCCGCTCGGCCTGGGAATCACCGCGCTGAGCCTGATCATCATGCCGCTGCTCGCCTGGTTCGAAGTGCGGGTCGGACGGGAGCTGAACTCGAAGAGCGTGATCGCCGACGCCAAGCAGCTCATCCTCTGCGTCTATCTCTCGGGTGCGGTGTTCGTCGGCCTGGCGCTCAACAGCCTGTTCGGCTGGTGGTGGGCCGACTCCGCTGCGGCACTCGTCGTGGCGGTGCTCGCCGTGCGGGAGGGCATCGAGGCGTGGCGCGGCGACGTGGAGTCGCCGTTCGAGGTGCTCGAAGATCTCGAGCGTGAGTCTGACAGCGAGGAGAAGATCCGATGACACCGGGACCATTCCGCGACGTGCCGCTCGCCTGCACGCTTCCGAGCATTGCGGAGGCGAAGGCTCAGGTGGAGAGGTGGCAGGCCTTCGACGCCGATTACGCGCTCTCCTCAGAGCTGAGCGGCGCCGAGCTCACCATCCACTACGCAAAAGTCGACGACTCGATCAGCCGACTGCGGGAACTCGTCGCCGTCGAGAAGCGCTGCTGCGCGTTCCTGGAGTGGGACATCGACGAGACCGGCAGCGACCTGCGGCTCATCGCACGCGGCACCCCGCAGCAGCTCGCAGCGATCAACGTGCCCGTCCCGCCGCGCTGAACCCGGCGCGCTGAGCGGCAGCGATCAGCGGCCGCCGGAGGATCCGCCTCCGCCTCCGCCGCCGGAGAACCCGCCGCCGGTGGAGCCGCCGGACGAGCTCGACGGCGGGGTGTAGGTGGTCGCCGTGTTCATCGAGCTCGAATAGCGCGCCAGGTTCGAGCCGATCGAGACGCCCGCGGCTGTGTCGATCCACGACGGAGAGCCGCCGGATGCCGAGTAGGCGGTGTCGAGCACGGCCGTCCAGCTCTTCTCCTCACCCAGCAGCATCGCGTACGGCAGCAGCTTCTCGTACAGGTGCACGACGTCGACGGTGCCGTCGCTGCGCCGCTCGGCCCCGGTATACGACTGCAGCATCCGCAGTCGATCGGCCTCGGCGACCCGGATGAATTCCGCCACGCCCTGCAGGTACTCGTAGCGCTCCGCGCCCGCGCGGGTGAGCACGCGGTGCCGGCTGAAGGCGACGATCGCGGTCAGCACGACGACGATCGCCGCGAGCAGGACGACAAGGAACGACGGTGCGAGCAGTTCGCGGTCCTTGGATGCCGACCATCCCAGCAGCACGACTGCCACCACGAGCAGCCCGACCGCCGCCCAGGCGAACCAGGCCGCCGCGCGGCTGCGCTCGCGGCCTGTCCAGCCGCGCTCCGCGGCTTCGGCCCGGCCCGCCGCGACGAGCTTCTCCATCCGCTTGGCGAACTTCGTGCTCGACCGGGGGATGCGCCGCACTGTCTCGTCCCGCCGGAACAGGGTCGCGAGGGTCTCGCGGTCGAGCGGATGCTGCGCCCGGGACGCGTCGAGCAGGCGCAGCGCCGGGCGGTCGCCGCCCGGCCCCTCCTCCAGGCGCACCGCGCCCTGCACGGCCAGATGCACCATCTGCGCCGGCATCGGGTTCGGTGCCTTCGGCAGCAGCGCGGCGGCGATCACCGGCGGCATGTCGGCGGGGACGTCGAACTGCGCGACGACGATGCCGGTCGCGCGGCGACGCCGGCGCACGAACGCCACGACCGATGCCCACGCCCCGCTCGAGACCGCGATCGCACCGAGCCCGACGATTCCCGGTGCGTAATCGGCGACCGGGTCGGGCAGCCGCGAGGGCGGCTGCGTCACGGTGCCGGCGGCGAACCCGATCGCGACGGTCACGCCGTCGCCTGCCGCGCGTGCACCAGACTCCACGGTGAACGCCTGCCCGCCGTCCACGGCGCGCGGCCCGCTGAGCTCGCACGCGTCCGATGCACCGGCCTGCCCGCTGTAGCAGGCGACGTCACCGGTGAGCGCGTCCGCGAGCTCGGGGGAGACGACGATCTCGGCACGGAAGCGGCCGATGTCCTGGCTGCTGCTCAGCGGCAGCAGGTTCCAGTAGAACTCGTCGTTGCCGGTCTCGGTGCCGTGGATCATGACGTCGCGCATCGTGGACTCGATCACGTAGGTGTTCGAGCCGTGTACGTAGTCGTCGTCGCCGGTGAGGACGAGCAGCTCGCCGTCCTCCGTCTCGGTCTCGAACGGCACGGGCCGGCCCTCGGCATCCGTCACCGAGACGATCTCGACGCTCAGCCCCGCGCCCTCGTACCGCTGCGGATACCCGCGGATGATGCCCTTGTTCTGATCGAAATCGGGAAACTCGGCCACCAGCGTCTCGGTGACGTGCGCGACCGCCCGCCCCTTGTCATCGAGGGAGAGTTCGTACCGCGACTCCCACGATGAGTAGGAGAAGTCATCCACGTCGGCGGATGCCGCAGGCGCCGGCAACAGCACCGCGGCCAGCATCCCGAGCACCACCGCGATGACGGCGAACACGCGTCTGGGCACGGACATGCCGGAGAAGGTGTGCGGCCGGGCGAGCGGGGGAAGAGGTCGCATGGGACGAGGCTATCCCGGACCGGTTCTGCGGCCGGGAGTCCTCAGGGGCTCGCCGGTAGACTGGGGGCGACTTTCTGCAAGGAGCCCCCACCCATGACTGACGCGCCCGCGCCGACCCCCGTGACCGATGACGAGGCGGAGGACGTCTTCGAGCAGAAGGCGGTCCGTCTGGCCAAGCGCGAGAAGCTCATCGCGAACCGCGCGGATGCCGGTGGCGGGGCGTTCCCCGTCGGCGTGCCCGTGACCCACGGCATCCCGGCCCTGCGTGAGACGTACGGCGACCTCGAGCCCGGCGCCGAGACCGGCGAGGTGGTCGGCATCGCCGGCCGAGTCGTGTTCAGCCGCAACACCGGCAAGCTCTGCTTCGCCACGCTGCAGGCCGGCGACGGCTCGCGCATCCAGGCGATGATCTCGCTCGCGAACGTCGGCGACGAGTCGCTGGCGTCGTGGAAGGAGCTCGTCGACCTCGGCGACCACGTCTTCGTGCACGGCGAGGTGATCTCCAGCCGCCGCGGCGAGCTGTCGGTCATGGCCGACGACTGGGCGATCGCCTCGAAGGCGATCCTTCCGCTGCCGAACGTGTACGGCGACCTGAACGAGGAGACCCGGGTGCGCAGCCGGTTCCTCGACCTGATCGTGCGCGACCAGGCCCGCACCACCGTGCGCGCCCGCGCCACTGTGAACGCCAGCCTGCGGTCGACCTTCACGGACCACGAGTACCTCGAGGTCGAGACCCCGATGCTGCAGGTGCAGCACGGCGGGGCATCGGCGCGCCCGTTCATCACCCACTCCAACGCCTTCGACACCGAGCTCTACCTGCGCATCGCTCCCGAGCTGTACCTCAAGCGCGCCGTCGTCGGCGGCATCGAGCGGGTCTTCGAGATCAACCGCAACTTCCGCAACGAGGGCGCCGACTCGACGCACAGCCCCGAGTTCGCGATGCTCGAGGCATACCAGGCCTACGGCGACTACAACCAGATGGCCGCGCTCACGCAGGAGCTCGTGCAGAACGCCGCGGTGGCGGTCGCCGGCTCCACCACGGTCACGTGGGCGGACGGCACCGAGTACGACCTCGGCGGCGAGTGGGACCGCGTCTCGATGTACGACTCGCTGTCGGAGGCATCCGGCCGCACGGTCACCCCGCAGGATTCGGTCGAGGAGCTCATCGCCTTCGCCGAGGCCAACAACGTCGAGGTGCCGCCGCACCCGACGCACGGCAAGCTCGTCGAAGAGCTGTGGGAGCACTTCGTCAAGGGCGGCCTGGAGCGCCCGACGTTCGTGATGGACTTCCCCGTCGACACCTCCCCCCTGGTGCGCGAGCACCGCTCCATCGACGGCGTCGTGGAGAAGTGGGACCTGTACGTGCGCGGCTTCGAGCTGGCCACCGGGTACTCCGAGCTGGTCGACCCGGTCATCCAGCGCGAGCGCTTCATCGAGCAGGCCAAGCTCGCCGCCGGCGGCGACCTCGAAGCCATGCGGGTGGACGAGGAGTTCCTGCGCGCCCTCGAGCACGGCATGCCGCCGTCGGGTGGCATGGGCATGGGGATCGACCGTCTGCTGATGGCCATCACCGGGCTCGGCATCCGCGAGACCATCCTCTTCCCGCTGGTCAAGTAGCCGCCGACGGCTGTGCTGCCGAACTTGGTCGATCTGCTGATCGCGGTGCTCCTGATCGCCGCGGTCGGAATCGGCCTGAGCGTGGGCTTCTTCGCCGCCGTCGGCGCACTGTGCGGACTCGTCGCCGGCGGCCTCGCCGCCCCGTGGGTGCTGCCCTGGGTGGCCAGGATCCTGCCGGAGAGCGAGTGGCGCGGGCTGCTGGTGGCCGGCAGCGCGGTGCTGCTGCTGCTCGTCGGAGCGAGCATCGGATCGGCGATCGGCCGACTGCTGCGGCACGGCGCCGACAGGCTGCGGCTGCGCGTGGTGGAGCGGATACTCGGCGGGCTGGCGACCCTGATCGCCGGAACGCTGGCGATCGCCATGACGGGCGCAGCCGTCGCCTCGGCCGGCATCCCGGTGGTGTCGAGCACCGTCGCATCCTCCGTGGTGCTGCGCGCGATCGACCAGTACACGCCCCCTCCGCTCGCGGAAGCGGCCGCGCGCCTGCACGCCCTCGTGCTCGGTGATTCGGTGCTGCCCGCCATCGACGGGCTGCTCGGCCCGGGTGATCTCGACGCCGCCCCCGACGCGAGCCCGATCGACCTCGATTCGCCGCAGCTGAGAGCCGCGAGCGCGTCGATCGCCCGCATCTCGGGAGTGGCGCACCAGTGCAGCACCATCCCGACCGGAACGGGCTTCGTCATCGCCGAGGACCGGATCCTGACGAACGCGCACGTCGTCGCCGGTGTTGCGGCGCCCGTCGTCGAGCTTCCCGGCCAGCCGGCCCGCGACGGCAGGGTGGTGTACTTCGACCCCGTAGACGACATCGCGGTGATCGCGGCGAACGTCAGTGCGAAGCCGCTCCCGCTCGCAGACGGCATCGGCGCGGGCGAGGGCGGGGCGGTGATCGGCTACCCGTTCGGCGGCCCGCTGCGCAGCGTCCCGGCCGGCGTGATCTCCACCTTCACCGCACCCATCGACGACATCCACGGCACCTCGGCTGCCCCGCGTGGCATCCACGCGCTGCGGTCGGATGTGAATCCCGGCAACTCCGGCGGCCCGCTGCTCACGCAGGACGGCGGCGTCGCCGGCATGGTGTTCGCCAAGGACGACGCCAGGGAGGGCATCGGCTACGCCATGACGAACGCCGAGCTGGCACCCGTGATCTCCGGCCTGGGCGCCGCGCAGGACAGCGTCCCGACGGGCGCCTGCATCCGCTGAGCCCGGCTCTCCTGCCGGGCTTCCGCTGCGCCGCGTCAGTCCCGCCACCTCAGCCCCGCTGCAGCAGCCACTCGGGCAGCACCGCCGCCGACAGCATCGTCGAGATCAGTGACGCCATGCTGTGCCCGGGTTCGATCTCGAGCGCCTGATCGATGTACCGTCCGGCGTGCGAGGAGCGCCCCAGTGCCCACGCCAGCCAGCCTGCGGCGGTCAGAGCGCCGGGCTTCGCGTGCCGCGGTGCCCGGGCGGCTGCGAAGCGCACCACCTGCAGGGCACACTCCAGCCGGTCGGGATCGGGGTGCACGCCGCGCCCCAGGAACACATCTCCGATGGCATCCGGGATGCCGCTCTGCTGGGCGGAGTACTCCAGCTGGGCCTCGAGCGCACGGCATCCGAACTCCTCGTCGGTCGCCCACTGGACGAGGATCGCGTCGCGCAGCACGGGCCGGTTCAGGCACCACAGCAGTGCTGCGCAGGAGTACACGCCGTCGTCGTCCGGTGTCTCGAGCAGATCCTCGGCGAAGGCCGGCAGGTCGTCGAGCACGGCATCCGCGGCCAGCAGCGCCAGCGGATTGTCCTCGGCGCCGACGTTCGGGTTGCCGCGCCGGATCCTCTCGAGCACGTCGTCGAGTTCGCCGAGGGCGCGCCCGACCCGCTCACGCTGCGTCAGGTCGGCGTGCGGCAGCTGCGCGCCCGCATCCTGATCGCCGCTGACGTCTCCGATGCCGGGTACCTCAGGCGGGGCCGGGATGCTGTCGAGGGGCCGGATCACCGGATCGTCGTCGAGGTAGTCACCCCACCCGGCGGGCGTCACGCACAGGGCGTCGACGATGTGCAGCCCGGCCTCGCCCGCCATCTCCACCAGCGCGTCCACGAGCGTCAGGCGGGGGAGCAGCACGCCGTCGGGTATCGGCTGCGGCTCGTCGTCGGTGTACACCGCGATCGCGACGGCATCGACGCCGCTCACCTTCAGCAGTGTGGGCAGCACCGCCTGGGCGACAGCATCCGGGTGGACGTCGTCGCCGGGCAGATCCATCCGCATGGCACCGTAGGTGCGTCTGCCGCGGAACGGCAGCAGCACCAGGCTCTGCCGCGGGGTGAAGCCGGCCAGGGCCGGGATGAGGCCGAGCAGCTCGGCGGGGTCGGTGGCGTGGATGATCGTCGTCATGCCCGCGAGTGTGCCCCGCGGGAGCGACGCTGCGGACGGCGCATCCCGGTCGCTGTGCACAACCCGCCGGAATCGGCCGGCGGTGCAGGGAGAATGACGGGACGGCACCGGCGACGTGCGGAGCCGGCGACGCCCGGAGACGGCCACGGGCGGGGAGATTGACAGGAACCCCGGCGTACGATGGACGTGTGGATGAGTTCTGGCTTGCAGTGGCGTGGTCGATCCTGCCGACCATCGCGGTCAGCGTGATCTTCGTGATCGTGCTGCGCGGCATCCTGCGCTTCGACCGCACCGAGCGCAAGGTGCACGCTCGCATCGAGGCCGAGGAGCGCGCTGCGCGCGGGCTCCCGCCTCGCGCATCCTGACCCGCCTCGCCCGTCGGCATCCGCGCATCCCGACCCGCCTCGCGGCGCACTCGGACGTCTGCGCAGACCCGGCCACGGCGGAGATCCTCGATGTCGCCGTCTGCGGCTACGCTGATCCAAAGCGAGCGGGAGGGGTGAGCTGATGAACTTCGGCAGCTGGCCCTGGTGGGCTGTGCTCGGCTACGTCATCGTCGACCTGACGGTGCGCGTCATCGCCATCATCGTCGTGCCCCGCAACCGGCGCCCGACCTCGGCGATGGCGTGGCTGCTGGCAATCTTCTTCATTCCCGTGCTGGGCGTGCTGCTGTTCCTGCTGATCGGCAATCCCAAGCTGCCGCGCGCACGGCGCCGCAAGCAGGATCAGATCAACGCGTACATAGCCGACACGGCATCCGGTCTCTACCTCGGGTCGCTGCGACCCGACCCGCCGCGCTGGTTCCCGCCGCTGGTCAAGATGAACGAGGCCCTCGGGGCGCCGCCGCTGTCGGGTGACAACGACGCGCACCTCATCAGCGACTACCAGACCGCGCTGGATGCCATGGCCGAGGCCATCCGCGGTGCACGCGAGTACGTGCACATCGAGTTCTACATCCTGCAGTCCGACGGCTCGACCGACAACTTCTTCCGCGCCATGGAAGAGGCAGCCGCCCGCGGCGTGCCGGTGCGGGTGCTGCTGGACTACTGGGCGAACCGCTGGAAACCGAAGTACCGCGAGACGGTGAAGCGACTGGATGCCATGGGCGCCGACTGGCACCTCATGCTGCCCGTGCAGCCGCTGCGCGGCCGCATCCAGCGCCCCGATCTGCGCAACCACCGCAAGCTCGTCGTCGTCGACGGGCGCGTGGGGTTCCTGGGCTCGCAGAACATCACCGACTCCTCGTACAACCTGCCCAAGAACATCCGCAAGGGCCTGCACTGGGTCGACCTCATGGTGCGCATCGACGGACCCGTCGTGGCGAGCCTGAACGCGGTCTTCCTCAGCGACTACTACGCCGAGACCGACCGGGTGCCCGAGATCGACATCACCCGGGTCGAGTTCGGCGAGGGCGACCTGGACTGCCAGATCGTGCCCTCGGGCCCCGGATTCGAGGCCGAGAACAACCTGCGCCTGTTCCTGGGGCTGCTGTACGCGGCCAAGCAGCGGATCATGATCGTCAGCCCCTACTTCGTGCCGGACGAGGCGCTGCTGCTCGCCGTCACCGCAGCCGTCGACCGCGGCGTGCAGGTCGAGCTGTTCGTCTCGGAGCAGGGCGACCAGGCCATCGTCTACCACGCGCAGCGCAGCTACTACGAGGCGCTGCTGAAGGCCGGTATCCGCATCTGGATGTACCCCAAGCCGTACATCCTGCACACCAAGAGCCTCACGATCGACGACCAGGTCGCGGTGATCGGATCGAGCAACATGGACATGCGCTCGTTCGGTCTGAACATGGAGGTGTCGATGCTCGTGCGCGGCGAGGAGTTCGTCGACGAGATGCGCATGGTCGAGGACGAGTACCGGTCGCTCAGCCGCGAACTGACGATCGAGGAGTGGGACAAGCAGCCGCTGCGCTCCACCGTGCTCGACAACCTCGCCCGCCTCACCTCCGCTCTGCAGTGACGGCACTGCAGTGACGGCCGTGAGACGGATGCCGCCGGCGCGACACTGGGGAGTATGAGCTCTCTCAGACGCCGTCTCGTTCCCACCGCGATCGCCGTCCTCGCGATCGGCCTGATCACCGCCGGCTGCACGGCGACCCCCGGCTCGTCCGCGCCCACCAGCGGGACGGGATCAGGGGGCGCGCCGGTCGAGCGCATGCCCGATGACGTCGATGCGGTCTGGCTCGACGGCGGGCGCATGATCGCCGTGGTCACCTGGGGCTCTTCGACTCCCACGTGCCGGCCGGTGCTGTCTGAGGTGCAGGCAGACGGGCAGGCGCTGACCGTCACGCTCACCGATCTCGAGGAGGCGGCCGACGGATGCGATTCCGACCTCACGCCGCGGGCGATCGCGCTCGGACTGCCCGAGGGCGTCGACCCGGAACAGGACATCGAGCTCACCGTGGTGCACGGTGACCTCCGCGAGCAGGTCGACCTCGACGCGATCGAGGGTGCGCCGCAGGGCGGGCCGCTGCCCGACCCGCAGGTCTCGGCGACCTGGCTGGACGATGACGCCATCGCACTCCTGACCTGGGGCTCCTCTTCGTGCCCGCCTGACCTCATGGAGGTCGAGATGACCGCGGACGGCGCCACCGCCACGTTCGCGACCACCGACCGCGTCTGCACCATGGACTTCGCCCCGCGGGTCACCATCGTCACGCTGCCCGAGGCGCGTGACGACGACGCCCCGTTCACGCTGACGCTCAGCGGCGACAACCTCGACGGCACCGTGCAGGTGGCCGGGGACTGAGACGTCAAGAGGTCAGAATCGCGGGATGCCGTGGCCGGCGGGCAGCACGATCGCGAGACCGCCCTGCTGGATGCGGCACGACATCCGCACCGCGGTGCCCAGCTCGTCGCCGTCGAGCTCGATCGACGTCGCCGCGACCATCGCGGCCTCAGCCGACCGCGCTCGCAGGTAGCGGATAGAGCGGTCCCTGCTGCGCCGCTCGAGCACGCGGCGGCCGGCGCGCGTGCGCAGCAGCACCGAGTTGTCCCACCAGATCTTGCGCCACAGGCCCAGCCAGCCGAGCGGCCCGGTGGGCTGGATCACGGCGATGTCCATCACGCCGTCATCGACCGCGGCATCCGGCATGAGTGCGATGCCGGCCGGCAGCGCGCCGCAATTGGCGAACAGCATGCTGTGCACCTTCGTCGAGTGCAGGCGGCCCTGGTCGAGCTGATAGACGATGCGGAACGGCTTGGCCCCCGGCAGCGAACGCGCCGCACCGTCGAGGTAGGCGACCCACCCCATCGTGCGCTTGAGGTCGGGGCGGGTGTTGGCGATCATGTCGGCATCCAGCCCCATCCCGGCGAGCACGACGAACCCGTGCTCGCTGTGGCTGCCGTCCTCGCGCGTGAGCGTCGCCCACCCGATGTCGACCGGATGCGTCGAACCCGTGAACACGCCCTCCATCACCCGCTCGGGATCGAGCAGCGGCAGGCCGAGATTGCGCGCGAAGAGATTGCCGGTGCCGCCGGGCACGACGCAGAACGGGATGCCGGTGCCGGCCATCGCCTCGGACGCCGCACGCACCGTGCCGTCGCCGCCGGCGGCGAGCACCGCCGCGGCGCCCTCGGCGAGGGCCTGACGGGTGACCTCGCGCCCCGGGTCGTCGATGCTCGTCTCGTAGAACTGCGGGGGAGCCCAGCCGTGCCGCTTGGACAGGGCGATCAGCGCCGACCGCATCCGCCAGGCATCCACCTTGACTGGATTGAGCACGAGCGCCGCGTGCGCGTGCTCGTCCCCGGATGCTGCCATGCCGCCACTCTACGACCGAACCTGTGCGCGGGGCTGCGCGGAGGAGCGCCTCGGCCGGCCGGCATCCCGCGCAGGCCGATCAGGCCGGGACAGAGGCGGTCGATAGACTTGCCCAATGATCGATCTCGCCCTTCTCCGCGACGAGCCCGAGCTCGTCCGACGCTCACAGATCGCGCGCGGGAACGCGCCCGAAACCGTCGACGCGGCGATCGAGGCCGACCGATCGCGCCGCGACGCCCTGAACGCCTTCGAGACGCTGCGCGCCGAGCAGAACGCGTTCGGCAAGACGGTCGCCAAGGCCCCGAAGGACGAGAAGGCGGCGCTGGTCGCGCAGGCCAAGGATCTCGCCGACCGGGTCAAGAGCGCGCAGCAGGCGGCCAACGACGCGGCCGAGGTCGCGGCATCCGCTCTCGCACGCATCGAGAACGTCATCATCGACGGCGTCCCGACCGGCGGCGAAGAGGACTTCATCGAGCTGCGCCGCGTGGGCGACATCCCCGCGTTCGGCTTCGAGCCCCGCGATCACCTCGAGCTCGGCGAGATGCTCGGCGCCATCGACATGGAGCGCGGCGCGAAGGTGTCGGGTGCGCGGTTCTACTTCCTCAAGGGCATCGGCGCGCGCCTCGAGATCGCGCTGATGAACCTCGCCCTCGACAAGGCGCTGCAGAACGGCTTCACGCCCATGATCGTGCCGACCCTGGTGCGGCCCGAGATCATGCAGGGCACCGGCTTCCTCGGCGAGCACGCCGACGAGGTGTACCACCTCGACAAGGAGGACCTGTACCTGGTCGGCACCAGCGAGGTGCCCCTCGCCGGGTACCACAAGGACGAGATCCTCGACATGTCGCAGGGGGCGCTGCGCTACGCCGGCTGGTCGACCTGCTACCGCAGCGAGGCCGGCTCGCACGGCAAGGACACCCGCGGCATCATCCGGGTGCACCAGTTCAACAAGCTCGAGATGTTCGTCTACACGACCCCCGAGGATGCCGAGGCCGAGCACGAGCGCCTCGTCGCGCTGCAGGAGGAGATGCTCACCGCACTGGGCCTGTCGTACCGCGTCATCGACGTCGCCGCAGGCGACCTGGGCTCGAGCGCCGCGCGCAAGTTCGACATCGAGGCGTGGGTGCCGACGCAGAACGCGTTCCGCGAGCTGACGTCGACGTCGAACTGCACCACCTACCAGGCCCGCCGTCTCGACGTGCGGTACCGCCCGGAGGTGGAGGAGCAGGATGCCGCGCAGGCGAAGACCCGCAACGTCGCCACGCTCAACGGCACGCTCGCGACCACCCGCTGGATCGTCGCGCTGCTCGAGACGCACCAGCAGGAGGACGGTTCGGTGACAGTGCCCGAGGTGCTGCGCCCGTACCTCGGTGGCCTCGAGGTGATCCGTCCGCTCGGATGGTCGGAGCAGTCCGGCGACGCGCAGGACGCCGAGTGACCGCCCGCGGCCTCATCGGCCTGGATGTCGACGGCACGATCCTGCTTCAGGACGAGACGTACAGCCCCGGGGTGCGTGAGGCCGTCGCCGAGGTGCGGGATGCCGGATACGAGGTCATGCTCGCGACCGGGCGCAGCTGGGGCGGCACCCGCCGCTACGTCGAGGAGCTCGGGCTGAGCGCCGACTACGTGGTGTGCTCGAATGGTGCGGTCATCCTGCGTCGCGACGGCGACGGGTGGGAGCGCTGGCACGTCGAGGTGTTCGACCCGTCGACCGTGCTGGGGCTGCTGCAGGACCGGCTTCCCGAGGCGCGTTACATGGTTGAGCTCGCATCGGGGCAGCGGCTGTACACGGCGGTGCTGGATGACTGGACGCTCGACGGGGGCCGGCAGGTCGGCTTCGACGAGCTTGCCGCGCAGCCCGTGTCGCGCATCGTGGTCGTCTCGCCGCAGCACGACGAGGCCGAATTCCAGCGGCTCGTGGCCGAGGTCGGCCTGAACGAGGTGTCGTACGCGATCGGATGGACGGCCTGGCTCGACATCGCCCCGCAGGGCGTGGACAAGGGCACCGCGATGGAGCGGGTGCGCCTGCAGCTCGACGTGCCCGAGGACCGTGTGCTCGTCGCCGGTGACGGCCGCAATGACATCGGCATGTTCGGCTGGGCGCTCGCCGGTGGCGGCCGGGCCGTCGCGATGGGTCAGGCACCCGACGAGGTCAAGGCCGCAGCCGGCGAGGAGACCGGCGTCGTCGACGACGGCGGCCTCGCCACAGCCCTCCGCACCCTCCTCTGACTGGGTGTGCGCTTGTTGAGGCCGTAGGCCCAGCAAGGCGTCCGATCTGAGCAGGGGCCACGCGCCCCGGAGGCTCGGGACGGCGCGAAGCGACGACCCGAGTGGGGCGTGGGGATCGAAGGGCCGTTCCCTGCTGGGTCCCTGAGGCTCTCGAAGGGCCGTTCCTTGCTGGGTCCCTGAGGCTCTCGAAGGGTCCCAGGCCCCGGCCGATCCAGGCCTTCCCCAGGTGAGCACGGAAGAATGGCATGTCGGCGAAATCCGGATCCAGGGAACCGGATAGACTCGACCCCTGATCGCGCGGCGAGAGCCGTGCGGGGAGGGTTGTCCGAGCGGCCGATGGAGCTGGTCTTGAAAACCAGTGGGCAGAGATGTCCCGTGGGTTCGAATCCCACACCCTCCGCTTCGTATTGAAAGGCACCGAGTGAGCGAGTTCGGCACACGACGCACACCCGTCGCGCGGCATGGTCAGCTGCGCTCCCCGGGTGCCACCGGCCAGCTGCTGAAGCTGATCAGCATCGCGCTCGCCGTGGTGCTCGTCAGCGGCCTGGGCGTGGCGGGCTTCGTGGTGGGCGGTCTGCTCGGCACGGTGAGCGCCAACGCCGTCGAGCTCGAGGGTCAGAAGGAGCTTCCGCCGGACATCGCCGCCTACGAGGGCGGGTTCGACATCCTGCTCACCGGCGTCGACACCTGTGAGCCGAAGTACGCGCACCTGTTCGGCAAGCGCTGCACCGGATCCGATGCCGGCGGAACCCTGAACGACGTCAACCTTCTCGTGCATGTCTCCGCCGAACCGCGCCGCATCACCGCGGTGAGCTTTCCGCGCGACCTGATGCTCCCGATCCCCGAGTGCACCGATGCGAACGACCGAACCAACTCGTCGATGAGCAAGCAACCGCTGAACGTCGCCTACGAGCACGGCGGCGACGGTGGCGGCCTGAACTGCGTCGCCAAGACGATCTCCGAGCTGACCGGTGAGGACATCGAGTTCGCCGCGAAGGTCACCTTCGGCGGTGTGATCGAGATCACGGACTCCATCGGCGGCGTCGACGTCTGCCTGGCGAACCCGATCAAGGACCGCTACACCGGCCTCGACATGGCCGCCGGTGACCACACCATCCAGGGCCTGCAGGCGCTGCAGTTCCTGCGCACCCGCCACGGCGTCGGCGACGGCAGCGACCTGGGCCGCATCGGAAACCAGCAGCAGTACATGTCGAGTCTGGTGCGCAAGCTGATCAGCGGCGAGGTGCTCGGCAACGTCGGCGTCATGCTCAAGCTGGCCGACACCGGGCTGAACAACCTCGAGGCCTCGACGTCGCTCGCCAACCCGATGACGATCGCCCAGATCGCGCTCGCCGTGAAGGACGTGGCCTTCGAGGACATCGTGTTCGTGCAGTACCCGACGGTCGAAGACCCCTATGACCCGAACAAGGTCGTGCCGAACAAGTCGGCGGCGACGGCGCTGTGGGATGCGATCAGCGCGAACAAGCAGCTGCAGATCACGCACCAGAACACCGACAACGACGGTGTGGTCGTGAAGGAGCCCGAGGGCGGAGAGGTCGCCGGCACTCCGGAGACCCCCGAGACCCCCGCTCCGGCCGAGACCGCCGGTGACGTCGTCGAGCTGCCCTCGTCGATCCGCGGCACCTCGGCCGCCGTGCAGACCTGCTCGAACGGCAACGTCCGCCGCTGACGTCCGCCGTCGTCGCTGCGGCGCGAGCGGTCCGAACCGCCCGAGACTCGCGCCGACCGACGGCATCCGTCAGCTATCCAGCGGCCACCCCGTGTACGCCTCGGCGAGGTAGGTGCGGCCGGCCTCCGACTCGACGACCGAGCGCAGCTCGCCGAGCTGGCGGCGACGGTCGAAGTCGTTGTTCTCGGGCAGCAGGTGCAGCATGCTCGTCATCCACCATGAGAAGTGCTGGGCCTTCCAGATGCGCTGAAGGGCCTTCTCTGCGAACCCGTCGATCAGGCGCGCGTCGTTCTCGTTCAGCAGGGCGGTGAGGGCTCGGGCGAGCAGGACGACATCGGCGACGGCGAGGTTCATGCCCTTTGCGCCGGTGGGTGGCACGGTGTGGGCGGCATCCCCCACGAGGGCGGCGCGGCCGTGCCGCAGTTCGCTGGCGACGAAGCTGCGGAACCGCAGCACGTCACGCTGGAAGATGCGGCCCTCCTTCAGCGTCGTGCCGGGCACGCGCGACTGCAGCGTCTGCCAGATCTCCGCCTCGCTCATCGCGTTCGGGTCGGCATCCGGGTCGCACTGGAAGTACATCCGCTGCACCTCGGGGCTGCGCTGGCTGATCAGCGCGAAGCCGTTCTCGGAGTTGCTGTAGATGAGTTCGTCCGCGCTCGCCGGCGCCTCGCACAGGATGCCGAACCACGCGAACGGGTATTCGCGGAAGTATCCGCCCCGCGACGTGCCGGTGACCGCGGGGCGCACGACCGAGCGCGACCCATCGGCGCCGACGACGAAGTCGGCGTCGATCACGAACTCCTGGCCGTCGGCATCCGTCGCGATGACCCGGGGGCGATCGGTCTCGACGCCCTCGACTCGGGATGCCGTGATGCTGAAGCGCAGGTCCTGCCCTTCGCGCAGGCGCAGGGCGAGCATGTCCTTGAGCACCTCGTGCTGCGGGTACAACCACACGCTGCGACCCACGAGGCCGGGGAAATCGATGCGGTGGCCCTCGCCCTGGAAGCGCAGCTCGATGCCCTCGTGCCGGTCGCCGACGGTGTGCACTCGGGTGTCGGCGTCGATCGCGGTGAGCAGGTCGACCGTGCCCTGCTCGAGGATGCCGGCGCGGATGGTCGACTCGATCTGCTCACGCGTGCGCTGGTCGATGACGACCGATTCGATGCCTGCGTCTGCGAGCAGGTGGGAGAGGATCAGGCCGGCGGGGCCGGCGCCGACGATCGCGACGCGGGTGCGGATCGACGTGGTCATGGCGTCTCCTTCGACGTGCAGATGCGGTGAGGTTCGTCGATCAGTGTCACTCCCGGCGCACCTGGCGGCCGCGTGAATCCCGTTGAACGGGATTCAGCGGAGTGCGCTCAGGTCCTGCTCGATGCCGCGGGCGGCGGCGAGGAGCGCGTTGATCGCGGGCTCGGTGGCCGCGCCCCGCGGCAGCACCACCGACAGCGCCGCGATCACCTCGCCGCGGTCCCGCACCGGCACCGCCACCCCGGTCGAGACCGACTCGATGGAACCGGGCGCGATCACGTAGCCGCGCCGCCGGATGGCGGTCAGCAGGGCGCGCAGCGTCACGGCATCCGTCACCGTCTCCGGCGAGACTGCGGGCAGTGGTGCGGACAGCACCCTCTCGCGGACCGCGGGGTCGGCGTGGGCGAGCAGCACGAGTCCCGACGACGAGGCGTTCAGCGGAAGCCGGCCGGCGATCCGGGTGATGTTGGCGCCGGCCTGCAGGTGCGAGAGCCGCTCCACGAACAGCGCCTCCTCGTGCTCGAGCACGGCCAGCTGGGTGTGCTCGCGGATGACCGACTGCACGCGCTCCATGTGCGGCAGTGCGGCCTGACGCAGGCGCAGCGCACGCGATCCGCGCAGCGCCAGCTCCCACAGCCGCATGCCCAGTCGCACACGTCTGTCCTCATCGCGCTCGAGCAGACCCGCGGTGATGAGGTCGCCGATGATGCGGTGCGCGGTGGATGCGGGCAGCTCCGCACGCTGCGCGATCTCGGTGGCCGTCTGCATGGTCCGTTCGGCGGTGAACGTCTCCAGCACGCGCACGATGCGATCGGTCATCGAGTCGCCGGAGCGGGAGTTCGCCATGTGGTCAGCTTCTCACGCGGCATGCCGTATAATCGTTGGTGCCCCAACGAATCCGGACGCGTCCGGGAGCGATCAGACGATCAAAGGAGATCCCATGCAGTTCTACCGCGACGGATACCGCCCCGGTGACCCCGACATCCAGCCCGCCGACCCCTCTGTCGCGGTGCGCACGGCGGACTTCCCCGACGCGGTCGACGTGCTCGTCGTCGGAACGGGCCCGGCGGGCACGGTGCTCGCGGCGCAGCTCGCGGCGTTCCCCGACATCACCACGCGGGTGATCGAGCGCCGCGAAGGACCGCTGCAGGTCGGGCAGGCCGACGGCGTCGCTTGCCGCACGGTGGAGATGTTCCAGGCGTTCGGGCTGGCCGACGCCCTGGTACGCGAGGCCTATTGGGTCAACGAGGTGCGCTTCTGGGGTCCGAGCGAGGCCGACCGTTCGAAGATCACGCGCACCGGCTGGGTGGAGGACACCCCGGCGGGCCTCAGCGAGTTCCCGCACGTCATCGTCAACCAGGCGCGCATGCAGCAGTTCCTGCTCGACCACGCCGCCCGCTCGGCGAGCAGGCTCGAGGCCGACTACGGCATCGAGTTCGTCGGCTACGAGATGGACGCCGAATCCGAGCATCCGGTCGTCGTCACCCTGCGCCGCACGGCGGGGGAGCGCGAAGGCGAGGAGTTCACCGTCCGCGCCAAGTACGTCGTCGGCAGCGACGGCGCGCGCAGCAACGTGCGCCGGGCCCTCGGCATCCATCTGCAGGGGGACGCGGCCAACCACGCCTGGGGCGTGATGGACGTGCTCGCCAACACCGACTTCCCCGACTGGCGCACGAAGAACTTCATACAGTCCGACGGCAAGGGCAGCCTGCTGATGATCCCGCGCGAGGGCGGCACGATGGTGCGCTGCTATGTCGACCTCGGCGTGGTCGCCGCCGGCGACAGCGAGATCCGCAAGACCACCCCGGCCCAGCTCGCCGAGGTTGCCAACGGCATCCTGCACCCCTATTCGATCGACGTGCGCCAGGTCGCCTGGTCGAGCGTGTACGAGGTCGGTCAGCGCGTCGCCGACCGGTTCGACGACCTCACCGCCGACTCCCCGGCCGACGCCGTGCCGCACCTCTTCCTCACCGGAGACGCCTGCCACACCCACAGCGCCAAGGCCGGCCAGGGGATGAACGTGTCCATGCAGGACGCATTCAACCTGGGCTGGAAGCTCGCCGCCGTACTGCAGGGACGATCGGATGCCGCGCTGCTGCGCACCTACTCCGAGGAGCGGCAGTCCGTCGCGCAGGACCTCATCGACTTCGACAAGCACTGGTCGGCCTTCATCGCCCAGCCCGCCCTCGACCCCGAGCACCCCGAGCGCGGCGGCGTCACCCCGGCAGACATGCAGGCCGAGTTCGCCCGCCAGGGCCGCTACACCGCCGGCGTCGCGACACGCTACACGCCCTCGACGCTCACCGGCACCGCCGAGCACCAGCAGCTCGCGACGGGCTTCGAGATCGGCACGCGCTTCCACTCGGCGCCGGTTCGCCGCATCGCCGACGCCCGGCGCATGGAGCTCGGACACTCGCACACCGCCGACGGGCGCTGGCGCATCTACGCCTTCGGCGACGAGAGCGGCGAGGCGCTGCGCGAACTCGCCGGCTGGCTGTGCGAGGGCGAGGACTCGCCCGTGCGCGCGTTCACCGCACCGGATGCCGACATCGACAGCGTGATCGACGTGCACGCGGTGTTCCGCGGTGCGCACCATGACATCGACGTCACCGCGCTTCCCGGCATCCTGCTGCCGCAGTCGGGTCCGTTCGGCCTGCAGGACTGGGAGAAGGCCTGGTCGGCGGACGCCGACGACGACATCTTCGCTCGGCGGGGCATCGCCGGCGAGGGTGCGATCGTCGTGGTCCGCCCCGACCAGTACGTCGCGCAGGTGCTGCCACTGTCGGCGCGCGCCGAACTGCGCGAGTTCTTCGGCGCGTTCCTGCTGCCGGTTGGCGCTCCCGCGCCCGTGGCCGTCGCCTGAGCGCGGCAGGTGAGTGAGCGCGGCGGATGCTGTGAGCGTGCCGCGTCCGCGGGACTGAGAGGATGGATGCCGTGATGACCATGGCCGATCTCCCCGAACCGCAGCGGCACGTCGGCAACCTCATCCGCCGCGCCCAGCAGCTGCACCTGGCGACCTGGGCGCGCGTCGCGTCGGCCGAGATCACCAGTGCGCAGTACAGCATCCTCGCGGTGCTCGATCGGCTGGGCGAAGCGAGCCAGCGCGAACTGTGCGACGAGGTCGACCTCGACCGGTCGACGATCGCCGACCTCGTGCGGCGGATGGAGAAGGCAGGGCTGATCGCGCGCCGGCGCGCGGAGGGCGACGGACGCCGCAACGTCGTGACCCTCACGGCGCTCGGCGAGGCCGAGCGCGCGCGGCTCGCACCGCTCGTGATCGAGGTGCAGCGCGAGCTGACCGACCACCTGGATGCCGCCGAGACCGACGCGCTGTTCCGCGGTCTCTGGCGGATGCTCGAGCGGTAGCCTCGATCCATGCCCGATTCCCCCTCCGCCTCCGCGACCCCGTGGGCGCCGCTCGCCCCCGACGTGGTCGCCGAGATGCTCTCCGCTGCATCCGTGCGGTGGTGGCTGTCGGGCGGGGCTGCGCTCGACAGGTGGGTCGGGCGCAGCATCCGCCCGCGCACGAACATCGACGTCAGCGTCGTGGCCGGCGACCTCGCGGCCCTCGTGGCCGTGCTGCCGGAGGGGTTCAGCGCCTGGGCGCCGGCAGGTGAGGACGATCGGATCGTGCCGTTCGCGGACGCCCCGACGGATGCCGATCTGCAGCCGGTGCTGATCCGCGACGACGCCGCAGGCGCCTGGGTGCTGCAGGTGAACGCCGAAGACGGCGCGCCCCGCGCCTGGGTCTACAAGCGCGACCCGCGACTGACGCTGCCCTGGGATCGCGCGGTGCTCGACCTCGACGGCATCCCGACCGGCGCCCCCGAGGTGCAGCTGGTGTGGAAGGCGCTGCGCCCCCGCCTCGAGGACGACGTCGACAGGGATGCCGTGCTGCCGACCCTGTCGGACGAGGCGAAGCACACGTACGAGACGGCGCTGCTGCGCATCCACCCGCACTCGTCGTGGACGATCCCGATTCGCAGCCCGTTCGCGCCGGCCAAGGCCAGCTGGAACCGCAAGCGAAGCTGACCGGGCCGGCGATTCGCAGTGCGTATTCTGCGTGAATTTTTCAGATCTGTCGCTGTGATTCACGGTAAATTGGAGGCATGATCAACCGCGCGACCTGGGAGCGCGTCGACACCGTCGTCGACGAATACCGGCGGGCGGCGGCCGGCCATCCCGAGGCTCTCGCGCAGATCGCCCTCGCCGAGCTGGCGGAGGCCGTGCAGCAGTCGAACGCGATCGAGAACTCCACCCTCACGCTCGATGACACGGAGCGGATCCTAGCGGGGCTGACACCGAACGGGCGACGGGATCTGCGTGAGGTCTACGAGGCGAAGAACCTCGCAGCCGTGACCGAGGACCTTCTGCGCGGAGGTGAGGCGCTGTCCGTCGACCTGCTCCTGCGATGGCACGGCATGCTCCTCGCCGGCATCCGCGATGATGTCGCCGGGAGGTTCCGCCGCGGCGACGAATGGGTGCGAGTCGGAGGGCATCTCGGCGCCAACCCGGCATTCGTGCCTTCACTCATTGACGACGCCTTCACGCGATTCCAGAGCGAAGACGCGTTACCGGACATCGAGCGGATCGCATGGTTCCACTGCGAGTTCGAGGTCATCCACCCGTTCGTCGACGGCAACGGCCGGATCGGGCGGGTGCTCATCAACCGGCAGTTGCAGGACGTCGGGCTGCCGCCCGTGATCGTGCGGGCGCATAACCGACGAGTGGACTATTACCCGCAGCTGGAGGAGTACGCCAGGACGAACTCGCACGAGGGCATGACGCGACTGCTCATCGTGCTGGTTCTCGAAGCCCTTCACAAGCGCGTCACCCTGATCACCAGCCGGCGCGTCATCAGGCTCGCCGACTGGGCGCGTGCCGCGGGCATCGGCGCGGCATCCGCCACCAACAAGGCGAGACGGCAGACCATACCGGCGTTCCGGATGCGCGATCGCTGGATGATCGACGAGGAGTTCGCGCTGTGACGCGGCGGGCGCCGGCGTGACCTACCGGGTCGCGCCGAGCTGGTCCAGCGGAGTGCGGTAGGTCTCGCGGCCGGATGCGATCGCCGTCGCCGACAGCACGCACGCGACGGTGGTGAAGGCGGCCGCCGGCCACCAGGCGTTGCCGTTCGCGCTCCCGCCCCCGCCGCGAGCGTCCGGAGGCGCCTACTCGTTCGCCGACACCGAGCTCAGCACCACCGAGCGGAACCACCGCTGCGCCGGTGACAGCCTCGCCTCGCGCCGGGTGTAGAGCGAGACCGGGGTGCTGTGGCCCGGCCACGGCAGCTCGGCGATCCGCAGTCCGGTGAACCAGCCGCTGAACACCTCGGCCACGTGCCGGGGCAGCAGCACGACCAGGTCGGTGGCCTGCACGACGGCGGGGACCGTGGCGTACTCCTCGACGGTCAGGGCCACCTGCGACATCAGGCCGTGCTCGGTCAGCGTCTGTAGCGGGAAGATGTGACCGCCGCGGGCCGAGACGCGCACGAAGCGGCGCCCGGCGAACATGTCCGGCCCGGTCTCGGGGAGCGGATGCCGTTCCGACGTCAGCGCGACGTACTCGACGCCGCGCACGTGCGTGCGCCAGAGCCGCGGGCTGCCGATCATCGAGACGGTGAGGGCGAGATCGATCGTGCCGCGCACGAGACCCTCCTCGACCTGGTCGGCATCCAGTCTCTCCACCTGCAGATGCGGGCCCGACGCCTCGCGGGCGAGCGCGGCCATGATCGGCGGCAGGAAGGTCTGCTCGCCGATCGAGGTGAGTCCGAGCGAGAGCTCGCCGCGGAAGCCAGCCGGCTGGAAGTCATCCGGATCGGTCACCGTCTCGTCGATCCGCGCCAGCGCCTCGTGCAGCGGGCCGAAGAGTGCGGTCGCCTTGGCCGTGGGCACCATGTCGTGGCCTTCGCGCCGGAAGAGCTCGTCGTCGAACCTCTCGCGCAGCCGCCGCAGCGTGTAGCTCACGGTCGGTTGGGTGACGTGCAGCTGATCGGCGGCGGCGGTCACGCTGCGCAGCTCGTAGAGCACGACGAAGGTGCGCAGCTGGTTGAGATCGGCAAGGGCCATCCATTGATGATATCTATGCGGCAACCGGTCAGCATCTATTGGACTGTATGGAAGCGGCGACTTAGAGTCGGTGGCGACCGCATCCGAGTGACAAGGACGACACGCGTTGATCATCGACATCCACGGCCACTACACGACCGCCCCCGCACAGCTGGGCGCCTGGCGTGACCTGCAGATCGCCTTCACGAAGGGGCAGGGCGAGGCGCCCGACCCCGCGTCCCTGAAGATCAGCGACGACGACATCCGCGAGACGATCGAGGCGAACCAGCTGCGCCTGATGAACGACCGCGGCAGCGACATCACCGTCTTCAGCCCGCGTGCGTCCTTCATGGCGCACCACATCGGCGACCTCGCCGTCAGCAAGACCTGGGCGCGCATCTGCAACGACCTCGTCGCCCGGGTCAGCGAGCTGTTCCCCGACCGCTTCCTGATGGGCGCGATGCTGCCGCAGTCGCCCGGGGAGGCTCCCAAGACCACGGTCGAGGAGCTCACCCGCGCGGTCGAGGAGCTCGGCGCCGTCACCGTCAACCTCAACCCCGACCCCTCCGGCGGCAAGTGGAGCGCCCCGGCGCTGACCGACCGCTCGTGGTACCCGATCTACGAGAAGCTCGTCGAGTACGAGATCCCCGCGATGGTGCACGTGAGCACCACCTGCCGGCCCGACGTGTTCCACACCACCGGCGACCACTACCTCGGCGCCGACACCACCGCGGTCATGCAGCTGATCAAGGGCGACCTGTTCCGCGACTTCCCCGACCTCAAGCTCGTCATCCCGCACGGCGGCGGAGCGGTGCCCTACCACTGGGGCCGGTTCCGGGGACTGGCGATGGCACTGGGCAGGCCCGACTTCGAAGAGCACCTGCTGAACAACGTGTACTTCGACACCTGCGTGTACCACCAGCCCGGCATCGACCTGCTCACCGAGGTCGTCCCCGTCGACAACATCCTGTTCGCCAGCGAGATGATCGGCGCCGTCCGCGACGTCGATCCCCGCACCGGCCACTACTTCGACGACACCAAGCGCTACGTCGACGCGACCCCGAATCTCACCGACGCCCAGCGTCAGCAGGTGTTCGAGGGCAACGCCCGCCGCGTCTACCCGCGCCTGGACCGCGCCCTCACCGCCCGCGGCCTGTGAACCCCGGAAGAAGAGAAATGCGACTGAACAATCTCGGCATCGTCCGCACCAGCATCCAGCGCCCCGATCCCGACGACGTCGCCCGCCTGTCGGAGTTCGGCGTCGCCACGATCCATGAGGCCATGGGCCGCGTGGGGCTCATGCGTCCGTACATCCGCCCCGCCTACAACGGCGCGAAGCTGTGCGGGCCCGCGGTGACCGTACTGCTCCAGCCGGGCGACAACTGGATGTTCCACGTCGCCGCCGAGCAGGTGCAGGAGGGCGACGTCATCGTCGCCGGCTGCACCACCGAGAGCGAGGACGGCTTCTTCGGCGAGCTGCTCGCAACCTCGCTCACCGCCCGCGGCTGCAAGGGCCTGGTCATCGACGGCGGCGTCCGCGACGTCGCCGACCTCGAGCGGATGGACTTCCCCGTCTTCTCCCGCGCGATCAACGCCAAGGGCACCGTCAAGGCCACCCTCGGCTCGGTGAACATCCCGGTAGTCGCGGCCAACGCGCTCGTCAACCCGGGCGACGTGGTCGTCGCCGACGTCGACGGCGTCGTCGTCGTGCCGCGAGAGCTGGTCGGCGCGGTGGCGGATGCCAGCCGCAAGCGCGAGGACAACGAGGAGTCCAAGCGCCAGCAGTTCCGCGACGGGGTGCTGGGGCTCGACCTCTACAGGATGCGCGAGCCGCTCGCGGCCGCCGGCCTGGAATACGTGGAGGACTGACGGATGCCGCACACGCAGACCACGCACGGCGAGACCACCGGCGGCTTCACCAAGACCGAAGGATGGCTGGACTGGTACGACGGTCCGGCGAAGCCGACCTTCGTCCTTCCGGAGGGCGCGGTCGACGCGCACTGCCACGTCTTCGGCCCCGGGGCCGAGTTCCCGTACGCGCCCGAGCGCAAGTACACCCCGTGCGACGCATCCGCCGCCCAGCTGTTCGCCTTGCGCGACCACCTCGGGTTCGACCGCAACGTGATCGTGCAGGCCACCTGCCACGGCGCCGACAACCGCGCCCTCGTCGACGCGCTGCAGCGCAGCGAGGGGCGCGCCCGCGGCGTCGCCACCGTGCGGCGCGACGTCACCGACGAGCAGCTCGCCGAGCTGCACGAGGCCGGCGTGCGCGGCGTGCGCTTCAACTTCGTCAAGCGGCTCGTCGACCGGGTGCCCACCGACTCGCTGCAGGAGATCGTGGCGAAGATCGCCCCGTTGGCGTGGCACGTGGTCATCTACTTCGAGGCCGAGGATCTGCCCGAGCTGTACGACTTCTTCTCCAGCATCCCCACCGACGTCGTCGTCGACCACATGGGCCGGCCCGACGTCACCAAGGATGTGAACGGCCCCGAGTTCGAACTGTTCCTGCGGTTCATGCGCGAGACCCCGAACGTGTGGACCAAGGTCTCGTGCCCCGAGCGACTCAGCGTCACCGGGCCCCGGGCGCTCGACGGCGAGCAGCACGCGTACACCGACGTCGTGCCGTTCGCCCGACGCGTGGTCGAGGAGTTCCCCGACCGCGTGCTGTGGGGAACCGACTGGCCCCACCCCAACCTCAAGGAACACATGCCCGACGACGGGCTGCTGGTCGACTACATCCCGCAGATCGCGACGACCCCCGAGCTGCAGCGCAAGCTGCTCGTGGACAACCCGCGCCGCCTCTACTGGGCAGACTGACCACCGAAGGAGAATGACCATGGCACTCGACAAGCCGTACAAGGACATCCCCGGCACCACGATCTTCGACGCCGAGCAGGCCCGCAAGGGCTACCACCTCAACCAGTTCTCGATGTCGCTGATGAAGCCCGAGAACCGCGAGCGCTTCCTCGCCGACCAGCAGGCGTACCTCGACGAGTGGCCGCTGACACCGGTGCAGCGCCAGGCCGTGCTCGACATGGATCTGAACACCATGATCGCCGAGGGCGGGAACATCTACTTCCTCAGCAAGATCGGCGCCACCCACGGGCTGAGCTTCCAGCAGATGGCCGGCTCGATGACCGGCATGAGCGAGGCCGCCTACCGCGACATGATGGTCGGCGGCGGGCGCAACCCGCAGGGCGTGCGGCTGAAGGACCTCGACGGCTGGACGCCGCCGAGCACGGAGAAGGCGACGACCATGCGGCCGGATGCCCCGGCCAAGTACACCTCCGCGCTGTTCACCTCGCACGTGCCGGCGATCGGTGCGGCCATGGACCTCGGCAAGACCGAGGAGCCGTACTGGAAGCAGGTGTTCGACGGCTACCAGTGGACCCGCAAGTGGGCCAAGGAGAACACCCCCGACGTCGTCATCCTGGTCTACAACGACCACGCCACCGCCTTCGATGCCTCGATCATCCCGACGTTCGTGCTCGGCACCGGCGCCGAGTACCCGGTCGCCGACGAGGGCTACGGCCCCCGCCCGGTGCCGGATGTGAAGGGCTACCCCGAGTTCGCCGCGCACCTCGCGCAGTCGATCATCCAGGACGACTTCGACCTCACCCTGGTCAACGAGATGGTCGTCGACCACGGTCTGACCGTGCCGCTCTCGCTCGTCTACGGCGAGCTCGGCGCCGACGAGCAGTGGCCGGTGCGCGTCATCCCGCTCGCCGTGAACGTCGTGCAGTACCCGGTGCCGTCCGGGCGCCGCTGCTACGAGCTCGGCAAGGCGCTGCGCCGCGCGATCGACAAGTGGGACGGCGAAGAGCTGAACGTGCAGATCTGGGGCACCGGTGGCATGAGCCACCAGCTGCAGGGGCCGCGCGCGGGCCTGATCAACAGGGAGTGGGACAACGCGTTCCTCGACCACCTGATCGCCGACCCGCTGGGCCTGACCGAGTGGCCGCACATGGAGTACGTCGACGAGGCGGGCTCCGAGGGCATCGAACTGGTCGACTGGCTGATCGCCCGCGGTGCGATGGACGACCAGTTCGGCGGCGAGGAACCCGAGGTCGACCACCGGTTCTACCACGTCCCGGCATCCAACACCGCCGTCGGTCACCTGGTCATCTCCAACCCGGTCGGCAAGACCACGGTCGCCATCGACGCGGCGGACGCGGCCGAGCCCGCGTCGCAGACGCCGGCGCCCGAGCCCGCCGAGACCGCAGCCGTGGCGAACGCCTGACATCCTGATACGGAACTGGGAGAGCGAATGAGCGACAAGATCCGCATCGCCGTGGTCGGCGCCAACGGCGCCTTCGGCATGAAGCACCTGGACGGGCTGAAGAACATCGACGACGCCGAGGTGACGGTCGTGGCCGCCACCTCGCAGGAGAAGGCGGATGCCGTCGCCGCACAGTACGGCGTCGCGAACGCGGTCGTCGGACTCGACGCCGTGCTCGAGCGCGACGACGTGGATGCCGTCATCCTCGCCACCCCGACCGGGCTGCACGCGAGCCAGACCCAGGCGGTGCTCGCCACCGGCAAGCACGTGCAGGTCGAGATCCCGCTCGCCGACTCGCAGGCGGATGCCGAGGCGACCCTCGCCGCGGCTGAGTCAGCGGAAGCATCCGGGCTCGTCGCGATGGTCGGGCACACCCGCCGCTTCAACCCCTCGCACCAGCTCGTGCACGACCGCATCCAGGCGGGCGAGTTCGCCGTGCAGCAGATGGACGTGCAGACGTACTTCTTCCGCCGCACGAACACGAATGCCAAGGGCGAGAAGCGCTCGTGGACCGATCACCTGCTGTGGCACCACGCCGCGCACACGGTCGACCTGTTCGCGTACCAGGCGGGCAGGATCGTCGACGCGCACGCCATGCAGGGACCGATCCACCCGGAGCTGGGCATCGCGATGGACATGTCGATCCAGCTGAAGAGCGAGACCGGCGCGATCTGCACGCTGTCGCTGTCGTTCAACAACGACGGCCCGTTCGGCACGTTCTTCCGCTATATCGGCGACACCGCGACCTATATCGCCCGCTACGACGACCTGTTCACCGGCAAGGACGAGCAGATCGACGTCTCGAACGTCGCCGTCAGCATGAACGGCATCGAGCTGCAGGACCGCGAGTTCATCGCCGCGATCCGCGAGGGCCGCGAACCCAACTCGTCGCTGCGTCAGGTGATCGACTGCTACCGGGTGCTCGGACAGCTGGAGGAGCAGCTCGCCTCATGATGCTCCCACGCATGGGTCTCGGCTGCATGAATCTCAGCCACGCCTACGGCATCCCGCCGTCGCCGGAGGAGGGCCTCGCGGTGCTCCGCGGAGCCCTCGACGCCGGGGTCACCCACCTCGACACCGCGACGCTCTACGGCGGCGGCCGCAACGAGGATCTCGTCGGGCGCGCCCTGAAGGGGCGCCGCGACGAGGTCGTGCTCGCCAGCAAAGGCGGGATGGCGCTGGTCGACGGGGTGAAGGTGATCGACGGTCGCCCGGAGACGCTCCGGGCGCAGGTGGATGCCTCGCTGGCGCGGCTGGGCGTCGAGCACATCGACCTCTACTACCTGCACCGCTGGGACAGGAACGTGCCGATCGGCGAGAGCGTCGGCGCGCTCGCCGCGCTGGTGGATGCCGGCAAGATCGGCGCGATCGGCCTGTCGGAGGTGTCGGTGGCCAGGCTGCGCGAAGCGCAGCAGGTCGCCCCGATCGCCGCCGTGCAGAACGAGTACTCGCTGTGGAGCCGCAACCCCGAACTCGGGATGCTCGAGGCGACGCGTTCCTCGGGCGTGACACTGGTGGCTTTCTCACCGGTCGCCCGTGGGTTCCTCAGCGACTCCGTCGGCGACCCGGATGCGCTCGCCCCGAAGGACATCCGGCGGTCGATGCCGCGGTTCCAGGGCGAGAACTGGCAGGCGAACGCCGCTCTGCTCCCGGCCTGGCGTGCGCTCGCTGCCGAGGCCGGTTGCACCCCGGCCCAGTTGGCGCTGGCCTGGGTGCTCTCGCGCGGCGAGCACGTCGTGCCGATTCCCGGCACGACCCGCCTCGACCACGTGCGCGAGGACTTCGCCGCGCTGACGCTCCCGATCGACGGCGCAGTGCTGGCTCGGGCCGGCGAGCTGATCGACACCGCCACCGTCTCGGGGCCGCGGTACGCGCCTGGCCCCGCCGCCGAAGTGGATGCCGAGACCTTTGAGGGAGACGTATGAGGGCCATCTCATCCATGGCGACCCGTCACGTGCTCGCCGACCTTGTGGCCGCCGCGGTCTCTTCCGGCCTGCCCGCGGTCGACGTCGAATCGGTCGGGGGAGTGGATGCCGCTGCGCGCGTGGCGGACGGCGAGCCGTTCGACCTGGTCTTCCTCGCCGACGGCGCCCTGGCGAAGCTCGCTGACGCCGGGCATGTGGATGCTGCCACAGCGAGGCCGCTCGTGCTGTCGCAGGTGGCCGTCGCCGTGGCATCCGGCTCTTCCGAACCCGCCGTGCGGCCGGACGGTCCGGCGTTCGCGGATGCCGCCGGGCTGCGCGAGGCGCTGCGCGCCGCCGGCCGGATCGGCTACTCGACCGGGCCGAGCGGAACCGCGCTCGTGCGGATGATCGAGGAGTGGGGCCTGGCAGACGAGCTGGGCGACCGCCTCGTGCAGGCGCGCCCCGGAGTCCCGGTCGCCGCGTCGCTGGCCGCAGGTGACGTCGACCTCGGCTTCCAGCAACTCAGCGAACTGGTCGGCCAGCCCGGTGTGCGCATCCTCGGCGTCATGCCCCCGGATGCCGCGATCGACACGGTCTTCGCCGGAGCCGTGGCGACGGCATCCGCCGACCCCGCCGCCGCGCGCGAGGTTTTGGCCTTCCTCACCTCAGCCGCCGTCGCCCCGATCAAGCAGCAGCACGCCTTCGGCGTCCCCGCTCTCTGACCCCGCCTGCCGCCGCGCCGCGACGCCGTCACCGGGATGAGCCAACCACTCCCCGAGGCGGGTCAGCGCTCCATGGCGCGCTGGGCGGCGAGGCGAATCGGGGCGTTGGCGCCGCCGTAGCCGTCGTAGCCGCCGCGGTGCTCGGCCACCTCGAAGAACACCCCACCGATCGTGCACGTGTAGAAGTGCAGGAACTCGCCGTCACCGACCCGGTCGTACTCGAGAAGGTGATCGAGCGCGGCAGCGCTGAGGGCGTGATGCGCTCGGATGTCGATGCCTTCGACGTGCACCTGCTGATCAGCTCGTACTGCTTCTTCCAGGTCGCCAATCAGCACACCTTCGGTTACCTCTTCGACCGCGACCTGCTCGCCGAGGACAGCCGCGACCACCTGCGCTCGATGATCGGCGACGTCGTCGTCGCGTGGATGACCGACGGCATCTGACCCGCCCGGCCCCGAGGGTGTGGTGGGGTCAGTGCTGCAGGACGTAGCGGTCGCGGGCGGCGAACGCGCCCACGAGCGCCTGAGCGGTCATCGACGCCAGCAGGATGACGAGCGCCGCCGGCCAGCTGCCGGTCGCCGCCTGCACCACGCCGAACAGCACCGGCCCGATCGCGGCGATCGCGTAGCCGACCGACTGCGACATGCCCGACAGGGCCGATGAGGTGCTGTGATCGCGGGCGCGCTGCGCCATCAGCGTGAGCGAGACGCCGAGCGACGCACCCGAGAACACCCCCAGTGGCACGACCCAGACACCGACGGCGGCCGGCCAGAGCATCAGCCCGACCACACCCGCCACGCCGAGCAGCGGCAGCAGTGCCGGGGTGATCCGCGCACCGCGTCCGTGCATGGCGAAGGCGACCGCGAGTGAGCCGACCAGCGAGAACACCTGGTACACCATCACGTCGACTCCCGCGAGGGCGGCGCTGCGGCCGGTGGCCAGCGACATCGGGGCCAGCCAGGTGACCAGCACGTAGAAGTTCGTCGACTGCACGCCCATGTAGACGGCGACCTGCCAGGCCACCGGATCGCGCCAGATGCCCAGCCTGGTGACGGGTCCCGCCCCGGCCGCGCGTTCCGCCGCAGCGCCGCGGCGGCTGCTCAGCCACCAGGCGAGCAGGGCGAGCGGCAGCACGGCGGCGCCGGTGATCAGCAGCGAGAGCCGCCAGCCGGCCCCGATGTCGTCGCCGGTGAGGTCGGCGAGCGGAATGGCCAGACCGGATGCCACGGCACCGGCGCCGCCGAGCAGGGCGGAGTACACGCCCATCATCAGCGGCACGCGCAGCGGGAAGTCGCGCTTGACCACCGCAGGCAGCAGCACGTTGCCGATCGCGAGGGCGATGCCGATCAGCGCCGTGCCGATCCAGAGCCAGACCGCCGAGCCGGGGATGGATCGGATGACGGTGCCCGCGCCCAGCAGGGCGAGCGCGCCGAGCACCGCTGTACCCAGGCCCGCGCGCCGCCCGACGCCGTGTGCGAACGGCGAGACGACCGCCCAGGTGAGGAGCACGATCGTCGGCAGCGCGCCCAGCACAGGGAGCGGGATGCCGGTGTCCTGTGACATCCGGTCGATCAGCGGACCCACCGCCGAGATCGCCGGGCGCATCAGCAGCGCCACCAGGCACAGGGCGACGACGGCGATCGTCACCCGCGGCATCCGCCGGTGTCGTCGTGGTGCGCTGATGGTCGGTCTCCTCTCAGCGCGGTTGTCCTCGGCCCGCTGGATATCACCATAGGTGTGGTGCCCCAGTTGGACGAGCCGTGGGTCGGAGCGTGTCCGGAGCCGCTCGACGACCGGCACCCCCTCAGCGCGGCTGGTATCGCTCGAGCGGGTACCCGGCGGCGACGAGAACGCGCAGCTCTTCGAGCGCCGTGGGCGCGGCCTGCGCCGCACGCGCCTGCACGAGCACGTTCCCGAGAGCCGTCGCCTCGACCGGGCCCGCGAGCACCGGCAGACCCGCGCGGTCGGCGGTCGCCTGGCAGAGCAGGCGGTTCAGCGAACCGCCGCCGACGATGTGGATGCTGTCGACCGGCCGCCCGGCCAGCTCGCCCGCCCTGCGCACGGCATCCGCGAAGGCTGAGGCGATCGACTCGACGATCGACCGGACAAGTCCCGCCCGATCGGCCGGCACGTCCGCACCGGAGGCGCGCAGCAGCGCCGCGATGCGGGCGGGCATGCCGCCGGGGGCGCTCAGCGCCGGGTCGTTCGCGTCGAACAGTGGCACGTCGGCAGGCACCGCACCGGCGGCCTGCAGCAACTCCGGCAGGACGATCGGGGTGCCGTCCTCCTCTTCCCACGCGCGCACGGTCTCGCTGAGCAGCCAGAGCCCGGTGACGTTGTGCAGGAAGCGGATGCGGCCGTCGACGCCGAGCTCATTGGTGAAGTTCGCCGCGCGAGCGGCATCCGTCAGCACCGGCTCCGCCAGCTCCAGGCCCACCAGGCCCCAGGTGCCGCACGAGATGTACGCCGAGTGGGGCGTCGAGAGCGGCGCGGCGACGACGGCGGATGCCGTGTCGTGCGAGCCGACCGCGACGACCGGCAGCTCGGCGCCGATCCGGTCGGCGAGCTCCGGGCGCAGCGTGCCGATCACGGTGCCCGGATCGACGAGCTCGGGCAGGATGCCGGCCGGGATGCCGAGACGTCCGGCCAGGTCGAGATCCCATTCCGAGGTGCGCACATCGAGCAGGCCGGTCGTCGAGGCGTTGGTGCGCTCGGCGACCTGCCGCCCGGTGAGCAGGAAGGCGAGCAGATCGGGGATCAGCAGTGCGGCGTCCGCCTGGTCCGTCCGCTCGTCGATGCGGTACTGGTACAGGGTGTTGAACGGCAGGAACTGCAGGCCGTTGCGCGGGTACAGCTCGGCGAACGGGACGATCGCGTGCGCCTGTGCGACGCCGCGCTCGGTGCGCTCGTCGCGGTAGTGGAACGGCTCGGCGAGCAGCGTCCCGTCGCGCAGCAGGCCGTAGTCGACCGCCCACGAGTCGATGCCGATGCTCTCGATGCCGGGCTCACGGCGCACGGCCTCGGCGAGGCCGGCGACGATGTTCTCGTACAAGGCGCCGAAGTCCCAGTGCAGGCCGTCCTCGCGCTGCACGGGCCCGTTCGGGAACCGCGCGACAGGCTCGAGCTGCACCGAGCCGTCGCCGACGCAGCCGATCATGACCCGGCCGCTGGTCGCGCCCAGGTCGACCGCAGCGAAGGTGCGGGCCGGTCGCTCGGCCCTGATCATCGCAGGAACGCGGCGGCGACGCCGGAGTCGACCGGGATGTGCAGGCCGGTGGTGCGGCTGAGCTCGGGGCCGGTGAGCACGTACACGGCGTCGGCGACGTTCTCGGGAACGACCTCGCGCTTGAGGATGGTGCGGTTGGCGTAGAACTGGCCGAGGTCCTCTTCGGCGACGCCGTAGGTGGCGGCGCGGTTGGCGCCCCAGCCCGAGGCGAAGATGCCCGAGCCGCGCACGACGCCGTCGGGGTTGATGCCGTTCACGCGAACGCCGTGCTCGCCGAGCTCGACTGCCAGCAGGCGCACCTGGTGGGCCTGGTCGGCCTTGGTCGCCGAGTAGGCGATGTTGTTCGGGCCCGCGAAGACCGAGTTCTTCGACGAGATGTAGATGATGTCGCCGCCGAGCTTCTGGTCGATCAGCACCTGTGCGGCCGCCTTCGAGACGAGGAACGAGCCCTTCGCCATCACGTCGTGCTGCAGATCCCAGTCCTTCTCGGTGGTCTCCAGCAGCGGCTTCGACAGCGACAGGCCGGCGTTGTTGACGACCAGGTCGACACCGCCGAAGGCGAGCACGGCCTCGTTCAGGGCTGCCTGCACGGCATCCGCGTCGGCGACGTTCGCCGCGACGCCGATGGCGACGTCGGTGCCGCCGAGTTCGGCGGCCGCGGCCTGTGCCTTCTCGAGGTCGAGGTCGGCGACGACGACGCAGGCGCCCTCGGCGGCCAGGCGGGTGGCGATGGCCTTGCCGATTCCGGATGCTGCGCCCGTGACGAACGCGATACGACCCTGGTGCGACTTCGGCTTCGGCATCCGCTGCAGCTTGGCCTCTTCGAGCGCCCAGTACTCGATGCGGAACTTCTCGGCATCAGAGATCGGGGTGTAGGTCGACAGCGCCTCGGCGCCGCGCATCACGTTGATCGCGTTGACGTAGAACTCGCCCGCCACGCGGGCGGTCTGCTTGTTCGCCCCGTACGAGAACATGCCCACACCGGGCACCAGCACGATCAGCGGGTCGGCGCCGCGGATCGCGGGGGACTCGGACGTCGCGTGCGCGTTGTAGTAGGCCTGGTAGTCGGCGCGGTATTCGGCGTGCAGCTCGTGCAGGCGCGCGAGCTGCTCGTCGAGCGTGGCCGTGGCGGGCAGGTCGAGGATGAGCGGCTTGACCTTGGTGCGCAGGAAGTGGTCGGGGCAGCTGGTGCCCAGCGCCGCCAGGGCCGGCGCCTTCTCGGAGGCGAGGAAGTCGAGCACCACATTGGAGTCGGTGAAGTGCCCGACCATCGGCTTGTCGGTCGAGGCGATGCCGCGGATGCTGGCCGCCAGGGCGGCTGCGCGCTCGCGCCGCTCGCCCTCGGGCAGTGCCTCGAAGCACGGACGGATGCCGCCGAACGGCGCCGCCTTGCCGTGCTCGGCGATGTAGGCGGCGGCGGTGTCGATGATCCACAGCGAGTTGGCCTCGGCCTGCTCGCTGGTCTCGCCCCACGCCGTGATGCCGTGCCCGCCCAGGATCGTGCCGATCGCCTGCGGGTTCTCGGCCTTGATCTGCGCGATGTCCAGGCCCAGCTGGAAGCCCGGGCGACGCCACGGCACCCACACGACCCTGTCGCCGAAGATCTTCTGCGTCAGCTCGGGGCCGTCGGCGGCGGTCGCGATCGCGATGCCGCTGTCGGGGTGCAGGTGGTCGACGTGCGCAGCATCCACCAGTCCATGCATCGCCGTGTCGATCGACGGCGCCGCACCGCCCTTGCCGTGCAGGCAGTAGTCGAACGCGGCGACCATCTCGTCCTCACGGTCCAGCCCCGGGTACACGTCGACCAGGGCGCGCATCCGGTCGAGACGCAGCACCGCCAGGCCCTGCTCGGTGAGGGTGCCCAGGTCGCCGCCAGAGCCCTTCACCCACATCAGCTCGACCGGGAGACCTGTGACCGGGTCGGTCTCGGTGCCCTTGGCCGACGTGTTGCCGCCGGCGTAGTTGGTGTTCTTCGGGTCGGCGCCCAGGCGGTTCGAGCGCGCGATCAGGGCTTCGGCGGTGGGGTTGATCATCAGGATGTCCTTGTCTCGTCTCGAGGTGATGCGCTCAGGCGCCCCAGCCGGCCTGCACGCCGCCGACGCGGTCAGCAGCGGTCTGCGCCAGGTAACCGGATGCCGCGAAGGCGGCCATCGGGTCGGCGGGAAGGCCGCGCTCCTCGCGCCACTCGGCCAGCGCCGGGCGCACATCGGTGTAGAACGCGTCCATGAAGACGGCGTTGGCGGCGAGCACGTCGCCGGACCTCTGCGCCGCGGCGAGAGCATCCAGGTCGACCAGCAGGGCGCGGGCGGTCATCTCCTGCACGTTCAGCACCGAGCGGATCTGGCCGGGGATCTTGTCCTCGATGTTGTGGCACTGGTCGAGCATGAATGCCACGTCGGGGTTGTTCAGTCCGCCACCGCGGACCACCTCGAACAGGATGCGGAACAGCTGGAACGGGTCGGCCGCGCCGACGATGAGGTCGTCATCGGCGTAGAAGCGCGAGTTGAAGTCGAACGAGCCGAGCTTGCCCAGGCGCAGCAGCTGCATGACGATGAACTCGATGTTGGTGCCGGGGGCGTGGTGGCCGGTGTCCAGGCACACCATCGCCTTGTCGCCGAGGGCGCTGACCTGCGCGTACGAGGTGCCCCAGTCGGGAACGTCGGTGTGGTAGAACGACGGCTCGAAGAACTTGTACTCCAGCACCAGGCGCTGGTCGTCGCCGAGGCGCGCGTAGATCTGCTGCAGCGACTCGTGCAGCCGGTCCTGACGGCCGCGCATGTCGGCCTGGCCCGGGTAGTTCGAGCCCTCGGCGAGCCAGATCTTCAGATCGCGGCTGCCGGTGGCATCCATCACGTCGATGCAGGCGAGGTGGTGGTCGATCGCCTTGCGGCGCACTGCGGCATCCTCGTGGGTGAGCGCACCGAACTTGTAGTCCTCGTCCTGGAACGTGTTCGAGTTCACTGTGCCCAGCGCGACGCCGAGATCCTCGGCGTGCTTGCGCAGGTCGCCGAAGTCGCACATGTCCCACGGGATGTGCAGCGCCACCGACGGCGCGAGCGCGGTGTGCTTGTGCACCTGCGCGGCATCCGCGATCTTCTCGAACGGATCGCGCGGGGTTCCCGGCGTGCCGAACACCTTGAAGCGGGTGCCGGAGTTGCCGAACGCCCACGACGGCAGCTCGATCGACTGCTTCTCGAGAGCGGCGAGATGGTCGGCGGTGAGGATGCTCATGATTCGGTGCTTTCTGCTGCGGCGAGCTGGGATTCGAGGTTGAAGACTTCGGTCAGCGGGGTGGCGGCCTGGTCGGGGCGGCCCTCGAGGCCGATGAAGAACCGGCCCATCTCGGCCTCCCACCGGCCGGCCACCTCCGAGGCGGCGAGGTAGGCCTGCGCGGCGGCGTCGTCATCGGTCTCGTAGTAGCCGATGAGGGTGCCGCCGTCCGCGAGGAAGAGCGAGTAATTGCGGCGGCCGGATGCTGCGATCTCGGCGAGCATCTCGGGCCACACGGGGGAGTGCCGTTCGAGGTACTCGTCGAGCAGCTCCGGGCGTACCTGAAGCCTGAAGGCGACGCGGGTCATGGTGCGTTTCTCTCCTCATCGAGGCCGATCACCGACGATCGGTTGAATCGTTTCATATCACGATATGCAGAGGGGTGCCGGCTGTCAAGCCAGCGAGTCCTGCGAATGACGAAGTGTTTGACACGTTTCAAACTACCCGTTATCGTTCCGGACGGAAAGCGTATTCCCGAATTCGGGTGCGTCCCGACACGGACATCGACGGAGATCCCATGCAGACGCAGGACCTTCACGCGCACTGGGCGGTGCGGCTGCACAGTGCCTTCGAGTGGGTGCTCTGGGTGGCGACCGTCAACGCGCTCTGGTACCTGTTCGCCCTGGCCGGCGGCATCCTGCTGGGCACCGCGCCGGCATCCGTCGCCGCCGCCGAGCTGACCCGGCGGCGCCTGCGCGGCGAGGGCTTCCGCACCCTGCCGGCATTCGCATCCGCCTGGCGACGAGAGTTCGTGCGCGCCAACCTCGTCGTCGGCCCCGTGCACCTCGTGCTGGCTCTGCTGGCCACGGCGGTGCTGGGCCGATTCCGGGCGGATGCCGTCGGCAGCGCCTGGTCGGCGGCCGCTCTCGTCGCCCTGGCCGTCACCGCCGTGATCGCCGCGCTGCTCGTGCCGCTGTACGTCGAGTACGACCTGCCGCTGCGGTCGTACCTCGGCGTCACGGTGCGGTGGATGGCCGCGAACCTCGCGCACGTCGCGCTGCTGATCGCGGTCGCCGCAGCGATCGTCGTCGCCAGCGCGCTGGTGCCGGGCATCATCCCGTTCCTCTCCCTCGGCGCCTGGATCACCGCCAGCACCGCACTGTGCCTGGCCTTCTTCGCGGCGAACGAGCGTCGTCTCGAGGAGAACGCGCGCCTCGCCTCCGCATCCACGGCCCGGCCGGCATCCCTGAACTGAAATCCGTCCCTACGTGCAACACCGAACGCCCCAACACCGAACGCCCCTACACCGAACGCCCCAACACCGAACGCCCCTACACCGAACGAAGGAGTTCTCCATGAGCACCAGAGCACGCACCACCGCAGGGCTCGCCCTGCTGACCGCATCCGCCATCGTTGTCACCGGCTGCTCCAGCGGCGGTTCCGACGAGGCCGAATCCGGCGACCTGAAGAGCCTGAGCGTGATGGCGCCGTTCCTCAGCACGACCTCGCCGAAGGACGGCAACGAGATCGAGCTCGCCATCGAGAAGCAGATCGGCGTCGACCTCGAGATGACGTGGGTGCCCAACGCCTCGTACGGCGACAAGGTGAACATCACCCTGGCCGGCGACGACCTGCCCCAGGTGATGGTCATCCAGGGCAAGGACCCCGGCTTCGTCCGCAACGCCGAGGCCGGCGCGTTCTGGGACCTCACCGAACACCTCGACGACTACCCGAACCTCGCGACCGACCTGCCCGAGGTGCAGAAGGCGTCCAGCATCAACGGCAAGGTCTACGGTGTGTTCCGCGCCCGGGATGCGATGCGCGAAGCGGTGATCATCCGCAAGGACTGGCTGCAGAACCTCGGCCTCGAGATGCCGACCACCGTCGACGAGCTCGCCGAGGTGGCGCGCGCATTCACCGAGGACGACCCCGACGGCAACGGCGCCGACGACACCTACGGCCTGATCATCCCCAAGTGGCCCGGCACGATCGGCACCAACAGCCCCTGGGATGCCATCGAGACCTGGTACGGCGCTGGTACCCGCTGGACCGAGCGCGGCGGTGAGCTTGTGCCGAGCTTCACGACCGACGAGTGGCTCGAGGCCGTGCAATTCGAGCGGCAGCTCGTCGAGGACGGCGTCGTCAACGCCGACTACGCCACCTTCGACTCGGCGAAGTGGAACGAGCCGTTCCTCACCGGTCAGGGCGGCATCATCATCGACGTGCACTCGCGTGCAGGTCAGCTGATCGGTTTGTTCAAGCAGAGCGACCCCGAGAACTTCGAGAACTACGTCGACATCACCGGCAACCTCGAGGGCCCCGACGGCGAGGTGCATGCCCTGCCCACCGCCGGCTACAGCGGCTTCCTGGCGATTCCGCGCTCCAGCGTGCGCACCGAGGAGCAGCTGAAGCAGGTGCTGCAGGTGCTGAACGACCTGAACTCCGACGAGGTCGGCCCGCTGCTGAACAACGGCATCGAGGGTGTCACGTACGAGCTCGAGGGTGACCTCGCGGTCGGCATCGACGACGTGTCGCAGGAGCTCAAGGACACCGTCGGCGCCTACGCGCAGCTGGGCACCAACGTGAACGGCTTCAAGGGTTACCGCCCGAAGCAGGCATCCGAGTACGAGCAGGAGATGTACGACAAGCGCAAGCAGATCGAGGCAGCCGACCTCGAGCTCGCCGAGTTCGACCCGGCCGCGCCGTACATGTCGCCCACCTACGTCTCGAAGGGCGCGCAGCTCGACACGATCGTCGCCGATGCCCGCATCCAGTACATCGCCGGTCAGCTCGACCTCGACGGACTGAAGGATGCCGTCGCCCGCTGGCGCTCCAGCGGCGGTGACGACGTGATCACCGAGATCAACGAGCTGGCGGACGCCGACTCCTGATGGATGTGCCGGGGCGGCCGCAGTCCGCCCCGGCATCCCGAGAGAACCCATCATGACGCTCCTGATCGATGACCAGGTGACCCAGACCGAGGCGGTCACCGTCCATGAGCCGCGGAAGCGCCGACGCGGCGTGCGCGTGCACTTCAGCCAGTTCAAGTGGCTGTACCTGCTGCTGATCCCCGGCGTGATCTACTTCCTGCTGTTCCGGTACTGGCCGATGTTCGGCGCGATCATCGCGTTCAAGGACTACGTGCCCTTCCTCGGCATCGCCGACAGCCCGTGGGTCGGCTGGCGGCACTTCGACGACTTCTTCAGCAGCCCCGACTTCGGCCGGCTGCTGGCGAACACGCTCATCCTCGCGCTGCTGAGCCTGGTCATCGCGTTCCCGCTGACGATCATCGTGGCGCTGCTGCTGAACGAGCTGCGGCTGTCGATGCTCAAGCGCACCGTGCAGACCCTCATCTACGTGCCGCACTTCCTGTCGTGGACCGTGGTCGCCTCGCTCACCTACCTGCTGTTCGCGCTCGATGTCGGGCCGCTGTTCCAGCTGGTGAACTCGCTGCTCGGCACCGACATCAACTTCCTCGCCGACCCGGCCTGGTTCCGGCCGCTGATCGTGCTGCAGGACATCTGGAAGAACACCGGCTGGGGAACGATCATCTTCCTCGCCGCGCTCGCCGGAGTCGATCAGGCACAGTACGAGGCGGCGATCATCGACGGCGCCGGGCGCTTCCAGCGCGTCTGGCATGTCACGCTGCCCTCGATCATCCCGACCGTCATCGTCATGTTCGTGCTGCAGATGGGCTCGGTGCTCAGCACCGGCTTCGAGCAGATCTACCTCATGACGAACTCGCTGAACCGCTCGGTCGCCGACGTCTTCGACACCTACGTGTACTTCATGGGCATCACGCAGGGCTCCTACAGCTACTCGACCGCGGTCGGCCTGTTCAAGGCGATCGTCGGCGTGATCCTGATCTTCGGCGCCAACGCCCTCGCGCGCCGCTACCAGCAGACGGGGATCTTCTGATGGCTCGCGAGAAGTACCGGTTCAACACCCCCGCCGGGCGCGTGTTCGATGTGTTCAACATCACGCTGATGGTGGTCGTCTCGATCATCGCGCTCGTGCCGTTCATCTACGTGCTCGCCGGCTCGTTCGCCACCGAGGCCGAGCTCGCGACGCGCTCGTTCTTCCTGTGGCCCGAGACGTTCTCGACAGAGGCTTACAACTCGATCTTCAGCAGCCCGGCCTTCCTGCGGGCGCTGATCACCACCATCCTCGTGACGGCGGTCGGCACGATCGTGCAGCTCGTGCTGACCGCAGCCATGGCCTATCCGCTGAGCAAGGCGAACCTGCCCGGCGGGCGGGTGATGCTGTCGCTGATCGTGTTCACGATGGTGTTCGGCGGCGGCATGATCCCCACGTTCCTCGTGGTCAAGGATCTCGGTCTACTCGACAACTACTGGGCGCTGATCCTGCCGGCCGCGATCAACCCGTTCAGCCTGATCATCATCAAGAACTTCTTCCAGCAGCTGCCCAACGAGCTCGAGGAGTCGGCGAAGATCGACGGCGCCAACGAGCTGCAGACCCTGTGGAGCATCGTGCTGCCCCTGTCGAAGCCCGTGCTGGCCACGTTCGCGCTGTTCTACGCGGTGGGCATCTGGAACGACTTCATGTCGCCGCTGCTCTACCTCAACGACAACTCGATGTGGACGCTGCAGATGTTCCTGCGGCAGGTCACCGTCGCCACCGACATGACCGTCGTCGAACAGGATCCGACCCAGCTGCCGCCCTCGCAGGGCATCAAGTTCGCGGTGATCATCGTCGCCACCCTGCCGATCGTGCTGTTCTATCCGTTCCTGCAGAAGCATTTCGCCAAGGGCATGCTGATCGGCTCGGTGAAGGGATGAGCCTGCTGTACCGCAACGCGCTCACCGGTCCCGACGACATCGCCGACTGGGTCGCCGAAGGCCCGGTGGACGCGCGACGCGGCGACGACGGCCTGCTGCTCTCGAGCGGCGGCGGTCACGACGACCACTGGACGCTGTGGTGCCCCGAGGTGTTCGGCGACCGCATCCGCGTGACCTGGGAGTTCTCACCCCGTGAGGAACCCGGGCTTGCGATGCTGTTCTTCGGCGCCGCGGCTGCGGCCGGCGGCGGCATCTTCGACCCCGGCCTCGCACCGCGCAGCGGCGCCTACCCGCAGTACCACTCGAGCGATCTGCGCACCCTGCACGTGTCGTACTTCCGCCGTCGCTGGGAGGACGAGCGCGCCTTCCACACCGCCAATCTGCGCAAGTCGCCCGGGTTCCATCTCGTCGCGCAGGGTGCCGACCCGCTGCCCCCGGTGCGCGATGCGCGCGGCAGCTTCTACCGGATCGAGCTCGTGCACGACGCGGGCCGGGTGCAGTTCAGCATCGACGGGCTGCCGCTGTTCCAGTGGGACGACGACGAGACCACCGGGCCCCGTGCCGGTGCCGGGCGGATCGGCTTCCGGCAGATGGCACCCCTCACCGCCACCTACCGCAATCTGGAGGTTCACCGACTGTGACCGGCAATTCTCTCCGCATCCCGCTGCGCTGGCTGGACGGCCACGCCCCCGAGGCACTGCCCGCCGGCGCCACCTGGGGTGTGCCCGTCGCCCGCGGTCGTCTCGCGTCGACCGGCGGCCTGCGGCTGCGCACGGCATCCGGCGCCGACGTGCCGGCGCAGTTCTGGCCGCTCGCGACCTGGCCCGACGGCTCGGTGAAGTGGGCCGGCTGCGCGATCGGCGCGGGTCCGGTCCCCGACGACTGCGTCGTGACCGAAGCGGATGCCGCGCAGCAGCCGCCCGCCCCCTCGGCGCCGGTTCGCGTCGACGAGGGGGAGCGGGTGGTCGTGGACACCGGAGCGCTGCGCGTCGCGATCGGTCGGGTGGGCGACGACGTGCTGCTGCACCGCGTCGAGCGCGGCGGCCGCGCGGTCGCCGAGGATGTGCGGCTGGTCAGCCTGCTGCAGGACGAGATCGACGAGGACGGCGGCGGCACCCGCCGCCGGTTCCGCTGCCGCGTGGACGGTGTCGCCGTCGAGCAGCGCGGGCCGGCGCGCGCCGTGATCCGCATCGACGGCGTCCACCGCGAGGAGCGCGGCGATCGCGCCTGGCTGCCGTTCCGGGTGCGCGTGGTGGCGGTGGCGGGCTCGGCGCAGCTGCGCCTCGTGCACACGGTGATCTGGGACGGCGACGCCGAGAGCGACTTCCTCGCCGGGCTCGGCATCCGCGCCGACGTGCCCCTGCGGGCTCCGCTGCACGACCGTCACGTCCGCCTGGCGGGCGCCGGCGGCGGTCTCTTCGCCGAGGCGGTGCGCGGCATCACCGGCCTGCGCCGCGACCCGGGCCACGACGTGCGTGCGGCGCAGATCGCCGGCCGCCCCACCGGTGATCCGGCCACCTGGAAGCCGGCGGTGTCGCAGCGCCTGCATCTGATCCCCGCGTGGGCCGATGTGACCCTGACCCAGCTCAGCGCCGATGGGTTCCGCATCCGCAAGCGCACCGGAGCCGGCCACGCGTGGATCGACGCCGGGGCGGGTACCCGCGCCGAGGGGTACGCGTCGATCAGCGATCCCGAGGGCGGCTTCGCCATCGGCATCCGCTCGTTTTGGCAGTCATGCCCCGGCCAGCTCGACCTGCGCGACCTGACCGGCGACCGGGCGCAGCTGACCGCCTGGCTGTACGCCCCGGCGGCCGAGCCGATGGACCTGCGGTTCTACCACGACGGTCTCGGGCAGGACGACTACGCCTCGCAGCTGGACGCACTCGAGATCACCTACGAGGACTACGAGCCGGGCTTCGGCGACCCGCACGGCGTGGCCCGCACGCACGAGATCACACTGTTCGCGCACGACCGCACCCCCTCGGCCGCCGAGACGGCATCCGCCGTCGAGCAGCTGCAGCGGCCTCCGCTGCTGCAGCCCACACCGCAGCACCTGCACGAGGCGGGGGTGTTCGGCGATTGGGCGCCGATCGACCGCTCGACCCCGCTGCGCGCCGAGATCGAGGACAGCCTCGACTTCCTGCTCGACTTCTACCTCGGCCAGGTCGACCAGCGCCGGTGGTACGGGTTCTGGGACTACGGCGACATCATGCACACCTACGACCTCGACCGGCACGTGTGGCGGTACGACGTCGGCGGATACGCGTGGGACAACAGCGAGCTCTCACCCGACCTGTGGCTCTGGTACTCGTACCTGCGCAGCGGCCGCGCCGATGTGTTCCGTTTCGCCGAGGCGATGACCCGGCACACCGGGGAGGTCGACGTCTATCACCTGGGCCGCTGGCAGGGCCTCGGGTCACGGCACAACGTGCAGCACTGGGGATGCAGCGCCAAGCAGCTGCGCATCAGCAGCCCGGTCTACCGGCGCATCTTCCATTACCTCACCGCTGACGAGCGCACCGGTGATCTGCTCGACGAGCTGCGCGACAGCGACGAGCGCTTCCTCGACACCGACCCCACCCGCAAGGTGCGGGAGGACGCCGCCACCTACCGTCCCGACCCGAAGGCGCTCGCCGTGGGGCTCGGCACCGACTGGAGCGCCCTGGCGGCGACCTGGCTCGCCGACTGGGAGCGCACCGGCAACGAGCGCTCGCGCGACCGGCTGCTGGGCACCATGGCCGACATCGCGGCACTGCCGAACGGCTTCCTTACCGGCGAGGCGCTCTACGACATCGAGCGGGGGCGCTTCGACACCAGTCGCGAGCGCATCGCCGTCTCGCACCTGAGCGCGGTCTTCGGCCTCGTCGAGGTGTGCAGCGAGCTCATCGACCTCGTCGATGTGCCGGGCTTCCGCGAGGCGTGGATCGACTACTGCCGGCTCTACCTCGCCTCTCCCGAGGAGCAGCAGGCGGCGGTCGGTCAGACCCTGACCGGCATCCATCTCGAGCAGGCGCACAGCCGCCTGCTGGCCTTCGCCGCCGCGCGCACCGCAGACGGCGATGCCGCGCGGCGTGCCTGGGAGGCGTTCGAGGGCGTCGGGGAGTGGCTGCTGCACCGCCGCGACCTCGAGCTGCACCGTCTCACCGGTCCTGAGGTGCTCAATCCTGTCGACGAGGTGCCCTCGCTCGGCACGAACGACGCCGCGCAGTACGGTCTCGCCGCGATCCAGAACCTCGCCCTGATCGGCGATGCCCTGCCCAGCGAGGCGCCCGTCACGCGCTGAGTGCGCTGAGCGACACGGCGAACCGGCGAACCGGCGAACGCGCCGCAGACTCCGGTCTGCGGCGCGTTTCGCGTGCCGGGGTGATGCGCTACCCGGCGACCCGCGGGCGCTGAGGGTCAGCGCGGCACACGGAAACGGGGCCGAACCACCTTCTCAGGCGATCCGGCCCCGCGGCCCGTCCCGACCTCAGCGCACGGTCACGGTGATCCGCTGCGATGTCGTCGAACCGGCGGCATTGCTGAACTCCGCGACGTAGACGTACTCCCCGGCGGTGCGGCCGCTGATCGGGGTCTGCACGTGCTGGGCGTTCGGCGAATCGGCGACCAGGGTCTGCTCGTCGATCACGACGCCGTTCTCGAACAGCCGGTAGCCGATCGCGTTCGTGCCCCACCACAGGTCGGTCGAGATCGTGTACTCGCCGTCCTTGTCGTGGTTGTCATGGCTGATCACCGGGGCCGCCGGTGCGGCATCCGTCACCTTCACACGCACCGAGGTGGTCTGAGTCGTGCCGTTGGCGTTGATCAGCTCACCGGTGTACGCGTAGGTGCCGTTCTCCTTGCCCGAGACCCGCACCGTCGCCACCTGTGCATTCGGTGAGTCCGCGTCGAGCAGCTCGGTCGAGATCAGCTCGCCGTTCTCGTACAGGCGGAACACGGCGCCGTTGACGCCGTGCCACAGGTTCATCGACACCGTGTACTCGCCGTCGTGCAGCCCGTCCTCCCATCCCGAGTCGGTGGAGAGCACACCGCGAGCGGGTGCCTTCTTCGCCCCCTCGTCCTCGTACACGAGCAGCTGCACCGCGGTGCGGGCGGAGAGCCCGTCGTGGTTGACCGCGTTCACGGTCAGCGTGTGCGGGCCCACGAGGTCGTCGAGGTCGATCGTCTGCCCCGGCGCCACCGGCTCGCCGTCGAACGCGATGTCGAGGTTGCGCACGCCCGACTCCGGATCGTCGGCGGTGACCGCCACCGTGTACGACGCGCTGCTGGCCAGCAGCATCCCGTCGTCGGGGAGCCCCGAGATCACCGGTGCCGTCGTGTCGGCGGCGCCGGTCGGGTCGCCGGTCACGGCGATCCGCGGTGCCGGCGGCTGCTCCATCCCGTCGCCGAGGAAGAAGCTCGTCTGCGGCGGCTGGTTGTAGCCGGTGTTCTGCCAGGCCACCGACAGGCGGTAGACCGGGTCGTGCATCAGCGTGCGCAGCCGGATCTCGGTCGGATCGGTCGTCGAGTAGATCCGCAGCTCGGTGGAGTCCTCCGAGCGCCAGGCGATCTCTTCGCGCCAGTCGCCGAACAGGTCGGCCTGCAGGTTGGGCGTGCCCTTCGTGTCGTTGTTCGACAGCGCGCCGTTCGCGGTGAGCACCGGCTCGGCCGAACCGGTCTGCGGGTTCCACTTCGACACCGTCGGCACGCCGGTGCGGGTCGCCTCCATCCAGTCGTGGTCGACGATCTCGCGCAGCGGGTCGCCGTCGAACCAGGCGAGGAAGTTCGCGGCCGGGATGCTGCTTCCGATCCGCTCGCCGCTCGCCGACATCAGGTACCCCTCGCGGGAGTTCCAGGCGGCGTCGCCGCCGACGGCCCACCCCTCGGCACCCTCGTACCGGGGATCGATGTCGGCGGATGCCGCACGGCCGGTGTCGCGGGCGGCCGGGATCGACCAGAGTACGTCGCCCGTGCGGGCGTCGCGCATGGTGGCGCCCACGTTGCCCGAGCGGTTCATGTCCTCATGCGCGGCGAACACCTCCAGCCCGGGGTTCGAAGGCACGAGGTCAGACAGGTGGATCGCGTCGCCGTGGCCGAGCCCGGTCGAGTACAGCAGGGTGCCGTCGTCGTCGACCGTGGCCGAGCCGAAGACGATCTCGTCCTTCTGGTCGCCGTCGACATCCGCCACCGACAGGTTGTGGTTGCCCATGCCGTACAGCGCCGCGCTCTCAGTGTCGTTCGAGTCGATCACCCAGCGCTGCACCAGGTTCTCACCGTCGAAGTCGTACGCCGCCAGCACCGCGCGGGTGTAGTACCCGCGGCTGAACACCGCACTGGGGCGCTCGCCGTCGAGATAGGCGGTCGCCGCGAGGAACCGGTCGACCCGGTTGCCGTAGGTGTCGCCCCACGCGCCGACATCGCCGCGGGCGGGAACGTAGTCGACGGTGTCGATCGCAGCGCCGGTCTCGCCGTCGAAGACGGTGAGGTACTCCGGTCCGGTGAGGACATAGCCCGCGCTGCTGCGCCAGTCGGCGCTGGCGCTGCCGATCGGCTGGCCGACACCGTCGATCGTGCCGTCGGTGGTCTTCATCATCACCTCGGCACGGCCGTCGCCGTCGTAGTCGAACACCTGGAACTGCGTGTAGTGGGCGCCGGCGCGGATGTTCACGCCGAGATCGATCCGCCACAGCCGCGTCCCGTCGAGACGGTAGGCGTCCAGGTAGACGTTGCCGGTGTAGCCCGAGCGCGAGTTGTCCTGCGAGTTGGTGGGATCCCACTTCACCAGCAGCTCGTACTGGCCGTCGCCGTCCACATCGCCGACGCTCGCGTCGTTCGCACGGTACGAGTACGGCTGCCCGTCCTTCGTGTAGGCGTCGGCCGGCTTGTCGAGCGGCACCGAGAGGTGGTCGCCGCTCTGCACAGCGAACTCGTCGGTCACGGTGACCTCGACACCCTCCAGCACACGGGTCACGAAGTACTTCGACCCCGTGTCGCCGTCGGCGTCGAGCAGGTTGGTCGAGTCGGTGATCGGCTCGCCGGTGATGCGCTCGCCGTCGCGGTAGACGTGGAAGCCGATCGCGTCGGGATCCGTCCCCAGCATCCGCCAGCTGATCAGCACGCCGTCACCGGTCTCGACGGCCGCCGGGGCGCGGTCGAGGAACTCCGCCTGACGCTGCAGCACCGTGGTGGCATCCGTGATCAGCTGCTCCGAGCCGGGGCCGACGCCTCCCGCGTTCACCGCGACGACGGTGTAGTGATACGGGATGGTGGTCAGCACGTCAGTGTCGGCGAATCGGTTCGTCGCCGTGAACCCGGCGAGCACGCCGCGCTCTCCGGCGATCTCGGAGCGGAACACCATCGCGTACTCCGCGGTGCTCGGCTGCGCCCACGACAGCGCGATCTCGCGCTTGTCGAGGTGGTCGACCGCGACCCCGGTGGGTGCGGACGGCACGGTCACGTCGGGGTCGACGAGCGAGACGTCGACGGATGCCGAGGGCACCGACTCGAGTCCGGTCTGATCGACCGCGGTGACGTGGTACGCGTAGTCGAGCCCGAGTCGTGCGGTGGTGTCGGTGAAGGATGCCGTCGGCGTCTCGCCGAGCAGCGTCGCCGCCTTCTCGAACGCGGAGGTGCGGTACACCTTCCAGGTCAGATCGGGCTCATCCGTCCAGCCGAGCGTCACGGTCGGCGCTGCGGGGTCGGCGTTCACCTCGGTCGCCGAGAGACCGGCCGGTCCCAGAAGGATCGGGGTGATCTCGAGGCCGTTCAGCCGCGTTCCCGCCGCCGAGCCGTGCACGCGCACGGTGAGCTGGCCGTCGGTGACGAGCACGGGGCCTCGCACCGAGGCGTTCACCGAGCCGGCTCCGGCGTTGCCGGAGCCGAACGACCGGCCCTCGATGTCGAAGTTGGTGCGGGTCGTGCCGATCCAGTCACCGGAGTACGTCTTCACCGAGTAGGTGCCGTTGGGAACGTCCAGCACGAAGGTCGAGCTGTCGCCGGGAAGGACGAAGTCGCGCTCGATGTCGTTCGCGCCGCCGGCGGTGCCGCGGTCGCGCCCCGCGTTCGAGGCGAGCGGCGTCTGGAAGCCGAAGCCGGTCTCGGCGTCGTACGCGTCGTCGGGGTTCACCTCGGTGTAGCCGGTCATCAGCACGTTGCCGCTGAGCTGGAAGTCGAACTTCCACTTGGCCTGCTTGGTGAAGAACGTGACGACGTTCGACGCCGCCGAGGTGCCGCGGCCGTTCACCGCGAACACCCGGTAGCGGTAGCCGGTTCCCTCGGCCAGACCCTGCACGACCGCACTGGTCTGGGTCGTGGTGGTCACCAGCGACCAGGTCTCGTCGGGGTCGGCGACCGCCTGACGCTCGATGCGGTAGATGTCGGCGGTGGCCGAAGCGCTCCACTTCAAGAGCGCTCCGGCGTTCGAGATCGAACCGGCGACGAGGTCGGCCGGAGCGGCCGGGACGGATGCCGGGGGCTCGATGTCGGTGACCTTCGCGGCGAGCGGGTCGTCGAGCTCGGCGACGTCCTGCGCGATGAGTCGCGCCATCTGGATGGCGCCGTACTCCTGGAAGTGCGTGTCGTCCTGGGTGCCGCTCGGGCGGTTCGGGAAGATGCCAGGGTCGACCCAGAGGAACACCGACTTCGCGGCTTCGGGGCCGATCTCGTTCAGGTAGGCGCGGCTGGATGCCGACAGGTCGACGAGGTCGACGACCTCCTCGTGGGCGAGCTCGGTCATCTTCGCGACGTAGTCGGGGAAGCTGACGTTGAACTCACCGGTCTCGGCGTCGAAGCTGCGCCGCGAGACCGGGGTGACGAGCACCGGGGTCGCACCGCGCTGGCGTGCACCCTGCACGTAGCTGCGCAGGTACTCCTTGTAATCGGCGGGCGACGCGTAGCGGTCGTCGACACCCTGGGTGGCGTCGTTGTGCCCGAACTGCACGAACAGGTAGTCACCGGGGCGGATGCCGCGGAGGATCTCGTCCAGACGCCCCTGGGTGATGAAGTTCTTCGACGACCGGCCGCCGATCGCGTGGTTGGCGAAGGCGATGTCGCCGGCGAAGAACCGGTCGATCATCTGCCCCCAGCCCGCCTGCGGGGCGAAGACGTCGGCGTAGGTCTGCACGGTCGAGTCACCGGCGATGTACACCGTGGGCAGTGCGCCTTCGAGGCGCGGTGCCTGACGCGTGATGGTGAGCGCGTCCAGCGCGGCGGCCGAGCCGCCGATCTGCAGGGTGAGCCTGCCGTCGATCAGTGCGATCGGGAACACCATCTCCAGGTGCTCTCCGGCCGGCTTCGCGGTGGTCTGCACCTTGGCGATGCTCTCGGCGGTGATCGATATCTCGCTGGACGCGGCGCTGTCACCGGCGATGAGGGCGACCGTGTAGTCGCCGGCACCCAGCTGCACCTCGAAGGTGCCGCCCTGGGCGGCGACGTAGTCGCTGCGCAGCGGGTCGTCACCGCCGCGATCGACATCCGCCTCCGTCGAGGCGGGTGCCGTGCTGAAGCCGTAGCCCCACTCGTCCGAGAACGAGGTGGTGCTGGTGACGGCGATGGCGCCCTCGGCGAGAGCACCGGGGCCGAAGTCGAAGACGACCCGGTCGCCCTCCGGAAGCGGAACCGGGGCGACGTAGACCGTGGAGGTGACCGGCTCGGATGCCGCGGAGGTTCCGGCAGCGTTGCGGGCGGTCACGCGGTAGGACCATTCCTGCGTCGTGTCGACGGGGTCGGTGTGCGCGGGTGCGGTCACCGTGGCGAGCTCGGTGAACACGCCGTCGGCGCCGGCGCGCTCGACGACGTACTCCTCGGCGTTCGGGGCGGGTGCCCAGGTCAGCGAGACCGCGTCCTTGGTCACCTCGGCGACAGCGAGATCGGCCGGGGTGGTGGGAGCGGTCAGCGCCGGGATCGGGCCGCTCAGCACGGTGGCGGTGCGGGCCGAGACCAGGCCGTAGGAGTTCACCGCTTCGACCGCGTAGGCGAATGAGTCGCCCTCGGCCACGGCGGTGTCCGAGTAGCTCGTGGTGTCGATCTCGGCGATCTGCTGCAGGTCGCCGACGGTCTCGCCGGTGACGGGGGCGCGCAGCACTCGATAGGCGGAGGCGCCGTCCGAGGCGCTCCACGAGAGGTCGACCGCGTTCCAGGCGATGCCGGTGAGGGCGAAGCCGGCGGGGACGGCGGGGACCACAGGGGTGACGACGAGCCCGTTGAGGTAGGCGCCCAGACCGCTGCCGGTGAAGCCGACGGTGAGCTGGCCGTCTTCGACGGCGGTGCGGAAGGTCTCGGTCGTGGTGCCGCCGCCGCTCGTGGTGAGCCGCGTCTGTGCGGTGCCCTCGAGCGTCACGGTGGCGTTGGTGCCCGACGTTCCGGTCAGCGCGTCGCCGATGGTGATCGTGACGTCGTACTCGGCGGTGGGCACGTCGTCGAGCTGGAAGCCCCAGTCGAGGCCGGCGACGAAGTCCTCGGCCACCGGATCGGCGGGGGTGCGGTTGCCGGTGCGATCGCGGTCGAACAGCGTCACGCCGTCTGCGACGGTGATGCCCCAGCCCGTCTCGGCGGTGTAGAGCGAGGCCATCGTGACCTGCTGGTGGCCGTCGGCGACCGGGCTGGTCGGGGTGCCGAAGTCGAACCGCCACGCGCCGTCATCAGCCGGAGCGAGGGCTGCCGCGGCGGGCACGGCAGACAGGGTCGCGGCGACGACCAGGGTGATGGTGGCGCCGGATATGGCGCCGAGCGTGCGTCGTCTCAGGGGTGTTGCTGGTGCAGAGCGTGGGGATTCCACGGTTCCTCCTCGGGCGTCACTGACAAAGGGGTTCGGATGTGAGCGGCGACTGCGCCGCGCACATCAACGGACCCGGGCTCGTGTCGACCCGGGTGGGCGGTCGCAAGATGGAAAGCGCATTCCCGCACCTGCCGACGAGATTGGCAGGCGCGCGAACGGCTGTCAAGGGTCAATATGAGACGTTTCACTTCGCGACGCCCGGCGGCAACGGATCCACGGGCGGCCGGCGGCTACCCGGCGACCGGCGTGCTCGCCCGCTGCCGCAGGCGCACGGCGTCGACGGCGAGCAGCATCCCGTCGGTGGCGTCCAAGCGGTCTCGTGCGCGCGCCGGCAGCCACACCGTCGACTCGGCCGACAGCCCCAGCACGTGCAGGGTGATCCCGCTGCCGGGTCGGGCGCCGAGGTCGCGCAGCGCGACCGACCAGCGGGTGCCGTCCCAGAACCGGTCGTCGACCGTCTCGCCATCGATGCGCAGCTGTGCCGCATCGCCCGCCCAGTCGATGTCGAGCACGGCATCGCCGGTCCAGCCGGGCACCTCGACTGCGAACACCGCCGCGTGCTCGTCGAACGCCTCGGCCGAGGGGGCGCGATGGCGGGCACCGCCGAATCCGTAGTCGGCGGGCACGGCGCTCCCCGGGCGGACGAGCCGCGTTGTTACCGCGACCGACGGTGCCAGCACCGGGGCGACCGGCACGTCGGCCCAGTCGCGGCTCGCCGGGTCGAACCGGTGCAGGCGAGTGGCATCCCGCACCTCGATCCGCCCACCGTCCCACAGCAGCTCGCCGTCGCACCGCCACAGCTGCTCGCCGAGCACCCACGCGTCGTCGGCGGAGTCGAGCACGAGCAGCGTCATCCCGCCGATCTCGTGCACGCCGGGTTCGACGATCACCGGTGGCTCGTCGCCGGCGGCGACCTCGACGGGGATGCCGGCGTCCGCCGCCAGCACGAGGATGCCGCCCGGCAGCAGCGTCAATGCCGAACCCGTCGCCCACCTCAACCGCGCATCGCCCACCCGCAGCCCGATCGGCCAGCGCGCCAGCGTGCCGGGCGGGATGTCGACCGGCCGGCTCGGCACGAGCAGCGTCTCGCCCGGCAGCTCGATCCGCAGCTGCACGTCACGCACGGTCTCGACGGCCACGTGCGGCTGGTGGTGCGTGATCACGCAGAAGCCCTCGGCGCCGTCGGAGCGCAGCGCCCAGCGCAGCGTCGTCGTGTCATCGAGATCCTGCGGGCGCTCGTCGGGCAGGCTCGAGGTCATCCCGCCGAGCCGATCGCCGAAGGCGGCCAGGAAGGCGTGCTGCGCGCGCAGCAGTGTCGCCGACTCGTGCAGGTCGCCGGACTGGCCGATCGGGGCGTGGAAGTCGTAGCTCCACTCCGTCATGTCGTTCGGGTAGCCGGTGTCCTGCGTCTCCTGCATCCCGGGGCCGGGGTTCCGGCCGCCGACGTACATGTAGTAGCCCTGCCAGGCCGAGCCGTTGCCGATCTTCACCTGTGCGAGCGCGGCGATGTCGCGGCCGTCGAGTACGGGACGACGATGATAGGCGGTGGCCATACCGCCGCCCAGCTCGCAGGTCGCGGGCGGGAATCCGCCCAGCGATCCCGCACAGGATGCCGTCGCCGCGGCGTCGAACCCCTGCGTCGCCCGCACGTCGGCACCCACACCGGGGTCGTCCCACTCGTGCGAGGGGAAGTAGTGCGCACGGAATGAGGGGTCCCAGTCGTCCGCAGGGTCGGCCCAGAAGCCGTCGCCGTACCCGCCGAACAGCGGCATGACCTCATCCAGTGGCAGCTGCGCCCCGCCCCAGGCGGTGGCGGTCCACAGCGGTGCCGACATGCCGGCCTCGCGTGCGAGCCGCTTGAGCGTGACGAGGTGCTCGGGGCGGTCGTACAGCTCGTTCTCAAGCTGGATCGCGAGCACCGGGCCACCCGGTTCGGCGCGTCCGTCCAGCGCGGCGGCCAGCTGGCCGAACCACTCGCCGACCAGTTCGAGATAGCCGGGGTCGTCGCTGCGATGCACGACGTCGGCCTGCTGCACCCAGTCGGGAAAGCCGCCGTTGCGCGCCTCGCCGTGCGCCCACGGGCCGATCCGCAGCACCACGCCGAGCCCGGCGGCGGCGCATTCATCGATGAACGCGCCCACATCGAGCGCACCGTCGAAGTGCGCGACGCCGTGTGCGGGGGAGTGATGCAGCCACAGCACGTACGCCGAGGCCAGGGTCATGCCCGAGGCGCGCATCTGCCGCAGCCGTTCGGACCAGCGCTCGCGCGGCAGCCGGCTGAAATGGATCTCGCCCGACACAGGGACGATCGGCGTGCCCTCGCGCAGCACGGCCCGGTCGGTCACGCTGATGCCCTGCGCCGCCTCGGGGGGATGCGGCAGGGCGCTCGCGGCGGCAGGCGCCGGCCACCCGCGGTAGCGGAGGGTGTGGATCATCGGCCCGAGACCACCGCGTTGTCGAGCTCGTCGGCGTCGACGCCGGGCCGGTTCACCCGGTTGGTCAGCAGCACCCAGCACAGCCCCGCGCCCGGGTGCACCCAGAACTCGGTGCCCGCCCAGCCGCCGTGCCCGTACACGTCGCGGTCGATCAGCCCGGGTGCCCGGGTGCGCAGGTTGAACGTGAAGCCCCAGTCCTGCCCGCGCTCGGCCGGGTACGGCTCGAGCCGCGGGATGTCGCCGGTGAGCGGCATCCGCATCATCCGCAGCGTCGCGGGGGAGAGGATGCCGTCGGCCGCGCCGGCGTGGACGCGCAGCAGCTCCGCGCCGATGCGCAGCAGATCCTCCGCGCGTCCGAGCAAGCCCGCGCCCGGCGCGCGGGTGGCGCGGAAGCGATCCATGTCGACGCCGGATGCCGCGGCATCCGTCACGTCGACCGAGCCCTCGGCATCCAGGGTGAGACCGTCCGCCCCCACGGATGCCGCCCACCGGGCGGTGTCGACGTCCCAGGCGGTGCCGGTGGCATGCTCGGTGAGCGCGGCGACACCCTCGAACGCCAGTGTCGAGTAGCGCGAGGCGGTGCCGGCGGCGAAGTCGCGGCCCTGGCTGATCAGGGTCGCGCGCAGGGGGAGCGCGGCGCTGTCGAGCGGCACCTCGGTGATGCCGGAGGTGTGGCTGACCAGGTGGCGCAGTCGCACGATGTCGTCGCGGCCCGCGCCGAACTCCGGCAGCGCCGCGGTCAGCGGCGTCTCCGGGGTGAGCAGTCCTCGTTCGACGGCGCGGGCGGCGGTGATGCCGACGAGCGCCTTCGTGATCGAGAACAGCGGATACACGGCATCCGTCTGCGCGCCGAAGCCGTCGAGGGCGACGATCCCGTCGGCGGTGGCGACACCGAGCACCGCGGTGGGCAGCCGCTCGGCCTGCACGTGCCGGCGGGCCCAGTCGAAGGCGCTGTCGAAACCCATCACTCCACCTCGTGTCCCAGGTCGGGGCGCGCGAGGAAGCGCGCCGTGGCGTCCGTCACCGTCTCGAGCTCGATGATGACGACCTCGTTGCCGCCGGCTCGCGTGACCGGGCTGGGAACGTACAGCGTGCGCTGCGGCCCGCGCCGCCAGTAGCGGCCGAGGAAGAAGCCGTTCACCCAGGCGTACCCCTTGCCCCAGCCGCTCGTGTCGAGGAACAGGTCGGCGGGCTCGTCGAGGTCGAAGGCGCCGCGCAGGCCCACGGGGCCGATCGCGCGGCCGCTGGGCACCGGCGTCGCCGCGGACGCCGCCGCGACGGCGGCACCGAGCCCGGCGACGTCGAAGGTGCGCACCCGCCAAGGTCCGTCCAGCCGAGTGCCGTCGAGCAGCGGGATGCCGATCAGGCCCTTCGCCTCGCCGATCTTCTGGTCGTAGTTCACCCGGCCGGTCTCCTCGACCAGCAGCCGCAGCGTCCGGCCCGCGGGCAGTGCCAGCGACAGGTCGCCGATGGTGCGCTGCAGCCGCCCGGCTGGGATGCCGTCGCGCTCGACCCAGGCGTAGTCGCGCACCTCGGCCTCGAGCACGCCCTCGCCCTCGGCATCCGTCACGTACTCCGCGAGCACGACGTCAGAGCCGAGCTCGTCCATGGTGGGCGGCGCGTCGAACTCGCCGCGGGCGGTCGTGACCAGCGCGAGCGGGTCGGCGACGGCCTCGAGCACCGCGTGCGGGGTGGGGGCGTCGGCCGGGGTGATCTCGGGCAGCTCGGGCACCGGGGCGTGCTTGGCGATCACCTCGCGGAACGCGTGGAACTTCTCGGTGAGGTCGCCCGACTCGGTGATGGGGGAGTCGTAGTCGTAACTGGTGACCATCGGCAGGTAGCGGCCCGAGTCGTTCGCGCCGGCCGTGAGACCGAAGTTCGTGCCGCCGTGCACCATGTAGATGTTAACCGAGGCGCCGGCCGCCAGCAGCCGGTCGAGGTCGGCGGCGCTGTCGGCGAAGGTCGTGGTGTGGTGCTTCTCGCCCCAGTGGTCGAACCAGCCGCACCAGAACTCCATGCACATCAGCGGCCCGGTGGGCTGGTGCTGGCGCAGGGTGGCCAGGCGCTCGTCGATGCGGCTGCCGAACGAGCCGGTCTTGTGCAGCTCGGGGTGCGCGCCGTTCTCGAGCATGTGCGGGATCGGCTGGTCGACCTGCGTGAGGGGGACGGTGATGCCGGATGCCCGGGTGAGCCGCACGAGCGCCTCGAGGTAGTCCTTGTCAGCACCATACGCGCCGTACTCGTTCTCGATCTGCACGAGGATGACGCTGCCGCCGCGGTCGATCTGCCGCGGGGCGATGATCGCGTTGACCTTCTCGAGGTAGCCGGTGACCGCGTCGAGGTAGGCCGGGTCGCTGCTGCGCAGCCCCATGTCCTGGTGGGCGGTCAGCCAGGTGGGGAGTCCCCCGTTGTGCCACTCGGCGCAGACGTAGGGCCCCGGGCGGACGATGGCGTGCATGCCCTCGTCGGCGACGACGTCGAGGAAGCGCCCCAGGTCGACGTCGCCGTCCTGCCGCCACTGCCCGCGCACGGGTTCGTGCGCGTTCCAGGCCACATAGGTCTCGATGGCGTTCAGACCCATCAGGCGTGCCTTGCGGATGCGGTCGCGCCACAGGTCGGGGTGCACCCGGGGGTAGTGCATCGCACCCGAGAGGATGCGGTGCGGGGCGCCGTCGAGCAGGAAGTCGGTCTCGCCGATCGTGAAGCGGGAGGTCATGGCTGACAGCGTACCGGAAAGCGCTTTCTAGATGGTGGGGTTCGAGTCAGGCGAGGTCCGGCGCGCCTCGTGCCGGCAGGTCTCCGTCGCGGCGCTCGATCGCGCGCAGTGATCGGGCGACGAAGGCGGCGATGCGGCGTGCCCCGTCGAACCGGAAGTGCGTGTTGTCGGTGAGTCCGTCCGGCCAGGCCGCAGCCTCGCCGGGCGCGAAGTGCGAGAACAGTGCGGTCGAGGCTTCGCCACCGAGATCCTCGTACAGCCACGACGTGAACACGGTCAGATCGATCAGCGGCGCATCCAGCTCGCGGGCAAGGTCGCGCACCGCGTTCGGGTAGTCGCCGTGCGATGGCACCACCTGCTCGCCGTCGAAGAGCCGCCGCTCGGCTGACGTGCAGAGCACGGCGGTGCCGTCGCGCTCGCGCACCTCGGTGGCGAAACGGCGCAGCCGGTCGGTGTATCCGCCGCGCGAGGCCAGCAGCTCGGGCTGCTTCTGATCGTTGTGGCCGAACTGGATGATGACCGTGTCACCGGCGCGCACCTCGGCGATGAGCCGGTCCCACGTGCCGGATTCGATGAACGATTCGCTGGTGGCCCCGCCGAACGCGTGGTTGCGCACCGGGGCGTCGACGAACGCGTCGAGCGCGTGCCCCCAGCCCGACATCGGCGACTCGCTCGACTGCATGGGGGCGACCGTCGAGTCGCCGGCGAGGTGGTACGTCATCGTGGATCCTCTTTCGCTACGCCGGGAAGCGATTTCCGACCGTAGCACGGCGCGACGCGGCACCGCGGCGGCTGCTCACACCGAGACGGGGCCGGTGCTCTCGCGCACCACGAGTGCCGGTGTGAGGATCTCACTCGCCGTCGGCTCGGCATCCGCGAGCAGCGCTCGCATCGCCGCCCACGCCTGCCTGCCCAGCTGGGCGGCAGGAACCGCCGCGGTGGTCAGCGGCGGCGTCGTGAACGCCGCGAACGGGATGTCGTCGAAGCCGGCGACCGACAGCTGCTCGGGCACCCGGATGCCGCGGGCCGAGAGCTGCGAGAGCAGGCCCATCGCGACGAGGTCGTTGAAGGCGAGCACACCCGTCGCGTCGCTGCCGAGCACGGCATCCGTCGCCGCCGCACCGCTGTCGAAATCGACGCCGGCCGGGATCTCGACGATCTCGAGTGTTCGGTCGTGCGCCGTCGCCTGGGCGATGGCGTGCCGGCGCGCGTCGCCCGAGGCGCTCGCGACTCTCCCGGAGAGGTAGGCGAGGCGGCGGTGGCCGAGACCGCGCAGGTGCGCGATGAGCTCGCCCAGAGCTGCCGCGTAGTCGGCGGCGACGGTGGGGATGCCCGGCTGGGCCGGGCGGTTGATCACGACGGCCGGGGCGATGGCCGGCAGAAGTTCCGACAGCTCGTGCTGGGCGAGCCGCGGCGCGCACAGGATGACGCCGTCGGTGCGCCGCCGCGTGGTCACGGCGATGTCGCGCTCCGCGCCGACCTGCTCCTCGGTGTCTGAGACGAGCACGTGATAGCCGTCCTGGGCGGCGGCATGGCTGACGCCGCGCAGCACCGCCTGAAAGGTGGGGTTCGCAAGATCGGGCACCACGACCGAGACGGTCTGCGTGCGGCCGAGCACCAGACTGCGGGCGAGTGGATTGGCGGTGTATCCGAGCCGGGCCGCCACCTCGCGCACCCGCTCGGCCAGGGTGGGGTCGACCGTGGGGTTGCCGTTCATCACCCGCGAGACCGTCGAGAGCGACACGCCCGCTTCGCGGGCGACCTCGGTGATCTTCACCCGGTGCTGCGGCATCCGTCCTCCTGCTGTCAGAGCGAGCCTAGCTTCGGCGGGTGGCCCCACGTGGCTGCGCACTTGGGTCGGCGCCGACTGCGCCCTACGATGGGACCATGCGACAGAAAGCGCTTTCCCATCCGGCGGCGCTCATCGATGGTGAGCAGCCGATCCGTTCGGTGCTGCGCCTCGTCGTGCGCCGGCCGTGGCGGCTCACCGCCGCGGTGCTCGCGTTCGCGGTCAAGGAGATCCCGGTGTGGATCCTGCCGGTCATCACCGCCGCGATCATCGACATCGTCGCCGCCGACGGCGACGTGACCGCCGTGCTGTGGTGGTTCGCGCTCGCCGCGGTGCTGCTGCTGCAGAACTACCCCAACCACCTCATCTACACCCGCAACTTCATGACCGTGGTGCGCGACCTCGGCGCCGACCTGCGCAACGCGCTCACCGCCCGCCTGCAGAGCCTGTCGATCGGGTACCACACCCGGGTCAGCGCCTCGATCGTGCAGACCAAGCTCGTCCGCGACGTCGAGAACGTCGAGCTGATGCTGCAGCAGGTCACCCACCCGCTGCTCTCCTCGACCATGGTCATGCTCGGCGCGCTGACCATGACCGGCATCGCCGTGCCGCAGTTCCTTCCCGTGTACGCGCTGGCCGTGCCGATCGCCATCGGCATCCGCTACGGCATGCGGCGGCGCTCGCAGCGCCGCAACGAGGTGTTCCGCCGCGAGATCGAGACGCTGTCGGCGCGGGTGGGCGAGATGGCCTCGCTCATCCCGGTCACCCGCGCGCACGGACTGGAGCAGACCGCGATCACCCGCGTGGCCGACGGCGCCGACGGCGTGCGCCGCGCGGGGCTCGACCTCGACCTGCTCAACGGGCGGGTCGCCTCGGTCTCGTGGGTGGCCATGCAGCTGCTCGGCGTCGCCTGCCTCATGCTCGCGGCGGTCTTCGCACTCACCGGCATCCTGCCGATCTCACCCGGTGAGGTGGTGATGCTCTCGACCTACTTCACCCTGCTCACCGGCGGTCTCACCCAGCTGCTCATGCTCATCCCGGTCGGTGCTCGCGGGCTGGAATCGGTGCGCTCGATCGCCGAGGTGCTGCAGGAGCCCGACATCGAGCAGAACTCGGGCAAGCAGGTGCTCGATGAGGTCACCGGTGAGATCGTGCTGGATGCCGCATCGCACCGCTACCCGGACGCCGACGACGACGCGTTGCACGCGATCGAGCTGCGCATCGCTCCCGGCGACACCGTCGCCTTCGTCGGCTCTTCAGGCTCGGGCAAGTCGACCCTGCTGAACCTCGTGCTCGGGTTCGTGCGGCCCACCGGCGGGCGCCTGCTCATCGACGGGCACGACATGCAGCAGCTCGACGTGCGCACCGTGCGCCGCTCGATCTCGGTCGTGCCGCAGGAATCGGTGCTGTTCGAGGGAACCATCTTCGACAACGTCACCTACGGGCTCGCCGACGCCACCCCCGAGCGCGTGGAGAAGGCGCTGCGCGAGGCCAACGCCTGGGAGTTCGTGCACGCCCAGCCCGACGGATGGAACACCGTCGTCGGCGAGCGGGGCGCCAGGCTCTCGGGCGGGCAGCGTCAGCGCCTCGCCATCGCCCGCGCGCTCGTGCGTGATCCCCGCATCCTGCTGCTCGACGAGGCCACCAGCGCGCTCGACCCCGAGTCGGAAGGGCTCGTGCAGGAGGCGCTCGAGCGGCTCATGCGCGGCCGCACCACGCTCATCGTCGCCCATCGGCTCTCGACCGTGCGACGGGCGGACCGCATCGTCGTGCTCGAGCAGGGCCGCATCGTCGAGCAGGGATCGCACGACGAGCTCATGGCGCTCGGCGGCCGGTACGTGCAGCTGCACCGCGCGCAGAACGGAAGGCCGCCGGTCATCACCGGCGCGATCCGGCTGCCGCAGGGGGACGGCGGTACGGCATCCGATTCCACGGCATCCGGCGCCGCCGGCTGAGATACCGTCGAGCGCACGACACCCTGACCAGCCCCTCCCACCCGCCCCTCCGACTCACCCCGAGGAGAACCCATGACCCTGACGCTCGCCGCGACCGGCACCGAGGCGGTCGTCTCCGACGGCGCCGTCGAACTGCTGCGCTACGTGTTCGCCCCCGGCACCGCGCAGCTCGAGTCGCCCAAGCCGTACCTGCATCCGATCCGCACCCGCGCCGGGCGCGAAGTGAGCCTGTTCCGCCCGTGGGATCACATGTGGCACAAGGGCATCGCCTGGTCGCTGCCGGTGGTCGACGACGAGAACTTCTGGGGCGGCCCGACCTACCTCGCCGGTCAGGGCTACGTGCAGCTGCCCAACGACGGCACCCAGTCGCACACCTCCGTCGCCGAGGCCGGCGTCGACGACGACGTCGCGCGCTTCGCCCACGACCTCGAGTGGGTCAGCGAGGGCGGGCGTCGGATGCTGTCCGAACGACGCACGCTCACCGTGCGCGTGCTCGATGAGACCACCTGGGCGCTCACCGTCGAGACCGCGATGACGAACGTCACGGATGCGGCCATCGCCTTCGGATCGCCGACCACGCGCGGACGTGACAACGCCGGGTACGGCGGCCTGTTCTGGCGTGGTCCGCGCTCGTTCACCGGTGGCCGGCTGGTCACCGCCGACGGCGTCGGCACGGGAGATGGCGTGCGCGGCCAGCGTCACGAATGGATGGCCTTCGAGGGCCGTCACGACGTCGTCGACGCGACCTCGCTGATCGTGATGGCCGACGCCGCCGAGAACCCGCATCATCCGCCGCAGTGGTTCGCCCGGTCGGAGGAGTTCGCCGCGCTCAATCCGGCACCGTTCTTCAGCGAGGAGCTGCACCTGCCCGCCGGCGACACCGTCGTGTTCCGGTACGCGGTCGGCATCGCCGATGCGGATGCCGAGGCCGCACCGGGCATCGCGGCCGGGCTGCGCCTGCTGCTCTGAGCATCCGGGTCACGCGTTGTGACCGGCGCACCGGCGCCACACGAGTTGAAACGTTATGATCGAGCATCCACAAGGAGGATCGATGGAGTCCCACCCTCGACAGGCCGGCACGCTGCGCTGCGTGCTCGTCGGCACCGGCGCCGTCGCGAACCTGCATGCGAAGGCCGTCGCGGCGCATCCCCGCGCGCAGATGGTCGCAGTCGCCGACCTCAGCGCCGAGCGGGCGGCGGAGTTCGCCGCCCAGCACGCCGTGCCCGCGTCGTACGACGACTACGAGGGGATGCTGGCCGCCGAGCGGCCGGACGTGGTGCTCATCTGCACCCCGCCGGCCCCGCATCGCGCGCAGGCCCTCGCGGCATTCGCCGCCGGGGCGCACGTGATCGTCGAGAAGCCGCCGGCGCCGTCACTGGATGAGCTGGACGACATGCGCGCAGCGGCGGACGCCGCCGGACGGCAGCTCGCCGTGGTCTTCCAGCAGCGCACCGGCACGGCGGCGGCGCACGTGCGCAGGCTGCTGTCCGAGGGTGCACTCGGGCGTCCGCTCGTGGCGGTGTGCCAGACGCTGTGGTTCCGCGACGCCGGCTACTTCGCCGTCCCGTGGCGCGGCAACTGGCAGACCGAGGGCGGCGGGACGACGCTCGGGCACGGCATCCATCAGATCGATCTGCTCGCGCACCTGCTCGGTGACTGGTCGTCGGTGCAGGGGCGCCTGTTCCGCACCGATCGCGAGACCGAGACCGAAGACGTCTCGACCGCGACGGTCGTGTTCGACGGCGGCGCCGTCGCGCAGATCGTCACGAGCGCGGTCTCGCCCCGCGAGACCAGCTCGATCCGCATCGACACACAGAAGGCCACCGTCACGGTCGACCACCTGTACGGGCACGGCCACGAGAACTGGCGGATCACCCCGGCGCCCGGCTTCGAGGCCGAGGCGGAGACATGGGCGTTCCCGGATGCCGAGGAGCGCAGCGACCACGCCCCGCTGCTGCGCGACGTCTTCGACGCATTGCTCGACGGCACGCCGCTGCCGCCCACCGCTGACGCCCCGGCCCGCTCGCTCGAGCTGGTCGCGGCGATCTACGCCTCCGCCGCCGCCGACTCGGCGATCATCACTCCGCAGCAGCTCGCCGCCCACCCCACGCACCGGGCCGGGTTCGCCAGCCCCGTGCAGGACCTGCGTCGGTGACAATAGGAGAGGACAACGTTGTAGATCCGTATCCAGACGGGTCTTGCGAAACGTTTCAATTTGGATTAGCTTGTAGGGCAAGCGCTTTCCCATACCCCAGGACAGCGCGCCTGCACTCCACATGAACACGGACGTTCCCCGGCTCCGCCGAACGAGGACGTTCACAGAGAGGACAAGGATGTTCAGCAAGAAGCGCCTGGCGGCCGGCACCGCCCTCGCCACGGGAGCCATGCTGGTTCTCGCCGGCTGCGCCGGAGAGTCCGCCGCCCCCGCAGACACGTTCGATCCCGATGAGAAGGTCACCCTGAACCTCGCGTTCTGGGGCAACGATGTGCGCGCCGACCTGTACAACCAGGTCATCGACGCGTTCAACGAGGAGTACCCGAACATCACGGTCAACTCCACCTTCCTCGGCTTCCCCGAGTTCTGGGAGAAGCGCCAGACCGAGGCCGCCGGTGGCGGACTGCCCGACGTGATGCAGTTCGACTACTCGTACCTGCGCCAGTACGCGCAGAACGGCCTGCTGCTCGACCTCGACCCGTACATCGGCGGCATCATCGACAAGGAGCCGCTGGCCGACAACATCCTCAAGATCGGCGTCGTCGAAGACACCACCTACGCGATCCCGACCTCGACCAACGCCTGGGGCCTGTTCACCAACCCGAAGCTGCTCGAGACCGCGGGCGTCGAGGAGTTCGCCGGCGGAAGCTGGGACGACTACACCGACTGGATGAAGACCATCACCGACGCCGCGGGCGGCGAGTTCTACGGCGGCAGCGACTACACCGGCCGCATCCAGAACTTCGAACTGCAGCTGCGCAGCGAGGGCAAGAACCTCTTCAACGAAGACGGCACCGCCGGCTTCGACGAGGAGCGCCTCACCGAGTTCTGGGAGGAAGGTGCCCCCATCCGCGAGGGCATCGGCATCCCGCAGCAGAAGGTCGAGGAGCTCTCGCCCCTCGGCTCGTTCGACTCGGCGAAGACCGCCAGCGAGCTGACCTGGGACAACTTCGGCGCCGGCTACCTGGGCAACCTGGGCGAGGGTTACACCGAGCTCGGCCTGGTCGCCCCGCCGGTCACCGAGGAGGGCGCGAAGGACCTCTACCTGAAGCCCTCGATGCTGCACGCGATCGCGGCCAAGACCAAGCACCCCGAGGCTGCGGCCACGCTGGTCGACTTTCTGATCAACTCGCCCGAGTCGGGCAAGATCTTCGGCACCAACCGTGGTCTGCCGGCATCCACCACCGCCCTCGAGGCGGCCGACCTCGACCCGCTGAGCACCCAGATCAAGGAGTACGAGGCCTCGATCGCCGACCGTCTGGGCGACGCCCCGCCGGTGCCGATCGTCGGCTACGGCACCCTGGAGGAGAAGTTCCGCCAGCTCGGCACCGAGCTGAACTTCGGCACCATCACCGTCGAGGATGCTGTCAAGCAGTTCTTCGCCGAGATGGACGTCGTCCTGAACCAGTGAGAACCTCCGGCGGGTCGGAGCACGTCTCCGGCCCGCCGGGCACCACCTGCACCTGCTCCGCATCCCGAAGGAGAGACCCGTGAGCACCACCGCGACGAGGGTCATCGTCACCGACGACCGTCCCAGTGCGCACCTGCTGCGCAAGGGACGCCGCGAGCTCGATCCTGTGCGCCCCGGCCAGCGCGCCCGCGCGCGGCGGGAGACCGCCGCAGGATACGCGTTCCTCACGCCGTGGCTGATCGGCTTCCTCGGGCTCACGCTCGTGCCGATGGCCTACTCGCTGTACCTGTCGTTCACGCGGTACAACATCTTCCAGCCGCCGAAGTGGATCGGCCTCGACAACTACATCCGGCTGTTCGCGAAGGACCCGGTGTTCCTGCAGTCGGCCGAGATCACCCTGATCTACGTGTTCGTCGGCACCCCGATCACCCTCGCAGCGGCGCTGGGCGTGGCGATGCTGCTGAACTACCGCGATAAGGGCGCCGGCTTCTTCCGCTCGGCCTTCTACGCGCCCTCGCTGATCGGCGCCTCGGTCTCGGTCGCCATCGTGTGGCGGGCGATGTTCTCCACCGACGGCCCCGTCGACGCCGGCCTGCAGATCTTCGGCATCAACCTGGGCGGCTGGATTGGCAACCCGCCCATGGTGCTGCCGATGATGATCCTGCTGCACGTGTGGACGTTCGGATCCACCATGGTCATCTTCCTCGCCGGCCTCAAGCAGATCCCCAAGGAACTGTACGAGGCGGCCGAGATGGACGGTGCCGGTGCCTGGCGCCGGTTCCGCGCGGTGACCATCCCGATGCTCTCGCCGGTGATGTTCTTCAACCTGCTGCTGGGCCTGATCGGCGCGTTCCAGGTGTTCGCCTCGGCGTACATCATCTCCAACGGCACCGGCGGCCCCGCGGGCATGACGAACTTCATCACCGTCTACCTCTACAAGCGCGGCTTCTCCGACGGGCAGATGGGCTATGCCGCAGCCATGGCGTGGGTGCTGCTGATCGTCGTCGCGCTGCTCGCCTTCATCCTCTTCCGCACGCAGAAGTCCTGGGTGCACTACGCAGGAGACGACAAATGACCTCCACCGCCGTCGACAGCACCCGCCGGGCCGACGCCCAGCGCCGCAACGCCGTTCCGCCGCGACGCAAGGTCAAGCGCAAGACCGTCCAGACCATCATCTGGTTCGCCGGCCTGATCGTGCTCACCGCGATCGTGCTGTACCCGCTGCTGTGGCTGTTCCTTGCCACCTTCAAGCCCAACGGCGAGTTCGGGCAGAACCCCGGGCTGTTCCCGCAGGCGCCGACCTTCGACAACTACGGCAAGGTCATGGAGGGCATCGCCGGCGTTCCGATGTGGCGGTTCTTCCTGAACTCGTTCATCCTCGCGGCATCCGCCGTGGTCGGCACCGTGCTGTCGTCGGCGCTGGCGGCCTACGCGTTCGCGCGGGTGCAGTTCAAGGGCCTCGGCATCCTGTTCGCCGCGATGATCGGCACGCTGCTGCTGCCGTTCCACGTCGTGATCATCCCGCAGTACATCATCTTCAACAAGCTCGGCTGGATCGACACCTTCATCCCGCTGATCCTGCCGAAGTTCCTCGCCACCGAGGCGTTCTTCGTGTTCCTCATCGTGCAGTTCATCCGGCAGATGCCGCGCGACATGGACGAGGCGGCGCGCATCGACGGCGCCGGGCACATGCGCATCTTCTGGTCGATCATCCTGCCGCTGATCCGCCCGGCACTGATCACCTGCGCGATCTTCGCGTTCATCTGGACGTGGAACGACTTCCTCAGTCCGCTGCTGTATCTGACCAGTCCCGAGAACTATCCGCTGCCGATCGCGCTGCGCCTGTACAACGACCAGACCTCGTCGAGCGACTACGGTGCCACCGTGACCGCGTCGTTCGTGGCGCTGGTGCCGATCATCTTGTTCTTCGTCGTCTTCCAGCGCTTCCTCGTCGACGGCGTCGCCACGCAGGGGCTGAAGGGCTGATCATGGCCACGGTCAGCCGGAGTCAGGCAGGCACGAGCCGGAGTCAGACCAGGGCGGCGGCGCGCGAGGCGCGCTCGGGCGCAGGTCCCGTCGCCGAGGGTTACGACCCGGGGCCCAACCCCGGGGCGACCGCCCGGTTCGGCCTGTTCGGCGAGACCCTGACGATCGGCCTGCTGATCACGCTCGTCTCGCTGGGCGTGGTGACGCTGCCGATCGCGCTCGCCGCCGGCATCCGTCACCTGCGGCGCTTCGTCGCCGCCGATGATTCGCGGATCGCGCTGTTCTGGCAGGACGTGCGCGCCGGCATCCTGCCCTCTCTCGCCGTCGGGGTCCCCGCGGCGCTGGCCGCCGGGGTGCTGATCCTCGACGTCCGGCTCGCCGGTACCGGCGCGCTGCCCGGCGGCGAGCTGATCGCCGTCGTCGGCTGGGCCGGCCTGGTCGTCCTGGCGACCGCAGTGCTCGTCGCCGCCTGCACCTGGAACCCCGGGATCGGCTGGGTCGCGGCGGCGCGCGCCGTGCCCGGCATCGTCAGAGCGGATGCCGCCGGCGCGGCGTACCTCGCCGCCGCGGCCGTGTTCGTCGGCGTGGCGAGCTGGGCTCTCGCGCCGCTGTTCATCCCCGCCATCGGCTGCGCCGCGCTCGCCGTCGTCGCGGTCCCCGCGCGCCGGCGACGGCGCTGACGCGCAGCATCCGACCCCCGTCCGGTTCTCCGGGTGGTCCTTGCTGCGGATATTCACTCTTGCAGTTCACCCGTGCAGTTCACCCGTGCAGTTCACCCGTGCAGTTCACCCGTGCAGTTCATCACTGGCAGTTCATCGTCGAAAGGTTATGCCACCCATGCGTGCATCCATCCGAGGCCGACGCCTCCTTCTCGCCTCCGCCGCCGCGCTCACCGGCGCGCTCGTGCTCGCCGGCTGCTCGGCCGGCAGCGCACCGGCCGCCGAGTTCGATCCCGACGCCGAAGTCGAACTCGACTTCGCGTTCTGGGGCAACGACGACCGCGCCGACCGGTACAACCAGCTCATCGAGGCGTTCAACGAGGAGCATCCGAACATCACCGTCAACGTGACGTTCACCGACTTCCCCAGCTACTGGGAGAAGCGCGCGACCGAGGCCGCCAGCGGCGGCCTGCCCGACGTGTTCCAGTTCTCCGACAGCTACCTGCGCCAGTACGCCGAGAGCGGGCACCTGCTCGACCTCGCCGAGGTGTCTGACCACATCGACTTCTCGACCTTCGAGGACGCGCTGCTGGGCACCGGACGGCTGAACGACGTGCAGTACTCGCTGCCCACCGGCTACAGCATGTGGGCGAACTTCGTGAACGACGACCTGCTCGCCCAGTACGGCATCGAGGCGCCCGAGGGCGGGTCGGACCCGGCAGAGCTCGACGAGTGGATGGCATCGGTGACCGAGGCGTCGGGCGGCGAGGTCTACGGCGGCACCGACTACACCCAGCGCATCCAGGGCTTCGAGCTGGTGCTGCGGGCGGAGGGGAAGAACCTCTACACCGACGACGGCGAGCTGGGCTTCTCGAAGGACGAGCTGCGCGACTACTGGAGCAGCGGTGATGCGTTGCGCGACGGCGTGACCGTGCCGCAGCAGCGCCTGGAGGAGATCAGCCCGAAGTCGGGGCTCGGCGCGCAGCTGACCGCGAGCGAGATGAGCTGGAGCAACTTCCTGGGCGGCTACCTGGCCGACTCGGGCGCGAAGTCGATGTCGATCGTCGCACCGCCCACCGCCGTCGAGGGCTCGAAGGACCTGTACCAGCAGGGCGGGCTGCAGGTGGCGATCGCGCCGAACACCGAGCACCCCGAGGCTGCTGCGATGTTCCTCGACTTCGTCGTCAACAGCGAGGACGCGGGTCGCATCTTCGGCACCACGCTGGGCTTCCCGGCTTCGTCGAGCAAGCTGGCCGGCACCACCCTCGAGGGCGTCGACAAGCAGGTCGCCGATTACATCGAGTCGGTCTCCGACCGGGTCGGCGAGGCCCCGCCGGTGCCGGTGGTGGGCTACGGCTCGCTCGAGCAGAAGTTCTGGGACCTCGGCCGCGAGCTGGGCCTGGGCACCACGACCGTCGACGAGGCGGTGGAACAGTTCTTCGCTGAGGCGGACGTCATCCTGGAGTGACGCTCGCCGCCACGACGGGGTGGTGCCGCAGAAGGTTCGCGGCGAGGTGAGAAGGTGGAGTCCGGCCCGCGATTCGCGGGCCGGACTCGGAGAGGGACGCAGCATGGCAGTGGGCGTGAAAGACGTCGCCGCCGCCGCCGGAGTGTCGGTGGGAACGGTGTCGAACGTGCTCAACCGGCCCGACCGCGTGTCGGAGCGCACCGTCGAGCGCGTGCAGCGCGCCATCCGCGAGCTGGGATTCGTGCGCAACGACGCCGCCCGCCAGCTGCGGGCAGGGCGCAGCCGCAGCATCGGGCTGGTCGTGCCCGACATCGGAAACCCGTTCTTCGCCGACGTGGCACGCGGGGCCGAGGATCGCGCAGCGGATGCCGGCATGACCGTTCTGCTGGGCAACAGCGACGAGAGCGATGAGCGCCAGCAGGCGCACCTCGAGCTGTTCCAGGAGCAGCGGGTCAACGGCGTGCTGCTGACCCCGGCATCCGAGGATCTCACGGCGCTGCGCCGGTTCGCCGCCGGCGGGATGCCCGTGATCCTCGTCGACCGCGAGGTCGAGGAGGGCATCTTCCCCTCGGTGTCGGTGGACGACGTGGAGGGCGGACGGCTCGCCGCCCGGCACCTGCTCGACGCCGGGCGCCGCAGGCTCGCGTTCGTCGGCGGACCGCAGTCCGTGCAGCAGGTCGCCGACCGTCTGCAGGGCGCGCAGGCGGCGGTCGCCGAGGTCGACGGCGCGGCGCTCGAGGTGATCGAGCAGCCGTCACTGACGGTGCTGCAGGGGCGCGAGGCCGGCGAGGCGATCGTCGCGCGGGCTCCGGATGACCGGCCGGATGCCGTCTTCGCCGCCAACGACCTGCTGGCCGTCGGGCTGCTGCAGGCGTTCAGCTTCGGGTCGGGCGTGCGCGTGCCCGAGGACATCGCGATGGTCGGCTACGACGACATCGACTTCGCCGCCGCGACCGTCGTGCCGCTCAGCTCGGTGCGCCAGCCCGCGCGCCTGCTGGGCTGGACGGGCGTGGACCTGCTGCTGAAGGAGCTCGACGGCGTCGAGCACGACCGCCGCGTGCGCTTCCAGCCCGAGCTCGTCGCCCGCGACTCCACCGCCTTCTCCTCCCGCCGAAACCCCTCATGATTGCCGACACCCCTCATGATTCGCGCGATTCACGAGGGGTCTCGACACTGCTGAGGGGTATCGGCGGATGCTGTGCCCTGCGGATTCGTGACAGCACCGCAGAACCGTTATGATTGCATGACGCATCAGCGCGCCTCGCGTGCCGGATGTATGGAGACGTCGCATAGTCAGGCCTAGTGCACCACCCTGCTAAGGTGGAGTCCCCTCACGGGGACCGAGGGTTCAAATCCCTCCGTCTCCGCCATAAAATTCCTGGTCAGGGCTTAGATCCCAAATTCTGGTCGATCGCTCGGGCCGCTCGGCGGGGCCGATTCTGGGCCCCAAGTGTACGTGGAGTGTACGCGGTTTTGAGATTTGCTCTCCGCGGCCGCGAGCCGGTCCACGAAATCGCGGCGTTGCCCCTCACCCAGGACGTGTGCGTATGTAGTGAGGACTGTCCGAGCCTCGTCCCCCAGATACTCTGCAACCTCGTTGATCGGCGTGCCCAGCCTCAACCATGTTGAAGCGGCGAAGTGCCGAAGCGCGTGCCGGCGGAACCCGAGCGGAAACTTGCGTACCAGGTTGGCGGAGAGCTGTCCGCCGAGCTGGTTGGTGAAGACATAGCTGCTGGTTGATCTTCCGGCGGCGTGGGCGTGGAAGATCTCGACCGCTCGCGGGGATAGCGGGATCGATCGAGTGCCGCGCCAGGACTTTGGGTTCTTTTCCGCGTACCCATCCGAGTGGGAACGTCGAACGTTGAGCTGTGTCAGTCCGTGCTCGCTGAGCCAGCTCACGCGCGCGGCTCGTGCTTCACCCCACCGGATGCCGGTCAGGGACATGAACTCGAAGACGTCGGCGATATCAGACCGTCGCTCGCGGAGCAGGGCCAGAGTGGACGTGACCTGCTGGGGCGTAGGGATCTCGCTGAGGCTGAGCGTTCGCTGCGCTGCCGTGCCGAGCTCGGGGATCTTCTTCATCGTGCGGACAGGGTGGGGCTGGCGAAGCAGATCATGTTCAGCGGCGTACGTGAACAGGGCGCTGAGCGTCGTCCGCGCTCGCGCGACTGTTGCCGGGGCTTTTCCTGATTGGAGCTCGGCAAGCAGATGCTCACGGACGTCCTCCGCCTGGATCGACGACACCGGTCGGACCAACAGTCGCTTCGACAGCGCGGCTAGGTTGTGGTTGTCCGTGTCGATCGTGTGCGGGTTGCCACTCGCGCGTGCGCGCTGGAACATCGCCACCAGTTCGCCCAGGCTGATCGACTTTGTCGGCGGTAGTGGGCGACCGGTGGTAAGCAAGTGCTTCTGTTCTCGTTCCCATGCCTCGGCTTCGCTCTTTCGATGGAAGGTCTTGGTGGCGACTTGGACATTCCCGACCTTCACCCGGGCGAGGTATCTCGTCTTGCCGGCGCTCGTCTTTCGTGTTTCGACACTCATGTCACGATGCCGGCGAGGCGCTCGACGTCGATCCGGCGATAGATGCGCTTGTGCTCAGTGATGTGTACGGGTGGCACGGGGGCTTTGCCGTCGACGGCGAGGTGACGCAACGTCGTGCGGTGGATGCCGAGGAGCAGTGCTGCTTCCTCTTCGGAATAGAACAGCGGCGCGAGTGCCGTGGTGGGCGTGGCGTCTGTCTCGGTGAGTTGGGCGTTATCCATCTGCCTGGCGGCCGACGTTGTACGTCATGCCCTCCAGGCGTCCCGCGTCGCGGGCCTTCCTGATCCAGTCGGATGCCGTGCGGTGCGGGATATCGAGCTCGACCTGTACGGCACGAACGGGGGGTGCGCCAGAAAGTGCGGCGGCGCCGTAGAGGATCTCGATGACCTCCATGCGCTCGTCCTTCGTCCCGCGCTTCACTGCCGCGGCTGCCATCCAGGGCGGGATGATCCTGCCTTCCGTTGAGGTGAGATCTGCGATCGAGGTCCAGCCCGCGTCGGGCTCGTCGGTGATCCGAACTGCGATGCAGTGAGGGATCGCTGCCTGCAGGATTGCGACCGATGCAGTTCGTCGCAGTGCCTGTTGATCGAAGTCGTCACGTGTCGCGCGGTTGATGATCGCGGTGACGATGTAACGGCCTTCGTTCGCGTTGTAATGCGCCTCGATGGTTGTCTCCACGCCGGCGTCATCGTCGGTGGTTGTAGCGACGAATGCCGGGGCTATGCGCAGCGCGGACCCGACGGGCTGCGTGGCGGAGTGCCACGTCATCGTCTTGCCCTCGAGATTGTTCACGTCGACCTTCACCCCCTTAGTTTGTCTTACCGCGCTGGAGATTCGCAGATCCTTCTTGCCAAGTGTACGACTAAGGCGTTTACTTGTGTCAATACCCAGTTTCTATTCGCAAGATGGGCGGCAATCATGACGGAACTGAGGATCATCTCTGCGGTGAACCAAAAGGGCGGGATGGGAAAGACAACGGTCACGATGCAACTTGCAGCTGCTCTGTCGCGCCGGCACCACGTACTCGTCGTCGACGTCGACCCGCAGCAGTCGACGGTGTGGTGGGCGGAGAACGCCGACCGCCGCCTTCCATTCGACTTCGCCGGCAGGCAACATCCGAAGGTGTTGGCGCGTCTGGAGCATCTCTCTGGCGACTACGACTTCGTGATCGTGGACACGCCCGGGAGCCTGGACGATCCGCGCACGCTCGATGTCGTCGTCGATGCGTCGCACCTCGTGATCGTGCCGCTTGCGCCGGAACCGCTCGCCGTCGAGCCGACGATGCGAACGATTGAGCGCGTGATCGAGCCCCGCGCTACCCGCTTCGGGGTGCTGCTCAATCGCATCGATCCTCGCGTGCACGGCCAGCTGCACACGTGGACCCACCTGCTGGACGTCACGCTCGGCGTGCCCCGCTTCGACGCGTATCTCCGCCAGTACAAGACGCAAGCGGATGCACCGGTGCTCGGCAGCCTCGTGACGACGGTTCGGGACAACCGAAGAACGCAGGGAGCGATCTGGGACGTGACCCGTCTGGGGCACGAGGTTACGGAGCAGCTCAATCCGCAACTTCAAGGAGCATGGTGAGCCATGGCACACGTGGACTAGGGTGCGAGGCTCAGTGAGACGCGCGAGCGATTGCGACGTCAGGAGGGCGGACGGGAAGAGCCGACCGCGAAGTTCGCGCGGCTCACGCGGAAGGAGACGCGCGTTCGTGAGGACCAGTACGTCGAGCTCTCACACCTGGCACGGGCCCTCATGCGAGACCGCGTCTCGCGCCGCGAACGGATCACCGAGAACACGCTGATCCGCGTCGCCATCGACCTGCTCCTCGCGCAACGTGACCAGCTTCGCGGCTCTGACGAGGGCGAGCTCCGCCGTTCGATGATGCCCGAAGTTCCGGACTTCCGAAGTTCGGCGGTTGCGGAGACTGGAACGTCCTGCGCCCCGGACTCTCGAACGACGGATGCCCCAAACTCCCGAAGTTCGGGCATCGCAGACTCGCCGACTTTCGGACCTCGGAACTACGAGCCTCCGGAACCCGCCAAGTCCCGATAGGGGAGGCGATCATGACGCAGGTCACCGTGTACTCGACCGGGCCCACGTGCCAGCGCTGCCGGCTCACGTGCCAGCGGCTCGATGCGCTCGGCATCCGGTACGACCTCGTGGACATCCACGATGAGCACAACGCCGCAGTCCGCAGGTTCCTGGTGGACGAGCTCGGATATCGTGAAGCGCCGATCGTCCAGGCGGGCGACTCGCGATGGGCCGGCTTCCGGCCGGATCTCATCGACGGCGTCGCTAAGCGAGCAATATTGCCGTCTGATGCATCATGAAAGAGAGCAAGGTCGAGCCCACGCCGCAGCGAGAAGTGGGTACTTGTGGCGTTGCTGAAAGAGGTTGGCCCCGAGATCGGGAACCTCGGCAGGGCATTTGCATCAATGTCTGGTCTGATGCATCACAGCGGAGCGACAGACGGTGCGATGGAGGTCGCACCGTAGGCGGCCGAAGCGAATCCCTGCGACGGTCACACCGATCTGCACCGCCGACAGGAACGTGTTGGGGTTGCGTGCCAGCGCGGCGGCGCGCTCACCACGCCGGCCGCGCGCGGCGATCGCGTTGACCTGGCTCTCGCGGAGGGTGACCAGCGCCATCTCGGTGCGTGCGAAGACGCCGCCGATGAGCACGAAGGCGATGACCAGCGCGATGTTCAGGATGAGGTCGCCGTTCATCGAACGTCAAGCCCTTCGTCAGCGTACGCCCGCCGAATCGGCCGGTCGCCGGGTCTGTCGGGGTCGGGGGAGGGATCAGCGCGGTGCAGGATGCTCACGAGAGTTCCTTCTATGTGTCATCGGCTGAGACCTGCTCGGCTGGGCGGCGGTCGCCGCGGGTCTTGATGAGGCTGGCGATGGTCGCCACCGCGATCGTCCCGGCGATGAAGAGTAGCGAGAGCCAGATCGGGATCTCGGGGATCACCGTGATCGGCTCGCCGCCGTTGATGAACGGCAACTCGTTCTTGTGCAGGGCGTGGATGAGCAGCTTCACGCCGATGAAGGCCAGGATGACAGCGAGCCCCTGCGCGAGGTAGACCAGCCGCTCCAGCAGGCCGCCGATCAAGAAGAACAGCTGGCGTAAGCCCATGAGCGCGAACGCGTTGGCGGTGAAGACGATGTACGCCTCTTCGGTCAGCCCGTAGATCGCCGGGATCGAGTCGACCGCGAAGATGAGGTCGACGAAGCCGATCGCGATGATGGTGAGCAGCATCGGCGTGGCCCAGCGGCGCCCCTGCTGCACGATCGTGAGGCGGTCGCCGTGGTACTCGTCGGTCACGCGCATATGGCGGCGCACGAAGCGCATGAACCTGCCGTCGGCGGGGTTGGAGTCGCCGTGTGTGAAAGCCTGCCGGTAGGCGAGGAAGAGCAGCAGTGCGCCGAATCCGTAGAACACCCACGAAAAGTTCTCGATGAGCGTCGCGCCGACGGCGATGAAGATGCCGCGGAGGATCAGTGCGATCACGATGCCGATCATCAGCACCTTCTGCTGATAGATCTTCGGCACGGCAAAGCTTGTCATCACGATGAGGAAGACGAACAGGTTGTCGATCGACAGCGCCTTCTCGGTCAGATACCCGGCGAAGTACTCACCGCCGTACGTCCAGCCTGACACCATTCCGATGCCGACGCCGAACAGCAGCGCGAGACCGATGTAGAAGGCCGACCAGCGGGCGGATTCGCCTATGGTCGGCTCGTGGGGCTTGCGCACGTGCGTGTAGAACTCGTAGACGAAGAACGCGATCGTGACTGCGATCGTGATGATCCAGACGAGCGGGGTGATGTTCACAGCGGGGTCCTAACCGTGGCGTGAGCGGATCAGTGCCAAGGTCTTCTCCATCCTCGTGATCGAGGACCGGTGGCCCGGGATGCGGCGTGCATCCGTAATGACGAGCCGACTGTGGCGGAGTACTCCCCTTGGACTTCCAAGTATGCATGTCCTCGCCGTGTTTCCTGAACAGGTCGTGGTGGGCTTGCACGATGACGCCTTGGTGGGGAAGCCGAGGCGGGTGGCGATCTCGAGGACGCCGGATACCTGGAGCGGGAGAAGCGCGGTCGGCGCAACCACTACGTGTTGTACCAGGACCGTCCGTTGCGGCATCCTGCGAACGCCGCGCATACCGTGGGCGACCTCATCCGCGCGTTACTGGACATCCACTAAGACACGCGCGTTACCGCTCGGCTCAGCGGATGCCGGGGCGCGGTCAGTGCACGAGTGCTTTGAGAGCGATCAGCGCGAGTCCCATGCCTGCCGTCGCGGCGGCGGTGACCACCTTCACCAGGGCGGGGTCGTTGCGTTGCCGGGCCGCCCACCATCCCAATATGGCGAGGGTGACGACGCCTCCCCACAAGGAGATGTCTACGGCGGCATCCATCGATAGTCCGAGGAGCGCGGCCGCGGTCAGGCAGGCGACCGGGACGATGAGTGCCCACAGGAGTCCGGCGGAGCGTTGCAGGCCTTCGCGGACCGCTTCTCGCCAGCTCATTGCGCGGTTGCCGACGATCTCGGCGTAGACGTGTGCACCCCAGAACACCAGGACGGTGCCGATGGTGCGCGCGATCAGGACCGGCAGTCCCGGGTTGTAGAGAGAGAACGCGGAGATCAGCCCAGCGGTCAGAACGGTGCCGTAAACGGCCTCCGCGTTCATGGCCCTCGACACCCACGGGTATCGCCGCAACCCGGCATCGACGTCGAACCCCGAACCCTTCACCCGCCACCACCACTTCGCCGTGCAGCTCGAATACAGCATAGTCCTGCCAGAACACCGCGAAAGCGCCCCCAGGCTCGCCCATCTTTTGACCGTGGTTCCGGGAACTTCTCGCGAGCCGACTTGACGTGAAGCATACTTCTCCTGTTTGATGGGGCAAGAAGGGGAGTAATCCTCGCTCCGCATCGTCAATACGTTCCCGCCTCGGGATCCGGTGCGCAGGGCCGTCAGTCCGATGAGACCTTCACGAGTATTCGTGGAGGTCTTTGATATGTCAGTGCCGTTGTGGGCGTGGTTCGCCGTCCTGGGCGTGATCCTGGTGATGCTCGCCGTCGATCTGGTCGCACACCGCAAAGCCCATGTGATCGGTGTGCGGGAAGCCGCCGCGTGGTCGATCGTGTGGGTCGTGCTGGGCGTGAGTTTCGGTGTGCTCGTGTGGTCGCTGTGGGGGGCGGAATTCGGGCAGCAGTACTTCGCCGGCTACCTGATCGAGAAATCCCTCGCCGTGGACAACGTGTTCGTCTGGGCGATCATCTTCGCCGCATTCGCCGTCCCCCGCGAGTACCAGCACCGGGTGCTCTTCCTCGGCGTCCTGGGCGCCCTGATCTTCCGCGGGATCTTCATCGCCGCCGGCGCCGCACTGATCGAGAACTTCGCCTGGATCCTGTACGTGTTTGCCGCGTTCCTGATCTACACCGGATGGCGGATGTTCCGCTCCCGCAACGACCACATTCACCCCGAGAAGTCCAAGATCCTCAAGGCCTTCCGCCGGTTCGTGCCGATGACCGACGCCTACCACGGGCAGAAGTTCCTGATCCGCAAAGCCGGAATCGTGGTGGCGACGCCGCTCTTGGCGGTGCTGGTCCTGGTGGAGATCACCGACATCATCTTCGCCGTCGACTCCATCCCCGCGATCTTCGCCGTCACCTCCGAACCGTTCCTGGTGTTCACCGCCAACGCGTTCGCCATCCTGGGGCTGCGTGCGATGTACTTCCTCCTCGCCGACCTCATCCACCGGTTCATCTACCTCAAGGTCGGGCTCGCGTTCGTCCTGATCTGGGTGGGCATCAAGATGCTCCTCCTGGACGTCCTCTACATCCCGACCACCATCAGCCTCGCCGTGGTGGCCACCATCATCACCGTCTCGATCGTCGCCAGCCTCCGTGCCACCCGAGGCCAAGGACGACGTGAGGTGCAAACCGAAGCCGCCGGGGCGTTCCGCCTCGCCAGCGACGAGGAGCTCGCCGCCGCGGAGCCGGTCTTCCGCCGCCGCGGCAGAGTGCCCGCAGAACGGAAGGTGAGTTCCGATGACTGACCGTGACCCCTCGGCGGCCCTGGCCCCCGATTCCCAGCCGGTGAGGAGGGGTCGCCGAGGTTCGACGGTGGCGGTAGTTGTGTTGCCGCTGCTCGCTGTGACCGGGATTCTCGCAGTCGCGTGGACTGTCGGTGTCGGTGACCGCTGCGGCGGACCTCTGCCGGGGTGCGGGAGTCTGCGCAACGCGGGAGACAATCCGGTCACCGTGCGTGAGGTCACGGATCAATCCGTGACGGACGTTGTCGTCGCGGCGGGGCAGCGGGTCTTGCTCGGCGGCTCGAGCAACGAGCTGCACGTGGATGCGGGGCAGTGCCTCATCGTCGAGGGAGGTCCGTCCTGGGACGCCCGGACGGTGATCGACCGGACTGCTGCGGCCACCGGTGTGTTGCATCCGATTGATGACTGGGGCGCGCGTGTGCAGCTACACGACGATGCCTGCCCGGATCGGAGCTGATCGTGATCACGAAAGAACACGATCTGTGCTTGCTGCATTACGGTCAGCTCACCACCCCGATCGACCGCGTCATCCTCGAAGCGCCCGTATGGCCCAACGATCTCCGCTCGTTCGTCGGGGACGGTGAGCGGTGCGTGCACATCGCCCTGCCGCGCCAAAGAGTCCGGTGGAACGGACTGTTCACCGCGGTTCGGCTCCTCGCAGAGCGCACCGCACATGTGGGAGTACACGTGCAGCCGGAGCGGGCAGGGTTCAGCCTCGACCCGGCGGTCTTGCTGCATTCTCGCACTCGACGGCACCGCGAGATTCTCACCGCGGTGCTCGCGGATGCCGCCGCCGCGAGGGTTGAGCTGACCCCCGAGCAGGTGCGCGTCGAATCCTACTCAGCCACACGTTCTTCCCTCCGCCTCCCACCCTCCGCAGGTCGGGCACAGGCGTGGGGAGTGATGTCCGTGGCATGGCTCCCGCTCGCCTGACCTGCCACGTGATCGACCAACGTTCGCGAAGCAGGAGGGACGTCCACTCGCCCGGAAGAGGCGCACTCACGTTCCACAGAACCCCAGCACCTACCCAGAAGGAAGACGCTCATGACCATGTTTGACCGCCTCACCGGCCTGGCCCAACGGGCACTCAACAAGACCCCCGCGCCTGCGCAGACCCCTGGCAGCGAACCGCGCGACTGGAAAAGCACACTGCGTGGTGCGGTGGGCGCGATCACCGGCGCCGCGCCCACCCCGCCTGCCCCGGGCAGCGCGCCGGCGACACCCGTCCCGCCAGCGGGACCCGGGCATCCGCTCAGCCCACCTGCCGGCGCACCCGCCGGCACCGCACCCTCGAAGACCGTCGGGCTGACCTCACCCCCGGCAAACGATCACGCGTCCGAGCGTGCCGCAGTGGCCCGCTACGAATACCTCCTACATACCGCCGAGCCTGCCCAGTTGGAGCGGATCCACGCCGATGCGTTCAGCCGACTCACTCCTGCAGAACGCAACCAAATCCAGGCGCGACTGCGGACCGAACTCCCCCTCGCAGAACAGCCCCGCACATCCCAACCGGCTGATCTTGCCCGCACCGCCACCCGCGCCGAGGCAGCTCGGCCTGGTGCTCTGGCTGGGATCCTCGCTCGTACCCCTCGAACCGGTAACGCCACCACCGGGCAGAGGGCCGGCGTGGCCGCCGCCGGTGCTGCCGGTGGGCTCTTGGTTGTCGTCGCTGCCGGCGCGATCGGAAGTGCCATTGCCGCGCCTCTTCTTGCCGAAGCGCTCACCGCGGGCGTCGATTTCGATGCTCTTGCCGGCGCGATCGACCTTTCCGCGCTTGCCACGGGACTGGAGGACGTCACCGCCACAGCCACCGACTTTGCCGGCGGGGCGAGTGATCTAGCTGGCGGGGCGAGCGACCTCGCTGCCGGAGCCACAGCGGGCTTGGGCGAGAACATCAGTGGCTTCGGGGAACAACTCTCCAACATTGACATCCCTGGCTGGGGAAACCTCTTCGGCAGATGACTGAGGCCATCACGTCATTTGACCTCGGGCTGCGACTGGGGTGGCCATCGGAGTGAATTAGTCGGCTGCGAGAGGTCGACGCTCCGCGCAACCGACCAATACTGCACCCCTCAGTATTGACTCTCCGCCAGTCCGCGGGCTGGGCATCTCGTAGGTCCGAGACGAGATCGAGAGGCGGGCAGCCCCGCCGGCTGCAAGAGGGTAGCGGACGGCACCCCGCTCCGTGCCGCGCTTTCGCGGCATATCCTCCCTCGCTGCGCTCGGTCCGGTATTCCACGACGCGGCACTGCGCAGCGCACCGTCCACTAGGAGTCGGCAGCTATCCGGCCGGAGCAGGAGTGCGGGCAGCTCAGCGTGAGATCGATGTCCCTGGTGTAGCTGGGGTGACGGTCGGGGCTGCGATATCAGGCGAGACGTAAGGGACAGAGCGCTGCTTGAGCGCTGCGAGGCTCGATCGCAGGGAGGCCAGCTGGATGGGCACGACCTTGGAGTCCGGGGGAACCGGTAGATCGGGCACCACCTTCCGGATCGCCATCTCGTGAAGCTCGATGATCGACTCGACCGCAGCGTGAGGAATCGAGCGCAGCGATTGCGCGTACGCGGTCATATGGCGCAACTCGCTCAGCCACTGCGTTGCTTCGAGGGCGGACATCCGCTCAGAGCATGACGCGCGAAATGCGGCAGATACGTCGGCCATCGCCATGGGGTCGGCGCGGTGAGCATCGAGCACGGTCTGCCCTCGTCGGCCGATCACCGATACGCGTTCGACGGCCGAGTCAGTCACGGATGCCGAAACGAGCGCATCAACATCCGCGAGGCTCCGCTCATTCTCCACAGGGGTGACGAATCGCGACTGCAGACCCTGCTGCATCTGCCGCAAGCCTCGCGACGTCGCCGACAACAGACTCTCCTCGTTGCGGGCGGCGGCGACGACGACGTGCACTTGATAGTTGGAGGCCGCGAAGCGGCGTGCTACAGCAAGCGCAGTGCTCGGTGAACGGAACGCACCCTCGAGAAGCAACGAATAGCGGTTCTCACGCGCAGAAGCGATGCTCGCTTGCAGCCAGGTGGCCGCGGCCTCAGACAGTTCGTTCCGGCCGGCCACTGACGCACGGAAAGACGGGTCGAGATAGCGCGGATGAAACGCTTGAAGATCCTCGCTCGAGATCGGAACGAGATTGCCGCCATGCATTCGTCGAACCAGCGCGATCGCTCGTCCGACGCCCGTCCCCGTTGCTCCGGCAAGCAGGACCAACACCGGGTGCGGATCGGGCTTTGCGCCGTGGAACACCGATCGCAGCACGAGCGTCTCGAGGTCCGCGGCGGAAGTCTCTGGAGGATTAGCCACTAGCGGGCCCGACGTTGTGGATCGCGTTAAGTTTCGCGACGACCTCGTCGCGATCGAATCCGTTCACGTTGTAAAGCTCCGAGCGAGCCTGCGCGATCCGAATTGCGACGCTCGCGTCATGAGCTTCGCTAGACGCGAGGAGTCCGGCTATGGCTACGCGTGCCTCGTCGCGGAGCGCCTCATAAAGCACCGCATCGTTCACTCGCCATTGTGAAGGGCGCTGGGACATGTTGACTCCTTGCCGCGAGTTTACCAATGGCGCTGGTGCAGGACCGGCCCGGGAATCTGCGGTGTCAGAGGCGCCCCCTACGATCGCGGTGGGCCGGGGAAGGGGACCGGTGTGGGATCGAGTAAGCGTCTCGCGGAACTGTATGCCAAGTACGCGGCTGAGAAGCACCTCGCGAGATTGATGGAGGAAGCGCCCCTCCAGTCACTCGCCTCCCGAGAGCTGGAACTGGACCGGCTGCCGGTGACGATCTACCCGCACCCACGAGGATGTCAGGCCTGGGTGCGTATCGGGCCACACGCGGTCCGTGTTTCGGCCAGGATCGTGCGGTCGACTTCACGTGCCGCCGGGATTGAGTTTGTCGTCGAGGAACGGACAGTACGGTGCTGGGTCTGGGGTTCGGCCGTCGACGTGGAAGCAGCGGACGAGGAGGCGTAAGGTCAAACTTCAAGGCCCCACATCTGAGTGGATCGCCGCGCGCGGACTCTGGCCAATGAGCGCCGATCCAAGCGAACTCGTGATTCCCGACCACGTGCTGAACGACGTGGAGCTCTCGCTCGCGACCAAGGGACTGTTCGCGCTACTCGTCGCGTCTCAAGGACAACCCATCGACCCATTCGACGACGCGCTCGAAGACCCAGCCGACATCTCGGCAGCGATTGACGAGCTTCTCCTGGCGGGACTGACTGTCCGCGTCGTGAGATGAGCGCAGCGGCTGTTGAAACGCAGTCGACTCGAACGGGCTGCGCATCATTCCGCGGCGCACGTCGCACGTCGATCCCCAAGCGCGCGCTGAACGATAGCTGGACCCTCGTGAGCAATCTTCGGTCCTTCGGTAGGGAGCCCCGCTGCGAGATTGGCGCAGGACGCGCTCGCGTTACGCGGAAGGATGATGCTGGGCGGCTACCGTAGTGACCGTGCCGAAGTCGTTGTCGATGAATGAGATCCGAACTCGAGCCGCGCAGTTCATCCGCGACTGGGAGGACGAGCCCGGTGACGAGAAGCAGCAGGCGCAGTCATACGTTCGGGACCTGCTCGGAGTGTACGGAATCACTCAGACCCGCGCTGCCTTCTATGAGAAGCGCGTCAACCGCTCGTCGACCGGCTCCCGCGGATACATCGACGCGCTGATCCCCGGCCTCGCGCTGATCGAGATGAAGTCTGCCGGCAAGGATCTCGTCGCGGCAGAGCAGCAAGCGCTCGACTACATCGACGATCTCCCCGATCCCGAGGTTCCCCGCTGGGTTCTGACGAGCGACTTTCATCGGCTTCGGCTGCTCGACCTGCATGCCAAGGACGACGGTGTCCGGGAGTTCACTCTGACCCAGTTGCGGGATCACGCCGACCGACTGGCCTTTCTCGCTGGCTACGGGGAGCGCACTTTCGGGTCGAAGGCTCAGGAGGAGGCGTCGATCAAGGCGGCGAAGCTGATGGCGTCGCTGTACGAGGCCCTCGAGGATTCGGGGTACGACGATCACGAGGCGTCGGTGTTCTTGGTGCGCACTCTCTTCGCGCTCTATGCCGATGACGCTGGGGTGTGGGATCGCGATCTGTTCCTAGAGTTCCTCGAAACGCGTACCGCCCAAGACGGCTCTGATCTCGGCCCGCAGCTGTCGCTGCTTTACCAGGTCATGGGCCGAGAGCCCAGCCGGCGGCAATCAAACCTCGACGAGCTGATCGCACGCTTCCCATACGTCAACGGCGGCATCTTCGAGGAATCAGTGTCGATCCCCTCGTTCGACACTGGAATGCGCGATCGGCTGATCGCCGCGGCCATGTTCAACTGGTCAGCGATCTCGCCGGCCATCTTCGGCAGCCTCTTCCAAGCAGTCAAAGACAAAGCCGCTCGCCGCGAGCTCGGCGAGCACTACACCACCGAGACCAACATCATGAAGGTCATCGGTCCAATGTTCCTTGACGAGTTGCGGCAACGATTCTCTGACGACTACCACGACACCGGCAAGCTCAAGAAGTTGCGCTCTGACATGGGGCAGATGCGATTCCTCGACCCGGCGTGCGGCTGCGGCAACTTCCTCGTGGTCGGCTATCGACAGATGCGCGCGCTCGATCTCGAGATCCTCCTACGTATCCAGGAGCTCTCAGGCGACACCGCCCGCACGATGTTCTTCACCGAGGAGCACCTTTCCGTTCGGCTGTCGAGCTTCCATGGCATTGAGCTCGAGGAGTGGCCGGCCCAGATCGCCGCCACTGCGTTACACCTGGTGGAACACCAGGCGAACCAAGCGATGGAGCTGGCTCTGGGCGCCGCACCGGACTCCCTTCCGCTGGACAAGATCCGAAGCATCCAGGTCGGCAACGCACTGCGCGTGGACTGGGGCGACGTCGTCGAACCGACCGAGCACCTGTACATCATGGGCAACCCGCCTTTCCTCGGTCACGCGACTCGCTCGCTCGAGCAGGCCCAGGAGTTGCGGGACGTGTGGCGTCGCACAGACATCGGCCGGCTCGACTACGTCACCGGCTGGTATGCAAAGGCGCTCGAACTGTTCAACCGACAGAGGTACGTGGGGGAGTTCGCTTTCGTCTCCACGAACTCGATCGCGCAGGGCGAGCCGGTACCGGCGCTGTTCGGCCCTGTCTTCGCCGCCGGGTGGCGCATCAAGTTCGCTCACCGCACGTTCGCGTGGACGAGCGAAGCACCCGGCGCCGCCGCAGTGCACTGCTCTGTCATCGGATTCGACCGAGCACAGAAGAAGCGCGCTCGACTATTCGACTACTCGGGCAACGTGAAGGGCGAACCCATCGAGCTGCCGGTCACCGGACAACTCAACGGATACCTGGTGGACGGGCCCAACGCGCTCGTCGAGCAGCGTCGCACGCCACTGTCTCCGCAGCTCCCGCCGATGGTGTTCGGCAACATGGCCCGTGACGACGGCAACCTCCTCATCGAGGCGGAGGACTACGACGAAATCGCCGCAGACCCCGTCGCGGCGAAGTACATCCGACCGTTTGTCGGTGCGCGTCAACTCATCCACAACGAGCCGCGCTGGTGCCTCTGGCTTGTCGATCTGGACCCGAGCGACATCGCCCGCTCGCCCGTGCTGCGACGCCGCCTGGACGCCGTCCGGCAATTCCGAGCGGCCTCCACTGCGGGGTCCACTCGGCAGATGGCCGAGACCCCGCATCTGTTCGGTCAGCGCTCGCAACCCGACACTCCATATGTGTGCGTGCCACGTCACGCTAGCGAGACCCGACGCTACTTTCCGACCGCCGTCTTCGCACCAGAAGTGATCTGCGGGGACGCGAACTTCAAAGCCGACGATCCAGATGGCATCGCGTTCGCAACCATTTCCTCGTCGGCTTTCATCGCCTGGCAGAAGGCGGTGGGCGGTCGTATCAAGTCGGATCTCCGCTTCTCGAACACGCTGACCTGGAACACATTTCCGCTGCCGCCAATGACGGACAAGGAGCGGGCCGCCATCATCGCCGGCGGCCGGGCGGTGCTGGACGCGCGAGCGCTACACCCTGAACGCTCGTTGGCAGACCACTACAACCCCCTCGCGATGTCCCCGGAGCTCGTGCGAGCACACCGCGAACTCGACTCCGCGGTTGACAAGTGCTTGGGGCTAAGAGGCGCGGTCACCGACGACAACCGGCTGCGCGCGCTGTTCGCCAGCTATGCCAAGCTCACGACAGCCGACGAACTATCGATCCCCGGCAAAGCATCCCGCCGAAGGAATGTCCAGTCGGGTGCCACGAGATGACCGAAAGAAGCTGGCCGTACCCCACCGTGCCCGTTCGTGGCAGTCTCACGGTGGACAGCGACGGCGAGAATCAGCGGTGCGCGTGTGGAAACTCTTCGTACGCGCAGGATTGGAACCACGCTGATCAGACCGGCCAACTGACATTCGAAGCGTCCGGATCGTCCGAGCCTGAGGAGTTTGCGGTGTGCCCCTCGTGCGGCCGGGTATACAGCAACGCCGATCTCTTCCAATCCGACGACGGAATTGTCGCGGCCGTCGCTCGATACGACGTGAACACCCGAGTCTTCAAAGCAGCGCGTGTGCAGTATGACCGGGAGGCGTACACCGCCGATCCAAGCCGCCCAGCGCTTACCACAAGACGGGGAGCCGAGTTTGAGGACTCCTGTTATCAGGTTGCGGTGCACGCCCAGGACTCCGCCATCGGTCGAGTCGGTGTCGTGCTCGAGGCGATCGCTCACGCTGCAGACAGAGCAGGTGACTACGAGTGCGTCGACATTGCTGTCGCCTACGCGTCCGCGGAGGGGGTTCGACTTCTCGAAAACGCACTAGCCGGCCCGAGTTGGACGGAAGCCCGTAAGAGATTCCTCGTCAGTTTGGACTTCGGTTTCACCCAGCCGAAGGCGCTCGCGCGTCTCAGCGAGATCAGCAACGCGGAGGTTCGTATTCCCAATGGGCGAGAGGTGCTGGGGTCAGCTGCCCTGCGACCACAAACGGCCTTCCACGCCAAGGTGTACAGCTTCGGCGTTGAACAGTATCCGTACCTGCGCGCGTTGGTTGTCGGATCTGCCAACTTGACCGCAAGCGCGCTCTCGACGGGCGCCGAGGTGGTCACAACTCAGACCTGGAAGTCGTACTCAACAGCTGCCCTGAACGACTTGAGACGCGCACGATCTGTCCTCGAATGGTTCCGGGACACCTGGAAGAATGCGGACGCACTCGCTGACGTGCTCGATGAGTATCGGGAGAAGCGCCGCGCGCTACCGAGGCCTCCGCGAATCCGTGAGGAGAGGACCAAGGCAACGCGCCGTTATCTGGCCTCCCTGGAAGACCATGAGATCTCCGGAGATCTCTCCGTCCAACTCGCGGCGGCCAAGGCGCTGTGGATCGATGCCTCGTCAGTGATCCGTAACCGGGGCGCTCTGCCGGGAAGTCAGCTCAACACCCCTCGAGGGACTCGCGTCTTCTTCGGTTTCGCGTCAGAGAAGGTGCCAAGAGACACCACTCTAGGGTCAATCGATCTGCGCATCGTCGGCCACGCCTACCACGACCGCACCATCCGCTTCAGTAACAACGGTATGGACATCATCAATCTGCCAATCCCCGAACAGAACGGCGTCGAGACTTATCAAGGTACGTTCTTGCTCTTTGCTCGCGACTCCCCATGGAGTGACGGTCGTCGCAGTTACACCCTGACGGTCACGGACGCAGCAGGAGTCGACGTGAAGAGGGCGTCCGCCGCCAACAGTGTTGACTTAAAGATGAGTAGCGGTAGAAAATACGGTCTGTTGTTCTGAACAACGGGCGACCGGCCCGCCCAGGAGCCATCCCTTAGCGGTCGATGTGCGCTTGAGGGGGCCGCCTAGCGATGCTAGTCAGCTACACCGCCGAGACGCGGGGTGCGGGTACCTCGCTATCCACCAGCGTTCAGTTCGGCCTCGTACTCCGCGGCGGAGTCCACGAGCTCCCGCTCCTCGACGAAGTTGTCCACCGCCCGTAGATACGGGCGAGGGGAGTCGCTGCCGTTGCTGCAAAGCACGTCGTCGCACCACTCATTGTCATACGTCGGAGAGTACGTGCACGACCAGGAGCCCAGCCCGAGCTCTTCACGTATGAACTCCTCATAGCCCGGCTGAGGGCGTTCCTCGATCTCGAAACGGCGAGTCGGGCCTGAGCAACCCGAGACGACGCCGATTAGCGACACGACCGTGACGAGGACCGGCGTCTGCCTCCCCAGAAGCGCCATGCTCCCCCGGCTCATGTCGTGCCGCACCGCGAGATGCCCTCCTATGGGACACGATGAGTGGGTGCAACAACTCTTCGATCCTGACGACGCCCCTGAGTTGAGGCGAGAGAAGGCGTTCATCTTCGGCACCGCTCCGAAGCTCGCCGGCGATTTCCTCAGAGCGGGGCGCGAAACGCGTATGAGCCGGGCGTCGAAGGATGCAAGCGTCGCAGAGGATATCGCGCACGTCTGGGCGCGCGGTTGGACGGTTCTTGACGCAGTGATCAACGCGATGGAACAGAGCAGCGCGCTCATGTTCACCAGGTCGGAGGTCCTCGACGACCACGCAGACGTCCGAGAAGCGCTACTTCTGCTGCAGAGCGCCACGACCCTTACCCTGCGCGAAATCTCGGAGCTATTGCGAGCTGGCTACTTGTCGGGTGCTGCGGCACGGTGGAGGGCACTGCACGAGACAGCCGTGACGGCTGTCGTCGTCGCTGAGGGAGGACCTTCTATTGCGCGGCGTTACATCGACCATGGTGTCACCACGCAGCTTCTCCGCTTAGAAGCGTTCTACCAGCAACCTCACCCGGACGCACCACCTGCCGCTGAGCGCGCTGAGCGGATGCAATTGGTTGCAGACCTCATTGCGAAGCACACGATCCCCGGCGAGACGGTCAGTTTCCGACGTCCGTACGCGTGGGCAACGCCGGTCATGCCAGCTCGGGCCAAGGATGGCAAGCACCTGGAGCCGAACTTCACTCGACTGGAGGCCGTCGCTGGGCAGATCGACATGCGCCTGCTAGTTCAGCACGGCGCTCACGGACATGTTCATAACGACGCTGGAGCAGTGCGGACGGCCGTCCTGAAAGACGGCAACCTGCTTCTGGCGGGTCCGCGTTCTGATGAGGTGCAGACCGTCGCTATACCCGCACTGCGAACCATCGTCGTCGCCGCAGCCGCCACGCATCTAGGCTTTGAGCCTCAGCTGGATGAGTTTGGTCGCTTGATCAGTTTGACTGGCGCGGCGATCGCTGACCTCGCGGCGACGGGCGTGCAGGCGTTCGAAAGCGTTCACCGGTCTTCACAGATGCTCTTTTGACTCGGCGGGGGCGAGCGCAGGGTGCGGCCCTGTTTCGACGTCGGCTTAGCGTCGGAGTCCTACCCCGACTCCGAGTGGCACCCAGAGGACCCGCCAGATTCGCCCCTGGCTGCGACCGTCAATGGAGCGCCGGCAACGAATGCCCCCGTAGGCTGATTCTCGATGAGCTTCACGACACAGCCGCGGCATGCACGCACGCGACGCGCCACGTCAGCATGGCCCGGGGCGCGGCGCGTCGCGAGGGCGCTGGCCGGTAGGAGCGGGTACCTGTGACGTCGGAGGCTTTTCGCGCTTACGCCGAGACGTTCGCGCCGACTGACGGCGATGGACCCGGAGACTATGTTTCGCCCTACGATGCGCTCCGCCGCCTCGCAGACGTGGACACTCTTCGCCAGAAGGGGACGTTCTTCACCGCGAGTCAGCTTGCCTCCGAGCTGTGGGAACCGGAGCTCGCCGGCCTGCCGGAGGGCGCCGTCATACTTGACCCCGCGAGTGGCGCCGGAGACCTGGTGATGCCGGTAGTGAAGTGGGCTGCCCACACCGATACCGCGATATCCATCCGACTGAATGACGTCGAGGATGTCTTCTTGCCTATTGCGCGGTCGCGGCTGTTGCACGCGGCAGAGTCGGTGACGGTGAAAACGACATGTTCGGATTTTTTGGCGGACACCAAATTTGCTGAAGGTGTGACACACCTGGCTCTCAATCCCCCGTACTTTTCGCTTGAGTCTGAGCGCGTATGGGGCAGCGGTAGAGTCAGCGCGGCGGCGGTCTTCGTTGAACACGCACTTCGCCATATGAAACGTGGGTCGACACTGCTGGCCGTGTTGCCAGACGTGCTCCGGTCTGGCTCACGCTACGGAAAGTGGCGCGATTTTGTAGAGTCGACTGGCGCAGTCGGCCGCGTAGCTCCCTGGGGACAATTCGACAGTCACACCGATATCCACGTTTTTCTCCTCACGGTCCGCGTCGGCTGCACCGGTCCGCACGTCCCTTGGGTCAGGGACGACGGCGCGCGCGAGCGGCTGCAAGATCACTGCGAAGTTCGAGTCGGACCCGTCGTCCCACACCGTGATGCGGACGAAGGACCAACCGTGCCGTACCTGACGGCGAAGAATCTCGCGACGGGGAAGCCGGAACGACGCCGGTTCGCGGGTCGGTTGGAGCGCGGGCCGCTGGTTCTCGTCAACCGTACGTCGCGCCCGGGTGATCGGCCGCGCCTACGAGCCCGGATCCTTTTAGACACGACACCGTCCGCCGTTGAGAACCACTTGCTTGTCGTTAAGCCGTTGGATGGCACCCTTCAAGGTTGTGAGACGATCGTCGAACTACTGGGCCGGGAGTCCACCTGGGAATTCCTCGACGAACGAATACGATGCCGACACCTGACAGTTTCTGCGCTGAAGGAGATTCCATGGCGGACGTAGTCGAGTCGTCTGCTCGGATTCGGTTCTCGCCTGCCATTCTCCGACGGCTGGGCGAAGAGCTGAATCCAAGCATCGACCAGGGCATCATAGAACTCGCCAAGAATGCTTACGACGCGGACGCCACTGAATGCAACGTGTGGCTTGATCGCGACGGCGATCCCAAGACGATCGTGGTTGATGACGACGGTTGTGGGATGACCGCTGATGACATCTTGGACGGCTGGCTCGTCCTGGGAGGCTCGAGCAAGAGCACGCACGAATTGACCGCGCGCGGACGCCACCCTGCGGGAAACAAGGGCCTGGGACGGCTTGCTGCGCTGCGACTGGGGCGCGTCGCTCACCTCCGATCTCGGCCCGGTGATGGGTACGAGTACTCGGTGCTAATCGACTGGCAGCGATTTGAGTCTGTTCAGACCGTCGACGATGTCGAACTGGAAGTGGAACGTATCCCCACGGCTGCACCCCGGGGCACAACAATCGAGCTTCGGCAACTCCGCGGTCCCGTCGGCAGGGTTGACGCCCGGCGGTTGGCTCGTGCCCTCGTTCTACTCGCGGACCCATTCAACGACGCCAAGGGATCCTTCCGCCCACACTTGCATTCGGATGTGTTTGCGGACTTGGCGGCGCAAGTCGAGCAAAGGTATTTCGACCAAGCGGAATATCACCTGGTAGCAAGTGTGCGCGCGGGGATAGCTTCAGCCCGGGTTGAGGACTGGCGCGGCGAGGCGCTCTGGACCGCTACCCATGAGAATCTCTCTGGGAGTATCTCGCCCTACGAGGTCCCCGACTCCGATGTTGAACTCTGGGCGTTCATCATGAACGCGCGGTCATTTCAATCGCGATCAGTTCAGCTCTCGGCCGTCCGAGAGTGGCTCGAGAGTTTCGGCGGTGTGCATATCTATGTCAACGGGTTACGGGTAGCTCCATACGGCAACCCCGGGAACGACTGGCTCGACATGAATCTCGCGCGAGTGCGGAGTCCTGAGGAGCGCCCGAGCACAAACACCTCAATTGGGCGCGTGCGTGTCACTGATGCGCAAGATCTGCTCAGTCAGAAGACCGACCGTTCAGGTTTCATAGAAACGCCGGCATTCGAAGAATTGCGCCGGTTCGCGACAGATTCCCTCAATTGGATGGCTCACAAGCGGCTAGAAGCCGCTGAGCACAAACGCCGCGCTGCTCGGGTCGAAGTCGCGGAAAGAAAAACACGTAGCGAGAAGGCCGTCGCCGACTCAATCGAGCAGGTTCAGGACGACGAATCTAAGGCTGCGCTGCAACGTGCCTTTGATCAGTATCAGCGCGACCGTGATCGTGAGGCGGAGACCCTGAAGCGGGAAGTGCAGCTCTACCGGACGCTCAGCACAGCGGGCATCACAGCGGCCACATTCGCGCACGAGTCCACCGGAAATCCGATCAAAGTCATCGGAACCTCCCTTACAGGAATCGAGAACAGACTCAGACGCAACCCCCAAGTCGACTACGACTCGGACTATGCCGCCGCAGTCACCAGGATGCGCGGGGCGACATCCGCTTTGACCGTCCTTTCGACAGCTACTCTCGATCTGATCGCGGCTGACAAGCGTCGTCCCGGCAAGGTGTACCTGAACCAAGCAGTCCGCGATGTGTGCTCGAATTTCGAGCCCTTCTTCGCGGGTCGCGCGGTTGAGCTTGATCTCAAGATCGAGGGTGGCCGCGAACCATTTACCCGCGGCTCGGCTGCTGCGCTTGAGTCAATCGTCACTAATCTCATCAACAACTCATTGTCCGCGTTCGAGCAGTCGTCGAACGGAGCGCGTTTGCTTGAGATCATCACGACGCACGATGCCGACACATGGCACCTTGCGATCTCGGATAATGGTCCTGGCATCGTTGGAATTACGCTGGATGAGATCTGGCTCCCCGGACATACTCAGCGAGCCCAGGGAACGGGGCTTGGACTCACCATTGTGCGCGACTCGGTAAGCGACTTGGGAGGACGAGTTTCGGCGATCGCGAACGGCGCCCTAGGCGGGGCGACGTTTACGATAGAGATCCCCACAATAGGAGAAGACGATGGCGCACTCTTCTGACTCGTCAAGCCCGATCGCGATCCTCGACGACGATAAGAATGTTCGCGATGGCCTCGCTTACGCCATCGAAAGCGACGAGTGGGAACCCATCGATCAGCCGGGGCCACTCGGAACAATGGAGGACTTCCTCGCCCGCAATATTGGCGCTGTTGGTGCAGTCAGTGACCACAAGCTCGCCCCGGCAGGCTACGCACAGTTCACCGGCGCACAACTGGTCGCGGCCTGGTATAGGCGAATGTTCCCCGCTCTCCTCTGCACGACCTACAACAAGTCCGCGGTGGACGAGTTCCGATCCTTGCGCCGATGGATTCCCGTGGTGATGCCACCCGACGGACTCACTCCGGACACACTCGGGGTTGGTCTCGAACTCGTTCGCAAGGAGCAACAGGGCGACTTTGTCGCGGAGCGCCGCCCGTGGCGCGCCGTCGTGCGATTCACTGACTACGCCCCTGAGAACCGCACGGTCTACGCAAAGCTGGCGGGCTGGAGTTCCGAAGCGGTGGCATTACGTGAAGTCGATCTGCCTGACGCGCTTCGCGAGATCGTCACACGCAAGCCTGACTTCCTGTGTCATGCCGAGGCGAATCTGGGCACTGTGAGCGGTGACGAGCTTTATCTCTCGGCATGGGAGTTCGAAGCGTGACCAGCACATCGGTTGACGCTCCACCAGGCCTAGAGGTCGTCGTTCTTGATGTCGGGCATGGCAGTTGCATCTTCATCTCCACTCCAACAGCGACAGCACTCGTGGACACAGGCCCGAATGGTGCAATCCTCGAGTTTCTTCGTGAGCGAGGACTGACGTACATCGATGTTGTAGTGATCTCCCATGCAGACCACGATCACATCGGCGGATTGTCAGCCCTGCTTTCGAACGGCATCGGGATCGGTCGTGTCATCTGGAACTCCGACGGCATGAAACGCACGGACGCATGGCTGAGTCTTGCGTACCAACTCGACGACCTCGCGGAGTCTGGTCAGACAATCGCAGACGATGAAGCAGCAAAGGGGATGGACATCTCAGAGCTCGGCCCACGAGTCGCGATCGAGGTCCACGCGCCACGACTGCGCTTGCGGAGACTGGGTGTTGGCGGCCGGGACAAGTCTGGATCACATATCTCGAGTAACTCAATGAGCGTCGTGGTCCGTGTGACAGTCGATGGCGAACCCCTCATAGTCATTCCGGGCGACCTGGATTCAGTTGGCCTGAGCCATCTCTCTGACACCTCGACGCTCGACCTCCAAGCTCCTTACTTGGTGCTTCCCCACCATGGCGGTCTCATGGGCACTCCTGCAGCGACCCCCGCAGCGATTGAGCACCTCGTGCGCGCAGTTGACCCGACCGTAGTGTTCATATCGAATGGACGCACTGCACGTTGGGACAACCCGCGCGATGACGTACTGATGGCCGTCCGCAGAGCGAAGCCTGAGTTGCCAATCGTGTGCAGTCAGCTGTCGAAGTCGTGCTCGGCCGCAGCACAACCTCGCACAATCGCGCCGGAGGCGTATTCGGCGGGATGGCGGAATGGTTCATCGTGCGCCGGCACGATCAAACTCACGCCGCAGAGCGGCATAGGCCACACGTTTGACAGGTCGGAGCACTCGAGGTTCATCGCGAGCCTCCCCACCCCGCGGTGCATCGCTGCGCACAGGCACGCCCTCTAAACGCAGTACACGTCGGCAACGCGCGACCCGCAGTCCGGCTCCTGAACGCACGGCTTCAGTTCCTTCAGATCGAACACTACGTTGACCGCGCCATCGGCGCACGAGTATGCCGCTCGCACCCATGTCCGATCAGCACACGTTTGCGAACCCCGAGAAGCGCGTTGGAACGATACCCCCGAGGCGCCCACTGACGAGACGAAACAAGTGCAATGCACGCAGGCACTTTCTGTGAATCATCTGGCGTGTTAGGCAAACTCGGCGTACTCTGATGGCGTGCGAGGAGGACTGGAGCGCTGGAAACGTGGCGTCGGCTCGCGAGGAGTCGGCCAGGCGATGGACTACGCCTTGCGTGGCTCATGCGATTCCCATCTCCGATCTGCGGGCGCGACGGCCCTCGACGCCTACAGCGGTGTCGGCGACGCCACTGTCACTCGGTTCACTGCCGAGCCCGGAGCCATCGAGCGCGATGAGCTCAACGCCGAGCAGCTCGCTCAGTGGATCGACGGCTGCGACCCAGCGTCGGGGGAGCGGCGCGGTCGTCAACTGGACTCCCCACACGCCGACCTGGTGCTAGACAGTACTGTCAATGCGCCGAAGTCGTTCAGCATTGCCGCGCTGATTCATCCGGAGCTCGCCGGCGAGTTCGAGGCGCTGCAGGATCGGCTTCGGGATCAGATCATTTCGACATGGCAGGTGGAGCTCAACGCGCGTCGGGGGGCCGGCGGGCGTGTCCGGGAGCAGCTCGCACGTATCGAAGTGGTGGAGCTGCAGCATCGCCGGTCGCGGGCGTTGGACCCACACATCCATCGTCATCTTTGGCTGGGGGTGAAGGTCCGAGGCGTTGACGGGAAGTGGTCGAACGTCGACTCGCGGGTGGCGATGCGTGTGCAGAACCTCGTGAACGCGGAAGGGGATCTCGCCGCGCGCACGGACCCGGCATGGGTGGCCGCGCTCGCTCGACACGGATACACGCTCGACGAGGATGGTGAGATCTCGCAGCTTGCGCATCTGGTGCGTCCGTTGTCGCGGCGGGCGAATCAGATCGAGGCGAACCGTGCCGTGGAGCTGGCGAAGTGGCGCGCCGCGCACCCGGGGGAGGAACCGAGTCACGATGTGCTGCAAAGAATCGACCGGTACGCGTGGGCCACGGGCCGACCGGTGAAACCGCACGACCTTGACGAGGGCGAATGGTCCCGGATTGTCACTGACGAGCTCGTACGCCTCGACCCGCATGTGCTCGACCGTCGTGTCCCCGTGTTCGCGCCACACAAGAGTCCGGAGGCTGTCGACAGAGGGCTGCTCGCTCGACGTGCCGTGGCAGATGCGGACGAGCGCTCGAAATCGAGCAACGGCCGCTTCAGCCTCCTCGACATCCGGGCCGGCGCCACACGCGCAGTCGCAGCCTCAGGCGTGACCGGTGACCGCGAGACTCTGCAGAGCCTCATTGATGACGTCGCATGGCGGGCGCTCGCGCACACCCGGGATCTGCTCCCCGATGCGTCAGGCAAGCCCGCTCACGTGAAGGCTTTCGTGACGAACCAGTTCGCGACGTTGAAGACCGAACTAGGCGAACGACTCTCGAGCCTCAGCATCGAAGGCGGGAGCGCGCCAGACGATCCACGCCATAGGGGCCGCACCCATCCACTGCTGCAGGGGAGCGGACTGGACCCTACGCAGTCCGCCGCGGCGACGGCCGTCGCCAGCACCCGTCGACTGGTCACGGTGACGGGACCGGCCGGCACCGGCAAGACGACTTTGCTGCGTGCGGCGCGCACCGTGCTGGAAGCAGAAGGCCGGCACATGCTGATCGTCGCCCCGACTCGGAAGGCGGCCGCGGTTGCCAGCCGCGAGGTCCGCACGGCCGGAACGAGCGTTCATGCGTTGCTCGCCGATCACGGATGGCGGTGGCGGAAAGACGATGCCGGGGCAGACGTCTGGTGGCGGCTGCACCCCGGTCAGCGCGACCCAGCGACCGGCGCGATCTTCCGAGGCCCACGACACCTGTCCCTGGACCCCCACGTGCGCATCGTCGTGGACGAGGCCGGGATGCTCGATCTGCACGCCGCCAACGCGCTCACGACGCTCGCCCTCGAGACCGGTGCCGGCATCGCCCTTGTCGGAGATCCACATCAAGCGACCCCGGTCGGGCACGCCGGCGCGATGGCGCTGGCCGAGCGTCGCGCCGGCACGACGGTGGAACTCTCCGGCGTGCACCGGTTCGAGGATCCCATGTACGCCGCATTGACGTTGTGCCTGCGGTCACCTCGGTCATCGGAGGATGCGGCGAACATCGCCGCCGAGCTGCAGCGGACAGGCCACGTTCGACGAGTCGATGATGCACTGACCGCTCGCGACGCGCTCGTCGACGGATATTTGACGCGGCAGAGACACTCTCGAACGGTCGCGATTGTCACCGCGACGAACGAGGAAGCAGCCGACGTCAACGAGGCGATCCAGGAACAACGACTCGCCCGTGGTGAGATCGGCCTCGACCGGATCGCGGTGGGAAGTGACGAGCAGCGCATCCTCGAGGGGGACGTGGTCCAAACCCGCCGTAACGACCGCCTCGCCGGGATTGAGAACCGGGCCATTTGGATCGTCAGACGCATCGGTCCCGCTGCCCTTGAACTCCAGCGAGCGGACGACGCATCCGACATCCGCATGGTCACACGTGACTACGCCGCGGAACACGTTCACCTCGCCTATGCGACCACGGTGCACGGCATCCAGGGCGAGACTACCGACGCCGCCCTTGTCGGGCCCGGCGTCGACGCATCCGGACTGTATGTGGGCCTGACTCGTGGGCGTCGCCACAATGAAGCCATCGTGATCGCCTCAACGGACGCCGCAGCGCGGAAGATCGTCGCCGAGGAGATGCTGCGCGGCCTACCCGAACCGGATCTTGACGACGCCTCCCACGCTGCTCACCAGGACCTCGCCCGTGCGGCCCGCGACGCCGACACCGACACCGACACGGACACCGCAGCAGACAACCACACGCACGCCCTGCGCGCGCCGAACGGAGAGGCAGCGGGGGAGAGAAGCTATCGCCGGCTGATCGCGCAGGTGGCGGCCTGGATCCTCGCCGCGCGCACGGCCTTGCTCCAGGCAACTGTCGCGGCCGCCGCCAACGACGCGCTTCTTCACGCCCGGCCCGCGCGCGACGATATCCCTCGTCACATCGAGCTCCCGCCGCAATCGCGTGAGGAGCTGGAGGAGCGGCTGCACCAGTACGAGCGTCTCGCAGCGGATCTCGAGTACGGGCGTGCCGTGTCTCCGCTGGACCGCAGGCGTGACGAAAGAGGCGACCCACGACTCGCGCCCGCCGCCCCGTATGCGACATCGATCGAAAGAGGAATCTGATGAAACTGGAAGACGCAGACCTGCTCCTACAGAGGGTCGCAACCATCGCGATCATGTACTACCCGGGGCTTCCCGCCGACGCCCCGGAGTACAAGCTCGACGATGACATCGACTGGTGCCTCGACGAGACTCCGCCCGGTGATGTATCCGCCGAGCTCCGCGATCTCATCGGGCGCACCGTCGTGGATCCAACGGCCCACCGCGAAGCCTTGACCGCGCTGGTCTACGGCAAGGTCCCCGACACGGATAACCCGGACTGATGTCCCATGGCCGCGAAAAGCGAAGAAGCGATCGCTCGGGCGAGAGCCCGGGCGAAGGCGTGGCGAGAAGCCAATCCCGAGCGGGTGGCGGCGTGGGGCAAGCAATATCGCGAAGCACACTCCGAGAAGATCGATGAGCAGAGACGGGCATGGCGGGACGGCAACCGTGAACAGATCGCGAGCCAACGGAAGGCTGCACGAGAAGCGAATCCCGAACGCGATCGTGAGACACAGCGTCGTGCCCGAGAGCGCCGACGCTCCCGCGAGCTCCGGCGTCTCGCGCACAACGCGCACAGCCGGCTCATGCGCGAGAGGGATCCGGAGGCGGCTCGCGAGCGCAGTCGGCGTTTCCGGGAGGAGCATCCGGACAAAGTTCGTGAGTATCAGCGTCGATACCGTGAACGACACCCAGAGCGCGCACGACAGAACCAAGCAATGGCCGCGCAACGGCATCGCGACGCGAACGCCGAAGCGATCCGGGAACGCCAACGATCCGCAGCAGCCGAGCGTCGGCAACAGCGGCCCGACGCATATCGCCAGTGGTATGAGCGCAACCTCGAGGAACAGCGCGCCCGCGGCCGAGAAGCATCCCGACTGCGCAGCCGACTAAAGAAAGCAGGGCTCCCCCCACGCAACATCCATCGCGCCTACGCGGCCGACCGGCGGGCCAACGACGCCGCGGCTGACAGGTACTTTCGGCGAGAACGCTCCGTTGAGGAGCTTGCGGTGATCGCTACGGAGCTCGAGCAGCGAGGAAACCTGCGCCTTCCGCGGTCAGTCAGGGAACTGCGACGCGATCTGATGGACGGTCCGCTCCCGGCCGCGTACTACCTGCAACAGTCGGTGGAGAATCGAGATCCTCGAGATGAGTCCGGCGACTTCACGTCGCAGCGGTATCTGACGGCATTGAAGCGGATGCGGAACCGGGAACTTGAGGCACTGCGAGAACAACACGAGCAAGGTCTCCAGAACATCCACGCCCAGCGTCCGCAGATCTACGAGCACCTGCAGCTACGGCGGCGCGCAGCGCTCAGAGAAGAGATCCAGATGGACTCGATTGCCCGAGTGGCCAGAGGGCTCAAACCGTATGACATCGACCACGAACTGCGAGTGCGACTGGACAAGGAGGTCACGCCCGTCGTCAATGCAAAACTCACCGAAGTGAAGGAGCATACGCTGCAACGGGTCGACGAGATACTTGCACGCTACGGGGAGGTTTCCGACCCGGCGGCGCCTTACCGGGCGCCGGGGGCGACACCAACGTCGGGGCCTGGCCTGCGCTGACGCCGATAGGTCTCGACGCGTGGTGCAGAAGGCTGCATCTCCCGTATGTCCTGAGGGTCGTTAGTCTGAAGCGCATGGGACTGTTCCGAAACGACCCACAGCGAGTACGACTCGAGTCGCAGGATGTTGAACTGAAAGCAACTCGGGCGCCGTGGAGCCTGTGGACCGACAGTTTCGGCAAGCTCGCCATTCGCGCGATCCAGATCATCGTCGTGGTCATCGTCGCGGTCGCGATCATCTTTGCGTTTCAGCAGCTCACGCTCGTTACGATTCCGCTCATGATCGCGCTGATCTTGGCGTGCGCATTCAATCCCGTGATGAGTTGGATGCGACAGCGCGGGGTGCCGTCGCTCCTGGCGACGGTGATCACACTTCTCGGGATCCTCGTGATCTTGGGGGCACTTGGTTGGCTGATCGTGTGGGCGGTTCGGGATCAGTGGGACGAGCTGTACTCCCAGGCGGAGGAAGGCTTCCAGCATCTACTCGCATGGCTGCAGACTTTGCCGTTCGATTTCCTCCAGCCCGATCAGATCGATGAGTGGGTCGACACGCTGGTCGGATTCCTGACCAGCGCCCAGTTCGGCTCAGGTGCCATCGCCGGCGTGAGCGCCGTCGCCAGCTTCGTCACCGGCCTCGTGCTGATGGTGACTGTCCTGTTCTTCTTTCTGAAGGACGGACCGCAGATGTGGGAGTTCTTGCTGCGCCCGTTCCAGGGTCAAAGCTACGTGCGAGCCCGCCGCGTCGGGGACAAGACCGTGAGCACCCTCGGCTCTTACGTGCGCGGCACCGCGACCGTCGCGGCCGTGGACGCTGTCGGGATCCTCATCGGCCTGCTCATCCTGCAGGTACCCCTCGCCATCCCTCTCGCTGTTCTGGTCTTCCTCCTCGCGTTCATCCCCATCGTCGGTGCGACAGTCGCCGGAATTCTCGCCGCGCTCGTAGCGCTGGTGGCCAATGGATGGGTGAACGCCCTCATCGTGGTCGGCATCGTGGTACTCGTCAACCAGCTGGAGGGCAACTTCCTGCAGCCCTTCCTGATGGGACGATCGATGCGGCTGCACGCGTTCGTCATCCTCGTCGCGCTGACAGTCGGAACAGTGCTCGGCGGAATCGTAGGGGCCGTTCTCGCCGTGCCGATCACCGCCGCCCTGTGGGGCGTGATCAAGGTCTGGGACGGACCGCAGCTCCCCGCACGCTGGGCTCGGCCGAAACAACCTGCAAACAGCTGAAGCGGAGACTGACCCCAACTTCTCGCCAGACTTGAGGTGGGAAGGCCTCGGGGCCTGGCATGCGCTGACGCCGACAGGTTTCGATGCTCGAAGGACCGAACCTGTGGCCTGAAGTCACGGCGTTGGCGGCGCGAGTACTTGTCACGTCTGCGAACGTGTCCCGGTGAGCCTACGGAGCGCGGATCCACGTTGCCCATGACGCGATGCAGATCAAGAGCTCCCTTTGCCAAGCCGTGGTCGATCTTGCCGACGAGGATCACGAATGCCGCCTTCAGGAATCTCACGCTCGTACTCGTGCCAGCTCGGCCCAGTGCGTCGTCGCGCGCGGCGTCAGCATCCCCCGCTTCATCTGCCAGGACGGCCCGGGCCGGAACCCGCCGTTGCCGAGCCCCAGTGCATCCTTGCCGGCCTTCTTCTGCACGCCGTCGACGAGCGCCGCTATCCCGGCGTCCTCGTGTGGCTGTCGAAACGGCTCCAGCGGCAGATGCACGCCGGCCGGTAGGAGATCTGTGAGCATGAGTCCAGCGCGCGCGTAGCGCGTGCCGTCCTCGATCTGGTTGAGCAGTTGATGAGCTGCGCGCGTCAGCTCGACAGGATCGGCCGTGGGGAACGGGAGGCGGACCCGCACGCTCGGATAGTGCTTCTGCTCGGTCCAGTGGCTCGTGCCCGCGAAGGCGTCGACGCTGCGGGCGACCTGCGAGTGCCGTACCAGGCGCGCGGCGGCCTGCTGTGCATAGACCGATAGTGCCTGACGGATGCCGTCTCGTGTCGTGACTTTCTCCGAGAACGATCGCGACACGATGAGCTGATCCTTCTTGCCCGTTCGATCCTCTTCCGGGCCGATGCATGCGACTCCGCGCAGCTCCAGGGCCGTGCGCATCACCACGACGTTGAACCATTTCCGCACCTGTACCGGATCGACCGTCGCCAGGTCCCAGATCGAGCGGACCCCGTACCCGTTCAGCCGCCGCTCCAGGCGGCCGGCGATGCCCCAGACCTCCGAGACAGGCAACGCCTCCATGAGCCGCTGTCGCCAGTCCGGTCGGGTCGCCGGCCAGACGCACACGCCGTCGAACACACCGATCTTCTTGGCCGTCCGATTCGCGAGCTTCGCCAGCGTGCGCGTCGGCGCGATCCCGACGCACACCGGTACGCCGATGAGGCGGCGCAGCGTGTCTCTGATATCGCGGCCGACGCGCGTCATGGCCTCCACGTCCGCCGCGGTGCGACGATCCACCGACAGGAATGCTTCGTCGATCGAGTACACGTCCAGCTCGTGCGTGAATCGGTCCAGGACCTCTACTGGTAGGTCCGATTGTCGAAGAGTGCACTTTTGTGCGCGGCTCAGCGACGACGCGGGCTCGCCGCGAAGCGCGTTGGTAGGCCGTATTCGACCGCGGTAGGTGAACATCGGGTGACGAAGCCAGCATGGACTCACGGTCTGAATCGATGAATGTCAATATAGAAACATGTCAAATCAAGAGGTGGAGTTGGTTATCGTCGGGTCCGGTCCCGCCGGGTATACCGCGGCGGTCTATGCAGCCCGTGCGGGTCTCGCTCCGGTCGTGATCGCGGGTTCGGTCACCGCGGGCGGTGCGTTGATGACGACGACTGAGGTGGAGAACTTCCCCGGTTTCGTTGACGGTGTGCAGGGTCCGGAGCTGATGGAGTCGATGCGAGCGCAGGCGGAGCGGTTCGGTGCTCGGATCGTCTACGACGACGCGATCCGCGTCGATCTTGACGCTGACATGAAGACCGTTGAGACCGGTGCCGGCGAGACGTACCTGGCGCGGACAGTGATCCTGACGATGGGCTCGGCGTACCGCAAGCTCGGCCTCCCCGAGGAGGAGCGCTTGTCCGGGCACGGAGTGTCTTGGTGCGCGACGTGCGACGGGTTCTTCTTCCGTGACAAGGAGATCGCCGTGATCGGTGGCGGGGACTCGGCGATGGAAGAGGCTCTGTTCCTCACTCGGTTCGCGTCGAAAGTGACCGTCGTGCACCGCCGGGGCGAGTTCCGCGCGTCGAGGATTATGGCGCAGCGCGTGCTGGACGATCCGAAGATCGAGGTCGCGTGGGACAGCGAGGTCGCCGCGATCCTCGGCGACGAGCAGGTCACCGGGCTCATGCTGCGCGACACCGTCACCGGGGCCGAGCGCACGCTCGACGCGACGGGGGTGTTCGTCGCGATCGGGCACGATCCGCGCTCCGAGCTCGTCGCGGATCAGGTAGACACCGACGCGGACGGCTACGTTCGTGTCGCGCACCCGTCCACGCGGACGAACCTGCCAGGGGTGTTCGCGGCCGGGGATCTCGTCGATCACACGTACCGGCAGGCTATCACCGCCGCGGGCACCGGCTGCGCGGCCGCGCAGGACGCCCAACACTACCTGTCGAACCTCGCACCCGCTACCGTTTCCGCACCTGTTCTGGAGGTCTTCGCATGAGCACCGTCACCCCCGTCACCGACGCCACTTTCCAGGACGAGGTCCTCGACTCCGAGCTGCCCGTCGTCGTCGACATCTGGGCGACCTGGTGCGGGCCGTGCAAGGCAATCGCTCCGATCCTGGACCAGCTCGCCGGCGAGTACGCGGGGCGTGTGAAGATCGTGAAGCTGGACGCCGATCAGAATCCTGAGACTGTGGCCGCCGCGGGCGTGACATCGATCCCGACCCTTGGCTTCTACCGGAACGGGGAACGGGTGGACGTGCTGATTGGCGCGCACCCGAAGCCCGTCTACTCGGCGAAGATCGAGGATCTGTTCGCATGACCGACACTCTGACCCGCACCGCGCCGAAGCGCCTTTCCACGCTCGACCGGTGGCTGCCGCTGTGGATCGGCCTCGCCATGGTCGCGGGCCTCCTCCTCGGACGATTCGTGCCAGCGCTTTCCGACGCGCTCTCCGCAATGGAGGTCGGCGGGATCTCGATCCCGATCGGGCTGGGCCTGCTGGTGATGATGTATCCCGTGCTCGCGAAGGTCCGCTATGACAAGGTCGCGGCCGTCACCGGGGACAAGAAGTTGCTGGTCTCGTCGCTGGTGCTGAACTGGCTGGCGGGCCCCGCGGTGATGTTCGCTCTCGCCTGGATCTTCCTGCCCGATCTGCCCGAGTACCGGACCGGGCTCATCATCGTGGGCCTGGCGCGGTGCATCGCGATGGTCGTGATCTGGAACGACCTGGCCTGCGGGGATCGCGAGGCCACGGCTGTGCTCGTCGCGATCAACTCCGTCTTCCAGGTCGTGATGTTCTCGGTGCTGGGCTGGTTCTACCTCACGGTGCTGCCGGGCTGGCTGGGCCTGGACGCGCAGGGCCTGGAGGTCTCCGTCTGGCAGATCGCGCTGAACGTGCTCGTCTTCCTCGGCGTGCCGCTGGTGGCGGGGTTCGCGTCACGGTGGATCGGCGAGAAGCGCCGCGGCCGCGCGTGGTACGAGGAGAAGTTCCTCCCCCCGGTCGGCCCGTGGGCGCTGTACGGGCTGCTGTTCACGATCGTTCTGCTGTTCGCGCTGCAAGGTGAGCAGGTCACGTCCCGCCCGCTGGATGTGGCGCGGATCGCGCTGCCGCTGTTGGTCTACTTCGGCCTGATGTGGTTCGCGGGGCTGCTGCTCGGCAAGGGTCTCGGTCTCGGCTACGCACGGTCGACGACGCTGGCGTTCACCGCGGCGGGCAACAACTTCGAACTCGCCATCGCGGTCGCGATCGGCACCTTCGGCGCAGCCTCCGGGCAGGCTCTCGCGGGCGTTGTCGGCCCCCTGATCGAGGTGCCCGTGCTGGTCGGTCTCGTCTACGTCTCGCTCCGGGCCGCGAAGGCCTGGTTCCGCACCGACCCCTACGCTGTCGAATCGAGGATGTCATGACCGATACCGCCGTCATCTCCGACACGGAGGCGTGCGCGCCGTCCGCGACGCATGCCATCGGCACCGAGGCCGCGACCACCGTGGCCGGCGCGCTAAAGGCGCTCGCTGATCCGCTGCGTCTGCGGATGCTCTCCGCGATCGCGACCGACCCTCGCGGAGAGTCCTGCGTGTGCGACCTCGCCGAGCTCGCCGACGTGTCCCAGCCGACGGTCTCCCACCATCTGAAGGTGCTGAAGGAGACGGGGATGCTGCTGTCCGAGCGGCGGGGTACCTGGGTGTACTACCACATCGCGCCAGGCAAGCAGCGCGCGGTCGCAGCTCTCCTTGACGCATTCGCTCCCGCCGCAGCCGTCATGGACGAGCCCGAAGACACCGCAGCACGGGCCGAGGCCTTGCAGCAGATGGACGCCCGCGTGACCCGCCTCGCCGAGGAACTCGCGGACGAACTGACCGGGCTGAACCGAGAACTCGTGGTCGCGATCGTGCGCGAGTCCTACGCGGGCCTGGTGCGTTCGGCGAAGCTGACGGCGCACATGATCCCGCTCACCGAACGCTTCGCCCGACAGCGCCTGGCCGACCTGACCCGTGATCGCAGCGCGGGCGTGCCGCAGGTACTGTTCGTGTGCGTGCAGAACGCGGGCCGCTCGCAACTCGCCGCCGCGATCGTCAACCGGCTCGCTGGGGGCAAGGTCATCGCCCGCTCCGCCGGGTCGACGCCGGCGGTCGATGTGCACCCGCACGTGCGCTCCCTGCTCACCGAGATCGAAGGCGAACAGCAGGCCGGGGATGCGTTCCCGAAGCCGCTGACCGACGACGCGGTGCGCGCCGCGGACGTGGTGGTGACGATGGGCTGCGGCGACGTGTGCCCAATCATCCCCGGCGTCCGCTACGAGGACTGGGCCGTCGGAGACCCAGCGCTGGCCTCCCGGGAAGGGGTCGAAGCGATCCGCCACGACATCGAGGGCCGCGTGCGCGAGCTCCTCGCCACCCTCACCGACTGAAAGAAGCGAACAACGATGACTGATCAGAAGCCCTCCGTCCTCTTCGTCTGCGTCCACAACGCCGGCCGCTCCCAGATGGCCGCGGGCTGGCTCCGCGAGCTCGCCGGTGACCGCGTCGAGGTTCGCTCCGCAGGCTCCATGCCCGCTAATCAGATCAACCCCGTCGCCGTCGAGGCCATGCGTGAGGTCGGCATCGACATCACCGCCGAGCAGCCGAAGGTGCTCACCACCGAGGCTGTGCAGGGCTCCGACGTGGTCATCACGATGGGCTGCGGCGACGCCTGTCCGTTCTTCCCGGGCAAGCGCTACGAGGACTGGAAGCTCGACGACCCCGCAGGGCAGGGCATCGAGTCGGTGCGCCCGATTCGCGACGAGATTAAGCGCCGCATCGAAGCGCTTCTCTCCGAGCTGATCGGACAGTGAGCCGGGTGGTGAGCGTGCGACCTTCGTCCGAGCGTGGTCGCGTCGGGGAGGTGTTTCGGGCGTTCGCGAAGCTCGGTGTGACGTCGTTCGGCGGCCCGGTCGCGCATCTCGGATACTTCCGCGAGGAGCTCGTTGCCAGACGGAAGTGGGTGGGCGACGCGCAGTACGCGGAGCTCGTCGCCCTGTGCCAGTTCCTCCCTGGGCCGGCGTCGAGCCAGGTGGGCTTCGCGCTCGGCCTCGTTCGCGCAGGCTTCCGCGGGGCGCTGGTGGCGTGGACGGCGTTCACGTTGCCGTCCGCGGTGCTGCTGGTGCTCTTCGCCATCGGCGCGGTGTCCCTGGACGGTCCGGTGGGTGCGGGATTACTCTTGGGTCTTAAAGCCGTCGCCGTGGCGGTTGTCGCGCACGCCGTGCTGGGGATGGCCCGAACACTCACGCCCGATGTCCGCCGCGCCCTGATCGGCGTCGCCGCCGCGGTGCTGGCGCTGCTGCTGCCCGGGAACCTCGGCCAGCTCGCCGCGATCCTCATTGGCCTGGCCTCGGGGATCCTCTGGTGCCGGCGGATCGACGCCGCGGCCTCCGAGCCGCTTGCCGTGCGCGTCTCACGGCGTCTCGGGGCCTCGTGCCTGGTCGTGCTCGGCGCTCTGCTCGTCGTACTCCCCGTGGCCACCGCGCTGACGCGCAACGCCTGGTTCGGGATCGCGGACGCATTCACCCGGGCAGGAGCACTCGTCTTCGGCGGCGGGCACGTCGTCCTGCCGCTGCTGCAGGCGGAACCCGCCGTCGCGGGCGCGGTCAGCCACGACCAGTTCCTCGCCGGCTACGGTGCGGCGCAAGCCGTGCCCGGTCCGCTGTTCACCTTCGCCGCCTACCTCGGCTTCGAAATGCAGGTCGGATCGGCGGCACCGCTCGCGGCGCTCGTCGCCCTCGTCGCAGTCTTCGTGCCCGGCCTGCTGCTCCTGCTCGGTGTGCTTCCCTTCTGGGAGCGCCTCCGCGGAAACCCGACGGTCCGGTCAGCGATGGCAGGCGCGAATGCTGCGGTGGTCGGGATTCTCGCCGCCGCGCTGTGGACGCCCGTGATCACATCCGGAGTGACCGGACTCGCACCCTCGATCATCGCGCTCGGGTGCTTCCTCGTGCTCACCGTCTGGAAACTACCGGCATGGATCGCTGTGCTCGCAGGCGCGGCGGCAGGCATCATCGCGAGCGTCGCTGGGATCGGCCTCGCTTGGGCGTGATCATGTCCCGATACGGTCGCCCAGCAGGCCGATGAACTCATCGGCCGCGGCGAGCTGCTTCTCGAGTTTCGCCCGCCGCTGCTCCGCGTCAGTAAGGAACTCGGAGAGAAGCTGAGTGGCCTCAGTCCCGACGGAGCCTTCGGCCTGGCCGGCGTCGAGCGCTCGTAGCAGATCGCCCATCTGCTCCAGCGAGTACCCGAGCGGCTTCATCCGGCGGATGAGCATGAGCCGTTCGTAGTCTTCCTCGGTGTAGAGGCGGAACCCGCCCTCGGACCTGCCGGAAGGCTCCAGGAGGCCGATTTCGTCGTAGTGGCGCAGCGTCCGCAGGGACAGCTCGGTGCGCTCGGCGAGCTCACCAATGTGCATCATCGCGGTTCCAGGCACGGCGCAGCTCCTTCTCATTCGCCCCCAACTCTCACGTTACGTTAGAGTTGGGGCTGGCTCGCATCTTCTAGCGGGTTTCATCCCGACTGCCACCCCTGACCGGGGCGCACCGTCGGGCGCGCGCCGACGCGCACTCACGCTTTCGATGGTGTCACATCGACCCATCTCGATCCCTGGGAGGCCTGCCTCATGATGACCATGACCGACGACAAGACGCGGTACCGACCCGAGCCCTCGGTGCTGACTGCACTGAAGAGCCCCCGGATCCTCACACGCGAGGTCCTAGCCGGCCTCGTCGTCGCGCTGGCGCTCATCCCTGAGGCGATCTCGTTCTCGATCATCGCAGGCGTGGACCCGAAGGTCGGACTGTTCTCGTCGTTCATCATGGCGGTGACGATCGCGTTCGTCGGCGGACGCCCCGCCATGATCACGGCGGCAACCGGTGCGATCGCGCTCGTCATCGCGCCCGTGGCGCGCGAGTACGGGATGGACTACTTCATCGCGACGGTGCTGCTCGCGGGAGTGCTGCAGATCGTGCTCGCGGTTCTCGGCGTCGCGAAGCTGATGCGGTTCATCCCGCGCAGCGTCATGGTCGGCTTCGTGAACGCCCTAGCGATCCTGATCTTCACCGCGCAGCTGCCGCAGCTCATCGATGTGCCGTGGATGGTTTACCCGCTCGTCGCCGTGGGCTTGCTGATCATGGTGTTCATGCCGAAGATCACCAAGGTGATCCCCGCACCGCTCGTGTCGATCATCATCGTCACCGCGGCCGTGGTGGTCTTCGCGATCAACGTGCCGACCGTCGGCGACCAGGGCGAGCTGCCCCGCAGCCTGCCTGAGCTGTTCATCCCGAACGTGCCGCTCACGTGGGAGACGCTCACGATCATCGCTCCCTACGCCTTGGCCATGGCACTCGTCGGCCTCATGGAATCCCTCATGACCGCGAAACTCGTCGACGATGTCACAGACACTCATTCGAACAAGACCCGAGAGTCCTGGGGGCAGGGCGTGGCGAACATCGCCTCGGGTCTGTTCGGCGGCATGGGCGGATGCGCGATGATCGGCCAGACCATGATCAATGTGAAGGCGTCCGGTGCGCGCACCCGCATCTCGACCTTTCTGGCTGGGGTATTCCTGCTGATCCTGATCGTCGTGCTCGGCGACGTCGTGGCGATCATCCCGATGGCCGCACTGGTCGCGGTGATGATCATGGTCTCGGTCGGCACTTTCGACTGGCACTCCATCAAACCCTCCACGCTGAAGCGGATGCCGAAGAGCGAGACCGCCGTCATGGTCATCACCGTCGCCGTGGTCGTCGCGACCCACAACCTTGCGGTCGGCGTGATCATCGGTGTCTTCGTCGCGGCGATCATGTTCGTGCGCCGAGTCGCGCACCTCGTCGACGTCACCCGCGAGGTCACCGAACGCGACGGCGCTCAGGTCGCGCACTACACCGTCGAGGGGCAGCTGTTGTTCGCCTCCAGCAACGACCTGACCACGCTCTTCGAATACGTAGCCGACCCCGAACGGGTGGTCATCGACCTCTCGAGGTCGCACGTCTGGGATGCGTCGACCGTCGCGGCGCTCGATGCGATCGAGACGAAGTACGAGCATCACGGCAAGACCGTCGAGTTCGTCGGAATGAACGACTACACAAACGCGTTCCACGCCCGACTCACCGGCGGGCTCGGGAACGGTCACTGACCTGCAGTAGGCAATGGCGGTCGCGGTTTAGTCAGGGTTCTGCACGGAGTTTTGGATAGTCCGTCCAGTCGCCACTGGCAAGGCGCGACCAGGCAGCTGCTGACGCTGCTGTGATGCCGAGGAGATCGGAGACGATTCGTGGGTGCATCTGCCGGGTCAGTTCGATCAGCGCGGTCGTTCGAGCGCTTCCTGAACGCAGCCCCTGCTGGCGCAGACGTCGGCTGAGTGGGCCTGGCGTGAGATGCAACCCCGGATTCCTGCCGGGAAAGAGCCATCCCTCGGGTCGGTGTCTCGATGTGTCAGCGAGCTCGGCGATCGCATTCCCGAGGACCTCGGGCAGTTCGATTGGCTCGGCTCCGACGGTGAGCTTCACCGGTCGTGATGTCACGTCGACCTGCTCACGGGTGAGCGCGACGATGCGAGTGAGGTGGACGCCGTAGAGGAGCACGAGCAACCCAGCGGCACGCGTCTTGGGATCCATGTCGAGGTCCGAGAGGAACCTTCGAGCCATCTGCCACCGATGGTCGGATTCGTAGTGCCGGCCCTCGAGGTGGCTCGTGCGGAACTCGACGTGGAGTGTGCTGAGCCGGTGCCGTCGCAGCCAGCGTGTGAACGGGGCGAGAGCGTCGCGCTGGCTCGGTGAGCCCGTGAGAAATGCGTCGAGTCCGCGCTGCGAGAAGGTGGCCAGTGTCTCGTGCTGCGATCGGATCTCGTGCAGGAGCGCGGCGCAATGCTTGAGTGCTGCTCGCTGTCTCTGGAAGCCGGCCGCGGGGCTTGAGGGGCCCTGAGACACGGCCCGGAACGCTCTGGTGGACCGGAGAAGCTCCCAGGTGCAGTATCGACGCAGGATTAGCCGATCGTCGGCAGCTTCGATGCTCGCCAACCATTCGTCAAGCCAGTGATCGAAACGCACGGTCTCGACGTCGAGTTCTGGTAGCACGTTGGAGCGGACCAGCAGTGAAAGAAGGAAGGCGACCGACTGGCCAGACCGGGCTCTCGTGATGATCGCGTCCGCGGTGAGAGGCAGGGTTCCTTCTGCGAGTTCACGGAGCACAGCGGCGCATTTGCGCTTGTGCTGCCACCGTTCGAGAGAATTCGCCTTGCCGTGATGTGTGAGGAGGTAATCCGCGAGCGGCTGGAGTTCGGGACGGACACTGCCTGTGTCATCGCAGAGGAGCCGCTGGATGGTGATCGGTCGTCGACACTCAGCGCAGAGGCGATGCTTACGCACTTCTTCGATTGATCCGCAGCTGGGGCATGCCATCGTGATCGGCGAGCCGGCGCAATCGGCGCAGACCTTCTGCCCGTTCATGAATCCGGTGAGAAACACCTTGCGTCCGCACTCAGGGCAGGGTTGCGGGGTGCGCATCGCGTAGTAGCAACGAGCGCATACTCGCCGCCCGTCGAGATGGGAAGCGACACGTCCCGGTTCGCCGCAGAGCCCGCAGGTCTTTATCGGTGCGGTGTAGCAGTTCAGGCAGACAAGCTCTGGACGGCGGACGACGATAGTTGCGTGCTGACCGCACCGGGAGCAGAGGCCGAACGATCGACGATCAGCTCGCCAACATTCGCGGCAGTATCGCTTCCCGTCGATGGTGCGCTGCACTGGCCTGACCCGTCCACAGGTCGCGCAGGCGACCGATCTGGCGTTCCGCTCGCAGCGCGAGCAATGCCTCCCGCCGTTCGGGGCCTTATGCGGCATCCGGACTGCTCGCCCACATGACTCGCACGTCGGCAGCACCACCCGACTCGCGCCCTCTGCGACGAGTGCGTGGGCCAGGTCTTGGACGGTTACTGGCACGTTCCGGTGCCGGCCCTCCAACACCCCGGGTTGCTTCAGCAATGCGAGTTCGAGAAGCCGCTGCGTGAGGGGCACCGGCGCGACCGAATGCACGATCTCGGCCAGTTGCTCGGGTGAGATCTCAGGAATGAGGGGACGGACGAGAGCGACGATCTCCGCGACCCTCGGCTCCTGCGGAGGCTTCGCCGCCACGGCTACTTCGTACGCGGCCGGCGGATGGCGGCCCGGACCGGCCGGAGATCGCCGATAGATCCGCGCGTCGCTTCCTCGCCCACGGCGACCGGGATCCCGGCCTCCCGGCGGGTGATCGCCACGAGATCGTCGAGCGTGCACTCCAGCGCATCGCAGAGCGCTGCGAGGACATCGAGGCGGACGCGCTGTGGCGGCTGCGTCACCAGCCGATACACCTGCTCCCGTGACAGGTCGATGCCGCGCTCCTCGAGTAGCGGTTTCAGCTTCGATGTCTGGAAGATCCCGCGCGATGCCATCACGCTGCGCAGGTTCCAACCGGTCTCGAGCTCAACGACCATCAGCTTCTCCTTCGATCAGGGCCTTCAACGCCTCCGCGAGCACCCGGTTCTTATAGTCCGAACTGACGGAGGCGTAGATGGAAGTCGTCGACGCGTGCATGTGTCCCACCTGCTCCTGGACGAACCGCTCCGCGTAGCCGAACTCCAGGAGGTGCGTGACGTACGAATGCCGGAGGCTATGCAGCGTTAGATCCTTCGACAGGCCAGCCTCGTCGCGCAGCTCTGCGAACCTCCGGTCGAGGTACCCGGCGGACAGGCGCGTGCGCCGCTCGGTCACCCAGAGCGCGTCGAGGTCGGCACTCGGGGCAAAACGCTCCCTCGCCTGCTCGAGCCACCGCTGCATGCCTGGCACCCACCAGTCGAACTCCGGCACCAGCAGTACCGTGCGACGACGAGGCGCACCGCCTCCCGCCGCCTTCGCCCATCGCACGTGGATCGCGCCGTAGCGCCCCCATTGGCGCATCTTGGCGTTGTGATGCAGATCGACGGTGTCGAGCATGACCGCCTCGGTGCGGCGCAGCCCGAACGCATACACGGTCTTCAGCAGTTGCGCGTCCCTCAGGGCTCCGAGCGCGCCCTTCCGTCCGGAATTGACCAGCAGCTCGACACGGGCATCGGCTGTGTCGAACAGGCGCTCGACCTCGTCATAAGTGAACGGACGACGCTTCCCGTCGCCTTCGAACTCAAACCGGTGGGCGACCGTGTTCCATGGCAGGCACACCTGCGACGGGAACTCTCCGAACTCCCGATCGCAGATCTCCATCCAGTCGTACAGCGGGCTCGTGAGGTAATCGCAGAACCCACGGATCGCACCATGATTGGCGCGCATCGTCGAGAGCGTCCGAGTACGCCCGCCGGACTCAGCGGTGAACTCGTCGACATCCGCGACGCTCCACTTCCACGGCGGTTTGTCCACAAAGTCGCGGAACCTCACCACGGTGGCCACCCGATTCCGGATGGTCTGCTCACGCAGGCCTCGGGACAGCTGCTGCTTCCGCCAGCCTTCGATCATCGCGTCGAAGACCTGCTGCTCCGGGTTCGCCAACGCGACGTTCGACGTCGAAGTGATCAGCCGAAGCGCGGTAGGAGAGACCCCAAAATCTTGCATTAGATGCAACAAAGTACGAGACAGTGCATCACCCTGTCAACTCTGATCCCAACATCCGCGAGATCACGCTGTTATGGTCGGAGGTGCTCGGCATCGGGTGCGACCAATAAGCCTCGATTGCAAGCGTAGACAGTTGCATTCACTGCAACTTGCGACGGTTCATCACGCGCCGGCTCATATCGCCGTACAGCTCATAGCTCGACGAGACGGCTGCGACATTGAGTCGCTGTGCGTGCGGGCGCAGCTCAAACCACGGTTTGCCGAGATCCAGGCCCAGGGCTTTGGCCTCCTTGGAGGCTGCGACCACCATGCCGTCGTTGTTGCTCAAGACGACGAGCGGCCGGCCCTCCAGAGACGGGTCAAAGACCCGCTCGAAGGACGCATAGGCCGAGTTGACGTCGACGTGCGCGAGCATGCCAGATCACCGCAGATGGTGGATGCAGTACGTCGCGACACCCCACACCTGGAGGTCGCTCAGCTCGGGCACAACGATGTCCGGGTGCTGCGCGTTTTCCGCCCGCAGGACCACGCCGGCCGGCGTGAGTTCCAAGCGCTTGACGGTCAGTTCCCCGTCAAGGACGGCCACGATAACGTCGCCGTGCTGCGGGAGCTTTGACCGGTCGACCAGCAGCTCATCCCCATCGCTGATGCCGGCACCGGTCATGGAATGCCCGGACGCGCGGACGATGAACGTCGCCGCCTGATCGTCGACGAGCATGTTCGTGAGGTCTATCGGGCCGTCGTAGTAGTCCTGCGCGGGAGAGGGGAACCCACACGCGACCGCGACCGGCGCGGCCATGATGGTCGCCACCGTGTCCGCATCGATCAGACGTGGCAGAGTCGCCAGCATCCCCGCCTCCCAAGCAATGAACATACAACCGATACTCCAGTATGCGCGTTCTGTTCTAGCTTCGAAGATTTACCTGATGAGTGGGCAGGGAGTCGGGCGCGTCGCTACCTCACGTTCGTGACCTCAGCGACCGGCACTTCGGGCCGCGCGCGCAGGTATCGGACGGCGTGACGAAACGAGTTGCCGGTCATGGCGGTGTCGGCGGATATCTCGACCACGAGCGGCTGTACAAGCGTGAGCTGCACCGATTCCCCGCGGGCCCGACTGAACCGGTCGACCGCGACAGGCTTCACGGACGCCGGCCACGGGTGCGTACCCGTCGGAGCCTCCAGCAGCTTGCCGAGCGTCCCTGATGCCGCAGCCGAAAGCGATGTAGAGCGGCCGACGATCCGCAGCTCGCCATCGATAGGCAGGCCGAGGACCAGTTCTCGAGGGCGGTCGCGTGATCCGATGACCGCGCCGCAGATCACGTCCAGAGTGTCACGATGCTTCACCTTCACCCAGACGCGATCGCCACCCCTATAGGGCTGCGCTGCGCCCTTCACGACGAGCCCTTCAATGCCGGAAGGTGTCAGCGCCTCGAACCACTGGGCGGCCTCGACGGCATCCGCCGTCACGGGGGAGAGGTTCAGCGGCGGCGACCAGTCCGTCGCTAACTCTTCAAGCAGCATCCGCCGATCATCCAACGCCAGATCCCGGGCGTCGCGATCCGCGATCGCGAGGACGTCGAAAGCGACATACGACGCCGGTTCCAGCCGAGCCAGTGTGGCCGCTCTCGCCGCCCCAGCGCTTGTGCGGCGCAGCAGCGCATCGAAATCGAGACGGCCGTCGATCCACACGACGGCCTCGCCGTCCAGGACGACACCGGCTGGTAGCTGCGCCGCCGCAGCTACCAGTTCGGGGAAACCGCGGGTGAGGTTCTTCCCTTGCCTCGACCAGAGGGTTACCGTGTCGTCATCGACGACGAGCAGCATACGGAACCCGTCCCACTTCGGTTCATACCGGGCGCCGCCGGGGAGTGAGTCGGCCGCAGGTAGTGACGTCGCCGGCCGAGCTAACGCCACCCCCAGGGGTGGCCGCAGCTCGGCCGGCAGGGCATATCAGCCCTTCACGTCGCGAGGATCATTGCCGTAGCTGTTGCGCTCGGCAATCTGCCCGTCCTCGTTCTTGACGATGTGCTCAACCTTGCGGCTTCGAGCGAGGGCGCGACCGGCGTCGACCGCCTCTTCCTTCGTGCGATGCGCGCCACCTTCGTTCGATGCAGCGCCGGTCACACGGTTGTGCCACGCGCCGTCCTGGTGGAAGGTCTCAACGTCTCCAGCTGGCATGTTGCCTCCGATCGGTCATTGAGACCCCATCTTCACAACTGTGCACCTACGCCAACAGCCCCTTGCCGAGTGGCGCGCGCGCCGTTATCGGGGACTACTCGGCAAAGGGCAGGATCACTTGGCCAGTCTGCCCGTCCGATCAATCTGCCGTAAACGATCGTTAGCGGCGGATCCGGGTTTCGAGCGTCAGTATGCTGCCGTAATGGTTCTCCGGAACTCCGTTTCGGCAGGGGTTTTCAACTCTCCTCGGCAACTAAGTTGTGGCAGATCTACGGGTCACGTCAGAGATCGTCATTCGGGAGAACAGTCACGGTCGGCGGCCCGGTTGAAGTCGGGGACGGGCCGGTTCTGTGCGTCCTGGGGTGTCGGGGCGAGTCCGTTGCGTTCGATGTCGTCGATGAGCCAGTCCATTTCGAGGATCTCTCGGCGTTGCGCTTCGCTGATCTCGACGGCGAGCTCGCAGACACGAATGTCCTGAATCTGCGCTCGTTCGGATCGAGTGATCGCCAGGGAGTGGTGAGGGATCATCGCGCGCATGTACGCGGTGTCATCGACGGTGATCTGGCTGCGGTCGAGGGCGACGCCGCCTCCGAGCAGGAGCACGCTGATAATGACGACGGCGATGTTTGCCTTGGTGTTCTTGTACATGTTCAGCATCCAGGCGAGCATGACGAGTCCCATGGCGCCGCCCATGGTGAGTGCCATGAATACGCGGCTTTCGCTGAAGCGGATGTGGTCCCATTCCCACACTCCGGCGAACATCGTCCAGTACATCACGACCATGCCGGTGAGGATCATTGCTGCGAATCGCAGGTACATTTTCAGCGATCCGCGCTTCTTGTCCTCTGCTTGTCGTTCGCTTCCGTCGTGTGCATGCATGTGATTCACCTGTGCATCTGGATTGTTCGTGCGTCGCGCGGTGGACGTGCGCGCCGATTCAGAGGGCTGCGAGGAGTGTGGCGCACGCGTCTTCGCATCGCCGGCAAGCGGCTGCACACACGGTGCAGTGTTCGTGCATCGTGTGCTTCTCGCACTCATCGGCGCAACTCGCACACGCGGTGCGGCACGCTTCCAGGGCAGCCCGGGTGAGGTTGGCGTCGTAGCCGGTATGCCGGGACAGGACGCGCGCGGTGGTGTCGCAGAGGTCAGCGCAGTCCAGGTTCGTGCGGATGCACTTCGTGAGTTCTGCGACCATCTCCTCGCTCAGACACGCATCGGCGCAGGCCGTGCACGATTGGGCGCATTCGAGGCACGCCTCGATACAGTCCACGAGCGCCTTCTGGTCCACCTGGCCGAGGTCCTTCGGATAGGTGCGGAGCATTTCTGCCGCGACAGTCATGATCGAATCCTCTCGTCGGTTTTGGAGGCTCCCAAACTACGACCGCCGCGTTGTCTCCGGGACCCCGTTGAATACCCCGGGAGGGCATGGTAGCCATCGGTCATGTGCGCATCAGCTCACGGGCCGGTGTCTCGGTGATTCGTTCCCGCAACCGGGTGAGGAGACGTTCGCAGGATCAGCGCCACGGCACCTATGACCATGATCAGCGCGACGTCGTAGCTGGCGACCGTGTAGGTCCACCAGGCAGCATCGGTCGACTGTGTGTCGCTCACCAGGTGCGCCAGGGCAAGGGCCGGCCCCAAGGCCAGGAGTACGTACCCGAGGCGAACGAGCCGTCGATGCGTTCGCACAGGATCGAGCGGGTGGGTTCCGGTGCGGGTCATCGGAAGATCGCTCCAATGGTGAGGAAGCTGGCGGTGGAGAGGAGGGCAACGGCGATCGTCGCGGCGGTGATGAAGAACGTGAGATTCCGCAGAGGGTTCTTGGGTTCATCCATGAGAAGTCCTTGAGTATGGAGCGTTGTGGGTATCCGCCGTTACTGGGCGGGGCTGAGGACGGTCGCGCCGTCCGTGGTGATCTCGACGATGCCGCGGTCGTCGACGAGGATGATGCGCTCGTCGATGACGGCGAGGGCTTGCACGACGCCTTGCAGTGATTCCAGCTTCTGCCAGGCGCCGCCGTCGTCTTGTGACCACAGGACGCCGTCGGTACCTGCACCGAGAAGGGCGCCGTCCGTGCGGGCCTCCAATGCGTAGAGAACGGGGGCTGCGTCGACGGGCGTGAAGGTATTGCCGCCGTCGGTGCTGACGAGGACGCCTTCTTCGGCTGCGGCGTACACGCCGGACTCTGTGGCGGCGAGGTCAGCAGCACCGAGGGGGGCACGTTCTGTCCATGTGTTGCCCTCGTCGGTGCTGGTGAGCAGGGTCACTTGACTGGAAGGGACGCCGTAGAGGACGCCGTCTGGTCCTGCGGTCAGGACGTGGAAGTCGGTGGTGCCGTTGAGCGCGATCGGAGACCAGGAGTTCCCGTAGTCGTCGCTGCGGATGATGCCGAGGTTCGGGGCTCCCAGCTCAGCCGGGGTGTTTTCCCCGGGGTGCCCGGACGCGAACAGTGCGTCTTCTGAGACGGTGAATCCCATGGCGTCGAAGTTATGTCCGCCGATCGGGCCGGAGATCGTCCCGTCGGGGGCGAGGGTGAAGATTCCGTTGTGCGTGGCGACGAACAGGTCATCGCCGCGGGGGTCTTCGGCGATGCCGTGGATGTGGTCGATGCGGGGTGCCGAATCGGGGTTGCCGAGCGGTGTTGCGGTGCATCCGGTGGCGAAGATCGCGAGGGCGGTCACAGTGGCAGTGGCGAGAAGAAATGAGCGTTTCATGAGGGCTTCCGGTGGCGGCCGCGGGACGGCCTGGTTTCACGGCGCGCACGGCGAGGGCGCACCGACATGTCATGGATGTCGCTGTGTGGCGGGTCGATGTAGATGTGGTGGAGGGGCCACAGGTTCGGGCGGGCCGATCGGTCTCGGCCCGCCCGAGTCGTCCTAGAGTTGTCCCAGGAGTTCCTGCATAGCGGCGATCTCTGCGGTCTGATCGTCGATCACCTGCTGCGCGAGGTCGAGAACGTCCGGGTTCTGCGCATCGTCAAGCGCAGTCTGCGCCATATCGACAGCACCTTCGTGGTGCACGATCATCTGCTCGAGGAACAGACGGCTGGCCTCGGCGGCGTCTGCATCCTCCAGCAGGGTCATGTCCTCCTCGGACATCATGCTGTCGTCACCGCCTATTGACCCATGGTCCATACCGCCCATGGAGTCCGGGTCGTAGTCCACGCCCCAGGCTTCGAGCCATCCGAGCATCTTGTCGATCTCGGGGCCCTGCGCCGCTTTGATCTGCTCGGCAAGTTCGACCACGCGGGGGTCGGCCCCGTCCTTGGCAAGCAGAATGTCGGCCATATCGATGGCCTGCTGGTGATGCGGGATCATCATCGTGACGAACATCTCATCCGCCTCAGTCGCCATCGATGCCGATGACGACTGAGACGGAGAGGTGGTCTCGCTGGACGGTGCGGTGCTGTTGTCCGCGCAGCCGCTGAGCGCCAGAGCGAGTGTCAATACACCGGTGCTGACCGCGAGGGGGATCTTCTTGTTCATGATTGTTCCTTCGATAAGTCGCATGAGGGGTCGCAAGTAACGGCGCCAGGCGGCGCCACGAAACCGACCGTTCGGGCCGGCGGCGACTACTCAGGTGCGACTGATCGAAAGGAATGTGAGCGAAGGAGCCCGCGGAAGAACACCGGTCGCATCCCAGCGCATCAGGCTCATCACGCGGTGAAGGAGCAGTCCGCGACCGTGGATCAACATCGGAGGAAGTAGCAGGAGAAAACCGGCGAGCAGCGCGAGCACGCACGCCATCAGCATGTCATCGTGTCCCTGCCCCGGGCCGGTGCTCACATGACAGAGCCCATCACACGCGATGTCTACGGTGTCAGTGCTCCCCGTCACATCAGCGGCATGCTCGTCACCAGCCACGGATGCTGAATGGGCGAGACCGGGTGAGCCGTGCCCGGCCGGTTCGGCGGTGAAGGTGTGCATTGCCAGCAGCCCGACGATGACCATGAGCGTGGCCGCACCCAGCATCAACAGCGCGCGCAGCGACAGTTGCGAGCGTGCGCTGCGAAACGCGACATGCATGCGTTGACCCTCCATCCTGCTCAGGATGCTAACACCACGAACTATGCGCCTCCGCGGGTGACGAACCGACCCCGCTCGCGCGAACAGGAAACGAGCCGCGAGACCCTTCTCTTCGTACCCGGAATACCCCCCAGGGGTATAGTGTTTGGCTACAGAGGCACGACAGTCCGTACTCCGACTCGAGAGAAAGAGGAACAGCGCATGTCCAACTCCACCACAGGATCCTGCTGCAGCCACAACCCCGGCGCCGTCGCTGCCGACGGACGCAAGGATCTTCTCGCCCGACCGGCCGATGAGTACGCCGAATGCCCCGTCATGGTGGGCAGCACCGTCGTCAAGGCGGATGCGGAAGCCGCGGGCTTGTTCCGCGACTACGACGGCAAGCGGTACTACTTCTGCTGCGCCGGATGCGGGCCCGCGTTCGACGCTGACCCGGCCAAGTACGCCGCCGCCGTCTGACGGCGTCTCTCGTGCGAGGCCGCGCACAAGTTGGCCCGCACGGTTCATCCACACCGGAGGAGGATAGGTCCATGAGCACCCCGCACAACGACGGCGCGGAGCACACACACGCGCCTGACGATCATGCAGCGCATGGTCACAACCCGTCTCACCCTGCCACGGTGACCGCGGCAGGGCACGAGTCACAGACGGCCCATCGTGCCATACCGCATGAGCACGGCCAGTCGATGTCGCACGAGGGCCACGGGTCGCCGTCCGGACACGATGGGCACGGCGACCACGATGGATACGGCGGTCATGCGGGGCATGGCGATCACGTCGGTCAGTTCCGTCGGCTGTTCTGGATCATGCTCGTTCTGGCCGTTCCCACCGTCGCGCTCTCGGGCATGTTCTCGATGATCCTCGGCTACACCCTCCCGGACGTTCCGGGTCTGTCATGGGTGTCGCCCGTGCTCGGCACGGTCATGTATGTCTGGGGTGGCAAGCCGTTCCTCGTCGGAGCGGTCAGCGAGCTTCGCTCTCGCCAGCCCGGGATGATGCTCCTCATCGGCCTGGCCATCACGGTCGCGTTCGTCGCCTCCTGGGGTGCGACGCTGCGAATCCTGCACCATGAGCTCGATTTCTGGTGGGAACTCGCCCTTCTCATCGTCATCATGCTGTTGGGGCATTGGATCGAGATGCGCTCTCTCGCTCAGACCACGTCCGCTCTGGACTCTCTCGCTGCTCTTCTGCCGGATGAGGCGGAACGCGTCGAGGATGATCAAGTAGTGACTGTCTCACCGGCCGAGCTCGTCGTCGGAGACGTCGTGATCGTGCGGCCCGGTGCAAGAGTCCCCGCGGACGGACGCATCGTCGACGGACGCGCATCGATGGACGAGTCGATGGTCACGGGCGAGTCCCGCACGGTGGAGCGCAGCATCGGTGACCAGGTCACGGCGGGAACCGTTGCCACCGATTCGGGGCTTCGGGTGGAGATCACCGCGACCGGCGATGACACGACCCTGGCCGGCATCCAACGTCTGGTGACGGAGGCGCAGAGTTCCTCTTCCCGCGCGCAGCGTCTGGCCGACACTGCTGCCGCGTGGTTGTTCTGGTTCGCTCTCGGCGCTGCGGCGATCACGGCGATCGTGTGGACGCTCATCGGCTTCCCCGACGCTGCGGTCATTCGCACGATCACGGTTCTGGTCATCGCTTGCCCGCACGCGTTGGGCCTGGCCATTCCGCTGGTGGTCTCCATCGCCACCGAACGCGCAGCGCGCGGGGGCGTGCTCGTCAAGGATCGTATTGCCCTGGAGAGCATGCGCACCGTCGACACGGTGCTGTTCGACAAGACCGGCACCCTCACCAAGGGTGAGCCTGTCGTCTCGGAAGTCTCCGCCGTCGACGGCGCAGATCCCGACCGCGCTCTCGCGTTGGCTGCAGCTGCCGAGGCCGACAGTGAGCACCCGCTTGCGAGGGCCATTGTCCGCGCGGCCGCCGACAAGCAGCTCACGCTCCCGCGCAGCGGTGATTTCCGGTCGTCACCCGCCGTGGGTGTCACCGCGACCGTCGAGGGGACGACTGTTCGGGTCGGTGGACCGCACCTGCTCTCCGAGGAGAGCGCGGACGAGCTCCCGATCGCCGATCAGTGGCGTGCAGATGGCGCCATCATCCTCCACGTCACCCAGGACGGCCGCGTTCTCGGGGCTCTGAAGCTCGCTGACGAGGTGCGCTCCGAATCGCGCGAAGCCGTCGACGCCCTCCATGTGCTCGGCGTTCAGGTCGTGATGATCACCGGTGACGCTGAAGCCGTCGCACACGCCGTCGCCCAGGATCTCGGCATCGATCGTGTCTTCGCCGGGGTGCGCCCCGAGGACAAGGCCGCGAAGGTTCAGGAGTTACAGAGCGAGGACCGGAAAGTTGCGATGGTCGGCGACGGCGTCAACGACGCCCCCGCCCTCGCGCAGGCTGACGTCGGGCTCGCGATCGGTGCCGGCACGGATGTCGCGATCGCCTCAGCCGGTGTGATTCTCGCCAGCGACGACCCTCGCTCTGTGCTGTCGGTGATCGAATTGTCGCGGGCGTCATACCGGAAGATGAAGCAGAACTTGTGGTGGGCGGCTGGCTACAACCTCATCTCCGTGCCACTGGCCGCTGGCATCCTCGCCCCTATCGGCTTCGTGCTTCCGATGTCGGTCGGAGCGATCCTCATGTCGTTGTCCACGATCGTTGTCGCCTTGAACGCGCAACTGCTGCGCCGGCTCGATCTGCGGCCCGACACCACGACCCGCGCCATCCTGAATCGATGACAACGACCGCCCGGAGACCCCGATGACTGACACCGCCGACCAGACAACGTGCGACCACGGTGAGCACGGGTACATCACCGACAAAGCCCGCTACCTCACCCGCCTCAAGCGCATCGAGGGGCAATCACGCGGTATCTACCGCATGGTCGAGGACGAGAAGTACTGCATCGACATCCTCACTCAGATCTCCGCGCTGACCAGCGCGTTACAAAGCGTTGCCGTCGGACTCCTCGAAGACCACCTGCGCCACTGCGTGGCAGATGCAGCTCGCGCCGGCGGCGACATCGCCGAAGAGAAAGTGCGTGAAGCGTCCCAGGCGATCGCGCGCCTGGTGCGCTGAACCACTTCAGATCAGTTCCGATGGGTCTGGTGAAGCCCAGAACGGTTCACGCTCTCGCGCGCCTGTACTCAAACACACCGTCCGGCCCCTGAGCTTCAAGGAGGTCATAGAGCACGCCATCGTGATCGATGCTGGGCTTCGGTTGCCCATTGGGCTGGAGCGGGCAGAGGACGGATTCGCCATCATCGGCCGCCGCCTCATCGTCGTGCAGAACCGCGATATACGTTTCGATCGACATACCGCCACGCTACCTGCGGCACCGCGCATTTCCTGGTGCTCTGTGCGGTGATGAGACCACCCACCGCAGCTTCGCATGCCCAGCACATCGGGCGGACCTACCGTTTAATCGCCAGCGGGTCGGTGGATTCTTAGTGCTCGTGCGTGTCGTGCTCGCCGTGCTCGTGGTCGTCTTCAAGGAGCATCCCTACGGAGGTCGCGCAGGCGTCGCCGCGCCAGGCTTCGCTGCCCTCGCGGATCGCGAAGCCTGCAATGACGAGACCCGCGATCGCGTCGGCCCACCACCAGCCGAACAGGCTGTTGAGCACGAGCCCGATGAGCACCGCGGCGGACAGGTACGTGCAGATGAGGGTCTGTTTTGAGTCCGCGACTGCCGTCGCCGAACCGAGTTCGCGGCCGGCGCGACGTTCCGCGAACGAGAGGAAGGGCATGGTCGCCACGCTGAGCGCGGTCATGACGATGCCGAGCGTCGAATGCTCGACATCTGTCTGAGTGAGCAGGGCCAGAGCAGAGGAGACGATGACGTATGCGGCGAGGGCGAAGAAAGCTATTGCAATGACGCGCAGCGTCCCCTGCTCCCACCGCTCTGGATCGCGGCGTGTGAATTGCCACGCGACGGCTGCCGCCGAGAGGACTTCGATGGTGGAGTCGAGGCCGAATCCGATGAGCGCGGTCGAGGACGCGATTGAGCCAGCCGAGATGGCAACGATCGCTTCGACGATGTTGTAGACAATCGTTGCGGTGACGATCCACCGGACGCGCCGCTGGAGGACACCGCGGCGCTCCTTGGTGAGCCGAATATCGGTGGCGCTCATGCGCAGGTGCAGCTCTCTCCGCCACAGCAGCCGGGCTCGAGAAACAGAACAACGCCCATCAGCTCGTCGAGGGCAGGGGCGAGGTGGGCATCCGCTAGTCGGTACCAGGTGCGCCGACCGTCCGGGATTGCCTCGACCAGTCCGCAGCCGCGCAGGCATGCAAGCTGGTTCGACATGACCTGCCGCGAGACGCCGAGAGCATCCGCGAGGTCTGACGGGTATGCAGGAGCTTCCCGCAACGCCAACAGGACACCCGCACGGGTCGGATCAGACAGCGCGTGGCCGAGACGGGCGACCGCCGCGGTGTGGGTCGCGGACGCGAGAGCAGTAATGGGCACAATCAGGACAATACAGGAACTCATGAATTAACGACATCGTGAACTAATCCGCGTTTCTGCAAGGCTCGATCATCAGCCGTAAACGATCGTTTTCGGCGTTACTGGCCCGTTCGCTCCTTATGAGGCGCCGCAAACGATCTCCGGAATCCCCTTTCGGCAGGGATTTTCGGCGCACCACGTCAAGAGGCGTTTTGTCTGTGATCGCTCAGACAGAACTAGCTGACAGCTGGAGGGGTCGGGTGGTGTTCAGGTCGCGTCTGCGCTGCTGGGCTGATGTTCCACCGCTGGCGCGCGTCCTTCTTGGTACACGGAGGGTTCCGGTTCGGGGTGGCGCCGGCCCTGGACGATGAACAGGACGATGCCGAGGGCGACGACGACGAAGGATGCCCAGACGTTCGCGGGGATGCCGAACAGGGCGTCGCTGGTGGGGTCGATTCTGATGGCCTCGAGCCAGCTGCGTCCGAGGCCGTACCAGATGAGGTAGAGGGCGAAGGTGCGTCCCCACCGGAACCGGTATCTGTGCTCGAGGAGGAGGATGATCGCGACGCCGATCAAGTTCCAGATGATCTCGTACAGGAACAGCGGGTGGAACAGCGTTCCGGCCGGGAGGCCGTCCGGGAACATGGTGTCCGTCGGCAGGATCTCGAGCCCCCACGGCAGCGTGGTGGGCAGCCCGAAGAGTTCGTGGTTGAAGTAGTTACCGATCCGACCCATGGACTGCGCGATGAGCATCGCGGGCGCGAGAGCGTCGGCGAAGGACCAAAGCCGGATGCCGGTTCGTCGGCAGCCGATGTACGCACCGACAGCGCCGCCCAGGAGGGACCCGTAGAGGGCGTTGCCGCCGTCCCAGATGGCGAAGATGTTCCCGAGGTTCGCGCCGGGATAGAAGTAGTCCCCGACGTGGGTGAACACGTGATAGAACCGGGCTCCGATGATGCCGATCGGGACAGCCCAGATGACGATGTCGACAACCACGCCGTCCTCCGCGCCTCGTGCCGACAGGCGTCGTTGGGTGATGATCACGGCGGCGATGATCCCGGCGATGATGCACAGCGCGTAGGTGTGGATTGTGAGCGGCCCGAGGGTGAACTGTGCCCACGACGGTGGGGGCTGGGAAGACTCGTCAAAAGCACGAAGCACCGCTCCTCATCTGGCATCGCTGTGAATGCCTCAACACATCATTGTTCAGCGCCGGTCCCCTGTGAACAGCGCCCTGGGAAGATTAACGGTGTTCGACACGGGAATCGTCGAACTCCTCCCAGGTCACCAGGCGAGGGCCCCGAGGAGCGGGCCTGACCGGTTTAGGCCAGGGAGAGGAAGAGCTTCTCCAACTCGGCGGGGGAGGTGACGTCGTCGGCGTCCGGATCGGTGAGGCATTCCCGCAGCGCGGTCGAGATCACGAGGAATCCGGCCCGGTCGAGGGCCTTCGAGACGGCGGAGAGCTGCTGCACGACGTCGCGGCAGTGCGCGTCGTCCTCGACGGCCGTAATGACCGCCGCCAGCTGGCCCTGAGCTCGCTTGAGGCGGTTGACGACTTTGCGCTTGGCCTTGGGGTCGTGGACGAGCGGGTCGCCGGGGACGAGGGTGTCGGTCATGGGTGGTCCTTCCGTCGAGTTGACAACCACTATACCCCCCGGGGTATCGTATTCACATGAACTGATACTCCCCGGGGTATCGCCGAGCAAGGAGATCAGCGTATGTGCAGAGCAACGAAGTGCCACACCTGTGGAAAGACGACCTGGACCGGGTGCGGTCAGCACGTCGCATCCGTGCGGAAATCCGTGCCCGCATCCGACTGGTGCAATGGCAGCCATACCCGTGCCGAAGTCCAGGCCGCCCAGTCTCAGCGGGGTGGCTTCTTCGCCCGCCTGTTCGGACGGTGATCGGCGATGGCGACCGTTGAACTGACCACCGGGAACTTCGAACAGCTCACCCACGCCGAGGGCATCGCGCTGATCGACTTCTGGGCTGAGTGGTGTGGACCCTGCCGGGCCTTCGCCCCGGTATTCGATGCCGCATCCGACAGGCACCCCGACATCATCTTCGGGAAGGTCGACACCGAGGCCGAGACCGCTCTGGCCTCCGCCCACCGCATCACCTCGATTCCGACCCTGATGGTCTTCCGCGACGGCGTCCTGGTCTACCGGCAGCCGGGAGCTCTTGCCGAGCCGCAGCTCGAGCTGCTCATCGAGAAGGCCCGCGGACTGGACATGGACGATGTCCGCCGCCAGCTCGCCAACACCGCTACCCCCTGAAAGGACTTGGCACCATGTGCGCACGAATCACCTGCTCCTCCTGCGGCAAGCCCACCTGGGACGGCTGCGGCCAGCACATCGAACAAGCCCTCGCGGGCGTCCCCGAATCCCAGCGCTGCACTTGCACGCACTGACCCAGAAGAAAGCGACGGAGACCCTTATGCTCCTCGAACGCCTCTACGACGACGACCTCGCCCACGCCAGCTACATCATCGGCTGCCAGCGCACCGGTGAAGCGATCGTCGTCGACCCGCGCCGCGACATCCAGGTCTACCTCGACCTCGCCGCGAAGAACAGCATGACCATCACCGCGGTCACCGAGACCCACATCCACGCCGACTACCTCTCCGGCACCCGCGAGCTCGCAGCCCGTACCGGGGCGACGATGTGTGTCTCCGGCGAGGGCGGTCCGGACTGGCAGTACGGTGTCGGGTTCCAAGACGCCACCCGGATGATGCACGGTCACCGCATCACGGTCGGCAACATCACGGTCGAGGCGGTCCACACTCCCGGGCACACCCCCGAGCACCTGTCCTTCCTCGTCATCGACGGCGCCACGACCTCCGAGCCGGGCTATGTCCTCACCGGTGACTTCGTGTTCGTCGGGGACGTCGGACGCCCGGACCTGCTGGACGAGGCCGCAGGCGGCATCGACACCCGCTTCGACGGCGCACGGGATCTTTTCGCGAGCCTCCGCGACTACTTCCTCACCCTGCCCGACTACGTGCAGGTACTCCCCGCGCACGGGTCGGGGTCCGCCTGCGGCAAGGCGCTCGGCGCCGTCCCGAGCTCGACAGTCGGATACGAGCGGCGCTTCGCCTGGTGGGCTCCCTACCTCGAGGCCGGCGATGAGCAGGGATTCATCGACACGCTGCTGAACGATCAGCCCGACGCACACGCCTACTTCGCACGAATGAAGCGGCAGAACCGCGTCGGACCGGCCGTGCTGGGCGAACTTCCTCCGCTCCTCGAGCGCAGCGTCTTCGATCTTGACGCCGACATCGACGCCGACCGGGTCATCATGGTCGACACCCGCCACCACTCCCTCGTGCACGAGGGCACTGTTCAGGGCGCGCTGAACGTGCCCGGAGTCGCGAGAGCAGCCAGCTACGGTGCCTGGGTCTACGACCCCGACACCGAGACGCGGCCGCTCGTCCTCCTCATCGACTCGGGGGACGCCGCGGCCCGGTTCCGAGATCATCTGCTGCGGGTCGGCATCGATCAGGTCGACGGGTTCATCACCACCCTCGATGGCCTCCCCACGGTGCAGCCCAAGACGATCGCCCCCACCGACCTGGACCAGGTCGACGCGGCGCTCCTCCTCGACGTGCGAAACCGTACCGAGTACAACGCCGGGCACATCCCCGGCGCCGCGCAGCTCTCCGGTGGTCGGGCCCTCTGGCACACCGACGAACTGCCCGCCGGCAAGATCCTCACCTACTGCCAGAGCGGCGTCCGCAATAGCGTCGTCGCCAGCGCCCTGCGCCGGGCCGGGCACGACGTCATCGAGATCGAAGGCAGCTACAACGCCTGGCTCGCCGCGACGCCGTCTCGGCCGACGGCCGCCTGAGCGGCCGAGGAGCTCGAGTGGACACCTCCATCATCCTCGCGATGACTCTCGCGGCCCTTGTCGGTGTCGCACTCGGGCTCCTCGGCGGCGGGGGCTCCATCCTCACCTTCCCCATCTTCTCCCTCGTCCTGGGCATCGGAACGAGGGAGACGATCGTCTCCTCTCTCTTCGTCGTCGCCATCACCAGCGCCGTCTCCGCCGCCTTCCGTGTGCGCCGACACGAGGTGCGCTGGAAAGTCGCCGGCGTCTTCGCGGCGACCGGCTTGATCGGGGGAATCGGTGGCGGGATGGCTGGTCAGCTGCTACCAGAAACCGTGCTCACCGTTCTGTTCGCGGCGATCATGATCGTCACAGCGATCGCCATGATGCGGCCGCGACGAGAACGCGCGGGGCGCCCTCCGACGCGGCCGGTCGTCCGTGGGATCCGAACGACAGGTACGGGACTCGGCGTGGGAGTCCTCACAGGGGCACTGGGAGCAGGCGGTGGGTTCCTCATCGTCCCCGCCCTCACCTTCCTCGGCCAGCCCATCGCCGCTGCAGTGGGGACATCGCTACTAGTCATCGTCGTGAACTCGTCCGCCGGCTTCCTCACCCAGATCACGACCGTGGCCATCCACTGGCCCATCGTCCTCACCTTCACCGCGCTCGCCGTCGCCGGATCCTTCATCGGTCTGGCACTGTCGCATCGCCTCCCGGCTGCCGGCATCCGCACCGGGTTCGGGGTTCTGGTGCTGGCCGTGGGGCTGACCATGCTCGCCACCCTCATCATTCAGACGCTCTCCGCCTGACCACCACCAGAAAGAAGCCGATGCCTCACGCGACCGACACCGCGCCCCGCGCCGGGGAACACGTCGACGGATACGAGGTGCCCGTCCTCGACGAGCACGCCGTCCGCATCGCCGCCGGCATCCTCCTCGCCATAGGCATCACCGCTCTTACCATCACGCTCGCCTCCGACAGCATCAGGCCGCTGCAGATGTTCGGCATGTTCTTCCTCCTCGACATGACGACGCGCGTACTCATCAGCGACCGGCTGTCCCTCACTCTCGCCCTCGGCCGTGCTCTGACACGCCGCCGCCGTCGGCACTGGGTAGGCGCGCCGCAGAAGGTCTTCGCCTGGTGGCTCGCCCTCGGTCTCGCTGCTATCTCGTGCGTGACGATGCGCGCTGGAATGGTCCCGCTACCCGTGACTCTCGGGCTCTGCGGACCCTGCTTCACAGTCCTGCTCCTAGAAGCCACCCTCGGGTGGTGCGCGGGATGTGCCCTGCACCAACGCTTCAGTAGGCAGCCCACCCGCCACTGCGCCAACGGCGCCTGCGACCGCTGACACCCTCGCTCCCTCACAACGAAAGGACGCACATGCGCCGCCTCACCCTCACCACCCTCGCCGTCATCACCGCACTCACGCTCACCTCCTGCGCCAGCACACCCACACCACAGGCCGACCTCGACCCCGACGCGGTCATCATCGACGTGCGCACCCCCGCCGAGCACGCGACCGGCCACCTCGACGGCGCCCTCCTGCTCGACGTCACGGGCGGCGACCTCCAAGCTGCGCTGCCGGACCTCGACCCCGAAGCCACCTACCTCGTCTACTGCCGTTCAGGTAACCGGGCAGGAGTCGCCATCGACCTGATGAAGCAGGCCGGCTTCACCGACCTCCTCAACCTCGGCTCCCTGGAAGACGCCGCCGCCACGACAGGCCTCCCCGTCGTGCAGCCCTGAGACGTACGTGCTCGCCCCCACGAGCACGTACCTGCGTGCACAGCACGCCACCGCATCGCTCGAGCGCTGCCTCGCGATGCACAGGCGGGGCGGGGTCCCCAGATACCCGCCCCGCCTGTTCAAGCCTGCTCGCCTTAGCCCACCGAAAACGATCGTTATCGGCAGCCCCGCCGACGTCGACGACCAAGTGCACGACACGCCGAGAAATGACCCGCCGAAACCCCCTGCCGAAACCCAACCGCGCCGAAACATCGGCGGTACCGTTTTCGGCATGGCACACGAAGTCGGCTACGCCTGAGTCTCCAAGCGCGAGCAGAACCGCGCCCGTAGTGGCTCGCCTGTCTCGAGTACCTGCGTCCGGGGGTAGCCTCAAAGTGCGCCGCGTCGACCGTCTCGCTGGCAGTGAGCACATCCCGATCGAGACGTTGCAGGAGCTCGACGCCCGACAGGTGAACATCGTCAGCCTCACCGAGCCGACGATCGACACCGCGACACCGATGGGTCGCGTCCTCTACGGCATCGTCGCAGTGTTTGCGCAGCTCCGCGTCGACACCATCCGAGACAACACAACCCGCGGCCTGGATTACGCCCGCAGCCAGGGCCGCGTCGGCGGCCGGCCAAGCGTCACCATACCCGAGCGGATCGGAACAGCCGAGCGCATGCGGGCCGAGCAGTACAGCTGGGCGAGCATCTCCCGCGTGCTGGGAGTCGGAGCCACCAGCGTGCGCCGAGCCCTCAACCGATAACGGTATCTATCACCCCTGATAGAATGGCCTATCGGAGGTGGCCGCCATGACGATCGCGGAGGTTCCGCCCGAGGCGCGTGCGGCAGTGCTCGCGCGCCGCCGGAAGGAGATGGTCGAGCTGGACTACCGGCGCGAGCTGCGCCGCCTGGATCAGCACGGATACAGTCAGCGGGAGATTGCCAAGTGGCTCGGGATCGCGCAGCCGTCGGTGCTCAGCGCGCTCCGCACCGCGGCGAAGGTGACGATGCCGCTGGACGGATTCTCCGGCGCGACCCCCTACGAGATTTGCCAGCGCTACGCCGCCGATTTCATTGACCGGGCGAAGCTCGTCGACGAGCTCACGCGATTCCCCTACGTGAAGGGCGTGCAGACGGACGGGTATGACTCGCTGATCGTCGACCCGGACGGCACCTGGTCGGAGGTCGGAGACGCCGTACGCCGCGGGCTCATCGAGGACGAGGTCTGCGAGGAAGTCTGCAACCGCCGACACGGTATCGCGGTGGCTCGTGCAGAGCACGCCGACACCTAGGCCACCGCGGCTCCTGCGCAGCGCCCCGATACCACTCTCCACAGCCCGTCAGGATTCCCTGTTGGGTAGTGGCGCAGTGTCCGGTTTGGCTGTGCTCGTTCAGGTTTCATTCGGTCGCGGATCCGCCGTCTCTCTTGGGGACGGTGAGGTTCGGCATCCGGGCGCCTTCCTCTACTGGATTTCCTTTACTGCTTTGTTGTGCGTACAACCAGGCCGGCGGCGACGAGCTCGTCGATCGCTGCGTGGATGTCCTTCGAGTCCTCGAATGCGTCCTCAAACGGGTTGAGTGGCCGACCCTGTGTCGAGAGCACTAGGGCATACAGTGCCTTCGCCGTGAGAGACAGCGAAGGGCCGTTGAGCACGGCGTCGGGAATGGCCGAGTCGTTGGGGTCATCGCTCACCGGGCGAAGGCCGAGTGCGAGGATCCATTCTTCGGCGTCAGGCATGGGCTCAGGGTACTGGTCGGTCGTTGGGATGTCATTGGTAAGCGGACGGGAGTACGATGACTCCCGTCCGCTTGGCTGGATGGTCAGCGGGTGACTCCGGTTCCGGCGTACGAGGCCGGTTCCGCTACCGGCCCCGAAGCTTCTGCTGCGGGGCCGTTAGCTTTTGGGGCGCGGTTGATGGTCGCGTCGGTGAACCGCAGGGATGCGCCGACGTTGTCGGCGACGACGTCGCGGGTCTCGCGTGTCTGGCCGCTGTCCTTGTCGGTGTACGTGCCGAAGCGGAGGTCTCCGACGACGATCGCGGCGTCGCCCTTGTGGAGCGAGTCGGTCACGTGGCGGGCCTGCTGGTTGAACACGACGACCCGGTGGAACACCGTGCCGGCGTCTTCCCAGCGTCCGGTGTCCTCGTTGAGGCGACGGTCGTTGACCGCGAGTGAGAACCGGGCGTACTCGTTGCCTGATTCTCCGGTGCCGTGTTCCGGGTCGGCGGTGAGGTTGCCCTCCAGCGTGACCGGGATCTTGGTGGTCATCTCCTTCTTCCTTTCGTCAGGGACACCTGGTGGCGTCCTCATTGTGCGTGGCCCTGGCTGGCCCACGCCGTCCATTCCTGCTCGTCAGTGACGTCCGTCCAGGTGCGGGGTTTGGCGGGTTTGTGCCCGTTGTTGCATCCGCCGCCATATGCCCTCGCGAGTCGGGGGGTGGCGATGGCGAGTCGTTCGTGCCAACCGATAGGTCCGAATCCGGCGTCGCTGGAATCGAACGCGGCGACGTGTGCGGTGTGGAGGGCGGAGAGCTCTTCGACGAGGTGGCCGTGTTTCCACCAGCAAGTGGGGACGACGCTGAGGGGGATGTTGTAGCGGACCGTGAACCACTCGACCCATGCCCGCAGGACGTTCCATCGCTCGGCGGCTTCGTCGGCTGTGAGTTCTCGCCAGTTGGTGACGAGTCCGCCGATCGGGGCGGATCCGCCGTGCCGGGAGTGCGGGTCGAAGCCGCTAAGTTCCTGGGCGAGAAGCGCATCGACATCTGCCGGGTCGAAGTCACTCATGATGCGTGCTTCGCCGGTCGCAGCTTCACCTGCAGCACCTGCAGGGCATGCGCCGATGCCTGCCGACGGGTCCGGTGCGAGGCCAGGACGATGTCGCGGTCGATCAGTCGATGCAAGAGTTCGTGACAATACGGGTGCAAGGCGATGAGGTCTTCGTCGTCTTCCCATGCCTGCCACTCACCCCGAATGATCCGCACCCCGCGATAGTCGAGATGGTGCAGCTCGAGTTGCGTCTTCGATCCCGGGAGTCCACAGGCCGCGCATGGCACGTTCCCGTTGCTGGTGTGGTCGCGGAACCAGCGCTCTCGTCTGGCGAACCAGGCGCGGGAGCGGAGGAACTCGTCTCGGTACAGGTTCTTCAGACCGGTGCGTCGTCTGTTGCTCATTCGTCGCTCACCGCCTCTGCCTGTTTGACTGGGTCCGCAGCCTGTGGCGGTTGCGGGGCCGCGGTGAACACGGCTTGCTGTTGCTGTTCGGTGTGGCGTTTGCCGTGCTGGATCTCGCGCGCGTCGCGCCGTTCGTCCCAGCCGGCGAGGTCGAGGAGCACACCCCTGCGGTTGCGGTAGGCGAGGAGGCCGAGGGTTTGCGGCATCCGCCGGATCTCGTCGACCGACATCAGCGGCAACCGTTCCTGACGCTCGCTGGTGTGGTGCCCGGTATGGTCGCTGTCCCAGGACCGTTCGGTGCGGCGAGCGTCACGCGTTCCGAGCAGCGCTTCAACGTCCCGCAGGTGCGCGACGTGGGATGCCCCGCCGAGGAGGACTTTGGCTGTGGCGGCGGCCCAGATGGTGTCGGCTTCTGCGCGGGACCATGCTGTTTCTGCTTGGGAGAGGGCTTGGAGGACAACGAACGTGCAGATGCCGCGGCCGCCGCCGTCTGCCATGACGCGGGGGAGTGCTCCCCAGCGGAACATGTTCGCGATCTCGTCCAGAATGAGCCCCAGCGGGTGCGCGAGCCGGGACCCCGGTGAGGCGAGCGCGCGTACGCGGGCGACCTCAACGATGTCATCCAGCAGCGCGCCGAGGAACCCGCCCATCGCGGACGCACCGGAAGACGAACCGACCAGGTACAGCGTGTTCGCGGCGTCGAGGAACTCGTTCGGGTTGAAGACCGGGTCGCCGCGACCGGGCATCAGCGCGGCACGGATCTGCGGGACAGCAAGAGGCGCGACGGCGCCTTGGACGCCGAACCAGATCGAGGAGACGAGCTTCTCGTCCCCGCTGATGGTCGCTTCGAGGTTATCGCCCCATCCGGGTGCGCCGTCGGAGCGGAGCACGTCGACGGCGGTGCGGGCGAGGGCGGGGCTGGATCCCCAGTCATAGATGTCTTCGATGGTGCGGTCGCCGACGGCGGCGGCGTGGAGGAGGCGGCCGAGGACGACGCCGGATGCTTGTGCCCATTCTCCGTTCGTGGTCGAGGCGCCCAGCGCGGTGCCGGTGATGATGGCATTGCCGCGCTGCATCGCCACGAGGGGATCCTCGCACCCGGCCAGGGGGCTCACCCGGAGTGGGTGGCGGATGCCGGAGAGTCCTTGGGGGTCGAAGACGTGGGTTTGTCCGCGGTGCTGGCGCATGTGCATCGTCGCGGTGAGGTTGTCGTTCGTCGTCGAGGTGGTGATGAGGGGGCCTGACCAGTCGAGGATCGCGGAGATGAGCACCCGGTACCCCTTACCGGAGCGGGGTGGTCCTTCGAGGGCGACGGAGTCTTCGATCGACACGTAGACGTCGCGGCCGCGGGAGCGTCCGACACGCCACCCCACATCCGTCGGCTTCGGATGCTCCAGGTCTGGGCGGAGCTGGCGGGCGCGGCGCAGCACGGCGCGGGCGGAGAGGTGCTGGCGGATCTCGGATGCCGGAGCGAACCCGGGCCGGTTGCGCAGGTCGGCGACGAACGCCCGATCCGATTCCCGGTACCGGCGGTAGAGAACGTACACCGCGACCCCGAGGCCGACCAGCAGCAGTACCGCGACGAGACCTGCGACGCGGATCTGCCACAGGGGCAGCGCGCACCCGTTGAGCCGGTACTGGGCTGGGTCTCCGGTGACGGCGAGGATGAGACCGGAGAACAGGCTGGTCGCTTCAGGCCGGACACCGCACACCATCTGGGTGATGGCTTCAGCGATAAAGGTGAACGCAAGCGCCAGGATGAACGCTGCCGCCACGACGACAGCGAGTGCCTTGCCGAACCAGCTGCTGTTCATGATGAGGTCCTGTTCAGTCCAGCCCGGTGGCGCCAGCTGCGGCGACGCGAAGCCACGCGTCCTGCGCGGTCCGGCCGAGGGCGTCGAATCGCAGCGGCCCGCTCTTGAGCGCGGGGTCGAACGGGATGGTCTCGACGACCCTGACCTGGTCGGCGAATCCGGCGGCGATGGTTTCGGCGTCGCGGCGGGAGCCTGATTCGGGGGTGGTGACGACCACGACGGCGTTCGCGGCCAATGCCGCCGAGTGCCGGTCGCGCTGGCGGAGCGCGTCCAGGAGCAGGGAGGCGGACTCGGCGGATTCGGGGGAGGGGAGGGTGGGGATGACGAGTTGGTGGGAGTTGTCGATCATGCGGAGCCACCGGTCGGCGGACTCATCGTTGCCGGAGTCGAACACGATGAGCCGGTAGTAGCGCACGGCGACCTGCAGCAGCAGGTCGAACTCGTCCTTCTCGATCCGCTGATGTGCGGCGAGCAGTTCCGGGTTGGAGCGGAGGACGTCGTAGCGATCATCGGGCTGGTGATGTACGAACCGGGAGATGTCCGAGACGGATGCTGTCGCGGCGAGCAGGTCGTGGGCGGCGGGGAGGAGATCGCGGATGGTCGTGTCATAGAGTCCCTGTTCAGTGCGCCAGCCCAGCGTGCCGCGGGTGTCGTTGTTGTCCCAGGCCAGAACGTTGCCGCCGCCGTATCGGGCGAACACTGCCGCGACCATCGCGGATGTCATGGTCTTGCCGACACCGCCCTTGCCGTTGGCGACCGCGATGTTCCGGTATCCGGCCCAATGCCGAGACACCCGTGAGATGGCTTCGCGCCGTCGCTGCTGCATTTTCGTTTCGGCGATCGGGATGCCGGCGCGTGCCGCGAGGCCTCGCCATCCGGTGCTCGCGTGTGGCGCGTCGGCGCCAGGCGCGATGAACGAATGTCGCGAAGCCGAGGCATCTTCTTCGGCGCTGACGTCGTCCGGCCCAGGTGGGGCAGCGGCAGGAGCGGGCTCCGTCGCCTCGGGGGTGATAGACGGCAGCGTGGCGTCGGCTGTTGGTGCGGCGGTGATGTCGCCGGTTGCGCTGATGAGGAGGTGGTGTTCCCCGCGGTCCCCGGAGGTGATGAGCTCGAGGGCGCTTCCGGTGCGCCTGGCTTCGTCCGTCGCGCGCCGCACGACGATGTGGCGGATGTCCTCGTCCGCGGAGGCGGAGATGGGTTCTGCGTCACCGTTGGGGGCGATGAAGGTGGCGTTCGGGCCGGTGACGGTCGCGTATGCGCGGGGCGTGGTCTTGGTGGTCATTGCAGTTCCTTCTGGGCGGTCAGCCATCCGTCGACCGAGGTGTCGTCGGGCCAGAGCGAATCGACCACCGGGTCGTCGAGATTGCGGAACTCGTCGTCGTATCGGCTGTCGAGGTCCATGGCGTCATCGGTCTCGAAGAGGTCGTACTCCCACTCGGTAGAGGTGGCGAACGCATCCACCAGGTAGGAGAACTGTCCGACGTAGGCGAGGAACTCACCCTTCCGCAACTGGCGCGCCATGGCGGCGTGCGCGGGCGGGATGCTCAGGCGCTGTTGGATGCTGGTACCTTCTTGCTGGTTGATGCGGAAGATGAACTTGTTCTCGATATCGCCGGCGATCGAGTAGGCGAGATTTCGTTCTTGGGAATCTGCTTCGCCGACAGCGTCCAGGTCGCCCATCTTGTGCAGAATGACGATGTTGCTGATCCCGTAGTGACGAGAGAGCTTCAGCCACTGCTGGTACATCTGCAGCGAGGCGAGTGAGGTCATGTCGCGCCAGCCTTCTTCGCGGATGACGTACCGGGTGCGGTGTGCGCTGCGGTCGGAGATTACGGCCTGATTCCAGGCAGTGGTGCAGATCTGTGACAGCTGCGCGACCAGATCCCCACGAGCGAACAGCTCGGAGGTGTCGACGACGACAATGGGGGCGGCGTCGTCGAAGCTGACGGTCGATTCGTCTTCGAAGAGTCCGGAGAGGTCGCCGTTGACGAATCGACGCAGGACGAAGCTGGGCTGGATGGCGCCTTGCGCAAGATGCCGGTCCTGATCGGTCTCCCGAGCCAGCGCAGTCAGCTCGACGTACACCCCGCGCAGGGTCGGCCGGTCGTTCGTGTGGGTGATGCAGCGCTCGAGAGCTTCGAGGAGAGCGGCGTGCTCGACGGCCGTGAGATGCGAGGCGGGGAGGGCCGCTTCCACCAGGGAGGTCAGGACGGTGATGCGGCGCTGCTTGACCATCTGCTCGTGCTGTTCATTCGTGACACCGGTGCGGCGCGGGCCCCGGTCGAGCGGGTTCAGACGGGTGTCGTATGCGCCACCGAGCCGGATGACGTTCCCTCCGGGGATCGCTTCGGCGACGGTCACCCATTCACCTTTCGGATCGGAGGGCACCACGGCTTGGTGCCCGAACGCCATCGACCGGGTCACGAGGGTCTTGATGACCGCGCTTTTCCCGGCCCGGTAGGCGCCCAGCACCAGCACGTTGGTCGAGAACGAGCCCCGGTCGCTGCTGTCCGCGTAGGTTTCCCAGGGCGAGAAGTGCCAGAGCGAGTCGGCGTTGAGGTCCACACCCACGATCGGCCCCCGGTGCCCGAGCCCGGCGTCCGCGACGAACGGGTAGATGCCGGCGATGTGCTGCGATGTCGCCTGATGGGGCGGAACCTGCAACGGGGCGAGACTCCAATATCCGGATTCGGCGAGTCCGGGGCCGAACGGACCCGGGACAGCCGGCTCCGGGAGTCCGTGGTCACGGCGCGCGACAGGAGGCGGGGCATCGTATCGTTCGTACCGGGCGTTCTCCCTGTGGAGTGCGCGGCGTTCCCTTCGGGAGAGGCCGTCGGGTTCGAAGATCAGGCTGCGGCGGGTCATCATCTCATCCCCAGCCCGATGGGGATTGCGTTGACCATGAGCGCTTCGGCTTGCTGGCAGTACAGGATCTGCGCTTCCATCTCCGCTTGCGCGAGAGCGTTCCGCATCCCGGCCAGCGCCTGGTCGAGTTGCTCCTCATCCGGAGCGGTCACGGTGAGATACCCGCCGTAGCGAAACTCACCGTGACCGGCGACAAGTTCCTGCTCTTCCTTTTCGAGGGCGAGCCAGTCGGCGTCGTCGGCGGCGTTCCCGTCCGTGCCCCGTTTCGCGCGGAGCTTCTCGTTCCCGCGCCACACCTTCTTCTCATCCCGCACCCGCTTGAGCGCCTGCTTCAAGGGAACGGGTGTGAGGACGAGGGAGAGGATGTGCGTGACAGCTTCCCCGGTGTGCGGGTGCCGAGCGAACACCAGGGGAGAGACGAAGCCGACGTGGGCATCGGACCGTGGCCACTCGTGGATCCACATCGTCGTATGCACACCGGAGTCGGTGCGCACCAGCCGGTTCGAACCGGCCGGCTCCTCGAGATACATCGGCCCGATCGCCAGCGGATCTACACCGGAAAGACTCTCCGTGCGGTTTTGGACGTTGGCGGCGAATTCGGGGTCGAACGCGATCCGCGCGAGGGCGGCGATCTCCCGGGGCGACAGCCACGAGCGGACATTGATCTTCGCGGCGGTCAGAGCGTCGGCGAGGGTGCGGGTTTCGATCAGCGCCAGGGCCTGGGCCCCGGTTCGGCCGCCTCCGAGCGCTTTGACCTGTGCGCCGAGGGTGACGAGGTTGAGCGTGAACGTCAGGTAGTTGCGATGCGCGACAGCGAACCGTTCGGAGTCGTTCATGACGCGCTCATAGTTCGCCGCGACAGGTGAGGTCCGGTCGAGCTCTCGATGCTCCGTGACCGTGTCGTAGTGCTCTCGCGCGCTGCGAATAGTCGTCGGCAGCGTGCGCTCCTGCAAGGTGATGCGCGTGACGCCGGGCCGCTGCGTGAACGATGCCAACACTCGCGACCACTGCTGCGCGAGATCGAGACGCTCCGGGGCGTTGTGCATCAAGAACCCTTGAACTTCAAGCTCCGCGGTCACCGACACGGTGCGGCCACGTGGGTCGTACACGCACGCGACACCATCCACGTCCCATAACTGGACCGAGGCGCGAACCCCGGGCAGGTTCAACGTGCCGACCACCTGGACATGCTCGGGGCGGAAGACCTGGGTCGTGGCACCTGTCGCGTGACGCGTCTGCTTCATCACCCACAGACCGAGCATCTTTGGCGCAGACAGCCCGTGGACGGTGATCACCGCGCCGATCCCGAGCGCGAGGTAGAGCGGGGCCGCGTAGAGAAGCCCGACCGGGCCGAATCGGTTGGTGAAGATCAGCACGATGACCGCGGCCGCGGCGATGCACCCCAGCTGCCAGCCGTCCATGCCCAACACGATCCCCTGGCGTGAGCGGCCAGGAAGCCGGACCGGGCGCTCTTCATTCGATGCAGCGGTCATGGCATCTTCCTCTCAGGGTGCGGAGGTGCCGGTGTTGCCGGCGGCGTCGGGCGGGACGCGGTAGGGGCGCTATTTGCGGCGGGCTTCGCGGTCGGTGCGGTGCGGCTCCGGGCTGGGCTCCCGGCCCCCGCGGGGCGTTGCGTGCTGGAGCGGGACGGCTTGGCCGCGGTTGCGGATACGGCGCCACGGGCGGCTCCTGCTGCGGGGATGCCGGCGGGCATGCCGGCCAATCGTGACGGCATCCGACCGGCCGAACGCGCCGCGCTCGTGGCGACCCGGCCCGCAGAGCTGCCGATGCGGGAGCCGAGGCTGTCGGTGGCCGATCCTCCGACGAAACTGAACAGCCCAAATACCGCCAGCGGTGCGAACGCGGCGAGGACGAGACCCACCAGGAGCGGCCAGGACTGCGGGTCCCAGATGCTCTCCACGTCCGCCAGCCCGTTCACGATCAACGCGACGAACCCGTTCGTCAGCGGCCCCGCCAGCAGCAGGGCGACCGTGGCCGAGACGTATCTGACGACCCACTGCGGACCGACGGTCTTCACCGGGAACAGCATCCACGCGACCGGACCTACGGCGATCAGCGCGGCCAGTGCGATGTTCCGGAATGCGAAGACGAGCATCAGCAGCAACATCGCCAACAGCAAGAGCCCGTGGATGAGGAAGGCGAAGAAGTAGTTGGCCTGTCCGCCGGCCCACATCACTTTCTGCAGGTCCTGGAAGAGCGTGATCGGGCCGTCCCGGTTCATGACGTACCAGGTGAGGTCATCGATCGCGTTCAAAAGATGCCCGATGCCCCACAAGGTCAAAGGGACGGCGGGAATCGCGATGAACGTGCGCACGATGGCGCCGACCAGTTCGTCTCGGTTGCCGGACACGATCGCCGCCGCGATCGCCCAGACCATCGCTCCGAAGAGCACGGCGAGCACTGCCCACTGCCAGAACGACCATTCGCCGACCGCTGCCGTCCACAGCACTGTGGTGGTGTCGAACCGCATGTTCGCCGCGACCAGCAGCATGACGGCGGTGGTACCCATCGCCATGCCGCGCCCCGCGTTCTCGAACGTTACGCAGACCACGTCGCCCACGCTGCACCCGTACTCGACTATGAGCGCTTTGCCGCCGGCTTCTTGAATCGCCCGCACATGACCCTCGTAGGTCGTGCAGACTGTGGCGCGGATACCATCCATGAGGACGCCTCGGAAACACTGCTGTGGCTTGACGTCGCTGCCGTTCGTGGGCGTGCACGACACTTGGCCGGAAGTTTCCTTGCAGAGGACCGGATACGCGGGGGATGACCATGGTTGTCCAGTGACTGGAATCAGAACTCTGGCCGGTGCGGTCGCGGCCATGGTGGTCACATGATCATGAGTGACTGCGTGGGCAGGGGCCAGCGCGCACACTCCTGCCAGGAGCCCGAGGAGGACTCCCGCGATGGTTGTGCGCCTTCGGTACATCAGAACCCGAAGTCGAAATTGACGAACCAGGCAAACAGTCCGTTCGCCGCACCCAAGACGGCGGCGGCGATGAAGATCCACAGGATGTTCTCTCCCGCCCACGTGCGGACACGGTCGGACGCCAACCCGCGAAAGCTGAGCGCCGCGCCGGCGACGACCAGCATGATGAAGACCACGATCATCGCGCCGGCAAGGATGTAGGAGGCGATGACTTGTAACCCTTGGAAGAACGGGGCGGAGAAGTCCGGATTTATATCTGGGACGTCGACGGTGAATGGACTGTGCACGATGATCTCTCTTTCGGTCTCACTTCAGGGGCAGGCCGAGCGCGGTCATGAACGGCTCGGGATCGATCGCGACTCCGTCGCGCTGGACTTCGTAATGCAGATGGCAGCCGAAGGACCTACCGGTGTTGCCTTCGGACCCCACCGGATCACCTGCCACGACGGCATCTCCGACAGCGACGCGAAGCGACTCCCATTGCATGTGCCCGTACAGCGTCACAAGGCCCCCGCCGTGATCGATGCGGACGGTGTTGCCCCAGCCGTAGAACTCGCCAGCGGTTATGACGGTGCCCGGGCCGGCGGCGTGGATGGTGGTTCCGCAGCCCTGGGCCATGTCGTACCCCTGATGGTCAGTGGAGCAGTAGGAGCATCCGACGACCGGGTTGTAGCCGTACCCGCGACCCTTGAAGTAACCGCCTGCAAGCGGGTAGCCCCAATCTCCGCTGGCTGCCGGAACTTTGGCGGCGCTGACCGCGGCCGCGGGGGCGATGGAAGAGCCGGCCAGAGCCAACGGGATCATCGCCAACGGAGCGAGGGCGAACAGGGCAAGCAGCGCCACCGCCGCGAACAACATGACCACTATCCGACGCGCGGTCCTCGAGCGGGCGAGGGCCGTGATGGCGAAAGCGGGAACGCCCACGTCAGGGCTCCATGGGCTCCGGGAAGTAACGCACGACCTTGCAATCGCCCGGTTGCTGCGACGACCCCGGCGTCGGCACGGAACCCTCACCACAGAGCACCTGCACGCTGACCCGCACGGTCTCGTCGTAACTGTGCTCAGAGCCGTCACCAGAAACCCGCACGAACGTCAACGTCACATCCGCCGTGCCGATACGCATGTCACCACTGGGATCCTCAGGCACGTCGACGAAGTCGATATCGCCGACAACGGATGCCGTTACACGTCCTTCCTCTCGTCTGAGCGAGTCCCACTCTGGCTCCGGGAGAACTACCGACTGCCGCAGCTCGAGTTGTGCCGCTTCCATCTCTTCCTGCTGGTCGGCGGACGATGTGTACCGGGTGTCCGGGGTGAACCAGGTGTCGAGGTAAGTGAGCCAGTCCTCGCGCTCGCCCAGCTGCGTGTCGAATGCGGACGCTGCCTCGAGGGCGCGCCGAATGTATAGTTCCGGATCGGTCGTGATCGGTTCAGGAACCCACCCGACCTCCGCCACATCGGGGTCTACTACATCCCCCTTTGTAACCGGCGGCGAGGTCCCCGTTGGGGCCGAGGGGGCGATTGTCGGCGGTGGCGTCGGGTCGTCTGCAGGCGGGGTGAGCACGGCGTTCACGAAGATCGCGATAAGGCCAGCAAGCAGGATCGCTCCGCCGATGAGAGCCCAAAGAAGGCCCCGTTGGCGTGTGCGCTCCCTGGCCATGATGGTCAGCCCTCCCGAAGCATCAGGATGGCGGCGTAGCCGGGGCTGCACTGCACCGGCGAACGCCGCAGTGACGAACTGGACGTTACTCCGGTCCGCTTTCGCGTGTCTGTAGGCCGTTTGGGGGACACGACTGGTCGCTCATCCCTGCGAATTATCACGTTCTCCATCGTCGACCTGAACATGATGTGAACGGTACACCCATCCACTTAGGAAGTAAACCGGTAATCAATCCGGTTCCAAGTGGATGTGTACACGCCTACGGCGCACAATGGAGGCATGCCCAAGTACGCACGCCCAGTGGATGGCGAAGGAGCCGAGGGGCCGCTTGCCGTCTTTGGGAACATGGTCAAAGCGGGGATCATTCGACAGGTGCGCCGCACACCGAACGTCGGACGCAAGGCGATCGCCGACGCGCTCGAGGTGGCGCCGACGACGATCGTCCCCTACCTCGGGGAGCTGGAAATGGCGGGGCTTCTACTGGCTGATCCGCCGAAAGCCGTGCGGAGGCGGGGGGAATGGGTTGTCTACCGCGTCAACGACGAAGCTGTCACCGAGCTGTATCTGCGGCTTGGGCAGGAGATCGGGGAGATCTAGATCTCACCGGGTGGGCCCCGTTGCCGTTTGGCGCTCGCCGCTGAGTGCACCCTCGGCTGGAGCCCGAAGAATAGGCGCACAACAAACCCGGCTCGACTTACTCTTGTTCTGCAGGGCCGGTTGGCGAAGTACAAGATCCCGCGCGACGTGATCTTCGTGGATGATCTGCCACGCACCGCCAGTGGCAAGGTGCGCAAGAACGAGCTGCGGCAGCAGTACAGAGGTGCACCAGCGTGAGGGGCGCGAGGCGTCGTTTATCGCCCGACCCTGACCACTCTCAAGTGTCCGAAAAGTGTCCGGAGTCTCCCGGGTAGAGCGATTTTGACGAGCTATGACCGTGTCTGAAGTGTGTGACGAGTTGGACACTGATGCAGACGAGATCCGCGAAATCTCGCGGTTCTCAGGCATGAGTAGGGGAGTGAGCCCGATCGGCACCGATATGCTCCGGGCCCAGGCCGCGACCCTGCTAAGGTGGAGTCCTCGCAAGGGGACCGAGGGTTCAAATCCCTCCGTCTCCGCCAAGAATCCGGATCCTGGGACGAAGTCTCGGGGGCCGGATTTTTCGCTGCGGTGGGTGGCGCTTTTCGGCCCTGGACTCTGGCGGCTAAACGCCCTCTTCCCTCCACGCCACGCTGAGCACCCCGCTCACGCCCGTCACGACGATCCGGTCGGATCCCTCGTGCGCGATGACGGCATCCGGTGATGTCGGAGTCTCGACGCGTGCGCCGGCGGCGGTCGCCGGCGGCAGCGTCAGCACGACCCGGGCGTCGGTCAGACCCTCGACGCGCAGTCCGCGGGTGCGGTCGGCGGGGAAGGGGGCGATCTCGCGGCAGCGCAGCATCCCCTCCGCCTGCTGGGTGACGAACACGCGGCACTCAGCGTGCACCGACTTCGGCAGCTGGTAGACCGTCGCTCCCTGCTCGTGCCACGCCTCGGTGTGGTTCAGCAGCGGCGCGCCGTCGGCGAACGACAGCCGCAGCCGCGTCGTCGTGTCGGGCACGTACCCGCTCAGCCACAGCCCGCCGGCGTGGCGACGGATGCCGAGCACGGCACGCGCGCCGTCCGCCGAGCACAGTTCGTGCGAGACCGAGACGCCGAGCGTTGCCACGGCATCCCGCAGCAGCGCGGCGGCGTCGTCGAACCGCGCGCGGTCGACGAGGATGCGGTGGCGCACGCCGCGCTCATCGGGCTCCGAGTAATCGAACGGCGCGGAGCCGCGCACCCAGATCGCCGTCCCCGGCGATCCGAGGTCGCCGCCGCCGTACGCCGTCGCGTACGGCGCCTCGGCCCCGGCAGACGTGCGCACGCTCGCCAGCATCCGAGTACCGTCCACCGGATGCACGACACCGATCGGTCCGTCGGACAGCAGCGCGTTGTGATGCAGCATCCTGCGGCGCCCGCCCGGCAGGCGGTCACCGACGAGGTCGGTGACGAGCGCGAGATCGCCCTCGATGACCGCCGCACCGTCAGCCGCACCATCAGCGGCTCCATCGCCCGTACCATCACCCGCATCAGAGCCCGCCTCGAGCCCCAGCAGCCCGAGCGCCTCATCCGCTACCCCGCGCAGTGACCCGTAGACGACGACGTGGCCGCCGGCATCCCGGTGCGCGCGCAGTGCGGTGATGACGTGCGCGGCGAGCGCTCCCGCGGGCACGATGAGGATGCTGCTCCCCAGCGCGCCCGACGCCTGTGCGCCGGCCAGTTCATCGGTGCTGACCACGGTGTTCAGCGGCAGTCCGGCCGTGATGGCCGCGGACAGATACCAGTCCTCCGCATAGGGCCGCGCGATCGTCTCGGGGTCGGCGGCCATGGCCTCGTGGTACTCCCGGAACGGGTACACCCACACCAGCGGGCCGGCCGCGTCGGGCCGGGTCTCGAGGTCGATCGCGATCGCGCTGCCCACCTCGCGCGCGCAGCGCTCGTCGAGCACCCCGTGGGCGGTGTCGATCGAGAGGATGTTCACCTCGCGCGGCGGCTGGATCGTGCCGTCGCCGGTCACTCGGGCGGCGCTCAGCGGCAGGTGGATGTCGAAGGTCTCGCGGTGGTAGAAGTCCCACCACGGCTGCTGCCAGAACCACGGGTCGTTGGCGTAGAAGCGGAACCGGTACCCCTCCGAACCCGTCGGCAGCATGGCGATGCGCGACAGGTATCCGCCGATCTCTATGCCGAAGTCCTCGTTCAGCGGACCCCACGGCGAGTTCGGCGGCGGGCCGGCGATGTGGCCGCGCTCGTAGATCTCCAGGGCCGGCACGCTGTCGGCGCCGATGTCGATGCCCGCGCTCTGGTTGGTGCCGCGCACCTCGATCGGTACGGACAGCTCGCGGCGCAGATCATCCCAGAACTCCAGCGCCCGTGCCCGCAGGCCGGCGGTGCGGTCGGTGTGGAAGCTCGCCCCGTCGAACGATTCGCCGAGCTCCGACCAGGCGTAGCCGCTGAAGCCGAAGCCGTTCGACAGCCACAGGTAGTCGAAGCCCATCGCGGCGAGGTAGTCGTCGGCCTGCCGCCCGAGGAACTCGCCGAAGCGGGTGCCGGTCGGGATGCCGTCGGGGTATGCGGCGTAGTGATGGTCGTCGGCGTCGAGCACGGAGAAATGGCGCACCATCTCGATGATCGGCCCGATGCCGACATCGGCGCCGCGGGCGAGGATCTCGGGATGCCGGCGGAACTTGAATGCCGAGGCCGCGAACTCCGGTCCCGGGTCGAAGGTCGCGCCGACACGGGTCGGGATGCCGCGGCTCTCGCCGGTTTCGCGGATGATCCGCACGAGCGAGCGGATGCGGTCGTAGTCGAGCGCGGGCGGATCGTCGCGGTAGCGCACCGCGACCCGCTCGGGCTCCTTGTGCTCGCCGTAGGGGTCGGCGTCGACGTTGTTGAAGCCGATGGTGTCGGCCCACACGACGGGCGCAGCGAGGTCGCCCGCCCAGTCGAGGATCTCGCTGCCGTCCGAGATCCACAGCAGCAGCGAGCACTCGCCGGCGGTGGCCAGCAGTGTGCTCCACTGCGTGAACATCTCCTCGACGCCGGTGCGCAGCGAGGCGTCGTCGAAGGCGTCGAAGGGCTTGAGGGAGGTCTCGAGGGTGACGGTCGCCAGCTTCGGTGCGAGACGGTGCGCGCGGGCCGGAATGCGCTCAGGACTGCGAGATGTCATCGCTGATGCGCTTCTGCAGCTTCTGGGCGGCATCCTGCAGCGCCGTGAGCGCGGCGTGGATGTGCTCGTCGTCGAAACGGTGGACGGGGCCGCTGACAGACAGGGCCGCGACGATCTGCTCGTCGCGCGAGAGCACGGGCACGGCGACGCAGCGGATGCCGAGGATGTACTCGCCGTGATCCTCGGCGTAGCCGAGTTCCCGCGCGCGGGCCAGATCGACCTTCAGCGCAGCCAGGTCGGCCATGGTCGTCTCGGTGAACTGCTCCAGCCCGCCGCCGGGGTAGAGCGCGTCGAGCTGGGCGTCGTCGAGGCCGCTGAGCAGCGCCTTGCCGAGTCCGGTGGCGTGCGCGGGCAGGCGGGCGCCGATGCGCTGGTCGAACACGAGGGTGTGCGAACCGGGGCTCTTGGCTATGCACACCTGCCCCTGCCCGGAGAGCACGGCCAGACGAACGGTCTCGTCGATCTCGTCGCGCACCTCGTCCATGAAGCCGCGTGCCCGCTGGCTGAGCGTCTGCGCGTGGTCATAGGCCTGCCCGACCTCCCAGGCGCGCAGGCCGAGGCTCAGTCGCAGGTCGGCGTCGCGCTCGACCCAGCCGCGATCGATCAGGGCTCCCAGCACGTGATGCACGCTCGACTTGGGCAGCCCCAGGCTCGACGCGATGGTGGTGAGCGTCTGGCCCTCTTCGGCGTCAGCGAGCAGTTCGAGCACGCGCAGGGCCCGGTCCGCGGCCGGCGCGGTGATCTTCGAGGAGGCGTCGTCTGGCATTCGTCTTCCGTTCGATATGTCGAATCGCTGTTGCTTTGACTGAACAGTACTGGGAACCCTAGTGGGCGCCCGTCGGTGATGTCCACCGAACCGCCGCTCGATCGAGCGCCCGGCAGTCCTGCCGGAAAGCTCCGGCGAGTGAGGCTTGCGCGGCGTCGGCATCCGGGCTTAGTCTGCACGATACAGCATATGAAAACCCGGTTCCAGATGTGGAACAGATTGGTGAACAGTGTCTCTGTCCCTCTCCACCACCGCGACGCACTCCGCCGCCCCGGCGGCGACGATGAGCGCGCTCGTCCTCGAGGACTACGGCCGCATGGTCGTGACGCAGCGACCCGTGCCGGCCGTCGGTGACGGCGAGGTGCGCGTGCGCGTGCACGGCGTCGGCGTCTGCGGATCCGACCTGCACGGCTACACCGGCGCGAACGGCCGCCGCTTCCCGGGTCAGATCATGGGGCACGAGGCGGTCGGCACCGTGGATGCCGTCGGCGCCGGCGTGACGACTCTCGCGACCGGGCAGTGGGTGGTCGTCAACCCCACCCTCGCCTGCAACGACTGCGCCTGGTGCGCGCGCGGCCAGCAGCACATCTGCCCGCAGCGGCGCGTGCTCGGCGTCGACCCGACTCTGTCGAGCGCCTTCGCCGAGTTCTTCGTGGTGCCCGAGCGCAACCTCATCCCCTTCGGCGGCATCCCGCTGCACGGTGCGCTCGTCGAGCCGCTCGCCGTCGGGTACCACGCCGCCCGGCGCGCGGGCGTGGGCGCGGGAGACACGGTCGCCGTCGTCGGCGGGGGACCGATCGGTCAGGCCGCCGCGCTCGCCTGCATCCGTCTGGGGGCCGCGCGCGTGATCGTCAGCGAGCCGCGCGAGGCGCGTCGGCGGCTGCTGGAGGACATCGGAGCCGAGACCTTCGATCCGTTCACCGAGAGCGTCCCGCTCGGTGCCGGCGAAGCGGATGCCGCGATCGACGCGGTCGGCGCCAGCGAGACCATCCTCACCGCGCTCGAGGTGACCGCCCCCGGCGGCACCGTCGTGCTCGTCGGGATGGATGCGCCCGCCGTCGAACTGCAGGCGTACCCCCTGACCACCCAGGAGCGCTCGCTCGTCGGCGCCTTCTGCTACACCGCCGAGGAGTTCGCCGAGACGGCGGCCTGGGCGGCCACGGTGCCCGAGATCCTCGATCGGCTGATCGAGCGAGCGGTCTCACTCGACGAGGCCCCCGCGGCCTTCGACGAGCTCACCGACCCTGAACGCCTCGCCGGGAAGATCATCATCGAGTTCCCCGCGATGCCCGAGAGCGCCGGATCACCGGCGACCTCTTGACCGTCCTGCATCACCCGAGTTACCAATCATCCAATGGAGGATCGCATGTCACAGTTCATGTCGAGTCGTCTCACCCGGCTCGCCGGGGTGTCGCTCGTCGCGGCGCTGGCCCTCACGGGCTGCTCCGCACCGAGCGAAGAGGCACCCAAGAGCACCGGTGAGGTGAGCGGCGAGCTGAGCATCGCCACGACGAGCGACATCGGCATCGGCGCGCTCATCGAATCGTTCGAGAAGGAGACCGGGGTCGACTTCGAGACCACGTTCGCCGAGGCGGGCGCCCTCAACGAGCAGCTCTCGCTGCAGATCAACGGCGGCACCGCACCCGACATCTTCCGTTCCGCGCCGGGCTGGGCGGCACCCTCCTCGGTGCTCAACCTCGCCGACATCGGCGCCGTGCGCGACCTTTCCGGCGAGGACTGGACCGCGAACGTGCCGAAGGCGTTCGAGTCGCTGCAGGTCTACGAGGGCGGCACCTACGCCTACCCCACCTTCGGGCAGGCCATCCTCGCCTTCTACAACATCAGCGTCTTCGAAGAGGCCGGCGTCACCCCGCCCACCACCTGGGACGAGCTGATCGAGGTCTCCGACAAGCTCAAGGCCGCAGGCAAGGTGCCGATCTCGCTCGGCTTCGCCGACAACTACGTGACGCAGTTCATCACCTACGCACTCTCGGCCACCCTCGTCAACGGCGCCGAGCCCGACTTCTACGAAGAGCTCAACGCCGGCAAGACCACGTTCGCCGAGTCGGACGGATGGCGCGAGACCTTCGAGAAGATCGTGAGCCTGATCGAAGACGGCTACACCACCGCCGACCCGCTCGGCACCCCCGGCGACCCGGCGATGCAGGCGGTCGGCAACGGCGATGCCGCGATCGTGATCATGCCCTCGGGTGCTTCGCCGAATCTCGCCAAGATGACCAAGGGCGGCTGGGACAACCTGGGCATCTTCGCCTTCCCGGCCACGAACTCGGCTGACGACACCTTCATCCCGTTCAGCCCCGACTTCCTCGTCGTCAGCAGCAAGACCGAGAACCCGGATGCCGCTCTCGCGTTCCTGGATCACATCTCCCAGCCCGACAACGCGGCGGCATTCGCCGAGGCGCAGGGCGCCATCCCGGCGCTGACCAACGCGACGCCGGTCGACAACCAGCTCAACACCGCCATCCAGGTCTACCTGGATGAGGAGCGCACCACGCCGTTCGCCAACCACACCTGGCCGGGCGGAGAGGTCGCCGCGGCGCTGATGGCCGGCCTGCAGCAGGTCGTCCAGGGCGACAAGGACATCGACGGGCTGCTCGCCGACCTCGACACCGCCTATGCCGGAGTCAAGCGTTGACGATGACCGCCATCCCGAGGAGCCCTGCGGACGCGCAGGGCTCCTCGGAGCGCCCCGCCCGCAAGCCGGGCCGGGTGTTCCGCCTCAACCGGGTGCCGCAGTGGTTCCTGCTGCCTGCCCTCATCTTCTACATCGTCGTCGTGCTGTACCCGAGCGTCGCCGGCGGCGTGCTCGCCTTCACCGACGCCAGAACGCTGCGCGGCGGCGACTGGGTCGGCTTCGAGAACTTCGTCACCATCCTGCAGAACGAGGCCGCGCGCGCCGCGCTGCTGAACACGCTCACGATCGCCGTCACCCTCACGATCGTGCAGACCACGCTGGGCCTGCTGCTTGCGGTCGCGCTGAACAGCGCCATCCGCGGACGCAACCTGCTGCGCACCATCTTCTTCGCGCCGATGATGCTGCCCCCGATCATCACCGGTCTGCTGTGGCAGTACATCTACACGCCCAACGGCCCGCTCGACTCCGCGATGGACTTCCTGGGCCTGGGCGCCTTCAAGGCCAGCTGGCTCGGCGACGCCGACATCGCGCTGTGGTCGATCATCGGCAGCGTCATCTGGCATCACGTCGGCATGTCGATGGTGATCTACCTCGCCGGGCTGCAGGGCATCCCCGATGAGCTCTACGAAGCCGCCGCGGTCGACGGGGCGGGGCCGATGCGCCGGTTCTGGAGCATCACCCGCCCGTTGCTGGGCCAGGCGACCACGATCGCGACCGTGCTCACCATGACCTCGTCGCTCAAGCTGTTCGATCAGATCTTCGTGATGACCGGCGGCGGACCGGGCGTCTCGACGCAGACGCTGTCACTCATCATGTACCAGGAGGCGTTCGTGTACGGCAAGCAGGGCTACGGCTCGGCCATCGCCCTCGTGCTGGCCATGATCGTCGCCGCCATCGTCTTCGTGCAGATGAGTCTGACCCGGCGAGGGGAGCAGGAGGCATGAGCACCATGACCCTCACCGTCCCGAAGAGCGAGGCTGCGCCCCGCCGGCGCCGGATGCGGCAGGGCTACGGCCGTCCGCTGCTCGAGGTGGTCATGGTCCTGGTGACCGTGGCGTACCTTTTCCCGCTGTACATCATGCTGACGATGTCGTTCAAGGCGCCGGTCGAGATCGCCGAGTCGTCGGTCGCGCTGCCCAAGGGGCTGTTCCTCGACAACTATGCCACGGCGTGGTCGCAGGCGAACCTCGGCCGGGCGCTGCTGAACAGCGCGCTCATCACGAGCGTCAGCATCACCCTCGTGGTGATCATCGGCGCTATGGCCGGCTACGCCATCGCGCGCGGCAGCCGCCGCACCAGCACGCCGAAGCTGATGCTGTTCATGCTCGGCCTCATGATCCCCGGCCAGCTCGGCATGGTGCCGCTGTACAACCTCATGCGCGACGTGGGGCTGCTGCAGAGCTACTGGTCGCTGATCATCTTCTACGCCGGATCGATGATGCCGATGACGGTGTTCCTGTACACCGGGTTCCTGCGCGCCCAGTCGTCGACCTACGAAGAGGCGGCGCGCATCGACGGTGCCGGCTGGTGGCGGTCGTTCTGGCACGTCGTCTTCCCGCTGCTGCGGCCGGTCACCGGCACCGTGATCATCGTCAACGCGATCAACATCTGGAACGACTTCCTCACCCCGCTGCTGTACGTGTCGGGGTCGGTGAACCGCACCCTGCCGGTCGCGGTGTTCTCGTTCCAGGGAGAGTTCGCCAGCGAGTGGGGTCTGATCTTCGCGGGAATGGTGATCGCCGCGATGCCGGTGCTCATCGTGTACTTCTTCCTGCAGCGGCACATCATCCACGGCTTCGCCGGCGGGCTGAAGGGATGAGCGCGCTCGCCCCCATCGCATCCACGACGCACCAGCCGGTGCGCGTAGGGGACGGCCGCAATCTCTCGGACGGCACCACGCAGACCCTCAGCACGCTGTTCACGCACCAACTGCTGAGGCCGGCCGCCAGCATCCGGTTGGTCTTCGCGAACTGGTACAACACCGACGGGGACAGCCTGCCCGGCACCGACCCGATCCGGGTCAGCGCCGAGGTGCGGGCGGGCGGCATCCTGCCGGTGACGTTCGACGGACGCGATCACATCCGGATCGAACCCGGCGCGACCGTGCTGTCCGATCCGGTGCCGCTCGATCCGCACGGCGGTGCGGGGGCGGATCGGATGCTGCTGTCGACCTGCACGGTCGTCTCGGTCGGGCCGGGCGGGCGGTTCCCGCTCGGTTCGAGCACCGATGCGTCCTCGGGAGAGGGAGTGGCGGCGGGAGACCTCCGCGGACGGCCGGTGCCCACGGCATCCGCGTACGGATACGGGCCGTGGCAGGTGCTCGCCGAGGCGCCGGAAGCCGATTCAGCACTGCTGCTCGTGGTGGGCGACTCCAACGGAGTCGGCTTCGGCGACCGCCGAGGAGGCGCCGAGCATTTCGGCTGGGTGCGCCGCCGGTTCGACGGGCGCTGCGACGTGATGAACATCTCGGTCAGCGGCGCGCGGCTGGAGAACAGCATGACGGCGTCGCAGCTGGCGCTGCGCCTGGCGCAGGTGCAGTGGTCGTCACCGACCACCGTGCTGACGGCGCTCGGCACGAACGACATCCGCTGCGGTGTGCCGGGGGTCGCCGAGGTGCGAGAGCGGATGCTGAACCACTGGGGTGTGCTCGCCACCGTCGCCCCGTGCCTGATCGCGACCACGGTGCCGCCGGCGACGACGAGCACCGACGGCTGGCGCACGCTCGAGGCGCAGCGGCTGGATCACGGCAACGACACCCGCCGCATCATCAACGACTGGCTGCGGACGGTGCCCGCCCCGCTCGACGCGGTGTTCGACCTCGCCGCCGCGGTCGAGGCCGAGCCGGGCCTGTGGCGGCCGGGCATGACCGAGGATGGCGTGCACCCCAGCCCCGAGGGGCACGCGGCGATCGCGGCGGCCGCGCGGGACTTCTCGTTCGAGGGGGATGACGCGGCGGTGCGGGCGGTGAGGGGATAGCACGGTTCAGGCGGTCTGCGTCGGCGGATCAGCGTGGCGTGGCCGTGGACTCGCGTGCGATCAACCGCGGGGGAACGGCAGCGATCACGGTGCGCTCCGCGCCGTCCACCAGACGCAGCAGCGCCTGTGCGGCCTGCTCGCCGAGCGCGTGGATGTCGCGGCTCATCGCCGTCAGCGGCGGACGCGTGACGCGGCACAGGACCGAGTCGTCGCCGGCGAGCACCGACAGGTCGTCCGGGATGCGCAGACCGCGCGCCGTGAGGGCGTCCACCGCCCCTGCGGCCATCACGTCGTTGTCGAACATGACCGCCGTGGGCGCGGCATCCGATCTCAGCAGCTCGTCGGCGGCGGCCGCGCCGCCCTCCGGCGAGAAGTCGGCGTTCGCCACGGCGGGCACCCCGCCGACCGCCCGGACGGCCTCGGTGAACGCCGCCGTCCGTCGCTGCGTGTGCGAGAAGCCGACGGGACCGGCGACCCGGCCGATGCGCGAGTGCCCGAGCGCGATCAGGTGATCGACGGCGCCCTGAACCACCGCTGACTCGTCGGTCCAGAGCACGGCATGGTCACCGGCGTCATCCGGGTGGGCGAGCGCGAGAGCCGCGAAGCCGAGTTCGTCGACGAGACCGAGCCGCGGGTCCTCCGGCACGAGCACATCGACCAGCAGCACCGCGCCGACCCTACCCCTCTCATGCCAGCGGTGATAGGCGTCGAGCTCAGACGCCATGTCGGGCACGACCTGCAGGACGAGGGCGCGACCGTGCGCGGTGAGCACGTCTTCGACGCCGGCCATGAAGTCGTTGTAGAAGGCCTCGATCCCCAGCGTCCGCACCGGGCGGCGCAGCACCAGGCCTACGGCCCGGTGATCAGCGGCCGCGGCGGTGTCGGCCTCCGAAGTGGCAGGGGTCATGCTCAGCAGTATCACGCATCCCGCAGGTCGCAGAGATCATTCGCCGTGCGCAGCACGCGCGGATCCGTGAACGCCATCGGATCCAGCCCGGAGCGCGCCCGTACCAGGATCTCCGCGCTCTCACCCGGCAGCAGCGTGAGCAGACCATCCTCGGCGCGGGCTTCGGCATCCACCTTGTCGGCGAGGATCATGAGGTCCTTCACCAGGCCCCGCGCCTCGACGCGGACGACGTACCCGCCTGGCGTGTCCGACGCGGTCGCGACCACGGCATCCGCGCGCAGCGCGAGTGCGGGGTCCTCGGCGAAGTACCAGAGTGCGCGCTCGCCGCTGTCCGCGATCGCGGTGACGAACTCGTGCGACGGGCGCTCGGCGGATGCGATGGAGGCGGGCAGCGCGAGCTCGGCGCCGCCGCGGGCGGCGACCTCGAGCGGCATCCGCTCCTCGGCGAGCGTCTCTCCGGTCAGGGAGCGGCGCGTGAGGGCCACGGTCGTCGACAGCGCCTGGGCGGTGTCGTTGTGCAGCACGGCCGCCGGTCCGCCATCACGCGGCTGGATGGTCAGTAGCCGGTCCGCGTAGACGCGGCGAAGCGCATGCCAGAGCGGCTTGCGGTGGCGCAGGCCGTCGACGGCGGCCCACGAGACGACCGGCCAGCAGTCGTTGAGCTGCCAGACGATCGCACCGCGGTTCAGTGGGAACAGCGACCGGAAGTGCTCGATCCCGTAGGCCACCGCCCGCGCCTGGTTGAGCTGCATCGTCCAGTGCCAGTCCTCGTACGACTCCGGCTGCGGCAGGTGCTCGCCGAGGCCGCGCTGCAGCTTGCCGTTGCCGTCATCGGCCTTCTGATGCACGAGCATGTCGGGGCCGAACGGATCGCGGGGCTCGTCGTGCACGGCGTACTCCAGCGTCGACCAGGCGGGCGGTCCCTGGAAGCCGAACTCCGACACGAACCGCGGCCGGTAGTCGCGATAGTGGGTGTAGTCGACGCGGTTCCACACGTCCCAGATGTGCATGGTGCCGTGCGCGTCGTCGTTGGGGTGCACGTAGCGGCTGAACGAGAACGGACTGCCCTCGGAGTACGGCGTGTTCGGTGCGAGCTGACGGACGAGGCGGGGAAACAGGTCGATGTAGTACCCCTCGCCCCAGGTCATGTCGCCCAGCTGCGAACGCCAGTTCCAGTCGATGTAGCCCCAGATGTTCTCGTTGCCGCCGTTCCACACCACGAGGCTCGGGTGAGCGGTGAGCCGGGTGATCGCCTCGGTGGCCTCGGCTTCGAACTCCGACCACAGCACGTCGTCCTCCGCGTAGGCGGCGCAGGCGAGCAGGAAGTCCTGCCAGACGAGGATGCCGTACTCGTCGCAGAGATCGTAGAAGTCCTCGGACTCGTAGATGCCGCCTCCCCAGACCCGCAGCATGTTCATGTTCGATTCGAGAGCATCGGTGATGCTCTTCTGCAGCGTGTCGCGGGTGATGCGCGGGAAGAAGACGTCGTCGGGGATCCAGTTCGCGCCGCGGATGTAGACATCCTCGCCGTTGACGATGATGCGGAACGCGCTGCCCTGCTCGTCAGGTGCGACGTCGATCTCGACGCTGCGGAACCCGATCCGGCGGCTCCAGCGCGACAGCTCGTCGCCGGCGTCACTCGACAGGCGCACGTCGAGCTCGTGGCGCGCCTGCTCGCCGTGACCGCGCGGCCACCACAGAGCGGCGCCGGGGGCGTCGATGGTCGTGGATGCAGAGGTCTGCCCGGCGCTGAGGGCCACTCGCGCTGTGTGACCCGCCACCTCGAAGGCGAGCTCCGCACCCTCTGCGGGCTCGGCGTCGGCCCACTCGACGTCGACGTGCACGGTCACGGTGGGTACGCCGTCGATGACGTCGACGAGAGGACGCACGGCGGCGATCCGCGCGCCGGACCAGGAGTGGACGCCGATCGGCTTCCAGATCCCGACCGACGCGAGATCGGGACCCCAGTCCCAGCCGAAGTTGCAGGCCGCCTTGCGCATGGCGTTGAAGGGATTCTCGTACGAGTGCGGGCGCTCGCCGAGCAGCTGCTCCTGCTCGCGTGCGTAGGCGTACGGCGAGCGGAACGTGATCACGATGTCGTTGCGGCCGGGGTGGAGCAGCTCGCCCACGGCGAAGCGGTAGCCGCGGTGCTGGTTGGCGGTGCGGGCGACGGAGTGGCCGTTGAGCTCGATGTGGGCCACCGTGTCGAGACCCTCGGCGACGAGGTCGTGCCGGGTGTCGCCGGTGTCGGACCACTCGAAGCTCGTGCGGTACTCCCAGTCGCTCTCGCCGATCCAGCGCAGCGACGCTTCGGCGTCGTCGACGAAGGGATCCGTGATCAGGCCGGCGGTGAGCAGATCGGTGTGCACCACCCCTGGAACGGTCGCGGGTACCCCGTCAAGGTGGCCGGCCAGGTGATCCGGTGCGTCGCCTGTGACGAGACGGACGGTCCAGCCGGTGGCCAGGTCGAGATGCATGACGGTTCCCCTCGTCGAACTTTCTTAAACAGGTGAACTTAGTGTGGCATGGTCGGATCGTCGTTGGCGAGCCCCTCGCTACACTGAGCGACGCGGGCCTGCCCGCGTGCTTGCGCGCCTGCCTGCCGACGTCGCTGCCGACCTCGCCGCCAACCTCATGAAGGGATCGTCCGATGGGATCGTCCGATGAGGTCCGCGCGCAGCGCCGGGACACGCGCGGGCTGGTGCTCGAAGTCATCCGCTCGCGGGGACCCATCAGCCGCACCGAGCTGGCCGAGTCGACCGGGCTCACCGCCGCGACCATGACCGGCGTCGTCCGTCGTCTGCTGGCGGACGGCCTGGTGGTCGAGACCGGCCGTGCGGAGTCCACGGGCGGCAAGCGCAAGGTGCTGCTCGAGGTCGATGCGGGTGCTCGCCTCGCCATCGGCATCCAACTCGGTTTCACCGCCACGGTCATCGTGGTGACGAACATGTGGGGAGCCGTTGTGGGGCGATCCCGGATGCCGGGCATCGGCGGTGCGCAGCCGGACGAGTATCTGGATCGCCTGGCCGAGAGCGCGGACGGACTGATCGCCTCCCTCGGACTGGACAGGGCGACCGTCATCGGGGTGGGGCTCGCAGTGCCCGCTGCGCTCGAGCATCCGGTGCACGCGGACACCGCGCAGCCGCCGGATGACGTCTGGGCGTCGTTCCCCCTGCGCGACGGGGTCGCACAGCGAATGGATGCGGACGTCGTGATCGAGCGGGACGCGCTCGCCGCCGCGGTCGGCGAGCGGTGGAGCGGCGCCGTCGGCGAGTCGGACGCCTTCGTGCTGATCCATATGGACGGCACCATCGGCGCCGGCATCGTGCTGCACGGCCGCCCCGTGCGGGGCGCCCACGGCCGTGCCGGTGACCTCGGTCACATGAGCGTCGATCCGAACGGCCCGCACTGCTCGTGCGGTGCACGCGGGTGCCTGTCGGCGATCGCCGGCAGCACCGCCTCGCTGACCCGCTACCGCGACGCGGTCGGACGCAAGGTCGGCGAACAGACGCTCAACCTGGCCGCTGTCGCGGGCGAGCAGGAGGCGCTCGATGCCCTCCAGCCCGCGGTGTCCGCATTCGCGACCGCCGTGGCGACGCTCGTCGACCTGATCGATCCGGATCGGGTCGTGCTCGCCGGCAGCGGGTTCGGCAGTGCCATCTCGCTGTTCATCAGCGGCATCCAGTCCCGGCTCGACGAGCGCTTCGGCGCCCCGGCGGGCTCGCGCGTGCGCGTGGAGCCATCCGTGAGCGTCCGCGACGCTCCCGCCATCGGCGCGGCGGCGCTCGTCCTCGACTCGACGATCGGCTGACCAGCCTCGTCGACGGCGGGATGACCACGCTCTGACGCCCTCGCCTCACCCCGCGGGCGGCGATGCGACCGCATCCGTGTGCGCCTGAGGAGTATTCTCAGCGGCATGGCGAAACCGACCACGCAGCCCACCCGACGCGAGGGCTTCGGCTCACGCAACGTCTTCATCATGTCGGCCATCGGCTCGGCCGTCGGTCTCGGCAACATCTGGCGCTTCCCGTACGTCGCCTATGAGGGTGGCGGCGGCGCGTTTTTGATCCCGTACCTGTGTGCGCTGCTGACCGCCGGCATCCCGCTGCTGTTCTTCGACTACGCGATCGGCCACCGCTTCCGCGGGTCGGCACCGCTGGCGTTCCGCCGGATGCACCGCGCCGCCGAGCCGCTGGGCTGGTGGCAGGTGCTCATCTGCGTCGTGATCGCCACCTATTACGCGGTCATCATCGCGTGGGCGGCGATGTACACCTGGTTCTCGGCGCAGACCACCTGGGGCGCCGGGAACGAGAACGACTTCTTCTTCGGCGAGTTCCTGCAGCTCGGCGATCTCGGGGCCGGTGTCTCGACCCAGTTCGTGCCGCAGGTCGGGTATCCGCTGATCGGTGTCTGGCTCGTCGTGATCATCATCATGGCGCTGGGCGTCAAGCGCGGCATCGGCCGGGCGAACATGGTGCTCATGCCGCTGCTGACGGTCATGTTCGCCGTGCTGGTCGTGCAGTCGCTGTTCCTGCCCGGCGCCGTGGACGGACTCAACGCGTTCTTCACCCCGAACTGGGAGGCGCTCGCCGACCCCGCCGTCTGGGCCTCGGCCTACGGGCACATCTTCTTCTCGCTGTCGGTGGCGTTCGGCATCATGGTGACCTACTCGTCGTACCTCAAGCGCAAGACCGACCTCACCGGGTCGGGCCTGGTCGTCGCCTTCGCGAACTCGGGCTTCGAGATCCTCGCCGGCATCGGCGTGTTCGCCGCCCTCGGCTTCATGGCCCAGGCGCAGGCCACGGATGTCTCGGGCGTCGCGACCGCCGGCATCGGACTGGCCTTCGTCGCCTTCCCGACGATCGTGTCGCAGGCCGCCGGCGGCTCGATCATCGGCGTGCTGTTCTTCGGCGCCCTGGTGTTCGCCGGCATCACCTCGCTCATCTCGGTGCTCGAGGTCATCGTCGCCTCGCTGCAGGACAAGCTCGGCTGGGGCCGGGTGCGGACGACACTGGTCGTCTCGATCCCGATCGCGCTGATCTCCGTCGCGCTGTTCTCGACGACCACCGCCCTGTTCGTGCTCGACGCGACGGATGCCTTCGTCAACGCGTTCGGCATCATGGCGGTCGCACTCGTGGCCGTGATCCTCGTGGCCTGGATCCTGCACCGCCTGCCCGTGCTGCGCGAGCACCTCAACCGCCGCTCGAGCTTCCGCGTCGGCTGGATCTGGATGCTGCTCGTCGGCCTGCTCGGCCCGGTCGTGCTCGGGTACCTCTTCGTCAGCGAGATCATTGCGAAGACCAGCACGCCCTACGAGGACTATCCCGACTGGTTCCTGTGGATCTTCGGCTGGGGCATGGTCATCGCCCTCGTCGTGCTCGCGGTGCTGCTCACCCTGCTGCCGTGGAGCAGCCGGTCGCATGCGAAGAGCGACCCCGATTACGACGCGTTCCTCGTCGACGAGAACTACCCGCCGAACACCGAGACGGGCGCGGTGGTCCTGCCCGGCGTCGCATCGAACGGAGCACGGTCATGACCCCGATCGCCATCACCATGATGATCATCGCGATGGTCACGGTCTGGGGCGGCCTCGTCGCCGGGATCGTGAACCTCTCGCGTCACCCCGAGGTCGCCGAGGCCGAGCCGCAGCCGCCTGTCGAGCTGTAATCGTCAGTGCGCCGCCATCCACTCCGTGACGCGCGCGATCGTGGGCGCGAACCCGGGCTCCTCGGGACGGTTGAGATGGCCGTGCTGCGTGCCCGGCTCCAGTGACAGGTCGACAGGCACGCCCGCCTCGATCAGCGTCGCGGCGAAGGCCTCACCCGACACCCGCAGCTCGTCGGTGTCGCCGTTGATCGTGATGGTGGGCGGGAATCCGGTGACGTCGGCGACGCTCGCGAGCCCGGGGATCGCCGGCAGCGGGGCGCCCTCGACGTCGCCGCCGAGGTACGTGCGGTACATCTCCAGCACGCCGGCCGGGGCGAACCGGTCGGCATCCGGATTCGCGTCCAGCGCCGCCCGCAGCTCGGGCGACGGCGCCGGCTGCACCGCCAGCAGCGTCGGGTAGGCGAGGAACACCCCGGCGGGCAGGGGAGCGGATGCCGTGGCCGGCGCGTGGCCGAGCAGCCGCAGCACCGCGCCGGCGATGAGGTTGCCGCCGGCGCTCGTGCCGCCGGCGAACAGCCGCGCGGGATCCGCGCCGAGCTCGGTCGCGTTCTCTGCGAGCCAGGCCCACGAGGTGAGGATGTCGTCGGAGCCGGCCGGGAAGCGCCCTGCACCGTCGCCGACCAGCCGGTAGTCGACCGACGCCACCACGGCGCCGCGAGAGGCGAAGGCGCGCGAGACGGCATCCGCTTCGGGCATGTCCAGGTCGCCGTGCACGAAACCGCCGCCGTGCGCCCACAGCAGTCCGGCTCCGCGCAGCGGGCCGTCCCCGGCGGGGTAGAGGCGGATCATTCCATCGAGCTCGGCGCGCGGGCGTGTCATCCCTCCAGCATGGCATCGGCGGCATGTCGGGAAGCTCAAGCCTGGTCGAATGTCCCCGTCTGGTGATTGAATCCGTCCATGGGCCTGGATGGGGCGGAGCGGCTGGAGTCGGCACGCGTGGCGGATGCGCTGCGCGACGACATCATGCTCGGCCGCCGGCAGCCGGGCTCGCGTTTGATCGAGCGCGACATCGCCGCCGAGCTGCGGGTGTCGCGGCTTCCGGTCCGCGAGGCGATCAAGGCGCTCGTGGCCGAGGGCATCGTCGTCGCCCGGCCCCGCACCTGGGCGGTGGTGCGGGAGTTCTCGGTGCAGGACGTGCAGGACTTCGCCGAGGTCCGAGAGGCGATCGAGACACTGGCCTTCGTGCTGGCCACGCAGCGCATCGACGAGGACGGGCTGCGCCTGCTCGAGTCCATCGTCGCCCGTGAGGAGCAGACGGCCGCCTCAGGCGATGCGGATGCCGCGCGCACGGCATCCGCGATGTTCCACATCACCGCCGTCCGCCTGGCCGGCAACGCGATGCTCGACGAACTGGCCGCGATCCTCGTGACGCGGCTGCGCTGGCTGTTCGGCCAGCACGAGGAGCTCGGCCACATGGCCGCCACGCACCGCGAGATCCTCACGGCGATGCGCGACGGTGACATCGCCGCCATCCGCGCGCTGATCCCCGCCCACCTCGCCGAGGGACGCGACGCCGCCGAGCGGCGTCTTCGCACCGGTGCGGGCGATCGCGCTGACGATGTGCGCTGAGTTCCCCTGCAGGGTCGGTGGCGCCCGGTACGCTCGATTCGGGAGGTGCGTGTGACACGAACATCGGATGCGATCGCCGAAGGTGTCGCGATCGCCACAGCGGCCGCCCGGCTGACCGTCAAGAACCAGATCCTGGTCGGGACCATCGCCGGCGGAGGCACCTTCGAGATCGAGCACTACATGGACGAGGCCCGCGCGGCGCTCCTCGCGATGGCGCACGAGTCCGACGAGGCCGCCGAGCTGCTCGTCCAGTTGCGCAAGCGCGCCCGCGGCCGTCATTCCGACCCGCACGGCACCCACGACTACCGCGACCGCGATGTGCGCAACCTGCGCCGCCGCGCCAAGCAGTCCGCGGGTGTCGCCGACCGGCTGCGCAAGATGACCGACGAACCCGACGTGCTGCGCGAACTCGTCGAGCAGGCCCGCGCCGCCGCCTGGGGAGACGTGCGCGCCAACCTCGACCGCCGGTTGCAGGTCGAGGGCATGCGCCCCGACCAGGACCCCGACTACGACCGGATGCGCGAAGCGCGGATGCAGGCGCTGCGACTGGTCGACCTGCAGGCGCTGTCGTCCGAGCAGCGAGCGCGCCGCAAGCGCGAGAAGGCGGCGGAGAAGACCGCCGAGAAGCAGGCCGCGAAGAGCGAGCGCGCAGCCCGGCGCGAAGCGCGACACGCGGACAGCCCCTGACGGCACCGCCTCGATTTCGCTTCTCGGCGAGGCGTGTTGTAGGCTGTTCCCTGGCCCGCTGAGCGGGCCGTGCGCCTCTAGCTCAATGGATAGAGCATCTGACTACGGATCAGAAGGTTGGGGGTTCGAGTCCCTCGAGGCGCGCACTGTGTTGAGACAGTAGCTGAAGGCCCCGGGCTCCACCCCGGGGTCTTCTTCCTTTCTCCACCACCCCGCCGAAACCCCTCGTGGTTGTCGATACCCCTCGTGAATGGCGCGAATCACGAGGGGTCTGGGCACTCACGAGGGGTTTCGGCGGGAGGTGTGGCGAGGCCAGGGGACGGGGGTCAGTCCTCGTCGCGGAGGCTGCGCAGGGCCGAGTCGCGCTCGACGAAACGCGCGGCGGTGGCGATGATCACGTCGCGCATCGCCGCGACAGCGGCGCCGGGCGTGACGTCCGAGCGATGCGCCAGGCTCACCGTGCGGCTCAGCGTGGTCGACAGCCGTGCCGACCGCAGCTCAGGGCGATCGGTGAGCACCATCGCGGGGACCACGGCGACGCCGAGGCCCTTCTCGACGAATCGCAGCACGGTGTCCATCTCGGGCCCCTCCAGCACGGGGTTCGGCGAGAGGCCGGCGGCCCGGAACGCGGCATCCATCGTCGCGCGCAGGTCGTAGCTGCGATCCAGCGCGATCATCGGCAGCGAGGCGAGGTACGCCAGGCCGATCGTCGCCCCCTCCGCGACCAGCGGATAGCTCGACGAGGTGACCACGACCAGCTCCTCGGCCAGCAGCGGCATGCGCGTGAGGGTGACCCCGGGCATCACCCGGGTGTCGGATGCCGTGACCAGCGCGATGTCTATGCCCCCCACGGCGAGCCGCTCCACGAGGGTGCGCGAGCCGGCCTCGGCGAGATGCAGGTCGATGCCGGGATGCGCGCCGTGGAAGACGGCGATCGCCTCGGCGACGAGGTTGCCGCACAGCGTGGGCGGGGCGCCCAGCCGCACCCGGCCGCGGCGCAGCCCGGCGAGTTCGTCCATCTCGTCCTGGATGGCACCGACCTCGGCGAGGATGCGCTGGGCGCGCGGCAGCAGCGCCTCACCGGCCGGCGTGAGCGAGATGTGCCCCCGCGCGCGGTGCAGCAGATCGGCCCCAAGCTCGCGCTCGAGCGTGGAGATCTGGCGGCTCAGCGACGGCTGGGCCAGGTGCAGCGACTCGGAGGCGCGCGTGAAATGGCCGAGGCGGGCGACCTCGACGAATCCGCGCAGCTGCTCCAGGTTCATGTGCCCAGGCTATCGATATCAGACGCATAATGCATCGACCTCATGGGGCGTGCACGGCTGGGACCCGGAAGCAGGCCGGCGGATCTAGGCTTGAGGGGTGACTGCGTACGTCTCGGCCTTCGATCTGTTCTCCATCGGTGTGGGACCATCGAGCTCCCACACGGTGGGCCCGATGCGAGCCGGAGTCGACTTCGCCGAGAGGTTGCAGGCCGATGGCCTGCTCGAGCGCGCCGAGCGCGTCACCTGCGAGCTGTTCGGGTCCCTGGGCGCCACCGGCCTCGGCCACGGAACCCCGGATGCCGTCGTCGCCGGACTGCAGGGCCTGCGGCCCGAGACCTGCGATCCCGACGACGTGCGGGCGGTCTGGCAGGAGTGGCCGGAGGGCCGGATGCTGACCCTCGCCGGACGGCATCCGATCCCGTTCGCCAAGGATGACATCGTCTTCACCCCGCGCACCCGCCTGCCCGGGCATCCCAACGCCATGACGCTGCGCGCGCTCGACGCCGACGGCGGGGTCGGGGCCGAGCAGACGTATTACTCGATCGGCGGCGGTTTCATCCGCCGCGACGGCGAGGAGGCGCGCATCACCTCCGCCGAGCAGCCGTATCCGTACAGCGATGCCGCGTCGCTGCTGGCCCTGTGCGATGAGAACGGACTCTCGATCGCCGAGGTCGCCCGCCTCAATGAGATGGCGGTGCGCAGCGAGGAGGACGTCGCCGCTGGGCTCGACGCGATCTGGGATGCGATGGCAGCCTGCGTCGACGCCGGCCTGCACACGGGCGGCACGCTGCCCGGCATCCTCAAGGTCAAGCGGCGGGCATCCGACATCCGCGAGCAGCTCGAGGCCGCCGAGACCGACGGGCGCCGCGAGCTGCCCGGTGAGTGGCTGGGTGCCTTCGCGCTCGCCGTCAACGAGGAGAACGCCGCCGGCGGGCGGGTCGTCACGGCGCCGACCAACGGCGCGGCCGGCATCCTGCCCGCAGTGGCGATGTACTGGTGGCGCTTCCTCGCCGACTCCGGTCTGGGCGCGGGCAACGCCGTCACCCCCTACGGCGAGCTGGTCGGCAGCGCGCTGCTGGGCTTCGGCGGCCAGTATGAGACCCCGAACGCCGATGGCTCCCTGAGCCTGCCGACGGGCCTCGACGACGAGCAGACCGCCGAGGCGAACCGCCGCCGCGGCATCCGGCGCTTCCTGCTGACCGCCACCGCGCTCGGATCGCTGTTCAAGGCGAACGCCTCGATCTCGGGCGCCGAGGGCGGCTGCCAGGCCGAGGTCGGCTCGGCGTGCGCGATGGCCGCCGGGGGCCTGACCGCCGTCATGGGCGGCACGAACCGGCAGATCGAGAACGCCGCCGAGATCGCGATGGAGCACCACCTGGGCCTGACCTGCGACCCGATCGGCGGGCTCGTGCAGATCCCGTGCATCGAGCGCAACGCGATCGCGGCATCCACCGCCGTCACCGCCGCGCGCCTCGCGCTGCGCGGCGACGGCGAGCACTTCGTCTCGCTGGATGCCGTCGTCGAGACCATGCGGCAGACGGGCCTGGACATGTCGACGAAGTACAAGGAGACCAGCGAGGGCGGCCTCGCGGTGAACGTCATCGAGTGCTGAGAGCATCCGGACGCCGCGGCATCCGAGCTTGAGCCGCATCAGGGCTTGACCGCATCCGGGCGCGGTTGAATGATCAACGCATGACGGATGCCGCGGTGGTGGTCGACGGGCTGACGGTGCGGCGCGGGCACCGCACCGTGTTCGACGGGCTGTCGGTGAGCATCCCCGCCGGGCAGGTGATCGGCCTGCTCGGGCCATCGGGATGCGGCAAGACCACGCTCATGCGCGCGATCGTCGGCGTCCAGCGCATCCACGGCGGATCGGTGACCGTGCTCGGCGAGCCCGCGGGCGCACGAGCCCTGCGTCACCGGGTGACCTACGGCACGCAGGGCTCCGCCGTGTACTCCGACCTAACGGTGCAGGAGAACCTGCGCTACTTCGCGTCGGTCGCCGGGGCGTCGCGCACCGACGTCGACCGCGTCATCGCCCAGGTGGGGCTGGCCTCGCAGGCGCGCCAGTCGGTGGATGCACTCAGCGGCGGGCAGGTCAATCGCGTCTCGCTCGCGGTCGCGCTGCTCGGCGGACCCGAACTGGTCGTGCTCGACGAGCCGACCGTCGGACTCGACCCGGTGCTGCGCACCGAGCTGTGGAACCTGTTCCGCGAGCTCGCCGCAGCCGGCACGACGATGCTCGTCTCGAGCCACGTGATGGACGAGGCGCTGCGCTGCGACCGGCTGCTGCTGATGCGCGACGGCCGCATCATCTCGGACACCATCCCGCAGCGGCTGCTCGCCGACACCGGACAGGCGGATGCCGAGGCGGCCTTCCTCACGCTCATCGAACGCGACATCGGAACGCACCGCGAGACGCGGCGCTCGCTGAAGGACGAGCAGCGATGAACCCGCGCCGCACGTTCGCCACCGCCGGTCGTGTGCTGCACCAGCTGCGCCACGACCCCCGCTCGATCGCGCTGATGCTCATCGCGCCGAGCCTGCTGATCGGCCTTTTCGCGTGGCTGTTCGCCGACCAGGAGGGCGTCTTCGACATCTTCGGCGGCGCAATCCTGGCGCTGTTCCCCTTCACCGTGATGTTCCTCGTCACCTCGATCACCACGCTCCGTGAGCGCCGCTCCGGCACGCTCGAGCGGCTCATGACCACGCCGCTCGGCAAGGCCGACTTCATCGCCGGCTACGCGCTCGCGTTCGGGCTGATGGCGGTGCTGCAGGCGCTGATCACCGTTGTGTACGCCGTGTACGTCTGCGGTCTCACGGTCGACGGCCCGCTCTGGCAGCTCGGCCTGGTCGCCGTGGTGGATGCCGTGCTCGGAACGTCGCTCGGGCTGCTCGCGAGCGCGTTCGCGTCGACCGAGTTCCAGGCCGTGCAGTTCATGCCCGTGCTCGTGTTCCCGCAGATCATCCTCGGCGGGCTGTTCATGCCGCGCGAGGACATGCCCGAGGTGCTCTACGCGATCTCGCACTGGCTGCCGCTCAGTCACGCCATCGACGCGATCCAGGCGGTCGCCGCCGGCGACGAGGGGTGGGATGCCGCCGGCCCGATGCTGATCGTCGCGGTCTTCGCGCTCGCCTTCCTCGTGCTCGCTCCGCTCACCCTGCGCCGCCGCACGCCGTAGCCCGCCGTAGTCCGGGTGGCGGGCGCGCGTCAGTCGCGCGCAGCGCGCCTGGTCGTGTGCCGGGTCGGGGTCGCCGCCCACGGATCTTCGGGCCACGGATGCTTCGGGTAGCGGCCGCGCATCTCGGCGCGCACCTGCGCGTACGGGCCGGCCCAGAACGAGGCGAGGTCGCCGGTGACGGCCAGCGGGCGCCCGGCGGGCGAGAGCAAGTGGAACAGCACCGGCACGCGGCCGGCCACCAGCCGCGGGGTCTCGGCCCAGCCGAAGCACTCCTGCAGCTTGACGGCGACGACCGGGGGGCGCGCCCGGATCATCCACGGGCGGGTAGGCGATGCGGATGCGCGACCCGCTGGGCACCTCCAGCCGCTCGGGAGCGAGCACGTCGAAGTCGACCGCGGACGGCCAGGGCAGCAGCCGGCGCAGCGCCGGGGCGAGGTCGATCCGGCCTGCGGGCGTTCCGGAGGCCAGCGCGTCGAGCTCCGTGCCGAGCCAGCTGTCGAGCCCGTCGAGCAGTGCGGCATCCGACACATCCGGCCAGGGCTCACCCAGCTCGCGATGCAGCAGCGCGAGCCGGCGGCGCAGGTCATCGGCGGCATCCGACCAGGTGAACACTCCCAGGCCCTCCGCCTGCAGTGCCCGTCGCACCGCGTCGTGACCCTCGTCGGCGGTGGCGCGCACCGGTACGGATGAGCGCACGATCGCGCCCACGCGGCGTTCGCGGCGGGCTGACACCCGCCCCGAGACGAACTCCGCCTCGACCCGGTCGGTCAGCAGGTGGCTCGCCGCCTGCTCGACCTGGGCCTCGGAGATCACCGCGGCCGAGCGGATCACCGCACCCGAGCCCGCCGCGGCGCGGCCGGATGCCCGGGCGACGTCGGCGACGGCCAGCCATTCGGCATCCGCCAGCGCCCCGCGCACCCCCGCCCGGGTTCCTGATGCCAGTAGGAACGTCGCGCCGTCGGCCGACCGGTCGACGCGGCGGGCGATGCGCTCCGGGAACGCGTGGGCGATCACCAGCCCGACATCGTCGGAACCGCCGCGCCGGGACTCCTGGGTGCGGACGTACCGGCTGAAGCGCGCGACGTCGCGCACCCAGCGCTGCGCCTCCGGATCGCGGCGGTTCCGCAGTGCGACCACGGCGTCGGCGGCGTCTGCGCCGGGGATACGGATGTCTCCGGAGAGCAGCGCGACCACCTCGGCAGCCAGTCGGATGCCGACCAGCGGGGCGCCGTCGCGCAGCGCCCGCGCGAGGCGCGGGTCGGCGGGGATGCGGGCGAGCGCCCGGCCCTCGTCGGTGGCCCGGCCATCGCCGTCGATGGCGCCGAGACCGCGCAGCACGGTGGTGGCGTCCCGCAGCGCATCGGCGGGCAGCGGGTCGATCAGCCGCAGCCCCGCACCACCGGGCGCACCCCAGCAGGCGAGCAGCAGTGCGGCGTCCGTGAGGTCGGTCGTCGCGATCTCGGGCGCCGACCGCGCGGGAGCCGCCGCGAAGGTGCGCTCGTCGATGCAGCGGATGACGGTGCCAGAGCCCTGACGGGTGGCGCGCCCCGCGCGCTGCACGGCAGACGCGCGCGGAGACCCTGAGGTGACGAGTCCGGTCATGCCCCGCCCCGCGTCGCGTTGCGGATGCCGTGACAGGCACGTGTCGACGACCACCCGCACGCCCGGCACGGTGAGCGACGATTCGGCGAGTGATGTGCTCACGATGATGCGTGGTGAGTCGCCGGCTCGGCGGCCGCGGATGACGGCATCCTGCTCGGTTGCCGGGATCTGCCCGTGCAGCTCCCGCACGTCGAACCCTGATGCGCGTTCGCGCAGCCGGCGTGCGATCTCGGTGACCTCGTACGCGCCGGGCGCGAAGATCAGCACGTCCGCCGACGGGTCGTCACGGGTCAGGTCGCGAGCAGCGGATGCCGCCGTGCGCGCCACGTGGTCGAGGAAGTCGCGGGTGACGCCGCGCTCGTCGAGCCGCGGCGTCGGGCTCGGCGCCCAGAGTTCGGTGAGCGGATGCGCGGGCACGGTGTGCTCGACGATCGGGGCGGGGGAGCCGTCGTCGCCGATGACCTGCGCGATCCTCGCCGCGTCGAGGGTCGCCGACATGGCCACCAGGGTGAGGCCGTCGCGCAGTTGGCGCGCCTCGCCGAGCAGCCCGATCAGCAGGTCGGTCTCGAGCGCCCGCTCGTGCACCTCGTCGATGACGACCGCGTCGACACCCTCGAGTCCGGGGTCATCCAGCATCCGGCGCAGCAGCACCCCCGCCGTGACGAACTCGATGCGCGTCTCGGCGCTGACCTGGCGCTCGCCGCGGACCGTGAAGCCGACGCGGGTGCCGAGCGCGCTCCCGTCGAGCTGCGCGAGTCGCCGGGCCGCGGCGCGGGCGGCGACCCGGCGGGGCTGGGTGACGATGACGCGGCCGGGGGAGCGGGATGCCAGCAGCGGCGGCACGAGCGTGGTCTTGCCGGTGCCGGGCGGGGCGCTCACGACGGCAGAGGTGCTGCGATCGAGCGCCGCGCGGAGGTCGTCGAGGGCGGCCGCGAACGCCAGGCCGTCGCCGATGGCGGCGAGGTCGAACGGGGCGGGCAGCATCCCTCCATCTTCCCGTGCGCAGACAGAAGGAGCCGCCTCGCACGCGTGCGAGACGGCTCCCCGGTGTCAGCGGACGGTCAGTCCGCGGTGGGTGCGTCCATGGTGATGGGCTGCTCGACGACGGCGGTCGAGACGGATGCCGCAGGCGAGGCGGATGCCGCGGGGGCAGCATCCGTGGCCTGGGCGACACCGGCACCGAAGCCGCGGCCGACGGCCTGGCCCTGGATGATCGCAGCGAGGTCGAGGCCGGTGGCGGCGCTGACGCTGTCGAACACCGAGCGCATCGCGCGGGCGCTGTCGCCGCCGACGACACTGGAGGCGCCGTCTTCGCCGTTGCCGCCGATGATCGAGACGTTGCCGATGGTCGAGTACCCCTTGGCGAACTCGGCCATGATCGACGGCAGAACCTCGAGCACGCGCTGCGACAGGAACGCCTCCTGGTTGGACGCGATGGCCTTCGCTTCGGCCTCGACGGCTGCCGCACGCGCCTCTCCCTCGGCGCGGATGGCGTCCGCTTCGGCGTTGGCGCGCAGGCGGCGGGCCTCGGCCTCTGCCTCGGCCTGGGCGCGCAGCGCGTTGGCCTCACCGGTGGCGAGGGCCTCGGCCGCCGCGGCCTCACCGGCGGCGCGGGCCTTGTCGGCCTGCGCCTGCTGCTCGGCGATGCGGGTGCGTGCCTCGGCCTGCTTGACCTGCTCGATGGCGGCCGCCTCGGCCGCCTTCTCACGGGTGAACAGCTCGGCCTGTGCCCGGGTCTCGGCCTCGTAGCGCTCGGCGTCGGCGACGCGCTTGACGTCGGCGTCGAGCTGGGCCTGCTTGTTCTCGGCCTGCTGCTGCAGAACGGCCTGCTCCGCCTGGGCACGAGCGAGCTGTTCGGCCTGCTCGGCCTCGGCGCGGGCACGACCGATGCCGGCGTTGGCGTTGGCGGTGTTGGTGTCGAGCGCGGTCTGCTCGATCAGGTTCGCCTCCTGGTTGGCGATGTCCTTCTGGTTGATCGCGCGGTCGGCGTTGGTCTGCGCGATCTCGGCCGCCTGCCGCTTCGCCTGGATCTCGGGTGCCCCGAGCGAGCGGATGTATCCGACCGCGTCGGTGATGCCCTTGATCTGGAACGAGTCGAGGATCAGGCCCTGCTCGGCGAGGTCCTGCGACACGTCGGCGGCGATCTGGTCGGAGAACTTCTTGCGGTCGCGCATCAGCTCGACCACCGACAGAGTGGCGACGATGCCGCGCAGGGCGCCCTCGAGCTGTTCAGTGGTGAACTGCTCGATCGCCTTGTCCTGCGAGGCGAATCGTTCGGCCGCGCGGCGCACGTACAGCGGGTCGGATCCGATCTTCACGATCGCGACGCCGTCGACGTTGAGCGTGACGTTGTCGAGCGACTGCGCCTCGGCGTTCAGCGACACCTGACGCGAGCGCAGTGAGATGATCTCGTGGCGCTGTGTGATCGGGTTGACCAGCGACTTGCCGTTGACGATCACCGTGACCGGCGATTCGGCGAGCTCTGATGTGGTGGTGCCGTCGGCGGCGATGACCGCCCGCTGCACCTTCTGCTTGCGACCCGAGATGACCAGAGCCTCGTCGGCGCGGGCGACCTTGATCCAGCTGCGTGCGAACAGCAGCAGGACGAGTCCGATGATGACGACACCGACGACGACGATGCCGACGATGACCAGGATGCCGATGATTCCGGCGATCTCCATGGTGACCTCCCTTTCCCCTCATAAGGTTCCAGGTACACCATGCCAGACCTGTCCCCCCGACTTCGCCCCCGACTTTCGCACCCGACGCTCCCGTCTGGCCCTGCCACTCGCGTCTCGGGGCTCACGTCTCGGGCTTCGGGCCTCGGGCCTCGGGCCTCGGGCCTCGGGCCCCGGGCTTGGGCCTTGGGCCCTGGGCTTGGGCACGGGGCTGGGGCATCGGGTCGCGCCGCGGGTCGCAGCCCACGGTCACGCGGCGAGCGTGTACCTGGCCAATCCGCCCAGCCGGGGTTTACGGGATGGATCGACGCTGGGTGGCGGGATGAACCACACTCGTGCGGCCACGCCGGTTCCCTCGACGCGGATGTCCCAGCCGTTGTCGTGGATGCGATGGTGACACGACTCGCAGAGCAGCACGCCGTTGTCGAGGTCGGTCGGACCGGCATCTCGTTGCCACCATCTGATGTGGTGGGCGCGCGTCATGTCGGGCGGGAGGCCGCACATCGAGCATCCGCCGTCTCGTTCTGCCAGCGCGAGGCGCTGTGCGGTGGAGAAGAAGCGCTTGCGGCGGCCCCAGTCGAGGATCTCGCTGTCGGTGCCGAGTACGCACGGGATGACGCCACCGGATGCCGCCATGCGGCGGACGGCGCCGATGCTGATCGGGGTGTCGATGCCGTCGACGGTGCCGTAGCCCGTGCCGTCGACGAGGTCGTCGACGGCCACCCGGACGATCACGGTGGCCCCGGCGAGGGCGGGGGCGTCGTTGTCGCAGCCGAGGGCGTGCGCGCAGATGGCGGACAGGCCATCGGCCTGCAGTTGGGCGACCGTCCGGTGGTCCGCGTCGGGCGCATCGGGGTCGATGGCGTCCTTGCGGGCGGCGAACTGCGCTGAGACGTAGGCGTTGAGGGCTGCGCGAACGGGGGCACCGCACTCGATGTCGAGCACGCCGTTGACGTGGAACGCACCGTCGCGCTCGAACATCGTCACCGCGCGCTGCGCGCGGATCTCTTCTTCGCGCGGCGCGACGCCGTCGGGGTCGAGCCAGGCTTCGGCACGAGTGAGCAGCTTGCGGACGTCATCGACCGACTGTCCGGCGGCCTTCTCGACGAGCTGTTCTTCGGCGGCGGCCAGGTGCTCGGCGGATATCTTGAACCGCACCCTGTCGAGCAGCGCGATGATCAGGCCCGTGGTGCCGGCGCCGAGCGCCCCTGACCAGAGCGCAGCTTGCACCGCGGGATACTTCGCCGGGAGGCGGTCACCCACCAGATCGGTGCGCGGCGCGGTGGCCTCGCCGACCTTCACGTGGCGTGAGGCCTCTGCCGTGGACATGCCCGTGGTCGTCGCGATCAGCTGCGAAGCATTGCGGAATCCCTGCTGCTTTGCGAGCGAGTCGGGGCCGAGGCTCGAGCGCGATTCGGAGGCGATCCCCGCTGCGACTTCCGACTGCAGCGCCTCGGTGAGGCGTCGCACTGCCCCCAGCGCATCATTCGCCGCCATCAGCTGCTGCCGTGTGAGACCCGTCGCGTCAAGTGCGCCTGACCACGCCGCATGCAGACGCTCGATCGCGTCATCCAGCGGGGTCAGGTGATCCGTCATATGTCCAGCTTACGATGGCGACACATGAGAGTCAAACAAATGTTCGAAGTTTATCTTCGACATTGCTGGAACTCCGGGCCCCTGCGCCTTCGAGAATCCGAAGCAAACTCCGAATCTATGTACGATCGCGCTCGCGCAGCTTCTCTGTGAGCGCCAGCAGCTGCTGAAGTTCGACGTCGTCGAGTGTCGACATCCGCTCGGCGATCGAGCGGCCGTGCGACGTGGCGACAGAACGGAACGCCCGTGCCCCGGCATCCGTCGCGGTGACGATCGCGCCGCGCCCGTCGTCGGGGTCGGTGGTCTTCGTGATCAGCCGCCTGGCGACCATCCGGTCGACCAGGCGCGAGACGCTGGGCTGGCTGATGAGGGAGTTGGCGGTGACGTCGCGCAGGCGCGCGCTCATCCCGGGTGCGCGTGTCACCGTGAGCAGCACGTCGTACTCGGCCTGGGTGATCTCGGCGCCGTCGAAGTCACTGCTCATCTCGCCGAGCAGTTCATGCTGCGCGCGGAACAGGCTCTCCCAGGCCTGAAGGGCCAACTGGCGGTCGGTCATCCCCTCAGATTAGTGGGGCGGGTGCGCATCCCGGCCGCACGCCGCCTCGTGCCGGACACAAGTCAGGGCCGGTCGGAGAGGCTTCCGACCGGCCCTTGTCCCTTGCACCAAGAGTGTCCTGCAATCACATGCGGTGTATGCCACAGCAAACATTCACCGTGCGATCACTCTATAACGGCGAGGTAACGAATGCAACGGTTTGGTCACGAAAGTCTGTTTCGGAATCTGTCTTCGACTCGGCCGAGCTGATCGGGCGGATTCAGTCAACTTCGATGCACCCTCATCGCCTTCACGCGATCGGGAAGCTCCCGGCGATCCGGGCGTGCGCCGCTGTGATGTCGAAATCATGGGGCTGTGCCTCGTTGATGCGTCTCACGAGCAGGCGCGGCCAGAGGACTTGGATGCCGTCGACGGTGAAGCTGCCGCCGATCATCGGCCAGTCCGCCTCGAGGAAGCAGAGTGCGCCGTGCACTGGGATGTCCGCGCCATCGAGGGCGGCGCGAACCAGCGCGACCTGCCTTCCCACGCTGTCGACGAGTTTGGTCCCGTCGCGGCCACCGATGCGCAGGCTCTCTACACGCGGCCGGAGGATGCCGCCTTCGACGCGCAACTGGGCGGACCGCCCCGTGCAGGTCGACCGCGAGACGAGGTGCACGGTCTGGATGCGCGCGACATCCTGCTGCGGGTCGGCGAGCGGGCGCTGTGAGCCCGGCCGGACGCGACCGGGGATGATGCTGCGGCCCGCACGGGACGAAGGTCCCGTCCTTACCGGACGCCCCGCGCGCAGAGTGGACAGCAACTCGATCGAGATGGGGAACTGGGAGGGAGAGGGGAGCGTTGCTGATCCGGCAGGTCGCTGTCTGCCGGCTCAGCAGCGGCCACCCCTGGGCCCCTGAGCCCATCGAAGGGCGCTCGTCAGCACGGTGTCCGGCATGGGTGGGGCGTGGGGATGCTTCGACAGGCTCAGCAACCCATCCCTGCGACACACCCGTCCCCGAAGGGCCGTCACTCACGCAGGCGCCTCCTGCGCCCACACCTCGCGCCCCCGCCGCTCGTGCCCCCGCTCCCGGGCATCCCCGTCCCCGCCCCCGACGACGACGAACTCCTCCTCTACCCGCGGCACGCGCGCGTTCCATCCCAGCTCATGCCGGATCCGTGCCCGCAGGGTGTCGGCTGCCGCCGGCTCGCCGTGGGTCAGGAACACCTGCCGCGGCGGGATCGGTGCGGTGCGCATCCAGTCGATGATCTGATCGGCATCCGCGTGTGCCGACATCGTGTCCAGCGAGCGCACCTCCGCCAGCACCGGGATGTCCCGGCCGTAGATGCGCAGCGTGCGTACCCCTCGCCGCAGCGCGTCCCCGCGGGTGCCGCCGGCCTGGAACCCGGTCAGCACGATCGCGTTGCGCGGATCGGGCCCGTAGGCGGCGATGTGGTGCAGGATGCGGCCGCCCTCGACCATCCCGCTGGCGGAGATGATGATGGCGGGGCCGCCGCGCAGATTCAGCGCCTTCGAGTCCTCGACGCTGCGCACGAGGGTCGCGAGTCCGTACATCCGGCGGAACTCCTCTGCCGAGACCCGGTGCTCCTCGGGGAAGCGGGCGTAGATGTCGGCGCCGTTGACCGCCATCGGGCTGTTCAGAAAGACCGGCACGTCGGGGATCCGCTTCGACGTCCGCAGCCGGCTCAGATGCAGCAGCAGCGACTCGGCCCGGCCGATGGCGAACGCCGGCAGCAGCACCACGCCGCCCCGGCGGCACACCCTCGTGACGATCTCCGCGAGGGCATCCGAGGGGTCCTCACCCGAGTGCGTCCGGTCGCCGTACGTCGACTCCGAGACGAGGACGTCCGTCTGCCCGAGCGGACGCGGCGGCAGCATCAGCGGGTCATCGGGCCGGCCGAGATCGCCGGTGAAGTGGATGCTCACCCCGCCGACCTCGATCCGCACCTGCGCGGCGCCCAGGATGTGCCCGGCGGGGATGAGGGATGCCGTGATGTCGCCGGCGCCCAGGCCGGTGCCGAAGCTCTCGTCGAAGGGGTGCGTCTGGAATCGGTCGAGAGCGTTCCTGGCGTCGCGTTCGGTGTACAGCGGACGGGGATCCGCATGCCGCGAGCTGCGGCTCCGCGCGGCATAGGCCGCCTGCTCCTCGAGCAGCCGGCCGCTGTCGGGCAGGATCAGGCCGCTGAGCCTGGCGGTGCCCTCGGTGCTGTGGATCGTGCCGCGGAAGCCGTCGCGCACCAGTGCGGGCAGGTAGCCGGTGTGGTCCAGGTGCGCATGGGTCACCACGACCGCGTCGATGCTCGCCGGCGGCACCGGGAACGGCATCCGGTTGCGCTCGCGCAGCACCTTGTACCCCTGGAACAGCCCGCAGTCGACGAGGATCCTGGTCCGCCCGCTGTCGATCAGATAGCGGGATCCGGTGACGGTGTCGGCCGCCCCGAGGAAGCTCAGCGTCACACTCATACCCATCAGACAACTCCGCCGCGACCGTGCGGAGCGGGACCTTCGTCATCCGGTCGATGTTCGGGGCACGCCCGCGATCACCCGGCGGCGACGGGATCGAGCGGTGCGCACCAACGCACCCGGGTTCCGCCGTCGGGCTGCGGCTCGAGTGAGTAGTCCCCGCCGCGCCGGGCGGCGCGCGTGGCGAGGTTCGCGGTTCCGCTGCGGGTCATCCGCTCCGGCAGCCCCACGCCGTCGTCCTCGACGACGACGCTGACGTCCTCATCGGTCACCCCGAGGGACACAGCGGATGCCGTGGCATGGGCGTGCCTGCTGATGTTCGCGAGCGACTCCCGCACGACGGCGACGACGTCGTCGGCCAGGTCTCCGGCGACCGCGAGGTCGACCGGGCCCGAGAACGACACCCGCGGCAGCGGAGTGAACTCCGAGACGACGCCGAGCACGCGGTGCCGCAGTCCGCGATCCGAGGCGTCATGGCTGCGCAGGGCGAAGATGGCGGTGCGGATGTCGGCGATCGCCCCGTCGAGCGCTTCGACGTGATGCTCCAGGGTCGCCGCGTGCTCGGGGTGCTCGGATGCGAATCCCTGCAGCCCCAGCGCCGTCGCGAACAGCCGCTGGATGACATGGTCGTGAAGGTCGCGGGCGATGCGGCCGCGGTCCTCGATGATGCCCATCTGCTGCCGCTGCTCGCGCGCACGGGCGAGCGAGATCGCGATGCCCGCCTGCGACGCGAACTCCGAGACGGTCCTGAGCTCGGTGGCCGTATAGCTCTCGCTGCGCCGCGAAACGCACAGCGCGCCGACGGCATCCCCCGCGGTCACCAGCGGCACCGCCACCGTGTGCCCGAACGGCCGCAGCACCACCTCGTCCGGATCCGGCAACCGGCCGGTGACCGGCCTGCCCTCGTCGATCGCGCGGGCGGCGAGGGCGCCGGCGGCGGGATAGTGACTGCCCTCGATGACCTCCGCGCCGTCGCCCAGGGCGATGTCGATGCGCAGCTGTTCGTCCTCGTCCGGGGTGATGATCGCGACGAGCTCGGCGGGGATGACCGCGGCGACGCCCTCCGCGACCACGCGCAGCGCATCGCCTTCAGCGGAGAGCAGCGTCGCGGTGACGTCGGCGAGAGCCGCGCGCAGCTGCTCGCGGCGCCGCGCCTCGGCGTACAGACGGGCGTTCTCGATCGCGACACCAGCCGTAGTGGCGAGTGCCTCGATGATCTCCTGATCCTCGGCCGAGAAAGCCGAGTTCTCGGGATCGGTCAGGTAGAGGTTGCCGGTGGTCCGATCGCGCAGGCGGATCGGCACCCCGAGGAACGCCTTCATCTCGGGATGGTGCGCGGGGAAGCCGACCGAACGCGGATCGTCCGCGATGTCGGGGATCCGGATGGTCTCTCCCGTCTCGATCACCGCTCCCAGCAGGCCGCGGCCCTGCGGCAGCGGACCGATCCGCTCCGCATCCTCCGTGCTGATGCCGGCGTGCAGGAAGCGCTCCAGGCGGCCCTCCTCGTCGAACACGCCCAGGGCGCCGTAACGTGCGCCGACGAGTTCGATGGCGGCATCGACGATCCGCACCAGCACCTGGTCGAGGTCGAGGTCCTCGTTCACGGCGCGCGTGGCGGTGAGCAGGCTGCGCAGCCGCCCTTGAGCGGTGAGCACGCGCTGCGCGCGCGCCATCAGCTCCGCGATGGTCCGCTCGAGCTCGAGTCGGGGCACATCCGGAAACCGCAGCAGGTCATCTTCCATGGGGCTCCCCAGCCGTCTGTGAGGGAATTTTACCCGGTGGGCGGGACTTTGTGCCCGGTGATCTGCGTCACGTGCGTGCACTGTGAGCAGGTGCGGTCCGCCGTGCCTGTGCGGGAGGATGGCGGTGACGGTCCGTGCGTGCGCGATCCGGATGCCGGCGGCGCGCGACTCTGAACGAGCGGAGGATTCCATGAGCACCGTGTTCCTCGTCGACGACCACGAGATCGTCCGGCAGGGCCTGGCGGCCGCCATCGACTCGCAGGAGGGCCTGCGCGTGATCGGCGAGGCGTCGAACGTCGCGGATGCCGTGCACCGGATCGCCGCGACCGAACCCGACGTGGCGGTGCTCGACCTGCGGCTTCCGGACGGCAACGGCATCGATCTGTGCCGGCAGATCCGCCAGTCGCAGCCCGAGGTGAACTGCCTCATCCTCACCGCCTACGACGACGATGACGCGATGTTCGCCGCCGTTGTCGCCGGCGCCTCCGGGTATCTGCTCAAGAGCGTCCGCGCCGCGGAGCTGATCGACGCGATCCGCAGGGTCGCATCGGGCGGACGGCTGCTGCACGCCCAGGCCGAGCGGGCCGCCGTGCAGCGCATGCGCGATGCCACCCAGGAGGACCCTCGATTCGGTTCGCTGGGGCTGCGCGAGCGGCAGATCCTCGCCCTGATCGCCGACGGGCTGACGAACAGGCAGATCGGCGAGCGCCTGGGCCTGGCCGAGAAGACCGTGAAGAACTACGTGTCGGGTCTGCTCAGCAAACTGGGCCTGGACCACCGCACCCAGGCGGCGGTGTTCGAGGTGGAACGGGCGCGCGGCGGCAGCGGCTAATCGCGCCGCTGCCCGTCGGCGGCCCCCCAGAGGTGCGATGCACGACGACGACCGGGCAGTGCGCGTGCGTCACGCAGGCCGAGCTGACCGATCCGAGCAGCAGGCTGGCGAACCCGCCGCGTCCGCGATTGCCGAGCACGAGCATCTCGGCACCCCCGCTCTCATCGATCAGGGCAGGGGATGCCGGCCCCGGCAGCACGGCCGTCGTCATGTCCTCCGGAGGCTCGCCCGCGAAGACCGTGTTGAGAGAGGACTCGAGGATCATCGCGGCATCCGCCTCGGGTGACCACTCGGCCGAAGACATCACATCCACCAGCGGCGGGTACTCCCAGGTGGTGACGACGCGCAACGGCGCACCCAGCGCCGTCGCCAGCCGGGTCGCGTAGCGCAACGCGCCGAGAGAGGAGTCCGAGCCGTCCACGCCGACGAGGACGGGAGCCTTCGCAGAGCTGGCCATACGCCCACCCTGACGGCTGGCAGGACACGTGTCCGGGACGAAGGTCACACCCCGGTGACGATCCGTCCCGCAGGGCGGACGCACGTCCGGCCCCTCCCATAGGGTGGGGACGGCGCATGGGGGGATGCCAGGCACACGGCACCATCGCCGCCGTCGCGAACGACGCGAACGACGAGAGAACGGAGTGCTGTCCATGACCACGCCCGAGGCTTCCGCAGCGTCGAGCCGCCGCATCCGCCTTCCCGGTGCAGGAGTGCTCGGTGCGCTGCTGCCGCTCGTCACCGCCATCACCCTCGTCGCCTGCACTCCCGCCCAGACCGCGGTCGACGGCATCGAGGCGGCCGCGCGCGAGCCGGCGGCCGGCGCGGGCGACGCACCCGAGACCGCCGACTCCGAGATGACCGCCGTCTTCGATCGCATCACCGGTTGCGACGACGTCGCCGCCCACGTGGCGCCCTTCATCGAGGGACTGGAGCTGCACGAGGACAGCATCGTCGACGAGTGGGGCGTGTACTGCACCTGGGAGTCGCCGGAGGGCATCACCGACCTGTCGCAGATCGCGTCGGTCGAGGTGATGATCGAGCCCACGGGAACCACCGAGCTCGCGGCGGATGCCGACGATCTCGAGCGGGGCGGGCTGGTCATCATCCCGGATGCGGCGATCGAGCGTGCCGGGGGAGTCGCCTACACGATGGACGTGCAGACCTCTGTGGCAGCCGCCGCGACGACATCGGTCGACGTTCCGGGCGTCGAGCTCACGGTGACCGGCGGGCAGTGGGGCGACCTGCCGGCGCTCGATGCGGATGCGGCGATCGAGGTCGCCAAGTCGCTGCTGTCGCTGGGCTGAGTACGGCGCCGCGCCTGCGCCGAGCGGATCAGCGGGCGACGGTGCGGAACCCGGCGTTGCCCATCGACGAGTCGGGGGTGTTCTGCGAGCGGGCCGAGTTGCGGTACCGGTTGCAGTAGGAGTGGTGGCACAGGTAGCTGCCGCCGCGCAGCACCCGCGCACTGCCGTGCTGGGGACCGATCGGCGCCACCGCCGCCTCGGGCGTGTAGGTGGTGGGGGAGTACCAGTCGCTGCACCACTCCCACACGTTCCCCACGGTCTGCCACAGGCCGTAGCCGTTGGGCTGGAAGGTCTCGACGGGCGCGGTGGTGAGCCAGCCGTCCTCGCGGGTGTTGCGGGTGGGGAACTCGCCCTGCCAGATGTTCACGCGCCAGCCGTCCACGTCGGGCTCCTCATCGCCCCACGGGTACTTCGCGTCTTCCAGGCCGCCGCGCGAGGCGTACTCCCACTCGGCCTCGGTGGGCAGCCGGCGCCCGGCCCATTCGCAGTACGCCTGCGCATCGTTCCAGCTGATGTGCACGGCCGGATGGTCGTCGAGTCCCTCGATGACCGAATCCGGACCACCCGGATGCCGCCAGTCGGCGCCGCGCACCCCGTACCACCACGGCGTGCCCGCCGCGGGGCCCATGATCATGTCGTCGTCGGCCTGCACCGCGAGGTGGAACACCGCCGAGTAGCCGAACGTCTCGGCCTCGGTGAGATAGCCGGTGTCGTCGACGAACGCGCGGAAGGCGCGGTTGGTGACCGACGTGGTGTCGATCGAGAACGCCTCGAGGGTCACCCGGTGCCGTGGGGTCTCTCCGTCGCCGCGATTCTCGTCGCCCGAGGAATCTCCCATGGTGAACGAGCCGGCCGGGATCCGCGCCTGCGGGATGAGGTGCTTCGAGCCGGATGCGCCGCCCGCCAGGAGCGGGATCGCGGATGCCGGGGCGGCGAGGAAGGCGCCGCGGCTGGGCGTGCCGCACGTGCAGGAGCCTGCGGGGTGGTCGGTCATCGATCCCTCCGTGTCCGCGCCGGATCGGGCACGACGCGGGTGGCGTCAGTCTATCGGCGCGCGTCGGCGCCCCAGCCACGGGGATGAAGTGCGGTGAGCCACTGTATTAGTATCTGCGTATGAGTGCAGATAAGCAGAGATGTGGCTACACGCCCGACAGCTCGTTCATCGAACTGGCGGTGGAGGTGTTCGGGATGCTGGCCGACGCGACCCGCGTGCGCATCATCCTCGCCCTGCAGGACGCCGAGGAGCTCTCGGTGAACCACCTCGCCGACATCGTCGACAAGTCGCCGGCCGCGGTCTCGCAGCACCTCGCGAAGCTGCGCCTCGCGCGGATCGTCGCGACCAGGCAGGACGGCCAGCGGGTCTTCTACCGGCTCGAGAACGAGCACGCGTCAGAGCTCGTCGCCTCCGCCATCTTCCAGGCCGAGCACTCCCTCGGCGGCATCCCCCGTCACCACCACCAGGATCGAGCAGGCGCATGAGCGCCCACGACGACGCGCGCGGCAGCACCCGCGACCACGACCACGATCACACGCAGGCGCATGAGCACGGCCACAGTCATGATCGCCGCGACCATGAACACGGCCACGACCGCGGGCATGGTCACGATCACCCCCACGACCACGGGCATGGTCACGACTACTCCCACGAGCACCCGACCGGGTTCAAGGGGTTCCTGCACGCCCTGTTCGTGCCGCACTCGCACGACGCCGCCGACTCGATCGATGACGCGATGGAGGCCGACAGCGCCGGCATCCGCGCCCTGAAGATCAGCCTGGTGGTGCTGCTGGCGACCACCGTGCTGCAGGGCGTCGTCGTCGCGTTCAGCGGTTCGGTCGCGCTGCTGGCCGACACCATCCACAACTTCTCCGACGCGCTGACGGCCGTGCCGCTGTGGATCGCCTTCGTGCTCGGAAGCCGCGCGGCCTCGCGCCGGTACACCTACGGACTCGGTCGCGCAGAAGACCTCGCGGGCCTGTTCATCGTGCTCGTCGTCGCGCTCTCGGCGGTGCTCGCGGCGTGGCAGTCGATCGACCGGCTCATCAACCCCCAGCCGCTCAGCAACCTCGGCTGGGTGATCGCGGCCGGTGTCATCGGCTTCGCCGGCAACGAGGCGGTCGCGGTCTACCGCATCCGGGTCGGACGCCGCATCGGCTCCGCCGCCCTCGTCGCCGACGGCGTGCACGCCCGCACCGACGGCTTCACCTCGCTGGCGGTCGTGTTCGGCGGGATCGGCGTGCTGCTCGGCTTCCCGCTCGCCGACCCCATCGTGGGCCTCATCATCTCGGCCGCGATCTTCGTGCTGCTCATCGGAACCGTCCGCAGCATCGGCGCCCGGCTTCTCGACGGCGTCGAGCCGCACCTCATCGACCGGGTCGAGCACGCCCTCGAGCACGTCGGCGGGCTCACCGGCATCGAGCGCGTCCGGCTGCGCTGGGTGGGCCACCGGCTGCAGGGCGACGCGATCGTGACCGTCGATCCGCAGCATCCGGATGCCGCCGAGGCGGCCGATGCCGCCGAGCGCAGCGTGCGCGCGCATCTGCCCAACGTCGACGACTTCGTGATCGCGGTGCGCACCACGGGCAAGGCTGACCCTCTCTAAAAAATATCTCTCTTGCTTTTAGAACGTTCCGGGTGTCTGATGGAAGGAGCAGCATACGGGAGGTCGACATGACGATGACAGCGGTCCACGACGAAGACGCACTCGCACTCGAACCGCGAGCCCCGCAGCGGGTGCGCATCGAGGCGGCGCCCCGGCCGGTCGACCTCGTGGCGGCCGAGCACGCCGGGCGGCTGTTCCTCAAGGCGCTCGGCATCGATCCGGATGCCGCCGACACCCCTGATCTCGCCCGCACCCCGCGCCGGTTCGCCGAGGCCTTCGCCGAACTGCTCTCGCCCGAGCCGTTCGACTTCACCACGTTCGCCAACAGCGAGGGCTACGACGAGCTGGTGTTGATCCGTGACATCCCGGTGCGCTCGCTGTGCGAGCACCACCTGCTGCCGTTCACCGGCGTCGCGCACGTGGCCTACCTACCCGGTGACAGCGTCGTCGGGCTGTCGAAGATCCCCCGCATGGTCGATCACTACGCCCGACGCCCCCAGACCCAGGAGCGGCTGACCGTGCAGATCGCCGACGCGCTGGCGGCCCGCCTGCAGCCGCGCGGTATCGGCGTCGTCGTCGAGGCGGCACACAGCTGCATGACCCTGCGCGGCGCGCGCGCGACCGGCGCCATGACGACGACCTCGGCGCTGCGCGGCATCCTGCGCGACGACGCCCGCTCGCGCGCCGAGTTCTTCGCGCTCGCCGCCGACCGCACCCGCTGACCCGGTACCCACCAGCGTCCGCTCACCACTCGGGAAGGAAGACACGATGACCATCGCGATCGTCGGAGGCGGGCTGGCCGCCGCCACCGCAGCCACAGAACTGCGAGAGAAGGGGTACGACGGCGACGTCGTCATCTACTCCGCCGAGGACCACCTGCCGTACGAGCGGCCGCCGCTGTCGAAGGACGTGCTGCTCGGCGCCAAGCAGGTCGACGACGCCCGCGTGCACGACGAGGACTGGTACGCCGAGAACCGGGTGCGCCTCGAACGCGGTGTGAAGGTCATCTCGATCGACCCGGCCGCGCACACCCTGCGCACCGAGCCGGTCGGCGGCGGAGAGAGCACCGAGCACGACTACGAGAAGCTGCTGCTGGCCACGGGCGCAGAACCACGGCACTTCGACGTCGCCGACCGCGTCGCAGACCCCGTGTACCTGCGCACCGTCGAGGACAATGCCCGGCTGCTCGCAGCCCTCAAGCCCGGCGCGCACATCCTCATCGTCGGCGCCGGATGGATCGGCCTCGAGGTCGCCGCCGCGGCCCGCCATCACGGTGCCGAGGTCACCGTCTACGAGGTCGCCGACCTTCCCCTGGTCACCGTGCTCGGGCCAGAGATCGCCCGGCTGTTCGCCGACCTGCACCGCCACCACGGCGTCGACCTGCGCCTGGGCACGTCCGTCGACGAGGCCGCGCTCGCCGCCGCCGACACGGTGGTCGTCGGCATCGGCGCGATCCCCTCCACCGAGCTCGCCGAGCGGGCCGGCCTCGCCGTCGACCACGGCATCCTCGTGGATGAGACCCTGCGCACCTCCGACCCCGACATCTACGCCATCGGCGACGTCGCCTCGCAGCAGCATCCGGTGCTGGGCCGCCGCATCCGCGTCGAGCACTGGGACACCGCCATCGAGCAGGGCAAGGTCGCCGCGCACAACCTCGTCGGCGGCGACGAGCAGTACACCCACCTGCCGTACTTCTTCACCGATCAGTACGATCTCGGCATGGAGTACTTCGGCAGCGTCGGACCCGACGGGTACGACCACGTCGACATCGAGGGCGACACCGACATCGCCCACGGCGGGGCGTTCCGCGCGTACTGGGTGAAGGACGGCACGGTGCGCGCCGCCATGCACGCGAACGACTGGGACTCCTCGGATGCCGTCCGCGACAGCGTCGGGACGAGCCGGTGACCTCAGCCCCCGCAGCACCCGTGGCCGCCGCGTCGATGCTCCGTCGCATCGGCGCCCGCGAGTTCGACTTCTCGCGGCAGGTGGCGGTGATGGCGGTGATCAACCGCACACCCGACTCGTTCTACGACAAGGGCGCCACCTTCGCTCTCGATCGTGCGGTCGAGAGCGCGCTGCGCGCGGCCGATCAGGGGGCCGACTGGGTCGACATCGGCGGCGTGCCGTTCGGGCGCGGGCCCGCCGTGAGCACGGCCGACGAGATCGAGCGCGTGGTGCCGGTGGTGGCTGCCATCGCCCGCGCCCGCCCCGATCTCGTGATCTCGGTCGACACGAACAGCGCCGCGGTCGCCGAGCCCGCGATCGCCGCCGGCGCCGCGGTGATCAACGACACCAGCGGCCTGGGCGACCCGCGCATGGCCGAGGTGCTCGCCGCGAGCGAGGCGCACGTGGTCATCACCCACAGCGTCGGACCCCCGCGCGCCGAGAAGCCCGCCGCGCACTACGACGACGTCGTCGGCGAGGTGCGGCGGTTCCTGCTCGAGCGCATGGCGCGGGCCGAGGCCGCCGGCATCCCGCGCGAGCGGCTCATCGTCGACCCGGGCCACGATCTCGACAAGAACACCCTGCACACCCTCGAGCTCACCCGCCGCCTCGGCGAGATCGCCTCGATCGGCGCGCCGCTGCTCGTCGCGGTGTCGAACAAGGACTTCATCGGCGAGTCGATCGACCGGGCCCAGGGCGAGCGGCTCGCCGGGTCGCTCGCGGCCATGACCGCCTGCATCCTCGCCGGGGCGCGGATCGTGCGCATGCACGACATTCCCGCGACCGTCGACGCCGTGCGCATGACCGAGGCGATCCTGGGGATGCGCCGGCCGAGGCGCCTCGAGCACAACACCCACCCCACGAACAATGTGTGATCCCACCGACGATGTCTGACTCCACGATCGACCGCGTCTGGCCCGAGCCGGCCGACGACCTCGACGACGCCGCCCTGCTCGCCCAGACCGCGTTCCCCGCAGGGCGCGTGTGGCTGCGGGCCAACTTCGTAGCCAGCGTCGACGGCGCGGCGACCCGAGGCGGGCTCTCCGGTGGGCTCGGCGATGCCGCCGACAGGCGGCTGTTCGGCCTGCTGCGCCGCCCCGCCGACGTCGTGCTCGTCGGCGCGGGAACCCTGCGCGACGAACGGTACGAGGGCCTGCGGGTCGACGATGCGTCGGTCGCCTGGCGGAGGGATGCCGGGATGCCGCCGCATCCGGTGCTCGCGACCGTCAGTCGCGAGCTGGATCTCGACCCCGCCTCGGCGGTGTTCGCGGATGCTCCCGTGCGGCCCATCGTCTACACGGTCGCGTCCGCCCCCGCCGCGCGACGGACGGCGCTCGAGGAGGTCGCCGACGTCGTCGTCATCGGCGAGGAGGACGCCGACCCCGCCCGCCTGCGCGACGATCTGGCGGTGCGCGGGCTGCGCCGCATCCACTCCGAGGGCGGCCCGCACCTGTTCGGATCCCTGCTCGCGGCAGGCGCCGTCGACGCGCTGCACATCACGCTCGCCCCCACGGTCGAGCGAGGGCAGGCAGACCGGATCGCGCAGGGCGTCGCGGTGCCCACGCGGGCGCGGCTGGCGTCCGTGCTCCGCGCGGGCGACGAGCTGCTGCTGCACTATCTGCTCTGAGCCTCGTCCGAACCCTCGGCGGCATCGTCGTCGTCCTCGTCGTCTTCATCCGGTTCGAGCAGCTGCACGATCCGCTGCAGGTGCATTGCCGTGAGCACACCGGGGCCGGTCACGGCATCCGTGTCGATCGAGCGCCGGTGCACGGCGTGCAGCAGCTCCTGCACGGCATCCGTCGCCGCTTGGCGGTGGCGGGGCAGGTCGTCGTCGGCGGCGAGCAGCTCGGCTACCGCCCGGCACGCATCCGACAGCGGCTCGACGATCCCGGCATCCAGCGGCAGGCCCGAAGGTCGCTCGAGGATGCTGTCGCTCAGGCTGCCCGAGATGTCGCGGATCTGGTACGCCGTCTCGGCGAGCAGCTCCAGGCGCGCATGCTCCCGGCTCGTGTCGGTGTGCCGCAGCCAGGCGCGCGGGTTGCCGCGCCGGCTCTCATCGGCCTCGGCCAGCGCGCCGCGCAGCGTGCGGCTGGTCTCGGCGAGCGAGTGCGCGTCCTGCTCCCACACGCCGTGATCGGACGGTTCGGCGTCGGCCACGGCATCCGCGATGTCGTGCAGGTGCTCCGCCAGCCGGTGCTGGAACGCATCGATGCGCTCGACGGCCTCCGACACCAGCGGGGCGGGCGGGATCAGCAGGTTCACGCCCAGGCCCACCACGACGCCGATCGCCATCTGCAGCACGTAGCCGAGCGAGTAGTCCTCGGCATCGGTCCCGCCGATGATCAGCACGAACAGGGCCGCCATCGGGATGTACTCGCGGCCGATGCCGAACCAGCCGGTGCCCGAGATGAGGGTGCCGACGGCCACCGCGACGACCGTCGACCACAGGCTCGGGCCGACCGTGAGCACGACGACGGCTGCGATCCCCACGCCGACGGCGAGTCCGAGCAGGGTCTGCAGGCTCGATCGCACCGATGACATGAGCGTCGGGTACATGCTGACCAGTGCGCCCAGTGGCGCGTAGTACGAGTACCGGTCGGTCTCGCCGGGCAGCAGCGATCCGAGCAGCCACGCGATGCCGACGGCCGCCGCGGTCTTGACGGCGAACAGCAGTCGCCCGGGCAGCACCGCCGCGCGCAACGATCCGCCGACCGCGCGCAGCGCCCGCGCCGAACCGGCGCGCAACGCCGTCATCGTCCGTGTGCGGGACATCGTGCCCGCCCTTCATCTCGACCGACCCGCCTTCAGCAGACACCCCGCGGCGCCGAACGGTGAAGGGCCTTCCCCTGGGGCGAGTCGTTTGCGACAATCGGGGAAGCCGCGGCACCCGTGCGCCACCGGTTCGCCCTGTCATGCGGTCCCGCTGCGCGGACGACCCTGCGACAATGGAGATCCCCCGAGCGATCGACCCGAGGAGCGTTGCGTTGTCCAGGAGCGATGTGCGGTACATCTCCACCCGCGGCGGCATGGAGCCGCAGCCGTTCAGTGAGACCCTGCTCGAGGGGCTCGCCCCCGACGGCGGCCTCGCCGTGCCCGAGCAGCTGCCGCAGGTCGACCCCCAGACCCTCGAGCGCTGGCGCGCCCTGACGTACCCGCAGCTGGCCGCCGAGGTGATCGGTCTGTTCGCCACCGACATCGCTCGCGAGGACCTCGCGCGGATGACCGCCGACGCGTACGCGGACTTCCCCGACGAGGTCGTGCCGCTGCGCTCGATCGGCGACGGCATCACGCTCGTCGGGCTCTCCGAGGGCCCCACGCTCGCATTCAAGGACATGGCGATGCAGTTCCTCGGCCAGGCACTCGAGCACGTGCTCGAGCAGAAGGACCGGGTGCTGAACATCGTCGGCGCAACCTCGGGCGACACCGGCTCGGCGGCCGAGCACGCGCTGCGCGGCAAGGAGCGGGTGGCGGTGTTCATGCTGTCGCCGCAGGGCCGGATGAGCACCTTCCAGCGCGCGCAGATGTACTCGCTCGACGACGAGAACGTGCACAACATCGCCGTCGAGGGCGTGTTCGACGACTGCCAGAACCTCGTCAAGAAGCTCGCGGGCGACATCGACTTCAAGCGCGCCAACAACATCGGCGCCGTGAACTCGATCAACCTCGGACGCATCGCCGCGCAGGCGGTGTACTACTTCTGGGCCTGGCTGCGGGTGACCGACGCCGTCGAGCCCGAATACCGCGAGGGCTTCGAGGTCTCGTTCACGGTTCCCTCGGGCAACTTCGGCAACATCCTCTCGGGCTTCTACGCGAAGAGCGTGGGCGTGCCGATCCGCCGGCTCGTGCTGGCAGCCAACGAGAACAACGTGCTCGACGAGTTCTTCCGCACCGGCGTGTACCGTCCGCGCTCGGCATCCCACACGTTCGCGACCTCGAGCCCCTCGATGGACATCTCTAAGGCGTCGAACCTCGAGCGCTTCATCTTCGAGCTGCTCGGCCGTGACGCCGGCGGTGTCGTCGGGGCGTGGTCGCAGCTGGACGCGCAGAGCTTCTTCGACTTCTCGGCGCTGCAGCCGCGGTTCGAGGCCGAGTTCGGCATCGTCAGCGGCATGTCGACGCACACCGATCGCCTCGAGACCATCCGATCGGTGTACGAGGGGTCGGGCGAGATCATCGACCCGCACACCGCCGACGGCGTGAAGGTCGCGCGTGAGCACCTCGAGCAGGACGTGCCGATGCTCGTGCTCGAGACCGCGAAGCCGCAGAAGTTCGCCGAGACGATCGCCGAGGCGATCGGCGTCGAGCTGGAGTACTCGGACGAGGTGCGGCGGATGCTGGACGCCCCGCAGCACGTCACCGAGATGGCCGACGACGAGGCCGCGCTGCGCGCGTTCGTGCAGAAGCACGCGCTGCGCTGACTGTATCTGCGGGTGCCTGGCTGTTGTGCGCGGTCAGGCTGGGGGCAGAGCCCGCACCGCCGCGGCGAGCACCTGAGGGACCGTCGGCACGCCCTCGGATCGGAACACCTGCTCGCCGGCATCGTCGCGGATGATGACGGTCGGCGTCGCACGGATGTCGAGCGCCTCCGCGGCATCCGGGTCGCGTGCGACGTCGATCTCGACGACCGTCGCGTCGGGCAGGAACCGGACGGCGTCAGCCACGACGGCGCGCGTGCGCGCGCAGGCGCCGCAGAACGCGGACGTCACGAGCGTCAGTTCCATGTCGGATGCAACCGCCTGACCGTCTGTGCTGTTCCCGGTCCTGTGCTGTTCCGGCTCAGTCGTCCGGTTCGGCGCGCGGATGCAGCAGTCCCGACAGCGCGCCCAGCGCGGCGCCCGCGAGCGTGTCGACCACCCGCTCCAGGGCGAGCGCCGGATCGGCGGCGCCGCCGGTGGCGGCGCCGAGCAGCAGCAGCACGAGCGGCGTGATCAGCGCCAGCGCCAGGGCGTAGTGGCGCACCACCACCATCTCGATCGCGAACTGCAGCACGCCCAGTAGCAACGCCAGCCACAGCCCGGCCGGATGCAGCAGCACCAGCAGCGCGTACACGCCGGTGCCGACGACCGTTCCGAGCAGACGGTGCACGGCGCGCTGCATCGCCAGCCGCCGGGTCGCCGCGACGCCGATGACGGCGACCGCGGCGCCCACGATCCAGTAGCCGCGGCCGGGGTCGAGGATCGTGCCCAGCAGCGAGCCCAGTACCGCGACGATGACCACGCGCAGCACGAGCATCCGCGCATCGGCGTCCCATGCGGGGCCCGGCAGCAGTTCGCGCAGCGGCCGTGAGTGCTTCGCCCGCACGGCGGGCAGCACGAGCGCCGACACGGCGACCAGGTACGAGAAGAGGCAGCCGGCGGCGAGCGCGCCGAGGTGCACCACCGGGCTGAGCCCGGTCGCCGGGATCACGGTCGTCGTGACCCCGAATATCAGCACGAAGAAGAGCGGACCGGGAGGGCCGAGACGGAAGCCGAAGGCGAGAGCCGCGCTGACGACGGCGATCACGACCACGCCGATCGCCACCAGGAGCGGTGAATGCGCGACCGCTGCGCCGAGCGCCGCGCTGACGAGCAGCCCTGCGGCGACGAACGGCAGGATGCGGGCGCGCTCGACGATGGGGGAGGTGCCGGCGAACAGCACGGTGAACGCGCCGGAGGCGGCGATGTGGCCGAGCACGGGCTGGCCCGCCAGCGTCATCACCGCGATCGGCACCGAGATCCCGAGGCCCGCCTGCAGTCCGATCTGCCAGCGGGGGCCGCGCGACGGGCCGAAGGCGAACAGGCTCACGTATCCATTGTTCCGCAGGTGGGTCTGAGTCGACTGACGGCAACAGTGGTGATGTGCATACTGCACATCAATGGCTGACACTCGTGCTGAAAGCACATATCGACGGCAGGTTCACGTGACTACTGTTGCCACATCCGCCCCTCATCTTGAAGGAACCTCATGGCACGCATGTCACACACCGACGACTTCGCGCTCTCCCGGGTGACACCGGAAGCACGCAAGCCGTGGTTCGGAATCGCAGTGCAGCGATTCGGCCAGGTCTCCGCACTCTCGCAGTTCCTGCTCGGAGCCACGCTCGGCTACAGCATGACCTTCGGCGAGGCCGCCCTCGCCTTCCTGTTCGGCTCGCTCATCCTCGAGGTGATCATGTGCGTGGTCGGCTTCATCGGTCAGCGCGAGGGTCTGAACACCGCCCTTCTGGCACGCTGGACCGGCTTCGGAGAGATCGGCGCCTCGCTCGTCGGGCTCGCGATCGGCATCAGCCTGATCGGCTGGTTCGGCATCCAGTCGGCGATCTCGGCCCAGTCGCTCGACGTGCTCATGCCCGGCGCGCTGCCGGTCTGGGCGTGGAGCCTGATCTTCGGCCTCACGGTCACCGCGATCGTCGCGTTCGGATTCGTCGGGATGCAGTGGCTCGCGAACGTGACCGTGCCGCTGTTCCTCATCCTGGTCGGATGGTCGGTGATCAGCGAGCTCAGCCGCCACGATCTCGGCGAGCTGCTGACCAGCCCGGCCCCCGGACCCACCATGAGCGTCTGGGCCGGCACCGGCATCGTCGCCGGTGGCCTGATCGTCGGTGCGATCATCACCGGCGACATGACCCGGTTCAACCGCTCCCGCCGCGACGTGATCAAGCAGACGGTGGTCGGCGTCACCCTCGGTGAGTTCGTCATCGGTCTGGCCGGAGTGCTGCTCGCCCACGCGGCCGCCACCGGAGACATCGTCGCCATCGTGACGTCGTCGGTCGGGTTCATCGGCCTGTTCATCGTGCTCACCGGCACCCTGAAGATCAACGACTGGAACCTGTACTCCTCCACGCTCGGTCTGGTGAACTTCATCTCCACCGCGTTCGGCCGCAACCTGCACCGCGTCTCCACGACGATCGTGCTCGGCATCGTCGGATCGGTGCTCGCCGCCGTCGGCATCCTCGGTCAGTTCACCTCGTTCCTGATCGTGCTGAGCGTCGCCTTCCCGCCCATCGCCGGCATCATGGTCGCCGAGTACTACATCGTGCGACGCTGGCGCTCCGACCTCGATGCCACCCGTGACGCAGGCATCCTGCCCGCCACCGCACCGCGCATCGTGCCGGCGACCATCGTCGTCTGGCTCGTCTCGTCGCTGGTGGGCTACTTCGTCACCTGGGGCATCCCGTCACTGCTGAGCCTGTTCCTCTCGATGGCCCTCTACGTCATCGCGGGCAAGCTCGGCCTCGTCAAGGGCGTCGGCACCGCGCGCACGCGCCAGGCCGAGCCCGCACCCGCCGAGACCGCCGTCGCGTGACCGGCGCCCGGATCAGCTGAGACAGAAAGCGAGAATCATGCACATCGGCATCGACGTCGGAGGCACCAACACCGACGCCGTCCTCATGGACGCCACCCGGACCCTGGCCGGGGTCAAGCACTCCACCACGGCTGACGTGACGAGCGGCATCGTGCACGCGATCGAGGATCTGCGGGCGAACCACCCGTTCGAGGGCTCCGACATCGACGCCGTCATGATCGGCACCACGCACTTCATCAACGCGCTCGTGCAGGCCAGCCGCCTCGCGCCGACCGCCGCGCTGCGCCTGGGCCTGCCCGCCACGCGGGCACTGCCTCCGCTGGTCGACTGGCCCGAGGTGCTCGTCGAGGCCACCCGCGCGCGCAGCTACCTCGCGCACGGCGGGTACGAGTTCGACGGCCGGCCGATCTCGCCGCTCGACCCCGATGAGCTGCGCGCCCACGCCGAGGACATGAAGGCCAACGGCATCCGCTCGGTCGCGATCTCGTCGGTGTTCAGCCCGGTCAACCACGACCTCGAGATCCAGGCCGCCGAGATCGTCGGCTCGGTGCTCGGCCCGGACGTCGCGATCTCGCTCTCGCACGAGATCGGCCGCATCGGCCTGCTCGAGCGCGAGAACGCGACGATCATCAACGCGGCGCTGCGCGAACTCGCCTCCGAGATCGTCGACGGACTCACCTCCGCCGTCCGTGCGCAGGGCATCGAGGCGCCCATCTTCCTCAGCCAGAACGACGGCACGCTCATGGACGATGAGTACGTGCGCCGGTACCCGGTCGCGACCTTCGCATCCGGCCCAACCAACTCCATGCGCGGCGCGGCGGCCACCAGCGGGCTCCAGGACTGCGCGGTCATCGATGTCGGCGGCACCACCGCCGACATCGGGCTGCTCATCAACGGCTTCCCGCGCGAGACCGCCAACGAGGTGAAGGTCGCCGGCATCCGCACGAACTTCCGGATGCCCGACGTGCTCTCCCTCGGCATCGGCGGCGGCAGCATCGTCGACGAGGAGACGGCGGAGGTCGGCCCGGCATCCGTCGGCTACCGGCTCACGACCGAGGCGCTCGTCTTCGGCGGCAGCACCCTCACCGCCACCGACATCGCCGTGGCCGCAGGCCGGGCGGACGTCGGCGACCCCTCCCGGGTCGCACACCTCGACCCGGCGTTCGTCGCGCGCGTCCTCGACCGCATCGCCGAGCGCGTGGCCGAGGCGGTCGACCGGATGCGCACCTCACCCGAACCGATCGCGGTCGTCGCAGTGGGCGGCGGCTCGATCCTGCTGCCCGACGAGCTGCCCGTCTTCGGCACCGTGCACCGCCCCGAGAACTACGCGGTCGCCAACGCCATCGGCGCCTCGATCGCTCAGGTGGGCGGTGAGATCGACAAGGTGTACGCCATCGAGCCGGGCCGCCGTGACGAGACCATCGCCGAGGTGCGCGCCGAGGCCGTCGACAAGGCGATCGCCGCGGGCGCCAAGCCCTCGACCGTGTCGATCATCGACTTCGACGAGGTGCCGATCCCATACCTCCCGGGCAACGCCACACGCATCCGCGCCAAGGCGGTCGGCGACCTCGACATGGGGGTGTGAGATGGCCTGGACCATCACCACCGATCACATCGACGGTCTCGCCCGCGGCGCGGCGGTGCTCGGCACGGGCGGTGGCGGCGACCCCTACATCGGCGCGCTGCTGGCCCGCCAGGCTCTCTCCGAACGCGACGTCACGGTCGTGAGTCTCGATGAGGTGCCCGACGACGCCCTCGTGCTGTTCGTCGCGATGATGGGCGCCCCGACTGTCATGGTCGAGAAGCTGCCGAGCCTCGCCGAGGTCATCGAGCCGGTGCGTGCGCTGGGCGTGCACCTCGGCCGGCCGATCACCCACATCGCCTGCGCCGAGGTCGGCGGGGTCAACTCCACGATCCCGATCGCCGCTGCAGCGGCCCTCGACCTGCCGCTGCTCGACGCCGACGGGATGGGCCGGGCGTTCCCCGAGCTGCAGATGGTGCTGCCCACGCTGTACGACATCACCGCCTCTCCGCTCGCCTTCAGCGACGAGAAGGGGAACACCGGTGTGCTGCAGACCGTCGACAACTCCTGGACCGAGCGCATCGCACGGGTCGCCTGCGTCGAGATGGGGTGCTCGGTCATGATCTCCGGGTTCCCCATGTCGGGCACCGCGGCACGCGAGTCGCTCGTCTCGGGCTCGCTGTCGCGCTGCATCGAGATCGGCCGGCAGATCGCCGGCGCCCGTGACGGCAAGAGTGACCCGGTCGCCGCGGCAGTCGAGCTGCTCGGCGGGCGCGAGCTCTTCGACGGCAAGGTCGTCGACGTGCAGCGCGCCACTACGACCGGGTTCGCCCGCGGCCAGGCCCGAATCGACGGCGAGGGCGGCGCCTCGATCATCCTGCACTTCCAGAACGAACACCTCGTCGCCGAGCAGGACGGCGAGACCCTGGCCACCACGCCCGACCTCATCATGGTGCTCGAGGCGGAATCGGGTGAGCCGATCACCACCGAGGGGCTGCGGTACGGGCAGCGGGTGCGCGTCATCGCCGCCCCGGCCGACGAGCGCTGGCACTCCGCCGAGGCGCTCGCCATGGTAGGGCCCGGGTACTTCGGCTACGACATCCCCGCCCGCCGTTTCGACGGCACGATCTCCACCGGCATCCCCGCGGAGGTGATGGCATGAGCTGGCAGCTGACCGCAGCCGACCTGCCCGATCTGGCCCGCGGCGCGACGCTGCTGGGAACCGGCGGTGGCGGCGATCCCTACATCGGCAAGATGCTCGTCGAGCGCGTGCTCGGCGAGGGATCGATCACCATCCTCGACCCGGATGAGATCGCCGACGACCTGTTCGTCATCCCCACCGCGCAGATGGGCGCGCCGACCGTGATGGTCGAGAAGATCCCCGCCGGGACCGAGCCTTCGCTCGCGCTGCGCACCCTCGAGGAGCACCTCGGCCGCACAGCCGACGCGACCATGCCGATCGAGTGCGGCGGCATCAACTCGATGATCCCGCTGGTCGTCGCCGCAGAGACCGGTCTGCCGGTCGTGGACGCCGACGGCATGGGTCGCGCCTTCCCCGAACTGTCGATGGAGACCTTCGCCGTCTACGGCGTGCACGGCTCGCCGCTGGCACTCGCGGGGGAGCGCGGCGAGCAGGTCATCATCGACACCGGTGACGACGACCGCCAGATGGAGTGGCTGGCCCGCGGCATCACCATCCGGCTCGGCGGAGTCGGGCACATCGCCGAATACTCCATGACCGGTGCCGACGTGCGGCGCACGGCCGTGCCGCGCACCATCTCGATGGCCCTCGCCCTGGGGCGCGCCATCCGGATCGCCCGCGAAGAGCACCGCTCGCCGTTCGACGCGATCGCCGAGGTGCTCTCCACCACGCTCTACTCGCACGTACGCGAGCTGTGCGTCGGCAAGGTGATCGACGTCGAGCGGCGCACCACCGACGGCTTCGCGAAGGGACGGGCGGTCATCGCCCCGCTCGGTGCGGAGGCGGACGACCTCTTCGAGATCCTGTTCCAGAACGAGAACCTCATCGCCCGCCGCGACGGGCGCCTGGTGGCGATCGTGCCCGACCTGATCTGCGTCGTCGACCACGAGAGTGCCGAGCCCATCACCACCGAGGGACTGCGTTACGGTCAGCGGGTGCGCGTGCTGGGCATCTCGACCCCCGACATGATGCGCACCGCCGGCGCGCTCGCCGCATTCGGGCCGTCGGCCTTCGGCCTCGACGAGGGCTTCGTCCCGGTGGAGAAGCTCAACGCCCAGTGAGACGCGCGGTGCGATGGGTCCCCGCCCGCGAGAGATCGCGGGTGGGACCTAGTCTTGACCCATGGTGAGCCGGCTGCAGCGTGAGGACCTGACCGCGCTGGCGCGCGGCTACGCGCTGCTCGGAGCAGGCGGGGGCGGGGCGACGACCATGCTCGAGCTGATGCTCGCGGGCTCATCCGACTGGCCGATCGGCATCTCGGCGCTCGACGACGTGGATCCTGCGACGCCGTGCCTCGGTGTGGCGTTCGTCGGGTCCACCATGCTCCTGGGAGAGCGGATGCCGGGCGAGAACTCGTTCGGGCCGCTCATCGACGCCGTCGAGCGCTGGCTCGGCCACCCCGTGCCGGCGGTGTGCTCGCTGGAGGGCGGCGGCATGAACGGACTCGCCCCGCTCACTCTCGCGGGCTCGCGGACGATCGTGGATGCCGACTGCACGGGCCGGGCCGTACCGGGCCTGGATCAGATGTCGCTGTTCGTCGACCGCGTCCCCGGACTCGTGCTCGCGTGCGATACCGGTGCGGGCGGTGTGGCGGTGGTCGAGCCGGTGCGCGCTGTCGACGGCGAGCGCGTGGTCCGCGCTGCGATCATCCAGGCGGGCGGCGTCGGCGGCACGGTGCTGGCGGGTTTCACCGTCGGTGACCTGCGCGAGCATGCGATCGCCGGGCATCTCGCCCGGGCGCTCGAGCTGGGACGCGCGTACGTCTCGGCATCCGCTGGGCCGATCCGCGAGCTCGCCGACGCGCTCGGTGCCGACCTGATCGCACAGGGACGCATCGTCTCGGTCGTGCCGCATGAGGCCGACCCGCATGTCAGCGGTGTCGAGATCGCCGGCGCAGACGGCGCCGTGCACCGGGTGATCACCCGCTCCGAGACCCTGGCCGTGCTCACCGACGGGGTCGTGGTCGCTGCCGTGCCGGCGGTCATCGTCGTCATCGACGCCATCTCGCGGGAGGTGCTCGAGGTGACCGACCTGTCCCTCGCACGCACCGTCGTCGTCCTGTCGATCCCGGCGCCCGCGTGGTGGAGTGCCGTCCGCGGTCGTGTCGAGCATGTCCGTCCGTCTGCGTACGGACTGACCGGGCTGGACGTCGCATGAGTGACGGACTGCGACTGGCATCCCTGCTGTCCCAACCCGAGAACGGCGGCCTCGCGCTCGTCGCCGGCCCCGCGGACGCCGCTGTGGACGGCGTCGTCGTCGAAAACGCTGACGCCGACCTCCCGGCTCTCGGCGCGGGCAGGCTGGCGATCCTCACCTCCGGCATCCCGGTCGCGACCTGGCAGCAGGATGCTCTGCTGCGCCGTGTACGCGACCGCGGGTACACCGCCCTGGCGCTGCCCGGTGCCGCCGGCATCGACGCGGGCGCCCGCAGGCTCTCCGACCGGATCGGGCTGAGCCTGCTCGACGTCGCCCGCCCGGTGCAGCTCGCGAAGACGTGCTGGATGCTCATCGAGGCGCGCGATGCGCTCACGCTGAGCCAGGTGCGAAAGGTCGCCCAGTCGTTCGAGTACTCGGCCGTCGACCTCGCCGACCTGCTGCGGCACATCTCCGCGAACCTCAGCCGCGGGGTCGCGCTGATCGACCGCACCGGGGTTCTGCTCGAGGCCGGTGGGGAGCTCGGCGACGAACTGCATGCCGTCATCGGCTTCGATTCGTGGATCGACGTCGCACGCGCGGGTGACGCGTCTGCGGCATCCGTTCGCGTCGACACGCCGGGACGCACCGGGCTGCGACTCGCGATCTTCGGCGACGGACTCGGCGAGGCGCAGCTGCAGTCGCTGACCGTGGCGGCCGAGATCGCGATGCCGGCCATCGCCGCCCGCATCCTGATCGACGAGGTCGCAGCCATCAACGACGTCGCCGTCTCGTCGGCGCTGCTGCGGGATTTCGTCGACCTGCACGGTGCGCCGGACGATGACGTCGACCGCCGGATGGCTGAACGCGGGTGGCGCACGCAGGGTCACCACCTCGGTTTCCGGCTCGTCGCGCGCGGCCGGCTCGACCCCTTCTCGCTGCTGCGATCGCTGCGGCCCGGCCTCGGCTCGATCGATGCGGAGGCCCACGCCACCACCGCCGGACGCGGCGTGAGCGGCTGGCTCACCTTCGCCGAGCCGCCGGGGCCCGAGCGGGTCGAGCGTGCGGTCACGGCGCTTCGTGAACTGCACGTCGCCGCGATGCGGGATTTCCCCGTCGCCACCGGCGTCGGCTCGTTGCAACAGGGACCCGTCGGACTCGCGGCCACAGTCGACGAAGCCGGTGACGCCGCCCGCATCGCCTCGGCGCGCTCGGCGACAGGCTGGTTCGTGCGCGTGGACAGTCTCGGGTTGGAGCAGCTGCTGCTCGCCTGGACAGACAACGACACCTTCGTGCCGGCCGCCGAGTCACTGCTCGCCCCACTGGGTGAAGGCGGGGGAGAATTGCTGACCACCCTTGCCGCCTATCTCGACCACGAGTCGGGGATCGCAGCGACTGCGGCCGCCCTCGGCCTGCACCGCAACACCGTCACCGTCCGCATCCATCGCGTGCAGGAGCTGCTGGGCATCGACATGACCGACCCCGAGGCCCGGCTCGCGCTGCACCTGGCCTGCCGGGCCGTGCGGATCGGCTGAGCCGATCCGCACGGCGGTGACCAGGCGGGTGCGAGCCGGTCTGGTCGATACGAGTCAGTCGCCCTTCACGTTGACGATCTGACGCAGCGTGTGCCTGATCGTCACCAGGTCGGCGGCATCCGCCATCACGGTGTCGATCGGCTTGTAGGCCTGCGCGTTCTCGCTGCGCCGCTCAGCGCTTCTTGGGAGCTTTCGCGGGCATGGCTGACACGTGCGCGTGCGCGCGGGTGGTCCACTCGGCGGCATCCGCGCCGGAGGGGATGCTGAGATAGCCGCCCATCGGACGCTCGGCGGGCCCGAAGGGCCCGGCCCCGAGCGCCGTCAGCTCCGCGGCATCCGGCTCCGAGAGCTTCACTCCGATGTCGGCGCCGAACAGCCCGGCGAACATGTTGCCGTTCACGAAGGCGCCCAGCTGGCCGAACATGGGTTTGATCTCGGCGGCCCCGCTCTCGGTCAGTGCGGCCACCGCGTCGCGGAAGCGCTGCTTGTCGTCATCCGTCGCCTTGGGCATCTGCATGGATGCATTCTCAGCCCGCGGTGGCGCCGGCCGCAACGCCGATGCCGGTGAGGGCGAACTGGTCGTGCAGGGCGGCGAGGGCCTCTGCAGGGGAGAGGGCGGAGGTCAGGACCTTCACCCCGAGACCTTCGGCGGTGCCGAGCAGGGCGGTGGCGCGGACGGATGCCGCGGCGTCGTCGACGCCGGTCGCCGCAGCGAGCAGCGACGCCAGCCAGCCACGCAGCTCGATGTCACCTGCGGCCAGCCCCGCGACCAGGTCGTCGCGGCCGGTGGCGTATGCCTGGAACTCGAGGCTGATCCGCCCGTCATGCCGCTCCTCCTCGGAGCGGGGGATGAAGTTCTCGAGCACCGCGCGAAGCGCCGCACCCGGTGCCGGGTTCTCGCCGAGGGCACCGACGGCGGCGCGGATGCGGTCTTCATATCGAGCGCCGGCCGTCTGCATGGCGAACGTCATCAGCTCTTCTTTGGAGGCGAAGTAGTGCTGCACCATGCCGGCGGTGACGCCGGCCTCTGCGGCCACATGCCGCAGGCTCACCGCCCCGAGGCCATCCCGCACGATCACGCGGAACAGGGCGTCGGTGATGAGCTCGCGGCGCTCTGCGTGGTCGACGATCCGGGGCATGGCGCCATCGTTTCACATTGCAGTCGTATTGACAACCGGCTCGCCGATCTATAAATTACAACTGCAATGAAACGAGAGGATCGCCATGACGCAGACCGCAGCGCGTGACGCCGAGCCGCGTCGCCTCGGTCCGGACCTTCGCGGCGCGGATCGGCTGCGCCACGGCATCCGGCGGGGAACCGCGATGGAAGCCGCCGGCTGGCGCAGCATCGGCCGTGCGATCAGCGGCCGACCCCGCGTTCCGCGCGGTGCGTCGGGGTTCACCTACGACCGGCCGGTGCGCACGATCCTCATCGTCTTCCTCGTGCTCTCGGCCGTCGAGATCCCGATCATCGATCTGCTGGTGCATGGCATCCCGTGGCTGCGCTGGCCGCTGATGGCGCTAGGCGTGTGGGGAGTCCTGACCATGCTCGGGATGCTGCTCGGCTACCTCACCCGGCCGCACGCGGTCGGGCCCGACGGCATCCGGGTGCGTCATGGCGGCGAGGTCGACATCGACCTGCCCTGGGACGTGATCGCCTCGGTGCAGCGGCGCCGCCACTCGCTGAGCGGTGCGCCGCAGCTGAGCCTGACCGGTTCGGGCGACGAACAGGCGCTGAACCATGTGATCCAGGATCATGCCGAGATCGAGATCACCCTCGAGCAGCCGACCCTGCTGCAGCTGCCGCAGGGGGATGTCACCGTCTCGACGGTGCGCATCTCGGTCGACGATCCCGCCGGGTTCCTGGACGCCGTGCGCACGCACATCCCGTGACCGGCAGTGGTGTCGCCGGACCTGAGCCGAGGGCTGGGGTGAGCACTACTCGCGGTCGAGGCCGAAGGTGCGTTTCACGAGGGCCTGAACATCGCGGTCGATTCCCTCGATGCGGGTGTTCACCGCATCGAACCGGGCATTCATCTCGGTGCGCAACCCGCCGATCTGTCCGTTCATCTCGGTGCGCAGCCCGCCGATCTCCGCGCGCAGAACCCGCACGAAAAGGGTGGAGACGACGGTCAGCATCCCGAACATGAGCGCGCAGAAAGCGCCGATCATCGTCCAGATCTGTGCATCGTTCATGAATCCCACTCCCTCATCGTCGCATTGATGGCGCGGAATGTGCAGAGCGAGTCCGACACCGAATCAGGTTCCGTCTCACCCCGCGGGGTTGTGCATGAACTCGAGGCGGATGCCGTTGTCGTCCTCCACGAACGACGCGTAGTACCTCTCGGTGAACCGCGGATACTCCTTCGGCTCGCGCACCGCGACCCACCCTGCCGTCAGCGCGATGTCGTGCAGCCGCTCGACCTCTTCGCGGGAATCGACCGCGAACGCCAGATGCTGCCATCCCACCCGTCCGTGCACGTGCGGGCCGGTGCCGGGCTCGCGCGCCGGGTACAGCAGCAGCTCGGGCTGCCCGGACTGTCGCCAGTACGCGTGGTCGGGCGCGTCGTACGCCCGCCGGTACCCGAGCGCTTCGAGCACGGGATTCAGCTGCGCGGACGCGCGGGGAACGTCATCGACGGTGATGCCGAGATGATCGAGAAGAGCCATCCCCACAGTGTGCCGGATGCCGCGGACATCGAGCGTCGCGGCATCCGGCGTGCAGGCTGCGCGTGCTCAGGCGTTGACCACCACCATCCAGGCGATGCCGAAGCGGTCGACGAGCATGCCGAACTCACCGCCCCACGGAGCAGGCGCCAGGGGTATCGTCGCGGTACCGCCGTCGAGCAGGCCCCGCCAGATCGCCCGAAGGCGATCGCCGTCGTCGCCGCTGACCGACACAGAGATGCCCTGCGGTTCGCGGTACTCCATGTGCGACGGGGTGTCCGAGGCCATGAGCACCATGCCGTCTTCGGTGGTGATCGAGCCGTGCATCACGAGTTCGCTCTCGTTCGGTTCGTAGCCCATCTCGGGCATCGAGCCGAACGTCATGATCTGCAGGTCACCGCCGAGCACCTGATGGTAGTGCTCGAGCGCCGCACGGGCGTTGTCGCGGAAGGAGAGGTACGGGTTCAGGGTGGTCATGAGTCGCCTTTCGGGCGGAAGCGGAGCTTCCGGCGACGACAAGTCTTCGCCGCCCCACAGACATGCGCAATGCCTCTCAGCGCGCGTGGCACCGCGGCGCCCGCGCGATCACGCTGACGCGTCGCGCGGCGGGTTGTGCATGAACTCGAGGCGGATGCCGCTGTCGTCCTCGACGAACGACGCGTAGTAGCGCCCATTGAACCGCGGAAACAGCTTCGGCTCGCGGACGGCGCTCCAGCCGGCATCCATCGCGATGCCGTGCAGCCGGTCGACCTCCTCGCGCGAATCGACGGCGAACGCGAGGTGCTGCCAGCCGACCTCGCCGTGCCGGTGCGGAACGTCGTCGGCCTCGTCGCGGATGCCGAAGAGGATCACCTCGCTCTCATCTCCGTTGTCCCACGCGATGCCGCCTTCGTCTTCGGATCCGATCGTGTAGCCGAGGGCCGTGAGCACGGGGTCGAACTGCGCCCGGCCCCGCTCGAGGTCGCGAACGGTGATGCCGATGTGATCGAGAAGAGCCATCGCCACAGTCTGCCGCAGGGAGACGGATGCCGAAAGCCGGACCGTGCGGGTCAGTGCGGGGCGTGGTACTCGGTCTCGCCGCGCTTCCAGTAGCCCTTCACGACGGCCTTCGCCACGTCGACACCCCAGCGTGCCAGCAGCGCCCGGCCGGGCTTGACGATCGACTGCTCGGCGGCGATGAAGCAGAACGGGTCGTCGCCCACGGCATCCGCCTCGCCGAGGCCGTCCAGGAAAGTGATCAGTGCCGAACCCGCCGGGGCGTCGCCGCGGTGCAGCCATTCCACCTCGACGGGAGCGTCGATGGCGACCTCGTGCTCGGCCGAGAGCACCTCGATCACGATGCGTGCCGGCGTGCCCTCGGGGATCAGCGTCGCGAAGCGGCGGATCGCCGGGATCGCCGTCTCGTCACCCGCAAGAAGCCACGCCCCGGGGGCGCCGGTGATCACGGCCGAGCCGCGCGGGCCGCCGACGCCCACGAACGAACCCAGGGGAGCGGATGCCGCCCACGGCGCACCCACACCCTCATCGCCGTGCACCGCGAACTCGACGTCGAGCCAGTCCTCGCCCCACGCCAGCGGGGTGTACTCGCGGCTCGGCGCCGCGCGCAGCTCTTCGACCGACGATGTCGGGGCGGCGGCGAAGAACAGCCGCATGTGGTCATCCGAGCCGCGCGAATCGAAGCCCGCGAGGTCGGCTCCCTGCAGCCGGACGCGCACATAACCCGGCGCGAGCCACTCGCGCGAGGCGAGGCTGACGGAGCGGAAACGCAGCTCCAGACCCTGGCGTTCGATCGAGAAACCGGATTTCACTTCGCTCATAAAGTAAGGCTAACCTAATTTCTGTCGGCGGACGGATCCGCCCCCGGCGCTCTGCGTGACTCGCGCAACCCACGAAGAAGAGGAGACTCTCCATGTCCGTGCCCAGAATCCTCGGCGGAACCGCTGCCGGCCTCGCCAGCATCCTCGCGCTCGCCGGCTGTGCCACCCAGCCCGCGGCCGAAGCGGAGGAGAAGCCCGCGGCGACCACCGTCACCGTCGAGGACAACCACGGCACGCACGAGGTGCCCCTGGACGCGGCGTCCGTCGTCGCGACCGACAACCGCACCTTCCAGACCCTCGCCGACTGGGGCATCGAGCTCAGCGCCGCCGCCCGCGCGCTGATGCCGGCGACCAACCCGTACCGGGACGACGAGTCGATCATCGACCTCGGCAACCACAACGAGCCCGACCTCGAGGCCGTCGTCGCAGCCGAGCCCGACCTGATCATCAACGGCCAGCGCTTCGCCCAGTACTACACCGACCTCACCGCCCTTGCCCCCGACGCCGCCATCATCGAGCTCGACCCCCGCGAGGGCGAGCCCTTCGACGCCGAGCTCAAGCGCCAGGTCACCGTGCTCGGCGAGATCTTCGGCAAGCAGGACGAGGCGCAGAAGCTCGTCGACGACTTCGACGCGGCCGTCGAGCGCGCCAAGGCGGCCTACGACCAGGCCGACACGGTCATGGCCGTGAGCACCTCCGGCGGCGAGATCGGCTATCTCGCCCCGACCGTCGGCCGCACCCTCGGCCCGATCTTCGACCTGCTCGAGCTGACCCCCGCACTCGAGGTCGCTGACGCGACCGACGACCACCAGGGCGACGACATCTCGGTCGAGGCGATCGCCAAGTCGAACCCGTCGTGGATCCTCGTGATGGACCGGGATGCCGCCATCGCCGCCGACGACCCGAGCTACGTGCAGGCCGCCGAGATCCTCGTCTCGTCCGAGGCGCTCGCCGCCGTCGACGCGATCAAGAACGAGCAGCTGGTCTACATGCCCGCCGACACGTACACGAACGAGAGCATCCAGACGTACACGAAGTTCCTCAACGACTTCGCCGACGCCCTCGAGGACGCGAAGAACTGACCGCCCGGCGGCGGCATCCGAACCCGGATGCCGCCGCCGCCTCGACCCCGCACCGGACGTCATGACCGTCACCGCACCCGCCTCGCCGCCCCGCGCTCGCGCAGGGCGGCTGTTCGACGTCAGGCTGCTCATCGGCATTCTGGTCGTCGCAGCCCTGCTCATCGCCTCGCTGTTCACCGGCGTCTACGACGTCACCGGCGCCCCCGACGGGGGCCAGATGTTCCAGATCACCCGCATCCCGCGCACCCTCGCGCTCGTGCTCGCCGGCGCCTCCATGGCGATGGCGGGCCTGGTGATGCAGCTGCTCACGCAGAACCGCTTCGTCGAACCCACCACGACCGGCACGACCGAATGGGCCGGGCTCGGCCTGCTCGCGGTGATGGTGCTGGTGCCGCAGGCGTCGATCCCGCTGCGCATGACCGCCGCGGTGATCGCCGCATTCATCGGCACGATGATCTTCTTCCTCTTCCTGCGCCGGGTCTCGCTGCGCTCCTCGCTGATCGTCCCCATCATCGGGATCATGCTCGGCGCGGTCGTCAGCGCCGTCTCGACCTACTTCGCGCTCGCCACCAACATGCTGCAGAGCCTGGGCGTGTGGTTCGCCGGCAGCTTCACCTCGGTGCTGCGCGGCCAGTACGAGATGCTCTGGATCGTCGCGATCGCCGGGGTGGTGATCTTCATCGTCGCCGACCGGCTCACCGTCGCAGGCCTCGGTGAGGAGATCGCCACGAACATCGGCGTGAACTACAACCGCGTGGTGCTGCTGGGAACGGCGCTGATCGCCGTCGTCACGGGGGTCGTGACGGTCGTCGTCGGCAACCTGCCCTTCCTCGGGCTGATCGTGCCGAACATCGTCTCGATGGTCCGCGGCGACGACCTGCGCAGCAACCTGCCGTGGGTGTGCCTGCTGGGTATCGCGATCGTCACGGCGTGCGACCTGATCGGACGGACCATCATCATGCCCTTCGAGGTGCCCGTCTCGCTCATCCTCGGCGTGGTCGGCGCCGTCGTGTTCGTCGCCCTTCTGCTCAGGCAGCGTCGCCGTGCTTAAGGCGCTGGAGACGCGGATGCCGGAGCCGGGCGCCCGGCTGTCCGGACCCTTCACGCCCCGCGCGCGACGCCGCTACGTCGTCATCCTGACGGTCCTCGTGGTGCTCTCCGCCGGCTTCGCGGTCGGCCTGCTCGCCTGGGACAACCCGATGCCGTTCGGCTCGAAGGGGTTCTGGCTGATCGCCGAGCGACGGCTGAGCAACGTGACCGTGATGCTGCTGGTCGCGGTGTGCCAGGCCGTGGCGACGGTGGCGTTCCAGACCGTCACCACCAACCGCATCATCACCCCGTCGATCATGGGATTCGAGTCGCTCTACCGTGCGGTGCAGACCTCAGCGGTGTACTTCTTCGGCATCGCCGGCGTCGTCGCCGTGCAGGGCCTGTGGCAGTTCGCGCTGCAGATCGCGATCATGGTGGGCCTGGCGATGCTGCTGTACGGCTGGCTGCTCACCGGACGCTACGCGAACCTGCAGGTGATGCTGCTGATCGGCATCATCATCGGCGGCGGGCTCGGCGCCGTGGCCACGTTCATGCAGCGACTGCTCACCCCGAGCGAATTCGACGTGCTGGCCGCGCGGCTGTTCGGCAACGTCTCCAACGCCGACCCGGCCTACCTGCCGATCGCGATCCCGTTGTGCGTGGTCGCCTCGGCTCTGCTGTGGATGCGCGCCCGGCGGCTGAACGTCATGGCGCTCGGCGCCGATGCGGCATCCGCTCTGGGGGTCGACCACCGTCGCGAGCTGCTGACGGTGCTGTTCCTGGTCGCCGTGCTCATGGCCACCTCGACAGCGCTGGTCGGGCCGATGACGTTCCTCGGGTTCCTCGTCGCGACCCTCGCCTACCAGTTCGCCGACACCTACGACCACCGGTTCGTGTTCCCCGTCGCGGTGCTGACGGCGTTCAGCATCATCGCCGGGGCGTACTTCCTGATGCGCAACGTCTTCTACGCGCAGGGCGTGGTCTCGATCATCATCGAGCTTGTCGGCGGCGTGGTCTTCCTCATCGTCATCCTCAGAAAGGGCCGACTGTGATCACCATCGAGCAGGTGCGCCGCGAGTACAGCGACGAGGTCGCGATCGGCCCGGTCGACCTCATCATTCCGGAGGGCGGGGTCACGGCGCTGATCGGACCCAACGGCGCCGGCAAGTCGACGCTCCTGACCATGGTCGGGCGGCTGATGGGGATGGATGCCGGGACCATCGAGATCGCCGGCTGTGACGTCGCGAAGACCAAGTCGGCCGACCTGGCGAAGATCGTGTCGATCCTGCGGCAGGAGAACCACTTCATCACCCGGCTCACGGTGCGCCAGCTCGTCGGGTTCGGGCGCTTCCCGTACTCGAAGGGCCGCCTGAACCGCGCCGATGAGCAGATCATCAGCCGGGCGATCGACTTCCTCGACCTGGGTGCTCTCGAGGGGCGCTACCTCGACGAGCTGTCGGGCGGGCAGCGGCAGCGTGCGTACGTCGCGATGGTGCTCGCGCAGGACACCGAGGTGGTCTTGCTGGATGAGCCGCTGAACAACCTCGACATGAAGCACGCGGTCACGATGATGGCGCAGCTGCGCCGTGCCGCCGACGAGCTCGGCCGCACGGTCGTGATCGTGCTGCACGACATCAACTTCGCCGCGCATTACGCCGACCGCATCTGCGCGATGAAGGACGGCCGGGTCGTCGAGTTCGGCACGCCGCAGGAGATCATGACGGATGCCGTGCTCACCCGCGTCTTCGAGACCCCGGTCCGCGTGATCGAGGGCCCGCACGGCCCTCTCGCCGTGTACTACTGACGCCGTCGCTGACCGGCGAGACTTGCGTTCCAGCACGAGACTTGGCGCCGTGAGCGAAGTCTCGTGCTGGATGCCAAGTCTCGCGAGGGAGGCGAGGAGGAGGCGGGGGGACGGGCGGCGCGCCGTCAGGTGAGCAGGCGGGCGACGTAGCCGCCGCCGGGCGCGCGGTCGACGAGGATCACCTGGCCGTTCAGGATGCGGGGGCACGGCGACCCCGTCAGCGACTGCACGCCCAGGCGCAGCAGGGTTCCATGCGCGACCACCACGCTGTCACCGGCCTCGCCGGCGAGCCGGGTGAGCGCTTCATGCGCACGGGCGGTCGCGGCGGATGCCGGTTCGGCATCCGGGTACTCGCCATCCGGCCAGCGCTCGCGCACGTGGCCGACGGCGAGACCCTCGGCGCGGCCGTAGTCGCGCTCGATGAGCTGCGCGTCCAGTGCCACCGACGGAGCGGTGCCGTCCGCTGCCAGCTCGGCGGCGATCAGCTGCGCGCTCTGCACGGCCCGCTGCAACGGCGACGACACGACCCGCGCCCACTGCGCGCGGGCGAGCAGCCGCCCCGCCGCGGCGGCCTGGCAGCGTCCCTGCTCGTCGAGCACGATGTCCGTGCGGCCCTGCATCCGCCGGTCGGCATTCCACGCCGTGCGCCCGTGGCGCACCAGCGCGAGGGTCACGCGTGCACCAGCTCGCCGGCGCGACGCGCGCCCGCCGCGACGGCCGGAACCCCGGCGGATGCCGCATCGCCGTGCCCCTCGTAGACGACGGCTCGTCGCACGCGGACGCGCATCCGGTCGCCGGCGCGGGGGCGCAGCCCCTCGGCGTGCACGCGCAGCGCCACGCCCGCCCAGTCCAGCACGAGGTCGCCGCCCGAACGGGTGAACAGTGATGAGCGCACGACGGCGTCGCCCGCGGCATCCGGTGTCACCTCGACGTCTGCGGGGAGGATCGCCGCACACGCCGCGCCGCTCACCGTGATCGCGTCGCCGGCGACACGCAGCGGATGGCCGGCCGCCGTGAAGACGCCGCCCTCCGCGTGACCGTCGACGAGCGTGGCATCCGAGAGGAACCGGGCGATGAAGGCGCTTGCCGGGCGCTGCACGAGGTCATCCGGTGTGCCGGTCTGACGGATCCGCCCGCCGTCGAGCACGACGACGCGGTCGGCCAGGGCGAGCGCCTCGGCACGGTCGTGCGTCACGTGCACGACCGTGAGCCCCAAGCGACGGGTCAGGTCGTGCAGCTCGAGCCGCAGCCGGTCGCGCAGCGGCTCGTCCAGTGCCGAGAGCGCCTCGTCGAGCAGCAGCACGCGCGGGCGGGCGACGAGCGCGCGGGCGAGGGCGACCCGCTGCCGCTGACCGCCCGACAGCGTCGCCGGATCGCGGAGCGCCGCCCCGCCGAGGCCGACGAGATCGAGCGCCTCCTCGACCCGCACGCGACGCTCGGCGCGCGGAACGCGGGCGCGGCGCAGCGGGTAGTCGACGTTGCGTCCGACGTTCCAGTGCGGCCAGACCGCGTGCTGCTGGAACACCATCCCGAGCCCGCGCTGCTCGGGCGGGGTCGACGCGCCCCGCTCGGCGACGGTGCGGTCGCCGATGCGTACGCTGCCGGCCGTCGGGGTCAGGAACCCGGCGATCGTGCGCAGCAGCGTCGTCTTCCCCGAGCCCGACGGGCCGACGAGGGCGACGAACTCGCCGTCGGCGACGTCGAGGTCGATGTCATCCAGCCCGACGGTGCCGGACGGGTAGCGGAGGGTGACGGAGTCGAGCGTGACGGATGCGATGGTGGATCTCCTCGAGAGCTCCCGGCTGGTGCCGGGTGCCGGCGGTGCCGGCGGACGGTTCGGACGGGTTCGTAGGGGTGGGGGACGGATGCTGCGCTCAGCCGGAGCGGCCGGCTGCTGCGCTCGGCCGGGGCGCTCAGCCGGAGCGGCCGGCCGGCGCGCGGGTCGCGATGCCGATCACGGCGATGCCCAGCACCGCGACGATCAGCGACCACGCCGCGGCGGTGCTGAACGCTCCCGCCTGCTGGAAGCTGAAGATCGCGACGCCGAGCGTCTGCGAGCCGGGGGAGAGCAGCAGCACCGACAGGGTGAGTTCGCGCACGGCGGTGACCGCGACGATCACCATCCCCGACAGGGCGGCGGGCAGCGCCATCCGGCAGGAGATGTCGATCAGCGCCCGCAGGCGGGTCGCCCCCGAGATGCGCGCGGCCTCTTCGGCGCTCGCGGGCGTTCCGGCAAGAGGGGCTGCGATGGCCTGCACGACCAGCGCCGTGAACGAGGTGACGTACGCGACGAGGATCAGCCACGGCGTGTTGAACAGCCCCAGGCGCGGGGCGAGGATCAGCCAGGCCACCGCGATGACGATGCCGGGGATCGCCTGCGGCAGCATGACCGTGGCCTGCAGTGCCCGGGTGGTGCGGATCCGCGTGCGGGTGGCGAGCACCGCGATCGCGAGCCCCAGCACACCGCACACGAGCGCCGCCCCGAGCGCCAGCAGGATCGAGTTGCGTGCCCCGGTGAGCGCGTTCGCCGAGGTGAGCGCGCGCACCAGGTTGTCGAGCGTCAGGTTCTGCCACACCAGCGGCAGCCCGGGTGCGCGCAGCAGCGCCTGCGTGAGCAGGGCCAGCAGCGGCAGGATCGTGATGGCCAGCACGATCGCCCAGGTGACCACAGCGGTGGGGATCCGCGCGGCGCCGAGCGCCAGCGGTGAGGTGGGGGATGCCGCGGCATCCAGTTCGCGCCCTCGGCGCCCGCTCAGAGCATCCGCCAGCACCGCGAGCAGGGCGACGGCGAGCAGCAGCGTCCCGATCGTCGCGACCACCGCGAGCGGCTCCGCGACCGTGCCGGACTGCAGGTAGCGGTAGACGAGCGTGGCGAGGGTGACGTACCGCTCGGGCAGCCCGATGATCGACGGGATGCCGAAGTCGGCGAGGTTGCCGACCGCGATGAGCAGCAGTGACGACAGCAGCGCGGGGCGCAGCAGCGGCAGCGTGACGGTGCCGAGGACGCGGGCGGGTCCGGCGCCCGAGATGCGGGCGGCCTGTTCGAGATCGGCGGGGATGCGGCGCAGCGCGGCCGCGACGATGAGCATCGCGAGCGGGTAGCTGTGGATCGTCAGCAGCATGATCACCCCGTCGCCGCCGTAGATCGACCACAGCGGTGCGCCGGTGAGCTGCATCCACCACTGGTTGACCGGGCTGGCGGGGCCGAGCACGCCCAGCCAGGCGATCGCGCCGACGAACGGCGGCACCAGCAGCGGAGTCAGGGCCAGCAGGCGCAGGGTGCGCCGGCCGGGCAGATCTGTGCGGTCGAGCAGGATCGCGAACGCGGTGCCGACGATGACCGCCAGCACGGCGGACACCCCCGCGGAGACGAGGCTGTTCAGGCCCGCCTCGAGCACGTCGTCCTGCAGCAGGGCGCCGAGCTGGAAGCTGCCGCTGGCCAGGATGATGATCGCGCCGAGCGGCAGCAGCACGACGAACGCGCACGCCGCCCAGGTGGCGACGGTGAGCGAGCGGATGCCGTCCAGGCGACGCGCCCCGCCGCGGGCCCGGCCGATGGCCGGACCCGCGACGGGGAGAGCAGAAGCGGATGCCACTACTGGAACAGCGAGCGGAAGGTGTCCACGGCCGCCGGCTGCGAGGCGCGGATCTTCTCGAGGTCGGGGGTGAGGATGGTGATCTCGTCCATCGACGGGGCGCCCTCGGGGGTGCCGACGTCCGAGCGCACCGGCAGGTACGACTGCTCGACGGCCAGGCTCTGGCCGGCCTCGCTCACGAGGAAGTCGACGAACGCCTTCGCCGCCTCGGGCTCCTTCGAGTCGGCGAAGATACCGGCCGGCTGTGAGACGTACGGGACGCCCTCGGTCGGGTACGAGATCGCGATCGGCGAGCCCTGCGCGGCGAGTTCGCGCACGAGGTAGTCGACGACGATGCCCACCGGCTGCGCACCGGTGGCGATGGCCTGCGAGACCGGGCCGTTGCTGTCGGCGATCACGGGCTTGTTGGCGGCCAGCTCCGACAGCCACTTCTCGCCGAGCTTCGGCTCGTCCAGCCACACGGCGGCGTTGTAGGCGGCCGCACCCGAGACATCCGGGTTCGGCATCACGAGCTTGCCGGCGTAAGCGGCGTCGGTGAGGTCGGACCACGAGGTGGGAGCCTCGGTGACCAGGCTCGTGTTGTACGCGATGACGGTCGGGATGATGCGGGTGCCGACGTAGAAGCCCTCCGCATCGACGACATCCGGGTTGACGCTGTCGATGTCGGCGGGGGTGTACTTCTGCAGCATCCCCTCGGCGGCGTAGTTCTCGAACGTGCCGGCGTCGGCGGCGAGGAACACGTCGGCCTGCACGCCGCCCGCCTCCTTCTCGGCCGCCACGCGGGTGGTGAGGTCGCCGGTGCCGGCGCGGAAGACCTCGACGGTCACCTCGGGGTGCACCTCGTTGAAGGCCGCGACGAGGGCGTCGGCCTTCTCCTGCGGCTCGGACGTGTACAGCGTGATGGTGGCGGCCTCGAGAGCGGCGCTCTCGGAGGCGGCCGGCTCCTCGGCCGCGGGGGCGGCGGTCGAGCAGCCCGCGAGGACGAGGGCGGCGATGCCGAGCGCGACGGCGCCGGCGGTGGAACGCAGAACGGACATGATTTTCCTAACGTGAGGGTGATTATCAGGAGGGAAGGGAAGACGTGAAGAGGGGAGCAGGCGACTCGAGGCCGACGCTTGTGGCGGTGACGCCCTGCGGCAGCAGGTGCACGAGCGAGAACATCGCCTTGTCATGGCCGCTGACCGTGTCGGGGCCGGCATCCATCACCTGGTGGTAGGCCAGCGACGGTCCGACGAACACGGGCATCCCGCGCAGGGTGGCGGTCAGCGGGTGGTGGAAGTGCCCGCACAGCACGGCGCGCACATCGGTGCCGGCGATCACTCCGAGCAGGGATGCGGCGTCGCGCAGCCCCGCCTTGGCGAGCGTCGGAAGCGGGGAGCCCAGCGGCGGGTGATGCAGAGCCACGATCGTGCCGTCGCCGTGCGGTTCGGAGATCACCGCGGCGAGCCAGGCCAGCTGGGCGGGGCCCAGCTCTCCGGATGCCGAATCGAGCAGCACGATCCGAAGTCCGTCCAGCAGCACGACCCGGTGGTGGCCGGCCGCGTGGCCGGGCAGGATGCGGGCGGCATCCGGGTCGTCGTGGTTGCCGAGGGTGGTCAGCACCGGCACGCCGATCTCGTCTTCGAGCCGCATCAGCGCCTCGGCGAGGGCGGGGTAGACGGCGGCGTGACCGCGCTGGGCGAGGTCGCCGGTGATCACGACCGCCTCGGGGGTGATCGCGGCGTGCCGCACGTAGTCCGAGACCGCGCGCAGCCGGGCGAAACCGTCGACCGTGCCGTACAGCAGTGTGCCGTCGGTGGCGTGCACATCGCTGATGTGCAGCACGGTCAGGCGCCCGGTCTCGCGGCTCATGCCGGCACCCGTGTCTTCGCGTCGAGCAGCCTCAGCTGTGCTTCGCCGAGCCCGTGCGCGCGCAGGTAGGCGACCGCGCCGCCGAATCCGTCGATGACCTCGAGGGCGTGCAGGATCGCCTCGCGCGGGCTGTCCAGGTGCAGGCGCAGCGCCTCGCGCTGCTCGGAGGTGGGGAGCGCGGCGGCCACCGTACGGGCGTGCGCCTCGCGCACCGGGCGGACGCGCTGGCCGGAGAGCGCGTAGTCGGCGACGACGGCATCCCGATCCTCGCCGGCGGCCAGCCGGGCGAGTGCCACCACGAGGCCGGTGCGGTCCTTGCCGGCCGTGCAGTGCACGACGACAGCGCCCTCTGCTTCGGCGATCAGGCCGACGGCCTGGGCCAGCGCCGCGCCGCGGCGGCGCAGCAGCGCCTCGTACACGTCCTCCAGGCGGCCGGCCTCGGGGGGAGCCTCACCGTACAGGGCGACGCGGCGGACCGGGATGCCGTGGGCGGCGGGGGCTGCCTCGGACTCCTCGCGCAGATCCACGATGAGCGAGACGCCGAGTTCGCGCAGCTCTTCGGCTCCGGCAGCGGTGAGCGCATCGACGGATCCGGTGCGCACGAGCCAGGGGGCGCGGGCGTCGGTGGCCCGTGCGTTGAAGAGCCCGTCGACCTCGATGGCCTGCATGGCGCCTCCGTTACGTTCGTTACATGTGACGAGAAATCTCGTTACATCCCGACGATGGCGCGCGAAGGTGACCGCCGGGTGAACCGGATCGGGCGGTCAGGGGAACGACGGATGTGCACCAGGAGGTCGAGGTGCGGGCGGCGGTTTCGGGTGGGGTGTGCGGGACGCGCGGGGTGGCGTCAGCCGTCGCTCAGGACGGCGGCGGCGACGTCAGTCGTCGCTCAGCGCGTCGGCGACGGCGTGGCGGATGCCCTCGACGTCGGACTGCGCACTCTCCTCGGCGAGCTGCTCGTGCAGGGCGTGCAGCACCACCGTGTGCCCGAGCCGGGCGAGGAACGGGTCGACGTCGTGTGCCACCGCGGCGGGGCCGGTCGCGATGGTGGTGTCGGCGAGCCGGCCGAGCGGCGAGCGCGCATAGCTGGTCACGAGGATGACGTGCGCGCCGTGCTCGGATGCCGCCGTGCACGCGCGCAGCGTCTGCACGTTCGCACCGGAGTAGCTCAGCGCCAGGCAGACATCGCCCGCGCTGAGCGAGGTGACGGCGAACTGCTGAGCGAGCGGGTCGATCGGCGCCTCGACGGAGCGCCCGCGGGTGCTCAGCCGCATCGCGAAGTCCTGCAGCGGCGGCCCGGAGAACCCGTTGCCGACCAGCACCACCCGCCGGGCGGCGCGCAGCTCGTCGGCGGCTCGGACGATCAGCTCGGGATGCACGCTCTCCTGCGCCAGGCGCAGGGCATCCACAGCCTCGTCGAAGGTGTCGCCGTGCACCTCGGCGGTGACCGGGTGCACGAGCGGAGCGGCACGGGCGAGCTCGAGGCGCAGGTGCTGGAATCCGCGGAAGCCGAGATTCTGACACGCACGGATCACGGTCGCGGTCGACGTGCCGGCCGCGGCGGCGAGCTCGGTGGTCGACCAGTCGACGACCTCGACGGGCTGGGCGAGGATGATCTCGGCGACCCGCGTCTCGCTCGGTCCGAGGCTGCGCATCCCGGCGCGCACGCGGGCGAGCACGGTGATCTCCGGCCGGATCACGGTCATTCAGGCTCCTCGCTTTCGTGCACACAGACTAGCGGCCCGACATGTCGCCCCGTCCTCGCACCGCCTCCCCGCGCCGTGCCCGTCGCCCCCGCCCGTCACCCGCGAGAAACCACATTCCGCATGAGAAACCATGCGTGCCGTGGTTTCTCGCGCGAGAAGTGGTTTCTCGCGGGCGGCACGCAGGGCGGTGGCACGCAGTGCGGCGGCGCGAAGCGCGCGGCGGCGTGAAGCGCGCAGCGTCAGCGGCGGCGGTGGTCCTCGGGGGCGAGGCGGGGGCCGCGGCGCGGCTCGCGGATGCCGGAGGCGAAGATCAGGCGGATGATGCGCTGGCGGTGGCCGGCCCACGGCGCGAGCAGTTCCAGCATCCCGTCGTCGTCGGTGCGGCTGCCGGTGAGCGCGTAGCCGACCTCGTGCGCGAGGTGGAAGTCGCCGACGCTGACGGCGTCCGGGTCGCCCAGTGAGCGGATGCGGGTCTCGGCCGACGTCCACACCCCGATCCCCGGCAGGCTGGTGAGCACGCGGTCGCGGCGGTCGCCATCGGATGCGGCGAGCATCGCGCGCTCGATGCTCGCGCCGCGCATCGCGGAGCGGGCGATCGTGCGCGCCTGCGGCGGCTCGACGGCGGCACGGTGGAACTCCCACGACGGGATGCTGCGCCACACCTCATGTGACGGCGAGGCGAACAGCGGCCGCGGCGTCGGGCCTGGTGCGCGCACCCCGAAGCGGGTGACCAGGTATCGCCATGCGCCGAAGGCCTGCATCCCGGTGACCTTCTGCTCGATGATTGCGCACGCCAGCGCATCGAAGACGCGATCGGTGCGTGTCATCCGGATGCCGGGATGCCGTCGCGCTGCCTCTTCGAGCTGCGGATGGCCGATGACGAATCCCGCCGAATCGTCGTCGGCGCCGCACAGGCGGGGCACGCGGTCGAGCGCCTCCGCGGCGCCGGGGCCCCAGGCCGAAGCACGGACGCCGTCGGTGCCCTGCCTCAGGCAGAGCGTGGCCACGCCCGCATCCGTCCGGAAGGCCATCCAGAGCCGTGGGCCGTCGGCGACCATCGTCGGATCCGTGCCGCCGCGGCGCAGCATCCCGACGGTGCGGGCGAGATCGAGCGGATGCGGTGGCCGGTAGACGGACTCGCGCGGGGCCGGAGTGGCCCGCTGTGCAGCATCCGTCATCAGGGTCATGGAAGCACCCTACGCGGCGTCGCTGACATCGCCTCCCCGCGCCGGACTCGCGCGCTCTTCCCGGGGAGGAGATTCATCGCAGGTAGGCGATTCATCGCAGGTAGGAGGGAATGCGCGGCATCCGTCCTACGTCGGCCGGATCTCCTACGTCCGATGAAGCGACAGCCCCGCAGCCCGAGAAGCGGAAGCCGGACTCAGAAGCGGTCGGGCGAGGGGGTGCCGTGGCCGAAGCGGATGGTGACGTCGGCGTGCCGGTCGAAGCGGTAGCCGACGCCGCGGACCGTGCGCACGATGTCTTCGTGGCGTCCGAGCTTGGCGCGCAGACGACGCACGTGCACATCGATGGTGCGCTCGCCCGGGGCATCCTCGTCCGAGCTGGACTGCCACAGGGCCGAGACGAGCTCGGAGCGCTCGATGGTGCGTCCCTCGCGCAGCACCAGGTACTGCAGCAGCTCGAACTCCTTGTACGTGAAGGCGGCCGACTCGCCGTCGAGCAGCACGCGCTTGCGGGAGATGTCGACGACGACGCCGGCGTCCTCGTCCTGCTCCTCTTCGATGGCGGCGTTCGCGCGGGCGATCGCACCGGGCTCGTGCAGGGCGAGACGGACGACGTCCAGGTCGCGGCCGCCCGCGGACTGCGGGGCGAGGGCGACGGTGGCGTGGGTCTCGGCGTTCGGGGCCAGCTCGGCGAGCGTGCGGCGCAGCGCGTCGACGAGCAGCGGAAGGCTGACACCGGCCTCGGCGGCCTTGATCTCGTCGATGCCGACGTAGAGGGCGAAGCCACGGGGCGAGCGGATCGACGGCAGGTCAGCGGCGGCGTCGGCGCGGGAGACCACGCGGACGGGGGCGGTGACGGGGCGATCGAGAAGAGCGGCGGTGTTCGGCATGATGATGGTCCTTGGAGGATGCGAGCCGGCGGGCTCGGAATGCGTTGCACGAATGACCGGAATGGGCCGGTGAGGGGGATGAGCGCAGAGGGTGGGCGCTCAGAGACTCGTCCCCTGAGATGAGGGGATCAGCGAATCAGCTGGGGTGGTTGCGCCTTAGCAACACATTCGGCAACACATGCCAACGCGACCGGGCATCATCATCCCGGCAGTCCCGTTCGCCTCCTGGGCGGACATGGGGCGTGCGTTGGTGGTCATGGCGCGATTATTTCCCAACATGACCCGCCATGTCAAAACGTGTCGGCCGACCCCTCGTCACACGGCGTAACGTGGTCGCGTGATTCAGCCTGCATATGCCTCCGGATTCGAGCTGACCGACGAGAAGGACGCGTCGCGGTACACCCTGACGCGCGACGGCGAGCTGGTCAGCGTGCTCGACTATCGCGACGACGGGCGGACCATCGCCCTGACCCGCGCGTTCACGATCCCCAAGCACCGCGGCCACGGCTACGCCGCGCACATCGTCGCCGGCGCGGTGGATGACATCGAGGCACGCGGCGACCGCCAGGTGTCGCCGGTGTGCTGGTACGTCGCCGACTGGTTCGACGCGAACCCCGGCAAGCGCCACCTGCTGCGCCGCGGCTGAGCCCCGACGCGCTTCCCAGCGCCCTGAGCGACCCAAGGCAGGCGAACGACGGCACGCCTCGACCGCGATGTCGGAGGCTGTTCGTACCGTGTGAGTATGCGAATCCTGCACACCTCCGATTGGCACATCGGCCGCACGTTCCACGGGCACTCCACGCTCGCGGCGCTGGCCGAGGTGCTCGTCGCGCTGGTCGCGCAGGTGCGCGAGCACGAGGTCGACGTCGTGATCGTCGCGGGTGACGTGTTCGACTCCGCCACGCCGGCGGCATCCGCCTACACCCTTCTCGATGAGGCGCTGCTCGCGCTGCACGAGACCGGGGCGACGGTCATCATGACCAGTGGCAACCACGACTCCGCCGCGCGGCTGGGCTTCCACTCCCGGCTGCTGCGCGACGGCATCCATGTGCTCACCGATCCGCTCGCGATCACGACGCCGGTCACGGTGAGTGACGAGCACGGTCCGGTGCACTTCTTCGGCATCCCGTACCTCGAGCCGGCGATCGTCCGCCGGCACTGGACGGATGCCGCGGATGCTCCGGATGCCGACGCCGAGACGACGGATGCCGATGAGGAGACGGATGCCGTAGCCGCGCCGCGCCCCGCGCTGCGCACCCAGGCGCAGGTGATGCACCACGCCATGAGCCTCGTGCGGGAGGGGATGGCGGTCCACCGGGGACGCTCCGTCGCCGTCGCGCACTGCTTCGCCGCCGGCGTGGACGCCACCGCCGGGCTGGAGCGCGAGGTCCGCCAGGGCGGACTCGACATGGTTCCGCTGGCCTCGTTCGACGGACCCGACTACGTCGCGCTCGGCCACATCCACGGCCGCCAGCAGCTCAGCGACCGGGTGCGCTACAGCGGCGCACCGCTGCACTACAGCTTCGGCGAGCAGCACAAGGAGCGCGGTTCATGGCTGGTCGACCTCGACGCGTCGGGTCTGGTGAGCACGACGTGGCTGGCCCTTCCGGTGCCGCGTCCGCTGGTCACGCTGACCGGCACGCTCGATGAGATCCTCTCCGACGAGAACGCCGCCGCACACGCCGACAGCTGGGTGTGCGCGGTCTACACCGACGCGGTGCCGCAGCACGAGCCGATGCGCCGGCTGCGCGAGCGGTTCCCGTTCTGCGCGCTCGTGCAACACCAGCCCGACGGCGCGGATGCCGTCGATGACCGCTCCTATGCGCAGCGACTGCGCACCGCGGTCACCGACGTCGAGCGGATCGAGGCGTTCCTCGAGCACGTGCGAGCCGGGCAGGGTGCGACCGAGCGCGAGGCCGAGCTCATCCGCGACGTTCTCGATGACCGCGTGCGCGCCGAGGCGCTCGCCTGATGCAGCTGCACCGCCTCGAGGTCGAGGGCTTCGGGCCGTTCCGCAGTCGCCAGGTCGTCGACTTCGACGCGTTCGGCGACGACGGCATCTTCCTCATCGCCGGACGCACCGGGGCCGGCAAGTCCAGCATCCTCGATGCCGTGTGCTTCGGGCTCTACGGCGGTGTGCCGCGCTACGACGGCGGTGAGAAGCGTCTGCGCAGCGACCACTGCGAACCCGACGACGTGACCGAGGTGGTCGTCGAGTTCAGCACGGTCGCCGGCCGCTACCGGGTGACGAGGTCTCCGGCCTACGAGCGCCCGGCCAAGCGCGGCGGCGGGATGACCACCCAGCAGCCCTCCGCCCTGCTGGAAGAGCTCATCGACGGGGAATGGGCAGGCCGGGCGGCGCGTGTGGTCGACGTCGCCAACGAGCTCGACGAGATCCTGCAGCTCAGCCAGGAGCAGTTCCTGCAGGTCATCCTGCTCGCCCAGAACCGGTTCGCCGACTTCCTGCTCGCCGACAGCAAGGAGCGTCAGGCGCTGCTGCGCCGGCTGTTCGGCACGGTCCGGTTCTCCGACTACCTGTCCCGCTTCGACGAACGCCGCCGCGCGGCCGAGCAGGCCCTCAGCGGACGCCGCGCGACGGTCGATGCGCGGCTCGACGAAGCCGAGCGGATCGTCGCGGACGCCGAGCTGTGGGGCGAGGATGCCGAGTCCGCGCCCGACACCGCCGAAGAGCGCATCGATCGGCTGCGCCGCGCGATCAGCCGTGCCGACTACCAGGTCGAGCGGCACAGCACCGAACGTGCGGCCGCCGAGAAACAGCATGCGGCGGCGGATGCTGCGCTCGCCGAGCTGCGCGAGCAGCGCCAGGGACAGATCGACCGCGACCGCGCCCGAGCCGCCCTGGCCGCGCTGGACGCGCAGGCCGAGGAGATGGCGGATGCCGCGTCGCGGCGCGACCGCGGTCGCGCCGCGGAGGCCCTGCGCAGCCTGATCACGGCGGCGAACCGTGCATCGAGCGCAGCGGAGCAGGCGGCGCGGGCCGAGACGGATGCTCTCGCCGCCGCTGAGGCGGCGGGGGTTCCCGGCTCCGAGTCGCTGAGACCTGATTCCGAGTCGACTCATGCCAGCGAGCTCCTGCGCACCTGGGCATCCGATCGCACCCGCGAGAGCGGCGCCTGGCAGCGCGCGGCCGAGCTGGAAGCATCCGCCTCCGCACGTGCCACCGAACTGTCCGCCGCCAAGGCCGCGGCGGACACGGCCACCGAGGTCCTCGCCGCGATCGAATCCGAGCGCGAGACGCTCCCCGACCGGATCACCGCTCTCACCGCCGAGCGCGACGCCGCTCGCACCGAGGGCGCCCTCGTCGACGCCACGACGCAGACCGTCGCCGCCGCAGAGCAGCGTGCCGCCGGCGTGCTCGACGCCGAACGCCTCACCGGAGAGCGCGACGCCGCCGCACGGGCGGAGGCCGAGGCGAGCGAGACGCACGCGCGTGCGCAGGCCGAGCTGTCGGCACTGCGCAAGCGCCGGCTCGACGGCTATGCGGGTGAGCTCGCCGACGCACTGGTCGCGGGCGAGCCCTGCGCGGTGTGCGGGTCGATCGAGCATCCGTCACCCGCCGAGCACGCGGACCCCGTCTCGGCCGACGACGTGGCACTGGCCGAGAGCACGCGCGACGCGGCCGCGAACGCCGAGCGCGAAGCCTCTCGCGCCCTCGCAGCAGTCACCGCGGCGCACGCGGCGGCAATGGAGCGCTCGGGCGGACGCGATGCGGAACAGGCCTCGGACGAGCTCGCACGGGCGCGCGACGCGCAGGCCGCCGCCCTGGCCGCCGCGGAACGCGCGGAGCGGCTCACCGGCGAACTCGAGACTCTGCGACAGAGCGCGGCGGCCCTCGACGCGCGGCGCACCACGGCATCCGAGTCGCTCCACGCGGCGCGCACCGCTCTGTCGCTCATCGAGCAGCGCATCGCTGACACCGACCAGCTGATCGCCGCCTCACGGGGCGACTACGCGACCGTCGCCGAGCGCGTCGCAGAAGCACGCGAGCAGATCACCGCCGCGACTGCGGCGGCCGACGCCGTCGACCTGCACGATGACGCCGTGCAGCGAGCGGCCGCCGCTCGTACCGAGCTCGATGAGGCGATCACGGCATCCGAGTTCGACGCGATCAGCGACGCCGAGCAGGCGCTGCTGACCGCCGCCGAGATCGCCGCCCTCGACGCCCGCGTGACCGCCCACGCGGTCGAGGTGAAGAAGGAGCGCGCGCTGCTGCTCGACCTCGAGCTGCGCGTGCTGCCCGATGAGCCGATCGATCTCGCCCCTGCCGAGCAGGCGGCGCAGCAGGCCCGAGAGGCCTGGCAGCAGGCGGTCGACGCCGACAGCCGGGCCCGCGGAGTGCAGCAGAGCCTCGTCGCGACCGTCGACTCCGCGGCTTCCGAGCATGCGGCCTCCGCGGTGGATGCCGAGGAGTTCGAGGTGCTGCGCGCGCTTGCCGACACGCTTGCGGGCCGCGCCGGCAACACCCGCCGGATGAACCTCGAGACCTTCGTGCTCGCCGCCGAGCTCGAAGAGATCGTCGCCGCCGCGAACCTGCGCCTGCGCGACATGTCCGATGGGCGCTACGAGCTGCGTCACTCCGATGCGCTCGCCGCGCGCGGTGCGGCATCCGGCCTCGGCATCGTCGTGTTCGACGCCTTCACCGGTCAGACCAGGCCCGCCCGCTCGCTGTCGGGAGGCGAGACGTTCCTGTCATCGCTGGCCCTCGCGCTCGGCCTCGCCGAGGTCGTCACAGCCCGCGCCGGCGGCATCCGCCTCGACACCCTGTTCATCGACGAGGGGTTCGGATCCCTTGACGGCGACACGCTCGAGACCGCGATGCGCACCCTCGATGAGCTGCGCCAGGGCGGGCGCACCGTGGGCGTGATCAGCCACGTCGAGGCGATGCAGGAGCAGATCCCCGCTCAGCTCACCGTGCGCGCCCTGCCCGACGGCCCGAGCATCATCGACGCGCCACGGGCACCGCGCGGCTGACTCCGCCACCCGCGACCGCCCGGCGGTCGTCGGCAGCCCGCGACCGCACCCGCGACCGAGTTCAGACGGCGTACTCGCTCCGCATGTGCTCCCACAGCTTCGCGCTGCACTCCGCGACGACCTCGTCCCACACCTGGGTCGCGCCGTCCTGCGCGCGATCGGACACCACCCGCATCACCCGGATCGGCACGTCGAACTTCTGCGCCACCCAGATGAACGAGAACGTCTCCATGTCGACCAGCACGCCGCCGAGATCGCGGATCCGCGCCACGGCATCCGCGTCGTCGACGAAGATGTCGCCCGTCGCGATCGTCACCCCGTCGCGGCCCGTCTCCACGCGCGAGGGCAGCGAGACGTGCCGGCCGATGACGCCGTCGAGGTCCTGCACGTCGTGCTGGATCGCGGCGCTGACGTCGTAGATGCCCGACTCCACCGAGTCGTCCACGGCGCCGGCCGTGCCGACGACGACGATCTCCTCGTACTTCGCGGCATCCAGCGCCCGGGTCAGGCCGTACGCCGCCATGAGCTTTCCGGGCCCGGTGACCAGGCGATCGAAGCCGGGCAGCTCGGCGGGGAAGGCCTGCAGTTCGGATGCGAGGGCGGCGACGAGAAGTTTCACGACTCCATCCTGTCAGGTGGGGGAGACTGGAACCCGACCAAGGAGGCGACATGAGCATGCAGCAGCGGATCATCGACGACCTGGGCGTTCGGCCCGAGATCGACCCGGCAGGAGAGATCGAGAAGCGGATCGGATTCCTCATCGACTATCTGCGCGCCAGCGGCGCCGCCGGTTTCGTGCTCGGCATCTCGGGCGGGCAGGATTCCACCCTCGCTGGCCGGCTCGCACAGCTCGCTGTCGAGCGCGTCAGGGCGGAGGGCGGCGATGCGACGTTCCTCGCCGTTCGCCTGCCGTACCGGGTGCAGGCGGATGCCGCGGATGCCGAGGACGCGATCGACTTCGTCGCCGCCGACCGATCGGTCACGATCAACATCGAGCACGGCGTGGATGGCCTCGAGCGCGACCTCGAGGAGGGGCTCGGCGGCAGCATCAGCGACTTCAACCGCGGCAACATCAAGGCGCGACTGCGGATGGTGACCCAATACGCGCTGGGCGGTCACGACCGGCTGCTGGTCATCGGCACCGATCACGCGGCCGAGGCCGTCACCGGCTTCTACACGAAGTTCGGCGATGGGGCTGCCGACCTGCTGCCGTTGTCCGGGCTCAACAAGCGCCAGGGGCGCGCGGTGCTCAAGCAGCTCGGCGCGCCGAAGCACCTGTACACGAAGGTGCCGACGGCCGATCTGCTCGACGGCATCCCGGGCCGCCCCGATGAGGACGAGCTCGGGCTCACCTACGAGCAGATCGACGACTATCTCGAGGGGAAGGAGATCGCCCCGGCGGCGGCGCTGCTGATCGAGGCGAAGTACACCGCATCCCGCCACAAGCGCCACCTGCCGGTGACCCCGGGCGACACCTGGTGGCGCTGACACCTGGTGGCAGCCCTGCGTGCTCGCCGACTCCCGGCGACGGGATGTCTGACCCGGCGGATAGTGTCGGGAGCAGCTGAGGGAAAGGGGCATCGTGCGGGTCATCGCAGCGGAGAACCGGGTCGTCTGGAGTGCCAGCGACCTGAAGCTGGCAGCGGAGTGCGAGTTCGCCTGGGCACGCGCGCTCGATGCCAAGCTCGGCCGCGTCCCCGCCGTGGAGGAGCCCGAGGACGCGACGCTCGCCCGCGCCGCCCAGCTCGGTGACGTCCACGAGCTGGCCGTGCTCGCCCGCCTCGTCGACGAGCTCGGCGAGTCCGTCGACGGCGGTGCCGGGGTCGTCACGTTGCCCAAGGTCTCGTCCGCGGATGCCGAGGCACTGGCGACAGCCGCAGCCGACACCGAGCGCGCACTGCGCTCGGCAGCATCCGTCGTCTTCCAGGCCGCATTCTCGACCCCCGAATTCGTCGGATTCGCCGACTTCCTGCGCCGTGACACCGACGGCAGCTGGCGCGTGCAGGACTCAAAGCTGGCGCGCACCGCGCGCGCCACGGCGCTCATGCAGCTGGCGGCATACGTCGACCAGCTCGACCGGCTGGGCGTGCCTCGTTCCGACGAGGTCGACCTGCTGCTCGGTGACGGCAGCACGAGCACCCACCGCGTCGACGACATCCTGCCACTGTTCCATGTCCGGCGTTCGCGCCTTCGCGCGGTGATCGCCGATCGGCGCATCGGCGACGGCGCCGCCGGCGAACCGCTCGCCTGGGGAGACGACCGCGGCGACCTGCAGATCACGGCGTGCGGACGGTGCGCGACCTGCGAGGAGCAGGTGATCGGGCATCGCGACCTGCTCATGGTGGCGCGGATGCGGCCGGTGCAGCGGCAGCGGCTGCGTGCCGCCGGCATCCTCACCATCGACGAACTCGCGATCGCCGCCGATGCTCCCGACGGCATGAATGCCGACACGTTCACCGCGCTGCGCGCCCAGGCGCGGCTGCAGGCCGGAGTCGCCCCGCTGCCGGGCAGCATCCCGCCGTTCGAGCTCGTCTCTCCGCACGCCATCAGCCTGATGCCGCGCCCCAGCCACGGCGACCTGTTCTTCGACTTCGAGGGCGACCCGCTGCACACCGAGCCGACGGCTCCCGGCGAGAAGAACGAGTGGGGCATCGACTACCTGTTCGGCTGGGTTGACAACGCCGAGCAGTACTCCGCCCTGTGGGCGCACAGCTTCGCCGACGAGAAGCAGGCGCTGCTCGACTTCCTCGAGTTCGTGAAGCTGCGGCGGCAGACGCACCCCGACCTGCACATCTACCACTACGCGCCCTACGAGACCGCGCACCTGTCGGCCATGGCGGCGCGGCACGGCGTCGGCGAGGCCGACGTCGACCGGCTGCTGCGCGAAGGCGTGTTCGTCGACCTGTACCCGATCGTGCTGCGCTCGGTGCGCGTGGGATCGCGGTCGTACTCGATCAAGAAGCTCGAGCCGCTCTACATGGGCGAAGAGGTACGCACCAGCGACGTGCAGAAGGGCGACGAGTCGATCGTCCAGTACGTGCACGCGCGTTCGCTGCTCGACGCCGGGAAGGAAGCCGACGCCCAGGGGATCCTCGACGACATCGCCGACTACAACCGCTACGACTGCGTCTCCACCCGGCGACTGCGCGACTGGCTGATCGGCCTCGCCAAGCAGGCCGGAGTGCTGCCCGCTCCGCCCGATGACCCGCAGACCCGGGCCTACGAGCCGTCGCCGCTCAGCCTCGCGCTGCTGGCCGAGGGACAGCAGGCCGTGCAGGCGGGCCGCGACGGAGAGGTCTTCCGGGTCGCCTCGGCCGCGATCGACTACTTCCCGCGCGAGGCCAAGAGCTTCTGGCAGGGTCACTTCCAGCGGCTGCGCGAACCCGTCTCGATGTGGGAGTCGACGCGTGACGTGCTGCGCATCGACGCCGGCTCCAGCGCGGTCGCGGAGGACTGGGGGATCGGCGAGGGGCAGCGCACCCAGACCCGGATGCTGCGGCTGCGCGGCGAGGTCGCTCCCGGCAGCACACTCGGCGTCGGCGGGCGGCCGTTCGCGCTGTACGCGGTGCCGACCCCGTTCGACGTCACCGCGCCGTCGCGGGTGATCCACGTGCCGCACGAGGTCGAGATCGCCGAGGTGCTCGACGACGGCTATCTCGTGCGCGAGCGCACCGTGCAGGGACAGACCTGGGACGAGCTGCCCATCGCACTCGCACCGGCGGCACCGCCGAACGTCGCCTCGCAGCAGGGGGCGATCGAGGAGTGGGCCGCGGCCGTGCATCACGCGGCGCCGGGATTCCCGCAGGATGCCGCATCCGACATCCTGCGCCGGGCGGTGCCGCGCACGCTCTCGGGGCAGCCGCTCCCGCCGGCAGGGGATGACATGGTCGACGCGATCGTGCGCGGCGTGCTCGATCTCGACCGCAGCTACGTGGCCGTGCAGGGTCCCCCGGGCACGGGCAAGACGTACACCGGATCACAGGTGATCGCGCGACTCGTGCGTGACCACGGCTTCCGCATCGGGGTGGTCGCGCAGTCGCACGCCATCGTCGAGAACCTGCTCGACCGGGTCGTCGCCGACGGCGTTCCCGCAGCCCAGGTCGGCAAGGCCCCCAAGAACGGCGACGAGGCCGAACACGCCTACACGCCGCTGCGCAAGGACGGCATGGCCGCGTTCCTCGCCGACCACGCCGAGCACGGCGCGGTCGTGGGCGGCACGGCATGGGACTTCAGCAACACCCGCCGCGTCGACCGGGGCGGGCTCGACCTGCTCGTCATCGACGAGGCCGGGCAGTTCTCGCTCGCCTCGACGATCGCCGTCGCCGCCGGTGCCCAGCGACTGCTGCTGCTGGGTGATCCGCAGCAGCTGCCGCAGGTGAGCCAGGGCACGCATCCCGAGGCCGTGGACACGTCGGCTCTCGGCTGGGTCATGGACGGCGACTCGGTGATCGACCCGGCCCACGGCTACTTCCTCGCGAAGTCGTGGCGCATGCATCCGGAGGTCGCCCGGCCCGTGTCGTGGCTCTCGTACGCGGGGCGGCTGGCATCGGCATCGGGCGCCGAGCGGCGCACCGTCGAGGGCGTCGATCCGGGACTGCACGTCGTGCCCGTACGGCATCGCGGCAACGCGACCCAATCGCCCGAGGAGGCGGCGGAGGTCGTGCGCATCGTGCGCGATCTCATCGGCCGGCGGTACGTCGACGGGATGACGGATGCCGCGCCGCGCCCACTGGCGCAGGACGACATCATCGTCGTCGCGCCCTACAACGCGCAGAAGCAGCTCATCCACGACGAGCTCGCCGCCGCCGGCTTCGGGGGAGTGGCGGTCGGCACGGTCGACAACTTCCAGGGCAAGGAGGCGGTCGTCTCGATCACCTCGCTCGCGGCATCCAGCGGCCGTGACGCTCCGCGCGGCCCGGAGTTCCTGCTGCTGCAGAACCGCCTGAACGTCGCGATCTCCCGTGCGATGAGCGTCGCCTACCTCGTGCACTCACCCGCACTGCTCGATGACCTGCCGTGGACGCCCGAGGGCGTGGCGCGGCTGAGCGCCTTCGCCCACCTGGTCGGCGCGGACAGTGACTGAGCGCCCGCGCGTGAACAGCGAGGTTGCCGGCGTGCACACCGTCGATGACATCATGCGGGCATCCGCGGCCTGGGTCTGGTTCCCGCGCGACAGCGATCAGGTGAAGTCCGAGCTGCAACTCGTCCGCTACCCGGAACGCTTCGGCGGCGGGGTGCGGGGATCGCAGGTGGAGTCATCTCTTGGTGCCGCGGACGTGCTAGACCATGCCGTCGAGCGCACCCGCGCCTGGGGCGAGAGCAGGCTGACCTTCTGGACCAACGCCTCGGACAGCCCCGACCTCGAGGGTGAGCTGCGACGCCGGGGCGCGGAGCACATCGACACGGTCGCGGTGTTCGCCAGGCCCATCGACGGTCTCTCCGTCGAGGCGCCTCCGCACGTCACGGCCGAGGTCGTGCGCACGCTCGAACAGGTGCGCGAGGTCGATGCCGTCAACGTGCCGGTCTGGGAGCAGCGTCCGCTCGACGATGAGGGGCTGCAGGAAGAGCTCGCTGAGGTCGTCTCGGGGCTGGAATCGGGCGAGGGCGCGCGGGTGCTCGCCCGCCTGGACGGCGTCGCCGTCAGCACCGGCGGGTGCACCATCGTCGATGGCTTCGTGCGACTGTGGGGCGCGGCCACCCTTCCCGAAGCGCGTGGACGCGGCGCCTACCGCGCGGTGCTCGCCGAGCGACTGCGCGTCGGGGCTGAGCTCGGTGCGACCACGGCCCTCGTGAAGGGTCGCATCTCCACGTCCGCCCGCATCCTCGCCCGCGCGGGCTTCACGCACATGGCGACGAGCGTGCCTACGTGCTCGAGGTCGCGTAGCGCCGCGCCCGCGGCATCCGCGTCGCCCGACGCGCCCGCTCCCCGTGTGAGAAACCACTTTTCGCGTGGGAAACCACGGCAGAACGCGTTTCTCGTGCGGAATGTGGTTTCTCGGCGAATGGGGGCGCGGCGCGGGAGGGCACGCGGGGCGCGTCGCGTGGGTCAGACGGTGCCGTAGAGGCGGTCGCCTGCGTCGCCGAGTCCGGGCACGATGTAGCCCTTCTCGTTGAGGCGCTCGTCGAGTGCGCCGAGCACGAGGGTCACGTCGCGGTCGCCGACGAGCTTCTCGATCGCCTCCACACCCTCGGGGGTGCCGAGCAGGCAGATCGCGGTGACGTCCTTCGCACCGCGGTCGAAGAGGAACTGGATCGCCGCGCCCAGCGAGCCGCCGGTCGCGAGCATCGGGTCGATGGCGAAGCACTGCCGGTCGCTGAGATCGTCGGGCAGACGCTCGGCGTAGGTGGTGGGCTCGAACGTGGTCTCGTCGCGCACCATGCCCAGGAAGCCGACCTCGGCCGTGGGGATGAGCTTGACCAGGCCCTCGAGCATCCCGAGCCCGGCGCGCAGGATGGGGACGACGATCGGCCGCGGCTCGGCGATCTTCACGCCGGTCGTCTTCGTGACGGGCGTCTGGATCTCGATCGGGGTGACCTTCACGTTCCGCGTCGCCTCGTAGGCGAGCAGGGTCACGAGCTCCTCCGTGAGCTGACGGAAGACCGGCGACGGTGTCTTCTCATCCCGCAGCACCGTGAGCTTGTGAGTGATGAGCGGGTGATCGGCCACATGAACGCGCATGATTACAGGCTACTTCCCAGTGGCCCGAGCTCGCGCCCCGGCTTCGCGTCGGGCGCGCCACGCGAGAGGATGGGGATGCAGCACGCACGGAGGGACCGACCATGATCAGCGCGTACGACGAGCCGATGTGCCGTGCCCTCGTGCTCGCAGCCGAAGCGGGGGTCGCCGGGGATGTGCCGGTCGGTGCAGTCGTGCTCGACCCGGATGGACGGGTGATCGGCGAGGGGCGAAACCTGCGCGAGGTCACTCACGATCCGACCGGTCACGCCGAGATCGTCGCGCTGCGCGCCGCCGCCGAAGCGCACGGCGGCTGGAACCTCGAAGACCACACCCTCGTCGTCACGCTCGAGCCGTGCGTGATGTGCGCCGGCGCGATCCTGCAGGCTCGCATCGGCCGAGTGGTCTTCGGGGCCTGGGATGACAAGGCCGGTGCGGCGGGATCCATGTACGACCTGCTGCGCGACCGGCGGCTGCCGTACCGCGCCGAGGTGGTCGGCGGCATCCGCACCGAAGAGGCGACCGCCCTGCTGCGCGACTTCTTCGAGTCCCGGCGCTGAGCGCGCCCACCGCGTTCGCGGGTCCCGAATGGCGGGCTCGCGACCCCGCAGGTCGCCACATGGGACCCGCGAGGACGAAGCTGCGGGACTCAGCGCGCCGCGACGGCGGCATCCGCGAGTCGCGCGACCATCGTGAGGTACCCCTGCGCGTGTTCGTCGTAGTACCCGATGTGACGGATGCCGCGGTCGTCGACCGACGTCTGCGAGGAGTGTCCTTCGACGGCCAGGCCGACGACGGTGCTCCCGTCGATGCCTGGCGCCTCGCCGCCGTCGCACTCGTACACGACCACCCCGCGGATGTCGCGCGGATCGAGCGGATGCTGTCCCAGCCGTCCGAGTGGGGCGATGCTGTCGTTCGCGCCCTCGGTCGCGTACATCACCAGCTCACCGCGCGCGATGGCATCGGCCATCGCGACACCGGCGGCGTGCGTGACCCCCGCCGAGGCGATCGAGAAGGCGGTGTGCACGTCGTCGCCGATGCCCATCGCGAACAGCTCGCCGAGCAGGGTCGACGAGTACGAGTAGGCGGCGACCGCGATGTGCGCACGGGCGTTGCGCAGCTGCATGCGGTCGATGTCCACCGCGAGGCGTGCGGCCCCGACCGTGGCGTTCCTGGTCGCCAGCGCCGAGGTGTGGGTTCCCGAATCCCACGCGAACCACGCGACGGTCGCCACGTTGCGCGGCTCGCCCCGTGCGACACACGAGCGGATGATGTCGACGCAGAGCCGCTGCGCGGCATCCGCCCATTCCGGGAACAGCGTGAGGTCGGTCTCGATGCCGTGCAGCACGTAGACGACGAGGTCGGCGGCCGCCAGGTCGCCGAACGCGACGACGGCGTGTGGTCCCGGCGCCGCCATCGTGAACGACTCCAGGTGCGCCTGGGAATCCTTCTCCAGCACGGTCAGCACGTTGCGCAGCTGCTGCTCGGTGAGCGGCGGCAGGTCGCCGCGCGCCAGCTCGGCGCGCAGATCATCGATCATCGCGTGGGTCAGTCGGAGGACTTGAAGACGAACGCATCCGTCGACGGCTCGGGGTCGAGCGCCGGACGGTAGATGTCGGGCTCGAGATAGACCACCCGGGCGGCGGGGACGGCAGCGCGGATGCGGCGCTCGATCGCGTCGATGTCGGATGCCGCATCACGCACCGACTTGTCGGCGGTGAGCGCGATCTTCGCCGCCACCATCAGCTCGTCGGGGCCCAGGTAGAGCGTCTTGATGTGGATGAGCTTCTCGACTTCGGGTCCGCCGGAGATCGCGTCGACGACGCGGTCGAAGTCGGCGCGGCTGGCGCCCTCGCCGACGAGCAGGCTCTTGGTCTCGTAGCCGAGCACGAGGGCGATCAGGATGAGCAGCAGACCGATCAGCAGGGTGCCGATGGCGTCGAAGACCGGGTCGCCGGTGATGACGCTGAGCCCGACGCCGAAGAGGGCGAAGACGAGGCCGGTCAGGGCCCCGGTGTCCTCGAGCAGCACGACGGGAAGCTCGGGCGCCTTGGAGTGCCGTACGAAGGCGATCCAGGACTGACCGGGCTCGCGCACCTTGTTGCTCTCCTGGATGGCGGTGCGCAGCGAGAACGACTCGAGCACGATCGCGATGACGAGCACGGCGATCGGCAGCCACCACCAGGTGTGGTCGAGCTCGTGCGGGTCGATGAGCTTCTGCACGCCCTCGTAGACCGCGAACAGGCCACCGAGCGAGAACAGCACGATCGAGACGACGAAGGCCGAGACGTAGCGCTCGCGGCCGTAGCCGAACGGGTGGTCGCGGTCGGCCTCCCGGCGGGCGCGGCGTCCGCCGAGCAGAAGCAGCAGCTGGTTGCCCGAGTCTGCGACCGAGTGGATCGCCTCGGCGAGCATCGACGCCGAACCCGAGAGCGCCCACGCGATGAACTTCGCCACGGCGATGCCCATGTTCGCCAGGAATGCCGCGATGATCGCCTTGCTGCCACCGGATGCGCTCATGGCACGAGTCTACGTCGCGCTCCCCGTCCGGTCGGAGTACGCGGCCGGGGCGACCCGGGCGGCTCGTAGGATGGCGGCATGGTCGACTCGCTTCCCTCCCTCGCATTCCTCGGCGCCGGCTCGATGGGCGGTGCGGTCCTGCAGGGGGTCGTCGCCTCGGGCGTGCCGGTCGAGGGCGGCATCACCGCCACGAACCGCACGCGCGAGAAGGCCGATGCGCTGGCGTCGCTGCCCGGCGTGACGAGCATCGCCCTCGAGGAGAACCCGGCGGGGAACACGGATGCCGTGGCCACGGCGCGAATCGTGCTCGTGGGCGTCAAGCCGGCGATGGTGCCGGATCTGCTCCGCGAGATCGCCCCCGTGCTGCGCGACGACGCGATCGTCGTGAGCCTCGCCGCCGGAGTCAGCCTCGCGACCTTCGCGGATGCCCTCGGCGCGGACGCGCACACCGTCCGCTCGATGCCGAACACCCCGGCGACGGTCGGACGGGCCCTCACCGGAATCGCCGCCGGACCCGCAGCCACCGCGGAGGACATGGCGCTGGTGCGTGCGCTGTTCGAAACCGTCGGCGCAGTCATCGAGATGCCGGAATCGCAGATCGATCACCTCGGCACCGTCTCGGGTTCCGGTCCTGCCTATGTGTTCCTGCTCATCGAGGAACTCACGAAGGTCGCGGTGGGGATGGGATTCTCGGATGCCGATGCCCGCCTCATGACCGCGCAGACGTTCATCGGTGCGGCCGCGCTGCTCGAGGCATCCGGCGAGGACCCGGCCGAGCTGCGCCGGCGCGTCACGAGCCCCAAGGGCACGACCGAGCGTGCGATCGCGGTGATGCAGGAGGCGCGCCTGGATGACATGTTCGCCCGTGCGACCGCTGCCGCGCTGGCCCGCTCGAAGGAGCTCGCCGCCGGCGCCTGACCTCTTGGGTCCCTGAGGCTCTCGAAGGGCCGATCCTCGACAACCCGCCCGTGGGTCCCTGAGGCTGTCGAAGGGTGGGTGCTTCGAGAGCCTCAGCAACCCAGCTTCTTGGGTCCCTGAGGCTCTCGAAGGGCCCCAAACCACGACAACCGAGCTCACCGAATGTGCGCGACCACCGCGTTGCAGAAGTCGTCGACGCGCTCGAGGTGAGGGGAGTGGCCCACGCCCTCCCAGTTGAGCTCCGTGACCCTGCCGCCGGCGGCGGCGTACGCGTCGAGCACGTCGCGCGTCTGCGACACCATCTCCTGCGCGGGCGCCACGTCCGCACCCGGCCACCCGGGGATCACTCCCAGCGCACCGAGGTGATTGAGGTCGAAGAACGACGCGTCCGAGACGATGGCATCCGCGGTGCCGTGTACCCACAGCACCGGAGGCTTCTCGGCGAGATCGACGATGCCTGCCGCATTGAAGTACCGCGGCGCCATGGTGTTCAGGATGCCGCTGCCGCCGGCGGCGAAGCCCGGCCAGCTCTCGCTGGCGACGGAGTCGCCGGGGTAGCCGCCCTCGTCGGTCGAGGTGGTGAGCATGGATGCCACCCAGACATCCTCGTGCGGGGACGAGTACCCCTCGGAGACGTAACTCGAGCGGAAGACGTTGCGCGGCGAGGTGGCGGCCTCGGCCGAAGTGTCGCCGTCACGCAGTCGCTGGATGAAGTCGGGATTCGCGCCGCCCCCGCCGCATCCGGCATCGTCGTCGGTGAGACGCGATCCGTCACGGCGGGTGCCGCCGAACCCGTACGGCGAGACCGGCGCCTGCAGGGTCAGGGTGAGCACGGGGTGGTCGAGGGCGTACTGCATCACCACGCCGCCACCCATCGACCAGCCGACCAGATGTGCGGTCGGGATGCCGAGTTCGGCGAGCACCGACGCGACGTCGTCGCTGTAGTCCCGCAGGCCGCGGGTGGCGTCCACCGGCAGGTGCTCGCTGCCCCCGAAACCGCGCAGGTCGACCGCGAGCACTCTGAGGTCGTCGGGCAGGGCGAGCATCGCCTCCTGCCACAGCAGCGCCGAGGAGACGTTGCCGTGCACGAGCACGACGGTGCGCTCGGGCACGGCATCCGTGTCGTCGCCGGTGCGTTCGAGCACGTGCGCGGCGAGCCGTGGCGTGCGGACGATGCGCGCGGTGATGCCGTCGAAGAGCAGGGAGTCGGGGGTGGTCATGGCCGTTCCTTCGCGCCTGGACGCGACCTCGACGTCGCGTGCTGAGCACGACTCTAACGCGACTCCGCGCGAATGTGAATCAGCTTTCAGGTTAAGGGCCCGCGTCAGCGGTCGAGGCTGGCGAAGCGCTCGATGTCGCTGTTCGTGCCCGAGACGATGATGAGGTCGTGGTTGGTGACGACGGTGTTCGCCTCTGCGTAGCGGAACGGCTTGCCGGGGCTCTTCACGCCGACGACGGTGACCTTGTACTTCGTCCGCACGCCCGATTCGTTCAGTCCCACGCCTCGGATGAACTTCGGCGGGTACATCTTCGCCAGCACGAAGTCGTCGTCGAAGCGGATGAAGTCGAGCATCCGGCCGCTGACCAGGTGCGCCACGCGCTCGCCGGCCTCGCGCTCGGGGTAGATGACGTGGTTCGCCCCCACGCGGGCCAGGATCTTGCCGTGCGACTGCGACACGGCCTTGGCCCAGATCTGCGGCACCTTCAGATCGACGAGGTTGGCGGTGATGAGCACCGACGCCTCGATCAGCGAGCCGACGGCGACCACGGCGACCTGGAAGTCCTGGGCGCCGATCTGACGCAGCGCGTCGATGTTCCTGGCATCCGCCTGCACGGTGTGCGTGACGCGCTCGGACCACTTCTGCACGAGGCCGAGGTCCTCGTCGATCGCGAGCACCTCGCGGTCGAGCCGATCGAGCTCTCCGGCGCAGGCGGCGCCGAAGCGTCCGAGTCCGATCACGAGAACCGGCGCGTCGCCGCGAACCATCTCAACCAACGATCGGCCTTTCCACGGGCAGCGAATAGAGCTGCGAACGGGACGTCGCGGCGACCGCCGCGGCGAGTGTCACTGTACCAACGCGCCCCATGAAGATAGTCAGCGCGAGCAGGTACGAGCCGGAGTCGGGCAGTTGCTCGGTGACGCCCGAGCTGAGGCCCACCGTGCCGAAGGCCGAGATCACATCGAACAGCACCTCGACGACGGGGAACTTGGTCAGCTGGGTGATCGCGATCGTGGAGATCGCGACGATCGTCGCACCCCACGCCACGACCGACAGCGCGACGCGCTGCACGTCCGAGGGGATGCGGCGCCCGAAGGCCTCGACCGATTGACGCCCCTTCGCCTCCGACCAGACGGCGATGGCGAGCACGGCGAGGGTGGTCACCTTGATGCCGCCGGCGGTGGATGCCGAACCGCCGCCGACGAACATGAGCATGCACGCCACGAGCATCGACGAGCCGTTCAGGTCGGAGATGTCGATGACGCTGAAGCCGCCGGAGCGTGTCATCGCCGACAGGAAGAACGCCTGCACCGTCGTGTCGACGGCATCCATCGATCCGAACGTGCGGGGGTTGTCGTACTCCAGCAGCAGGAACACCGCGGCGCCGGCGAAGAACAGCAGGATGGTCGTCACGAGGGTGAGCTTGGAGTGCAGCGACCAGCGCTTCACGTGCCACACGTGCTTGGCGAGCGTGTAGATGACGGGGAAGCCGATGCTTCCCAGGAAGACGCCGGCCATCAGCAGGAAGAGCACGAGGTAGTCGTCGCCGAAGACGGCGACGCCGCCGTCGTTGGGGGCGAACCCGGTGTTCGTGAACGCCATCGCGGCGAAGTAGGGTGCCTCCCACAGTGCCGAGAAGGGATCGACGCCCGCCATCACCAGTGCCGGGTAGAGCAGCACGGCGAGGGAGCCCTCGATGATGAGGGCCGAGAAGGCGACCGTCGTCAGCAGCTGGCCGACCTCGCCGAGCCGCACGGTCTGGCTTTCGTTGACCACGCCGCCGTGGGCGCGCAGCGGGTTGGTGTCGCCGGCGGCCATGAGCTTGGCGCTCAGTCCCAGGCGCTTGGAGATCACCAGTCCCATGAGCGAGGCGAGCGTGAGCACGCCCAACCCGCCGATGTTCACGCCGATGAAGATGACGACCTGGCCGAACCCCGACCAGTGCGTGCTCATGTCGACGGTGGCGAGTCCGGTGACGCAGATCGTCGAGACCGCCGTGAACAATGCGTCGCTGAGGGGCGTGACCGTGCGGGATACCGAAGAGATCGGCAGCGATAGCAAGCCGGTGAACACCAGGATGAGGGTGGCGAACACGACGATCGCGAAGCGCGAAGGCGACGAGGTGACGACGTGCTTGATCCGCTTGGCGACCAGGCCCACCGGGGTGCGCTGAGAGGATGCCGACATGGTGCCCGACATCGATCCCCCTCCTGCTGTGCATGCGACGGCCGTTGCCGGATCTCCGCAATCGTACTCCGTGCGCAGGGTCGCCATGCTAGGCGACTCACCCGGGCGCCGACTACCCTGATGGCATGACCGACATCTTCGATGTGATCGCGGACGGCACGAGGCGCGACATCCTCCAGCTGCTGCTCAGCCGCTCCAGCGAGAGCGATGCCGGCACCAGCGTCACCGAGATCGTGAGCGAGCTGGGCGTGAGCCAGCCGACCGTGTCGAAGCATCTCAAGGTGCTGCGGGAGGCCGAACTGGTCACCGTGCGCGAAGACGGTCAGCGCCGTTTCTACAGCCTCGCCGTCGAGCCGCTGGAGGTCGTCGACGACTGGCTGGTGCCGTTCCTCGTCGACGCCTACGGCGATCAGGCCCCGCAGATCACCCTTCCTGCGGCCCCGCTGCCAGACAGTGCCGCGCACGCGGCCGAGGTGGTCGGCCGCGCCGCGGCATCCGCCAAGCACGCGGTGGCGAGCGCGTTCAAGCGCCGCTGAGCGTCACCGCCGCGCCGCCCCTCACCGCCGAGCCGCCTTGCGGCGGAACAGCCACGCGCCCCAGACCGCGGCGATCACGAGGATCAGCACGCACCACAGGACGGCCAGGATCGGCTCGCTGTCGACGGACGTTCCCATCAGCAGTGCCCGGATGCTCTCGACGATCGGCGTGATCGGCTGGTGCTCGACCACCGGCTGCAGCCACTCCGGCATGCTCACCACCGGCACGAACGCGCTCGAGAGGTACGGCAGGAACAGCAGGACGAAGCCGTACCCGTTGGCGCCCTCGGGCGAGCCGGCGGCGAGTCCGATCGCGGCGAAGAGATACGTGATCGTGAGGATGTAGAGCGCGATCAGTGCGGCCGTCAGCATCCAGTCTCCGAACGTGGCCGTCGGCCGGAAGCCGACCAGCACGCCGACGCCGATCACGACGGCGGTCGCGACGATGTTGCGCAGCAGGCTCGCCACGACGTGGCCGGTCAGCACGGCGTCCGCGCGCAGCGGCATGGTGCGGAACCGGTCGATGATGCCGGTGCGCATGTCGTTGGCGACGTGCCGGACTCGAGGCGCTCTCCGAGACCCCGCTCTCCGAGAACGAGCGGCTGGCCGTCGCGCTCGCCGCGAGCGGTCACGCCCGGTGGTACGGGATGGTGGTGGCCGGGTACGCCGAGCAGGCGCGCACGCGGGGTCTGAGTCCCGACGAGATCTCGGCCGAGGAGGCCGCGCTGTTCGATCGCGTCGTCACCGGCGACGAGTTCCCCCACCTTCGCAGGGCTGTCGATGCGGGGGTGTTCACGGCTCCCGACGACCCGTTCCGCTTTGCGATCGAGCGGCTGCTCGACGGTGTCGCGATGTACATCGACGCGCTCGACCGGGGTGAGGAGCACGCGGCCGCGCACGACTGGATCGGTGTCGAGCCGGCCGAGCTCTCGGACGACAGGAAGCTGCGCGAGGCGCAGAAGGCGGTGCGGGATGCCGAGAAGGCGCTGCGCGCCGCGCGCAAGGCCGAGCGTCAGGCGCATCGCGAGGCCGCCGACCGCGCGGCACGCGCACGTCCCTGACGCGCGGCAGTCCGGTGTGCGAGGAGTCCCAGGACTCACATCAGTCACAGCGGTTTACAGGTGTCGCACCTACCCCATAGAGTGTGCATCAGCAGAAAGGGGTACGTGGGATGCCCGATGTTCAAGACGTTCGATTCCTGACGGTGGCGGAGGTCGCCGAGCTGATGCGCGTGTCGAAGATGACCGTGTACCGGCTGGTGCATGCCGGTGAGCTGCCCGCGATCCGGTTCGGTCGCAGCTATCGCGTGCCCGAGTCGGCGGTCGCCGAGGCGCTGAACCGGCCCATCGCCGACGTCGGCTGATCCGAGCGCGCGTTCAGGGTGGGCCCGACGGTTTGCTAGAATCGTCGGAGGCATTTTTCCGTGCCCGTACCCGGGTGCCCGCCTTCGTGGCATCCAGCCCCTGACTTAGTGAGGTTTCCGTGGGTTCAGTCATCAAGAAGCGCCGCAAGCGCATGGCGAAGAAGAAGCACCGCAAGCTGCTTCGCAAGACTCGCCACCAGCGCCGCAACAAGAAGTAAGCGGCACGACACTGAGCGCCTCCCGACCGGGCCTGTTCCCGTCGACGGGGGCGCTTCGTGTCTCGCTGCCACGGATGCCGGAGCACCCCAGGAACACGGATGCCGGAGCACCCCAGGAACACCGATGCCGGAGCACCCCACGAAAGGGAGTCCATGAAATCGATCGACATCGCCCAGCTCGCCGCCCGTGAGGGCGTGCCGCTCATCGACGTCCGCGAGCGCGATGAGTACGCCTCCGGTCGCGTCCCCGGTGCGGTGAACATCCCGCTGTCCGAGCTCGGTGACCGGCTCGAAGAGCTGCCGGGCGAGGCGTTCGACGTGATCTGCCTGCTGGGCGGGCGGTCGGCGCGCGCCGTGCAGGCGCTCGAGTCCCGCGGCTACGACGTCACCAACGTCGAGGGCGGCACCGACGCGTGGATCGCCCAGGGGCATCCGGTCGAGAAGTGACCACAGTCACCCTCATCGGCAAGCCCGACTGCCACCTCTGCGAGGTCGCGAGCGAGATCGTCGACGTCGTCGTCGCCGAACTGCCGGATGCTGCCGCGGAGCGGCTCGAGATCATCGAGCAGTCGATCAACGACGATCCCGCACTGTACGAGCTGTGGTGGGAGAAGATCCCCGTGGTCCTGATCGACGGCGAGCTGCACGCGCACTGGCGCGTCACCCCCGACCGCCTGCGCAGCGCGCTCGAAGACGCCCTCAGTGCTGCCCCGGACAAGGAGAATCAGTGATCCGTCACGTCGTAAGCTGGAAGCTCGCCGAAGAGGATGCCGCGCTGCGCGGCGAGCAGGCCGCAGAGGTCGCCCGCCGGCTCAACGCGCTGATGGGCGTGGTGCCCGAGCTGCGCACGGTCTCGGCCGGCGCGAACGTCGCGCACCCCGACATCAACTGGGACGTCACCCTCGTCGCCGACGTGGATTCCCTCGAGGCGCTCGAGGCCTACCAGGTGCATCCGGCGCACAAGGAGGTCGGAGCATACATTCGCTCCGTGGTCGCATCCCGGGTCGCCGTCGACTTCGAGATCTGAATCCGTCGCAATACAACCGTGACCACCGGTCATCCAGGTGGTTGTTCCATGTCGCCGTCATCGTGTCAAGATGATGGCGAACCCGTTCCCAGGGCAGATGCCCGTCACGCAGGAGTGATCATGAATCGTCGTCCTCTTCTCATCGGTGCGGCCATCGCCGCCACCGCAGTCCTCGCCCTCACCGGATGCGCCGGCAACCCTGCATCCGATGGCGACGGTGGTGACGGCGGCGACGCACCCTCCGGTCCCGACTACGGTCTGGTCACCGAGGGCACGCTGACCGCGTGCTCGGACGTGCCCTACCCGCCCTTCGAGTTCGAGGACTCGTCGACCGAGACCGGCTACTCGGGCTTCGACATCGAGCTGCTCGGCGCGATCGCCGACAAGCTCGGCCTCGAGCTGGCCGTGCAGGACGTCAACTTCGACGCCCTCCAGTCGGGCACCGTGCTGCTCGCCGGTGACTGCGACCTCGGCGCCTCGGCCATGACCATCACCGAGGAGCGCAAGGCCAACATCGACTTCTCCGAGCCGTACTACGACTCGCTGCAGTCACTGCTGGTGCGCGTCGACTCGGGCATCGAGAGCATCGACGACCTCGACGGCAAGAACGTCGGCGTGCAGCAGGGCACCACCGGTGAGAACTACGCGACCGAGAACGCCACGGGCGCGACCCTGGTGCAGTACCCCTCCGACGGCGAGCTGTGGCCGGCGATGCAGGCGGGGCAGATCGACGCGATCCTGCAGGACCAGCCGGTGAACCTCGAGCACGAGAAGGCCGACGACGCGTACAAGATCGTCGAGGAGTACGACACCGACGAGTCGTACGGCTTCGCCTTCGCCAAGGGTGAGAAGGTCGAGCTGCGCGACGCGATCGACGGCGCTCTGCAGGAGCTGCGCGACAGCGGCGACTACGACACGCTCTACGACAAGTACTTCAGCGCGAACTGACCGCCGCAGGCGGGTGGGAAGGATCTCCACGATGGCGCTGAAGCGCAGCACCCGGAACCGGGCGTACCGGTATTCCATGTACGCCCTGTTCATCGGGGTGGTCGTCTGGGCCGTCCTCGCGACGGACTGGCCGCGGATCGCACGGCAGTTCTTCAATGCCGAGGTCGCGGCGAAGATGTTCCCGGGCATCATCACCACGGCTCTGGTGAACACGCTGCTGTTCACCCTGATCGGCTTCCTCGGCGGACTGCTGCTCGGCATCCTGTTCGCCCTGATGAAGCTGTCGGTCATCGGGCCGTTCCGCTGGTTCGCGACCGCGTGGATCGAGCTGTTCCGTGGCCTTCCCGCCCTGCTGACCATCTTCGCGGTGGCGTTCATGCTGCCGATCGCGCTCGGGATCAAGATCCCCGGCGGCCCCGCCGGTGCGGGGCTGCTGGGGCTGATCCTGGTCGCCTCGGCCTACATGGCCGAGGTGATCCGCGCCGGCATCCAGGCGGTGCCGAAGGGGCAGGCCGAGGCCGCCCGGTCGCTGGGCATGTCGCCGATGAAGACGATGTTCTGGATCATCCTCCCGCAGGGCTTCCGCATCATCATTCCGCCGATGACGAACGAGTTCGTCCTGCTGCTGAAGGACACCTCGCTGCTGTTCATCGCGGGTGTGACGATCCAGACCAAGGAGCTGACGAACTTCGCCCGTGACGCATCGACGGCCAACGCCAACGCGACTCCGCTGGTGATGGCGGCCCTGCTGTACCTCCTCGTGACCATCCCGCTGACGCGGGTGGTCGCGTGGCTCGAACGACGAATGGCGAAGCAGCGATGAGCACGGATCTGATCGACGTCCACGCCCCCGCCATCGAGGTGCGGGGCCTGGTGAAGACCTTCGGCGACAACGAGGTGCTCAAGGGCATCGACCTCACCGTCACCGCGGGCGAGGTGGTCTGCGTGATCGGGCCGTCCGGCTCGGGCAAGTCCACCCTGCTGCGCTCAGTGAACCTGCTCGAAGAGCCGACCGGCGGCAGCATCCTGATCGAGGGGATCGACATCACCGACCCCGAGACCGAGATCGACCGCGTCCGCACTCGCATCGGGATGGTCTTCCAGAGCTTCAACCTGTTCCCGCACCTCACGGTGCTCGGCAACCTCACCATCGCGCAGCGCCGCGTGAAGAAGCGCTCGAAGGACGAGGCCGAGCGCGTCGCCCGCGAGATGCTCGGCCGCGTGGGGCTGAGCGAGAAGGCGGATGCCTACCCGAGCCACCTCTCCGGCGGACAGCAGCAGCGCGTCGCCATCGCGCGGGCGCTGTGCATGAACCCCGACATGATGCTCTTCGACGAGCCCACGTCGGCGCTGGACCCCGAGCTGGTCGGCGAGGTGCTGCAGGTGATGCGCAGCCTGGCCGACGAGGGCATGACGATGCTCGTCGTCACGCACGAGATGGGCTTCGCCCGCGAGGTCGGCTCGCGCCTGATCTTCATGGACGGCGGGCACATCCTCGAGCAGGGCGACCCGCGTCAGGTGCTGGCGAACCCGCAGCATCCGCGCACGCAGGACTTCCTCTCCCGCGTGCTCTGATCCGCACGGACATCGACGCCTGCGTCGTATCCGGGGCGGGTCCCGCCGCTCAGTCGCGCGGCCGCGCCGCGACAGGCTCGGCCAGCAGGCGCAGGCCGACGACGTCGCCGAAGGCGGGCCGGATGCCGGGTGCATGCTGCACGGTGACCCGCTCGCCGGCCTCGGTGCGCACGACCGTGCGGCGCATGCTGCCCAGGAACGTCGACTCCTCGACGATGCCGGTGGCGACGGCATCCGCCTCCGCCGCGAAGTGCACGTTCTCGGGCCGCAGATACACGTCGACCGGACCGTCCGCCGGCGTCTGCAGCGGCAGTCGCTGCCCCCACACGGTGACGTGGCCGCCGTCGGCGACCCCGGCGACGAGGCTTGAGAGGCCGACGAAGCCGGCCACGGATGCCGTCGCCGGCGCGCCGTACAGCTCCTCGGGCGTGTCGATCTGCTCGATGCGGCCCGAGTTCATCACCGCGATGCGGTCGGAGACGGCCAGCGCCTCCTCCTGGTCGTGCGTGACGAACACGGTCGTGATGCCCAGGCGCAGCTGCAGGCGGCGGATCTCGTCGCGCAGCTGCACGCGCACCTTCGCGTCCAGCGCCGAGAGCGGCTCGTCCAGCAGCAGCACCTTCGGTTCGGTCACCAGGGCGCGGGCCAGGGCCACGCGCTGCTGCTGCCCGCCGGAGAGCTGGTGCGGGAACTTCTCTGAGTGCTCCGCGAGCCCGACCAGGGCGAGGGCGTCGAGGGCGCGCCTGGCAGCCTCAGCCCGGCCGACGCCGCGGCGCCGCAGCCCGAAGGCGGTGTTGTCGGTGATGCGCAGGTGCGGGAACAGCGAGTACGACTGGAACACCATGCCGATGTCGCGGCGGTTGGTGGGCACGTGCGACACATCGGCGCCGCCGAGCAGCACGGTGCCCTCGTCGGCATCCTCGAGACCGGCCAGCACCCGTAGCAGAGTGGTCTTGCCGCATCCGGAGGGGCCGAGCAGCGAGACGAACTCACCGGGGGCGATGTCGAGATCGATGCCGTGCAGCACGCGCGTGCCGCCGTACGACTTGACGATGCCGCCGAGCTCGACGCGGGTGCCCTCGCCGGCCTCGGCGAGCAGCAGGTTGTCCTTCGTGGCCGGCAGTGCCTGGTCGGTGGTCATGATTCGGCCTTTCCTGAGCGATCGCGCGCCGCCCGCCCGATGGCGAGCAGCAGCACGAAGCAGAACGCCAGCGCCAGAAGCGTGAAGATGGCGGGCGCGTACGGGTCCTGCTTCTGCACGACGACGAGGGCGGTCTGAAGCACCTGACGGTTCAGCAGCGACGCGATGGTGAACTCGCCGAGCACGACGGCGATGGAGATGAGCGAGGCGGCGAGCAGCCCCTGGCGCAGGTTCGGGGCCAGCACCCGCAGCACGACCGTGGGCCAGCTCGCGCCGAGCGAGCGTGCCGCCTCACTGAGGGTGCGCATGTCGACGGCATCCATCGACGCCTGGATCGATCGGTACGCGAACGGCAGCACGGTGACGCCGTAGGCGAAGGCGAGCGTCCAGGTGCCGGTGCCGAAGGTGCGCCCGACCTGCAGGTAGATCGGCGCCAGGCCGACCACGAGCACGATCGCCGGGATCGAGATGGGCAGCAGCACCACGAACTCGAAGATCGGCTTGAGCCGCGGGAACCGCAGGTTCACCAGGATCATCGTCGGTGCCAGCAGGAACAGCACGATCGCGACGGTGACGATCGACAGCTGCAGCGAGTTGCCCAGGCCCGTCCAGATCGGACGCAGCACCTGTGCCTGAGCGGGGTCGGCGAGGGCGGCCCAGTGGATGCCGCTCAGCCCGCCGGCCGGATCGCGCAGCGTGTACAGCAGCGTCGAGACGAGCGGAATGGCGAACAGGCCGCCGACCAGGATGCCGATGACCCAGCGGGTGGTGCGCGAGGGGGCGATGCGGTTCATACCCGCCACCTCGCCGCCCGCCGCTGCACCAGCGAGTAGAGCCACATGACTACGCCGACGACGACGATCATGCCGAAGGCGAGGGCCCCGGCGAGGTTCTCGCGGCCCAGCACGGTCTCGCTCGTGAGAGCCGCACGGATCTGCAGCGGCACGATCTGCGAGCCCTGGCTGGCGAGCGCGGCGGCGGTCGCATACGACGAGAACGCGTTCGCGAACAGCAGCAGGAAGCTCGCCAGGAACGAGGGGGCGAGCACCGGGAAGCCGATGCGCAGCCAGAAGCTGGCGCGCGTGCCGCCGAGGGTGAGGTTCGCCTCGGCCCACTGCGGTCGCAGCGCGGTGAGTGCGGGCAGGAAGGTGATCACCATCAGCGGCACCTGGAAGTAGATGTAGGGCAGGATCAGCCCCGGCACCTCGTAGATCCACGGGCCGGTGGCGAAGATATCGACGCCGAGCGAGTCGCGCAGCAGCACCGTGATCACTCCCTGCAGGCCCATCGTGGCGATGAACGCGAAGGCGAGCATGACGCCGCCGAACTGGGCGAGCACGCCCGCGGCGGCCTCGACAGTGGTGCGGATGGCGCCGTCGGGCCGCAGACCGAGCAGCGCGTAGCAGACGGCGGCGCCGACCACCGCGCCGACCACGGCCGTGAGCAGCGAGATCCAGGCCGAGTTCCAGAACGTGGCGATGATGACGGGATCGGCGAGGGCCGACAGGTTGGTCCAGGTGAAGGCGCCCTCGCTGTCGAACAGGCCCGACAGCAGGGCGAGCGCTGTCGGCAGGGCGAGGAACAGCAGCACGTACGCGGCGAACGGCACGAGGCCGAGACCGGCGAGCAGCTCCCTCGAGGAGACGGCGCGCCGGGCCGGAGCGATGCGCTCCGACCCGACGCGTGCGAGTTCGACGGCGGTCACCGAACCGCCGCGGCCCACTTCTCGCCGAGCAGGGTGCCGGCGGCGGTGCTCTGCTTCTCGGTCGGGACGACGGTCTCGGCCGGTGCCTCGGGGAGTGCCGCGGCCAGCTCGGTGTCGATGGTGCCGGCCTCGATCATGGCCTCCATGCGAACGGGGCGGGCGCCGCCCTTCAGCCACAGGTTCTGCACCTCGTCGCTGTAGAGGAACTCCTGCCACAGACGAGCCGCGGCCGGGTTCGGGGCGTCCTTGTTGATCGCCTGGTTGTAGTACGCGGCGTAGCCGACGCCGTCGAACACGACGACCTCCCAGTTCGGGTTGGCGGCCTTGTGGGCGGCGTTGAGGTAGTCCCAGTCGAAGACGACCGGAGTCTCGCCGCTCGTGACCGTCGCGGTGGTGACGTCGACCTTCAGCAGGTTGCCCGACTTCTGCAGGTCGGAGAAGAAATCGATGCCGGCCTGGTAGTCGTCCAGCTCCCCGCCGGACTGCACGGTGGCCAGGCCCACGGCGCCGAAGGCGGCGCCGGCCTGCGTGGGGTCGCCGTTCAGCGCGACCGAGGCCTTGTAGTCGGCGCCCTTGAGGTCGTCGAGCGAGGCGGGGGCCGGGTACTTCGACGAGTCGTAGCCCACGGACATGTATCCGCCGTAGTCGCCGACGAACAGGCCGGTGGGCTCCTTAAGGGCATCCGGGATCTCGTCCCAGGTCTGCACCTTGTAGGGGGCGAAGACGTCGGTGCTCTGCAGCGCGACGGTCAGGCCCAGGTCGAACACGTCGGGGGCCGTGTCGAGGCCCTCGTTGGTCTCGGCCGCCTTGATCTCATCGGCGCTGGACACATCCGGCGACTGCTCGTTGACGGTGATCTCGGGGTAGCGCTCTGCGAACAGGTCGAGGATCTCGCCGTAGTTGGCCCAGTCGCGGGGGAGGGCGATGACGTTGAGCTGGCCCTCCTCCTTCGCGGCGGCCTCGAGGTCGGCGAAGGTGCCGAAGTCGCTGACCGAGGTCGCGGTCGCTGCGTCGGCCGCGCCGTCGCCCGAGCCGCCTGCGGCGGGAGCGCCTGCGCAGGAGGTGAGCAGCAGAGCCGCGGTGGTCGCGAGGGCGATGCCGGCGCCCAGGCGCGCGCGGCGGGGGATGATTGCCATGAGTTTCCTCTCGGGAGTCCGGCCGATGGCCGAGTCGGGACGAGAGGAAACTACGGCCCGCCGGTTACCCGGCAGGGCGGCGGCGGTGAACGCCGGGTTACGAAGTCATGACACCGGATGCCGTGGCCGGTGGCACCGCGTACTTGAAGCCCCGGTGCGACCCGGCGAAGCCGAGGTTCTCGTAGAAGCGGTGCGCGTCGACGCGCGCGGCATCCGAGGTCAGCTGCACGAGCGTCGCACCCAGTGCCGGGGCGGCGACGTCGGTGACCCACCGCATCATCGCCGAGCCGATCCCGGCGGAGCGCAGGCCGCTGCGCACCCGCACCGCCTCGACGAGCAGCCGGCGCGCGCCGCGTCGCGCCATGCCCGGGATCAGGGTGAGCTGGAAGGTGGCGACGACGACGCCGTCGCGCTCGGCAACGAGCAGGTCGTTCATCGGATCGGCGAGGATCTCGTCGAGCCCGGCGCGGTACAGCGGCTCGTCCTCGGCGCTGGCGCGGTCGCCGCGGGATGCGCTGATGGGGTCGTCGGCGAGCAGGGCGATGAGCGCTTCGGCGTCGGCGCGGGTCGCACGGCGCAGCGTGACCTCGCCGGTGCGGGACGGGAGCGGATGCGGCAGCGGCAGCTGATCGAGCATGCCCCCAGTCTGGCACCCGCCGTTCTGGCGTCGTGCGTTCTGGCATCCGAGGTTCTGGCATTCTGAGTGGTGATGGACATCGGAGCACTCCTCGGACTCGAACAGCTCACCTGGGGCGTGCTCGTGCTCGTCATCATCGCCGCCTTCGCCGCCGGCTGGATCGACGCCGTCGTCGGAGGAGGCGGACTGCTGCAGCTGCCCGCGCTGCTGCTTATCCCCGGCATCGCGCCCGTGCAGGCGCTGGCGACCAACAAGCTCGCATCCGTGTTCGGCACCGCGACGAGCAGCGTCACCTACTACCGGCGGGCGAAGCCCGACATCCGCACGGCGCTGCCGATGGCGGGAATCGCCCTGGCCGGGTCCTTCGGCGGGGCGGCGGTGGCCACCGTGCTGCCTGCTGCGGCGTTCAAGCCGATCATCGTCGTCGCGCTGCTGATCGTGGCGGCGATCACGGTGTTCCGCCCGGCGATGGGGCAGGTCATGAAGCTGCGCTTCACCGGCCACCGACACCACATCACGGCCGGGGCGGCGGGGCTGGTGATCGGCTTCTACGACGGGCTGATCGGCCCGGGCACCGGGACGTTCCTCGTCATCACCCTCGTGGCGCTGATGGGCTACGACTTCCTGCAGTCCAGCGCCAAGGCGAAGATCGTGAACCTCGCGACCAACGCGGGCGCGCTGCTGCTGTTCATCCCGCACGGTGCGGTGCTGTGGCTGCTGGGCGGCATCCTGGCCGTCGCGAACGTCGCCGGCAGCTATCTGGGGTCGCGGATGGCGATCTCGCGCGGATCCCGGTTCATCCGCTGGGTCTTCCTGATCGTCGTGGTGCTGCTGATCGGCAAGCTCGGCTTCGACGTGTGGAACGAGAACGTCGCCCCCGCCCTCCCCTGACCCTCCCGCCGAAACCCCTCATGAATGTCGAAACCCCTCGTGATTCGCGCAGATCCTGAGGGGTCTGGGCAACCACGAGGGGTTTCGGCGGTAGTGACGGGGGGTCAGCGCTCTGCGGACTCGGGCTCGGGAGCGGCGTCGACGCCGGCCTCGGCGCGCTGCTCCGGGGTGATCGGGGCGGGAGCCTCGGTCAGCGGGTCGAAGCCGTTGCCCGACTTCGGGAACGCGATGACCTCGCGGATCGACTCGGTCTTGGTCAGGTGCTGCATGACGCGGTCCATGCCCAGCGCGATTCCGCCGTGCGGGGGAGCACCGAACTTGAACGCCTCGAGCAGGAAGCCGAACTTGTCCTCGGCCTGCTCCTCGCTGATGCCCATCACCTCGAAGACGCGCTTCTGCACGTCCTCGCGGTGGATGCGGATCGAGCCGCCACCCAGCTCGGAGCCGTTGCAGACGATGTCGTACGCGTAGGCCAGGGCGGATCCCGGATCGGTGTCGAAGGTGTCCTCGAACTCGGGCTTCGGTCCGGTGAACGCGTGGTGCACGGCCGTCCAGGCGCCGGCTCCGACCGCCACATCACCGGATGCCACGGCATCCGACGCCGGCTCGAACATCGGGGCGTCGACGACCCAGGTGAACGCGAACACGTTCGGGTCGAGCAGCTCGAGGCGGCGGCCGATCTCGACGCGCGCGGCGCCGAGCAGCGCGCGGCTGGCCTTCGTCTCACCGGCGGCGAAGAAGGCGCAGTCGCCGGGCTTTGCGCCCACGAGCTCGGCAAGACCCGCCTGCTCGGCCTCGGAGAGGTTCTTCGCGACCGGTCCGCCGAGAGTTCCGTCCTCGTTGAAGAGCACGTAGGCAAGACCGCGGGCACCGCGCTGCTTGGCCCAGTCCTGCCAGGCGTCCAGCGTCTTGCGCGGCTGCGAGGCGCCGCCGGGCATGATGACCGCGCCGACGTACTCCGACTGGAACACCCGGAACGGGGTGTCCCTGAAGTAGTCGGTGACCTCGCTGAGCTCCAGGCCGAAGCGCAGGTCGGGCTTGTCGGAGCCGTACTTCGCCATCGCGTCGGCGTAGGTGATCCGCGGCAGCGGCGTCTGCACGTCGACGTCGATGGTCTTCCACATCGCGACGATGAGCGACTCCATCATCTCGATGACGTCCTCCTGCTCGACGAAGCTCATCTCGATGTCGAGCTGCGTGAACTCAGGCTGACGGTCGGCGCGGAAGTCCTCGTCGCGGTAGCAGCGCGCGATCTGGAAGTACTTCTCCACACCGCCGACCATCAGCAGCTGCTTGAACAGCTGCGGCGACTGCGGCAGCGCGTACCAGCTGCCCGGGTGCAGGCGCGCCGGCACGAGGAAGTCGCGGGCGCCCTCGGGTGTGGAGCGGGTCAGCGTCGGGGTCTCGACCTCGACGAAGTCGCGCTGGTGCAGCTCGTCGCGGATCGCCTTGTAGACGTCCGAGCGCAGGCGCATCGCCGCGGCCGGGGCCGGACGGCGCAGGTCGAGGTAGCGGTGCTTGAGGCGCACCTCTTCGCCGATCGGGTCGGACTCGGCCAGACCGCTGGAGACCTGGAAGGGCAGCGGCGCCGACTCGTTCAGCACCGTCACGACGCTGGCGATGAGCTCGACCTCGCCGGTGGGCAGGTTCGGGTTCTCGTTGCCGGCGGGCCGGCGCGAGACCTCACCGGTCACCTGGAGCACGAACTCGCTGCGCAGCGGGTGCGCCACCTCTTCGTCGCGGATGACCACCTGAGCGATGCCGGATGCATCGCGAAGATCGATGAACGCGACGCCTCCGTGATCGCGGCGACGATCGACCCAGCCCGAGAGGGTGACGGTCTGACCGATGTGCTCGGCTCGCAGCGAGCCTGCCGTGTGTGTGCGAAGCACGGAGGATTCCTTCTGATCGGGGAATATGGGACCCGCCCAGTCTACGGGGAGGGCGATGAGCGCCCGCCGCCCGCCGGCGGCATCCCGGGCCCTCCCCCATGCGCGGCGGGGGAGGGCGCCTGGCTAGACTCGCGGGCATGGTCGCTTCCCGCCTGCATCTCGTCCGCCACGGTGAAGTGCACAACCCGCTGCGGGTGCTCTACGGCCGGCTCCCCGGCTATCACCTCAGCGAGACCGGACACCAGATGGCGCAGGCGGCGGCCGCGCATGTGGCATCCCTCGGTCGCCCCGTGACCGGCCTGCGCTGCTCTCCGCTGGAGCGCGCCCAGGAGTCGGCCGAGCCCTTCGCCGAGCGCTTCGGACTCACCGCCGAACTCGACGCGCGCATCATCGAGCCGACGAACGTGTTCGAGGGCCGGCGCATGTCGCGGGCGCTGCGCGACCCGCGCAACTGGTGGCATCTGCGGCGCCCGTCGCTGCCCAGCTGGGGAGAGGCGTACCGTTCGATCGCCGACCGCGTGCAGGAGGCGATGGACGAGGCCTGGGATGCCGCGGACGACGGCGACGTCGTCTTCGTCTCGCACCAGGCGCCGATCTGGATCACGCATCTGGCGATCGCGGGGCTGCCGCTGCGGCACGACCCGCGCACCCGCCGCTGCGCCCTGTCGAGCGTCACGAGCTTCGAGCGCGTGGGCGACGTGTGGCGCGAGGTCGACTACGCCGAGCCGGCCGCCGCCGGCATCGACCTCGGCGCGGTCTGAGCGGTCCGGCGCGCGGCCGGAAAGCACAGAACAGAACAGAGCGGATGCCGTGGGCCACGGCATCCGCTCCGTCGTTCGGGCGCCTCGAGGCGCCCTGCCCGTCACGCCATCGCGAGCTCCTGCACGATGCCGGCCGCGGCCAGCTGACCCGCAGCCGCGGCGATGGTGACCGCGGCCATGATGCCGGGGACAGCCGCCCGGTGTGCCAGGTCGCCCGCCGCCGAGACGCCCGGAAGCGACGTGCGGCCGAATTCGTCGATCTCGATGGCACCGCTGGGCAGCATCCGCAGGCCGAGCTGCTCGGGGAACGGCGCACGCTGACGCGTCGTGCCGTTCGTGACGAACAGCGCCCCCACGTCGACCTCGCCGCCAGCGCTCACCCGTACGCCGTCGTCGTGCGCGGCCACCGCTGTCACCGGTGCTGAGTGCACGTCCGCGCCGAGCTCCTCGAGGGCCGAACGGGCCTGGGCGTCGAGCTCGCCGCCGTCGAAGACGGTGAGCGAGCCGACGATGGGGCGCAGCATCCGCACGAGATGCTCGGCGCGGCCGCCGCCGAGCACTCCGACCCGGCGTCCGGCGAATTCGTGGCCGTCGCAGAACGGGCAGGTGAACGCCCGCAGTCCCCACAGCTCGGCGAGGCCGGGAACGGCGGGCAGGTCATCCGCCATTCCGGTCGCCAGCAGCACCCGCGGGGCGTGCTCGGTCGTGCCGTCGGCGAACCGCACGGCGAAGCCGTCGTCCGCAGGAGAGACGGCGGTGACCGATCCCTCGCGCAGGGTGATCGTCTCGTAGGCGGCCAGCTGGGCGCGGGCGGTCGCGCGGAACTCGGCCGGGGGAGTGCCGTCGTTGGCGACCACGTTGTGCATATGCAGCACGGGTCCGTTGCGGTACTCGCCGGAATCGACGACCAGGGCGGTGCGGTGCATCCGTCCGAGGGTGAGGGCTGCCTGCAGGCCTGCGGGGCCTGCGCCGATGATGATGACGTCGCGCATCTGTCGTCCTCCTGAGGTGTTCGCACTTGCGTTCTCCGTCAGTGTGTGACTTCATGTCAACATGAAGTCAAGTGCTGAGCGTCCCTGGTCCGTCGGAGAGGTCGCCGAGCGGTTCTCCCTGCCCACGAACGTGCTGCGCCACTGGGAGTCGGTGGGGCTGCTCGCCCCCGAGCGGGATGCCGCCGGCCGGCGCCGCTACGGGCGCGACGACGTCGTCAGGGTGGCGGTGATCGTCCGCAGCAAGGATGCCGGGATGAGCCTCGACCAGATCGCCCATCTGCTCGAGCGCGACATGTCGGGCAGGCACCGCGTGCTTCAGGCGCACATCGACGACCTCGACCGGCGGATGGCCGAGATGCGCCGGTCGAAGGCGATGACCGAGCATGCGCTGAACTGCTCCGCACACGACATCTCCACCTGCCCGCGGTTCCGCGCCGCGCTCTCGGACGTGCTCGGCGAGTTCCCCGACCTGCAGACCGCGGGGTGATGCAAACGCCCGACGGCGGCCCCCGGCCGCGCTTCTCGCGCCTCCGCCCTTCCGGCTCACCCATAGGATCCCGTGCATACACTGACAACGTGCCTCTCGCGTCGACGGTTCCATCTGTCCGCAGCGGGCGCTCTTCCCGCAGCATCCGATCCCGGCGTGCTGCCAGTGCAGCGCTCGCCGCGGTGCTCGCCGTCGGCCTGAGCGCATGCGCCCCCGACCCCGCCACCGAGGCCTTCCTCAACGGCGAGGAGAAGGCGTACACCACCGCCGACTTCCGCGTCGTCGAGATCCCCGCCGAAAAGCGCGGTGAGCCGGTCGTCTTCGGCGGCGTCACCGAGGACGGCGAGAAGTTCTCGAGCCAGGACATCGCCGGCGACGTCGCCGTCGTGAACTTCTGGTACGCCGGCTGCGGCCCGTGCCGCCTCGAGGCCCCCGATCTCGAAGCCGTCTGGCAGAAGCACCAGCCCGACGACGTCGCCTTCATCGGCGTGAACATCTACGACCAGGCCGACACCGCCAAGGCCTTCGCCGAGAACTACGGCATCACCTACCCGAGCCTGATGGACGCCGACACCGGCGAGGCCAAGCTCGCCTTCGCGCAGGTCACCCCGATCCAGGCGCCGCCGACCACCCTCGTGCTCGACCGGCAGGGCCGGGTCGCCGCCCGCATCATCGGCCCGATCGACGGCACCTCGATCCTGTCGACCCTGATCCAGGACGCACTCGAGGAGAAGGCGTGACCCCGGATGCCGTGATCGGGGCCGGCGCGCTCTGGCTCGCCATCCCGCTCGCGCTCGCCGCCGGCCTCGTCTCGTTCCTCTCGCCCTGCATCCTTCCGCTCGTTCCCGGGTACCTCGGGTTCATCGGCGGCGCCGCCGGCGCCTCCGCCGGTGCCCCGGCGTCGGGTTCCGCGGCTCGTGTCCGCACCGACCGGCGGCGGATGCTGCTGGGGGTGCTGCTGTTCATCGCCGGGTTCACGGTCGTCTTCGTCGCCTACACGGTGGTCGGCGGCGCGGCATCCGTCTTCTTCCTGGAGTGGGGCGAGCTGATCACCCGCATCCTCGGGGCGGTCGTGATCGCGATGGGGCTCGTGTTCCTCGGCTTCTTCGGGTTCGCGCAGCGGCAGTACAAGCTGCAGGTGAACTCCACCACCGGGCTCGTGGGTGCGCCGCTGCTGGGCATCACCCTCGCGATCGGCTGGGCGCCGTGCACAGGTCCGACCCTGGGCGCGATCATCAGCGTCGGCTGGACGCTGGGCGACCCGTGGCGGGCAGCGCTGCTGGGCGTCGCCTACTCGCTCGGCCTCGGCATCCCGTTCCTCCTGGTGGCCCTCGGCTTCGGCTGGGCGACCAGCGCGACGGCGTTCATGCGCCGCCACATCCGCACCGTCAACATCATCGGCGGTGCGCTGCTGATCATCCTCGGCCTGCTGATGGTGACCGGGGTGTGGACCCAGATCATGTCGAGACTGACGGCGGTGATGAGCAGTGTCATCCTCCCGCTCTGACGGCACCCGCATCGAGCAGGACGGCGCGTCCGCGGCATCCGACCCGCTGCGCCCCGCCGACCACGTCGATTCCGTCCGCTCGCGCGACGACGAGATCAACCAGCCCAGGCTCGGCCTCGTCGGCTGGCTGCGCTGGGGCTGGCGGCAGCTGACCTCGATGCGCGTGGCGCTGGTGCTGCTGCTCATCCTGGCGATCGCCGCGATACCGGGGTCGATCTTCCCCCAGCGGATGGCCGACCCGAACGGCGTCATCCAGTACCGCACCGACAACCCCGACCTGTTCCCGATCCTCGACGATCTGAGCATGTTCGACGTGTACTCGTCGCCGTGGTTCTCGGCCATCTACCTGCTGCTGTTCGTGTCGCTGATCGGCTGCATCATCCCGCGCATCAAGCACCACCTGAAGGCCCTGCGTGCGCAGCCGCCGCGCACGCCCGTGCGGCTGGCGCGCCTCGAGGATCACCGCGAGACCACGCGCGAGGGGTCGGATGCCGATGCCGAGGCGGCCGTCGACGCCGCGCAGAAGCAGCTCAAAGCACTCGGCTACCGCGTCGCACGCTACGACACCGCCGCGGGCCGCGGCCGAGGCGCCACCTGGTCGGTGTCGGCCGAGCGCGGCTACTGGCGCGAGACCGGCAACCTGCTCTTCCACATCTCGCTCGTGGGCGTGCTCGTCACCGTCGGCATCGGCGGCAGCTTCGCCTACACCGGGCAGAAGGTGGTCATCGAGGGCAAGTCGTTCGTGAACACCCTGCTCGACTACAACTCGATCAACCGCGGCCGCTTCGTCGCCGACGACGCCCTGCAGCCGTACGCGCTGACCCTGGACTCGTTCGACATCACCTACGAGGACTTCGGTACGCCCGGCGCCGGCCAGGCGGGCAACTTCAAGGCCAACCTCACGGTGCGCGAGCCCGACGGCTCGACCCGCAAGGGCGACGTCGAGGTGAACCACCCGCTGGATGTCGGCGGCGACAAGGTCTACCTGCTCGGCAACGGCTACGCCCCCACCATCACGGTGCGCAACGCCGAGGGCGTGCAGGTGCTCAGCCAGCCGGTCGAGTTCCTGCCGCAGGACAGCAACATGAGCTCACTGGGCGTCGTGAAGATCCCCGACGGGATGCCCAAGCAGCTCGGCCTGATCGGCTTCTTCTACCCGACCGCCGTCAAGCTCGACACCGGGGCGTTCGCCTCGGCGCACGGCGCGGTGGCCATCCCGCTGCTCACCCTCGACGTCTACCAGGGCGACTTGGGCATCGACGGCGGGCGGCCCGTCTCGGTCTACCAGCTCGACACCGAGGACATGACCAAGCTCAACGGGCGCGGCACCGACGTGGAGTCGATCCAGCTGCAGCCCGGCGAGACCGCCGATCTGCCCAACGGCCTGGGCACCGTCACGTTCGAGAACGAGGCGCCGGCTGGCGCGACCGACTTCACTCAGTCGGTCAAGCGCTACGTGTCGCTGCAGATCCACCACGACGCCTCCGCCGTGTGGGTGCTCGTGTTCGCGCTGCTCGCCCTGGGCGGTCTGGGCCTGGCCCTGTTCGTGCCGCGCCGGCGCATGTGGGTCAAGGCCACGGCATCCGATGACACCATCCACCTGGAGTACGCTGGCCTCGCGCGCGGCGAGGATCCGACTCTGGCCGCCGCCGTGGACGATCTCGTCCGCGGGCACGAGCGGCTGCTCGATGCGGCCGCGACGCGGCGCCCCGTGAAGGAGGCATGACATGCCCGACCTCGATTCCATCTCGATCCTGACGCTGTGGACGGCGATCGCCGTCTACGCCGGCGCCTTCATCGCCTACGCGTTCGACCTCGCGAAGCGGTCGAGCTCGACGGCGGTGGGTGCGAGGGTGCTGGTCGCCGCCGGGGGCGGCGAGGTCGGTGGTGGTGCGGGTGGTGCGGATGCTGTCGACATCGCCGCTCCCGCCGATGCCCAGGATGCTGCTGCGAAGCCGCGGTACGTGCTCGCCCGCATCGGCACCTCGCTGATGGTGCTGGGCTGGCTCTTCCACCTGGTCGCGACCCTCACCCGCGGCTTCGCCGCCGGACGCGTGCCGTGGGCGAACCTGTACGAGTTCGCGATGATCGGCACGCTGCTGATCGGGCTCGTCTACCTGATCATGCTCACCCGCATCGACCTGCGCTTCCTGGGGACCTTCATCGCCGGCCTCGTGCTGGTGCTGCTGGGAGCCGCCGCGGCGAACTTCTACGTCGAGGTCACCCCGCTCGTCGACCCGCTGAAGTCGGTCTGGCTCGTGATCCACGTCTTCGTGGCCTCGCTCTCGGTGGGCGTGTTCGCGCTCGCCTTCGCGCTGTCGACCATGCAGCTGCTGCAGTCGCGCCGCGAGCGTCGCCTGGCCGAGGGCATCGAGAACCCCGGGCCCGGCTTCCTTCGCACGCTGCCCAGCGCGCTGCACATGGAGAACCTCGCGTACCGCTTCGCGGTGGTCGGCTTCATCTTCTGGACCTTCACGCTCATCGCCGGTTCGATCTGGGCGCAGGACGCCTGGGGCCGCTACTGGGGCTTCGACGTCAAGGAGACCTGGACGTTCATCATCTGGGTGCTCTACGCCGGCTACATCCACGCCCGCTCGACGCGTGGCTGGCGCGGCACCCCGTCGGCCTGGCTGTCGATCACCGGCTTTGCGGCCGTGATCTTCAACTTCACGATCGTCAACGTCTTCTTCAAGGGCCTGCACGCCTACTCCGGCCTCAGCTGAAGCGCGCGCGGTCTCTGAGTTCTCGCCGGGCGTTGGCCCGTCGCCTGTTCGCACGCACGTAGGCGATCCACCCGGCGTAGGACGCATGCCGCGCGTTCCGTCCTACCCCCGTGCTTTCTCCTACCTCCGGTGAATGCTCGGTCCGGCTCCGGATGCTGCCCGGATGCTGGATCCCTCGGATGCCGGTCGCACGAGCGTAGGTGATTCACCCGGCGTAGGACGCAGGTCGCAGGATTCGTCCTACGCCCGCGCTTTCTCCTACGCCGGGTGAATGCGCGCCACGGCACACAGCGCTACGCGGCCGCCAGCACAGCCTTCGCGCTGGTCGTGCGGCGGGCGGTGACGGCGAGTGTCGCCGCGCCCAGCGACAGCACGGCCCACACGATCAGGCCGGCGGCGGCGGCTCCGTTCGGGGCGATCAGCCCGCTCACCGCCGGCGCGGTCGGCATCGCGGCGCCGAGACCAGCCAGCCAGCCGGGAATCGTCGAGATGATCCCGGTCGCGAGCGCGATGACGCCGACCAGCGCGCTGATCCAGCGTCCGATCCCGCCCAGCACCGCGACCAGCGCCTGGTTGATGGCGGCGAACGCGACCCCGGCGAGCACGGCGAACCCGGCGAAGCCCCACCAGGCGGCGGCGTCGTACGTGGCGACGATCTGCACGATCAGCGCGACCAGCACGCCCTGGCCGGCACCGAGCGCCGCGGCCGGCCAGAATCCGCGCAGCACCATGCCCATCGACGACCGGCGCGATGTGAGCGCGCTGCCGGGCACCGCGCGCAGCGCGATGAACGAGGCCAGGGCGCCGAACCACAGCACCACGGCGGTGAGCAGCGGAATGGCGGTCGGCCCGAACATGGCATCCGATTCCGACGACGACGCGACCGGATCGGCGATGACGGACGCCAGCGACGTGGACTGCGCCTCGTCGAACGAGGGCAGCGAGGTCGAGGCGGTCTTCAGCCCGTCGGCGAGTTCGCCGGTGCCGGAGGCCAGGGTGTCGAGCCCCGTCGCCAGCTCACCCGCACCGTCGCCCAGCGCGGTGATGCCATCGCCGAGCTGCGTGGCACCGGATGACAGCGCATCGGCACCGGATGCCGACTGCGCGACACCGTCGGCCAGCTGGCCGAGTCCACCGCCGAGCTGCGTGGCTGCGGTGCCGGCGGTGCGCAGCTGCTCGGCGATCGCCTTGGGAGCTGCGACGCTGAGCTGCGTCAGCCCGTCGGCGGTGCCGGCGGCGGCCTGCGCGGCAGGCCCTGCGTACTGGGCGGCCGCTGCGGCGGCCTGCGCGGCCTGCGACGACGGCTCGACCAGCGCGTTCGCGGTGCCGGCGGCCTGATCCAGCTGGCCGCAGAACTCCGGGGTGGCGGCGCGATCGCACTGCGCGGCGAGGGCCGCGAGCTGCTGCGAGAGCCCGCCGATGCCCTGCTGCACACCTGCGGTCGCCTGCTTGGCCCCGTCGGCGGCCTGCTGCACGCCGGCGGTGGCCTGCTTGGCCCCGTTGGCCGCGTCGAGCAGCTGCTGCGGTACGATCCCGTCGCGCTCGAGGGCGGCCGCACCGGCGGTGAGCCCCTGTCCGAGCTGGGTGGCCCCGGCACCGGCCTCACGCGACTTCGACGCGATCGTGTCCAGACCGCCCGAGAGCGCGCCCGCGCCGTCAGCCAGACCGCCCGCACCGTCGGCGAGCTTCGAGGCGCCGCCCGGCAGCTCACCCGCGCCGTCGGCGGCGCTGCGTGCGCCATCGGCGAGCTGCGACGCCCCGTCGGCGGCATCCGAGATCTGATCCCCGATGGTCTTGAATCCGATCAGCACGTTGCCGACCGTCGCCTCGCTGAGCATGGTTCCCATGGTCGAAGCCGCGACCGTCGCGATCTGATTCGTGATGAGGTCGTCCGCGACCCGGCCGTCCGGCGGGGTCGTCACCGTGATCTCGGCCTGCTCGGCGGTGCCTTCGCCGTCCTTCAGCGCGGCGCCGGCCGAGGTCGCGTCGGCCGAGAACGACTTCGGGATCGTCACGACCGCCCGGTACTCGCCGTCGGCGAGTCCCTCGGCCGCGTCGTCCTCGTTCGAGATGACCCAGGTGAGGTTCGAGTCGAAGTCGTCGGAGCCCTCGACCAGCCCGGCGGCGAGCTGACGCCCGAGCGGCGTGTACTGCCCGTCGATGGTCACCGGCTTGTCGAGGTTCACGACGGCCGCGGTCATCGAGTCGAGCCGGTCGGTGGGGTTCTGCAGCGCGGTCACGAGGATGCCGCCGATCAGGGCGGGCAGCAGCAGCACCCCGCCGAGGGTCAGCCAGGTGATCGGCCGGCGCGAGCGCGCGCGTTCGATGGGAAGGGTCACTTCGTCTCACTCCGTTCGCTCAGTACATCGCATGCGTTCACCTCGGAGTCGGTTGCCGGTCGCCGAGACCCCGTGTTCGCGTCGACACCCCGTGCTGCGGACGTCTGCAGTCGGGGGTCTGGACGAGAGGTGGGGGTGTCGGGGGAAGAGAGATCGACGAGGGATGCCGCCGGGCGGCCGGCATCCCTCAGCACGGCGTGCGCGGCGGCGGGGTCGACCGCGGTCACGAATACGGCGACATCGCGGCCGGCGTCGCGCAGGCGGGCGGCGAGCTGGTCGCGCTCGGATGCTGTGAGCCGGTCGACGCCGTCGAGCACGACCAGTCCGGTGCGACCGCGCAGCGCCTCGGTGGTCTGCGCCGCGGCATCCGGCTCTCCGAGCAGGACGACGCCGACGTGCGCACGCACCCACACCGCCCGCCCGGGCAGCAGGTGGCCGGCGACGCGCAGCATCCCGGAGTCCGGCTTGACCCTGCCCGCGACGGCGAGCGACAGAGCGCGCAGGGCGCGCGGCGTCGCGCCGGTGACGACGAGGCTGCCGCCGGGTGCGAGACGCAGATGAGCGTCCCGGATGCCGGCCGCGTCGATCACCAGATCGTCCGCGGCGAGCACGCTGTCATCGCCCGGCCAGCCGGCCAGCGTCCGCTCGCGCTCGACGGCCTCGCCCTCGATGTCGACGTGCGGAAGGATGCGCTCGAGCCAGCGGGGGATGCGCCAGGCGCGGTCGCCCAGGATGGTCATCACCGCGGGGATCAGCGTCATCCGCACGAGGAACGCGTCGATCACGATGCCGGCGGCCAAGCCCAGGGCGATGGGCTTGAGCGAGGAGTCGCCCTCGGGCACGAATGCGACGAACACGGCGAACATGATGAGCGCTGCGGCGGTGACCACGCGGGCGCTGCCGGCGAAGCCGGAGCGCACCGCCTCGACTGCTGCCTCGCGACCCGAGCCAACGGCGTGCACGAAGTCCTCGCGCATCCGCGAGACGAGGAACACCTGGTAGTCCATGGCCAGGCCGAACAGCACGCCCATCAGCACAATCGGCATGAAGCTGATGATCGGTCCGGTGCGGGCGACGTGCAGGGCATCGGCGAACCAGCCCCATTCGAACACGGCGGCCACGACGCCGAAGGCGGCGACGATCGAGAGCAGGTAGCCGGCCGCGGCGGTGATCGGCACCCAGATCGAGCGGAACACGATCGCGAGCAGGATGAGCGAGAGACCGATCACGAAGACGCCGAACGGCAGCAGCGCCGCGCCCAGCTGATCGGAGATGTCGATCGCGACGGCCGTGAAGCCGGTCACCTTCAGGTCGATGCCGTACTCGTCCAGCCACTGGTCGTGGTGCGCGCGCAACTCGCGGACGAGGTCACTGGTCGCCGGGTCGTCGGGGGCGGTCTCGGGGATGATCTGCACGATGCCGGTGTCGGCGGTCTCGTTCGGGGTGGCCAGGGCGACCTCGCGCACACCGGGGATCTTCTCGACCTCGTCGCCGAGATCCTGCATGAGGTTCAGCGGGTCGGTCGAGGTCACGATGGTGCCGGTGAGGATCAGCGGACCGTTGAAGCCGGGGCCGAACTCCTCGGCGGTGAGGTCGTAGCTGACTCGCGCCTCCGAGCCCTTCGGCAGCACGCCGGCGTTGGGCAGCGCGAGGTTCAGGCTCAGGGCGGGCACGGCGACGATCCCCAGCCCCAGCACGACGGCGATCGTCACGAGCACGGGCCGCTTCGTCACCCCGTCGACCCAGCGCCGGGAGGCGCTGCGGCGCGGTGCGCGCGCAGCATCCTTCCCCTCCACCTGCCGCCGAGACCCCTCATGATCGTCGAGACCCCTCGCTGCTGACGTTGCTGCGGAGGGGTCTCGTCGCTGCGTGGGGGTCTCGGCGGAGGAGGATGCGGAGGAGGCGGAGCGGGAGCGCGAGCGGCGCGGACGCCCCGCCACGCGGCCCTTCATGAATCCGAGCAGCGCCGGGGTGAGGGTGACGGCGATCGCGACGGCGATCGCGACGGCGACGGATGCGGCGATGCCCATCGTCGTCAGGAACGGGATGCCGGCGAAGCCGAGGCCGATCAGGGCGATCAGCACCGTGATCCCGGCGAACACGACCGCCGACCCGGCGGTGCCCACGGCCCGGGAGGCGGACTCCTCGGGGGCGACGCCGTCGCGCACCTGATCCTGGTGCCTGGCGACGATGAACAGCGCATAGTCGATGCCGACCGCAAGCCCCAGCATGAGCGCGAGCAGCGGGGTCGTCGACGAGACGGTCGCGAACGCCGTGGCGGCGAAGATGCCCGCCATCGAGATGCCCACTCCGAGCACGGCCGTCAGCAGGGGGAGCCCTGCGACGACGAACGAGCGGAACGTGACGATCAGTACGAGCAGGGCGATCAGCAGGCCGACCGCCTCGGTGATCGTGACCGTCGGGATCGACATGGCGAACAGGTCGCCGCCGAGCGCGGTCTGCGAGCCCTCGGGCAGCTGCGCGCCGAGTTCGTCGACCGCGGTCTGCAGCTCGGTCTTCACGCTGTCGGACACGTCGCTGGCCTGGCCGTCGAACTGCAGCCGCACGATCGCGGCGGTCTGCTCTTCGTTGATCATGCCGTCGATGTTCTCGTCGAACGGCGAGGTGACGGCGAGGACGCTGTCGTCGAGGTCGGCCAGCTCGTCGACGGCCTTCTCGATGTCGTCGCGGTAGACCTCGTCGGTGATGTCGTCACCCGGTGCGGCCACGACGATGAACTGCGCGTTCGTGCCGCTCACCTGCGGGAATGTGCGCTCGAGCTGCTCGAGACCCGCCTGCGACTCGGTGCCGGGGATCGTGAAGGTGTTGTCCGTTCCCGCGCCGAGAGCGACGGCGCCGCCACCGGCGACTCCCAGGACGATCAGCCACGAGACGAGCACGCGCCAGGGGTGCCGGAACGACCAGCGTCCGAGGGTGGACAGGAGTGTGGACACGCGGTTCCTCCGGCTGAGTTCGATACACGAACGTATTCAATACGTGGATGTATCGTAAAACAGATCCGGGGCCGGATGCTGTGCGCAGGATGTGAACATGAAGCGACGGCCGCATGAAAGAGTGGGGTCGAGGAGGAACGATGTCGACACCAGCGACGCGAAGCCGCGAGAACACCCGAGCGCGCCTGCTGGACGCCGCCGCCCAGGTGTTCGCCGAGGTGGGCCTCGAGGGCGCCACCGTCGAGGCGGTCTGTGAGCGCGCCGGCTTCACCCGCGGCGCGTTCTACTCCAACTTCGAATCGAAGGACGAGCTGTTCCTCGCCCTCGCCGGGGCCGTGGCGGACGCGCGTCTGAATGCGGTCCGCGAGCGAGTCGCGGCGCTCGCAGCGGACGGCGCCTTCACCGACTGCGACCCTGCCGTGCTCGTGCGCCGGGTGATCGACTCGGTCGGCGATGACCGCCTGGGGGTCATGCTGCACAGCGAGATCCGCATCCGCGCGCTGCGCGACCCGGCTTCCGGGGCGGCCTACCTCGCCAAAGAGGAGGAGATGCTCGAGAGCATCACCGAGATCGTCCGAGGAATCGTCGATTCGGGCGCCATCTCGCTGCGCATGGAGCCCGAGCCCGTGGCGCGGCTGCTCATGATCGTCTGGGAGGGCATGACCGTACGCGGCGCCATGGCCGGTGACGACGATGCGCGGCTGCGGGATGCCAGCGGCGAGGCGCTCGGGCGCCTCGTCGAAGCACTCATGGTCTGAGGTTGCGACGGCGGGCGCGCTGGGCGGCGCGCTCGACGGTGCGGCGGCGCCGGGGCGCGCCCCGGACTCAGTCGCTCTCGGCAAGCAGCGCGTGGCAGCGCTCGAGCCGCTCGAGCCACCACTGCCGGCGTTCGGCGGATGCGGCAAGGCGGTCCAGCGCCGCGGCATCCGGAGTCACCCGGGCGACGGACACCGTGCCGCCGGCCGGGCGCGCATCGGCGACGTCGTCGGCGAAGAGCGAGGCGGTGCCGAGTCCGCAATCGTGGTCGAGTTCGGGGAGGGATGCCGCCAGCGCGGCGCCCTGCGCCAGGCCGACGCCGGTGTCGAGGGCGCTGGAGACCACGGCCGGCAGGCCAGCCTCGGCGACGATCGCGAGGGCGCGGCGAACCCCGCCCAGTGGCTGCGCCTTGATCACGAGCAAGTCGGCTGCGCCCGCTCGGGCCACAGCCAGCGGATCGGCTGCCTTGCGCACGCTCTCGTCGGCGGCGATCGGGATGCCCATGTAAGCGACCCTGCGTCGCAGCTCGGCCAGCTCGGGAACGCTCGCGCACGGCTGCTCGGCGTACTCCAGGTCGAACTCGGCCAGCGCGTGGATGGCGTGCTCGGCCTCGTCGACGTTCCATCCGCCGTTCGCATCCACCCGGATGCGGCCCTCGGGCCCCATCGCCTCGCGTATCGCGCGCACCCGGGCGACGTCGTCGGCGAGCCGCTGGCCGCGCTCGGCGACCTTCACCTTGGCAGTGCGGCATCCGTCGAACCGGGCGAGCACCTCGGCCACCCGCGACGCCTCGACGGCCGGGATCGTCGCGTTCACCGGGATCCGCTCGCGCCGCGGCGCGGGCTGCAGGCGCCACGCGAAGTCGATCGCCGCGGCCAGCCAGGTGGCAGCCTCGCCGTCGTCGTACTCGGTGAACGGCGAGAACTCGGCCCAGCCCTGCGGACCCTCGAACAGCACAGCCTCGCGGGTGTCGACGCCACGGAAGCGGGTATTCATCGGCAGGGCGACCACTCGGGCGGTGTCGACCAGTTCGGCGAGCGTCGGCGTCATGCGTCCATCATGCCGCCACGCGCTGCTTCGCCGCGTCAGGGCGCGAGGCGCTCCTGCAGTTCGGCCATGCGTGCCGACGCGACGAAGCCCAGGCGCCGGTTGACCTCGAGCATGTGCGTGTTCGACTCGGCGTTGAACGTGTGGATCCGCGGCGGCACGGGGGAGTGCCGCTGCAGCATCCGCAGGTTCTCGAGCTTCACGCGCAGTCCCAGCCGGTGCCCGCGATCCTCGCGGCGCACCAGCGTGCCCCACTGGTAGGCGTTGCCGTCGTCGCCCGAGACGACGACCTGCGTGTAGGCCGCGATGCGACCGTCGGATGCCAGCGCCACCGTGCCGAACGAGGTGCGGCCCTGCGTCCGCTGGAGTTCCTCGTCGGCGCGGTGGTCGGCCACGTCGGCGTTCGAGGCCTCCAGGTCGAGGTCGCCGGTGGGCGCCTCGGTGTCGAGGAGCGCGTCGAGGGCGGCCCACTCCGCGACGAACTCCTCGGGCACGGGGCCCACCCAGCTGCGCAGCTCGTATCCGGTGGCCGGGGCCTGGGCGAGCAGGTCGCCGACGACGGCGTCGGCGACGGGCAGGTCGAGCCGGTTCTGCAGGTCTCCGAGGGCGATCTCGTAGCCGTGCCGGCGGGCGAACTCGCGGTTCGCCGCGCCCGCACCGTCGGCGGGGAGCGACGCCGGCCAGTAGATGTCGGCGCGCATGGTGCTGCGTCCCGCCCGCCTCGCCTCGGCTTCGAGGTGCGCCAGCAGGGCGGAGCCGATGCCGGTGCGGCGATGCTGCGGCGGCACGTTCACGCCGATCCCGGCGATGTGCAGGTTGTCTTTGAGAGACAGCGCGAGCGAGCAGGCGCCGACGACCTCGCCGTCGCGCCGCGCAACGAACGCGTGCCGCTCGGTGGTCGCCGATTCCTGCAGCAGCTCGGCACGACTCTCCTGGTGCGACCAGATCAGGGCGTCATCGCCCAGGTCGGCGCGGCGGGCGGCTGCATAGGCGTCCCACCAGGCGTCGTACTCTCCGTCGTCCGACGGGTCGACGCGGCGGATCTCGAGGCGGGAGGTCATCGCGCCAGGATACGGGCAATCAGATCCACAATGATGAGCCATTGACAATAGTGTGCAACGCACAATACAGTGACGGACATGAGCGATACCGAGTTCGACGGACACCTGCAGGAACTGCGGCGCGGCACGATCGTGCTCGCCAGCCTGCAGCTGCTGCGCACACCCGGGTACGGCTACGGCCTGCTCGAGCAGCTCGCGTCGGCGGGATTCCCGACCGATGCGAACACGCTCTACCCGCTGCTGCGCCGACTCGAGAAGCAGGGCTTCCTTGAGAGTGAGTGGAACACCGACGAGGCACGTCCGCGCAAGTTCTACCGCACCTCCGAGGCGGGCATCCGCCTCTCCACCACCTTGACCCAGGAGGTCGCCGCCATCGCCGCGGCGACCGCCGCCCTCACCGACGGAGAGTGAGATGACCGCCACACTGACCGACCGCTACATCGCCGCGACCATCCGCAGCCTGCCCCCGCAGCTGCAGTCCGAGGTGCGCGACGAGCTGCAGGCCTCCATCGCGGATGCCATCGACGCGCGCGCCGAGCGCGGCCAGTCGCACGATGACGCTGAGCACGCGGTACTCACCGAACTCGGCGACCCGAGCGTGCTCGCCGCCGGCTACGCCGACCGTCCGCTGCACCTGATCGGACCGAAGTACTTCCTCACCTGGTGGCGGCTGCTGAAGCTGCTCATGGCCATCGTTCCCGCGTGCGCCTTCGGCGGCGTCGTCATCGCGCAGGCACTGACCGGCGCGGGCATCGGAGAGATCATCGGCGAGGGCATCGCGATCGCCCTGTCGGTGGCCATGCACATCGCCTTCTGGGTGACGCTGATCTTCGTCGTCCTCGAGCGCACCGGCGCCGACACCGGTGTGCGGTGGAGCGTCGACCAGCTGCCGGACGAGAGGCACCCGGGCACCGGTCGCGCCGACCTCATCGCGTCGCTCGTCATGCTCGCGATCTTCGTCGGCGCGCTGTTCTGGGATCGCTTCCGCGGATTCGCGTTCCTGCAGGGCGAGTGGCTGCCCGTCATGAACCCCGACCTGTGGCCGTGGGGGATCGGTGCGCTGCTCGTGCTCATGGCGGCCGAGGCCGCGCTCGCCATCGTCGTGTACGCGCACGGCCGGTGGACCTCGGCGCTGGCCTGGGGGAACATCGCCCTCGCCGTGATCTTCGTCAGCCTGGGCCTCACCGCCCTCGCGCGCGGAGAGCTGTTCAACCCCGAGTTCGTCACTCTGCTCGCCGAGAACGGCGTGAACGACGCTGCGCGAACCGTGCTCGCAGTGCTCACCGGACTGGGCATCGCCGCCGTCGCGATCGGCGACGGCATCGACGGCTGGCGCAAGGCCCGCCGCGCCTAGCGCGCCGCCCTAGCGCATCCCCCATCACCACACCCGCCGAAACCCCTCAGGGCTGCCGATACCCCTCGTGAATTGCGCGATTCACGAGGGGTATCGGCAATCAGGAGGGGTTTCGGCGGGTAGGCGATCAGTTGGTGACGGACTCGATCGTCACGGGCGACTTCGGCTGGCCGTCGGGACCGCCGGATGCCGTGCCCGCGGCGGCGATGCCGGCGACGACCGCCGTGCTCGCCTCGTCGAGCTGACCGAAGACGGTGTACGCGGGCGGCAGCGAGGTGTCGGCGTAGACGATGAAGAACTGCGAGCCGTTCGTGTCGGGCCCGGCGTTGGCCATCGCCAGGGTGCCGGCGTCGTAGGTCTCGGAGCCGCTCAGCTCGTCGGGGAACGAGTAGCCGGGGCCGCCCCGGCCGGATGCTGTCGGGTCACCGCACTGCAGCACGAAGATGCCCGCGGTGGTGAGACGGTGGCAGGTCGTGCCGTCGAAGTAGCCCTGGTCCGCGAGCGACAGGAAGCTGTTGACCGTGCACGGCGCCGAGTCCGCGTCGAGGGTGACGGTCAGGTCGCCGGCGCTGGTCGCGATGGTCGCGGGCACCTCGCCGGTGGCCTTCGGCTCGGCCGGCGGAGCGTCGACAGGACGCGACGCCGGGCGTCCGCCGGCGGAGTAGACGCATTCGCCGGATGCCGTGGACTGCGGCGCCGCAGCCGACGCGTCCTGAGTCTCCTGTGGGGCATCCGGGGTGGAGGCGCAGCCGGCGAGGGCCAGAGCACCCGCCGCGCTCAGCGCGAGCAGGATGCGACGGACACGGGACGGGGTGATCAGAGGCATGCGCACCCGACGATCGTACGCGAGGCCCGCACGGCATCCGTCCCGCGGCATCCCGTACTCCCGTACCCACCGGAATAGGCTGGATGCCGTGACCGCAGCATCCGTCTCCGACATCTTCGACCCGGCCGAGTGGACCCTGGCGCCCGGCGCCGAGGCGTACACCGACATCACCGCGCACGTCTCGCGCGACGGCGGCGTCGCGCGCATCGCGTTCGACCGGCCCGAGGTGCGCAACGCCTTCCGTCCGCACACCGTCGACGAGCTGTACCGCGCGCTCGACGTCGCCCGGCAGGACCCGCGCATCGGCGTCGTGCTGCTCACCGGCAACGGACCGAGCCCGAAGGACGGCGGCTGGGCGTTCTGCTCGGGAGGCGACCAGCGCATCCGCGGTCGTGACGGGTACAAGTACTCGGATGCCGTCGACTCCGTCGAGAACCCGGCGCGCGCCGGCCGGCTGCACATCCTCGAGGTGCAGCGCCTGATCCGCTTCATGCCGAAGGTCGTCATCGCCGTCGTGCCCGGCTGGGCGGCCGGCGGCGGGCACTCGCTGCACGTGGTGTGCGATCTGACGATCGCCAGCGCCGAGCACGGCCGGTTCAAGCAGACGGATGCCGATGTCGGCAGCTTCGATGCCGGATACGGCTCGGCGTACATGGCGCGGCAGGTCGGTCAGAAGTTCGCCCGCGAGGTGTTCTTCCTCGCCGAGGAGTACTCCGCGCCGCGCGCGTACGAGATGGGCGCGGTGAACCGGGTCGTGCCGCACGCCGAGCTCGAGCGCGAGGCGCTCGCGATGGCGCGGACGATCCTGACGAAGTCGCCCACGGCGATCCGGATGCTGAAGTTCGCCTTCAACGCCGTCGACGACGGGATGGTCGGCCAGCAGGTGTTCGCCGGCGAGGCGACCCGGCTGGCCTACGGCACCGACGAGGCCGTCGAGGGCCGCGACGCGTTCCTGCAGAAGCGCGACCCCGACTGGTCGGCCTTCCCGTACCACTTCTGAGCTTGCCGGGGGTCGGGGCGAGAGGCTGGAGGAGGGGCGTGATGCGACTGCATCCGATCGGCGGGGGTGACGCGCGGGCGGTCCGCGATGCGCTGCCCGCCGCGCTGGCGGGCGAGCGGGCACTCGCGCTCGGGTTCACGCCGGCGCCGGATGACGAGGTGCCGGAGGGCACCGCGGTCGTGATCGCGACGTCCGGCTCATCGGGCGTGCCCAAGCGCGTGGTGATCAGTGCCTCGGCGCTGCGCGCCAGCGCTGAGGCCACGGCCGCGCGCCTCGGGCAGGGCCGCTGGATCCTCACGCTGCCTGCAGGCTACGTCGCGGGGCTGCAGGTGCTCGTGCGCTCCCTCCTGGCGGGGACCTCGCCGGTGGTCATGGAGGGCCGGTTCACGGCGGACGCGTTCGTCGCGGCGACCCGCGAAGCCGGAGGCGCGGGCCTGTACACCTCGCTGGTCCCCGCGCAGCTCGCGACCCTCGTCGACGCGGCCGGCGACAGCGAGGTGCTCGCCGCGCTGCGCGCGCATCGTGCGATCCTCGTCGGCGGGCAGGCGCTCTCGGACGGCATCCGGATGCGTGCCGCCGAGCTGCGTGTGCCGCTCGTGCACACCTATGGCTCGAGCGAGACCAGCGGCGGCTGCGTATACGACGGCGTGCCGCTCGACGGCGTCGCAGTGCGCCGATCCGGGGATGAGCTGCTCATCAGCGGCCCCACCCTCGCCGACGGATACCTCGGCGATGACGCGCTGACCGCACGGGCCTTCGAGACCGACGAGCAGGGCGTGCGCTGGTATCGCACCGGCGACCGGGGCGCCATCCACGATGCTGTCGTCGAGGTGCACGGGCGGCTCGACAACGTGATCGTCTCGGGCGGCATCAACATCTCGCTCGACCGCGTCGAGCGGGTCGTGCGCAGCGTGCCCGGCCTCGAGCAGGCGGTCGTGCTCGGGATGCCGGACGAACGCTGGGGTGAGGCGCCGATCATCTTCGTGGCTCGCGGTGAGCGCAACGGTGACGACCTTCTCGACGAGGCCCGCGCGAGGGTCACCGCCGAGATCGGCAAGCACGCGCGCCCGGCGCAGCTGGAAGAGGCGCCCGAGCTGCCCCTGCTGGCATCGGGCAAACCCGACCGCGAGCTGCTGCGCCGGATGATCCACGAGGTGCCCCCGCCGGGATGACACCCCGCCCCGGCCCCCTGCGCACCGACCGAACCCCGTCGGGAACCAGGTCTCCGGACTCATGGCGCAGCCCAGGCCAGGCACTGCGGCATACTGACGCGCATGGCCGTCTACACGCATGGGCACCACGCCTCGGTGCTGCGCTCGCACAACAACCGCTCCATCGCGAACTCGGCGGCTTACCTCGAACCGCTTCTGACGGCTGACGCGCACCTGCTCGACGTGGGGGCGGGTCCGGGCACGATCACGGTCGACTTCGCCTCCCGGGTCTCCCGCGTCACGGCGACCGAGATCGACGCGGATGCCCTCCGCCTGTCGCAGAGCCTCGCGGCCGATCAGGGCGTGGACAACATCGACTTCGCCGTCGAGGACGTGCACGCGCTGAGCTTCGCCGACGACACCTTCGACATCGTGCATGCACACCAGGTGCTGCAGCACGTCGGCGACCCCGTGCAGGCGCTGCGCGAGATGCGCCGGGTCACCAAGCCCGGCGGCATCGTCGCCGCGCGCGACTCCGACTACGCCGGCTTCATCTGGTTCCCCGTGCTGCCCGAACTCGACGAGTGGCTGCGGCTGTACCGCGAGGCGGCCCGCGCGAACGGCGGCGAGCCCGATGCCGGGCGGCGCCTGCTCGGCTGGGCACGGGCCGCGGGTTTCACCGACGTCACCGTCACGGCATCCACCTGGTGCTACGCGACGCCGGCCGAGCGCGAATGGTGGGGCGGCATGTGGGCCGACCGCATCCTGGGCTCCGCCCTCGCGCACCAGCTCGAGCGCGACGGGTTCGCCACCCGCACCCAGCTGCAGGACATCAGCGACGCCTGGCGTCGCTGGGCGGATGACGGCGACGGCTGGTTCCTCGTGCCGCACGGCGAGATCCTCTGCCGCGCCTGACCGGCGCCCGCCACACGCCCGGATACATCTGCAGGCGGATGCCGCCGGGCCGCCCGGTCGCCTAGCGTAGGGGAGTGATCCGGCCCCTGAAGACCCACCAGCTCGTCCTCGACATCATCGGGGCGTTCCTGGGCCTGGTCATCACCCTGCCGCTGAGCATGCTCCTGCTCGCCACGCCGTCGCTCACCTGGCTGTCCGACCTGCGGGTCGAGATCGTGCACCACGTCGTGGTGGCGCTGATCATGTGGAGCGCCGCCGCCATCGCGCGGCTCTCACCGCCGATCGCCCTCGCGATCGCCTGGGCGGGCGCGGTGGTGCAGATGGCGGGCGGGATGCTGCCCTCGCCGGCGAACGTCGCCATCTTCGTCGTGCTGTTCGCCTCGGCCGCCTGGGGAAGCACCCGCCTGCTGTGGATCGGCGGCGCGTCGTCCCTGGGCGGCGGCGGCATCGCCGGGCTGTACGTCGCCGTCATCGAATGGGGATCGCTGGTCGTCGACGAGCAGTTCCCCGTGCGCGTGCTGGCGTTCGGCTCGCTGGTCGGCGCGGTCGTCATCCTCTCACTGGCCATGTCGTGGGGTGCCGGGCTGCTGTGGCGGGTCGTGCTGCGCAGTCGCGCCACCCGCGAGGCGCAGCTGCAGGCCGAAGCCGTCGCCGCCGAGGAGCAGGAGCGGGTGCGCATCGCGCGCGACATGCACGACATCGTCGCGCACTCGCTGGCGGTGGTGATCGCGCAGTCCGACGGCGCCCGCTACGCGGCGGCCGCCTCGCCCGAGCTCGCGCAGGAGGCCCTCGGCACGATCGCGCAGACGGCGCGCGCGGCGCTCTCGGACGTGCGGATGCTGCTCACGCAGCTGCGTCACCGTCAGGGCGACGGACCCCAGCCGACGCTCGCCGACCTCGAGGCGTTGTTCGCGCAGGTGCGCGCGGCGGGCATCGAGCCCCGCGTGACCGTCGACCCCACCCCGCCGGGCGAGCCGCCCGGGGTGATCCAGCTGGCCGTGTACCGCATCCTGCAGGAGGCGCTCACCAACGCGCTGCGTCACGGAGAGGGCGACGTCGACGTGCGGATGTCGTGGTTCGCCGAGCGCGCCGACATCGAGGTGCGCAACCGCGTCGCAGCATCCGCCGGTTCCGGGGCCGGTCACGGACTGGTCGGGATGCGTGAGCGAGCGCAGCTCGTCGGCGGCACGTTCTCGGCCGTCCGCGACGGCGCGTGGTTCGTCGTGCGGGCCTCGCTGCCCGTGCACGCCGGTCAGCGGTAATGCCGCGCGGGACGGTCGCCGCGAGCGGCGAAGATGGAAGCAGCCGGGACGAACCAGGAGGTGACGATGATCAGAGTCGTGCTCGTCGATGACCAGGCGCTGTTCCGCGCCGGCGTCCGGATGCTGGTGTCGTCGCAGCCCGACATGGACGTGGTCGGCGAGGCCGGCGACGGCCAGGAGGCGCTCGAGGTCGTCGCACGCACCCGCCCCGACGTGGTGCTGATGGACATCCGGATGCCGGTCATGGACGGTCTGACCGCCACGGCCGAGCTGCTGGCCCGCCCCCACGCACCCCGGATCGTCATGCTCACGACGTTCGACCTCGACGAGGCCGCGGCGCGTGCCATCCAGCAGGGCGCCAGCGGGTTCCTGCTCAAGGATGCCGACCCCGAGTTCCTGCTCGCCGCGATCCGCACCGTGGACTCCGGCTCGAGCGTGATCGCGGCATCCGCGACCCGCGAGCTGTTCGCGCACTTCACCTCCGAGACCAAGCCGGTGCCCGCCGCGTACGCCGACCTCACCGACCGCGAGCGCGAGATCTTCGCGCTCGCCGCCCGCGGCCTGTCGAACTCCGAGATCGCGGCGCGCGAGTACCTCAGTGAGGCGACCGTGAAGACGCACATCAGCCGCATCCTCGCCAAGCTGGCCCTGCGCGACCGGGTGCAGCTGGTCGTGTTCGCCTTCGAGCACGGGCTCGCCTGACGCTACGGACGGCATCCGGCGCCCCGGGCCCCGCCCCGATCTGCTGAGCCCGCCCCGATCTGCTGACGTTCCTGCCCGATTCCTCCGCAGAACGGGTCAACGTCAGCAGATCGTGCACCGGATGCCGCTCAGATGAGCCCGGTCTCCTGGGCGACGTGCACCGCACGGGAGCGGCTGTCGACGCCGAGCTTGGTGAGGATGTGGGCGATGTGGCTCTTCACGGTCGCCTCGGTCACGAACAGGGCCCGCGCGATCTCCTTGTTCGACGCGCCGGTCGCGAGCTGGCGCAGCACGTCGATCTCGCGCGTGGTGAGCCGGGGCAGGGGGTTGCGCATTCCGCGCAGCACCCGGGTGGCGAGCTCGGGACCGAGCACGACGTCGCCGGCGGCGGCACGCCGGATGCCGTCGGCGATCGCATCGGGGGCGACTTCCTTGAGCAGGTATCCGGCGGCTCCGGCCTCGATCGCGCCGAGGATCTCGGCATCGCGGTCGAAGGTGGTCAGGATCAGCACGGCAGGCGGATGCTCGAGGGCGCGCAGCGCCGCAGTCGTCTGGATGCCGTCGATGCCGGCACCCAGGCGCAGGTCGCACAGCACGACATCGGGTTCCAGGTGGGCGGCGAGGGTGATCGCCTCTTCGCCGGTCGCGGCTTCGCCCACGACGCGCAGGCTGTCGCCGTCGTCGAGGACGGTGCGCAGGCCGCTGCGCACCACGGGGTGGTCGTCGACCAGAAGGACGGTGATGCTCACGAGATCTCCTCAGTGGTGCTGCCGCGGGGGCCGTTCGGCGAGGCGGGGCTGTCGGGGTGGATCGGCAGGTGCGCCGAGATGGCGGTTCCCTCGCCCGGCGTGCTCTCGATGTCGAGGCCGCCGCCGAGCTCACGCAGCCGGGCACGCATGAATCGCAGGCCGTAGCTCGACCCGGTCGCCTCGCCGCGCCGCTCCCACCCGGAGACGTCGAACCCGGCGCCGTCGTCGATGAGATCCAGGCGCACGCTGTCCTCGGCATCGATCAGGCTCATCACGATGTGCGTCGCGCCCGCGTGCAGCCGCACGTTGGCGATCGCCGACTGCGCCGTGCGCAGCAGCGCGACCTCGACCTCGGTGGGCAGCTGCGGCAGCGAGTCGTCGACGTGCAGCTCGACCTGCAGGCCGGTCTCGTCACGCGCCCGGTCGAGCATGCGCTGCAGCGCCGGGGCGAGGGCGCCGTTCTCGAGCTCGGCAGGGGCGAGCGCGGCCACGATGCGCCGCACGTCGGCGAGGCTGTCGGTGGCGAGTGTCTCGAGCTGTGCGAACGCGCGGCTCGTGACCGGATCGTGCTCGCGTGCGGTCTCGGCGTGGGCGAGCAGCCGGATCGACGACAGCGACTGGGCCACGGTGTCGTGGATGTCGCGTGACAGCCGGGTGCGCTCGGCGATCACGCCCGAATGCCGCTGCGCATGGGCGAGTTCCTCCTGCAACTCGGACATCTCGCTCTGGGCGCGGGTCAGCGAGGCGACCAGGCGCTCACGCTCGGCAGCGTCGCGCAGCAGCTGCAGGTATCCGCGCGAGATGCCGAATGCGAACACGCCGCCGATCAGTGGCCCGAACACGTTGGCATAGCTGGTGGTGCCGTGGTGCAGGATCGGGGCAGTGATCACGATCGTCAGCACGATCAGCGAGAAGAGCAGCCCCCAGGGAAGGCGCAGCAGGTGCCCGGCGAGCAGCCAGAGCAGGAACGCCAGCCAGACGAACTCGGCCGAGACTGCGACGGCGGCGACCCAGACCAGGGCGAACCCGATCAGCCACCAGACGATGACCGTGCGCGAGCGGGACTTCGACGGCAGGATCGCGCCGGCGGTATGCCAAGCCAGGATGGCGAGGCCGGTGATCACCGCGACGATGATCGGTGTGCCGTCGCCGATCGCGCGGATCACTCCGATCGCGGTGAGGACGACGGCCATGAGGTGCTGCCCCACCTCCATGGCACGAACGGTGAGGCCGGCCGGAGCCGGCCCCACCGCGTCGTCAGCGTGCGTCAAGGGCGAGTTCACGAGACTCATGCGCCCATTCTCCGCCCTCGGCTCCGCCGCCCTCGTGGTTGGCGGACCCGTGGCGGCGTCGCGGCCACCAGATGCGGTCGCCCATCAGAGCGAAGATGGCCGGCACGGTCACGGTGCGCACCACCAGCGTGTCGACGATCACGCCGACCCCGACGATCAGGCCGAGCTGGCCGAGGGTCACCAGTGGCAGCACGCCCAGCGCGGCGAAGACCGCGGCGAGCACGATGCCGGCGCTGGTGATCACACCGCCGGTGTGCGCGACCGCCTGCACCATGCCGCGGGCCGTGCCGAGCCGGTCGGCCTCGGTGCGGGCCCGGTGCACGAGGAAGATCGTGTAGTCGATGCCCAGGGCGACCAGGAAGAGGAAGGCGAGCAGAGGCACCTGCAGGTCGAGCGCGGGCTGGTCCAGCACCACCCGGCTCAGCCAGGCCCCGGCACCGATCGCCGCGATCGCACTGGCGAGGTTGACGGCCAGCAGCAGGATGGGAGCCACGAGTGAGCGCAGCAGCACCAGCAGCACCAGGAAGCTGACGGCGAGCACCAGCGGTGCGATCAGCAGCAGGTCCTGCTCGTTGCCGTCCCGGGCGTCGAGGTCGGTGGCGACGGCACCGCCGACGACGGCATCCGCTCCCGGCACCGCGTGCACGATGTCGCGCAGGTCGGTGATCTGAGCCAGACTCTCGGTCGTGCTCGGGGCATACTCGCTGGTGACCATGATCTTGGTCAGGGCGCCGTCATCGGTCTCGCCGACCGGGTTGGCGCGCACCACGCCCTCGGCATCCTGCACGGCCTCGACGACCTCCGCCGCGTGGTCGCTGTCGGCGACGATCAGGATCGGCTGCGCCTCGCCGGCCGGGAAGTGATCCGAGAGCACCTCGAGCCCGACGGCGGATTCGGACTGCACGCGGAACTTGTCCAGCTGGTCGAGTCCGACCGACGTGCCGAACAGGCCGGTCGCCATCACGGCGAGCAGCGCGAGCCCCCCGAGCAGCCCCATGACGGGGCGGCGCACGACGCTCTGAGCGATCGCCCGCCAGGCGCGACCCTGCGCGCGCTCGGCTCCAGGGCGCGGCACGAACGGCCAGAACACGCCTCGGCCGCACACGGCGAGGAACGGCGGCAGCACGAACAGCACCGCGGCCAGAGCGATCAGCAGGCCGATCGCCGACGAGATGCCCAGACCGTGCGTGCCGGGGATCACGGCGAGCGCCAGGGTGAGCAGGGCGAGCACGACGGTGACGTTCGAGGCGACGATCGCGGGGACCGTGCGACGCCACGCCGTGCTCAGCGCCTCGCGATGATCGTCGGCGCGCAGCAGCTCCTCGCGGTACCGCGAGATCAGCAGCAGGGCGTAGTTGGTGCCGGCGCCGAAGACCAGCACGCTGATGATCCCGCCGTCGAACTGCAGCTCCCACTGCGAGGCGGCCGCGGCCGTCATGCGCCCGGCAAGGCCATCGGCCAGCGCGACGACGCTGAGGGGGATCAGCCACAGCACGGGGGAGCGGTAGGTGATGATGAGCAGCACGGCGACGATGAGGATGGTCACGAGCAGCAGGGTCAGGTCGGCGCCCTCGAAGGATGCCGCGATGTCGGCGCCGAACGCCGGACCACCCGTGACCTGCAGCTGCAGACCGTCGGGGGCATGATCGGCGATCTCGGCGCGCAGATCCTTCAGCACCTCCGCGTTCTCGGTGTTGATCGCACTCGTCTCGATCGGGGTGACCAGCACGGCGGCCTCGCCGTCGTCGCTGACCAGGGGGCCGGAGGTGGTGGCATCCGACCCCTCGTCGAGCACCGGCACGAGCGCCGAGAGCTCCGACAGGTCGGCGTCGGTGAGCTCGGCCCCGTCATCACGGGAGGCGACGACCAGCACCGACTGCCGGTCGGCATCCGGGAACTGCTGCAGCAGCTCGGCGACCTGCGTCGACTCGGCACCGGCCGGTGCCTGTGCGCTGCTGTCGGGGGCCTTCGCGCTGCCGAACAGCCCGAACAGGGCGAGCATCGCGATGAGGCCGATCGCGAGCGCCACCCAGGCGCCGCGTCGAGAGGTGAGCTTGTCTGAGAAGCGAGGGCGAACAGAGGTCTGGGGCATGACATCAAGCCCACCAGGCGGGCCGTTCCGCGGCATCGGGAAGGAGGGTGGAACTGTTCTCGTCCGAAAGGATGAGAACGCCGGGATCATCCTCCCGGCGTACGCGGATGCATCGCCGGGCCGATGCGCGGTGACGGATGCGGAAAATAGCGTCGAAGCCATGGAGATCATGACTTCGGACCTCGGCCTCGCCGCTCGCGTCCAGCACCTCACGAAGACCTACGGTTCGGGCGCGGCCGGCGTGCGCGCCCTCGACGACATCAGCGTCGGCATCCGCCGCGGCCAGTTCACCGCGATCATGGGTCCCTCGGGTTCGGGCAAGTCGACGCTCATGCACATCATGGCCGGGCTCGACGCCCCGACCGAGGGCCGCGCCTGGATCGGCGACACCGACATCACCGGCCTCAGCGACATCGAGCTGACCGTGCTGCGCCGGCGCCGGGTGGGATTCATCTTCCAGGCGTTCAACCTGGTGCCCACGCTCGACGCGATCGGCAACATCCTGCTGCCGTTCGAGCTCGACGGCCGCCGTCCCAGCGCCATCGAGAAGGCCCGCATCGACGGGCTCGTCGAGCGGCTCGGGCTCGCCTCGCGCCTGAACCACCGCCCGCACGAGCTCTCGGGCGGCCAGCAGCAGCGCGTCGCCATCGCCCGTGCGCTGGCGACCGCCCCCGACCTGGTCTTCGCCGACGAGCCCACCGGCAACCTCGACTCGCGCACAGGACGCGAGGTGCTGCAGCTGCTCGCCACCGCCAGCCGCGAGCAGGGCCAGTCCATCGCGATGGTCACGCACGACGCGATCGCGGCGAGTTACGCCGACCGCGTGCTGTTCCTCGGCGACGGGCGCCTCACCGCCGATCACCCGCAGCAGAGCGCCGAGCAGATCGCCGCGCACATGCTCGCCGCCGAGGTGGCGGCATGAGCGCCGTCACCGCGACACCGCCCGCGAATGCGGCATCCGTCGTGCTCGACCGCCCTCGCCCCTCGCGCCTGGCATGGCTGCGCGAGCGGGGGATGGGCGCCAGCATCCTCGTCTCCGCGCTCGCCGCGGGGTTCGGCGTCGTCCTCGTCGAGGTGACCGTCTACATCGGCGAGATGCTGAAGGCCGACCCGTTCATCGGCGACAGCGAGACCCTCGCGATCGTCGTGGCGATCCTGTCGGTGCTGCTGACCGGTGTCGCCATGTACGTCGCCGCCATCGTCACGGCCAACACCTTCTCGACGATCATCGCCGGGCGCACGCGCCGGATCGCGCTCATGCGCCTGATCGGCGCCTCCGCCCGCTCGCAGCGTGCCGAGGTCACCGGCCAGGGCTTCGGGGTGGGGCTCGTGGGTGCCGCGATCGGCCTGGCCGCCGGCATCGGCCTCTCGGCGATCGGGATGCTGATCGGCGACCGCTTCCTCGAATTCACCCCCGAGCGGTTCACGCTCGTCCAGCCCGCCGTCGCGCTGCCCGTGATCGGCGTCGCACTGACCACCTGGCTCGCGGCGTGGGTCGGCTCGCGCCGGGTGCTGGCGGTCACCCCGCTGCAGGCACTGGGCGGCGCGGTCGAGCGCACGCACGGCGAGGTCGCCGCCCGCGGCGGACGCCACATCGGCGCTCTCGTGCTGCTGATCGCCGGCCTCGCCCTGCTCGCGGCCGGGGTGCTGCTCGGGCTGATCACCCCGCTGGGTGTGGTCGTGGCATTCTTCGGCGGCATCCTGTCGTTCACCGGTCTGTCGATCGGCGCGGCGCTCGTCATGCCGCCGATCCTGCGGCTGGTCGGCCGGTGGTTCGGCGGTGGCGCGACCGCCAGGCTCGCCGCCGAGAACGCGCTGCGGTACCCAGGGCGGTCCAGCCGGATGGCGATCGGCGTGGTGATGGGCGTGACCCTGGTGACCATGTTCGCCGTCGCACTGGAGTCGACGAAGGCGCTGCTGGGACGTCAGGCCGATGAGGCGACGCTGCAGGAGTCCTTCGCGGTGCTCGACGCCTTCGCCGCGGTCATGATGGTGCTCGTCGCGGTGTCGGCGGTGATCGCCGGCGTGGGCCTGGTGAACCTGCTCACCATCGGCGTCGTGCAGCGCACCCGCGAGCTCGGTCTGCTGCGCGCGGTCGGGCTGACCGGACCGCAGGTGCGCCGCATGGTGCTGCTGGAGACCGTGCACATCACGGTCGCGGCGACGCTGACGGGCCTCGTGCTCGGCATCGTCTACGGCTGGGTCGCCGCGCAGTCGCTGCTCGGATCGGTGCCGGTGCTGCCCGACTTCGAGCCGGCCGGGCTGGTGTACCCGGCGGTTCCGTGGCTGCCGGTCACGATCATCGTCGCGGCGACCGCGCTGCTCACGGTGGTCGCCGCGGTGACCCCGACGCGGCTGGCCACGCGCGTCGCGCCCGTCGAGGCGCTCGCCGCTGACTGAGTGCCGCGGGCGCCGGCGCGGGCCGGCTGAGCGTCGCCGGCGCCGGCTGAGTGCCGCCGGCGCCGCACGGCGCGGACGCGGACGGCTCCCGCCGCCGCTCGGGTGGGTGACCCGGGCGGCGGCGTGCCGGGCCGTAGGCTGGTCGGATGCCGTCGCCCTTCGACCAGTCCGCCTATCAGGTCCGTCTCGAGTGGGGCGCGGAGGGCCTGGCCCGCCTCGCCCCGGCCGATGTCGTGGTGGTCGTCGACGTGCTGCGGTTCTCATCGACGATGGCGGATGCCGTGGCCGCCGGCACCGAGGTGGCGCTGCAGGATGCCGTGACCTGGTCGACCAACGGGGCGGCCGTCGTGAAGGCCGCCGAGTCATCCGGCGCTGTCGTGCTGATCGGCGGCATCCGCAACGCCGCGGCGACCGCGCGGGCCGTCATGACGCTTCAGGAGCGCCGGGCCGATCGCACCTCCGTCACCGTCATCGCGGCGGGCGAGCGCGCGTCCGACGGCGGCCTGCGCTTCGCCGTCGAGGACCAGCTCGGGGCGGGCGCCGTGGTCGCGGCGCTCACCGAGCGCGGCATCGACCACTCCGCCCCCGAGGCGGCGGTCGCCGCCGAATCGTTCCACTCCCTGCGCCGGGCGCTGCGCCACCTGCTCAGTGCGAGCGGTTCGGGCCGCGAACTCGTCGACGGGGTGGTGTCGACGGCACGGATGGCCGAGGCCGGAATCCATCCCGCCACGACGGCGGAAGCGGCGGAACTGGATGCCGTCGACGCCGTCCCGGTGCTGCGCGACGGGGCGTTCGTGCGGTTCGCCTGAGCGACTCACCTGGCGCCCGCGCGTCGCGGCCCCGCTCGCGGGGATGCGCCTAAAGTCGGAGCATGAGGTACCTGCCCGCGTTCGTCGTAGACGTCGTCCTCGTGCTGATCTTCGCCGTGATCGGCCGTGCCTCGCACAACGAGGATCCGCTGGGTTTTCTGCTCACCGCCTGGCCGTTCCTCGTCGCCCTGGTCATCGGGCACGCGGTGGCCGCGCTCGTGCCGATGCGGCCGCGGCGGCCCTGGTCGCTGGGCTGGGGTGTCGTGACGTGGGTGGTGACGGTCGCCGGAGGGATGCTGCTGCGCATCGTCAGCGGCGACACGGCCGAGGCCGCGTTCATCATCGTCGCCACGCTCGTGCTGGGTGTGTTCCTGCTGGGCTGGCGTCTGGCCGCACTGCTCGTGCGTCGCTATCGCGGTGCGCGCGAGCCCGCCTGACCCGTCTCGATCGCGGGCGGCCGCACCCGGTCTCAGCGCGGCGCCTGTGCCGCCAGCCGGTCGGCGGCGGTGATCTCTCGGCGCGTCCAGGTGAACAGATAGCGCGCGTCGAAGCGGCGCGAGCACTTCGCGCACGAGGTCTCGCGCGCGGGCTTGCGATGCCGGTAGGCGACGTGTCCCGCCGGGCACTCGCCGATCCACGGCGCCAGCTCGGTCGCTGTCTCGCCGTGATGGGTCGTGCCGCCGACGTACCCCAGTTCGCGTGCGACGCGCCGCCACTCCGGACCGTGCGCGGCGGCGTGACCGGCGATCGCATGCGCGACCTCGTGCAGCAGCGTCTGATGGACCTCGTCGTCGTCGAACCGCGCGGCCAGGTACCGCGAGACCGTGATGCGCTTGCGCCGGTAGTCGCACAGCCCGGCCCGCCGCTTGGCGTGGTCGAAGTCGAACGTCCACGACTCGTCGAGATGCATGGCGATCAGCGCCTGTGCCCAGACGCGCACGCGGTTCGGATCGGCCATGAGATCAGAGTAGATCCGCCTACCGACATCGGCTCGGGCTGCGGTGGTCCGTTCCTCAGACCAGAACGTCGGACGTGGCGGCGCTGCGGCGCTCGGCGGCCTCGATGGCGCGCAGCGCCTTCTCGAGCTCACCGTCGTCGGCACCGGCCTCGCGGCGCAGGAACAGCGAGCGCTTGAAGCTCTCGCGGGCCTCGTCGAAGTCGCGCGCCTCGTAGGCGTTGCGGCCGTGGTGCTGGTGGGCGAAGGCGGCGATGCCGGCCCACCCCTGGCCCTCGGCCTCGTTCGCGCAGGTGGCGAGCTCCTGGGCGGCGGCGGCGTGCGCGCCGCGGTTCTGCAGCACGGTCGCGTGCAGCACGCGGGCGCGCAGCAGGTCCTTGCGGGTGCCGGCCATCCGGGCCTGACGCACGGTTTCATCGGCGAGCTCGAGGGCCTCATCGAGACGCTCGAGCACCTTCAGCAGCCACACCCGCTCCAGCAGCACCGGCAGGCTGCGCTGGTTCTCGATCTCGGCGAGCCGCGCGTTGCACTCGCGCTCATCGACGAGTTCGCGAAGGGTGTCGGGGTCGTATCCCTGGATCAAATTCACGACGTCTCCTCTCCGCGACTGCCGTCCAGTCTGCCTCGCCGACCTGGGAACCGTTCGAGGCACGCCCTGATACCGCCCAAACCGCCCGCGTCCACGTGCTCAGCGCAGGAAGATGCTCGCGTCGGGGCGCGGCGAGGCCACGGCATCCGCATCCGTCACGATCGCCGCCCCGCGCGCGAACGCGGCCACCTCGTCGCCCTGCACGATCTTCGCGGGGTGCGGGCCTGCGGCCAGGATCCGCGGCAGCCATTCGGTGGGGAGGGGACGAGCGGATGCCGCGAGCACGAGGTTGCCGAACCGGCGCCCCTTGAGCACCTGGGTGTCGGCGAGCAGGGCGATCTCGGGGAACACCGCCGCGGCCGTCGCGACCTGGCGGCGGGCGAACGCGAGCCCGGGACCGTCGGCGACGTTCACGAGCAGCACGCCGTCCGGGGCGAGCAGGTCGGCGATCTCGCGGTAGAACTCGACGCTGGTCAGGTGCGCGGGGGTCTGCGCCCCCGAGAACACGTCCGAGACGATGAGATCGCAGTTCCCGGTGAGCGCCGGGGGCAGCCGGCGCAGCCCCTCACGGGCATCCCCGATGCGGATGCGGATCGCCGCATTCCGGGGCAGCGGCAACTGCTCGCGCACGAGCGCGACCAGCGGCGCCTCGAGCTCGATCACCTGCTGGCGCGACCCCGGCCGGGTCGCCTCGATGTACCGCGGGATGGTGAGGGCGCCGGCACCGAGGTGCACGGCGCTCAGCGGAGCGGATGCCGAGGCGCCGAGCTGGTCGATCACCGCGCCCATGCGCACGATGTACTCGAAGTGCAGATGGGTGGGATCGTCGAGGTCGACGTGCGACTGCGGGGTGCCGTCGACGACGAGCTCGTACCCGCTGGTGAACTCGCTGGGCGCCACCTCGGCGATGCCGCCGTGATCCAGGCGGGCACGCGGATTCTCGGCATCCCGCCCGCGTGCTCGTCCCATGGGCTCGAGCCTATCCGCCCGCCCCGCGACCGGCGCCCGCGTCAGCGGCTGCCGGCGCAGGTCTCCTGGTTCAGGTCGATGCCGCTGATCTCGGGCGACAGCACCGTCGTGTCAGAGGTCGCCGACGCCGAGGGGGAGGGAGCCGGGCCGGGGGAGGCGGATGCCGTCGGCGTCGGCGTCGATTCAGGCGCCGGCTCCTCGGCGACCGCGCCGCCGTGGTTGCTGGCACGGCCGGTGATCTCCATCGACCGGCCGGCGCCGATGGCATCCCACATCGGCTGTGCGGCCTCTTCGTTCGGCACCACGCGCGCCGGGTCCTGCGGATCGTCGAGCGTCGGATACTGCAGGAACACGAAGTCCTCGAAGGGCACATCCTTCGTCGCCAGTGCGAGCTGGGCGAGCCGGCGCGGGTCGGCGAGCGTGTCACTGGGGTCGACGTTGGTCGCCACGGTGCTGGCCAGCCGCAGCAGCTTCGGGATGTCGGTGAGCGTCTCGCTGCTGAGCACCGTGCGCGCCAGCCGCGACATGTACTGCTGCTGATTCGAGATGCGCGCCAGGTCGCTGCCGTCGCCGATGCTCTTGCGCACCCGGATGAACTGCAGCGCCTCGTACCCCGAGATCGTGCGCGGCCCCGGCCCCCAGTCCAGTCCGGTCAGCTCGTCGTGCAGGCCGCGCTCGCCGATGCAGACCTCGACGCCGCCGATGGCATCCGTGATCTCCATCACGCCGTCGAAGCCGAGCTTCGCGGCGAAGCCGATCCGCAGCCCGCTGAGGTCGGTCACGGTCTTCGCCACGCACGAGAGCCCGGCGTGCGCGAACACCGTGTTGATCGGCGCCCGCGACATCCCGGATGCCGTGCTGCCGTCCTCGCGCTCGCACTCCGGCACCGCGACCATCAGGTCGCGCGGCAGCGAGACGACCGACACCTTGCGCGGCGACGCCGAGACGTGCACGAGCAGGTTGATGTCGTTCAGGACGCCGTCCTCGCGCTCGCAGCGCTCGCCGAGCCGCTCGGTCGAGACAGGCCCGCACTCGTCGGTGCCGATGAGCAGGATCGCGAAGGCGCCGGGGTACGCGCCCAGTGAGGGAGGGGCGACGTCAGGAGCATCCTCGAGCGGTACGGCATCCTCACTGACGCGCATCGCGAGATCCGCTGCGATGAATCCGACGACGCCCAGGGCGGCGACGACCACGACCGCGAGGGCGATGCCCAGCAGTCGCAGCAGCGTGCTGAACGCCGAGGGCGTCCGGTGCGGGGCGTGCCGGGCCTTCGAGGTCCGCTTCATGGCATCCGACACTACATCCGGCAGCCTGCGGAACGCCGTGTGAACTGCCCTTGTGCCGGGGCCCGGGGAGGACTAGCTTCGCTCTCGTGCGGCAAGGATGCCGCACCGAGCCGAATAGGGAGGCGACTCGTTTCTCTGGGGATGGGAACGAAGATGAAGAAGACCGCAGTGGGGACCGCACTGGCCCTGATGCTCGTCCTGGGCGGCGCAAGCGCGGCGATGGCGGGCGAGTACACCGGCAACGGGGGTGACGTGCCCGGGGGCGACAAGGCCCACTCCGCATGCCATTTCTCGGGCCGCGACCTGCCCGACGACGTCGAGGGGAACCCGATGGGTTTCGATGACGACGCCATCACGGACGGGCACGTGCAGAACTACGGGATGCTGGTGCGTGCAGGCATGAAGGGCGTCGAAGGCGGCCCCGGAGTGGCCTGCCGCGGCAACGTCATGCACGAGGGCTGATCCCGGCCGGCATCCGCGAGCGCCGGTCGTGCCGCCGCTCCGGATGCCGGCTTCCGCGTGCGCCCGCGGTGCCAATACCGCAGCATCGGGGATTGGTCAAGGATTCCCTTTGCCATGTCGCAAGATCTTGCGTATAGTTGGTAGTTGCGCTCGCTTCTCCGTGCCCTCATATGGTGGTCGGCAATCGTTGAGTTCTCGAGCGCGCACTCCACCGACGTCAGGAATCGACCAGCCCCATGCCCGGGGCTCACGGAGGTTACTCCCTTGGCTGCTGCTCAGAACGCATCCACATCCACCACCAAGAAGAACGGCCGCGGAGTATCCCGCCTCTCGTTCGCCAAGATCTCCGACACGCTGACTGTTCCGGATCTGCTTGCTCTGCAGACCGAGTCCTTCGGCTGGCTCGTGGGCAACGAGGACTGGAAGGCCCGCGTCGCCGAGGCCAAGAAGGCCGGCCGCACCGACGTCTCCGAGGTGTCGGGTCTGGGTGAGATCTTCGAGGAGATCTCCCCGATCGAGGACCTCGCCGAGACGATGCAGCTCTCGTTCACGAACCCGTACCTCGAGCCCGAGAAGTACTCGATCGAGGAGTGCAAGGAGCGCGGCAAGACCTACGCCGCCCCGCTGTACGTCGAGGCCGAGTTCATGAACCACCTCACCGGTGAGATCAAGACCCAGACGGTCTTCATGGGAGACTTCCCGCTGCAGACAGACAAGGGCACGTTCATCATCAACGGCTCCGAGCGCGTCGTGGTGTCGCAGCTCGTGCGCTCGCCGGGTGTCTACTTCGACAAGACCCCCGACAAGACCAGTGACAAGGACATCGTCACCGCCCGGGTCATCCCGAGCCGTGGTGCCTGGCTCGAGTTCGAGATCGACAAGCGCGACCAGGTCGGCGTGCGCATCGACCGCAAGCGCAAGCAGTCGGTCACGGTCTTCCTGAAGGCCCTGGGCATGACCAGCGAGGAGATCCTCGCCGAGTTCGCCGGCTTCCCCTCCATCGAGGAGACCCTCGCGAAGGACACCATCCTCACCAAGGAGGACGCGCTCCGCGACATCTACCGCAAGCTGCGTCCGGGCGAGCAGGTCGCCGCCGAGGCCGCCCGCGCGCTGCTGGACAACTTCTACTTCAACCCGAAGCGCTACGACCTGGCCAAGGTGGGGCGGTACAAGATCAACCAGAAGCTGGGCCTCGCCGGCTCGCTCACCGACTCGGTGCTGACCGTCGAGGACATCGTCGCGACCATCAAGTACCTGGTGCGCCTGCACCGCGGTGACGAGACGTTCGAGGGCATCCGCTCGGGCAAGAACACCGAGATCCGCATCGCCACCGACGACATCGACAACTTCGGCAACCGCCGCATCCGCGCCGTCGGCGAGCTGATCCAGAACCAGGTCCGCACCGGTCTGTCGCGCATGGAGCGCGTCGTCCGCGAGCGCATGACCACGCAGGACATCGAGGCGATCACCCCGCAGACCCTGATCAACGTGCGTCCCGTCGTGGCCGCGATCAAGGAGTTCTTCGGCACCTCGCAGCTGTCGCAGTTCATGGACCAGAACAACCCGCTCGCGGGTCTGACCAACAAGCGCCGCCTCTCGGCTCTGGGCCCCGGTGGTCTGAGCCGTGACCGCGCCGGCGTCGAGGTCCGTGACGTCCACCCCTCGCACTACGGCCGCATGTGCCCGATCGAGACCCCTGAAGGCCCGAACATCGGTCTGATCGGTGCGCTCGCGACGTTCGCGCGCATCAACTCGTTCGGCTTCATCGAGACGCCGTACCGCAAGGTCGAGGGTGGCAAGGTCACCGAGCACATCGACTACCTGACGGCGGCCGAGGAGGCCGACTTCAACATCGCCCAGGCGAACGCTCCGCTCGCGAAGGACGGCAGCTTCACCGAGAGCCACGTGCTCGCCCGCCCCCGCGGCGGATCGGGTGAGGTCGACCTGTTCCTGCCCGAGGAGATCGGCTACATCGACGTCTCGCCGCGCCAGATGGTGTCGGTCGCGACCTCGCTCGTGCCGTTCCTCGAGCACGACGACGCGCAGCGCGCGCTCATGGGCGCCAACATGCAGCGCCAGGCCGTGCCGCTGCTGCGCTCGGACTCGCCGCTGGTCGGCACCGGTATGGAGGGCTACACCGCCATCGACGCCGGTGACGTGGTCACCGCGCTCAAGGCCGGTGTCGTCAGCGAGGTCTCCGCGGACCGCGTCGTCGTCATGCTCGACGAGGGCGGCACGCAGGAGTACCACCTGCGCAAGTTCGACCGCTCGAACCAGGGCACGTCCTACAACCAGCGCGTGATCGTCAACGCCGGTGAGCGCGTCGAGGTCGGCGAGGTCATCGCCGACGGCCCCGCCACCCAGGACGGCGAGCTCGCGCTCGGCAAGAACCTGCTCGTCGCGTTCATGCCGTGGGAGGGTCACAACTTCGAGGACGCCATCATCCTCAGCCAGGAGCTGGTGAAGGACGACACCCTCTCGTCGATCCACATCGAGGAGTACGAGGTCGACGCCCGCGACACCAAGCTGGGCAAGGAGGAGATCACCCGTGACCTCCCCAACGTCAGCCCCGAGCTGCTGAAGGACCTCGACGAGCGTGGCATCATCCGCATCGGCGCCGAGGTCCGCCCCGGCGACATCCTCGTCGGCAAGGTCACGCCCAAGGGTGAGACCGAGCTGAGCGCCGAGGAGCGCCTGCTGCGCGCCATCTTCAACGAGAAGAGCCGCGAGGTCCGCGACACCTCCCTGAAGGTGCCGCACGGTGAGCAGGGCACGATCATCGCCGTCAAGGAGTTCAACGCCGAGGAGGGCGACGACGAGCTGGGCTCGGGCGTCAACCGCCGCGTCGTGGTCTACATCGCCCAGAAGCGCAAGATCACCGAGGGTGACAAGCTCGCCGGCCGTCACGGCAACAAGGGTGTCATCGCGAAGATCCTGCCCGTCGAGGACATGCCGTTCCTCTCCGACGGAACGCCGGTCGACGTAGTGCTGAACCCGCTCGGCATCCCGGGTCGAATGAACTTCGGTCAGGTGCTCGAGACCCACCTCGGATGGATCGCCAAGCAGGGCTGGAAGGTCGAGGGCAACCCGGAGTGGGCCGTCAAGCTCGCCCCCGAGGCCCGCGAGGCCGCCCCGGGCACCAAGGTCGCCACCCCGGTATTCGACGGTGCCGAGGAGCACGAGATCGCAGGGCTCCTCGACTCGACCCTGCCGACTCGCGACGGTGACCGCCTGATCGACCGCTCGGGCAAGACGCAGCTGTTCGACGGTCGCTCCGGCGAGCCGTTCCCGGCACCCATCTCGGTGGGCTACATGTACATCCTGAAGCTGCACCACCTCGTCGACGACAAGATCCACGCGCGCTCGACGGGCCCGTACTCGATGATCACCCAGCAGCCGCTCGGTGGTAAGGCGCAGTTCGGTGGTCAGCGCTTCGGTGAGATGGAGGTGTGGGCCCTCGAGGCCTACGGTGCCGCGTACGCGCTGCAGGAGCTCCTCACGATCAAGTCCGACGACATCCTCGGCCGCGTCAAGGTGTACGAGGCGATCGTCAAGGGCGAGAACATCCAGGAGCCCGGCATCCCCGAGTCGTTCAAGGTGCTCATGAAGGAGATGCAGTCGCTCTGCCTGAACGTCGAGGTGCTCTCGGCCGACGGCACTGCGGTGAATCTCCGCGACACCGATGACGAGGCATTCCGCGCAGCGGAGGAGCTCGGCATCAACATCTCCAGCCGTTTCGAAGCCGCATCGATCGACGAGATCTGATCTCGGCACATCGACAAGCGACAGATTTTTTCTAATAGGAGAACTAGTGCTCGACGCAACTACTTTCGATGAGCTTCGAATCGGCCTCGCCACCGCAGACGACATCCGTGGATGGTCGTACGGTGAGGTCAAGAAGCCCGAGACGATCAACTACCGCACGCTGAAGCCCGAGAAGGACGGCCTCTTCGGCGAGCAGATCTTCGGACCCTCCCGTGACTGGGAGTGCGCCTGTGGCAAGTACAAGCGCGTCCGCTTCAAGGGCATCGTGTGCGAGCGATGCGGCGTGGAGGTCACCAAGAGCTCCGTGCGCCGTGAGCGCATGGGCCACATCGAGCTCGCCGCCCCGGTGACGCACATCTGGTACTTCAAGGGTGTGCCCTCGCGCCTGGGCTACCTGCTCGACATGGCGCCGAAGGACCTCGAGAAGGTCATCTACTTCGCCGCGTACATGGTGATCTCGGTCGACGAGGATGCTCGTCACCGCGACCTCGCCACCCAGGAGAACAACATCCGCCTCGAGCTGAAGACGCTCGGCGACCGCCGCGACGCCAAGATCGCGGAGCGCCTGGCCAAGCTGGAGGAGGAGCTCGCAGCCCTTGAGGCCGAGGGTGCCAAGGCCGACGCCAAGAAGAAGGTCAAGGACGCCGCCGAGAAGGAGATGTCCCAGGTCCGCAAGGGCGCCGATGAAGCGATCGCCCGTCTCGAGCGCGTGTGGGAGGACTTCCGCACGCTCGAGGTCGGCGCGCTGCGCCCCGAGGACGACGTCTTCCACGAGCTGCAGGACCGCTTCGGTCAGTACTTCGAGGCCCACATGGGTGCCGAGTCGATCAAGCGCCGCCTGGAGACCTTCGACCTGAAGGCCGAGGCCGAGAGCCTGCACCTGCAGATCTCCGAGGGCAAGGGTCAGCGCAAGATCCGCGCGATCAAGCGCCTGAAGGTCGTCAACTCGTTCCTGGAGACCGGCATGAGCCCGGCCGCCATGGTGCTCGACGTTGTCCCGGTCATCCCGCCGGAGCTGCGTCCGATGGTTCAGCTCGACGGTGGCCGCTTCGCGACCAGCGACCTGAACGACCTGTACCGTCGCGTGATCAATCGCAACAACCGTCTTCGTCGTCTGATCGACCTCGGCGCCCCCGAGATCATCGTCAACAACGAGAAGCGGATGCTGCAGGAGGCCGTCGACGCCCTGTTCGACAACGGCCGTCGCGGCCGCCCCGTCACCGGCACCGGAAACCGCGCCCTGAAGTCCCTCAGCGACATGCTGAAGGGCAAGCAGGGGCGCTTCCGCCAGAACCTGCTCGGCAAGCGCGTCGACTACTCGGGCCGTTCGGTCATCATCGTCGGCCCGCAGCTGAAGCTGCACCAGTGCGGTCTGCCCAAGCAGATGGCCCTGGAGCTGTTCAAGCCGTTCGTGATCAAGCGCCTGATCGACCTCGGTCACTCGCAGAACATCAAGGCCGCCAAGCGTGCCGTCGAGCGCACCCGTCCCGAGGTGTGGGACGTGCTCGAGGAGATCATCCGCGAGCGCCCGGTGCTGCTGAACCGCGCCCCCACCCTGCACCGCCTGGGCATCCAGGCCTTCGAGCCGCAGCTCGTCGAGGGCAAGGCCATCCAGCTGCACCCGCTCGTCTGCGCGGCGTTCAACGCCGACTTCGACGGTGACCAGATGGCCGTGCACCTGCCGCTGTCGGTCGAGGCTCAGGCCGAGGCCCGTGTGCTGATGCTCGCCTCGAACAACATCCTCAAGCCGTCGGACGGCCGCCCGGTGACCCTGCCCTCGCAGGACATGATCATCGGTCTGCACCACCTGACCACGGTCAAGGAGGGTGCTGCCGGTGAGGGTCGTGCGTTCGGTTCGGTCGGTGAGGCGATCCTCGCCAAGGACGAGGGCACCCTCGACCTGCAGGCGAAGGTCCGCATCCGCATCCCGGGTCTGACCTTCCTCGAGGGCGAAGCGCCCGAGGGCTACGAGCGCCACGGCCTCGTGGACGCCTCACTCGGCCAGGCGATCTTCAACGACGCGCTGCCGAAGGGCTACCCCTTCGTGCGCGGCGTCGCCGACAAGGGCAAGCTGTCGCAGATCGTCAACAAGCTGGCCGAGGAGTACCCGAAGGTCGAGACCGCGGCCGCGCTGGACCGCATCAAGGACGCCGGCTTCTACTGGGCCACGCGTTCGGGTGTGACCGTCGCGCTGAGCGACATCCTCACCCCGCCGAACAAGGCCGAGATCGTCGCGACCTACGAGAAGCAGGCCGCGAAGGTCCAGTCGCAGTACGACAAGGGTCTGACCACCGACGCCGAGCGCCGTCAGGAGCTCATCAAGATCTGGACCGAGGCGACCGACGAGGTCCAGGCCGCGATGAAGGCGAACTTCCCCGAGGACAACACCATCAACCGCATGGTGTCGTCGGGTGCTCGTGGTAACTGGCTGCAGATCCGCAACATCGCGGGTATGCGTGGTCTGGTGAACAACCCCAAGGGTGAGATCATCCCCCGTCCGATCATCTCCTCGTACCGCGAGGGTCTGTCGGTGGCGGAGTACTTCATCGCGACGCACGGTACCCGTAAGGGTCTGGCCGACACCGCTCTGCGTACCGCCGACTCGGGTTACCTGACCCGTCGTCTGGTGGACGTCTCGCAGGACGTCATCATCCGCGAGCAGGACTGCGGCACGTCGAAGGGCCTCGAGCTCCCGATCGCCGCTCCGAACTCGCAGGGTGTGCTGGTGCGCGACGCGAACGTCGAGAACTCGGTGTTCGCCCGTACGCTGGCTGCCGACGTGGTCACCGAGGCCGGCGAGGTCGTCGCCTCTGCCGGTGACGACGTGGGCGACGTGCTGATCGACAAGCTGGTCGAGGCGGGTGTCGAGACGATCAAGGTCCGCTCGGTGCTGACCTGCGACTCGGCCGTCGGTGTCTGCGCGCAGTGCTACGGCCGTTCGCTCGCGACCGGCAAGACCGTCGACATCGGCGAGGCCGTCGGCATCATCGCGGCCCAGTCGATCGGTGAGCCCGGCACCCAGCTGACGATGCGTACCTTCCACACCGGTGGTTCGGCATCGGCGGATGACATCACCCAGGGTCTGCCCCGTGTGCAGGAGCTCTTCGAGGCTCGTACCCCGAAGGGCGCCTCCCCGATCGCCGAGGCCGACGGCCGCATCACGATCGAGGAGAACGAGAAGGCCAAGAAGGTCATCCTCACGCCTGACAACGGTGACGAAGAGGTGGTCTACCCGGTGCTGAAGCGTGCGACGCTTCTCGTCGAGGACGGCCAGCACGTCACGGTCGGTCAGCCCCTGCAGGTCGGCACGCTCGACCCCAAGGAGGTCATGCGAGTCATGGGTGCCCGCGAGGTGCAGAAGTACCTCGTCGGCGGCGTGCAGGGCGTGTACCGCTCGCAGGGTGTGCCGATCCACGACAAGCACATCGAGGTCATCGTGCGCCAGATGCTGCGCAAGGTCACCGTGGTCGACCACGGCGACACGACGCTGCTGCCTGGTGAGATGGTCGACCTGAAGCGCTACCAGATGATCAACCGCGAGGCCGTGGGCGAGGGCAAGCGCCCGGCATCGGGCCGTCCGGAGCTCATGGGTATCACCAAGGCGTCGCTGGCGACCGAGTCGTGGCTGTCGGCCGCGTCGTTCCAGGAGACGACCCGCGTGCTCACCCAGGCCGCCATGGAGGGCAAGAGCGACCCGCTGATCGGTCTCAAGGAGAACGTGATCATCGGAAAGCTGATCCCCGCCGGCACCGGTCTGCGCCGCTACCGCGACATCACGGTCGAGGCGACGGAAGAGGCCAAGAGCGAGCGCTACCCGAACCGGATCTTCGCATCCGACGGCGCGTACGCGGACGGCGACTTCGGCTACGTCGACTTCGACGCGTTCTCGACGGACGACATCACGCCCGGCACGTATAACTGAGTGCCGCTGATGTGACCTGGCCCCGGCCCCTCTTCGGAGGGCCGGGGCCTTGTCCGTCCCCCCCCGGGCCTTGTCCATCCCCGCGAGACTTGCCATTCAGCATGAGACAGAGTGCCAGGAGGCCTGTTTCGTGCCGGATGGCAAGTCTCGTTGGCGGGAGCGAGGGGAGCGCGGTGCGGAGCGCGCGGTAGTCTCACGGAGTGAGTACTGAGAGCAACGGCGTCGTCGTCATCGGCGATGCGCTGATCGATGAGATCAGGGATGCCGCGGGCGTCCGCGAGCTGGTCGGCGGGGCCGCGCTGAACGTCGCCGTCGGGCTGCGCCGGCTGGGCGTGCCCGTCACCCTGATCGCGATGCTCGGGGCGGATGCCGCGGGCGACCACATCCGCGAGTACCTCTCCGATCACGGCGTCGCGCTGATCGACAGCCCCTCGCCGCTCGGCTCGTCGCGCGCGGTCGTGCAGATGGTGGGTGGAGAGCCGCAGTACGTCTTCAACGACGCGGCTCAGCAGCGCAGCATCCGCTATTCCGAGGCCGCACGGGCGGCGATCCGGGATGCCGCGCTGGTCGCCGTCAGCTGCTTCCCGTTCGACGTCGAGGCGGAGGTGACGGCGCTGGCGGATGCCGTCGCCGACGCGCGCCTGGTGATCGACCCGAACCCGCGGGCCGGAATGCTGCACGACCGCGACGCGTTCGTGCGCGGCTTCGAGAGCCTCGCCGCGCGCACCGAGCTGGTCAAGGTCGGCTCGGACGATGCGGCGCTGCTGTACGACGGCGACCTCGGGGCGCTGCGCCGGCGACTGCGCGTGCTCGGTGCGGGTGCTGTGCTGGCAACAGCCGGGGCCGACGGTGCGGTGCTCGACACGGAGGCCGGCGAGTTCGCCGCGCCGATCGCGCAGCTTGCCGGACCCATCGTCGACACCGTCGGCGCGGGCGATGCCACGCTGTCGGCCGTCGCCGAGGGTCTTGTGGCGGGGCAGCCGTCGTCGGGCGAGGAGTGGCAGCGGCTGGTGGACCGTGCCATGGCGATCGCTGCGGCGACCTGCCGCGCTGAGGGTGGGCTGCTGCGCACTCCGGAGTCGCTCTCCGCGCCGGAGCGCGGCATCTTCGGCAGCTGATCGCCCGCCACAGCATCCGGTCGTCCGCTTCGGCAGCTGATCGCCCGCCGGCCTTTCCCCAGGTCGCGATCCGTCCCGTTCCACCCCGTTCAGGTCGCGATCCGTCCCGCTCCGGGGCTGGGAAAGCGTGACGGATCGCGACCCGGACGGGCCGCGGCGTGGCGGCGATCGCTCGATTTCTGTCGAGCGGTTCCGGCGGGTATGCTTGATCTTCGCGCCCCCGGTTGGCTGTTCAAGTCGGACGGGTGTGCACTGGCAAGTTGCCCGAGCGGCCAAAGGGAGCTGACTGTAAATCAGCCGCGTAAGCTTCGGGGGTTCGAATCCCTCACTTGCCACCGAATGATGAAGGGCCCCGCGATGCGGGGCCCTTCATCGTTTCAGCCGATAACCCTCAGCCCTCCGACAGGTCGAGCGCCCAGTCGTTCACGGTGAGATCGGCGTCGCGGAACGTCGTGGTGAACGTGCCGTGCAGGGTGAAGCCGTTGCGGCGGCACACGCCGTTCGATGCGAGGTTGTCGACGGAGGGGCAGGCGGTCAGCATCCGCCTCTCACCGCGGTGCGCACGCGCGTCGTCGATGAGTGCAGCCAGCGCTTGCGAGGCGATGCCGCGCCCCTGCGCCTCGGGCAGCACGAACCATCCCGTCTCGAACGCCGGCTCGTCGTGCCAGTCGAGGTTCCAATAGCCGATCGACCCGACGGGATGCCCGCCGTCGAGGATGACGAACATGTGGGCCTCGCCGGCCGCGTTGAGTCGCAGGTACCGCTCGTGCCGCTGCGCCACCTGCTCGTCGGTGCGTTAACCACATTCGCGGGTCCCATGTGGCCGCCTCCGAGGGGGACGAGGCAGCCCTATGGAACCCGCGAACGGGGCTGGGTGCGGGGCAGAAGCCCGACAGCAGAAACCCAGCAGTATGGAACGCCGCTCAGGCGGCGTTGCGGACGAGGATGCGCCAGCGCTCGGGGCCCTCGTCGAGGTAGCGGGTCTTGTACGCCCCGCCGTGCTTGGCCTGCAGCTGGGTGAGCAGCGGCACCGGGTTGTGGGTCGCCGAGATCACCATGGCGGCGCCAGGGCGCAGCGATTCGATCGCGCCGAAGATGGCGGCGTGACGCACGGCGTGCGGGATGGTCTGCACGTCGAGTTCGGGCAGCTCCTCGTCGTGTTCGCCGCAGTCGCATCCCGCGGTGGGGGACTGCTCGGTCGCCTCTGACCTCGACCGGTGGATCTCGATGTGGCCCATGATTTTCTCCGTCTCTGCGGGTAGGGGTTACGGCACTGATTTTATTACACTGATTACCGTGGAAAAGCATCAGGGTGCCGGAGAAAATCGGCCGGACGGGAACCGCCCCGACAATCGTCGCCGCGGCGCCGATGGCCGGCGGTACTCGTCCACGCGCGAGCGCATCCTGCGCGAGGTCGAGTCCCACGGCTCCGCATCCACCGCCGAGATCGTCGCCGCGACCGGGCTGCACGAGAACACCGTCCGCGAGCACCTCGACCGGCTGCGCATCGACGGCCGGCTGCGCCGCATCCGCGCCCAGGCGCAGGGCCGGGGCCGTCCCGGCTGGCGGTGGCAGGCCCCGCCCGCCGAGGTGGTGAGCCCCTACGCCGGACTCGCCCTCGCGCTCGCCGATACGGTCGCGCGGGTCGCCGCAGACCCCATCGCGCAGGCGCGCATCTCGGGCGAGCACTGGGGTGCTGAGATCGTCGCACAGCGAGCGGATGCCGGTGTCGATGCGCGTTCGCTGGTCGTCGACGTCATGCGCGAACAGGGGTTCGCGCCCGCCGAGTCGGGCGACGACATCGTGCTGCACCGCTGCCCGCTGCTGGCGGCCGCCGCCCGCCGCACCGACGTCGTGTGCGCGGTGCACGAGGGCATGATCGCCGGGATCGCCGGCACACACGACGAGAAGACGGATGCGGCACTGCTGCCGTTCCGCGCCGACGGGGCCTGCATCCTGCGGCTGCGTGCGTCGTGAGCGCCGCCCGAACCCCCGTGACCCGTGCGGTGAACCGGAGCCGGCCCCGGCTGCCGTTGCGGATGCTGTGGATGCTGCCCGCCGGCCTCGCCCTGCTCGCCGGCCTCGACGCCGGCCTGCTGCTTCTCGGGCTGCCCGCCCCGGTCACGACCGAGCGCCTGCCCGATGTGCACGGGATGCTGCTGGTGCTCGGCTTCGTGGGCACTCTCATCAGCCTCGAGCGCGCGACCGCCTGGGCGCGTCCGCTGGGCTTCGTCGCCCCGGCGCTGCTCGGCGTCGGCGGCATCCTGCTGGTCACGATCCCCGTGTCGCTGGTGGTCGCGAAGATCGTGCTGGCCGCGGGCGCGGCATCCTTCCTGCTGCTCTATGTGCCGCTCTGGCGCCGGCAGTACGACGCGGCGCTGCTCACGCAGCTGCTCGCCGCGGGGCTCGCCCTCGCGGGTGCGGTGATCTGGATCGGGCAGGACACGATGACCCGCATCATCCCGTGGCTGATCGGGTTCCTCGTGCTCACGATCGCCGCCGAGCGCGTGGAGCTCGCGCGCATCACCATGGGGCCGCAGGCCGGCATCCGGCTGCTGCTGCACGGCTGGGGCGTGACCGGCGCGCTGATCGTCGGCCTCGTCTTCCCTGACGCCGGGGCGATCCTGCTCGGCATCACCCTGCTGTCGCTGACCGGCTGGCTCATCGTGCACGACGTCGCCCGGCGCACGATCCGTGCGTCCGGGGTGACGCGCTACATGGCCGCGTGCATCCTCGCCGGATACGTCTGGCTCGCCGTCGCCGGGGTCGTGCTGCTGCTCGGCTATCCCACCGAGCAGCCCGCCTACGACGCGGTGATCCACGCCATCTTCCTGGGCTACACGTTCTCGATGATCATGGCCCACGCGACCACGATCCTCCCGGCCGTGCTGCACATCCCGCTGCCGTATCGACCTGCGTTCTGGGCGCCGATCGCGCTGCTGCAGGTCGCGCTGGTCGTGCGGGTGTGGGTCGGTGACGGCCTCGGGATGCCGCTGGCCTGGCAGGTCGGCGGAGTGCTCGGCGTCGCCGCCCTGCTGCTGTTCGTGCTCACCGCCGTCACGAGCGCCGTGCTGGGTGCCCCGCGCCGCCCCTCCGCCGCACCCCGCCCCTCCGCCGCCACCCGCCCCTCGCGCGAAACGCAGGAGACCACACGAAATCAAGGAGCAGAATCCCAGATGGGTCCTGCATTCCGTGCGAAGTCCGTCGAATCGAGTGAGTCCCGATGAACCCCGACCTCAGCTCCGCCCGCGCCGAAGGCCACGAGCCCGCCGCGTCCACCAAGCCCAAGCGCCCCCGCAACCGCGGGTTCTGGCCGATGCGCGACCTGCCGACGAGCATCTGGCTGCTGCTGACGATCATCGCCGCGGTCGCGCACCGTGCGCTGCCGATGCCGGGCTGGCTGATGATCCACCTGCTGCTGCTGGGCGCCGTCACCCACGCGATCCTGGTGTGGAGCCAGTACTTCTCGTTCGCGCTGCTGCGCAGCCGGGCCGATGAGGCCGACCTGCGCTCGCAGAACATCCGCCTCATCCTCAGCAACGCCGGCGCGGCCGTCATCGTCACGGGCGTGCTCACCGGCATCTGGCCGGTCACCCTCGTCGGCGCGGCATCCCTGATCACCGCGGTGGTGTGGCACGGCGTGAGCCTGGTCCGGCGCACCCGGGGCAGCATCCCGGGCCGTTTCGGTCGCACGATCCGCTACTACATCGCCTCCGCCGCGCTGCTCACGATCGGCGCCGCGCTGGGCGCGTGGCTGGCCCGCGGCGACGGTGCACCGAACCTCGTGCTCGCGCACGTGTTCCTCAACGTGCTCGGCTGGATCGGGTTGACCGTCGCCGGCACCGTCGTCACGCTGTGGCCCACGATCCTGCGCACCCGCGCCGACGAGCACGCGGCATCCGGTGCGGCCAAGGCGCTGCCCGCGCTCGCCGCCGGAGTTCTCGTCGCGGCGGTCGGCGCCGCACTCGGACAGCTGCTCGTCGTCGCCGTCGGACTCGCCGGGTACCTGGCGGGCCTGATCGTGATCGGCGTCTCGCTGCTGCGCGCCGCCCGCCAGAAGGCACCGCGCAGCTTCGCCGCACTCTCGGTCGGCATGGCGCTGGTCTGGTGGGCCGGGGCCGTCGCCATGGTCGCGGGCGGCGCGGTCGTCGCGTTCACCGCCGGCACTGGGTTCGAGGCCCTCTCGACGCTGGTCGACCAGGTGGTGCCCTACCTCGCCGCCGGCTTCGCCGCGCAGGTGCTGGTCGGAGCCCTCAGCTACCTGATCCCCGTCGTGCTCGGCGGCGGCCCGACCCCGGTGCGCATCGGCACGACCGCGCTCGACGCCGCCGGCCCGCTGCGGGTGTCGGTCGCGAACGCCTCGCTCGCGGTGTGTGCGCTGCCGGTGTCGAGCCTCATGCGGGTGGTCGCCTCGATGCTGTACCTCGTGGCCATGGCATCCTTCCTCGTCGTGATGCGCCGGGCGATGGGCGCGCAGCGCCGCGCCAAGCTCGCGGCCCTCGCGGCGGGTCCGGGGCGCACCCCCGCAATGGCGCAGAACGGCACAGCGGATGCCGAGACCCGGGGCGTCTCCGAGGCACCCACATCGGATGCCGAATCGGATGCGGCCGCTGGATCCGCGCGGTCGGATGCCACAACGCGCACGACCGCGCTCGCAACTCCCGCGACGGATGCCACAACGCGCACGACCGCGCTCGCAACCCCGGCCGCAGGCGCGGGAAAGGGCGGCGGGCGCCGGCGCGGGCCGATGGTCCCGGAGGGCGAGCAGCCCCGCGGACGACGCGCAGGGCAGGCCGTCGCCGGCCTGCTGTCCGTCGTGCTCGTCGCCGCGATCACCGCCGCGGTGGATCCGGCGGGTCTGGGCTGGAGTGCGACCCCGACCGGACCGGCGGATGCTCCCGTGCAGACCGTCCAGGTCGAGGCGGCCGACATGCGCTTCACCCCCAACCGCATCGAGGTGCCCGCAGGGACCCGCCTGATCATCGAGATCACCAACACCGATGACGAGCAGGTGCACGACCTCGTCTTCGCGAACGGCGTCGCCGGTGAGCGGCTCGCGCCGGGGGAGTCGCAGACCATCGACGTCGGAGTGATCAGCGCCGACCTCGACGGGTGGTGCTCGATCATCGGCCACCGGCAGATGGGCATGACGATGCAGATCGTCGCGACCGGAGCATCCGCCGATCCCGCCCCGGCGGCGACCGACGATCCCGCGGGTCACGCCGACCACGAGATGCCCGCCATGCCTGACATGGCCGCCGAGCCGGGCGACGACTTCACCCCCTACGACGCCGTGCTGCCCCCGCTGCCGGCATCCGATGGTCCGGTGACCCGCGAGCTGACCCTCACCGTGCGCGATGAGGAGAAGGAGGTCTCGCCGGGGATCACGCAGACGCTGTGGACGTACAACGGCTCCGCGCCCGGGCCGCTGCTGCACGGGAAAGTCGGCGACAGGTTCGTCATCACGCTCGAGAACAAGGCGTCGATGGGGCATTCGATCGACTTCCACGCCGGGGCGCTCGCGCCCGACCGGCCGATGCGGACCATCGCCCCGGGTGAGAGCCTCACTTACACGTTCACCGCGACACGCGCCGGCATCTGGATGTACCACTGCTCGACCATGCCGATGACCGCGCACATCGCCAATGGCATGTACGGCGGCGTGATCATCGAGCCCGACGACCTGCCCGCGGTCGACCGCAGCTACGTGCTCGTGCAGGGGGAGTACTACCTCGGCGACCACGACGGCGGCATGGTCGACATGGACCGTGTCGCCACCCGGAACCCCGACCTGGTCACCTTCAACGGCTACGCGAACCAGTACGACCACGCGCCGCTGCCGGCGACCGTCGGCGAGCGGGTGCGGGTGTGGGTGCTGGATGCCGGCATCGAGCGGCCGTCGAGCTTCCACGTGATCGGCGGGCAGTTCGACACCGTGTGGGTCGAGGGGGCGTACCTGCTGAACCGCTCGGAGACCACCGGCTCGCAGGCACTGGGCCTGCAGCCCGCGCAGGGCGGATTCGTGGAGCTGAACTTCCCCGAGGCGGGCAGCTACCCGTTCGTGTCGCACTTCATGATCGACGCCGAGCGCGGCGCCCACGGCCTCTTCACCGTGACCGACTGACCCCTGCCGCCGGCGCCCGCGCCCGCGCCCGCCGGCGCGGCGCCGCCGTCCCGGCGCCGACTGCCGCTTCCGCTGAGAAACCACATCCAGCGCGAGAAACCACGGCACAGACGGTTTCTCATGCGAAATGTGGTTTCTCGCGGAGGAGGCGGGGGAGCGCCCCGAAGGTTGGTATACCATTCGGGGGTGGTGAAGGAGAGCGCGATGAAGAAGGTCCGTACGAGTCTGCTGGCGCTCGCCGCACTGTTCGCCGTGGGCGGGCTGCTCGGCTGCTCACCGGCATCCGAGTCCTCCGCGACGCCGGCCGCCGACGCGACCGAGGCGCTGTGGGATGCCGTCGAAGCCGCGGATGCGGATGCCGCGCAGCGCGCGATCGACGACGGCGCCGACCTCGAGGCGCGCGGTGACGGCGAGGCGACGCCCCTGGTCGCCGCCACCAAGCGCAACCTCGCCGCTGTCGCGCGGGTTCTCATCGACGCCGGCGCCGACGTGAACGCCAAGGACGGCATCCAGGATTCCGCCTTCCTCTACGCGGGAGCCGAGGGCTTCGACGAGATCCTGCGGCTGACGATCGCTGCGGGCGCCGATGTGACCAGCACCAACCGGTACGGCGGCACCGCGTTGATCCCCGCCAGCGAGCACGGGCACGTGAGCACTGTGCGCATCCTCATCGAGGCCGGCGTGCCGGTCGACCACATCAACAACCTCGGCTGGACCGCCATGCACGAGGCGATCATCCTCGGCGACGGCGGACCCGACCAGGTCGAGACCGTGCGGCTGCTGCTCGAGGCCGGTGCCGACCCCGACATCACCGAGGGGAACGGCCTCACCTCACGCGAGCTCGCCGTCGAGCACGGCTACGACGAGATCGTCGCCGTCATCGACGCGGCTTCGGCAGAATGAGCGGCATGAGCATCGCACCCGCCACCGACCCCGTCGACCTCGTGCACCTGCGCCGGTGCGTCGACCTCGCCCGTGAGGGACTGGATGCCGGTGACGAGCCCTTCGGCTCGCTGCTGGTGGATGCCTCGGGTGCAGTGCGCTTCGAAGACCGCAACCGCGTCGCGGGCGGCGACCACACCCGGCATCCGGAATTCGAGATCGCCCGCTGGGCCGCCGCGAACCTGACCCCCGGCGAGCGCCGCGCGAGCATCGTCTACACCTCGGGTGAGCACTGCCCGATGTGCAGCGCCGCGCACGCCTGGGTCGGCCTGGGGCGCATCGTCTACGCGACCAGCTCCGCGCAGCTGGTGCAGTGGCGTGCCGGTTGGGGGCTCGAGCCCGGTCCGGTGGCCGCGCTCCCGATCGGCGAGGTGGCACCGGGAATCGAGGTGACCGGACCCGCACCCGAACTCGTGGACGAGGTGCGAGAGCTGCAGCACCGGCTCGCCGAGCGCTCGCGCTGAGCGGCAGAGCACCAGAGCGAGCCGGCGCCATATGAGATGGGGCCCCGCGTTCCGGAACGCGGGGCCCCATCTGGACTCGACCTGCATGTCGTGACATGCGCTGCCCGGCGATGTGGGGAACGGGCGGCGGGTGATCCGGGCCGAACCCGGTGCTCGTCTCACTCGCCCACCGGTACGGGCGGTCGCTGGGCTTTCATGTCCTCCATGCTCGCGGCGGCGTCACGGGCATCGTCGGCCGGCTGGGCGAGGCGTACGCCTCGCTCGAGGCCGCCATGCGCGACGGAGAGGCGAGCATGATCGACGCCGCGACGCGCAGGGTGTTCCTGATCGACGTCGATAGCGCGGGCACCGCTTCCTAGACTGGAGCGATGCGACCACTCACCGAGGCCCAGGTCCGCGAGGCGATCCGGAACGCGGATGCCGACGAGATCGCGGAGATCGGGATGCCGCACGACTTCATCCTCACCGACTGGGACTACATCGACTTCCTCGCCTGGCGCGATCCGGAATCGAGCAGGCGCGCGGTGGTGATCGTCGAGCACGAGGGGATGCCGATGGGCATCGTGCTGCGCGCGACGGACCCGAGCCGCGTGCGGTCGGGGATGTGCAACATCTGCCACACGCTGCAGCCGGGCAACCAGGTGGCGCTGCTGACCGCGCGCCGTGGGGGAGCGAAGGGACGCCGCGGGGATTCCGCCGGCACGTACATCTGCGCCGACCTCTCCTGCCACGACAACGTGCGCCTCGCGCATCCGCTGGCCCCGAACGAGGTGCGTGCACCCGGCCAGGCCGACATGCGCCTGGACGGCACGCGCCGCCGCATGGAGTCCTTCGTCGTGCGGGTGCTCAGCGAGGAGTGAGGCGCGGCCGGTCGGCCGCCGCCCGCCCCGTGCCGCTCTCCGTGACCCCGTGCGCTGCGTGAGCCTGAGTCCCGGATAGGCTGGCACCGAAGTCCTGCGCATCGAAGGAGAGCCATGACCGATTCCATCCTGCTCACGGTCGACGAGGGTCTCGCCCGCCTCACCCTGAACCGCCCCGCGAGCCTGAACGCGTTCGACCAGGAGCTCGCCATGGCCTGGCGGGATGCGACGACCGAGGCCGTGTCGCGCGACGACGTGCGGGCGATCCTGCTGCAGGGCAACGGCCGGTCGTTCTGCGCCGGCGGCGACGTGATCGCGATGGCGAAGGGCATGAGCGGCGGCAGCGAGATCACCGCGCTGGCGCAGGTGATCAACGAGGGCATCCTGTCGCTGACGACCTCGTCGATCCCCGTCGTGGCGGCCGCGCACGGCACGACAGCCGGCGGGGGCCTGGGCATCCTGATGTGCAGCGATTACGCGGTGGTCGGCGCGAGTTCCCGGATCGGCAGCCTGTACGCGAACATCGGGCTCACGCCCGACCTGTCGGTCTCGGCGCAGCTGGCGCGCGCCGTCGGCGAGCGGCGGGCCCTGCAGCTGGTGCTGCAGGACCGCCTGCTGACGGCATCCGAGGCGGTGGAGTGGGGTCTGGTCGCCGAGGCGGTCGCCGCCCCGTCGGCGGAATCCGGGGCCGCGGATGCCGAGGCCGAGGCGGATGCCGTGCGCGAGCGCGCCGAGCAGATCGCGCGGTTCTGGCTGGCCGGCGCCGCCGGCGCCTACGGACAGGCCAAGCGGCTGGTGCGCTCGCAGCCGTCGCGCAGCTACGCCGACCATCTCGCGGAGGAGGCGCGCTCGATCGGCGAGGCGTTCGACACGCCGGATGCGCGGGCCCGGGTGGCGGCCTTCGCGTCGGGCTCGCGGAAGGCGTCGCGCTGAGGCATCCCGCTGAGGCATCCCGCTGAGTCGTCGCGCTGAGCCGAGGGTTATCCACACCTCCCGTTGCCCGCCCGCCCTGCGTGGCAGGATGAGAGCACGACCGGGAGGATCCTCATGTCTGACACCACGCCGCGCTCGGAGCGGCAGCCGCTGACCTCGAAGCTCATGCGAGGGTCGATCTGGATCGCCATCGGAGCGCTCATCGCCGCGGCTCTCGTCTGCGTCGTCTGGGTGCTCATCGGCGACCAGGACGGCATCATCGGCCGCGCCTTCCTCACCATCCTGCTGCTGGCCGTGTTCGCCGGCATCGCGATCGTCGAGTCGAACCTCGCCGAGCGGCGCCCCGACTGGCTGGCGCTGGCGAGCATGGGCGCTTGGATCATCGCGCTGCTGGTCGGCGCGGTGAAGATCTGGCTGCCGTGGGTGCCGTTCTCGGACGACGACGGCGTGATGCGCTTCGTGCAGCTGCTCGCGGTGGTCGCGATCCTGCAGCTCGCGCTGCTGCACGTGCGCCTGTTCCTGCGCGCGTCGCAGCGGTACGTGACGACCTTCACGCGCGTCATCGTGATGGTGACCTTCGCGCTGCTCGGCATCCTCGTCGCGATGCTGGTGTTCTTCCTCACCTTCGCCTTCCACATCGACTTCGACGACCTGTACTGGCGCATCGTCATCGCGCTGACGATCCTCGTGGCGGTGGGCACCACGCTCATCCCGCTGCTGAACGCCCTGTTCGCCCCGCGCAAGCCGCAGGTGCCGCGCCCGGCGCAGCCGCTCCCCGTCCAGCAGGCGTGGCCGACCTATGCCGACGGACGCACCCCGCTGCCGGTGATGCCCGACGGCTCGCCCGACTGGAACGCCTACTACACCGGCTACCCGACGTACCCGGCGCCGGTCGCCGCGCCTGCGCAGAGCTTCCCGGTGCTGGATGCTGCGACGCAGGCGCCGTACGTGCCGGCAGGACACCAGGCGGATGCTGCGCCGGCTGCACCTGCGCAGACGGCATCCGCTTCGCCGAGCGCGCCTGCACCGTCCGACGGGCCTTCGGCCCAGACGACGGACGCGCCTTCGGCTCAGGCGCCGATCGCGCCTACGGCCGCGGCCGCGTCGATCCCCGACCAGCCCGCACCTCCCGCCGAGCCGGCACCGCCGTTCTCCCCGCCGGTTCCGCCGGCACCTCCCGTGCCGCCGCCCACGCCGCCCGCACCGCCGGCTCCTCCTGCGCCGCCGGCCGCCGACGGATCGTTCCCGCCTCCGCCGCCCGCGAGCACGGGATCCGCACAGTGAGCGCGGTCGATCTGGGCGCACTCGCCGCCGACATCGCCAGAGAGGCCGGCGAGCTCGCCCTGCGCCGTCGCACGGCCGGGTATGCGCTGGCCGCGACGAAGTCCACTCTCGCCGACATCGTCACCGAGGCCGATCGCGAGGTCGAGCAGCTCATCCGCGAGCGGCTGCGCAGTGAGCGGCCCGGCGACGGCTTCCTCGGAGAGGAGACCGGGGCCGAGCGCGGCACGAGCGGACTGACCTGGGTGGTCGACCCGATCGACGGCACGGTCAACTACGCGTACGGCATCGCCGCGTACTCGGTGAGCATCGCCGTGGTCGAGGGCGAGCCCCACCCCGAGGAGTGGCAGGGGGTGGCATCCGCCGTGTCGGCGCCGATGCTCGGCGAATTGTTCACCGCCGTGCGCGGCGAGGGCGCCTGGCTCGGCGACCAGCGGCTCACCGTCACCTCCGAGACGCCGGCGGGTGCGCTGCTGGGCACCGGCTTCGGCTACGACCCGGCGACGCACGACGGCGATCTGGTGATGGTGCGGAGGGTGATGACGATGGCGCGTGACCTGCGCCGGATGGGATCCGCGGCCATCGACCTGTCCTATGTCGCGGCCGGCCGGCTGGACGGCTTCTTCGAGCGCGGCCTCAACGCCTGGGACTTCGCAGCCGGTGCGCTGCTGGTGCAGGAGGCCGGCGGATTCGTGAGCCGGCTCGAACTCGACATGCCGCGTCCGATGGTCATCGCGGGCGGTTCCGCGGTGCATGATCGACTGCGTTCGATCATCTCCGGCGAGGCCTGAGAAGCGGTCCGCGAAGTTTGTTCGGATCGATAGCTTTCTCAGGTACGACCCTGTAATGTGTTTATCCGATCGTTACTTTCGTTACCCCGAAGCATCGAAGGTGACCAAGCGCCCCCGAGCTTGACCACGACCCGAGAGATCTGTTTTGCCCCCTGTACGTCCTGAGGTTGAATCCGCGCCCACGCGCCGATCCAACCGACTCCGCACCGCGTCAGCGGCCCACGGGAGCTCGGTGACCTCGGACGACTCGCTCACCGCATCCCTCGCCGCGCAGCCCGTCTCCGACACGACTGCCACGCTCAGCCGTCGCGCGCGCCGCCTCGCGCAGGCTGGATCGCTCGTCGACCCCGCCGCCGTGATCGAGGCTCCTGAGATCGCCGAAGACCCCGTCGTCCTTGATGTGCTGGCCGTCGTCGAGGCGCCCGAGGCCGCGACCACTCCGGTCGTCGTCGACATGCCCGGTGCTGCGGATGCCGCCGAGGCCGCACCGTCGCTCGCGGAGCCCGTCGTTCCGGACGCCGCCGAGGAGCCTTTCGTCGAGATCATCGCCGAATTGGCCGTCGCCGACGAGATCGTCTTCCAGTCCAGTGAGCCTGTCATCGCCGAGCCCGTTGCCGAGCCGGCATCCGAGGTCGTCGACGCCTTCGCGCGAGCATCCGATGCCTTCGGCTTCTCGCCCGTCGATGACACCGAGGGTGCGTCCGAGGTACCCGCGGCCGATGAGCCGGTGCTCGTCGGCGCCGCGCCGGCATCCGGCGATGTCGCCCCGCGCCGCCGGATCGGCCGTCGCGTCCTCGCCGCCGGCGCCAGCCTCGGCGTGATGGGCGTGGCGGGACTGATCGCCGTGTCGATGACGCTGCCCGCCAGCGCCGTCGCGGCCGTGCAGGGCAGTGGTGCGACGCCGGTCGCCTCGCTGGTCGCGCCGGATGAGACCGCCGTGGCGGGCAAGAAGGTCTCCGAGGATGAGATCCAGGCGTTCGTCGCCTCCGAGGGTGTGCAGGATGCGCCGCTGACGCGATCGGACGACTACCAGTCCGTCTCGCTGCTCGAGGTCGCGGCCGAGGAGCACATCAAGTTCTCCGACAGCCTGTACACGAACGACCCGAACGCCGCGATCCAGTGGCCCTTCATGGTCGGCGTGGCGATGAGCTCGGGCTACGGCATGCGCAACGGCCGCATGCACGCCGGCATCGACCTGGTGCCAGGCAGCGGAGCGACGATCCAGGCGATCGCGGACGGCACCGTCCGCATCGCGACGGAGTCCGGTGGCGCCTACGGCGTCAGCGCGTATGTGGACCACGTGATCGACGGCAAGGTCGTCACGAGCCACTACGCGCACATGCAGTACGGCTCGCTGGAGGTGCGTGCCGGCCAGAAGGTCAAGGTCGGCGACACCATCGGAAAGGTCGGGAACACCGGCCGTTCCTACGGTGCGCACCTGCATTTCGAGGTCATCATCAACGGTTCGACCGTCAATCCGCTCACGTGGATGCGCGAGAACGCGGGCCGGTACTCGTACTGACGTCTCGATTTCGCGAGACGGCCCGGCGGATGGTAATCTCATCTGGTTGCCCTGAAACGGGTAGCACGCCCCGATAGCTCAGTGGCAGAGCACTTCCATGGTAAGGAAGGGGTCGTCAGTTCAATCCTGACTCGGGGCTCGTAGCGTTCACTTCAATGAGGTGGGCGATTGCGGCGGAGTAGCTCAGATGGTGAGAGCGCACGACTCATAATCGTGAGGTCGCGGGTTCGAGTCCCGCCTCCGCTACGGAATGAAACCCTCGGCTCGCCGGGGGTTTTGTCGTATCCGGCCCACGCTTGCCGCGTTCTCACCCCCTCGATTGGCGACCTCACGATTTAGCCCGTTGATCGCGTCGCGCACTGCATACGCTGCAGCCGTATCCGAGGTGTGGGTGTATCGCTCTGTTGTGGTGATCGAGGCGTGACCGGCGACGCGTTGAATCATGGCCGGAGCAACGCCAAGGCGTGCGAGGCGAGAAACGTAGGTGTGTCGCAGGTCGTGGAAGCGCAGCGGCATCCCGTCCGGGAATGTCGCGATCTGATCGCGGATGACTGGCCAGCGCACGGCACGCGATAGGTTGCCGCTGTCGAATGGCCCACCGCGTACACCGGTGAAGATGCGCTCATGGCCGGCGGCGCGAGCGGTGTCGAGGAAGGGGCGCAGTTCTTCGAGGATCGGCACTCGTCGGATGCGCCCGCTCTTCGTCGCGCGCTCTTCTAGCTGCCCGTGTCCGTTGGGCGACAGAGTGCGCCGCACAGTGATGAGGTCGGCGTGCTCGTCGAGATCATCCCAGCGGAGGCCGACCAACTCACCGAGCCGAAGGCCGGTGAAGGCCAGTCCGGCCAGCGCCCGCTGCCCTGTCGGAGTGCCGGCAGTGAGCGCGAGCATGCGGCGCACCTGAAGGTCATCGAGGGCGCGCGAGGAGGGGTCGGCCTCGTCAGCCTTGCCGCGGGTGCGATGAATCGCTCTAACGGGGTTCGAGGTGAGCAGGTCATCGAGCACGGCGAAGCCGAGCACCTTCGACAGCAGCGACAGCGCCTCCTGCTTCGTCGAGGTCGATCCGTCCCACGAGGCGCGTGCATTCATGATGACGAGCGGCCGCAGATCGGCAAGGGGGAGTGCCCCCAGCGTCGGGAGGATGCGTCGCCGCCAGGCGCGGTCGTATGCCGCCTCGGCGTTCGAGGTCAGTCCGTCATAGACCACAGCGCGAACCGTGCCGAAGAATTCGGCGAGGGTCGTCACGCTCGGGTCTAGTCTCATATTTGAGACTGTAGACCTACTTGCTAGCTAGTGTCAATCTTCGGACTGGGTTTCTCGAGCTGCCTTGAAGGCATCATCGAAACCAGCAAGCCACGCTTCGACGTCGACCGTCACGCCGGGCATCTCAAACACGTCGGGGTGAACGCCGAAGGCTGCGCGGAACAACGAGATACGCCGGAAGATCGTTGATCGACTCATGCCGATCTGACGCATGCCCTCGAACCCGCCGACGAGTCGCCAGGTCAGCCAGAAGCCGAAGAGATCCACCGTCGTCGAGCCGACCCAGCCGCGCATCAGGGACTTGATGCCGGGGAAGGCTGCGTGCAGCGGCCGATTCACCGCCTTATTGGCTGCGTGGTAGGTGTCCCAGGCAGCCTCAAGGGCGCCACGCGCCTTGCCCTCGCCCTCGGGCGACGGCATCCGATCCGCTCTGAAATCCGCCACGTCTGCCAGTCCGATAGTTGAAACTTCGTTGACTACCAGAGTACGGCCCACCACCGACCCCAGCCACTGCCTCGACCGTTCTCCCGAAATTTCCTTCACAGGATCAAGACGGGCGCTGCGCGCCCACCCTGTGGGACACTCCCAGCATGAGCGAATGGGACTTCTTGCATGGCCTCACCGGCCAGGAACTCGACGACGCGATGTCGAGCGGCGCAACCGCCGAAGAATGGGCGTGGATCGAGGCCCACGATGCCGAGGAAGCGGAGAAGCGCACGGAGCATCCGGGCGAGAAGTAGTCTGCCGCCTCTCGCGCAAGCGCGAGAGTTGCCACAGGCAGAGGTCGCAGGCGATCTGGCCACGCTGACGCGATCCGATGCGCTGCATGTGGGCAAGAGCGCCAGCCGCGCGGCGCGCGGTGCGCCGCGCTGCGACGCATCCGCGCGCCCCACGGCCCGCCCCTCTCGCTCACCCGCTCCACTTCGTCACGCACCATACGCGCATAACTCGCAGAACTCCCGCCCGAAGGCGTCGACCACCATCAGGAACCCGTCCGGCTCACCGTCCTCGCAGATGGGGGTACCGCACCGGTCGCACGCTCGAAACCCGAGCGCCTGGCACGTCTCACAGTCAGCAACTGCCACAAGATCACCCCCTTTCACGGCCCCGCCGCTATCCGCGTCACGAGGGCGCGCCGCTGGCTCGCAGCGAGCCGCTCGCCGAGCGCCACAGGCACGACGGGATGCGTGGCAGGCTCGTCTGCCGCAGTGGCAGACATGCGCTCGAACCACTCGCGACGAAGCCGCCGCTGCACGGTACGCGTGAGGCCGGTGAACGACCAGCCAGGCCGGTTCTTCGTGCGCCGCGACGCGGACACGACATGCGAGCGTGACCCGAACCGCCGGTGAACCTCCTTTGTGCACTCACCGGGCACACACGACATCGAGCAGCGCATCCGCCGCGCCGCCTCGTGGAGCCGCGTCTGATGCGCCCACACCGCGACCGGCGGCACGTCCTCGCCCGTCGCCACGTCCTTGAGGACATAGTTCAGAGCCTTGGACACGTACCAGATGCGCCGCCGCGCATCTGCCCCCGCGCGAATCTCCTGGCAATCGGCGCGGTCACCCCAGACGACCTGCGCGCCGTCGATCCTCGAGAACGCCGACGCGTCCCGCGCAGCATCCCGCAGCCCGTCCGGCGTCGGAGCCTCAACGCGTGCGATCCGCACCAGCGCGTGCAGGTGCAGCACGCCCCTGTCCTGCCACTCCCGGACGATGAAGAACTCCACCGACGGCCACCAATCGCGCAGCCGACGTCGCGTGCGATCCCATAGCAAGGGCGCATCACGGTTCCACGCCACCTGGTGACGTCCCGCTGAGTGGTGGAGTTTCTCAACACCGTGCGAGATCAGCTTCTGTGATTATGCTGCAGCGAGTTCGGGGATCGCGACCTCCTTCTCGGTGGTGTTGAGGAGCTTCATGGAGTGCTCGCTGAAGTAGCGTCGGTCGGCGCCGTCCCATTCGTCGTGTTGCTCGATGAGGACGTGCCCGGCCAGGCGCAGCAACGCGGCGGGGTTGGGGAAGGTGCCGACGACGTCGGTGCGCCGTTTGATTTCCTTGTTCACCCGCTCCAGGGGATTCGTGGACCAGATCTGCCGCCAGTGCTGCTGCGGGAACCCGCAGAACGCGAGGATGTCGTCCTTCGCGTCCTCGAGCATGTCCGCGATCTTCGGGTGCGACCGTGTCAGCATGCGCACGACCTCGTGGAACTGCGCGAACACGTGCTCGGTGTCGGGTTGAGCGAAGATCGTGCGGATGATCGACGCGACCATCGGCCCCGCGGTCTTCGGGACCGAGGTGAGCACGTTGCGCATGAAGTGAACTCGGCATCTCTGCCAACTGGAGCCTTGGAAGACGGTGTCGATCGCGGCGATCAGACCGGTGTGCGCGTCCGAGATGACCAGCTTCACCCCGTCCAGCCCGCGGGCCTTCAACGACCGCAGGAACGTGGTCCAGAACGGCTGCGACTCGGTCTCCCCGACCTCGAACCCGAGCACTTCCCGCCGCCCGTCCGCCGCGATACCCACGGCGACGACCACGGCCTGAGAGACGACCCGCCGGCCGACCCGTGCTTTGCAGTAGGTCGCGTCGAGGAACACATACGGGTAGGTGGTGTCCGCGAGGGGCCGGTCGCGGAACGCAGCGACGTCCTCATCGAGGTTCGCGCAGATCCGAGACACCTCGGACTTGCTGATCCCGGTGTCAGCGCCGAGCGCTTTGACCAGGTCGTCGACCTTCCGGGTCGAGACGCCGTGGACGTAGGCCTCCATCACGACCGCGAACAGTGCCTGATCGACCCGGCGGCGCCGTTCCAACAGCGACGGGAAGAACGAGCCCTGCCGCAGTTTCGGGATCCGCAGATCCAGCTCCCCGGCGGTCGTGGTCAGCGTCCGCCGGCGGGTGCCGTTGCGTTGCGTGGTGCGATCCGGGGTGCGTTCAAACGGGGCGGCGCCGATGAACGCGGCCGCTTCCGCGTCGATCAACTCCTGGTAGAGCGTTTCGGTCGCGACCCGGATCCGGTCGGTGACGTCGGTGAGTTTCAGTTCCCCGAGGAGCTCGAGGAGGGCAGACTGGTCAAGAGCCATCGTGCGTCGTGTCTTTCTGTGAGTAGCTTTAGTCGGTTCTCACTGACCATCGCACGATGGCTCACCACGTCAACGACGTGACACCCAGCACCGGAAACTACACCACCCCAGGGGACGCCACCCGCCACCTGCCCCGCGTAGTCGTAGGTTGATGCGTCGAGCGGCACACCACGCAACCCAGCAGCCGTCGCCGTGTGCTGCACACCGCACCGGCATCGCGGCACGGGCTGTTTTCGGTCAGGACTATCGGCTCGAGTTGATGCTCGCGATCAGGGATGCGCGAGAGGAGATCGTCACTTTGGGCGAGCTCGCCACGGGTCTTGGTGTCCCCGTCAGCAGCTTGCAAAAGCCATTTCACGCGCTGGTCCGAGCAGGCTTGCTCACTCCGCTCCCGTCAGACGACTCGCGGCGCAAGTTATACGGCGTGGCCAGGAGCGCGGCGTGGGCCTGGGCCGAAGAGCTCGCGAAGCGGGTCGAGTTCGAGGCGATCACGTCCTCGAGTAGCGGACGTTCGGGCCGTAATCAGTCCTCCCACCCTTAGCCGTTCGCAGGTGAGCGCGAAGATGCTGCTGCCTTCTGTCATGCAGAAACTGGCGCGGTTCCTGCAACGAACTGGTCGAGCGAAGGCAGGCGCTCACTGCTTCTCTGTCGAACACGCGACGGATTCAGGGTGTTGTGTTGGCGGCGCTCGTTATCCGGAGGTGTCTGATGAGAACGCGCCGATGAGTCGGGGAGAAGCCGGGACACGTGGGAACTGCGCACCGGGGCAGGCATCCGCGTGGAGCAATCTGATCTGCTTCGCGGACCGGAAGAGTCGACGTCGGGTTCCCACGCCAAGTCGGCAAGCAGAAATCGGGATCATGATCGCCCACGCGCTGCCTGATGAGGTCGGCTTGTCTGCTGCTCGTCACTTGAATCGGTAGGCCCGTGGCAGTCTCCAACAAGTACATGCAAACGCAGAGCTCATCGTCCAGCAGCGGCAGCGGTGGAATCGCGAGGGGGTCGCGCGGCCGCACCGTTATGGCGGACTCGACCTCCAAAGCGGCCGCAGTGAGCTTCTGCTCGTCGGTTTCGCGCGCTGTAAGTTCGCAATAAAGCGCAGACAGCGCGCGATCCAGCTTGTCCAGAGCGTCGTTCAACTCGCGGTGGTGCTGGAGAAATAGGGTGACGACGATGCCGAGAACACCGAGCGTGATCGCCGGCCAGACGACTTGCGATGTCAGGTAACGGGCCGCGATGGCTCCGCTGACTCCTCCGATCGTGCATATTCCGAGCGCTCCGACAAGCAACGCCGAGCGGCGGCCGCGGTATCCCTGCGCGTCGCTAGTGGTTGAAACAACGGGGGCACCAGTCGAGAGCGCGATGCTCGCAAAAAACGTGCTGACTAACGCAAGTGCCAGCCGTCAAATCGGCCATTGGCCTGCTGGCGACGGCATGTTGCCGGGTCAGCTGTTTGGATCGGCGCCCGTGTCGGACCGGGCGATCGGCGAAGAGGCCTCCGGCGGCTGAGTCTCGCTAATGCTGCTTCATCCACGTCTCACAGCCGTTCGAAGGCGGCCTGGATCGCGACTGCTGCAGCCCCTCGCGCCCAGGCGGTGAAGCCGCTGTCATCGACATGCAGTCGCACGGGGGAGGCATTCGGGTCACGGCCCGCGGTGATCTCGGCCCGCACCTCATCCTCGGCGACCGCGAACAGGCCCATGCCCTCTCCGGCGAGCACGATGTCGGCGTGCAGGGTGAGGTTCGCGGACAAGGCGATGAGGCGGCCGAGCGCGCGGGCGCTGGCATCGACTATCGCCCGCGCCGCCGGGTTACCGGACGTCGCGAGTTGGAGGACTTCGTCGTAGCCGACGGGGCGATGCAGCGCGGTGGTGGCCTGTGCCGCGATCGAGGCGGAGCCGAGCATCGCCTGCGCGCAGCCACGGTGCCCTTCGGAGCACAGTGGCCCGTGCGGCTCGAGCTGCACGTGAGCCGCGAGGCTGATGCCCGAATCGATGTTGCGCACCACCTCGCCGCCGGAGACGACGCCGTACCCGACGCCCACGCCGATGGTGATGACGGCGAAACCGTCGAGTCCGCGCACGACGCCGAACCAGCGCTCGGCCTCGGTGAGCGCGATGAGGTCGTTCTCGATGCGGGTGGGCAATCCGGTCGCGGCGGTGACGAGCTCGCCGAGCGGCACACCCTCCCACTCCAGGTACGGGCCCCAGATCACCCGGATGCCGTCGGTCACGCCGCCGACGCTGATCCCGATGCCCACCGGGCGGGGGCCGTCGCCGACGAGCCGCGCCATACCGTCGATGATCGTGTCGACGACCACCCCGGGCTTGTGCGACTCGAGGGGCAGAACGACCGTGCCGCGCAGCTGCGCGCGCACATCGGTGAGCACGACATGAGCTTCGCCGCCGGTGAGCTTCACGCCGAGGAAGGTGCCGATGCCCCCTGAGACGTCGAGCGGACGGGAGGGACGGCCGACGCCGTCGACGACGTCGTCGAGCTCGACGAGGATGCCGCGATCCACGAAGGGCTTCGTCAGGCGGGTGAGGCTCGCGGGCGACATCCCCATGCGCACGGCCAGAGCCGACCGCGAGATCGGCCCGTGGATGAGCACGGTGCGCGCGACGGCGGCTTCAGTGTCGGTGATCATGAGCCTCCCTATTGATTCCATTCTGGCAGATAACCGCCACCGAATCGGGGACAAGGACAGCATTGACCCCCCGGTTACTTCCGTGCTAAAACTAATTCATGCATTCCAGCGATGTGAGCAGCGCAGCGTCCGTCACCGACGAGAGGCGCTCCCCCGACGTCCTGCACCTCCGTCGTGGCGGCACCAGTGTCGTACTCGAGATGATCGCGCCGCCCGTGATCGTGCACTGGGGCGAGGATCTCGGCGAGGTCGATCGGCAGGCCCTCGCCGGGCTGGCCCTGGCTGCCGCCCCGCAGCGGGTCTCCGGCGGCCTCGACATCACCCCGGTGCTCTCCCTACTCCCCACCCCCGCGCACGGCTGGCTCGGCACCCCCGGACTCGAGGGGCATCGCGCCGGCACCGGGATCAGCGCCCGCTGGACTCTCGCCGGCGTCGACGCGACGGTGGACCGGGTCAGCATCTCCCTCTCCGACGAGGAGTCACGGCTCGCCGCCACCGTCGAGCTGAGGCTCGGCGCCTCGGGCCTGCTCCACCAGCGGATCACCCTGCGCAACAGCGGTTCGAGCGCCTATACGGTGCAGCGGCTCGCGGCATCCTTCCCCGTCCCGTGGGATGCCACCGAGATCCTCGACACCACCGGACGCCACCTGCGCGAACGCTCGCCGCAGCGCCACGACGCGACATTCGGCACCTACCTCCGCGAGAGCCGCCGCGGCCGGCCGGGCGCCGATGACACCCTCCTCCTCTGCGCCGGCCGCCCGGGTTTCGGCTTCGAGGCCGGCCGCGTGCACGGCATCCACGTCGCATGGAGCGGCAGCCACACCGCACTGGCCGAGCGTGTGCCGACCGGTGAGGCGTTCCTCGCCGGCGGCGAACTCTACGGACCGGGCGAGGTCATCCTCGAACCGGGTGCCGCCGTGACCACGCCGTGGATCATCGGATCGTGGGGCGACGGGCTCAACGAGCTGTCCTGGCGGTTCCACGACGAGCTCCGCGCCCGCCCGCAGCATCCGCGCCGCCCCCGCCCGATCACCCTCAACACCTGGGAGGCCGTCTACTTCGACCACCACCTCGACCGGCTGACGGCACTGGCGGATGCCGCGGCCGAGGTCGGCGTCGAGCGCTTTGTGCTCGACGACGGCTGGTTCCTCGGCCGTCGCGACGACACCGCCGGCCTCGGCGACTGGCAGGTCGACACGAAGATCTGGCCGCAGGGGCTGCATCCGCTCGTCGACCACGTCCGTGCGCTGGGAATGGAGTTCGGCCTGTGGGTGGAGCCCGAGATGGTGAATCCCGACAGCGACCTGGCACGCGAGCATCCGGACTGGATCCTGCGGTCCCGCCTCGACCTGCCGCCGGTCGCCCGCCAGCAGCAGGTACTCGACCTCGCCCACCCCGAGGCGTACGCACACATCGCGGGCCGCCTGCACGCGCTGCTCGACGAATACCCGATCGCGTACCTGAAGTGGGACCACAACCGCGACCTCGTCGACGCCGGAACCGGACCGGGCGGCGGATCCCACGTGCACGCGCACACTCTCGCGCTGTACCGTCTGCTCGACGAGCTGAAGGCCCAGCATCCGGGGCTGGAGATCGAGAGCTGCGCCTCCGGCGGCGCCCGCGTCGACCTCGGAATCCTCGAACGCACCGACCGCATCTGGACCAGCGACTGCATCGACCCGCTCGAGCGCCTCGACATCCAGCGCTACACCGGCCTCGTGGTGCCGCCGGAGCTCATGGGCGCGCACCTCACCAGTGCCGTCGTGCACTCCACCGGGCGCGCGACCGACCTCGACCTCAGCGCCGCGATCGCCGCGTTCGGGCACTTCGGCATCGAGCGCGACATCAGCCGCGAGACCGACGCCGACCGCGCGCGCATCGCCGCCTGGGTCGGCTTCGCGAAGCGCATCCGCCCGCTCGTCGCCACCGGCCGCGTCGTGCACGTCGACGGGACGGATGCCGGCATCGACGTCCGCGGCATCGTCGCGCCCGGCGGTGCGCAGGCCGTGTTCACGATCACGCAGGCCGCGACCTCGATCGCGTACCCGGCCGGCCGCGTCCGCATCCCCGGCCTCGACCCGCAGAAGACCTACCGACTCGGCGTCGTCGTCCCCGGAGGCGAACACGCGGATGCCGGGCAGTCGCCGCTGCGCTGGGCGCAGGACGGTGTCGCACTGACCGGCCGGCAGCTCGCCGTGACCGGCATCCGCCCACCCGTGCAGCACCCCGGCCGCACGACCGTCGTGGAGCTGACTGCAGAGAACTGACCGGCGATCCGGTCCGAAGCGCAAGGAGGCGCAGCTATGAGATCCATCCATCCGCTCCGAGGAGCAGTCGCGGCGATCGCCGTCGCCGCGCTCGCCGGGACGCTGGGAGGCTGTTCGGCAGGCAGTGACCTCGGTGTCACGACGCTGAACTTCTTCCAGTTCAAAGGCGAGGCCCGCGAGGACTTCGACGCGATCATCGAGAAGTTCGAGGTCGAGAACCCCGACATCAAGGTCGTGCAGAACCAGGTGGCGGATGCCGACACCATCATCCGCACCCTGCTCGTGAAGGACAAGGCGCCCGATGTCATCACCCTGAACGGCAACGGCAACTTCGGCCGCCTCGCACAGGCCGGGGTGTTCTACGACTTCAGCGATGAGCCGGTGCTCGACACCATCAATCCGGCCGTGCAGGAGATCCTCGCCGATCTCGGCAACAAGGAGGGCGAGGTGAACAGCCTCGGATACGTGAACAACGCCAACGGCATCATCTACAACGCCGACATCTTCGCCGAGCAAGGGATCGAGGTGCCGGAGACCTGGGACGAGCTCATCGCCGCGTGCGAGCAGCTGCAGGATGCCGGCATCCAGCCGATCTACGCCACCCTGGCCGACTCGTGGACGGCGGTGCCGTCGTTCAACGGTCTCGGCGCCTACGCCGTGCAGGACGGGTTCTTCGAGGAGATGCGCGCCGAGGGCGAGAACGTCGGGCCCGACTCGCCCGCCTCGTTCACGCAGGACTTCGCCGAGCCCCTCGACCGCGAGCTGCAGCTGTACTCCTACGCGCAGGAGGGCTTCCGCGGGGCGACCTACGACGACGGCAACGCCGCCTTCGCGCGCGGCGAGGCCGCCATGCTGCTGCAGGGCATCTGGGCCGTCAACGGCATCAAGCAGGTCGACCCCGACATCAACGCCGCGATCTTCCCGTACCCGACGGATGCCGAACAGGACAGGGTGATCGTCTCGGGCGTCGACGTCACCGTCACGATGGGCCGCAACACCCCGCACCGCGAGGAGGCGCTGCGCTTCATCGAGTTCATGTTCCGCCCCGACGTGATCGAGGAGTTCGCGTCCTCGCAGAACATGATCCCCTCGGTCGAGGGTGCCGAGCTCAGCGACGACCTCGCTCTGCAGTCGGTCAAGCCGTTCTTCGACGAGGGCCGGATCACCGGCTTCCTCGATCACCAGATCCCACCTGGCATTCCTTTGGCGGAATACATCCAGGCGTCGGTCTTCACGAGCGACGCGGACGCCGCGCTCGCCACCCTCGACAACGAGTGGCGCAAGATCGCCGCCCGCACCATCCCCGTGACGGAGGACTGACATGAGCACCCTCACCGAAGCGGTGCGGTCCTCGGCATCCGGCGGCACCCGCCGCGCCCGTGCCGACCGCATCCGCACCACCGCGCCGCGCGCACTCTCCGCGTACCATTGGATGATCTGGCCGGCCGTCATCGCGTTCGCCGCGTTCCACACCGTGCCCATGCTCGTCGGCGTCTTCTTCAGCTTCACGAACTACGCGGGGTACGGCGACTGGAACTTCGTCGGCGTCTCGAACTATCTCAACCTGTTCAAGGACGACCGGGTCTGGGGAGCCTACGGGTTCTCCTTCCTGTTCGCGATCGCGGCCACGATCCTCACGAACGCGATCTCTCTCGCGATCGCGATGGGGCTGAACGCGAAGATCAAAGCGCGGAACTTCTTCCGCGGCGTCTACTTCGTGCCCTACGTGCTCGCGATGCTCGTCATCGGGTACGTGTTCCAATACCTGTTCACGAACTCACTGCCGAAGCTGCTGCCCGGCATTCCGCTGATCGCCGACAACATCCTGTCCAACCCGGACTGGGCGTGGCTGGCGATCGTGACGCTCGCGGTCTGGCAGGGGTGCGCCTTCACGATCATCATCTACCTCTCGGGTCTTCAGACGATCCCGTCCGAGCTCTATGAGGCGGCGTCGCTCGACGGGGCGTCGAGCTGGCGACAGTTCTGGGCGATCACCTTCCCCCTGATCAGCGCCTTCTTCACGATCAACGTGGTGCTGAGCCTGAAGGGATACCTGCAGGTATTCGACCCGATCGTCGCCCTCACCAACGGCGGGCCCGGCACCGCCACCGAGTCGGTGACGATGCTGATCTTCAAGGGCGGCTACGCCGGTGGCGAGTTCGCCTACCAGACGGCCAACGCGGTGATCTTCTTCATCGTGATCACGATCGTCTCCCTCCTGCAGTTTCGAGTACTCCAGCGCCGAGAGGCGGATGTCTGATGTCTGTCGCAGCCCCCACCACGTCCACCACGTCCATCATCACAGCAGGGCGACGCCGCCGCGGCAGTGCCGACCGTGACGACGACACCCGCCGCACCAACTGGTGGGCCACCGCCGTCATCGCGGTGTGCGCGCTCACCGTCCTCATCCCGCTCTACCTCGCGGTGGTCGTGGCGCTGAAGACGCCCGACCAGCTCGTCAGCGGCACCGGCTTCGAATGGCCGAACCCGGTGCGCTGGGAGAACTTCGCCGAGGCGTGGGAGCGCACGCAGTTCCCGCAGGCGCTGATGAACACGGCGCTTATCACCGTCGGCTCGGTGGTCTTCACGATGTTCACGAGTTCGATCGCCGCCTACGCGCTGGCGAGGAACATGCACCGGCCGTTCTTCAAGGGCGTGTTCTACTACCTGCTCGCCGCCCTGTTCATCCCTTTCCCCATCATCATGCTCCCGCTGGTGAAGCAGACCGCGATGTTGGGGCTCGACAATCAGGTCGGCGTTATCATCCTGTACACGATCTACGGGCTTTCACTGAATGTGTTCATTTACTCCGCCTACATCCGATCGATCCCGATCGAGCTCGAGGAAGCGGCCCGGATGGACGGCGCGTCGACGTGGCGGGTGTTCTGGCAGGTCATCTTCCCGCTGCTCACGCCGATGAACGCCACCGTCGGCATCCTCACCTGCGTGTGGGCGTGGAACGACTTCATCCTGCCGCTCGTGGTGCTCACCGACCCCGGTGCTCGCACGCTGCCGCTCGCACAGTACGTGTTGCAGGGGCAGTACAACACCGACTACACGGTCGCCTTCGCGTCGTACCTGATGGCGATGGCGCCCCTACTCATCGTGTACATCTTCTCTCAGCGCTGGGTGATCTCCGGGGTCACAAGAGGCTCGATCAAGTGAGTGGGATCACGGGTGTCCTCCCTACGGGGTGGACACCCGTGATCATTCCGCAGGAGGCAGAGCGTGCTGTGCTGGGCCGCCTCGATGCGGAGCGGTAGGCCCCGCGCGAGTCGCGACAGAGTCACTGGTTGGTGAGGCCGCCCTGGAACGCCAGTCGCGGAACCCACTCGATGCGTCACCACTTATCCACCGATTATTCCGCCGAGATCACCCCAACTGACGCGAGCCCCCGCGTAGTATCGACAACGCCAATGACAAGAAACACCCGGTCAAGTCCAGGTAGGTCGAGTTGCGGCGAGGCATCCGAACCACCGGAATCTCTCGATGCCTAATCGTGAGGTCGCGGGTTCGAGTCCCGCCTCCGCTACGGAATGAAACCCTCGGCTCGCCGGGGGTTTTGTCGTATCCGGGCGTCGTCAGTCGCGCCGCCCGCGAGACTTGCCGTCCAGCACGGTACTTCCGTCCCTGAGCCAAGTCTCGTGCTGGAACAGAAGGCTCGCGGCTGCCGGGCGGCTGGTGGCCGTCAGCCGCTGGCAGGTGCCGGCTCGCCGGACAGGGATGCCGCGGCCTGCTCGAAGATGCCGCGCATCCACGCATGCTCGGGGTCCCGGCTGTGGACCGGATGCCACCAGAGCGCATTGACGACCGGCGTCGCGTCGAACGGCGGCTCGAGGGTGCGCACGCCGGCGACCGATTCGGCGATGTGAGCCAGACCGGCCTGGATCAGGCCGAGGCGGTTGGTGCCCGCGATGAAATGCGGCAGCGCGAGGAAGCTCTCGACGACCGACTCGATGCGGGGCTCGATCCCGAGCTGCTGAAGCTGCCGCGCCGCCGACGTGAACGCGGTGCGCGACTGATAGGTCAGCACCCAGGGCAGGGCGCCGAGCATGTCCATCGTCAGTTCGTCGCCGATCAGCTCATTCGACTCCGCCGCCACCACGACCCAGCTGTCACGCCACAGGTCGGCGTACGGGAGGTCGGTGAGGTGACCGTGGGGGATGACCATCCCGTCCACTGAACGAAGACGGTTGAGCGCGTCGTCGACGATCGCCGGGTTGTGCAGCATGAACCGGAACCGCACCCCGGGCGCCACCTCGGCGGCGATCCGCGACACCTCGCTTCCGATCGTCGCGAAACCGTAGTCCGATCCGTAGATGGAGAACTCCCTGGTCGAGTCTTTCGGGCTCCACGTCGCCTGGCTCTCGAACACGCGGCGTGCCGCCTCGAGCGCCGTCGTCGTGTGCTCGGTCAGACGCACTGCCAGCGGAGTGAGCTCGTACGTGTTTCCTCGCCGCGCGAGGATCTGGTCGTTGAAGTGGGTTCGCAAGCGCGCCAGTGATGCACTCAGCGCCGGCTGGCTCAGGTGCAGCCGCTCGGCCGCACGCGTCACGCTGCGCTCGGTCAGCAGTGCATCGAGCGCGACCAGCAGATTCAGGTCGAGCCTGGAGAGGAGCGGTTGGTTGGACACGACGGTGTGCTCCTGGAGTTCGGGTATCGTTTCGCCAGTGTATCCGCCGGATCTATGGAGGCGGTAGGTCGTATCGCTCGCAACGATGTCCCGAATGGCTCGTGCGTGAAGACGTCGGAACTGTTATGCGGATATTGCACCTACTTATGTCGGGGTGGGTCATAACCCGCTAGTCTCGAACGGCCCGCGACCCGTGATTCGCGCGCAGTCGCGTCCATATAGAGAGTGAGCAACGATGCTTCTCGAGAGAGATCTCATCCAGTCCGTCGGGTTCCGCAATGTGTGGGACGGAGACCGCATCACGGGATTCCAGTTCCGGCTGCGGATGCCGTCGTACCGAGGGATGGTGGCATCCCTGATCGACGGCGTCGCGGTGCGCGTCGGCGACCTCGTCGATGTTCCCGCGGACGTGCCGCACTGGACCTTCGGCTCCCGAAGCTACACGCTCGCGGAGCTGTGGGACTCCGACGACGTGCGCTGGCCGCTTGAGGAGGCCGCTGTCGTCACGGTGCCCCACCCCGGCGGGCTGCCCGAAGGCACGCACGAGGTGGCGATCCAGCTGCGGCTGCGCATGTCATACATACCCCAGGAGCACCAGCCCTCGACGTACGACGTCTCGCGGCACATCACGCTGACCTCGTCAGACCAGGGAGCGCCTTTCAAGTACGGCGTGAGTCTGTACAGCTTCATGACCGACTACGGGACGGTGATGGATCTCGAGACCGCTCTCGCCGCTGTGGCGGACGTCGGTGCGACCGGCGTCGAGATCCTCGGCGAAGGGCATGTCGCCGGATACCCGGAGCCGACGAACGCGTGGATCGACCGGTGGTACGCCCTGCTTGAGAAGTACGCGCTCGAGCCCACCAACTACGGTTCGTGGATCGACACGCGCCTGCATTCGAGTGGCGCGAATGCGCGTGACCTCACGGCGGTCGAGGGTGCGGGGATGCTGCAGCGTGATCTGCGCCTGGCGAAACGTCTCGGGTTCCGCTTCGTCCGCCCCAAGATCGGGGTCGTCTCGAGCGACCTCATCCCGCATCCGATCTGGACCGAGTCCGTCGAGCGTTCCCTTGACCTCGCCCAGGAGCTCGATGTCGTCATCTGCCCCGAGATACACGCGCCGACACCGATCAGGCATGAAGTCGTCGACGACTACATCGACCTCATCGAGCGCACCGGCACGGAGCATTTCGGGCTCCTGCTCGACACTGGGATCTTCCAGGACAGGCCCATTCCGTTGAAGCCCGGTGAGCTCCCCGGCCGCCGCCCCGCGTTCATGGACGGCATCGCCGTGGACCCTGCCGACATCGCCGACATCGCGAAGTACGTCGTCTTCATCCAGGCGAAGTTCCACGACATCGATGAGCACGGCGAGGACCAGCAGATCCCGTGGGAGCCCGTGCTCCGCGCGCTCAAGCAGGCCGGGTACGACGGCTACCTCTCGAGCGAATACGAGGGTGAGCGAAGCCCGTGGCGCTCGATCGAGCAGGTGCGGCGGCAGCATTCGCTGATGCGCTCGATCGCGTCGCGCCTCTGAGTCTGGACGGGTGCGACCGCGGTGCCGTCAGAGTTATGCGCAGTATCGTCAATACTTATGTGTGTTTCTGGCGCATCCCGGTGATACTGAAGTCACAGCACAGGCGCTCGAATGGGCGAGCCGCCGACGATGAAGTCAAGAAAGGCTGGACATGACACAGCACAGTTCCTCGACCCGGCGTCGAGGCGCCCTGATCGCCGTCCCTGTCGCAGGAGCGCTGCTCCTGGCCGGCTGCTCGGCCGCCGGCGGCTCGGACGAAGGGAACGAGTCGGGTTCGGCCGCGTTCTCCTTCACCTTCGCGACGTCCAACAACCTCGAGAGTCCTTACGAGACGCTCGCGAAGGCCTACATGGATGCCAATCCCGATGTCACCATCACGACCAACCCGACCCCGAACGACAAGTACGGTGAGACCATCCGGACCCAGTTCCAGGCGGGCAACGCCGCGGACGTCGTGCAGACCACTCCCGGCTCGGGAGACGCTCGGGGGATCATCCCGCTCGCCGAGGCGGGCTTCCTCGAGCCGCTCGGCGACACCGCCGCCGACCTCGTGCCCGAGGGGAGCGAGACGATCTTCGAACTCGACGGCGAGGTGTACGGTCAGCCGATGGACTTCACGATCGCAGCGGTCGTCGCGAGCATGGGAACCGCCGCGATGAACGGCGTCGAGGAGTGGCCGACATCGGAGTCGGAGCTCTACGAAGTCTGTGAGGCTCTTGCTGCCGACGGCAAGTCGCTTCTCGCGCTCGCCGGTGCGGCCGGCCCCAACGCCGGCCTGACGGCCCAGGGCATCGCTGCCACGCGCGTCTACGCTGACACGCCCGACTGGAACGAGCAGCGCGCCGCCGGCGACGTGACCTTCGCCGAGAGCGACGGGTGGGCGGACACGCTCCAGACGATCATCGATCTGAAGGACGGCGGCTGCTTCCAGCCGGGTGCCGAGGGCGGCGGCTTCGACGCCATCACCAACGGTCTCGCGCAGGGTATGTCCGTCGGCAGCTTCATCCCCTCAGGGGCTGCCATCGAGATCTCCAAGGCGGCTCCGCCGGAGGCGAACTTCAAGGTCCAGCCCTTCCCGGCCGCCGACGGTGGCGATCCGTACATCGTCGCCAGCTCGAACTACACGATCTCGATCAATGCGGCGTCCGAGAAGAAGGACGCGGCGTCCGACTTCGTCGAATGGCTCGCCACGCCGGAGGCGCAGGAGATCTACTACGAGGCGTCGGGTGAGCTGCCGATCTCGTCCTACAAGGACATGGATCTGAGCGAAACGATCTACTCGCCGGTCGTCGATCTGCTGGCAGAGGGCGCCTACACCCCGCTCCCGAACAACATCTGGCCCAACCCTGCGGTGTACGAGGCGCTGCAGGTCGGGGTCCAGGGGCTGCTGACCGGTCAGAAGACCATCGACCAGGTGCTGCAGGACATGGACGCCGCCTGGGGCGATTGAGCAGGATGGCCGCCCGGGCAGCGCGCCCGGGCGGCTCACCCGCCCACCCGAAGGACCACGGATCAACACGAGGAATCATGACCGCGACGCTCAACTCCGAGACCGAGGCGCTGATCGTCCCCAAGCGCAATCGACGGGGACATCGGCCCGATGCTGATCCGCGCCGCCCGGGGCTGCTCAAGTTCGGCCACTGGTGGTGGGCGCTGCCCGGCATCCTTCTGGTCCTCGCGATCCATTACGCGGCCACCGCGATCGGCGGGTTCTTCGCCTTCACCGACTGGTCGGGGATCGGCGACTTCAACTGGATCGGGTTCGAGAACTTCATCAAGATCTTCGGCGATCCCACCCAGATCGGGGCGGTCACCAACACGCTGTTCCTCGCGTTCGCCTCGGTCATCCTGTCCAACATCGCGGGACTCGCCCTCGCCCTCGGCCTCAACCGCGGGCTGAAGAGCCGCTACGCCCTGCGCGTGCTGTTCTTCATGCCCGTCGTGCTCAGCCCGCTGGCCGTCTCGTACGTGTGGAAGTTCATCTTCGACTACAACGGGCCGATCAACGGTGTGCTGCGCTCACTCGGCCTCGGCGAATTCGCGAAGGCGTGGGTCGCAGACCCCACCTGGGCGATCTGGACCATTCTGATCGTCATCGTGTGGCAGAACACGGGTTTCGCGATGGTCATCTACATGGCCGGCCTCGCAGCGGTGCCCCTCGAGATCGAAGAGGCAGCGGCGATCGACGGAGCGGGTCTGTGGCAGCGCTTCTGGCAGATCACGCTCCCGTCGATCCGTCCGGCCGTGGCGATCGCGACCACATTGGGGCTGGTCAACGGGCTGCGGGTCTTCGACCAGATCATGGCACTCACCGGTGGTGGACCTGCCCGGGCCACCGAGACCCTGGCGACGCAGGTCTACAAGGAGTCGTTCGCACTGGGCAACTTCGGGTACGGCGCCGCCCTGGCGCTCGTGCTCACGGTCATCATTCTCGTCTTCGCCGTCATCCAGCAGCGGGTGACCACCGGTCGCCCTGAGGAGGCCTGACATGTTCCGCTACACGAAGTTCACCGCCCTGCGCGAAGTGCTCTTCTGGGGGCTCGCGGTCGTCTTCCTCGCCCCGTTCTACTTCCTGGTCACGACCGCCCTGAAGTCCGACGAGGAGGTGCTGACGACCTCGAATCTGGCACCGCCCACGAGCCCCGACTTCGGCAACTTCGCCGACGTGCTCACAGCACAGGGCAACTCGAACGTGGTCCAGGGCCTGATCAACAGTCTCATCATCACCGCGGGCAGCATCCTCGGGCTCATCCTCCTGGGGGCGCTCACCGGCTACGTCATCGCGCGGAGCACCCGTCGCTGGAGTCGCGCCGTCTTCTACCTGTTCCTCATCGCCATCGTCCTGCCCACACAGCTCGGAACCGTACCGCTCTACATCGGCGCCCGGGCGGTGGGCCTCACGGGGTCGGTGTGGGGGATGATCCTGCTGTACACCGGGATGCTCCTCCCACTGGCGATCTTCCTCTACTCCGGCTTCTTCCGGGGACTCGGCACCGAGTACGAGGAGGCGGCGACGATCGATGGGGCATCGCGCACGCAGATCTTCTTCCGCGTCGTTCTGCCGCTGATGTCGCCGGCGACGGGAACGGTCGCGATCCTCGCGGGGCTCATCGTCTGGAACGACTTCTTCACGTCGCTGATCTTCCTCGGCGGCTCCGCGAACCAGACTCTCCCCGTCGCGATGTATTACTACATCGGCTCGCTCGTGTCGTCCTGGAACAAGATCTTCGCGATCGTGATCGTCTCGATGATCCCCATCCTCGCCTTCTACCTCTTCGCGCAGAAGCGCTTCATCCAGGGATTCGCCGGCGGCCTCAAGGGCTGAACGACGACCCCGCCCCGCGACGGCCGTCGCGTCTCTCATCCATGCCCACACCGATGTCCTGACGACCCCAGGAGAAGCACATGTATCAGCTCGCACCCAACATCGAACTCCTCTTCACCGAGGCCGGCGACTATCACGACCGCGTCCGTGCGGCCGCGGAAGCGGGCTTCGATGCCGTGGAGATGTGGGGGCCGACCGGCGTGGATGCGCCGGCGAAGCCCAAAGACCTTCCGGCGCTCAAGGCGGCATTGGAGGAGACCGGCACCCAGCTGACCGCACAGCTCTCCGAACCGCGCACGCAGTTCATGATCCCGCCGTGGGATCACTCGGAGTTCTTCCGCAAGCTGGATGAGGGCGTCGCCATCGCACGCGACCTCGGCTGCCCGCGCGTCGTCGTCGGCAGCGGAACCGGATTCGGCGGCTGGAAGCGGCAGGTGCAGCTCGACAAGCTCATCGAGATCTACCAGAAGGCCGTCGCGCAGATCGACGGCTCCGGGATCACCCTGGTGCTCGAGCCCGTGAACATCCGCGTCGATCACCCGGGGTCGCTGCTGGATCGCACGGCCGAGGCGGCCTACGTCGCCCGGGGCGTCGAGTCGCCGCACTTCGGTGTGCTGTACGACATCTACCACTCCGCCGTCGAAGGGGAGGACATGGCCGCCGAACTCGCCGACGCCGGTGACCTGATCAAGTACGTGCAGCTGGCTGACGCGCCTGGCCGCGGAGAGCCCGGTTCGGGCGCACTCGACTGGCCGAACCGGCTCGGCATTCTCCGGGCCGCCGGCTACGCGGGCCCGATCGGGCTGGAGTACTACCCGACGCAGGAGTCGGCGGCGTCGGTCGCCCTCATCCGGGACGTGGCGGTTACGGCATGAACGCGTATCCCGCCTCGGTCGACGTCGCGATCGTCGGCAGCGGACCCACCGGTGCGACGTACGCGCGCATCCTGACCGAGCGTGCCCCGCACGCCACGATCGCGATGTTCGAGGTCGGCCCGACCGTCTCGCAGCCGCCGGGCGCGCACGTGAAGAACATCGAGGATGCTGAGCAGCGGACACACGCACAGCGCCGTTCCGAAGGACCGGGCGCCGGGTCTGCGACAGTGAACTCTCCCGGCGCGGTGCGGTCGGGTGAGCGGCGGGCGAGGCCCGGTACGTATCTGCTCGCCGACGGCTTTCAGGCGGACGGCGAGGACGGACTGCCCGTGGTGGCGTTCTCGAGCAATGTCGGCGGAATGGCCGCGCACTGGACCGGTGCGTGCCCGCGACCGGGAGGAAGCGAGCGCATCGGATTCATCCCCGATATGGACGAGCTGCTCGACGATGCCGACCGCCTTCTGGGCGTGACGACGGATGCTTTCGACGCCGCGCCCTTCACCTCTCTGGTGCGGGAGCGGCTCGCCGCTGTGGTCGATGAGGGCCGGGACGAAGCCGCCCGCGTGCAGCGGATGCCGCTCGCGGTGCATCGCCGAGAAGACGGCAGGCTCGTGTGGTCCGGCTCGGACGTCGTGCTCGGAGACGTCACACGCAGCAACCCCGGCTTCTCACTGTTCGATGAATCGCTGGTGACTCGCGTCCTCGTCGAGGATGGACGGGCTGCCGGGGTGGTGGTTCGAGACCTGAGCACCGGGGATGAGCACGAGATCCGCGCTCGCGTCGTGGTGGTCGCAGCCGATGCGCTCCGCACTCCGCAGGTGCTGTGGGCCTCCGGCATCCGTCCCGCTGCGCTCGGCAGGATGCTCAACGACCAGTCGCAGGTCGTCTACGCCGCCCGGCTGCGCGACGTGGATCCGCCGCGCGAGGATCAGATCGCCGCATCCGGCGCGCTCAGCGAGCAGAGCGGGGTGAGCTGGGTGCCCTTCACGGATGACATGCCGTTCCACGGTCAGATCATGCAGCTCGACGCCTCACCCGTTCCGCTCGCCGATGACGACCCGGTCGTCCCTGGATCGATCGTGGGCCTCGGGCTCTTCTGCGTGAAGGATCTGCAGTGGGACGACAGGGTCGAGTTCTCGGACTCCGAGCTCGACTCGTACGGCATGCCGGCGATGCGCGTGCACTACCGGCTCACCGACCGGGATCACGACGTGCTCGATCGCGCACGCGCCCAGATCGTCGAGCTGGCACGTGCGGTCGGTGAGCCCATCGGCGAGCATCCGTTCACGATGCCGCTGGGTGCCTCGCTGCACTATCAGGGCACCACGCGGATGGGTGAGACCGAAGACGGTCGCAGCGTGTGCGGCCCCGACAGCGAGGTGTGGGGAGTGTCCGGCCTGTTCGTCGCCGGCAACGGCGTGATCCCGACATCGACAGCGTGCAACCCGACGCTCACCTCGGTGGCGCTGGCGATTCGCGGTGCACGGCGGATCGCATCCGCTCTTGCTTATGTCTGATTCAGACATTAGAGTGTAGAAACAAGGAATAAGTAGTCAAGGAGGACTCTGTGATCCCCGATCGCATCATCGAGCAGGGCACGCTCACGACCGACGGCACGCGCGTTGCCGTCGAGGTGCGCCTGCCCTGGTATCGCGCCCTGCCCGCATCCTGCATCGGCGGCGCGACCCTCACGGTCGACGGCGTCGCAGCGCCGGCCGCGTCGCTCCGCTGGACGATGAACGGCCGCACCCGCACCTTCGAAGAACTCGTCCCGGACACCGAGCAGTGGTGGTTCCCCACCGACTCGGCCGTGCTCTCGGGTGAGCTCGCACTCGACGACGACGCTGAGCACGACGTCGAGGTCGGCTTGGTGCTCTACATCCCCTACATCGTCATCGGCGCCGATGAGGTGCTCCACATCGAGGAGCACGACGCCAAGCGCATGACCGCTCGGAAGGCGGTGGCAGCATGAACACTCGGCAGGTTCAGGGATCGAAGGGCTCGCCCATCCAGGGCGTCACCCTGTACAGCTTCACCCGCGCCTTCCACGGCCGTGAGTACGACCTCGAAGGGCTGATCCGCAAGGTCGCCGCGGACGGCTATGGCCCGGGACTCGAGATCATCGGATTCTCGAGCTTCCGCGGTTTCCCCGTGATCGACGATCGATTCGCCGGCTGGTTCCGCGACCTCGTCGCCGAGACCGATCTCGTCACCACCTCGCTTGCCGTGAACGCCGACATCGGCATCCACCGCGACAGGCTCCTCACGCAGGACGAACTGCTGGAGTACATGCGCCTCCAGATCGCCGCAGCGGCCAAGCTCGGCTTCCCGATCGCACGCGTGCAGATCTCGATCACACCGGACTCGATGGAGGCCCTCGCCCCGATCGCCGAGGACTACGGCGTCACCCTCGCCCTGGAGGTGCACGCGGATCAGTACGCGTCGCATCCCCGCATCCTCGCGCTCCGCGACCGATACGAGAAGGTCGGCTCGCCGTTCCTCGGATTCACCATGGACTGGGGAGCGACCGTGAGCGGCTTCGCACCCTCGCTGCTGGAGGCGTACCGGCGCCGCGGGGCCTCAGAAGACCTCCTCGGCAAGGTCGTCGAGCTCTGGGACGAGTTCTACCAGCAGGGCCCGCCGGCCGACCAGGCCGACCACGGCCAGCGCTTCGGACGCTTCATCGCCCTCGCTGCGCAGAACGGGCGCCCCGACCTCGGCATCGACTTCGGGATCAACGGCACGGGACTCTTCGGCCCGGCACGCGTCGACGACTGGCTCGAGATCCTTCCCTGGATCAAGCACGTCCACGGCAAGTTCTTCGGCATCGACGAGACCGGAGAGGAGCCCTCCGTGCCGGTGCGCGACCTCATCCGCCTGCTCGTGGAGAACGGTTACAACGGCGCCGTCTCGAGCGAGTACGAGGGGTGGCACTGGAACCACTGGCAGTCGCCGTTCGAGATCATCGCCGGCGAGCAGGCCGTGCAGCGCTCCGCCGCCGAGGCCGCCGGGTCTCGCATGATCACGGATGCCGACCAGGCTCGCACCGCGCTCTCCCACCATCTTCCCCAGACCGCCGGTCGCTGAAAGGACCCATCATGACCGCAGACGGCATCGCAGGCACCGACATCAAGCTCGGTACGACCCTCTACTCCATGACCAGCGAGTTCGCCGCGGGGCTGTACTCGCCGGAGACCCTCATCCGCGCAGTCCACGACGAGGGCATCGGCCCGGGCATCGAGTTCAACATCGCGCAGCTGCTGCGCACCTACCCCGACGTCGACGACGCCTTCGTGAAGCTCTGGTTCGACTCGATCGAGCGATACGGGCTGGAGCCGAGCGCCATCGGAACCAACCTCGACATGGGGCGCCGCAAGGACCGCGACATGACTCCCGACGAGGAGCACGAATTCCTGGCACGACAACTGAAGACCGCGCACACACTGGGCTTCAAGCGTGTGGTGATCCGCTCCCACGGCAAGGAGCTGCTGCGCAGCCTGCTGCCACTGGCGGAGAAGTACGACCAGAAGCTCGGCTACGAGATCCATGCGCCGTCAGGACCGAACGACCCGCACGTACTGCAGATCCGGGAGATGTACGAGGAACTCCAGTCCGACCGCCTCGGGTTCACCGCCGACTTCTCATCGACCATGCACAGCCTGTCTCCCACTCTGCTGCGGACACTGCGGCAGATGGGCATGGATGAGAAGCACTTCTCGGTCATGGACGAGATCTGGCACGAGCCGACGCCGATGCACGTGCGCAACCAGAAGTTCGAGGACTACCTCACGGGTGAGGGCGTCGACTTCCTGCGATTCGGCCCGTTCACGCGACTCGCGTTCAACATGCACGGACTCGTCCCGCCCGAGGAGTGGCTGGACATCATGCCGCAGATCTTCCATGTGCACGCGAAGTTCTACGACATCGGCGCGGACGGCGAGGAGCCGGCGATGGACATTCCGCGTATCGTCCGACAGTTCGTCGAGGGCGGATACCAGGGCTATCTCTCGAGCGAGTGGGAGGGCCACGCCTTCTCGGATCTCGGCGAGTCGGATCCGATCGATCTGGTCCGCAAGCAGCACGCGCTCATGCGCGGCGCCATCGAAGAGGCCGTCGCCCGGCGTCAGCCGGCGTGACCGCGGCCCGGTATACGGATCACAAGGAGTGACATGACCGACACCGTCGTCGACGTCTCGCAGCTCGCCGCCGAAGTGGCGCGGCTGCGGGAACAGGTCGCGGGTGCCCAGCGGCTCGCGCAGCGCGCGGAGGACCGCGGCCAGGTGGAGAACCTATTCAACCGCTACATGTACCTGCACAACGCGTTCCAGGACGAGCAGATCATCCCGCTGTGGGTCAAGGAGGGCACCGAGGGCATCCGTGCCCGCTACACCAACGCCGGGCAGTACACCACGTGGGAGAGCGTCACGCGTTATCACCGCGACCGTCCCTCCCCGCAGGGAAAGCTCATCCTCCACGCCACGACGACGCCTGTGATCGAGATCGCAGGCGACGGGCGGACGGCGAAGGGCGTGTGGCTGATGGCCGGCACCGAGTCCGGACTGACCGACCCGGAGGTCGCACAGGCGTTCCCCGACATGTACTCGCCCGACGAGGTGCTCGGCAAGAAGGTCTGGGCGCACTGGGTGTGGTGCAAGTACGCGATCGACTTCCTCAAGCAGGACGGCGAGTGGAGGTTCTGGAAGTTCCGCTGCTACGAGCTCGCGCGTGCCCCGTTCGAGGAGAACTGGGTGAGCTTCGGTCTGAAGAACCAGGACGCCTTCGACCTCGACCTGATGTACTTCGGCGATGACGGCAAGCCGGTCTTCATGCCGCCCGCCGACGAGCCTGTTCCGGCGACCAACCATCCCTACAGCCCCGAGACCGTCCAGAAGCTCGAGCCCGTGCCGCCGGTGGCGCACGAGCGATTCACCGACACTTTCGCCTAGGAGGCATCATGGCCACTCACAACTCCCTCTTCTCCGAGAAGGACGTCCGTCGCACTGACGACGGACTCGCGGTCTCGGTGCAGCTGCCCTGGTACCGCAGCCTCTGGCTCTCGGCGGTCGACGACGTCGCAGTGACCGTCAACGGCACTCCGGTGCCCACCGACGACCTGCGCTTCGCACTCGCCGGCAGCGAGTACAGCGTGACCGAGCTTCCCGAGCGATCCGACACCCTGTGGTTCGTCGCAGATCGTCCGGATGTGCTCATCCACCTCGACGAGGTTCCCGCCGCGGGCGAGAGGATCACGGTCGAGGTCGTGCTGACGATGCGCCTGCTCTACATGCAGATCATGCCGGGCGTCGACGGCGGACCCGGCCGCTACGTCACCAACCGCGTCCCCGTCGAGCGTGAACTGGTGCTGGCATGACCATCCGGGTGGCCATGATCGGTCACGGCTTCATGGGTGCCGCGCACTCCGTCGGCTGGCGGCAGGCGCCGCGGATGTTCGACCTGCCCGACGATGTCGAGATGGCGGTCGTGGTCGGTCGCGATCCGGAGAAGGTCGCCGCCTCGGCCGCACAGTGGGGCTGGTCGGAGTGGGCGACCGACTGGCGCGAGGTGGTCGCCCGCGACGACATCGATCTGGTCGACATCGTCACGCCCGGTGACTCGCACGCCGAGATCGCGATCGCCGCGCTGGAAGCAGGCAAGCACGTGCTGTGCGAGAAGCCGCTGGCGAACACGGTGGACGAGGCGACTGCGATGGCGGATGCCGCTGCACGAGCAGCCGCACGCGGCGTCCGCTCCATGGTGGGCTTCACCTACCGTCGCGTTCCCGCCGTCACGCTGCTGCGTGATCTGATCGCACAGGGCGCGGTGGGGCGGATAGCTCAGGTGCGGGCCGCGTACCGGCAGGACTGGCTCGTGGATCCCGCGATGCCGCTGGCGTGGCGACTGCAGAAGGAGCACGCCGGTTCGGGCGCTCTCGGCGACATCGGCGCGCACATCATCGACATGACGCAGTTCGTGACCGGACTCGACGTCACCTCGGTATCGGGTGTCGTCGACACGATCGTCAGGAAGCGTCCGCTGCAGGCCTCCGGGGTGGGGCTGGCGGGAACGGCTGCCGACGGTTACGGTGACGTGACGGTCGACGACATCGCGCTGTTCTCCGGCCGGCTGTCGACCGGAGCGCTCGTCTCGTTCGAGGCCTCGCGCTTCGCGACCGGACGGAAGAACGACCTCTCGATCGAGGTGTCCGGTGACAGGGGCGCGCTGCGGTTCGACCTTGAGGACCTCAACACCCTCTGGTTCTACGACCGCACCGCTCCCGAGTCGACGCAGGGGTTCACCCGCATTCTCGTGACCGAGCCTCAGCATCCGTATCTGGCCGGCTGGTGGCCGGCGGGGCACATGCTCGGCTACGAGCACGGCTTCAGCCACCAGGTGGTCGACCTCGTCACCGCGATCGCCGAGGGCACGGACCCCCACCCGTCGTTCGAGGACGGGCTGTCGGTGCAGCGCGTGCTCGCCGCCGTCGAAGCGAGCTCGGCCGACGACTCCGCCTGGACCCGCGTCGATGCCGACGCCACTGTGAAGGGATAGACATGTCACGTCCGATCACGCTGTTCACCGGTCAGTGGGCCGACCTGCCGTTCGAAGAGGTCGCCCGCCTCGCGGGCGAGTGGGGCTATGACGGCCTCGAGATCGCCTGCTGGGGTGATCACATCGACGTCTCCCGCTGGGATGACGCCGACTACGTGCAGTCGCGCCTGGACATCCTCGAGCGCAACGGGCTGAAGGCCTGGGCCATCTCCAACCATCTCGCCGGTCAGGCCGTCTGCGACGACCCGATCGACGAGCGGCACCGCGACATCCTGAACGACCGCGTGTGGGGTGACGGCGACCCGGAGGGTGTGCGTCAGCGCGCTGCCGAGGAGCTGAAGATGACCGCCCGGTTCGCCGCGAAACTCGGCGTCAAGACGGTCACCGGGTTCACCGGATCGTCGATCTGGAAGGCCGTGGCGATGTTCCCGCCGGCCTCAGACGAGTGGATCGCGGCCGGCTACCGGGATTTCGCGGATCGCTTCCACCCGATCCTCGACGTGTTCGAAGAGGTCGGAGTGCGCTTCGCGCTCGAGGTGCATCCGTCCGAGATCGCCTATGACTACTGGACGGCGAAGGCGACCCTCGAGGCGATCGGCCACCGCGAGAGCTTCGGCATCAACTTCGATCCGTCGCACTTCATGTGGCAGCAGCTGGATCCCGTCGCGTTCGTGCTCGACTTCGCCGACCACATCCTCCACGTGCATGTGAAGGAGTCGATCACCAACCTCGACGGCCGCAACGGCGTGCTGGGGTCGCACCTGCCATGGGCCCACCCGCGCCGCGGGTGGACGTTCGTGTCCACCGCGCACGGCGAGGTGCCGTGGGAGCCGCTGTTCCGCGCGCTGAATGCGATCGGCTATACCGGCCCCACGTCGGTCGAATGGGAGGATGCCGGAATGGATCGTCTGCACGGCGCGCCGGAGGCGATCGCGTTCGTGCGCGAGCTGAACGCCATCACGCCCCCGGCGGCAGCCTTCGACGCGGCGTTCTCGACCAAGACCGAGTGACGGCGAGTATGGGCGAGATCCTGGATGTGCTCATCCTCTCCGGTCACATGACCCGGGAGCACGACAACGAGTTCCGCAGCTTCCGCCAGCACAACCAGTGGCTGACGACCCTGCTCGAGGACACCGGGCGTTTCCGCGTGCGGGTGATCGAGGACCCTCGGGGCCTCGGCGCCGAGGTCATCGACCGGTACGACGTCGTGATCGTCGTGTTCGAGGGGCGCGACGGCTACCACGAGAAGGCGATCGGCTTCGGCGAGGAGACGGATGCCGCACTGCTCAGGTTCGTGCACGACGACGGCAAGGGCATCGTGTGGTTCCACGGCTCAGCGGCACAGGAGGACGACTGGGGGCATCCGCAGGAGTACAACGTGATGCGCGGCTCGAGGATGACCGTGGCCGGCGGGCTGCGGCCACGGCCGTGGGGTGAGGCGCAGCTCGACACCGTCGAGCCGCGACACGCGATCACCGAGGGGATCAGCGCGCGGTGGACGGTGACCGGCGACGACATCCTCACGGGCGTCGAGATCCTCGACGGTGCGCAGGTTCTTCTGACCACCTACGACGACCTCGAGTCCTACGTGAACGCGCCGAACTGGCCCATGTCGCACTACCCGGTCGCGATCCCGCAGGAGGGCGTGGCGGCGCTGCCCGGTATGAACACCGACCAGCCGATCGCCTGGATCAACGAGTACGGCGCCGGGAGATCTTTCACGATCACGATCGGTCACGACATCGACACGTTCCGGCGTGTGGAGTTCATCCGGATGTTCCCGCGGGGCGTCGAGTGGGCTGCGACGGGCGAGGTCACGCTCAGCGGTCCCGACCGCCGCGGCGAGCGGCGCTTCCTGCCGTGGCCGTACTACAACGGCGAGGGCTGAGCGTGGTCTGACAGTGCCCGCCGCGCGAGGGCCAGGTGGCTGCGTGTCATGGTGGCCGCGTCGGCTTCGAGCCACTCGTGGCCGCCCCATTCGCTGGTCAGGCTGCCGGTGAAGCCGCTGCGGCGCAGAGCGGCGCCGATGTCGCGGATCGGACCCGAGACCCGGTCGTCGTCATCGTCGAGATCCCAGAACTTGAGGTGGACGGCGCCTGTCAGGGGGAGCAGAGGCTCGAGGTCGGCGATCTGAGAGCGTCCGAAGCGCACGAGCAGGTTCATGAAGAGCATGTGCGCGGCCGCGGGGACCTGCCCGCCCCGCAGTGCGTCGCGTACGGCTGACTGCGTCTCGGATGACTGCCACTCCTGCTCGAGCCGCGTGGTGAGCGCGGCATCCACGCCCGCACGGCGCAGCGCGTCGAGGTAGCTCGGCGGCAGCGACGGCATGAGCATGCTGATGTCGATCAATACGCGCAGGTGCGGGTCATCGAGGTCGTGCAGGAGCGTCAGGTTCGCCGCGGTGTCGGGCGCATCGAGTGACTGCGGGCCCTGGATCTCCTCGTAGAGAACGATGTCGAACTCGTTCAGCACCGGCTGCACGAGGCGCAGGAGATCACGGCCCGCCTGGCCGAAGGGCACGCGAACGCCTCGGGCGCCCAGCCGGGCAGCCGCGCGCAGCTGCGGTGCGAGGAACGCGAATCGCTCCTGCTCGGTGCGCCGTCGCGACGGGGAGGCCCAGTCGTCCAGACTCGCCCCGACGATCGTCACGCGACCCCCTGCAGCTGCCAGGCGCGTGCGGAACGCGTCGACGTCCGCGGTGGACGGCTCCGGGAACGATCGCCACATCTGGCCGGGCTCGATCTCGATCGCCGGCGCGATGTCATCCGCCACGATTCCGATCGCGATGTCGGCCGCTGATCGTGCGGTGCCGATCACCTCACGAGTCCAGTTGAACGCACTCGCCGACAGCATCCAGTCCTCGGGGTCGGAGGGCGGATCGATGGTCCGCTCCGTGACCGCTGCACCCGCTGCCTCGCGAGGATCGGTGCCGGTCCCGGCATCGGCACTGTGCGGTGCGCCGGGGGTGTGCGGTGCGCCGGGGGTGTGCGGCGCGACGGGGGTGTGCGGTGCGACGGGGGTGAGCGGGCGTTCGTCATGGAACCGCAGCACGAGTGGTGCGTCGGGTCCTGCGGGCAGGTAGGGCACGTGCAGCCTCATCGACACCGCGACGTCGTGTTCGCCCGGAGGGAGGACCTGCGCGCAATGCAGTTCGAGTCGATCCTGAATGAACCACCAGCCGGGTTCCCGGGTGAGTGAACCCGGTGCGATCCGCCTCCCGTCGATGGCTGCTCTGACCGGGATGGAGGAGCCGTCGACCCGCACCTCGAGGTGGGTGACTGCGGCGAGGGGCATGGATCGGATCCACGGCAGGCTCAGCCGCAGGACGAAGCCGGAGTCGGTCGTCTCAAGTGCATCGTCCAGCAGCAGCGGCAACGTCATGCGTGTACTCCCTTGTCCACAGCCGTACGGCTTCTGGCAGAAAAATACACGCTTATGCCGGTTATTGGAAGAAGTGCGATTGTGTCATCACGGCGCGATCTCGGCGGTGCCGCGGATCGCATCGATCGACGGTCGTCCGTCGCCGAACCAGCGTGGGAAGGTCACATCGAACAACTGCTCGCGCACCATCTCCACGCCGCCGCGCAGCGGCTCGCGGCGATCACTCACAGACGTTGCGATGGTCAGATCGCGTGTAGCCAGGGGGATCGAGAGCTCGTACACGCGCTGGCGCACCTCGGCGAGCAGCAGCTCGCCCGCCCCCGCCATGGCGCCCCCGATCACGATGACCGACGGGTTGAACATGTTCACGAGCGCGGCGATCGACTCTCCGACGACTCGCGCCGAGCGCTGCACGAGGCGGATGGCGAGTGCGTCGCCGTCCTCGGCGGCCGATGAGATGAGCTCGGGCGTGAGCTCATCGCCCGCCGAGACGGCGGCGGCCAGCACACCCGTCGCTCCTGCTTCGATCTCGGCGAGTGCGTCGCGGATCAATGCCCAGCCGCCGGCCACTGCTTCGAGGCAGCCGACCTTGCCGCACCGGCACAGGACCTCGGAGTCCCGCACCCGAACGTGGCCGATGTCACCGGCTGCGCCGTTGACGCCTCGATGGATGCGGCCGTGTGACAACAGGCCGGCACCGATGCCGGAGCCGATCTTGCAGTAGATGAGGTCCAGGTGCTCGTCACCGCGGCGTGCGCGCTCGCCGAAGGTCAGCAGATTGACGTCGTTGTCCACCCAGACCGGGACGTCGTAGCGCTGCTCGAATCGACGCCGCACGTCGAAGCCATTCCATCCGGGCATGATCGGCGGCGCGACCGGACGTCCGCTTTCGAAGTCCACGGGTCCGGGCACGCCGACCCCGATACCCCAGACGGGCAGGTCTGGCGTGCGGCCGAGCAGTTCGTCGATCAGGCGGAGCGCCTCATCCAGCGTCTCGGCGGGGCCTTTGGAGATGTCCCAGCGGGCGTGAGCCTGATCGATGACGTCTCCGTCCAGGAGGGCCACGCCGACGTGGATGTGCAGGGCGCCGAGCGCGCACACCACGATTCGTCCCGCGTCGCCGCGGAAGCGAAGTGTGCGCGGGGCGCGGCCGCCGGACGAGGGGCCGAACTCGCCGTCGGCGAGATAGCCGATCTCGATCGCGTGATCGACGCGCTGCGTCACGACCCCCCGGCCCAATCCCGTCACGCGGCCGATCTCGGGGCGGGTCGTCGCCTCGCCTGTGCGAACCATGTTGACGATGCGCAGAAGGCTCGTCATCTCGTCAGTCTGTGCGCCGAATCGCAGCGTGGACTCTCTGGCCATGGTCGATTGTTGCATAACTGGGTGTCGTTCCGGCGGATTTCGCGCAATCTATAGTCAAACGTCTTCAAACTTAGGTACGCTTCGTGCGAAAGCGAGGAGGCGACATGACGCTCGGTGTGGGAATCATCGGCGCCGGTCCGGGCGTGGCCGCACTGCACGTCCCGACGCTGGCCCGGCTGGCGGAGACCTTCCGCATCGCGCACGTCGCCGATGCGGGCAGCGGCCGCGCTGCGGCGCTCGCCGGGCAGGTGGGTGCGCGCTCATCGACCGGCATCGAGACGCTGCTGGCGGATGACGATGTGGATGTCGTCGCGATCTGCAGCCCGCCGGACGAGCATGCCCGGCATGTCATCGCCGCGGTCGAAGCGGGCAAGCGCGCCGTCTTCTGCGAGAAGCCGCTGGCAGTGACGATCGAGCAGGCGGAGGAGGCCGCCGAGGTATGCCGACGGGCCGGAGTGCCGCTGATCGTCGGCACCAATCACTGCTTCGATCCCGCGTGGGGTCGGGCGAAGCACCACCTCGCCCGGTCCGGCGGCCAGGTCGTCTCGATCTCCGTGACCCTCGCCCTGCCACCCAATACGCGTTATCACGAGCTCGTCGCCGAGATTCCTGTCGCTTCCGGCGGACATCGGCCACCCGATCTCACCCGGCCCGAGATCGCAGCCGATGTCGTCCGGCGGCTTCTCGTCGGACTCGGCATCCATGACCTCCCGCTCGTGCGCGACCTCGCCCCACGGCTGGAGAGGGTGCTCTTCGCTCGGGCAGTCCCGCCGCTGGGGTGCGCCGTGGGCTTCATCGCGCAGGGCATCCCCGTCCAGTTCACGACCGTGATGCTGCCCGGCGGCGCCGACGCGCTCTGGCGCATCACCGTCACGACCTCCGGCGAGCGGGTCGACGTGACCTTCCCGCCTGCCTTCGTGCACGCGGGCGGCGCGGAGGTCCGCGTGCGCACGGCTGACGGTCGCGACACGCTCTATTCGCAGGGCGCCATCGACGGGTACATCGCCGAGTGGCGCGCCCTCGCCGAACTGCTCGACGCCGGGCTCCCGGTGGAGTACGACGAACTGCTCGACGACGCGCGCTACGCCCTCCGCCTCGCCGATGAGGCAGCCGCACTCGTAGGGTCCGCCGCATGAGGGCGCGGGTCGTCACGCGCCTCGAGCCGTATCTCGTCGCGATCGCCGAGCTGCCCGAAAGCGCCGAGTCCGCCCCAGAGGCTGAGGGCTCCATCGTGGTCGTGGACGGTCAGGGCGACTGGTGCTCGGCTGCGGCGGACGCGCTCGCGCGCGGCGCGGCCGCGATCATCGTCTCTCGGCCGTCGCCGGCCCCAGTCGGGTCACTGGACGCCCTCGCCGCCGTCGTGCAGAGCGTTCCGGTGATCCTCGAGCGCGACCTGCTGCGCGCTGACGCCGTCGATCTGGTCAGGGACTCGATGAGCGAGATCGCGACGCCGGCCGTCCTCGCCGTCGAATGTCATGCGCCCCGTCCTCAGCTAGGCACGGCATTGCATGATGCGATCGGCTGGGCCCGAGTGATCGCCGGGGCGCGGCTGTCGGTGCGATCGGGCGCTTCGTCCGGCGGGCGGGTGCTCGGCCTGCTCGAGGCAGGCCCGGACGCGGCGGTGCCAGTGATCGCCGGGGAGCAGCCCGGTGCCGGGCCGCTCGGATGCGTGCGCGTCACAACCCTCGCCGAGACGCGTCTCGAGGTCGAGGCGGCGCGGGATGTCGTCGTGGCCGTCACCGATTCCACCGGTCGACGTGTCCTACCGGCCCTGTTCGAGTCCCCGCACCGTGTCGCCCTGCGTCGCGCGATCGCCGCCGTGTGCACAGGCACGGGGACGGTTGACCTCCGCGATCTTCGTGACGACGCGGCCGCCGTCGAGGCCTTGCTCGCCACCGCAGGCGCATAAATGTGAGTGATCATGAAGATCGACGATATGGGATTCCTCGATATGCCCGACTTCGGCAAAAGTGGATGACGGGATCACCCCGCCGACTCACCGAAAGGGATCGAAGATGATCAAGCTGCTGTCACATCTGTCATATGTGGCCATCACGTCGCCGGATGTCGAGGCGTCCGTCGATTTCTACGTCGAACAGGTCGGCCTCACCGTCGTCGACCGCGTCGACGGTGCCGTCTACCTCCGCTGCTGGGGTGACTACTACGCGTACTCGGTCGTGGTGGTTCCGGGCGATGAGCCCGGCCTCGTCACGGCCGCGTGGCGCACGTCCAGCGCCGAAGCGCTCGAGGAGGCCGCCAGGCGGGTCGAGGCCACAGGCATCGAGGGGGAGTGGATCGACGTGCACGCCATCGGCCGTGCGTACCGGTTCACCGGCCCGTGGGGCCACACCCTCACGCTGCACTGGGACGTCACGCGTCACCACGACACCGAGGGCGACGCCGCCTCGATCTACCCCGACCGCCCCTCTCGTCGCAGCAAGGTCGCAGGTGCCCCGAGGCAGCTCGACCACGTCACGATCGCCACGAGCGACGTCGACGCGTTCGTGAAGTGGCACGTCGACGTGCTCGGGTTCCGCTTCATGGCGCGCACGCAGCTCGACGAGGCGCCGATCTCGGTGTTCTCCGTGCTCACGACCAATGAGAAGTCCCACGACCTCGGTGTCGTGCTCGATGGCTCCACCCGCGCCGGCCGCGTCAACCACTACGCGTTCTGGGTCGACACCCGCGAAGAGCTGCTCATCGCCGCCGACGTCCTCGGTGAGAACGGCTACCCGATCGAGTACGGCCCGTCGATCCACGGCATCGGCGAGCAGAACTTCCTCTACTACCGCGAGCCCTCCAGCCTGCGTATCGAGCTGAACACCGGTGGCTACCGCAACTACGTGCCCGACTGGGAGGCCAACACCTGGAAGCCGTCTCAGGGGTCCAACAACTTCTACCGCAACAGCGCGATGCCGATGTCGATGACCGAGTCGTTCCCGCCCGCGGACGGCCCGACGGCGACCGAGGAAGGCGTGCCGGAGGAGATCAAGGATGCCCTGCTGAACCCCTACGCCAAGCACGGCCAGGGCTGACGGAAGAGGGGGAGCGGGTCACGCTCCGCTCCTCCGCATCCCGCATCCCGAACCCGTACCTGCTTCGCACGATGGAGAGCGAGAACCAGTGATGACACTGCACGACCCGAGCGCCGGACTCGACGCACCCTTTGCGCTCGCCCGCTACCGCGACGGTGAGAGGATCCGACTCGGAGTGGTCGCGGGCGGCCGGATCCGATCGCTCGGAGCCGACGAGCTCGGCGCCGCCGATCTGAACGCATTCCTCGCGGCTCCCGACTGGGATCGCATCGGCGCGCTCGTCGCCGCGGACAGCTCGGCACCCGATCAAGAATGGATGCCACTGGCCGAGGTCGCCCTGACCGCACCCGTCGAGCCGAGGCAGGTTCTGCAGACCGGCGCGAACTACCGCCAGCACGTCATCGAGCTCGTGGCCGCGGGGCTCACGCAGAAGACGGATCGCACACCCGAGGAGGCGCGCGAGTTCGCCGCGCGGATGATGGACGAGCGGAAGGCCAACGGCGAACCGTACTTCTTCATCGGCCTCCCGGCGTGCGTGGTGGGTGATGACGTCCCGCTGACGCTACCGGGGTACAGCGAGGTGCACGACTGGGAGCTCGAACTCGCCGTGGTCATCGGACGCGAGGCGTTCCGTGTCTCACGCGAGGAAGCACTGAACCATGTCGCCGGCTACACCATCGTCAACGATGTGACCACGCGCGATCTGGTCTTCCGCCAGGACATGAAGGAGATCGGCACGGACTGGTACCGCGCGAAGAACGCCCCCGGCTTCCTGCCGACCGGACCGTTCCTGGTGCCGTCGCCTTTCGCCGACGGTTCCGACCTTCACGTGCGCCTCGAACTCAACGGCGACATCATGCAGGACGCCTCGACGCAGGATCTGCTGTTCGACATCCCTGCACTCATCTCCGGGGCCTCTCAGACCATGCCGCTGCTGCCGGGGGATCTGCTGCTGACGGGCAGCCCCGCAGGCAACGGCCAGCACTGGAAGAGGTTCCTGCGCGACGGCGACGTCATGACCGGTACCATCCAGGGGCTGGGCACGCAGCGCGTTCGCTGCATCGCGGAGAGCGAGGTGGAGGCATGACGAGCGAGAACCCGGCCGACCTCGACCGGAGCAGCCCCGAGAGTGAGATCGCCGCGCGGGCCGAGGCCTTCCGCAACTGGGGCCGGTGGGGCGAGGACGACCGCCTGGGCACACTCAACTTCATCGACGCAGCGAAGCGGGTCGAAGCCGCCGGCCTGGTCACCGCGGGCAGGGTCGTGTCGTTGTCGCAGTCCTTCGACATGAACGGCCCGCAGAAGGGCTGGCGTCGCAGGACCAACCCCGTGCACCTGATGATGGACACAGGGACGGATGCCGAGCGCGGGGCGCAGGGCTTCCCGCACGGCATCGGCGGGGCAGACGACCACATCTCCATGCCGCTGCAGTGCTCCACGCAGTGGGATGGGCTCGGGCACATCTTCGACCACGGTCGTGCGTGGAACGGCCGCCGTGCCGGCGACGTCGTCACCAGCGACGGTGACCTCGTCACCGGCATCGAGCATGCGGCATCCGTCATCGTCTCGCGTGGGGTCCTGCTCGACGTGGGCCGGCACCTCCGCCCGGCCACCGGAGAGCTCGAGGACGGCTACGCGATCACCGCGGCGGACCTGGATGCGACCATCGCGGCGCAGGGCTCGTCGAGCTGCGTCGGCCGCGGTGACATCGTGCTCGTTCGGACCGGACAGCTCACCCGCACGAGACGCGACGGCTGGGGCGACTACGCGGGCGGTCCCGCGCCAGGGCTCTCGCTCACCACAGCGGCCTGGCTGCACCGCACCGAGATCGCCGCGATCGCGACCGACACCTGGGGCTTCGAAGTGCGCCCCAACGAGTTCGATGCGGCGGCGTTCCAGCCGCTCCACCAGGTCGTGATCCCGAACATCGGGCTCACGATCGGAGAACTGTGGGATCTCGACGAGCTCGGCGCCGTCTGCGCCGAGCGCGGCGACTACGAGTTCCTGCTCTCCGCCGCCCCGCTGCCCATCACCGGTGCGGTGGGGTCTCCGATCAATCCCGTCGCCATCCTCTGACATCTCTCAACAGACCCAGAACAGGGAGGTTCTGACATGACCGCAGTGAACAAGGTCGCCATCGCCGGCGCCGGCGTGACCGGACTGGCCGCAGCGATCCAGCTGGCCAAGGCGGGCGTCGACGTCGACGTCTTCGAGGCGAAGCCCGAGCTCAGCGCGCTGGGCTCCGGCATCTCGCTGCAGGGCAACGCCCTGCGCGTGTTCGACGCGCTCGGCGCGTGGGACGACATCCGCGCGGCGGGATACCCCTTCGAGGGCCTCAACCTGCGCGCCCCGGGACCGGGAGCGCCGATCGTGGCAGAGCTGCCCGACGTCAAGACCGGAGGTCCGGACTATCCGGCGGCGATGGGGATGCCGCGCCCCGAGCTCGCCCGGATCCTTCTCGATCATGCGCAGCGTGCCGGCGCCGACGTGCGGTTCGGTGTGCGGGTGACCGGCGTCGAACAGCACGCCGACACGGTGTGGGTCTCGTCCGACGATGCGGTGCTCGGCACCTACGGCCTGCTGATCGGAGCCGACGGTCTGAACTCGGCGGTGCGGGAGCTCATCGGCATCGAAACGAAGCCCGAGCCGACCGGTATGGGCATCTGGCGCTCCTTCGTGTCACGCCCGTCCGAGGTCGTGCGCAGCGAGCTGTACTACGGAGGGCCGGTCTACATCGCCGGGTACACACCCACCGGCGAGGACACGATGTACGCGTTCCTCGTCGAGAAGGCGCAGCACCGCTTCTCGGTGAGCGATGAGGAGGCCACCCGGATCATGCTCGAGGAGTCGCGCGCGTACGACGGGCCCTGGAACGCGATCCGTGCCGACCTCGAGAACGGCGCGCATGCGAACTACACGTGGTTCACCAAGCATCTCGTGTCGGAGCCGTGGAACCGCGGCCGGGTCGTGATCCTCGGTGATGCCGCGCACAGCTGCCCGCCGACCATCGCCCAGGGCGCCGCCCAGGGGCTGGAGGACGCCCTCGTGCTCACTGAGCTGCTCACCGGGCGCGACGCCGTCGAGGCGTCGCTGTGGGACGAGTTCCACGCCCGCCGTCTGCCGCGTGCGAAGGCCGTGGTCGAGGCCTCGGTGCAACTGGGGCAGTGGCAGATCGACGGCGATCGCGACGCCGACGCCGGAGGCCTGATCTTCGGCATCGCGCAGCAGATGGCACAGCCGGCATGATCACCGACGTCCACGCCCATCTGCTGCTGCCTGCGCTCCATGCCGAGGTCGAGCGCCGAGTGCCCGGACTGGTCGCCGAGGCCGCCGAACTCGAGCGGCGCCGCAACGGGGCTGAGAGCCTCGCGGCCTCCGGGGCGATGATCGGCGCGCGCATCCCGAAGCTCACCCAGGTGGGAGCGCGCCTGTCCGCGATGGACGCCGTCGGGGTCGATCGTCAGTGGGTCAGCGTCTCCCCGAACCACTTCTATCCGTGGGCGCCCGAGGGTCTTGCGGTGTGGGTGGCACTGGAGACGAACCGCCTGATCGCGGCGCACGTCGCCGAGGCGCCCAAGCGGCTCACCGGGCTCGGCGTCGTGCCTCTGCAGCATCCCGAGCGCATCGTCGAGTGCCTCGATGACGCGGTTCTCGGACGCGGGCTGGCCGGGGTGGAGATCTCATCGTTCGCCGGTGACGTCGAGCTGTCCGACGAACGACTCGAGCCCTTCTGGGCACGTGCCGAGGAACTCGGCGCCGTGGTGTTCCTGCATCCTTTCGGGTGCAGCCTGGACGAGCGGCTGGACCGGTTCTATCTCTCGAACACGGTCGGTCAGCCCGCTGAGAACGCGGTCGCCCTCTCACACCTCATCTTCGCCGGGGTGCTCGATCGGTACCCGTCGCTCAAGATCGTCGCCGCGCACGGCGGCGGCTACCTGCCGTTCGCGATCGGCCGTTCCGATCGCGCGTGGCGGGTGCGTCCCGAAGCGCAGCGCTGTGAACACGCCCCGTCGACGTATCTGCGCAGGCTGTGGTTCGACACCGTCGTGCACGACGCCGCCGCCGTGCAGCACCTCGTGGAGATCGCCGGAGCGTCGCAGATCGTGCTCGGAAGTGACTTCCCGTTCGACATGGGCATCGACGACCCGGTCTCGCTCGTGCGCACCGCGGATCTTCCCGAAGACGTCTCGCAGCGCATTCTGTCCGGCAACGCGGACGCGCTCCTGCAGACCACGGTGCGCGCATGAGGATCGCACGCTGGACGAAGAACGGCGAGGTCGGTGAGGGGTTCGTCATCGACGAACGCGTCGTGTCCTTCCCTGACGGGCAGACGGTCGCAGACATCCTGGCGGGAGGGCTGGATGCCGCCCACGCGGCATTCGCGCGCGTCGGCACCGAGCCCGGCACCGCGCTGGAGGAGGTGCGCCTGCTCGCACCCCTCGTGCCGGCGGCGGTGCGTGACTTCGTGGCGTTCGAAGAGCACGTCGAAGGGGTGAGCGCCTCGGTCGACGGTCGCAGCGAGGTCGTGCCCGAGTGGTACCAGGCGCCGACCTTCTACTTCACCAATCCGCACACCATCCTCGGTCCCGGCGAGCCGGTATCACCGCCTGTGACCGAGCGACTCGATTTCGAACTCGAGGTCGCCGTGGTGCTGGGCAGTGCGCCGGGAATCGGCGATGCCAATCTGACTGCGGGGCAGGCCGCATCGCGCATCTTCGGCTACACGATCATGAACGACTGGTCCGCGCGCGACATCCAGTCGCGCGAGATGAAGGTGAAGCTCGGCCCTGCGAAGGGCAAGGACTTCGGCACCAGCCTGGGGCCGTGGATCGTGACCGCCGACGAACTCGCTCCGTACCTCGACGACGATGGGTTCCTGGCGGTCCGTGCGGAGGTGTGGGTCAACAGCGAGCTCGTCGGGGAGGACCTCGTCTCGAACATGGGCTGGCCGTTCGCCGAGCTCGTCGCGTATGCATCGCGCAATGCGCGGGTTGTCCCCGGTGATGTGCTCGGCAGCGGCACTGTCGGCAACGGCGGCTGCCTCGGTGAGCTGTGGGGCAGAGGGTCGGCGATAGCGCCGTTGCGTGAGGGCGACGTGGTGCGCATGGTCGTCGAGGGCATCGGCGAGCTCGCAGCGACGGTGGGGACCCCGGTGACGGCGCCTGCGCTTCCGGCAGCGCGTCCCCGCTCGCGAGCCCGCCGGCGCAGCTGAATTCTTTAGTTGTTTTTCGACGAAAGAATGATTAGAATTGACAGTGACGTCGGGGCCACAGCGGCCCGATCCCTGAGGTGAAGTCGCCCAGGGGCACACCCCGTCGCGTCGATCGCCCGGTCGTACGGGTCAGAACGCGTATGAGCATGTCACCGTGGAGGCTGCGCCTCCTTATCGTCTCCCTCCTCACCGTCGCGATCCTCGGAGCGCTCGATCACACGATCGTGTCGACCTCGTTGGCGACCGTCGCCGGAGAGCTCGGCGCCCTCGCCCAGATGGGCTGGGTGGTGGTCGGCTACATGCTGGCCAGCACCATGCTGCTGCCGGTGATCGGCAAGCTCGGCGACGCCGTCGGGCCGCGTGGTGTGTTCCTGACCTCGCTCGTGCTCTTCCTCGTCGCCTCGCTCACCTGCGGGTTCGCGCAGGACATGCCGCAGCTGATCGCCGCTCGGATCGTGCAGGGGATGAGCTCAGCGGGCCTGCAGCTCATGTCGCAGACCATCGTCGCCCGCGTGACCACGCCGCGTGAGCGGCCCCGGTACCTCGCCATCATCGGCGCCGCGTTCCCTGTCGCGATCCTCGTCGGCCCCGTGCTCGGCGGGCTCATCACCGACTACTGGGGGTGGCAGTGGGTGTTCTGGATCAACATCCCCTTCGGCGTCGGCGCACTCCTCCTCGCGCTGGTCGCGGTGCCCCGCCTGCCAGGGTTCGGCCGGCGTCCGTTCGATGTCGCGGGCTCCGTCGCGTTCGCGGTCGCCATGGTCGCGCTGGTGCTCGCGGTCACCTGGGTCGGCGACCCCGTGCGGGCCGCAGCATCCGTCACCGCATTCGCCGTGACGATCGTGGCGCTCGCCGCGTTCTTCCTCATCGAGCTGCGCGCGCGTGAGCCCCTCATCCCGCTGCGGCTCTTCTCGAACCCGACGATCGCCGCCGGTGCCGCACTCTCGGCCATCATCGGAATCGGGCTCTTCTCCATCACCGCGTATCTGCCCACGTACTTCCAGATGGCCTACCGCACGAGCGCCACCGTGTCGGGACTCGTCCCGATCGCGACCGTGTTCGGGATGCTCGTGAGCAACCTCGCGACCGGGTGGCTGGTGAGCCGCACGGGGCACTACCGCATCTACTGCATCGCCGGTCCGGTGGTCAGCGCGGCGGGGCTCATCGTGATGGCGGCACTACCGGTCGGGCTGCCGCTGTGGGTGCCGATGGTCGTCATGGCACTCGTCGGAATGGGCACGGGTGCCTTCATGAGCCTCGTCATCGCCATCGTGCAGAGCGCGGCGCCGGCCCGTGACACCGGCAGCATGACGGCCACGGTCAATCTCGTCCGCCAGGTCGGAGCGACCGTCGCCACCGCGATCATCGGCGGTGTCATCGGCTTCGGGGTCGCGGGTCTGCTGCCGGCGTCGCTCGACGCCGCGACCCTCACCCCGCAGTTCGTGCATTCGGCGTCGGAGGCCGTGCAGGCCGCGGTCGCCGGGATCTACCGCGACGTCTTCGCCCCTGTCTTCGCGTCGCTCGCCGTCGCCTACGTCGCCGGCGTCATCGCCGCAGTTATGCTCCCCGCCGGCCGGCTCGCCGATGAGCCCGAGTCGGCAGCCGCCCCCAGCACCGAACCGCTCAACGCGTGACCAGAAGAGGTACTCCCATGTCGCACACACCCACCGTCGCCATCGTCGGCAGCGGACCGATCGGCTCCGCCTACGCCCGCGTGATCCTCGAATCGAACCCCGGCGCGCGCGTCGTCATGTTCGAAGCCGGGCCGCAGCTGACCGCCGTACCCGGCGAGAGCGTCCGCAACATCGCCGACCCGGATGCGAAGGCCCGGGCGCGCGAGATGTCGCAGGGCCCCCAGTCGGGGGCGTTCCGCGAGAGCCTCGGCATTCCCGCCGGCGTCGTCGTGGAAGGCATGTTCACCGCACGCCAGGGAACGCACCTGCTCGATTTCGGCGGGCCCGGTTCGGCCCACGCACCGAGCTTCCCCGCCGCAGCGGCCGCGACGAACGTCGGCGGCCAGGGAGCGCACTGGACGTGCGCGATTCCCCGCCCAGCGTTCAGCGAGAAGATCGGCTTCATCGCCGACGACGAGTGGGAGGAGCTGATCGAGGCCGCCGAGGCGCTGCTGCACGCGCAGAGCGACGCCTTCTCCGATTCGCCCATCGGCTCCGCCATCCGCTCGGTGCTGCACGATGAGTTCGGTGACGAGCTGCCGGCCGGGTACGGCGTGGGGACACTCCCGGTCGCGGGGGATCCCCAGCCCGACGGGTCGATGGTGTGGGCCGGGGCCGACACGGTGCTCGGGCCGCTCATCGAAGACGGGACGCCCGAGTCGGCGCGATTCGAGCTGCGCGACCTCGCGCTGGTACGGCGGATCGAGCACGAGAAGGGAGAGGTCACCGGGCTCACGGTCGAGGACCTGCGGACGAGAGAGGTCGGGTTCTTCCCGGCTGATGCCGTGGTCGTCGCGGCCGATGCGTTCCGCTCTCCGCAGCTGCTGTGGGCCAGCGGCATCCGTCCCCGCGCCCTCGGGCGCTACCTCACCGAGCACCACGTCGTCATCACGACCATCGCACTCGACGACACGCGCATGAGCGGGCTGGTCTCCGATGACGAGTTCTCGGCAGAGCTCGCCCGACGGGCGCAGAACGCAGCCGATCCCGTCGCCGCGGTGAACCGCATCCCGTTCTCCGAGCCGGACCACCCCTTCTCGCTCCAGGTGATGTACGCCGAGAACCCTCCGTTCCAGCTCGACCCCTCTCATCCGTCCGCCGGAAACCGCTGGGGGTACGTGAACATGGGCTACGGCGTGCGCAAGCATCCGCGGTTCGAGGACAGCGTCACGTTCGACGACGGCGAACTCGACTACCGCGGCTTCCCGAACATGACCATCGAGTACGCGCTGACAGACGCGGAGCAGCCTGAGATCGAGGAGGCGACCGCCCGCCTCCGCCGTGCAGGAGCGGCCCTCGGCGCGTTCGTCGCCGAACCGCGTCTGCTGCCCAACGGCTCGAGCCTGCACTACATGGGCACGATGCGGATGGGGGCCGACGACGACGGCACCTCGGTGGCCGACCCGTGGTCCCGCGTGTGGGGCTACGACAACCTCATCGTCGGAGGCAACGCCCTCATCCCCACGGCCAACACCATGAACCCCACGCTCATGAGCGTCGCCATCGCGGTGCGAGGGGCCCGGCGCATCGCCGAGCAGCTGGCGGAGCGGGCGGCCGAGCGGACGGAGGAGCTGGCCCGCTGAGGGGTTCGCCGCCCGTCGAGACTTGCCATCCAGCACGAGACTTCCTCCAGGAAGCAAAGCCTCGTGCTGGAAGAGAAGTCTCGCGGCTGCCGGGCGGCTGCCCGACGGCTGCAGGCACGGGCCAGGGCGGCGCAGGAGGCTGCCGCCCCGGCCGATAAACTGGAGCGTGTGACTGGCGCGCGTGCCGAGGCGGCATACTCTCGCTCCCTCGCGGCTTTCCGTACGCCGACGCTGGGGCTGCTTCACGGTCGGCAGGCGCCGTTCGTCATCGCCGCGCTGTCGATGCTGTTCTCCGCTGACCGGCCCTCGGTTCCCGTCGCCGACGCGCATGCCGAGGTCGCCGAGGCGCTCGATGAGCTGCGCGCGGCGGGGTACGACGATGAGGACCGCCGCATCCCGACCGGCACTGGACGCGAGGTGTGCCGCAACTGGGCGAAGCAGGGCTGGCTGGTGCAGCAGATCGACGATGACGTCGAGGTGTACCGGCTCTCGGCCCACGCGGTCGAGGCGCTCGAGATCACCGGACGAACCGGTGGCGGGCGCACGCGCGTGTCGAACTCCCGCGTGCGCACCCTGCTCGAGGCCGTCGAGCGCCTGGCCGATGAGGCCGAGGCCGATCCGGTCAAGCGCATCGCGCGGCTGACCGCCGAGCGTGACGTCCTCGACGCCGAGATCCTGCGCGTGCAGGCGCACGGCACGGTTCCCGTCGACGACGAGGAGCTCTACGAGGAGGCCGAGAACATCCTGCACCTGGCTCGCGAGCTGCCCGCCGACTTCACCCGCGTCGCCGAGTCGCTCAAGGCCATGCAGCGCGATGTGGTCGCGCACCTGCGCCGCGACGAGCGCCCCACCGGCGAGGTGCTGCGCGAGTACCTGCAGCGTGCGAAGGATGTCATGCAGTCCACCCCCGAGGGTCGGGCTTTCGCCGGAGCGCTGCGCCTGATCGGCGATCCCGAGCGCATCGATGCGCTCGCCGAGCAGCTGCACGATCTGCTCGCGCATCCGTTCGCCCGGTTCCTCGACGGAGGGCAGCGGGCGGAGTTCGACGCGATCGGACGCCGGGTCGAGCTCGGGGTGGAAGAGGTGCTCGCCGCGCAGCGTCGCGCCTCGCACGTGATCACCGGTCAGGTGAAGACGCACGACCCGCTGCGCGACCGGCAGATCGACGATCTGCTGCGCGACGTCATCTCGGGCCTGCACCAGTGGGCCCAGACCGCTCCGGCGAACGCCGCGGTCGACCCGGTGCGCAGCCTGCCGCTGATCGACCTGGGGCGTCTCCGCCAGACGGCCGGCGATGTGCGCCCGCCGGGCGCCCCGGCGCCGCTGACGGATGCCGAGGACGTCGAGTACCTCGAGACCGACTCGCGCTCGTGGGGCGGACCGCGCTACGCCGAGCTCGAGGCGTACGTCGCGGGGCTGGGGGAGCGGTTCGACCTGGGTGAGGCGTTCGGCGACGCCCCCGACGACACCCGGCGGCCGGTGGATCTGGTGGGCCTGCTCGAGATCGCCCACCGCAACGGCATGGATGAGACCGACGGTCTGTCGACCGTCGAGACCTTGCGCCCGGATGGCACGACCAGACGCTTCGCGTTCGTCTCGGTCACCGCCCACGCGGCGAAGGAGGAAGACGATGACTGACACGACGTTCGCGCCTGAGACGGCGACGGGGATCGAGATCGAGAACGCAACGGATCAGGATGCCGCGACCGACGCGCCGTTCATCGCCCCCGTCGCGATGGAGGACGACCCCGACGAGCTCTTCCCCGGCGACCGCGGCACCCTCGACCCCGAGGTGCGGCGGGTGCTGGTGCACGTGCTGCAGCGCCGCTTCCTCAGCGCCGACAGCCGCGCCGAGTGGGCGCTGCTGCTCGAGCACCAGCAGATCATCGAGTCGCGTATGCACGACCTGTACCTGCGCCTCATCGTCGATCTCGGTCGCGGCCTGGCGTACAAGCAGCAGGTGCGCTCCGACGAGTTCGAGGTGCCGATCCTGCTCAAGGACGCCCCGTACAACCGCACCGAGACGCTCGTGCTCGTGCACCTGCGCACGGTGTTCCAGCGCGAGTCGGCGGCGGGCGGGACTGCGCCGCGCATCGACATCGAAGACGTCGAGCAGACGGTGCTCAGCTACCTGACCGATGCCGACGGCAGCACCGCCCGGCAGCAGAAGGCCATCCGTGCGGCGCTCGACCGGCTCGACCGCGAGGGCGTCATCGACGAGGAATCGGCCGGACGCTACCGGATCAGCCCGCTGGTCGAGGTGGTACTCAGTGCCGAGAAGCTCGCCGAGCTGCGTGCCTGGCTGCGCCAGCAGGCGCCCGGCCAGCAGGCGCGTGACGCGCAGCACGGCGACCAGGAGGACGGCGACCAGCAGGAGGACGCCTCATGACGATGCTCGACACGCTCTTCGGGCTGATCCCCGCCGAATCCCGCGGCCAGCAGTGGGTCGCCGAAGACCTGCAGCTGGTGAACTGGGGCGGCTACGACGGCGGGCCCCACCGGGTGCGGTTCTCGCCGCACGCGACGCTGCTGTGCGGTGGTTCGGGCTCGGGTAAATCCACGCTGATGGATGCCTACATCGCCCTGATGATGCCGCACACCACCCCGTTCAACGGCGCCTCGAACGGCGGCATCACCGGCCGCCCGCGCGGTGACGAGCAGCGCAACATCCTCTCGTACGGCCGTGGCAAGATCGACGAGTCGCGTACCGAAGAGGGCACCAGGCTGCGCGTGCTGCGCGGCGACGGTGAGGACACCTGGACCGCCATCGCGATGACCTGGCTCGACCATGACGGTTCGCGGTTCACGGCACTGCGCGCCTGGTACATCCCCGCGGGCGCCCGCATCCTCGAAGACACCGTGCGCGTGCGCGCCACCGCTGACGGCTTCTTCGACCTCGCCCGCCTGGAGGAGGCGGCCGGGCAGCGCCTCGCCGACTCGGCGCTGCGTGCCATGGGCCTTGAGACCCTCGGCACCGACCGCGAGTTCTCGGCCCGCCTGCACGCCGTGCTCGGCATCGGCGCGGCAGGATCGGGGGCGAAGGCGATGAGCCTGCTCGCCCGCATCCAGGCCGGTCAGCAGATCACCACGGTCGACGACCTGTACAAGCGTCTGGTGCTCGAGGAGCCCGAGACCATGGCGACGGCGGATGCTGTCGTGGCGCATTTCGACGAGCTCGAGAGCACCCGCACCAGCATGATCACCGCCCGCCAGCAGGTGAACGCGCTGGAGCCGATCCGCGGAATCAGGGAGAGGATCGCGGCCGCAGCCGAACAGGTGCGGCTGATCGACGAGGTCGGTGACTTCGCCGACACGGCATCCCGCGCCGCTCTGTGGCGTGCGCAGCGCCGCCTCGATCTGCTGCGCGAGGTCGAGACCGAGCTGGGCGAGCGCAAGCGGATGCTCGATGCCGGCATCCGCGAGAAGAAGGCGCTGGTCGATGCCGCCGAGGTCGAGCGCGACGGCCTGCTCGATGTGCTGCGGCAGTCCGGTGGCGACCGCCTCGAGACCGCGCAGCGCGAGCTTCGTGCGGTCGAGCGGCGCCTGACGGACGTGCGTCGCGAGCGCGACCGGGTGGATGCCGTACTGGCGGAGCTCGGACTGTCCGCCGCGACCGCCGAGGAGTTCGCGGCGGTCGTCGCGGAAGCCCGCGCGGTGCAGAGCGAGGGCACCGCGCGCCGTGCCGCGCGTGCGGCTTTTGCGGATGCCGAGACCGCGCGGCGCTCGCTGATGCGCCGCCGCGGCGAGCTCGACGCGGAGCGCGAGAAGGCGGATGCCGTGCACGGCAGCATCCCGTCGGCCCTGCACGAGGCGCGGATGCTGCTGGCGCGGGCCGCCGGTCTCACCGCCGACGATCTGCCGTTCGTCGGAGAGCTGGTCGAGGTGCGCACGGAGTTCGAGCCGTGGCGTGAGGCGTTCAACCTCGCGCTCGGCGGCTTCGCCACGACGCTGCTCATCGACGCCGCGAACGTCGCCGCGTTCCGCGCGGCCATCGACCAGGTGCGCACACCCGTCCGGCTGCGGTACGAGGGCGTGCACACCGGACTCGCGACGTCGTCCGCCGCGGACGGACGGACGCTGCCAGGGCGACTGGACTTCCGGCCCACCCCGTTCACGGGCTGGCTGCAGCAGCGGCTCGACGAGCGCTTCGGTTTCGTGTGCGTGGACTCCTCCACGCAGCTGTCCGCGCATTCGATGGCGCTGACGATCACCGGCCAGATGTCACAGGGCAACCGCGGAGCGCACGGCGGTCACGGACGCGAGAACGTGCTGGGCTTCTCGAACGAGCGCCGCCTGCACGATCTCGAGGAGCAGCTCGAGCAGCTCGACGCGCAGATCGTCGCCGCGACGGATGCCGCGGACGCCGCCGAAGGCGCGATGGACGCGATCGAGAACCGGCTCACCGCGTTCGCGAAGATCCAGGACATCACCTGGGAGCAGATCGACGTCGAGGCGCTCTCGCAGGAGTTCGAGCGCTGGGCATCCGTCGAGGCCGAGGTGACCGGTGCGAACCCCGAGATCGCGCAGCTGAAGCACCAGGCCGAGAGCCTCAGGCTCACGGCATCCGCTCTGCGCGATGAGATCGGCGCCCTGAGCGCGCAGCGCGATCAGGTCGCCGAGCGCTGGGGCGATGTGACCGACGACGTCGATGACTGCCAGCGGGTGGTGGATGCCGCTGACGGCATGGAGCTGGATGCCGGGCAGACGGCGTTCCTCGACGAGCGGTTCATCCTGGCGGATTCGGATGAGGATGCCGCGAGCGACAGGCTCGCCCGGCTGGACGTCGCGCTGAAGACGGCCGCGGCGCGGCTCGCGGGCGACCGGCGCGCGGCATCCGAGGCGCATGACGAGCAGCGCGAGCGGATGCGGCAGCTGATGGCCTCGTTCCTGGAGCGCTGGCCGAACCTGAACCTGCTGCCCGACCCGGACGAGTCCGTCGACGAGTTCGAGGGCATCCTCGAGGCGCTGCGCACCAGCGGGCTGCACGAGCTCGAACGCGAGTGGCGCGACAGCCTGCTCGGGCTCTCCGGCAACGACCTGACCAGCCTCGACTCGACGCTGAGCCGCTCGGTGCGCGAGATCAGGGAACGCATCGAGCCGATCAACGCCATCATGCGCGAACTGCCGTTCTACGACGACGCCCACCGGTTGCAGATCACCCCGCGCGAGAGCCAGTCCGAGGCGCGACGGAGGTTCCGCCGCGACCTGCGCGAGGTGCGCGGGCTGATCGAGGCGGCGTCCACCGACGACGAGCGCGAGAACGCGTACCGGCGGATGAGCCGGCTGATCGGGCGGATGCGCCGCTCAGCGCCAGACTTCGCCGAGCTGATCGACGTGCGCAACCACGTGCGGGTCTCGGCCGAGCGGGTGCTCGCCGCGACCGGCGAGCACGTCGCGCTGTACGACCACATCGGCGAGAAGTCCGGTGGCGAGTCGCAGGAGCTGGTCGCGTTCATCGTCGGCGCCGCGCTGCGGTATCAGCTGGGGGATGCCGGGGCCGAACGCCCGCGTTACGCGCCGGTGTTCATGGACGAGGCGCTGATCAAGGCTGACGCGCACTTCACCAAGCGCGCGATCGGCGCGTGGCGGGGCCTGGGCTTCCAACTGGTGATCGGCGCGCCGAACGACAAGTACAGCGCCATCGAGCCGCACGTCGATGTGGAGTACACGATCCTGAAGGACACCCGCGGCCGTTCCTGGGCCAAGCCCAAGGTCGCCGTCGGCGCGTAGCCCCCACCGCCCACACAGTTCGCGGGTCCCGAACGGCTGCCTCGATGAGGGCTGAGGCAGCCGAACGGGACCCGCGAACCGAGAAGCGGTCAGTGTGTCAGAGCCGCGTCCACGCCTCGGTGAGCACGCCGCGCAGGATCTGCTCGATCTCGTCGAACTCGCGCTGCCCGATCGTCAGTGGCGGCGCGAGCTGGATGACGGGGTCTCCCCGGTCGTCGGCGCGGCAGTACAGGCCCGCGTCGAACAGCGCCTTGGAGAGGAACCCGCGCAGCAGCCGCTCGGACTCGTCGCCGTCGAAGGTCTCCTTCGTGGTCTTGTCCTTGACCAGCTCGATGCCGAAGAAGTACCCGTCGCCGCGCACGTCGCCGACGATCGGCAGGTCGGTGAGCTTCTCGAGCGTCGAGCGGAACGCGGGGGAGTTCTCGCGCACGTTCTGCAGCAGCCCCTCCTCCTCGTAGATGTCGAGGTTCTCGAGCGCCACGGCCGCCGCGACAGGATGCCCGCCGAAGGTGTACCCGTGCGGGAACGACTCCTGCCCGTGCGCGAACGGCTCGTAGATCCGGTCGCTGACGATCGTGCCGCCCAGCGGCGCGTACCCGCTGGTCGCGGCCTTGGCGAAGGTGATCATGTCGGGCTGGTAGCCATATGCCTCGCAGGCGAAGTACTCGCCGATGCGCCCGAACGCGCAGATCACCTCGTCAGAGACGAGCAGCACGTCGTACTTGTCGCAGATCTCGCGGACGCGCTTGAAGTATCCGGGAGGCGGCGGGAAGCATCCACCCGAGTTCTGCACCGGCTCGAGGAACACCGCCGCGACCGTCTCGGGGCCCTCGAACTGGATCATCTCCTCGATGCGGTTCGCCGCCCACAGGCCGAACTCCTCGGCGCTGCCGCCGGGGAAGCCCATCTCATCGGCACGGTAGTAGTTGGTGTTCGGTACGCGGAAGCCACCGGGGGTGACCGGCTCGAACATCGCCTTCATGTCGGGCAGACCGGTGATCGCCAGAGCGCCCTGGGTGGTGCCGTGATAGGCGATGAACCGCGAGATCACCTTGTGCTTGGTGGGCCTGCCCTGCATCTTCCAGTAGTGCTTGGCGAGCTTGAACGCGGTCTCGACCGCCTCGCCGCCGCCGGTGGAGAAGAAGACGTGGTTCAGGTCGCCCGGGGCGAGGTCGGCGAGCCGGTCGGCCAGCTCGATCGCGGCCGGGTGCGCGTACGACCAGATGGGGAAGAACGCGAGCTGCTCGGACTGGCGCGCCGCGGCCTCGGCGAGACGGCGCCGGCCGTGCCCGGCGTTGACGACGAACAGGCCCGAGAGTCCGTCGATGTACCGGCGGCCCTGCGAGTCCCAGATGTGGTGGCCCTCGCCCTTGACGATGATGGGCACGCCGGGGCCCTCGGTCATCACGGACTGCCTGGCGAAGTGCATCCAGAGGTGGTCGCGTGCCATCTGCTGCAGATCGGCGTCGCTGCGGATCGCGGCCGTGGTGGCGGGTGCGGAGTTCATCGTGTCCCCCAGTCGTAGAGCTGTTTGTGGAGTTTGAGATAGACGAACGTCTCGGTCGAGACGACGCCGTCGAGGCCGCGGATGTCGCGGTTGAGGATGCCGATCAGCTCGTCGTCACTGGTACAGACCACTTCGGCGAGCAGGTCGAAGGAGCCGGCCGTCATGACGACGTAGCTGACGCTGGGAAGTTCTGCCAGGGCGTCGGCGACGACGCTGACGTCGCCGGTGACCTTGATGCCGATCATGGCCTGGCGGGCGAAGCCGAGCTGCATCGGGTCGGTGACCGCGACGATCTGCATCACGCCGCTGTCGACGAGACGCTGCACGCGCTGCCGGGTCGCGGCCTCGCTGAGCCCGACCGAGCGGCCGATGTCGGCATAGGAGCGGCGGCCGTCGGCCTGCAGCTGCTCGATGATCGCCTTCGACGTGTCGTCGAGAGCGATCGCCGTGCGGTTGGTTCCGGGCATCACTGCACCTCCTGTTTGTGACGATATCAGCGGTTCAAGTCTTCCTGCAAGAAGGATTCCGCACCTAAGATTGTTACAGACAACGAAATCCGAAGAAGGAGTGGTGGATGCTCAACGGCGAGGTGTCCTTCTGGTGGCAGCAGATCGGCAGGCCGGCGGCCCGCCCGGCCCTGCCGGGCGACATCGACGTCGATGTCGCCATCGTCGGCGCCGGATACACCGGCCTGTGGGCCGCGTACTACCTGCGAAAGCATGACCCGTCGGTGCGCGTCGCGGTGATCGAGGCGCGGTTTGCCGGCTTCGGGGCATCCGGTCGCAACGGCGGCTGGCTGACCAACACCGTCACCGGCGGCCGCGAACGGTACGGCCGCGACGGCGGCATCCGGCAGCAGGCGGCGCTGAACGACGCGGTCGACGAGGTGATCCGGGTGGCGGATGCCGAGGGCATCGACGCCGACATCGCCAAGGGCGGCGAGCTGAACGTCGCCTACACGCCCGCCCAGCTCGGGCGGATGCGCCGGTTCGCGGCGGCCGAGGCCGACTGGCCGGGCGCCGACCTCACCGAGTTGTCGCCGGACGAGACCCGGGAACGGGTCGGCGTCGCGAATCCGCTGGGTGCCGTATGGCATCCGCACTGCGCGCGCGTGCACCCCGCCAAGCTCGTGCGCGGCCTCGCTGAGGCTGTCGAGCGGGCCGGCGCGACCATCTACGAGAACACCCGGGCGCTGTCGATCGAGCAGGGCAGGGTCGAGACCGACCGGGGCGTCGTGCGTGCGGCGCACGTGCTGCGGGCGACCGAGGGGTTCACGGCGAACCTGCGCGGCGAGCACCGCACCTGGCTGCCGATGAACTCCTCGCTGATCGTCACCGATCCGCTGCCCGCGCACGCCTGGGACGAGATCGGCTGGACGCACGCCGACACCCTCGGCGACATGGCGCACGTGTACACCTACGCGCAACGCACCGCCGACGGCCGCATCGCCTTCGGCGGACGCGGGGTGCCCTACAGCTACGGCTCGCACGTCGACACCGACGGCCGCACCCAGGAGCGCACGGTCGCCGCGCTCACCGAACTGCTGCACCGGGCCTTCCCGGCATCCTCCGGCGCCCCGATCGCGCATGCGTGGTCGGGTGTGCTCGGGGTGCCGCGCGACTGGGCGGCATCCGTCGGTCACGATCGCGCGACCGGCCTCGGCTGGGCGGGCGGCTACGTCGGCACCGGCGTGACCGCCACCAACCTCGCCGGCCGCACCCTCGCCGATCTCGTACTCGGCCGCGACACCGACCTCGTGCACCTGCCGTGGGTGGGCCACCGGGTGCGGCGCTGGGAGATCGAGCCGCTGCGCTGGCTCGCGGTCAAGGCGATCTACACCGCCTACGGTCTCGCCGACCGGCAGGAAGCGGGTGGGCGGGCGACGACGTCGCCGATCGCCCGGCTCGCCGACCTCGTCTCCGGGCACTGAACCCCAGGACACCGCCGACACAGCACAAGACCGCCGCGCCTCGTGGTCGCGGCGGTCTTCTGCGTCGATCGAGCCGGGCCTACTCCAGGCTCGACATCACATGCTTGAGGCGCGTGTAGTCCTCGAACCCGTAGACCGACAGATCCTTGCCGTACCCGGACTGCTTGAACCCGCCGTGCGGCATGTCCGACACGAAGGGGATGTGCGCGTTCACCCAGACGCACCCGAAGTCCAGCGCACGGGTCATCCGCATCGCGGTGGCGTGCTCGGTCGTCCAGGTCGAGGCGGCCAGTGCGTACGGCACCCCGTTGGCGAGCTCCACCGCCTCGTTCTCCGTCTCGAACGGCTGCACCGTGAGCACCGGGCCGAACACCTCGTTCTGCACGACCTCATCGTCCTGGCGGACGCCCGTCACGACGGTCGGCTCGAAGAAGCATCCGGTCTCGCCCTGGCGCCGTCCGCCGGTCTCGACCCGCGCGTGTTCCGGCAGTCGTTCGACGAACCCCGCCACGCGCTCGAGCTGGGCGGGGTTGTTCAGCGGGCCGTAGAACGCGCCCGAGTCGGGCGCGCCGGTGCGGATCTCGGCCTCGACGTGCGCGACGAGGGTGCGCACGAACTCGTCGTGCACCGAGGAGTGCACGAGCACCCGGGTCGCCGCGGTGCAGTCCTGCCCGGCGTTGAAGAACGCCGCCTCGGCGATGCCGCGTGCGGCACGCTGCAGGTCGGCATCCGCGAAGATCACCGCCGGCGCCTTGCCGCCGAGTTCGAGATGCACGCGCTTGAGCTGCTTCGACGCCGACTCGGCCACCGCCTGGCCCGCGCGCACCGAGCCGGTGATCGCCACCAGCTGGGGCACCGGATGCTCGGTCAGAAGAGCGCCGGTGGTGCGGTCGCCGAGCACCACGTTGAACACGCCCGCCGGCAGGATCCCGGCGGCCAGCTCTGCGAGCCGCACCGTCGTCGACGGGGTGGTCTCGCTGGGCTTGAGCACGATCGTGTTGCCCGCGGCCAGCGCCGGGCCGATCTTCCAGATCGCCATGTTCAGCGGATAGTTCCATGGCGTCACCTGCGCGACGACGCCGATCGGCTCGCGGCGCACGTACGAGGTGAAGCCCTCGGCGTACTCCGCCGCCGCACGGCCGTTCAGCTCGCGCGCGGCCCCCGCGAAGAACCGCAGCTGGTCGACGGACTGCTCGATCTCGTCGGAGACCAGCGTCGCGCGTGGCTTGCCGGTGTCACGCGATTCGAGATCGGCGAACTCCTCGGCGTGCTCGGCCAGCGCATCGGCGAGGCGGAACAGCGCCAGCTGGCGCTGCGCCGGGGTCGCGTCGCGCCAGGCCGGGAACGCGCGGGATGCCGCGGCGAACGCGGCATCGACCTCGGCGGCCGTCGAGATCGGCGCCTGCCCGTAGACCTCGCCGGTCGACGGGTCGATGAGGTCGAGCAGCTCACCGTCGGATGCCGTGGGCCGGCCGTCGATGATGTTCTGCAGCACGGCCGTCATGATGCGTGCTCGTCGGCCACGTGCAGGGCGTTGTCGATGGCATCCAGCCCACGCACCAGCTCTTCCTCGGAGATCACCAGGGGAGGGGCAACGTGCAGGCGGTTGAAGTGTGTGAACGGCCAGACGCCGGCCTTCTTGCACGCCGCGGCGACGGCGGCGACGGGTGCCGCTGCGGCGCCCGAGGCGTTGAACGGCACGAGCGGCTCGCGGGTGGTGCGGTCGCGCACCAGCTCGATCGCCCAGAACAGCCCCATGCCACGCACCTCGCCCACCGACCGGTGGCGGCGGGCGATCTCACGCAGCCGCGGCTCGACCACGCGGGTGCCGAGGTCGCGGACGCGCTCGAGGATGCCGTCGCGCTCGAACACCTCGAAGGTCGCCACGCCCGCGGCGCACGCCAGCGGGTGCCCCGAATAGGTGAGCCCGCCCGGGAAGGGCACGGTGTCGAAGTGCGCGGCGATGCGGTCGGAGATGACCACGCCGCCCAGGGGCACGTAGCCGGAGTTCACGCCCTTGGCGAAGGTGATCAGGTCGGGCACGACGTCGAACGCCTGGAAGGCGAACCACTCGCCGACCCGGCCGAAGCCGACCATCACCTCGTCGGCGATGTACACGATGCCGTACCGGTCGCACAGCTCGCGCACCCCGGCGAGGTAACCGGACGGCGGGACGAGCACGCCGTTGGTGCCCACGATCGACTCGATGATGATCGCGGCGATCGTCGACGCACCCTCGAGCACGATCGTCTGCTCGAGATGCTCGAGCGCGCGGGCGGTCTCCTGCTCGGGAGAGGTGGAGTGGAACGGCGAGCGGTACGGGTAGGGGCCGAAGAAGTGCGCCACCGAGCCGTCTCCGGGCTCGTTCGCCCAGCGCCGCGGGTCGCCGGTCAGGGTGATGGCGGTCGAGGTGCTGCCGTGGTAGCTGCGGTACATCGACAGCACCTTGCGGCGGCCGGTGTAGGCGCGTGCCATGCGCACGGCGTTCTCGTTGGCATCCGCGCCGCCGTTGGTGAAGAACACCTTCGAGAAGCCGTCGGGGGAGACCTCGCTGATGCGCCGGGCGAGTTCGCCGCGCACATCGTTGGCCATCGCCGGCTGGATGGTCGCCAGGCGCCCGGCCTGCCGCTGGATCGCCTCGACGAGGTCGGGATGCTGGTGCCCGAGGTTCAGATTCACCAGCTGACTCGAGAAGTCGAGGTAGCTGTTGCCGGCATAGTCCCAGAACGTCGCGCCCTCGCCGCCGGCGATCGGCAGCGGGTCGATGAGCGCCTGCGCGCTCCAGGAGTGGAAGACGTGCCCGCGGTCGTCGGCGCGCACGGCGGCGTCGGCGGAGAGATCGACGGCGGTGGAGGTGAGCGTGTCGGTCATGATGATCTCAATCGTTCTGCGGGAATCCGAGGTTGATGCCGCCGTGCGAGGCGGGGTCGAGCCAGCGCGCGGTGATCGCCTTCTCGCGGGTGAAGAAGTCGAAGCCGTGCGTGCCGTAGGCCTTCGCATCGCCGAACAGCGAGCTCTTCCACCCGCCGAACGAGTGGTACGCGACGGGCACCGGGATCGGCACGTTGATGCCGATCATGCCCACCTGCACCTCCGACTGGAATCGGCGGGCGGCGCCGCCGTCGTTGGTGAAGATCGCGGTGCCGTTGCCGAAGCGACCGGAGTTGATCAGGTCGAGCCCCTCCTGGAAGGTGCCCACCCGCACGATCGAGAGCACCGGCCCGAAGATCTCCTCGGTGTAGGCGCGCGAGTCGGTCGGGATGCGGTCGATCAGCGTCGGCCCGAACCAGAAGCCGTCCTCGTGGCCGTCGACCGCGCAGTCGCGCCCGTCGACGACGATCTCGGCGCCGTCGGCCTCGGCGATGTCGACGTAGCCCGAGACCTTGTCGCGATGCGCGGCGGAGATCAGCGGGCCCATGTCGGGCTCGCCCTCATCACCCCCGGCGCCGTTGCCGACCCGCAGTCGGGCGATGCGCTCCTGGATCTTGACCGACAGGGCATCGGCGATGCCGTCGACGGCGAGCACGACCGACACGGCCATGCAGCGCTCGCCGGCCGCGCCGTAGCCGGCGTTGATGGCCTGGTCGGCGACGAGGTCGAGGTCGGCGTCGGGCAGCACCAGCATGTGGTTCTTCGCGCCGCCGAGTGCCTGCACGCGCTTGCCGGTGCGCGATGCCTCTTCGTAGATGTACTGGGCGATGGGGGTCGATCCGACGAACGAGACCGACTGCACGGCATCCGACTGCAGCAGTCCGTCGACGGCAGCCTTGTCGCCCTGCAACACCGTGAACGCGCCGTCGGGAAGGCCGGCCTCCTGCCAGAGCCGGGCCAGCCACAGCGCCGCAGACGGGTCCTTCTCGCTGGGCTTGAGCACCACGGCGTTGCCTGCGGCGAGGGCGATGGGGAAGAACCACAGCGGCACCATCGCCGGGAAGTTGAACGGCGAGATGATCGCCGTGACGCCCAGCGGCTGACGCACCGTGTAGACGTCGATGTCGGTGGAGACGTTCTCGCTGAAGCCGCCCTTCAGCAGCGCGGGGAAGCCGCAGGCGAGGTCGACGACCTCGAGACCGCGGGCGATCTCGCCCATCGCATCCGAGAGCACCTTGCCGTGCTCGGCGGTGATGATCTCGGCCAGCTCGCGACGGCGGCTGTTGAGCAGCTCGCGGAAGGCGAACATCACCTGCTGGCGCTTGGCGATCGAGTATCGGCTCCAGGTGTCGAAGCCACGCTGCGCGGACGCGAGGGCGGCGGCGATGTCATCCTCGTCGGCGAGGGCGACGTCGGCGGTGACCCGGCCGGTGGCCGGGTTGAACACCGGTGCCGTCCGTCCGCCCGGTGCGGCGTGCAGTGCGCCGTCGATCCAGTGTCCGATCAGGGTGCGGGGTTCGGCCGCCGAGTCGGCGGACTCGGTCTGCTCGGTCTGCACAGCCTGCACAGTAGTCATGGGCGTCCTTTCGGCGAGTGCGACACTGCCGTCGATCGGACAGATCGACCGGGGCCGCCAGGTTGGAGTGTTCCCCAGTTTTGCAGGGCTCAACGAGCGACCGAAGGGGCTGACCGTCGCGAAGTTGCGACCGGATCGGACGCACTGTCCGGCTAGGATGAGGCATCCAGGATCGAGAGGATGCCGATGAGCGGTGCTGTGTCCGCGCGCGACGATGCGCGGGGTGCGAAGTCGAGGGCTGGAGCGGTGCCGGAGGCTGGAGCGGAGCCGGGTGCGGGAGCGGCGCCGGACGCGGGAGCGGCGCCGGGTGCCGCGAGCGAGCATGCCGATGTGCACCTCGCCCTGCCGACGGTGCGCGAGGTGCTGCGGCTGGATGCGGTCGTCGAGGGCGTGCCCGAGGTGCTCAGCGGCGCGGACGCCCTGGACGGGCGGGTGCGCTGGGTGCATGTGTCCGACAGTGCGGGCGTCGCCCGGCTGCTCAACGGCGGTGAGCTGCTGCTGTCGACGGGGTCGGGGTGGCCGCAGGATCCCGATGCGCTGCGCGCCTTCATCGCCGGCCTGATCGAAGTCGGCATCGCCGGTCTCGTGCTCGAACTGGGCACGCACTACCGCTGGGTGCCCGCGGTCATCGCCGAGGCGGCTCAGGAGCACGGGCTGGTGCTGGTGGCCCTGCACCACGAGGTGAAGTACGTCACGATCACCGAGGTCGTGCACCGGCTGATCATCGACCGTCAGACCGCGGCGCTGCGGGCGCGCGACGAGGTGCGCGACCGGTTCACGGCGCTCACCCTGCGCGGATCGCCCGCCGACTACGTGGTGCAGCAGCTGTCGGTCACGCTCGGTGCCCCGGTCGTGCTCGAGAACCTCGCGCACGAGGTGGTGGCGGCCGAGGTCCCGCCGGCCCGTGAAGAGGAGCTGTTCGGCGACTGGGAGCGCCGGTCGCGGGCGGCGCACCAGGCCGCGGGAGCGCACGGCGTCACCGAGTCGGGCTGGCTGGTAGTGCCCGTCGAGGCGCGCGGCACGCGGTGGGGTCACCTGCTCGCGCTGCCCGGACCCGAGCATCCGGCCGGGCGGCTGGGCGTGCTGCAGCAGGGCGCGATCGCGCTGGCGCTGGGGCGGCTGGCCGACGGGCCGGTGGACGAATGGGAGCGTCAGGCGCGTCGGCGCCTGGTCGATCGGCTGCTGGCGGGACGGTTCGCGAGTGTCGCCGGCGCGGTGGCGCGGCTGGATGCGGCGGGCTTGCCGGTGCAGGGGCGCCGGCTGTTCGGGCTGGTGATCTCGCGCGCCGAGGTGACGGCGGCGAAGGCGGATGCTGCCGCGCGGGCGATCAGCGGCCGGGCCATCGTCGGGGCTGCGCCGGCGGGTGCCGGGGGACTGGCCGCCACGCTGCTGCTGTCGCTGCCCGCCGAGGCGATGTTCTCCGACGATGCGGCGATCGCCTTCGCGACCGCGGCGGCCGGTGAGGGCGCCGTGGTGTCGGTGGGGTCGCCGGCCGCCGGGCTCGATCAGGCGCTGCGCTCGCTGCAGGAGGCGATCGATCTCTCGCGCGGCGGACTGCGCGGCGACCGCCGCAGCGCCCAGCTGCGACGGGCCGACACCCGCCCGCTGGTGCGCCTGGTGACGAATCTGCGTGAGGACCATCGGCTGCTCGAACACGGCGAGCGGATGCTGGCTCCGCTCGTCGAGTACGACCTGGCCCGCGGTGGAGACCTGCTCGATGTGCTGGGGGCCGTGCTGTCGCATCCGGCCAACCGCACCGCGGCCGCCGCGGCCTCGCACCTGTCGCGCTCGGTGTTCTACCAGCGCATCGCGCTGATCGAGGAGCTGCTCGACCTCGACCTCGACGACGGCGAGACGCAGACCGCGCTGCACTTGGCCCTGCTCGTCCGCCGCAGCGGCGCCGCCCGCCGCTGACCCCTCTCTCACGTCGGCGCCCCCTCTGGTTGTCGGCGCCCCCTCGTATTGACGTCACTCAGAGGGGGCGTCGACACCCAGAGGGGGCCTCGACGGAGGTGGGAACGGGGTCAGCGCGGGTCAGCGCGGGGTGGGGGTGGGCGCGGGGGCGGTGGGTGACGGGGTGGTGGCTGAGCGGGTGGCAGCGGTGCGGGTGGTCCACAGGCCCGGCACCAGGCGCATGAGCAGGTAGTAGCTCGCTCCGGCGGTGATCGCGCAGGGGATGGATGCTGAGATGAAGCCGATCTCAAGCCCGGGCACGTACGTGAACGGGTCGAGCAGCACCAGGTAGGTCACCGCTCCGATCACGATCGACACCAGGCCCGCGGGGTTGAAGCCTGCGAAGTACCAGTAGCTGCTGCCCGCGCCGTCGCTGAACAGGCCGCGCACGTCGAGGTGCTGGCGCCGGATCAGGAAGTAGTCGACGATCTGCATGCCGCAGATCGGGCCGAGCAGAATGCCGGCGAGGGTGATGAACGCGCCGTAGTTCGCCATGAACGGCTCCGAGAGCACGGTGGCCACCAGCGCCACGGGCGCCAGCACGATCACGACTGCCCACGCCCACGGCACGCGCCGGTCGACGGCCGGCAGCTGCTTCAGCCCGAGGGCGGCAGAGTAGGCGCCGACCATCACGGTGCCGATGTTGGCGAACACCAGGAACAGCAGCGCGAACACCCCGAAGACCGGTCCGCCCAGTTCGATCAGGAAGGCGGTCGGATCACCGCCCGAGGCGGGCACGGCGAGAGCCGCGATCATGCCGATTGCGAGCACGAGTCCCATCATCAGACCGAGGCCGGCGACAGACGGGAACGCGGCGTGGCGCATCGACTTCGCATTGCGGGTGAGGCTGCCCACGTACGGCCACCAGGACAGACCACCCGCGACGCCGAGTTCGACGACGAGCATGAAGTCGAGGTGGTTGTCGCCGAACGGGGCGAGCGCCTTGGCCGAGAGGATTTGATCGAGGCCGAACTCGGCGATCAGTGTCGCACCGATCCAGATCGCCAGAGCCAGCACGGTGACGGCGACCAGCGGGCCCGCCCAGCGCAGCGTGCGGTTGCCGCGACGCAGCAGCAGGAACACCGCGACGATGCCGAGCAGCGAGAAGACGGGTGCCCACGCTCCGGCATCCGCTTCACCGATCACGCCCAACTGGGCCAGCGCTGCCGACGATGCATCCGAGAGCGAGATCATCAGCACGGCGTTCCAGCCGATCAGGATGGTCAGCGCGAGCACGACGGTGAGGTACGAGCCGCGAACCCCGAAGATCGTACGGGTGGAGCGCACGGCCTCGATGCCGTATCGGCTGGCGGCGGGGAGGGCGGCGAGCAGCACGACGAAGACGCCGATCAGCGTTCCGGCGATGATGGCCATCACGCCCTGGGTCGCGCCGAGATAGGCGGCGACGAAGCCGCCGCTGATGAAGCACCACGTCGCCACGGCCGCTGACGAGGTGTTGCCGAAGACGGCGAGGCCGCCCCAGTTCTTCTCAGCGCGGGAGAGCGGGATGCTGCTCTCGAAACCCGCCTCGGAGATGGTCTGCCTGCTCATGCGCCCAGCCCCCATCCGATGACGATCAGCACGATCGGGAGGAACAGTCCCAGCCAGGCGAGTGACAGGAAGTCTCGGGTGCTGAACGGGCGATCGAGCTTATCGGGACCCTCCAGGACCCGCAGCCGCTCTTCGATCTCAGCCTGCGTTGCCATCTCTTCTCCTCGTCGAGTCGATGTGTGCGCGTCGTCGCGCTTGCGGTGCAGTCTAGGGTGGGTGCAACGCTGGTGTCAACGGTGGTGACTGCTGGTAGTGTCACAGCATCCGCATCGGCGCTGAGGAGATATTCGTGAAGGTCCGCACCCCCCTCGATCGTGAAGCGCTGATGCAGGGCGCGCGTCAGCTCGCCGCCCGGCCCGGCGGGGGGAGCGTCTCGCTGCGCGACCTCGGCAAGCTGCTCGGCGTCGACCACACCGCGCTGTACCGACACGTGCGCAACAAAGAGGAATTGGTGCGGATGCTGCTCGACAGCATGCTGCAGCAGGCCGTCGACGCGGTCACCGCCCCCGAGGACGACTGGCAGCAGCGCCTCATGCAGTTCGCCGCGGCGGTGCGCGACGTGTTCGTGCAGTATCCGGCCATCGGCAGCGAGGCGGTGGTGCTCAGCACCTACGGCGAGGGCGAGCTGAACGCGATGGAGCTGATGATGTCGGCATTCCACACCGCCGGCCTGCGTGATGACGAACTCGTGCAGCACTACGGCCTGTTCTCGAGCTTCACCCTCGCACGGGCGGCGGGCATCGCGCGTTCGCGTGCTGCGCGCGGCGTCGCGCGCGAGGCGAGCGTGCCGTGGATGGACGCACCCCTGCACGCCGGAGTCGCGCAGCCGCTGGTCGGACGCTGGCGCGAGCAGATCCTCGGGCTCGTCGACGACGACCTGTTCGAAGAGGGCGCCCGCACCATCGTCGAGTCCGCCGCCCGCGCCGCCCTCATACACTCCCGCTCCTGACCCCACGCACCACCACCGTCGACGGGTGGAGAACGGACGCAAGAAGGGGGCGGGGGAGAGCGGGGGTCAGGCCACGTAGACCTTGCGGAGGGTCTCGTGGATCGTCCAGACCGTCCGCATTCCGGCATCCAGGCGCACGATCATGCCCGGGCGCAGCTCGACCGGCGGCAGCGGGGGATGCTCGAACTCGAGCGTCGCCGCACCCGCCACCACGACGAACACCTCGTCGGCCTCGACGTCGGTCGAGACGCCCGGCGTGTGCTCCCACACCCCGATCGAGCGTCCGCCGAGTTCGTCGAGCACGACGTGCCCGGCCCGCGGAGCGCCCTCCCGCACCTGGTCGGCGTCGATCGGCGCAGAGGGCAGGGCGAGGGATGCCACGGGCACGGCGCTCCCGGCATCCAGGCGGGTCGCATCCAGGCGGGTCATGAGTCGAACCCCAGGCCCAGCGCGTCCAGCGTGCGCAGCAGCAGATCGCGGCGGCCCTCGTTGTGATCGGCCTTGTCGAGCGACCGGCGGGTGGCATTGATGCCGATCGCGGCCGCAGGCTCTGGCGGGAACGGCAGCGGCCGGCGCCGGACCATCCGCAGCCCGGTGCGCTCGTTCTCGACGCCGCCGAGCAGGTCGAGCATGACCTCGGCGGCGAAGCGGGTCGAGGCGACACCCAGCCCGGTGAACCCGGCCGCGTACGCGACGCGTCCGCGCCGCGCGGTGCCGAAGAACGCGGTGAACTGCGTGCTGGTGTCGATCGCCCCGGCCCACTGGTGCGTGAACCGCAGCCCCTCCAGCTGCGGGAAGGTGGTGAAGAAGTGCTCGGCCAGGCGACGCCAGCTCTGCGGCCGGTTCTCGTACTCGGCGCGCACCTTGCGCCCGTAGTGGTAGATCGCGTCGTAGCCGCCGAACAGGATGCGGTTGTCCTTGGTGAGCCGGTAGTAGTGGAACTGGTTCGCCATGTCGCCGATGCCCTGCCTGCCCTGCCAGCCGATCTCGGCCATCTGGGCGTCCGAGAGCGGCTCGGTCATCAGCACGTAGTCGTACACCGGCACCGTCATCAGCCGGTTGCGCTTGAGCAGCGACGGGAACACGTTCGTGGCGAGCACCGCCTGACGCGCGCGCACGCGCCCGCCGTCGGTGATCACCTCCACCCCGTCCGCTGAGGTGTCGAGTCCAGACACCCGGGAGCGCTCGAAGATCACCACGCCGCGCTCCTCGGCGACGCGGGCGAGTTCTGCGGCGAAGCGGGCGGGATGCAGCATCCCCTCCTTCTTGTCCCAGATGGCGCCGAGGTAGGTGGGCGAGTTGACCTGGGCGCGCGCGGCGTCCTGGTCGAGGAAGACGATGTGTTCGTCGCCGTCGGCGATCGCCTCGTCGCGCATCTCGTGCAGCCAGGGCAGCTCGTGCTGCTCGAGGGCGGGGGAGAGCACCCCGGTGCGCTCGAACTGGAAGTCCATGCCGTACTTCGCGCCGGCCGCTTCGATGGCATCCAGGTTCTCGTGCCCGAGCCGCTCGAGCAGCGGCATCTCGTCTGGCCAGCGCGACATGCCGTTCTGATGCCCGTGGGTGAGGCTCGCCTCGCAGAATCCGCCGTTGCGGCCCGACGCCGCCCAGCCCACCCGCTGCGCCTCGACCACCGCGATGCGTGCTCCTGGCATCCGCTCGGTGGCGAGCAGCGCCGTCCACAGCCCGCTGTATCCGCCGCCGACGACGACCAGGTCGGCGTCGTGCGCGCCGCGTAGCGGCGGGCGGTCGGGGGTGAGTGCGGCGGGCAGGTCGTCTCGCCAGAACACGGAGTGCGCTGTGCCCTGCAGGGCGTGCTCGACGACGGACTCGGCGGGGCGGTTCCGCTCGAAGACGGTGGATGCCACGGTGTATCAGCTCCGATCAGAGGGGGTCGTTCTCATCCTCGCGGATGGGTGCGAGCGGCCGCAGGGGCGCGGTGTCGCGTTCTGGGGGTGCGGCCGGACGGACTGTCGGGCGGCGGCGGCGACGATGCAGAGCGGGTGCCGGCCGCGGCGCCGGCCGCGCGCGCCGCCGCCGGTACCGACGCCGGCGGCGCCGGGCCGCGACCGACCACTCGTCACGACGCCGCGTACACCCGCTCGCCCTCGACGAAGGTCTGCAGCACCCGCGTCGAGCCGATCTCGTCGATCGGCCCGTCGAAGGGGTCGCGGTCGAGCACCACGAGGTCGGCGTACTTGCCGACCTCGATCGTCCCGGTATCGCGGTCGAGGTGGTTCACCCAGGCCGAGCCCGCGGTGTAGGCGGTCAGTGAGGTCGCCAGGTCGATGGCCTGCTCGGGCAGGAAGCGCTCCTGCTCGGCATCCCCGACGTCGCGCCGGTTCACGGCGGTGTGGATCGCCGCCAGCGGGTCGGGGCTCGACACCGACCAGTCGCTGCCGGCGGCCAGCACGGCGCCCGAACGCTGCAGATCGCCGAACGGGTACTGCCAGCCCGCGCGGCGCTCACCGAGGAACGGCAGGGTCAGCTCGACCATCTGCGGTTCGAGCGAGGCCCACAGCGACTGCATGTTGGCGGCGACGCCGAGTTCGCGGAACCGCGGGACGTCTTCGGGGTGCACCACCTGCAGGTGCGCGATGTGGTGCCGGTTGTCGCTGCGGCCGTTGCGCCGCACGGCGTGGTCGACCGCGTCGAGGCACTGCCGCACGGCGCGGTCGCCGATCGCGTGGAAGTGCACCTGGAAGCCGAGTTCATCGAGCTGCGGCACCGCTTCGTTCAGGATCTCGGGGTCGACGAACGAGATGCCCGAGTTGTCGGTGGGGTGCCCGTGCCCGTCGCAGTACGGCTCGAGCATGGCGGCGGTGAAGTTCTCGGCCACGCCGTCCTGCATGACCTTCACGCTCGTCGCCGCGAACCGGCCGGCCCGGTAGCGCTCGCGGCGCTCGAGCAGCGACGGGATCTGCTCGAGGCCCGCCGCACGATCCCACCAGATGGCGCCGACGACGCGGGCGGTCAGCCGCCCGTCATTCGCGGCGGTGACGTAGGCGGGGCCCGGGTCGCCGGCGTCGCCGTATGCGCCGACGATGGCATCCTGCCAGGCGGTGACGCCGAACGAGTGCAGGTAGCGCTGCCCCTCGAGCAGCGCGTCGACCAGGCGCTCGGGCGGCTCGACCGGCAGCAGCCGGTTCACCAGCGTCATCGCCCCCTCGTGCAGGGTGCCGGTGGGGTCGCCGGCCGCGTCGCGCTCGATGCGCCCGTCGGCGGGGTCGGGGGTGTGCCGGTCGATGCCGGCCAGGCGCAGCGCCGCCGAGTTGACCCACGCGCCGTGCCCGTCGCGGTTGGGCAGGAACGCCGGCCGGTCGGGCACGACGGTGTCGAGGGCGGATGCTGTGGGCGTCCCGCCCGGGAACGCCGACATCGCCCACCCGCCGCCGAGCACCCACTCGTCGTCGGGGTGCGCCGCGGCGTAGGCGGCGATGGTCTCGAGGTATTCCGGTTGCGTCGAGCACACCGACAGGTCGCAGCGCAGGATGTCGAGCCCGCCCCACAGGGCGTGCACGTGGGCATCCTGGAAGCCGGGCACCAGCATCCGTCCGCCGAGATCGACCACCTCGGTGGCCGGGCCGATCAGGTCGTCGACGTCGCGGCCGACGGCGACGATGCGTCCGCCGCCGACCGCTACGGCGCTCGCGCGCGAGCGCACGGCGTCGGAGGTGAAGACGGGGCCGCCGGTGAACACGAGGTCGGCGTACGGCATGGGGACTCCTTTGCTGGCGGCGCGGACGGCGCCGGAGGGGCGTGCGTGTGGGTCCGGTCTGTGAGACCGGGGGATGGATGCCGGAGCGCGGCGGACTACCCGCCCGACATGGTGCGGGCGATGTCGGCCGTCGAGTCGCCCGCGCGGCGGAGCACGATGGCGACGACCGAGAGCGCGAGCAGCGTGACGATCAGCATGATCGTCGAGACACCGGCGATCTCGGGGCGCAGTCCGCTGCGCAGCGAGCTGAGCACGTAGACCGGCCACGGGGTCGACCCCGACACCTGCACGAACGCCGAGACGATGGTGTTGTCGAGGCTGAACGTGAACGACAGCAGGAGCCCTGCCAGCACGGCGGGCATCGCCAGCGGCAGAGTGACCTTCAGGAAGGTGCGCAGCGGCGGTGCGTACAGGTCGGCCGAGGCCTCTTCGAGGTTCGCGGGCAGGCCGATCAGCCGGGCGCGCACGATGTAGGTGACCACCGCGACCGAGAACAGCGAGTGGCCGATCACCAGGCGGAAGGTGCCGTCGTTGAACAGCCACATCCCCATGTCCTGACCGAGGAAGACCAGCCACGGCAGCAGCGAGACCGCGTCGACGATCTCGGGGGTGACCGCCACCAGCAGCAGCATCCCGATGAACCAGCCCGTCCACTTCCCGGGGCGGCGCGCCAGGGCGATGCCGGCGAGGGTTCCCAGCAGCGACGCCAGCACGGCGGCGATCGCTCCGGTGCGCAGCGACACCATCACGGCATCCGCGATCGCGGGCTTGCGGAACAGGGCGAGATAGCCGTCGAAGCCGAAGCTGTCGAAGGCGACCAGCAGGCGCCCGTTGTTGAACGAGTAGATGACGATCACGAGGATCGGGGTGAACAGGAAGACGTAGACCAGCACGCTCCAGGCCTTCAGCATCCGATCGGTCAGCGCCCGGCGCTGCCTGTGCTGACGCGGCTCGGCGTGCGCGTCGGCGACGTTCGCGGACGGCCCGCCGGCGCCGACTCCGCTGTCACCGCGACCGGCGGACAGGTCGACCGCGGCGGCCGGGAGGGTTCCCGTACCAGGCTCGACGGATGTCATGATGCGAACTCCTCGAGGGTGATGCGGTTGCGCATGCGGAACGGCAGGGCGATCAGCCACAGCGCCCCGGCCAGCACGACGACCGAGAGCAGGATCACGAGGATCAGCATGACCGCCATCGCCGACCCGAGCGCCCAGTTCTGGGCGGTCTGGAATTGCGAGGCCACCAGCTGGCCGACCATGTTTCCCTTCGCGCCGCCCAGCACGGTCGCGGTGATGTAGTCACCCATCAGCGGGATGTACACCAGCAGCGCGCCGACGACGATGCCGGGGCGGGCCAGCGGGAACGTGATCCGCGCGAAGGTGCGCCACTTGCCGGCGCCGAGGTCCTGCGAGGCTTCGCGCACCGGCAGCTCGACGCGGTCGAAGGCGACGAACAGCGGCAGGATCATCAGCGGCAGGTAGTTGTAGACCACGCCGAAGAGCACCGCGGGGCGGGTGTAGAGCACATCGAGCGGGTCGAACCCGATCGCCTGCATCGCCGTCGAGATCCAGCCCTCGGGCGAGAGCAGCACCATCCAGCCGATCGTGCGCACCAGGAAGTTCGTCCAGAACGGCACGAGCACGAGCGCCAGCAGCAGGCCGCGCCGGTGGGCGGGGGCCTTCAGCGCCATCCAGTACGCGACCGGCGCGCCGATCACGAAGCACAGCACGGTGCCCGAGACGCCGATCCACAGGGTGTTCCAGAACGTGTCGAAGAACGTCGGGGTGAGCACCTCGGCGTACCGGTCGAACGACAGCACGTCGTTGGCGTGGGTTCCGAACAGCCCCGGCTTGTAGCCGAAGCTGTACCAGAACACCACCAGCACCGGGGCGACGAAGAACGCCAGCAGCCACAGCCACGCCGGGACGGCCAGCAGGAACCCCGGCAGGCGGATCCTACGCACCCGCGGCCGCCTTCGCCTTGTTGTAGATCTCGACCGTGCGGGTCTGGGCCTCGTTGACCTCGCCGTCCTTCATGGTGGCGAGCTGCTCAGGGGTGAAGAAGACGAGGTCGAGCAGTTCGAGGCCCGCTTCGCGCGCCTTCTCCTCGATGTCCTTCGCGCCGGTGTGGTAGCCGATGTAGTCGACGTTCGCGAGCTGGTTCTCGGGGGTGAGCACGAAGTTGATGAAGGCGTGTGCGGCCTCGGGGTGCGGGGCGGATGCCGAGATGGCCCAGTTGTCCATCCACAGCTCGGTCTCGGGCGAGCCGAGCACCCACTGCCACTTGTCCGGCTCGTCGGAGTTGTTCATGCCCTGACGGGCGTCACCGTTCCAGACCTCGATCAGGGCGTGCGAGCTCTGCGGGATCGCGCCGCTGCCGGGGTACGAGTCGAAGGCGGCGATGTGCGGGGCGAGCTTGCCCACGATGAACTCCTCGCACGCGTCGATCTCGGCCGGGTCGGTGGTGTTCCAGTCGATGCCGTTGGCCCAGTAGTACATGCCGGTGATCTCGGCCGGGTCGTCGAGCACGCTGGTGGCACCGCTGGCCTCGTTCTGCGCGCAGTCGAGGAAGTCGTTCCAGGTCTTCAGCTCGCGGGTGATCTTGGTCTTGTCGTACACGAAGCCGGTGGTTCCCCACGCCTTGCAGATCGAGTAGTCGTTGTTCTTGTCCCAGCTGCGGCCGAGGAAGGCGGGGTCCATGTGCTCGAGGTTGGGGATCAGGTCCTTGTTGAGCTTGAGCAGCAGGTCGTTCTCGATCATCTGCGGGATGAACGCGCCGGTGGGCACGATGATGTCGTAGCCGCCGGTGCCCTTGGCGGCGACGAGCTTGGCGATGAGCTCTTCGTTCGATCCGAACGAGTCGACGGTGAGCTTGGGACCGAGCTCCTTCGTGAACGCGGCGAGCACGTCGGGGGAGTCGTAGTCGCCCCAGGAGTAGATCGACAGCTTGCTCTCCAGCTCGCCGCCGGTGGCCTGCGGTGCGGGCCCTCCGCCCGGGCCGCCACCGGGTGCGCAGGCGGCCAGCAGTGCGGTGCCGCCGACCACGCCCATCAGCGAGAAGAAGCGGCGGCGGGTCATCTCGTTCACGATCCGGGTCGCCGAGCTGTTGTCGGCAAGGATGCGGACGGTGCGGTGTTCGGTCATGGCTTTTCCTCTCGCGGGTGCGTCAGCGCGTGCGCGTGCTGCGTGGGCTTCGGGTGTTGGTGCGCGTTGTGGTGCGGATGCTTCGGGTGGTGGGGAGCTCGACGAAGCCGCCGTGGGCGGCGGACTCGTCGACGGGGAAGACGTGCACGGACTCGGGCCGCCACGCGCACCACACGGTGGTGCCGATCGCGACGCGCGGGGCGTCCGGGGTGGGGCGGCGGGCGATGATCGACATCTCGCGGCCGAACTGGACGAGGTACTGCATGGTCTCGCCGAGGTGGGAGATGCCGATGATGCGGCCCTCGGCGACATTGACGTCCGAGGACGGACGCTCGGTCAGGATGTCGACGAACTCGGGGCGTACGGCCGCGCGCGCCGGCATCCCGGGGGCGATGTCATCGATGCGCTGTGCGGGGCGCAGCACGGTGTGCGCGGATTCGACGGCCGAGCCGTCGGCCGAGACCGTGCCGTCGAAGAAGTTCTGCTGCCCGACGAAGGCGGCGACATACGCGGATGCCGGGGCGCTGTAGATGGTGTCGGAGTCGGCGAGCTGCTCGATGCGGCCGGCGCGCATGACCGCGATGCGGTCGCTCATCGAGAGCGCCTCGCCCTGGTCGTGGGTGACGAACACGAACGTGATGCCCAGCTGCGCCTGGATGAGCTTGAGCTCGAGCTGCATCTCCTCACGCAGCTGCCGGTCGAGGGCGCCGAGCGGCTCGTCGAGCAGCAGCACCGCCGGCCGGTTGACGAGCGCCCGGGCGAGTGCGATGCGCTGCTGCTGTCCGCCGGAGAGCTGGGTGGGACGGCGATCGGCGAACGAGCGCATCTGCACCATGCTCAGCGATTCGGCCACGCGCTCGCGCACCTCGGCCTTGGGCACCCGGCGCTGCTGCAGCCCGTAGGCGACGTTCTCTGCGACCGTCATGTGCGGGAAGAGCGCGTAGGCCTGGAAGACGGTGTTGACGTTGCGCTTGTACGGCGGCTGCCCCAGGACGGAGCGTCCGGAGATGCGGATGTCGCCCGCGTCGGGATGCTCGAATCCGGCGATCATGCGCAGCGTGGTGGTCTTGCCGCAGCCCGACGGGCCCAGCAGCGAGAGGAACTCGCCGGCGTGGATGTCGAGTGAGAGATCGTCCACCGCGACCTGCCCGCCGTACCGCTTCGTGATGTGCTCGATGCGGATCGCACCCGTGGCGGCATCCTCGTGCGTCTGCTCGGGAATCAGGCTGGTGGTGGACACCTGTACCTCCATCTGGGCTGCTTCGCCCTTCGCGGGCCGGGGTCGCCCTCGCGGGCTGCTCCGCCCTTCTGCGGGCACCGGTGCCCTGTCCCAGATTCAATCCTGGCGGGTGTCACCGGCGCAATGCGGCGGCGGGGAACCAGACGGATTCGTCTGCGGTGTGCACCGGTCAGACAGATTGTCCGATGGGGTGTGTGGTGCCCGGCCGCGGCGGCGGATCAGACGCCGGTGGCCGCCGCCTTCGTCGTCGGCGGGTGCGCACCGGCATCCTGCGGGTGGAAGTGGGCGCCGCCGATCATGAAGATGCCGCGCTGCGGCATCCAGAAGTCCCCGAGCCGTGTCTGCTCGCGCAACGGGCGCGGGGCGCCCAGGTCCTCTCCGCCCAGGCTGGCGGAAGAGCTCGCGACCACCCACATGCGCAGCACCTTGGCCAGGTAGCGCTGCCGGTTCGGCGTGCTGCCGACCATCCCGATGCGGCCGGCGCGCAGCGCCGGACCTGCGACGCCGCCGAGCATCGAGAGGAATGCGCCGCTGCGCCAGAAGGCGTCGGGCAGGATGCCGGCCATGCCGGACATCACGCGGCTGACCGGAGTCGCGGTGAGGGCGACGTCCCATCGCAGGTCGACATCGTCCCCGATGGTCACGGTGAAGGAGTGGTCGCCCGTCCAGTCGATCGCGATGTCATGGACCGCAGCCGATTCGATCGCACTGCCGAAATACCGCGGACACGACACCTCCGGCGGCACGGTGGTGTGGAAGTGCCAGGCGCCGTCGGGATCACGCAGCCACACCGAGGTGTAGCCGGGGCCGATCGAGGTGACCGGGAACCGGCGCAATCCGAGCACGTGGCCGAAGGCGAACGGCACGCTCATCACGCCGTAGCCGGAGAACCGCTCGGTTGCGCCGGGGACGAGGCGGTCGCGGCGTTCGGCTGCGGCGGCGAGTTCGCGCGGAGTGGACATGGGGTGCCTCCGGCGCTGACGATACTCCCGTCACGGCCCGCGCGTCAGTGCGATCTGCGGCGGATGCGGAAGCGCCGATCAGCCCGGCGGGAACGGCGTCCAGCGCAGGGCGGCGGGGCGGGCGCTGCGCTCGGCCTCGGCATCCCGGATGCCCTTCTCGACGACCTCCGCGAAGATGCGCCCACCCGACGAGCCGGGGTGGATCTTGTCTCCGGCGAGCAGGTCGGTCTTCGCCGAGATCGCACCCGACCAGTCGGCCACCACCACCCCGGTGCGCCCGCTCGCGAACGACTCCAGCTCTTCGTTCACGCCGGGTATCCAGTCGCGCGGGGCGTAGGCGTTGACGAGCACCAGGTCGCGGTCGCGCCCCACGGTCGAGGCGATCTTCCGCAGCACGTCGCGGTCGACGGGTCCGTTGGTGCCCAGCGCCACGACGACGTGCTCGCGGAGCTTCCCCGACGAGGCGAGGGAGGTGATGATCTCGGGCCCCGCCCAGATCGAGCGCGACACGGCGGCATCCACCTCGGCACCGGGGAACCGCTCGTACAGAGCCGGCGCGGATGCCAGCATCACCGAGTCGCCGACGGCGGTGACCTCCTCGCCCGAGATCGGCGCATCTGCGTCCGCCGTCGGGGTGGGGGAAGGGGCAGGCCGCGCCGCGGCATCCTTCATCGCCTGCTGACCCTGCCGGATCGCCTGCTCCGTCGTCGTCATCGCCGGGGCGCTCGCGACCGCCGCGGTCGTGCCGCCCAGCGCGAGCGCGGCGACCACGAGCCCGCCCGCCATCGCGAAGCGGCTCACCGGGCCGTGCGCCAGCCGCACGCGCACGGCGCGCAGCGTGCGCCGGAAACCCAGCCGTCGCAGCGGCATCTCGACGAGCGTGTACGACACGGCCGCGGCGAGCACCGAGATCACCAGCGCGGTGGCGCCGGCCAGCACCGGCACCTCGACCGCGCCGACGCCCTGACCGGTCGCGGCGACGACGAGCACGAGCACCGGCCAGTGCCACAGGTAGATCCCGTACGAGCGATCGCCGGCCCAGCGCAGCGGCGCGACGTCGATCGCCCGGCCGAACCACGAGCCGGGCAGGATCCCGGCGAGAATCGCCAGCAGCGTCCCGCCGCAGGCGAGCAGCAGGGTGCCCGGGAACGCGGATGCCGCCGGCGCATCCGGCTGCACCGCAGCGATCACGATCAGGGCGATTCCCAGCATCCCGGTCACGATTCCGGCGATGCGCGCCGGCGTGCGCCGCATCCATTCCCGCTCGGGCATATTCCGCACGGCGAACGCGAGGGCGATGCCCAGCAGCAGCCCGAAAGCGTGCGAGTCGGTGCCGAAATACGCCCGCGTCGTCGCCCCCGAGGCGGCGAGCGTCCACATCCACCAGGCGGATGCCGCGGCCGCGACCAGCGCGACGGCGACCAGCGCCCAGCGCACCCGGAAGACGACCAGCAGGATCGGCAGCAGCAGGGGCCAGAGCAGGTAGAACTGCTCCTCGACGGCCAGCGACCAGACGTTGCGGAACAGCTCGGGCTCGGATGCCGTGAAGTAGTCCGCGCCGCCGGCGAGGGCGACCCAGTTGTAGCTGAACGTCGCCGCGCCGAGCAGCTGTCGACCGATGCCGACCAGCACGTCGCCGCCGATCAGCCACGCTGCTGACGCGCAGACGGTGAGCATCACGGCCAGTGCCGGCAGCAGGCGCCGGGCACGGCGGCGCCAGAAATCCACCAGCCGGTGGCGCGCGCTGTGGCGGGTCGGGCGCAGCATCAGCGCGGTGATGAGGAACCCGCTGACCACGAAGAACACGTCGACGCCGACGAAGCCGCTCGGCAGTGGCAGGGCGGGGAAGAGGTGGTAGACGAGCACCAGCCCGACCGCGATCGCCCGGAGCCCGTCGAGTCCCGCGTACCGCGGCAGATGAGGGGAAAACGGAGACATCAAGACAGAGCGGGGGCTTCTCAGAAGGGGATCGGGCTATCCAGTCTAGGCGCGGTCGATGTCGGTTCCCGGGGTGTCTGAGGACACTCGCAGGTGCGGTCGTGGCTCGGCCGCGACAGGGCGGGGGAGCCGCCCGGCCGCCCCGTAGGCTGGGATCCGTGCGGATTCGCTTGGACATCGCCTACGACGGCACTCACTTCCGCGGCTGGGCGACGCAGCCCGGGCTGCGCACGGTGCAGGGTACGCTCGAGGCCGCCCTGGCGCGGATCGTCGGATCCGAGGCGCGGCTGGTCGTCGCGGGACGGACGGATGCCGGGGTGCACGCCGCCGATCAGGTGGCGCACGTCGATCTCGACGAGGAGCAGTGGGCGCGCGTGCAGACCCGCCACGGGCACGCGGCATCCGATCCCGCCGGTTCTCTGGCCCGCCGCATCCGGGGGGTTCTCGGGAGCTATCCCGATGTGACCGTCACCCGTACGAGCCTCGCGCCCGAGGGGTTCGACGCGCGGTTCTCGGCGGTGTGGCGCCGGTACCGCTACCGGCTCGCCGACGACACGGTCGGCTATGACCCGATGCGCCGCAACGACACGACGACCATCCGCGCCCGGCTCGACGTCGAGCAGATGGATGCCGCCGCAAGGACCCTCATCGGACTGCACGACTTCGCCGCATACTGCAAGCCGCGCGACGAGGCGACGACCATCCGCACGCTGCTCGACTACCGGTGGGAGCGGGATGCCGAGGGCGTGCTCGTCGCCGAGGTCAAGGCCGACGCCTTCTGCCACAGCATGGTGCGCGCGCTGGTCGGCGCGTGCGCGGCGGTGGGGGAGGGCAAGCTCGAGGTCGACGACGTCGCGAGGCTGCGCGATGAGCTCACCCGCACGAGTGCGTTCAAGGTGCTTCCCGCCCGCGGCCTGACCCTTGCGGAGGTCGGCTACCCCGCCGATGACCTGCTCGCCGCCCGTGCCGAGCAGACCCGCGCCCGGCGGGATCACGAGGTTGGACGCTTCTCCGATGAGGGGTGAGCCGGGGGCTGACACTCGCCGGCGGCGCGGGTAGCGTTGCCGTATGAGGGTCATCTCGTACAACCTGCGCAAGCATCGAGCGGCCACCGAGCTGGTCGCGCTGGTCGGCGAACACGATCCCGACATCCTCTGCCTGCAGGAGTGCGACACCACCGACCTGCCGGATGCCATCGACGGCCTCTCGCTGGTGCAGGCCACCAGCGGCAACCGGCTGGGCCTGGCGATGTACCTGCGGTCGAACACGTTCCGCGTCGAGCAGGTGCGCACGATCGGGCTGAAGAAGTCGCTGCACGACCGGGTGCTCAAGCCCGCGCACGAGCGCGTGCTGGGCGCGCGGCTGTTCGACATCGACAGGAGCAGGGGGCTGATCGTGGCGTCGTTCCATGCCGCCCCGCTGACGGCGCTGAACTCGCTGCGCCGCAATCAGATCCGCGCCGGGCTCGATGCGCTGCAGGCGCTGGGGCCGGAGCTGCCTGTGCTGATGGTCGGCGACTACAACTACCCGGTGTTCAAGGAGAGTCTCGGGCAGACGGTGCGCGAGCACGGCTACCGCCTGACCCTCAGTGACGACCACACCTACACGCGGTACCGGGTGTTCCGCGGGCACTACGACTTCGCCACCTCGTCGGGCTTCCACATCTCCAACATCACGACGCTGCCCCAGGGCACCAGCGACCACCGCCCGATCCTCGTCACCGCCGAGGCCGCCTAGCCCCGCTGTCCTCGGTGTCGTCCCTGCCAGCGCTCGTCGTTCGCTCGCGGGTCCCAAATTGCGGCCTCAAGCGCCTCGACGCGGCCATTCGGGCCACGCGAACGTGTCGCGCGGCGAGCCCTGGGTCGACCTCTCCTCGTTCGTGGGTCCCATATGGCGGCCTCACGTGCCTCGACGCAGCCATTCGGGCCCCGCGAACCGAACCCCTAGGCGCGACGAGCGAGGGTGGCGCGCACGATGGCCGTCGCGTCACGCGTCACGCGGATGTTCACAGAGGTGAGGCGCACGACCTCCCAGCCCGCGGCGGCGTAGTCGCGATACTTCTGGATGTCGCGATTCCATTGCTTCTTCGACGTCCGGTGATGGTCGCCCTCGATCTCGACCGCGACCTTCAACGCGGGGTACGCGATCTCGGAGATCCCCAGCAGCCGGCCGCGCGCATCCCTCACTTCGTAGTCCAGGACAGGCGTGGGAAGCCCGGCATCCTCTGCATCCAGCCGGTAATCGGTCTCGAGCGGCGACGAGCTTCCCACCCGGATCCGCTCGACGGCCACACGCAGCTTCGCCACGCCGATCTGCCGCCCGGCCTCGATGGCCGCACGCAGTTGCTCGACGGTGGCATCCGCGAGTTCGGGATGCGGATTTCCGTACGGGTCGCGGGGAATCTGCACGATCGCGTCTCCGACGGCGATCAACGCCCTGACGCTCAGGTGGCGGGCGAGCATCGTCCAGGTGGTCGCGGGTGATGTGATCGCGATGCCGTCCAGCGATTCCAGCTCCGCCAGATGGGCCTCGATCCGCCGACCTCTGACGCCCGCTCCCTTCGGGGCGCGACGTGGAGAGAACACACCGACGTCGAGTTCGTCGGGAGCAGCCACGGGGTAGCCGCGGATGACGGCTGCACTTCGCGCGCAGATGAACGCACCGGGCGCCATGACCGTCAGGAACGACTCCGCCAGCGAACGCATCCGGCGCGACGCTTCACGGGTCCGCGCCAGGGGACCGCTGTCGAGGGCGATCGCGTCGTCCTCGGCTCGGATGTCGGACGCTGTGCGCCGCGCCCCATGGAACGGAACCGTGAGATCGAGTGCCCTGAGCCGAGATCGGCTGACCCCCGCTTCACGTGCGTCGGCGGTGCTGAAATGTGCGCCGAGCCCGTGCGGCAGTGGCGTTGGCGAGATGGGCATGGCACCACCATGCGCGTCGCACGAGGCGGCCGATGCCCAGATCCCCGGCAACTGTGCACAACTCCATGCGGGCCGAAAATGTGCAGGAGGAATGTGCACGCGTCTTGCCCGCGCTCGCGGGTCCCGAATGGCGGCCTCGTGCGCGGGGAAGCAGCCATATGGGACCCGCGAGCCGAAGGGTGAGTCGAGCGTCAACGTTCGCGGGTCCCGAATGGCGGCCTCGTGCGCGGGGAAGCAGCCATATGGGACCCGCGAAGCGACAGACGAGGGGCGCGCGAAGCCAACTTGGGGGCAGAGCGACGGATGCTGTAAGCTAACCCTTTGGTGCCTGCGCCCTCGGCTCGCCAGGGGTGCTGCACGACGAACGTGAGCCCTCCACTGGCGTGTTCCCGAGCCGATCAGGCAGAGAACCACCCCGGAGTGGGATTCACGAACCTCTCCGTTCGAATCAAGAAAGCAGCACTATTGTGACGCGCACATTCACCCCGAAGGCCGGGCAGATCCAGCGTGACTGGATCGTCATCGACGCAACCGACGTCGTTCTCGGTCGCCTGGCTTCGCACGCCGCCGCCATCCTGCGCGGCAAGCACAAGCCGACCTTCGCCCCCCACGTCGACACCGGTGACTTCGTCATCATCGTCAACGCCGACAAGGTGGCCCTCACCGGTCAGAAGCTCCAGAAGAAGATGGCCTACCGCCACTCGGGCTACCCGGGCGGCCTCACCGCCACCAGCTACGCCGAGCTGCTCGAGAAGCACCCGGTCCGCGCCGTGGAGAAGGCCATCCGCGGCATGCTCCCGAAGAACACCCTGGGCCGTCAGCAGCTGTCGAAGCTGAAGGTGTACGCCGGTGCCGAGCACCCGCACGCCGCGCAGCAGCCCACGCCGTACACCCTCGACCAGGTCGCCCAGTAAGCGCCTCTCAGATTTCAAAGGACATACTCGTGGCTGAAATCCAGGACACCACCGAATTCCCGCAGAACTTCTCCACCTCGACTCCCGAGGCTGAGACGGTCGAGTCGGCTCCCCGCCCCGTGCTCTCGGTGCCGGGCGCTGCCGTCGGCCGCCGCAAGCAGGCCATCGCCCGCGTGCGCCTGATCCCCGGCTCGGGCACGATCACGATCAACGGTCGTACCCTCGAGGACTACTTCCCGAACAAGCTGCACCAGCAGCTGATCAACGACCCGTTCACCGCCCTCAACCTCGTGGGCGCGTACGACGTCATCGCCCGCATCTCGGGTGGCGGCGACTCGGGTCAGGCCGGTGCTCTGCGCCTGGGCATCGCCCGCGCGCTGAACAACATCGACGCCGAGAACAACCGTCCGACCCTCAAGAAGGCCGGCTTCCTCTCGCGCGACGCCCGCGTCATCGAGCGCAAGAAGGCCGGTCTCAAGAAGGCCCGCAAGGCTCCTCAGTACTCGAAGCGCTGATCCGCTCAGTCCCTTCTATGGCACTGTTCGGTACAGACGGCGTGCGGGGGCTGGCCAACGGCCCCCTCACCGCCGAGCTCGCGCTCACCCTGGCCCAGGCGACCGCTGTCGTCCTGGGCCAGGGCCGTATTGCCGAGGCGCGTCGCGCTGCCGGCAAGCGTCTCACCGCCGTGGTCGCCCGCGACCCGCGGATCTCCGGTCACTTCCTCAGCGCCGCCGTCGAGGCGGGACTCGCCTCCTCCGGCGTGGACGTGCTGGATGCCGGCACGCTGCCGACCCCGGCGGCCGCCTTCCTGATTGCCGACGTCGACGCCGATTTCGGCGTCATGATCTCGGCGTCGCACAACCCGGCCCCCGACAACGGGATCAAGATCTTCGCCCGCGGCGGAGTGAAGCTTCCCGACATCGTCGAGCAGCGCATCGAAGAGACGATGGCCGCGGGCACCAAGCTGCAGCCCACCGGCGGCGACGTCGGTCGCGTGCAGCGCTTCTCGGATGCCGAGGACCGCTACGTCATGCACCTGCTGGCCTCGCTGCCGCATCGCCTCGATGGACTCCACGTGGTGCTCGACTGCGCCAACGGCGCGGCATCCGGTGCGTCTCCCGAGGTGTTCCGCAACGCGGGCGCCAAGGTGACCGTCATCGGGGCTGACCCGGATGGCCTGAACATCAACGACGGCGTCGGATCGACGCACCTCGACAAGCTGGCCGCCGAGGTCGTGCGGGTCGGAGCCGACGTGGGCATCGCACACGACGGCGACGCCGACCGGTGCCTCGCGGTCGACGCCGAGGGCAACATCGTCGACGGCGACCAGATCATGGCGATCCTCGCCGTGTCGATGAAGAGCCGCGGGGTTCTCGCGAACGACACTCTCGTCGCGACCGTGATGAGCAACCTCGGTCTGCACGTGGCCATGCGCGAGCAGGGCATCACCGTGCGTCAGACCGCTGTCGGCGACCGCTACGTGCTCGAGGACATGAACGCAGGCGGGTATTCGCTCGGCGGCGAGCAGTCCGGCCACGTCATCATGCGCGCCTTCGCCACCACCGGCGACGGCCTGCTGACCGGCCTGCACCTGGTCGCCGAGATGGCCCGCACCAAGAAGTCCCTCGCGGAGCTCGCGTCGATCATGACGGTGTACCCGCAGGTGATGATCAATGTGAAGGACGTCGACAAGGACGCGGTCTCGGACCACGTCCACGTGCAGGATGCCGTGAAGGCCGTCGAGGCCGAGCTCGGCTCGACCGGCCGGGTGCTGCTGCGCAAGTCGGGCACCGAGGCGCTCGTGCGCGTGATGGTCGAGGCGGCGGATGCCGAGACGGCCAACGCGCACGCCGAGTCGCTCGCCGCGATCGTGCGCACGCACCTGTCGCTCTGACATCGGCCCACGCAGAGGCGCCTCCACTTCGGTGGGGGCGCCTTCACCTTTCGGTCACCTGCGCGTCATGACCGCCGGTTAGCTTTCCGCGCATGAGGCTCTCGGTGATCGGATGCGGCTACCTGGGGGCCGTGCACGCCGCGGCCATGGCATCCCTTGGCCACGACGTCATCGGCGTCGACGTCGATCGCGACCGGATCGCCGCGCTCGCCGGCGGGCGGGCGCCGTTCTTCGAACCCGGGCTGCCCGAGCTGCTGCGCGACGGCCTGGCGTCCGGGCAGCTCACGTTCAGTACGGACGTGCGGGATGCCGCGGGCGCGGCCGTGCACTTCCTTGCGGTCGGCACTCCGCAGCGCCAGGGAGCATCCGCCGCTGACCTGAGCTACGTCGATTCGGCTGTCGACGCACTGCTGCCGGTGCTGCGGCCCGGCGACGTGGTCGCGGGCAAGTCGACGGTGCCGGTCGGCACCGCGGCGCGACTGGCGGATGCTGTGGAGCGCACAGGTGCGTCCCTGACCTGGAACCCCGAGTTCCTGCGCGAGGGGTGGGCCGTGCACGACACGCTCACCCCCGACCGCATCGTGGTCGGGGTCGGCACGGGAGACGGAGGCGCGCCGACACCCGACGGGCTGCGGGCCGCCGGCATGCTGCGCGAGGTGTACGCGACGGCGTTGGGCGTGGGCACACCCTGGATCGTGACCGACCTGGCGACCGCCGAGCTCGTCAAGGTCGCCGCGAACGCGTTCCTGGCGACGAAGATCTCGTTCATCAACGCGATGGCCGAGATCGCCGAGGTCACCGGCGCCGACGTCACCACACTCGCGGATGCGATCGGCCACGACGACCGCATCGGCCGGCGCTTCCTGGGCGCAGGGATCGGCTTCGGAGGAGGATGCCTGCCCAAGGACATCCGCGCCTTCGCCGCGCGTGCCGAGGAGCTCGGGCGCGGCGAGTCGGTCGGATTCCTGCGCGCGGTCGACGAGATCAATCTGCGCCGCCGCGACCGGGCTGTCGAGCTCGTGCAGCAGGCGCTGGGCGGCGCGGTGCACGGCCGCCGGGTCACCGTGCTCGGTGCGGCCTTCAAACCGCACAGCGACGACGTCCGCGATTCGCCGGCTCTGCACGTCGCGACGCGCCTGCACGGCCTCGGCGCGGTCGTCACGGTCACCGATCCCGCGGCGATCGAGAACGCGCGGCGGGTGAGTCCGCAGCTCACGTACGTGCACGACCGCGACGAGGCGCTGCGAGACGCGGATGCCGTCGTGCTGGTCACCGAGTGGGACCAGTACCGCCGTGAACTCTCACCCCAGCATCTGGCGACGCTCACGGCGGGTCGCGTCATCGTCGACGGACGCAACGGGCTGGATGCCGCCGCCTGGCGGGCGGCCGGCTTCGCGTACTACGGCATGGGCAGGCCCTGAGCCGCAGCGGGAGACGGCCCAGGGACGGCCGTCAGTTCGGCGGAGCGCAGACCCGGTAGCGCCCGCCCTCGACGAGCACCTCGGTCTCGCAGGCGAGACCGGTCAGCCGAGGTACGTCGCGCATGGCCTCGGCATCCCACAGTCCGGCGTGCGCGCCCGCGAGCACGATCGGGGCGACGGCGGCGCCCCACGGCTGCGCGGCCAGCCAGTCGGTGCCGGTGCTCTCGACCCAGTCGCGGATCGGAGCGACGGCGGCGCGCTGGCTGGCCAGTGTCTCCGACTGGGGAGCCGACGTCTGCGCGACGTGCCCGGCGACGCTCCAGGCGAGCGAGGCGCTCACGAGCGTCATGCCCACGACGGCTGCGGCGCGGCCCGCCGTGCGCCCTGCGAGCAGCACGCGGGCGCCCCACACCGCCACGATCGCCGCGATCGGCACGAAGGCGAGAACGCCAGGGGCCGGATGCCGCACCCACAGCGGCGTGTGCGACGCGGTCGCCCACCATCCGACGAACGCGAGTACGCCGGTCGCTGCGGCGAGGGCCAGCATGAGAGCGTGGCGCCGACCGGCGGCATCCACCCGAGAGTCGGCATCCACCTCCGACGCCGTCCCGGCGGCGCCCGCGCGCGTGACGATCAGCGCCCACGCCGCGATCGCGACGCAGAGCACCGCGACGCCAGCCGCGACCCACACCGGCACGAACCACGCTCCGGCGAGCGCCTCGAGTTTCTGCGGCACGGTGGTCGGAGTGACGCTCTGTCCGCCGCCGCGCACGAAGTGCGCCAGCCCGCGCAGGTGTTCGACGAAGCCAGCGGGTCCCAGGCTCAGCAGGGCGGCGAGCTCCAGCAGCAGAGTGGGCACGCCGACGAACACGAGAGGCAGGATGCTGCGCCTGAGTGCGGCGAGAACGCGCGGCCACCCGCGCCCGGGCGCGAGTACCCACAGTGCCACGGCGAAAGCCGGCAGCGCCAGGAGGGCGATGAGCTTGGCCTGCACAGCGAGCCCGACCAGCAACCCGGCGAGCCAGGCGCGGCGCGGGAGGACGACGAGTGCCCAGACGAGCAGCGCGGCAGCGGGAATCTCGCCCAGCAGATCCGCCGGCCCTTGAATGGGCGAGACCGATCCGAACCCGTTGAATGCGAGCGGTACGGCTGCGGCCACAAGACCGGCCCAGCGGCCGGCGGTGCGGATGCCGAGCACGGCCAGCCCGCCGATCAGCAGCATCCAGAACAACACGGAGACGAGCCGTGCGCCGATCACCGGATCGGCGCCGAGCGCCAGCACTGCGGTGACGGGCAGCAGCACGGTCGGGCCGGTGGAGATGCGGGGGTCGAAAGGCGTGATCGTCGACCCCGACAGGGCACCGTCGCTCGCGTAGCCGAGGCCGGCGAGCAGATTCAGCGGCACCGTGAGGTTGAACGCCTCGTCCTCCCAGAACCGCGCGGAGAGGCTGTGCTGGATGACGATCACGTGGCAGGCCGCCAGCGCGGCGACCAGCAGCCAGAAGGCGACCGTGCGTGCGATCCTCATCCCCGCGCATCTCCGAGGCGGAACCGGCGCAGCGGAGCGCCCGGGCGCAGCGACAGCCGCCACAGCTCACCGAGTGCCGCGATGGCGAACCGGCGCAGGCGCGCAGGCGGCAGCGCGACCTTGACCCCGCTGCCCCACATCGTGCCGGCCGCCGAAGCTCCGCGACGAGGGATGCTGCGCACCCCCACGTACCGCACGGCGAGGCCGGCACGGGCCTCGGCGAGCGAGAAGTGCACGTGCGGCACGAGGGTGCCGGCGGGAACGGCATCCACCAGCGATCGCAGCGCGGCGGGACGGTACACGCGCAGCGGAGTGTTGACGTCGGGAACACGGCGTCCCGCCGTGAGCGTCACCAGTGCTCCCACGCCCGCTGTGAGCACGCGGCGGTACCAGGGGTCGGCGCGGCTGTGGCGCACGCCGTGCACGACGTCGCTTCCGGTGGAGACGGCCGCCGAGATCGCGCGCGCGAAATCCGGACCCAGGAACTGGCCGTCGCCGTCCACGTGCACCAGCAGGTCGGGCTGCAGGTCGAGTCCGGCGCGATAAGCCGCCAACGCCGTCGGGCCGTGACCGCGATTGGCCGGCTGGATCTGCACGCGTACGTCTTCGAGGCCGGCGAGGGCGCCTGCGGTGTCGTCGGTGGAGCGATCGTCGGCCACCACGAAGGTCACCCGCGCGGCGAGAGGGGCGACGTGCTCACGGATCTCGTCGATGAAACCGCGGATGCCCTCCGCCTCGTTGTAGGCGGGCATGACGATCACAAGATGGGAAACTGGCACGCGGGGTCCTCACACGATCCGTCGAGAGCGGACGGTCGCACTCCCTAGTAGCCTAATGGAGTCATGAAGATTCACCCCCGACTGCGTCGGCTCGCCTCTGTCGGGAGTCGCTTCCTCATCGTCGGCGCCATCAGCACACTCATCGAGATCGGCGTCTTCAATCTGCTCGTGTACGGACTGGGCATGGGCCTGGTGTGGGCGAAGATCATCGCCTCGCTGGTCGCGCTCGTGAACGCCTACGTCGGCAACCGGGAGTGGACGTTCCGCAACCGTGACCGGCGCACCCGCCTGAACGAACTGACACTGTTCCTGATCACCAACGCGGTGTGCACCGGGCTCGGGGCGCTTCTCGTCTGGCTGGGAGTGCAGGGCGCCGAGCTGCTGCTCGGTCGCGACCCCGGTCCGTTCGCCGTGAACTTCGTCAACCTGGTGAGCATCGTCGTCGTGGTGCTGCTGCGGTTCGTGCTCTACCACAAGGTCGTGTTCCGCCCGAAGGTCGTCTGACGCGCATCACGGCGACTGTCCGCCATATGAGCGCGGCCTCAGCGAGTGGGGACTCGGCTGAGGCCGCTGGTCCAGAGACCTGGGGAGGCTCTGCACCTGGTGCGGGGCACTGGGGATGCCTCACCGCACCAGCGGCGTGTGTAGACAACGCCGCAGCTCCAGCATATCGGGCGCCTACCCGCTGACCCGACAGACGTATGGGTGAATTCGCGTGTTGCGTGCGACGTCAGTCCGTGACGATGAGCGTGAACGACACCTCGTCGACCGTGCCGTCCGGATCACCCAGGAGCACCTCGGTGGTACCCGGTGCGACAGCGGTGATGCGGATCTCGCTTCCCTCGCGCGACGGAGAGTAACTGGCGATGCTGCCGTCGAGGATCATGGCGTCATAGACGACGGGATCCTGCCCCTGCGTGTCGATGCCGAGCGTCTCATCCGGCGCGAGCTCCACCTCCGCGCCTTGCAGCTCTTCGATCGTCTTGACGATCGTCGCGGGCTCCTGCTCCTGGTCGGGCGGAGTCGTGTCCCCGAAGCATCCGGTGAGCATGAGCGTCCCCGCGATGATCAGCACAGTCCCCACACTTCGTGACGTGATCATGGAGCAAGTGTGCCAGATCGAAGCCTCCAGTAGTATGCCCGCATGGGGACCAGACGAAGGCTTGGGGACTTCACGGGGGCGGGGTACGACAAGGGTCGCGGCCTGCTGTGGCAGGCGGCCTGGCAGCTCGCATCGAGTGTGCTGGTGATGCCGTGGTTCGTGCCGCCGCGCGTGCGCGTGGGCGTGCTGCGGCTCTTCGGCGCGAAGATCGGCACGGGCGTGAACATCCGGGCCGGAGTGCGGGTGCACTGGCCGTGGAAACTCGAGATCGGCGACGACTCGTGGATCGGTGAGCGCGTGTGGCTGCTCAACCTCGAGCCGATCCGGATCGGCTCGAACGCGTGTGTGTCGCAGGCCGCGTTCCTGTGCACGGGCAGCCACGATCACCGATCGCCGTCCTTCGAGTTCGACAACGCGCCGATCCGCATCGAGGACGGCGCCTGGGTAGCGGCCCGGGCCACGGTCCTGCGCGGAGTGACGGTCGGGGCGGATGCCGTGGTCGGCGCGACTGCACTGGTGACGAAGGATATCGATCCAGGCGCGATCGTGCTCGCTCCACGCGCACAGGTGTCGCGGTGAAGATTCTCGGCGTCGTCACGCTGGTCAGCCCGAACGGCGAATACGGCGGACCGCTTCGCGTCGCCGTCAACCAGCTGCGTGAACTCTCGCGCCGCGGACACGATGTCGTGCTCGCGGGCAGCGCCCGTGGATATGAGGGGCCACCGCCGTCGAGCATCGAGGGTGTGCGCACCCGTCTGTTCCCCGCGCGGACCGCGCTTCCGGGTGCGGGGTTCGCAGGGCTCACCTCACCCGGACTGCTGCGTTCTCTGTATTCGCACGTGCGTGAGTTCGACGTCGTGCATGTGCACGCCGCCCGAGACCTCGTCACCCTACCGGCTGCGCGGCTGGCGCAGCGCGCCGGGGTGCGGACTGTGCTGCAGACGCACGGGATGATCGACGAGTCCTCGCATCCGCTCGCCGGACCCCTGGATGCCGTTCTTACGCGCCCCGCGCTGCGCGATGCGGCGGCTGTCACCTACCTGACGCCCGAGGAACGACGTTCACTCGAAGTCGTGGGGCGTGGCGACGCGCATCTGGCGCACCTGATCAACGGCGTCCCCGCCGCCGATGACGGCGACGAGGACTCCGCCGAGAGCCGCGCGGGGGGCGGCGACGACGAAGTCGGTGGTGGAGAGGTGCTCTATCTCGCCAGGCTGGCGCCTCGCAAGAATCCGGTGATGTTCGCGCAGGTCGCCGCGCAGCTCGCCGCTCAGTTCCCTCATACCCGTTTTCGCCTGGTGGGACCGGACGAGGGCATGGGCGCGGAGGTCTCGCGGGTCGCCGCGGATGCCGCGCTGGGCGACCGCCTGCGCTGGGAGGGGCCGCTCGCTCCTGAACTGACCCTTGACCGCATGAGAGCCGCATCCGTGTACGTTCTGCCGAGCGTCGATGAGCCGTATCCGATGTCGGTGCTCGAGGCGATGTCGGTCGGGCTGCCTGTCGTGGTGACCACCTCGTGCGGGCTCGCCGGTCTGGTCGCCGAGCACCGTGCGGGTGCGGTGGTCGAGCCCGAGGCCGGCGCGCTGCGCGCGGCCATCGCAGACCTGCTCGCAGACCCGGTCGCAGCGGCGCGGGCGGGGCAACGCGGGAGGGATGCCGTGGCGCGGACGCGGAGCATGACATCCGTCGCCGAGAAGCTCGAGGACCTTTACTCCTCGGCGAGCTGAGCGCGTCGCATTCGCGAGAACGTTTTGGAAACGTTACAATCGAAGGACCTCGGGGGAGGGCAACCGGTGCGGAAGCACCGGCGTCTCGTGTACGCGGACCCCGAAAGGCCCCATGTATCCCCTCCCCATCCCAGTTCGATCGCGCGCGCGCACTCTCCCCATGCCGCGCGCAATCTCACTCGCGGCGCTCGCCGTCATCGCTCTCGTCATGGGAGTGCTCCTGCCCGCATCGCCGCTGAGCGGCACCGCCGCCAGCGCGGCCACGACCGAGACCACGCTCACCGCCACCGCGGCCACGTGGACGACGTCGCGCAAGCCGACCACTCCGCACGGCAATCTGCCCTACCTCAGCGCGACCTCCTCTCAGGACCGCACGTACGTGAAGTTCGACGGCTCCGCGCTGCGGGGCCAGAAGATCGTCAGCGCGAAACTGGTGCTGCAGGTCGCCGCGTCGTCTGCGACCAAGCCCGGTGTCGTCGTGTACCCCGCGTCCACCTCGTGGACCGAACGCTCCCTGACGCACGTCAACCGGCCGAAGGACAGTAAGGTCCGGTTGAATTCGGTCTCGCCGCAGGCACGCAGCCACAAGACCCTCACGGTGCCGCTGAAGAACCTCAGCACGCTGTCGTCGAAGGGTGCGTTCGCGCTGCGCGTGCAGTACTCGCAGCGATCCGTGCCGACGACGTACGTCGCCACCGGCCCCCGTGCGCCGCGACTGATCGTGACGGTGCAGAGTCCGGTGTCATCGTCGAAGACCACGACACCCGCTCCCTCCACGACGGCTCCGACCACGACGGCGCCCACGCCGGCCCCGACGCCGACCGCACCCACGACTGCGCCGTCGACCACGACTGCGCCGTCGACCACGACTGCGCAGTCGACCACGACTACGACGACCACGACGGCCGCCCCCGCGGCGGCGAGTGACAAGAAGGTCTTCGCGCACTACTTCCCGCCGTACCCGCTGTCGTTCGACAACAAGCCCGCTGACAGCGATTACTACACGCGCAACTACCTGACGGTCGGTGGCGAGGGCGGTATCCATGCCGAGTACGGCGGACTGCTGCGCGACCGCCCGATCGCCGTCGGACAGTCCTCGTCCCCGACGTGGAAGATCGACAACCTGCGCACCGAGATCCGTCAGGCGAAGGCCGGCGGCATCGACGGATTCGTCGTCGACATCATGAACATCGAGGGACTGAACTGGGAGACCACCAAGAACCTGTTCATCGCCGCCGAGAAGGAGGGCTTCAAGGTCGTCCCGATGATCGACGGCACCGCGACGATCTCGCGTCTCACTCCCGCGCAGGTGGCCTCGGCCATCGCATCGCTCTACCGCAGCCCGGCTGCGTTCAAGTCCGGCACCGACTACCTGCTCTCGTCGTTCAAGGCCGAAGGGCCCGGAGCGGCCTGGTTCAAGCAGGTCATCGACCTGCTCGAGACGAAGCACGGTGTGCCCATCTCGTTCCAGGCGGTGTTCCTGTCGGCCGGCTCGACGAACATGACGGCATTCGCACCCATCTCCGACAGCTTCGGCAACTGGGGTGCGCGCAGCCCGCAGGCGATCAACAGCCTTCCGGTGTACGACGCGCAGGCCGAGAAGTACGGCAAGGACTGGATGGAGCCCGTCGCGCCCCAGGACATGCGGCCACGCTCGGGCGTCTACGCCGAAGCCGGCAACACCGAGGCGCTGCGCGCCGGCTGGGCGAAGGCCATCCGTGACGACGCCGAGTACGTGCAGATGGTGACCTGGAACGACTACAGCGAATCGTCGCAGTTCGCGCCGTCGGGATCGCACGGCACCGCGTTCCTCGAGATCAGCCGTTACTACTCCGACTGGTTCCACACCGGCAGCGCACCGCAGATCACGACCGACAAGCTGTTCGTCACCCATCGCGAGCACTTCGCGAATGCCGCCGTCGCGGTGAAGCACGACCCGATCACGCCGACGCTCAGCGGCAGCCCGGGCACGCCGCGCGACACGGTCGAGGCGCTCGTCTTCCTCACCGCGCCTGCGACGGTGGAGATCACCGTCGGTGGCGTGAAGTCGACGTTCAGCGCCAAGGCCGGGGTGTCGGCCTTCACCGCTCCGCTGCGACTCGGAACCGTTCAAGCGAAGATCATCCGCAACGGCACCGCCGTGAAGGCGGCCGCCTCACCGTATAAGGTCGTCGCCACACCTGAGGTGCAGGACCTGCAGTACTACGCCGTCACCGGCAAGTGACGTCCGCGGTCCGGCTGGCGGACGGAGCTCACGCTCCGGCCGCCAGCCGGACCGCCAGCGGAATCATCAGATCATCGATGCGGTCGGCGACCCGGCGGTAGACGCGGCGAGGACGCAGCCACGGGTCCTCGAGGTCGTCATCGGCCGACGCCGACGTCGTCATCCACCCCTGCGCGGCGTGCGCGGCGCGCACCAGTCCCGGCACCGTTCCGAGCGGCACCGTTCCGAGCGGATCGGCCGATGCGGCGTCGTACGGTGCCGCATCCGCCGCGAGAAGCCGCGTCAGCTGCGCCAGTGTGAAGGTCCGGTCGGCGCTGTCGAAGCTCGCACTCACCACCTCACGACGATGCTCGCGGGTGGCGGTGATCACGATCCCCGCGGTCTCGAGCAGCTCGGTTCCCAGCCCGGTCGCGCGGAACGCCGACGTGTCGATGCCGCGTGATCGCAGGCGCTCCGCCATCGGCGGAGCCATACCGTGACCACGCAGCGCCCGGGTGCCCGCTGACCGCACGACCAGGTCGGCCACGCCGAGTTCGGCGAGCGCGGCACGCAGACTGTGCTCCATGTACGGCGATCGGCACACGTTGCCCGTGCAGACGAACAGGATCGTCGGGGCGGGCGCCGGCTGCTCGGCCACTATGCCGGATTCTCGTTGGCGCTCAGCGGCCGGACGGAGTGCTCGGTCAACGGCTGACGGGCGCGAGCGCGTGACGCACGCGGCGCAGCGGACGACGCCGAGGTACGGGCCGGGCCGGCCTTCGGCGAAGGCACGTACCCGTAATCGAACCGGTCGGCACGCGGCACGGAGACGAAGTTGACGACGATGCCCTCGACGGCGACGCCGATCGTGTTCAGCCGGTTCACGGCGCGCCGCAGTTCGCGTGCTCGCACCCGGCGCGAACCGACGACGAGCACGGCGCCGCCGAGCTGGCGGGTCAACGCCGCCGCATCGGCGACGGCGGCCAGCGGCGGACTGTCGATGATCGTCACATCGAACCGCTGCCGGATCGCCGCGAAGATCTCGGCTCCCCGCGCGGACTCGATCAGCTCGCTCGGGTTGGGGGGCATGTCGCCGGCGAGCAGCACCTGCATGCCGTCCGGCCCCCAGCTCTGAAACGCATCCTCGAGCGACACCTGGTCGGTGAGCACACCGGCGAGGCCGGGCCCCTCGGTCATGTCCAGCAGATCGGCGAGGGTGGGCCGGCGCAGGTCGGCTTCGACCAGGCCCACCCGCAGTCCGGATGCCGCCAGCGCGGCGGCCATGTTCGCCGAGGTCGTGCTCTTGCCTTCACCGGGAACCGACGAGGTGACCACGAACACCTTGTGATCGGTGTCGGGCTGCAGGTAGCGCAGGTTCGTGCGCAGCTGACGGTACTCCTCGGCGCGCCGCGACCAGACCCCGTCCGCGACGGGAACGGGCTGGCGTCCCGCCTTCCTGTCCAGCGCGATGGTGCCGATCAGGGCAGCGCCGGTGATCGCGGCGGCCTGGCTCGCAGAATGCACGCGTGTCCCGACGGCCGCCCGGATCGCGACCACGACGGCGGCGGCCACGACTCCGGCGAGCAGACCCAGCACCAGCAGCAGCGGAACATTCGGCGACGAGGCGGTGGCGGGCGGGTTCGCGCTCTCGATGATCTGCATGCGCACCGTGGACTTGCCGGTGACCTCCGGGGTCAGGCGTGGGACGACTGCGGTCAACTCTGCGGCGACGGAATTCGCGATGTCGGCGGCGGTGTTCGGAGAGCTGTCGGTGCCCGAGATGGTGATCATCGTCGAGTTCAGCGGCACCACGGTGCTGACCTGCTTTCGCAGCTGCGGCACGGTGACGTCGAGTTCGAGTTCGTCGATCACCTCCTGCAGGACGATCTCGCGCGTCGCGACGGCACTGAAGTTGCGGGCCTGCTGCTGGGAGTAGTTCGTCGCCGCGGCGACGTCGCTCGTGCTGCTGCCGCCGGTCACCTGCACGAAGACGTCGGCGTGGGCCGTGTACTCACGGGGCGTCACGATCGCCAGCGCAGCACCGAACAGGATGCCGAGCTGGGCGCAGATCAGGATCGCAACCCAGTGGTAGCGGATCACCCTCATCAGGTTGTTCGATTCCATGGCCCCTCCCATGATCGTAGAGAAGGGCATGCCCCAGACATCATCCCCTCCCCGGTTATCATGATAGCCACAGCGGCCGGAGTCTGTTCAGGGGATTCGCTGTCGGATCGGAATCACAGATGACCCACAGCACGGACGCCCTCCGCGACCCCGCGGATGACGCAGCGGCATCCGCCGATGGTGCCGAGCTGCGCAGCGGCATCCGTCTCGTTCTCCTGGCGGTGTCGGTGGCGGTGCTCGCCGTCGCTCTGCCTGCGGCCCTGCTCGCCGATGTGCCGGCGGCTCCCCGCAGCGACGGCTGGATCGTCACCCTGATCATCATGATCTGGGCGGGGGTGCGGATCTCGCTGCTCTGGGTGAGCGGAATCCCGCGCCTGTTCGACTACTTCCTCTGGCTGTTCACGTACATCTTCATGGGCATCGCGCCGACGGCGCAGATCCTGTCGGGGCTGACGTCCACCACGACGCCCGGCGTGGATGCGGGGCTCGACCTGCCCACTGCCGGCATCGTCGCGCTGGGACTGGTCTGCTACGAGGTCGGACGCCTCGGGTGGATGCTGTGGGAGGGCGGCCGAGCCGGTCGCGCCGAGCCGCGGGTGCTGCCCGTGCACCCCACGCGTGCGATCCTGCTCGCCATGGCCGGCGCGCTGCTCAGCGCGTACTACGTCTCGCGGATCGGCTTCGCGGGATCGCTGGGCAGCCGCGAGGGGGCGCTGGCGGCGCGCCAGGCGGCATGGCCCGATCCGGCGATGCGGTCGATCTTCTACGCGAGCGCCGTGTACCCGCTGCTGGTGGCGACAGGCGCACTCGCCCAGCTCACCCGCACGGCGCGCTCGCGGACGAACCGCCGCTGGGCCCTGGGGGGCGCGATCGCAGCCGTCGTGCTCGTGCTGCTGGTCGTGAACCCGGTGGCCAGTGCGCGGTACACCTTCGGCACGACCGCGTTCGCGCTCGCCGTGTTCGCCGGCGCCGTCGCCACGACAGCCAGGGCGAGGATCACGATGCTCTCCGGCATCGTCGGCTTCCTGGCGCTGTTCCCGCTTGCGGACGCGTTCCGAACCGCCGATGGCACGGCGACGCGCACCGGGTTCTTCGAGGAGTACCTGTCGAACCCCGACTACGACGCCTTCTGGCAGATCGCCAACGCCCTCTCGTACTGGATCGACGGACTCGTGATGCCAGGGCGCCAGGCGATGGGCAGCCTGCTCTTCTTCGTGCCGCGCGCGATCTGGCCCGACAAGCCCACCGACACGGGCATCACCCTCGCCGAGTATCGCGGCTACTCGTTCGACAACCTGTCCGCGCCGATGTGGGCCGAGGCCCTCGTCAACGGGGGCATCATCGCGGTCGTCATCGTGTTCGCCGCACTCGGCGTCGCGCTGCGAGCGATGGACACGCGGATGGTCCCCGCCTTCGCGACGGGCGGCGTCTGGGCGATCGCCGGCGCGATCCTGCCCGTCTACATGACGATCCTGCTGCGCGGCTCGCTGCTGCAGGCGACCGGCGCCCTCGCGATCACGATCGTCTCGGTTCTGCTGGTGGCAGGGCGCGACCGTGAGGCCGCCGCACCGGATTACACCCGCAGCGCGCCGATGTGATCCCGGTACCAGGCGACGGTGCGCTCGAGCCCCTCACGCAGGCCGATGCGCGCCCGCCAGCCCGTCGCGGCCAGTTGCGACACGTCGAGCAGTTTCTGCGGGGTGCCGTCCGGCCGTGCGGCATCCCATTCCGTCTCGCCCGTGTACCCGACGACCTCGGCGATCGTCTCCGCGATCTCGCGGATCGTCGCGTCCTCCCCGGTGCCGACGTTGACCTGCATCGGGCCGTCGTAGTTCTCCATCAGGTGCAGCACGGCATCCGCCATGTCATCCGAATGCAGGAACTCGCGCCGCGGCGTTCCCGTGCCCCAGTTGGTCACCGATCTCGCGCCCGACGCCTGCGCCTCGTCGTAGCGCCGGATCAGCGCGGGCAGCACGTGCGAACCGTGCCGTGAGAAGTTGTCGTTCGGTCCGTACAGGTTCGTCGGCATCGCCGAGATCCACGGCAGGCCGTACTGCCGCCGCACCGCCTGCACCTGCAGGATGCCGGCGATCTTCGCGATCGCATACGCGTCGTTGGTGGGCTCCAGGTGGCCGGTCAGCAGCGCGTCCTCGCGGATCGGCTGCGGCGCCAGCTTCGGGTAGATGCACGACGACCCGAGGAACACGACGCGCTCCACGTCGTTGGTCAGTGCTGCATCGAGCACATTGGTCTGGATGCGCAGGTTGTCGCTGAGGAAGTCCACCGGGTAGGTGCTGTTCGCGAGGATGCCTCCCACCTTCGCGGCGGCCAGCACCAGGTAGCGGGGCCGGGTCTCGGTGAGGTAGCCGAACACGGCATCCCGATCCTTCAGATCGAGCTCGGCCGAGGTCGCACCGAAGACGTTCGTGAACCCGCCGGCATCCAGCCGCCGCCGGATCGCGGAACCGACCAGGCCCCGGATGCCGGCGACGTAGAACGGTGCGTCGCGGTCGAGGGCTCCGGGGGTGTACTGCACGCTGTCGCTTCTCATACCAGCTCCCAGGAAGGAATGGCGACCGCATCGATCCACGGCCGCCCTTCGCAGGTGAGCAGCTCGATGTCCGCATCGACCATGATCCTGGCCAGAGCGGTGCCGTCGACCGTGGGCCGCCAGCCGAGCTGATCCTGCGCTTTCGACGAGTCGCCGATCAGGGCATCCACCTCGGTCGGACGCAGGTAGCGCTCGTCGAATCGCACATGCTTCTGCCAGTCGAGGCCGACGTGGCCGAACGCGGCATCCAGGAACTCCTTGATCGTGTAGCCGCGGCCGGTGGCGAGCACGTAGTCCGTGGGTTCGTCCGCCTGCAGCATCCGCCACATCCCCTCGACGTATTCGGGGGCGTACCCCCAGTCCCGGATCGATTCGAGGTTACCCAGGTACAGCTCATCCTGCATGCCGGCGAGGATCCGCGCGACCGCCCGGGTGATCTTGCGGGTCACGAACGTCTCGCCTCGGCGCGGCGACTCGTGGTTGAACAGGATGCCGTTCACCGCGAACAGGCCGTACGCCTCCCGGTAGTTCTTCGTGATCCAGTAGCTGTACAGCTTTGCTGCCGCGTACGGCGACCGCGGATAGAACGGGGTGTCCTCGTTCTGCGGTGGCGGGGTCGCCCCGTACAGCTCCGACGAGGATGCCTGGTAGTACCGCGTCTTGATGCCCGACAGCCGCACCGCCTCCAGCAGCCGGATCGTGCCGGTGCCTGTGGTGTCGGCCGTGTGCTCTGGTTCGTCGAACGACACCCGCACGTGCGACTGCGCGGCGAGGTTGTACACCTCGTCGGGATCGATCTGAGCGAGCAGCGTGACCAGCCGGACGCCGTCGCTGAGGTCGCCGTAATGCAGGAAGAGCCGGGCGTCCGCCTCGTGCGGGTCGACGTACAGATGGTCGATCCGTGCGGTGTTGAAGGTCGAGGCACGACGGATGATGCCGTGCACCTCGTATCCCTTCGAGAGCAGCAGCTCAGCGAGATACGAGCCGTCCTGCCCCGTGATGCCTGTGATGAGTGCGCGCTTGGTCAATGTTCTCCCCTTTGTTCATCGAGCCGTTGTGCATGAAGTCCTGATGCGTTGATCCCTAGCCGGACTGCTGTGTCGCATCGAGCAGCAGTGGCGCCAGAAGCGCCGACAGCTTCGTATAGCCGGCGGTGTTCGGATGCACGCCGTCGGCCGAGATGAGACCGGGGTGTCCGACGAACGGCTGCCCGGTGTCGATGTAGACGATCCCCGCTTCACGGGCGGCCCTGCGGACGGCGGTGATCTTGGCGGTCAGCCCCTCGGTGACCGGATCATCGTCGGCCCACGGTGACAGGGCGATGACTGTCGCGCCCGGATGCTCGGCGCGCAACGTCGTGAACAGCCGGTAGGCCGCGCTCTCGATGCTGTCGGCCGCATCGTTGCGGCCGCCCGCGACGACGATGATGCGCGGTGCGCCCTCGATCGCCTTCGACTGCTCGAGGAAGGTGCCGCAGTGCTCTCTGCCGCAGCCGGCGGGGCCTGATTCGGTGGCGTATCCGGTGCCGCCCAGCGCCAGATTCACGACGGTCCAGCCGAGCTCACCGGCGACGGTGGTCGGCCAGGCCACGCCGTCACCGCCGACCCCGGCTGTGTACGAGTCGCCGAGGAAGACCGCCTGCGGCGGCTCGACCTTGTCATCGGCGCTGCTGGAGAGCAGCGCGAACGACACCATGCCGACCGTCGCCGCCGAGGTGACCGCGAGCGCGATCAGCTTGGCCAGTGAGCGCGGCTGACGCCACCTGCGGTCGACGCCGCGCGCGGTGCCAGACACGCGTGCGTGCGGCGCGCGTGTACGCAAAGCCGCTCTCCCCATCGCGTCTCCATCCCCAGAGACGGTGCCGTCGAATCCCCAGACTGATGGCACCATCCGTTAGCTGTGATCATAGGGCAACTGGCGCGCGGCGCAAGGGGTCCGTGCCAGAATCCCTCCCATGCGGCGTCCGATGGGACTACGGTGTGAGGCACAGCCGGGTGGGGCCGGCGAGGGGATGCCGGATGGGGGCGGCGGGGATGACACGAGTGACGAACGCGCGCGCACGATCGAGCGCGCTCTTGCACGGCGGCGGCCGGCTGGTCGGCTTCGGGCTCTCGGTGGGCCTGCTCGCCGTCTCGTCGCTGCTGCTGATACCCGCGATGGTCGACGTCGGCGGGCAGCGGGCTTGGGGCGCGATCGCGGTCGGCCAGTCGATCGGCGCGGTCGGGGCGGTGATGATCTATTTCGGCTGGGGCCACACGGGGCCGGCGATGATCGCCCGCGCGGATGCGGCTGCGGCGCGTACGGAGTTCGTCGACTCGCTGCGCACCCGGATGCTGCTGTTCGTGCCGGTCACGACGATCGCCTGCGTCGTAGCGGCGGTCGTCGCTCCCTCGCATCCGCTGCTGTCTGCCGCCGGGTGCCTGTCGGCCGCGGCGGTCGGGTTCACCTCGGACTGGTTCTTCGTCGGCAAGCGGCGACCATACGCGTACCTTCTGCTGGAGACCGTGCCGCGGGTGCTCGGCACCGCGGTCGGCATCCTGCTGCTGATCTCGGGAGCGCAGGTGATCGCCGGGCCGCTGTGCATGCTGGGCGGGATGCTGCTCGGCTTCGCGGCCACATCGTGCTGGGTGGTTCTGCGTGATCGTCCGCCGGTCGCCGAGCCCCGCCGCACCGTGCGGCGCGTCATCGTCGCGCAGCGCGCGGGGGTCGGCTCCGCGGTCGGCACATCCGCGTACTCGGCCCTGCCGCTGGTGCTGATCTCTCTGGTGGCGCCCGGCATCCAGCCCGCGTACGCGCTGGTCGACAAGCTGCAGCGCCAGCTCAGCGTGGCGCTGGGGCCGGTCGTCTCGGTTGTGCAGGGGTACGTGCCACGCAGGGATCCGGCGGTGACCATCCGTCGCGCGACACGGGCGCTGTGGGCCGGCGCCGGGTTCTGCGCGGCGCTCGCCGCGGCGGTGCTGGTCGCCGCACCCTGGCTGTTCGCATGGCTCGGTGCCGGGCAGGTGCAGCCGGAGTACGCCGTGATGGCGCTGATGGCGGCGTTCGTCGGGCTGAACGTCTGGGAGTCGATCCTGGCGCGGGCGGTGCTGGCCTCGTTCGACCGGCTGGATGCCGCCGCACGCGGCACGATCATCAGCGCGGTGATCGGGCTGCCGCTGGTGATCGCCGGCGCACTGACGCTGGGGCTGGTGGGGGCGTTCGCCGGACTGCTCGTCGGGCTGCTGGCGCGAACCGGGTACGAGCTGACCGTCGCGGTCGTGCACGTGCGCCGCGGTGGCCGCGATGCAAGCGAATCAGAGGGAGCACGGGAGCCCGCAGAGGGCGCCCGGGAATCAGAGGAGAGGGACTGATGATGAGAGATGCGATCCTGCTGGTGCTGTGGCTGCTGCCGGCATCCCGGATGAAGAACCGTCTGCTCACGGCGTGCGGTCATCGCATCGCGCCGCAGGCGACGGCGCGGCCGAACCTGGTCTGGAGGGTGCAGGCGTTCGAGATGGAGCCGTATTCGCGCATCAGCATCGGCAACCTGATCAAGGGGATGCGCGCCGTACGACTGTCGGCGCATGCGACGATCGGCAAGCAGAACATCATCACCGCCAACGCCGCCTATCGGGGCCTGCGCGGCGGAGGCCGTCTCGAGCTCGGCGAGCACGCCTACCTCACCAGCCGGCACAGCGTCGACGCCTCGGGCTCGCTGATCCTCGGGCCGTTCTCGGCGTTCGCCGGCTTCGGTTCGCAGGTGCTGACCCACGCCATCGACCTCTCGCGAGACGCGCAGACCGCCTATCCGGTCGTGATCGGCGAGCGGTCGTTCGTGGGAGCGAGGTGCCTGCTGCTCGGTGGCTCGCATCTGCCTTCGCGCTCGGTGCTCGCGGCCGGTTCGGTGCTGACGGACACCGAGCGTACCGAGCAGGGGCTGTGGGCGGGCGTTCCGGCGCGGTTCAAGACGAAGGTCGAGGGGAAGTGGTTCGATCGAGAGGTCGGGGCCACCCGTGATGTCTACCTTCCCGACGACGATCGCATCATCCCCGCCGGCTTCTGAATCATCCCCGCCGGCTTCTGAACCATCCCGCCGGCTTCCGGATCATCCCGTCGGCCTCCGGATCAGCCCGGCGCGATCGACAGACTGCGGAACCACTTGACGGACAACGCGGCGGCGATCAGCGTCGTCGCGACGAACAGCGCCGTGTAGACGACGAGGAACACGGGCTGCGCCCCCCACAGCACGAACGACGCAGCCAGCACGCCGTAGTCGGCGGGCAGCAGCCCGACCGCGCGCAGCGGTGACGGCGCAGCGGCAGCAGCTCCCGCATCCCCGGACGGCGCTCCGGCATCCCCGGATGGCGGTCCGGCCGCGACGCGCTCGCCGCGCTGCAGCAGCGGATGCAGTGTCAGCGCCGCGAAGAACACCACCGAGACGAGCTGATAGGCGAGCACGACGCCCAGCCAGCCGGCATCCGCTCCGTTCCGCCACAGTGCGATGAGCACGGCGGCGTGCAGGGCCGTCATCTTGCCGGCATCCACCACGTGATCCAGCCATTCACCCGCCGGCGAGCTGGTGCCGGTGAGCCGGGCGACCTGTCCGTCGGCCGAGTCGAGGGCGAAGCCGAGCACGAGCAGAACGGCGACGGCGATTCCAGTGCCGATGCTCACCGGCGCCACCGCGAGCGTCACCAGGCCGGCGGCCGTGACGACGGCCGAGATGACGGTGACCGTGTTCGGGCTCAGCCCGGCGGTCGCGGCTGCAGCGGCCAGAACCCTGCCCAGCGGACGGTTCACCCAGCGCGTGTACAGCGACACGCCCCTGCTGGTCTTCTGCGCCCGGCGCAGCGACTGCAGCGCATCTGTGAACGTCATGGTCCCGCTCCTTCGTGCTCTCCGGCTCGGGCGTCTGCCGAAGCAGCTATGGCGGTGACGGGTGCCGGGGGTGTATGTTGCGTGAGAGTCTAACGACGAGGCGCTCTTGGGGAGAGTGTCGCCCCGCGAATCGCGGGTCAACTGGGGAAACGCCGCGAGACGGCGACTGAGCACTTTTGGGGAATCGTGCGCACACGCAATCTGACGTCCGTTCTGGCGATCACTGCGGTGGTCATGGGTCTGCTCGTCGTACAGGCGCCGCCACCGGCGGCGGCACTGTCGGCCGGCATCGAGTTCAGCGCCGACGATCTGCCCACCTGGCAGACCAACGGAACGGTCTGGGCGATAGATGCCGCGAAGGGCAAGGTCGTCGCGGGCGGCACCTTCTCGCAGGTGCGCCCGCCGACGGGGCAGGCCGGGACCGTTCGCTCACAGGACGCGCTCGTGATCCTCGACGGCGAGACCGGTGCCCCCGACCAGTGCCAGTTCAGCATGTCGCTGTCGGGGGGCACCCCGACGGTGCGCGCTGTGCAGACCAGCGATGACGGCTCGGTCGTCTACATCGGCGGCAACTTCTCCAACGTCGGCGGGGTGAACGTCGCCCGCATCGCCGCGCTCGACGTCGCCACGTGCCGGGTGCTGCCGTTCCGCGCTCCGCTGCCCGGTTCGACCGTGACCGCCCTCGACGTGCACGAGAACACCCTGTACGCGGGCGGGCTGTTCACCAGCGTCGGTTCGGCTCGGCGGCTGGCGTTCGCCGCGTTCGACGCCACGTCCGGCGCGCTGCTCGACTGGGTCGCGGATGCCGTCCGCACCCGCGACGACCTGCCCAGCGCGGTCGGTCAGGCACGGGCCGTTCAGGCATCACCGGACGGCACGAAGGTCGTCGTCGGCGGCGACCTCTTCGAGATCAACGGGGTCTACTCGCATTCGATCGCGATGGTCACCGCTGCCACCGGCCCCAACGGCGCCGGCGGCGAGGTCGTCCGCACCTACCCCTCGGGCTTCATCCCGAACACCTCGGTCACCAAGACGATCGTCGACGGCGGTGACGGGCGTTTCTACATCGGCAACGAGGGCACCGGTGGCGGCGTCTTCGACGGCAAGGCCGCGTTCTCGTGGGAGACGGGCGACCAGATCTGGCGTGACACCTGCCTGGGCGCCGTGCAGGACCTGCTCGTGCGCGGCGGCACCGTCTACTCCGCCAGCCACCACCACAACTGCGCGGGGATCAACGCGTTCCCCGACGGCATCCGCCGGTACTTCAACGCGCAGAGCACCGAGACGATGGAGTTCTTCGGATGGCTGCCGCTCGGCAACGACGGCATCGGCGAGGGGATCGGGCCGCGGGCGCTGACGGTCGTGACCGGCCGCACCACCGGCAAGGACTACCTGTGGTCGGGCGGCGAGTTCACCCGCATCAACGGCAGCGACCAGCAGGGTCTCACCCGCTTCGGCCCCGATGACGTCGGGGCTCCGCCGGTGCCGGTGACGACGGCGCAGGCGACCAGCGATGGGACCATCCAGGTGAGCTTCCGCACCGTGGTCGACCCTGACGACGACCGCCTCACCTACAGCGTGTACCGCACGGGCACGTCCGGCCCGATCTGGCAGGGCCCCGCGAAGTCGCTGTGGTGGGTGCGTCCGCAGGTCACCTTCGTCGACTCGAACGTGACTCCGGGCACCAGCTACACGTATCGGGTCACGGCATCCGACGGCACGAACACGTCCGGGCTGTCCGCCCCCGTCAGCGCCCGCGCCATCGCACCGGCCGACGACTACGGACGCGCGGTGCGAGCGCTCCAGCCGGAGGCGAACTGGTCGGGCCCCGTCGTCGGATCCTGGGTCGTCGACACCTCGGCCAAGACGAACAGAGCGGATGCCGTGAACGGCCTGCTCATGGACGGCGCGGCGAGCGTCGCCGGCGACAGCGCAGTCCCCACGGATGACAGCGCCTTCAGCTTCGACGGCAGCAACGACTACATCCGCACGGACCAGCTGCACCCCGGTCCGACGACCTACACGGTGTCGGCCTGGGTGAAGACGACGACGACCCGAGGCGGCAAGATCATCGGCTTCGGCAACGGGCAGCCCAACACCGGCACGAACGCCTCGAGGCTGAGCGTCAGCTATGACCGCCACCTGTACATGACCAACGCCGGTCGCGTGATCTTCGGCGTGTACACCGCCGGTGCGGTGACGCTGACGACGCCGCAGAGCCTCAACGACGGCGAGTGGCACTACGTGGTCGGCACGCAGGGCCCGGCGGGCATGACCCTGTACGTCGACGGTCTGCCGGTGGCCTCGAACGGCCAGACGAACGCGCAGAACTACTGGGGAATCTGGCGCGTCGGCGGTGACCAGCTCAACGGCTGGCCCAGCCGCCCGACGAGCAACTTCCTGTCGGGGCTCATCGACGAGGCCACGGTGTACCCGTCGGCCCTCAGCCGCAACGATGTCGCGCGCGTCTACCTGGCCTCGGGCCGTTCGCTCGACACGAACCCCGCGCCGACCGATCAATACGGTGCGGCGGTGTTCGACGACGACCCCGACCTGTACTGGCGGTTCGACGAGAGCACCGGTCAGGCGAAGGACTCGTCGCTGCTCGGTCTGCGGCCCGGCACGTACGGCCTCGGCACGCAGCCCGGCGTCACGGGCGTGATCTCGGGCAACACGGCCGTTCGCACTCCGGGCACCCTCACCGGAATCGTGAGCACGACCGAGGCGCTCGCGCCGGCACGGGTCTTCACCGCTGAGGCGTGGTTCAAGACCACGACCACCTCGGGCGGCAAGATCTTCGGCTTCGAGAACATGCCGACCGGCAACGGCACAGGGTACGACAAGCACCTCTACATGACCGACGACGGGCGGCTGATCTGGGGATCCTGGATCGGGTCGGCCGCAGTCGTCACCTCGCCCGCCGCGTACAACGACGGAGCGTGGCACCATGTCGCCGGTGTGATCGACGACTTCGGCCGCAAGCTGTTCGTCGACGGCGAGCAGGTGGCGCAGAGCAACGTGGTGGGAGCCGAGACCGGCAACGGCTACTGGCGGGTCGGCGGAGGCAACCTGGGCGGCTGGCCCGACCAGCCCGCCAACGGCTACTTCGACGGCGTCATCGACGAGTTCGCGGTGTACCCGCAGTCGATGCCGCTCGCCACGGTCGCCGCGCACCATCTGCTCGGCGTCGGCGATGCCGCAGCGCCTTCGGCACCGACCGGCCTTCAGGCCAGCGCCGGCGACGACGGCATCACGCTCACCTGGACGGCTGCCGAGAGCGGCTTCGGCGTGGACGAGTACCGCATCCACCGCAGTGCGGAGGCGGGCTTCACACCCTCGGCCGAGACGCTGATCGGCACCAGCGAGCAGCTCTCGTTCCTTGACGAGACCGCGGCACCGGGCGACGCCTACTACCGCGTCGTCGCCGTCGGGCCCGGCGAGAACGCGGGGCCGCCCTCGGATGAGGTGCACATCGTGGTGCCCGACACCACCCCGCCGAGCGCGCCTACCGGCCTGACGGCCGTGGTCGACCAGGACTCGGTGAGCCTCTCGTGGACGGCGTCGACCGATGACGTCGGTGTGACCGGGTACCAGGTGCACCGCGGCGACGCCGCCGGGTTCACCCCGTCGAGCACCACCCTGCTCGGCACCACCGCCGAGACGAGCTACGTCGACGCGGATCGTCCGGCGTCGGCCGGCGACTTCTACCGGGTGATCGCCGTCGACGCCGCCGGCAACGCCAGTGACCCGTCAGAGGCGGCCGAGGCCACCGAACCCGACACGACGCCACCGTCTGCCGTGACCGGAGTTTCGGCGGAGCCGGGCGAGTCCGGGGTGAACGTCAGCTGGCAGGCAGCCGGTGACGACGTGGGGGTGGCGGCGTACCGCGTCTTCCGCGGCACCACGGCCGACTTCACCGTCTCCGCCTCGAACCAGATCGCCGAGGTGGCCGGGCTGTCGCACCTGGATGCGGCGCCGGCGGGCACCTGGTTCTACCGGGTCGTGGCCGTCGACGCGGCCGGCAACGCCGGCCTCGCCTCGGATGCCGCACAGGCGTCGGTCGCCGATGTGCAGGCTCCGTCGGTGCCGTCGGGTGTGGGGGCGTCGGTGGATGGGTCGAGTGTGATGGTGTCGTGGTCGGCGTCGTCGGATGATGTCGGGGTTGTGGGTTATCAGGTGCATCGGGGTTCGTCGGCGGGGTTCGTGGTGTCGGCGGGGTCGAAGGTGGCTGATGTGACGTCGACGTCGTTCACGGATGCGGGCCGGCCGGCGGGTACCTGGTATTACCGGGTGGTCGCGGTGGATGCTGCGGGGAATGAGAGTGCGGCGTCGGCGGAGGTGTCGGGCACGGTGGCGGGTTCTTCGGAGCCGGTGACGGTGTCGGTGCCTGTGGTCGAGGATGCGATGGTGTTCGGGGTGGCTGCGGGGTCGAACTACGGTTCGGATTCGCAGTTGTCGTCTCGTGGCGGGTCTTCGCCGATCGAGTCGTTCCTGTCGTTCGATCTGCCGTCGGCGCCGTCGGGCATGGTGCTGGCCGGGGCTGAGCTGCGGCTGCGGACGTCGACGGATCCGTCGGCGTCGTCGGGGGATGCGCATGCGGTGCATCTGATGTCGGGGGCGTGGTCGGAGTCGACGGTGACGTGGAGCACGCGGCCGACGGCCGCCGGCGCGGTGCTGGGGTCGCTGCCGGCGGCGCCGGCGACGAACACGGCGTATGCGGTGTCGTTGTCGGCGGGTGCGCTGGGCGGGGTGCTGGGATCGACGCAGACGCTGCGGATCTCGAGCACCGGTGCCGACAACGTGCGCCTGTGGTCCTCCGAAGCCAGCTACGCCCCCTACCGACCCGAACTCGTCCTCACCTTCATCGAGGGCGCCGGCCCGGAGCCCGATGTGCAGGCGCCGTCGGTGCCGTCGGGTGTGGGGGCGTCGGTGGATGGGTCGAGTGTGATGGTGTCGTGGTCGGCGTCGTCGGATGATGTCGGGGTTGTGGGTTATCAGGTGCATCGGGGTTCGTCGGCGGGGTTCGTGGTGTCGGCGGGGTCGAAGGTGGCTGATGTGACGTCGACGTCGTTCACGGATGCGGGCCGGCCGGCGGGTACCTGGTATTACCGGGTGGTCGCGGTGGATGCTGCGGGGAATGAGAGTGCGGCGTCGGCGGAGGTGTCGGGCACGGTGGCGGGTTCTTCGGAGCCGGTGACGGTGTCGGTGCCTGTGGTCGAGGATGCGATGGTGTTCGGGGTGGCTGCGGGGTCGAACTACGGTTCGGATTCGCAGTTGTCGTCTCGTGGCGGGTCTTCGCCGATCGAGTCGTTCCTGTCGTTCGATCTGCCGTCGGCGCCGTCGGGCATGGTGCTGGCCGGGGCTGAGTTGCGGGTGCGGACGTCGACGGATCCGTCGTCGTCGTCGGGGGATGCGCATGCGGTGCATCTGATGTCGGGGGCGTGGTCGGAGTCGACGGTGACGTGGAGCACGCGGCCGACGGCCGCCGGCGCGGTGCTGGGGTCGCTGCCGGCGGCGCCGGCGACGAACACGGCGTATGCGGTGTCGTTGTCGGCGGGTGCGCTGGGCGGGGTGCTGGGATCGACGCAGACGCTGCGGATCTCGAGCACCGGCGCCGACAACGTGCGCCTGTGGTCCTCCGAAGCCAGCTACGCCCCCTACCGACCCGAACTCGTCCTCACCTTCACGCCCGCGATGTGAGGAGTACACATGGACGTTCGCCGGTCGGTGTTCGATTTCAAGGTCGCAGCGGTCGGAGGCTCGGCATACCGCAGCTTCCTGGCCCGATCGCGACTCGCGGACAGGAGCGGACGGGAGGCTCTGCTCCAGCAGCAGCGGGCGGACGCCGCAGAACTCGCCCGCTGGGCCTCGGTCAAGTCGGTCTGGTACCGAGAGCGCATCGCACCCCTTCTGGCTGACGACCTGGCGGACCCGCAGACGTTCGAGCGCATCCCGATTCTCGAGAAGGAGGATCTGCGCGACCACTACGACGAGATCATCGCAGTCGACAGCGGTGTGCGGCGCACGACCGTGGCCCGCACGGGCGGAAGCACCGGGCAGCCGCTGAAGGTGCTCAAGGACTTCTCCGTCCGCCCTGCCACCCTCACCTGGCGGTTGATGCATTGGTGGGGCGTCGACCCTTCCGACAACTCCGCGAGCGTCGAACGGCTGCCCTGGCATGGCATCAAGCAAGTGGCGAACACCGTGTTCTGGTGGCCGACGAAGAAGGTCAACGTCGACGCGGGGGCGATGGATGAGTCGGATCTCGCCTACTTCGCTCGCGCGATCCGCCGGATCGAGCCGACGATGATCTGGGGGTATGCCCACTCGCTCCACGAGTTCGCGCTCGCGGTCGAGCGCAACGGTTGGCAGCTGCCTTCGCCGCGCGCGATCTCCTCATCCGCCGCACCACTCACGGCGACACAGGCCGCCGACATCGAGCGGATACTCGGGGCACCGGTCTACGAGACCTACCGTGCCGCGGAGGTGTCACTCATCGCCGGTCAGTGCGAGCATCGGCGAGGCCTGCACGTCCAAGCCGACCACAAACTCCTCGAGGTGGTCGACGATGATGGGCGGCGGGTGCCCGACGGTGAGCCGGGCGAGATCGTCGTGACCGACCTGCTCAACCATGCACAGCCCATACTCCGCTACCGTCTCGGCGATGTCGGCGTGATCGATACGGAGCCATGCCCCTGCGGTCGGCCGTTCCCGCTGCTGAACGCGCTGCTGGGGCGCAGCAACGACGTGATCCGCACCAAGGAGGGCTTGGTGAGCATCTACAGCTTCGCCTCGGCCTTCTCGAAGCATCCGGCGATCCAGCAGTATCAGATTCACCAGCTCGAGGATTATTCGCTGTTGCTGAAAGTGGTGCCGAGTGGTCCGGCGGTCATGATCGAGGATCTCGGTGGCGCACTGGCGGACCTCTCACGGGAGTTCCGCGGCGCGCTTCCTGTGTCGGCCGAGCTCGTCGAGCGATTGCCTCATATCCGTGGGAAGCAGAAGTCCGTGGTCAGTCATCTGAGCGATGCGCAGGGCACCGGCGATCCGCAGGGAACCGGGTGAGACCGCAGCGGCGCGAGGGGCACCGCTGCGATGAAGTTCAGCGCGTCATCGCAACGGCTATGGTGCGCTCGAAGGCGTCCAGTGCGGCATCCGCTGTCAGATGCTCCGCCCGGTACGCACGTCCTGTCGCGCCGTACGCGGCGGCCGCCGACGGGTCGTCGGCGAGAGCCTCGATCGCGTCGACGAGAGCGACCGGATCGCCTGCGGGCACGACGGGGCCGGCGCCGGCCGCCAGGATCTCGTCGTGGGTCGTGCTCGACGCGTCGACGGCCGCGATGACCGGAAGGCCGGTCGCGAAGTAGGTGGTCAGCTTGCTCGGCACCGACATCTCGGTGAGGCCCGGCCGCTCGTTCGCGAGCAGCACGTCGGCTGCGGCGAGGGTCGCCAGGAACTGCTCGTCGGGCAGCGGATCCACGAACTGCAGCCGCGGGTCGCCGCCGAGCGATTCCAGGTGCTCGCGCTGGTTCCCGTCTCCGAGCAGCACGAAGCGCACCTTCGATGAACGCCGCGTCGCCTCGCGCGCCGCGTGCACGACATTCTCGAGCCCCTGCTTCGCGCCCATCGCGCCGGCGTGCAGCACGACGATCTCGTCGTCGGCCCAGCCCAGGCCGCGGCGCGTCTCGACGCGTCGGGCGTCGCTGACTTCGGGCACGTGCGACCAGTTGCGCACCACGTCGACGGGCGCCGTGGTGCCCACGTCTTCGACGAGCATCCGGCGGAAGCGTTCGTGGATCACGACGACGCGAGCGGCGCAGTCCGCGAGGTTCCGCTCGATGCGGCGGATGACGCGGCTGCCGGCGCCGTCGGATGCCTCAGAGATGCCGAGGGTGTAGATGTCCTGCACCCAGGTGATGACAGGGATGCGCTGCAGCCGGGCACGTGCTGTGACGAGGCGGGAGGCGAGCAGCGCGGGGGAGACCACGACGACGACGCCTGGTCGGCCCCAGCGGTTGAACAGCGCCCGGATGCCGAAGGACAGCTCGAACAGCGCCCTGCGCAGATTGTCCGGACGCCGCGGGATGTAGTGTCGCAGCCGCCGCACGGCGACGCCGTTGATGTCGGCATCCCGCGGCAGCCCGGCATGCTCTTCGGGCACCTGCCACCACGGATAGTGCGGGTACGAGGTCAGCACGCGCACGCGGTGGCCTCGTCGGGCGAGGCCCTCGGCCATGCCGGTGGTGTACGGACTGATGCCGGTGGGCTCGGGCGCGTAGTTGATGCCGACGAACAGGACGGCCCGATCAGAGGTGTCCATGGCGTCAGTACGCACCCGTCGGGCGGACCATGACCTTCGCGGTGCGCCACATGATCTGCAGGTCGCTGACGACCGACCAGTTCTCGACGTACCTCAGGTCGAGCCGCACGCTCTCGTCCCACGACAGGTCGCTGCGGCCCGACACCTGCCACAGCCCGGTGATGCCCGGCTTGATATAGAGCCGGCGGAAGACGCTGCCGTCGTAGGCGCCGACCTCGCTGGTCAGCGGCGGACGCGGGCCCACCACGCTCATGTCGCCCACGAGCACGTTCCAGAACTGCGGCAGCTCGTCGAGCGAGAGCTTGCGCATCACGCGTCCGACCCGGGTGACGCGCGGGTCGTCCTTCATCTTGAACAGCAGCCCGGCGCCCTCGTTCTGCGCGCGCAGGGCGACGAGCTGCTGTTCGGCATCCGTGTGCATCGAGCGGAACTTGACCATCTTGAACAGCCGGCCGTCCCGCCCGACCCGTTCTTGGAAGAAGAAGACCGGGCCGGGGGAGTCGAGCTTGATCAGGATCGCCAGGAACGGCAGCGCGATGGCGATCGGGATCAGTGCGATGGCCGCGACGACGACGTCGAGCACGCGCTTGACGGCATGCTGTCCGCCGGAGTACGCCGGAATGCGCATGCGGATCAGCGGCAGCCCGTCGAGCGGCTCGAACGACAGCCGAGGGCCCGCGACGTCGGCGAGCCTGTTGCAGAGCACGAGCTCGGCGGCGGTGCCCTCGAGCTGCCAGCTCAGGCGCTTGACGTACTCGGGATCGCCCTGCGGGCGGCTGGCGACGATGATCGTGTCGGTGCCGAGATCGCGGGCGATGTCGCTGACGGTGTCGGCGTCGCCGAGCACCGGGTAGGCGCCGTCGCCGATCACCAGCTCGGCGGGCTGTGCGGAGGCGCGGCCGTCGAGCAGGGTGACACCGACGACCCGCAGCCCGGCTGAGGCGGCGTCGTCGAGGCTGCCGATGACGTAGTCGACGTCTTCACGGTTCCCGACGACGAGTGTGCGTGAGGCGAAGCCGCCTGTCGCGCGCTGCGCGAGCAGCCATCGACGCCAGGACCACCGGCTCAGCATCAGCATTCCCAGCCCGAGGGGGAGGGCGACGACCACAAGCAACTGCATTCCATGCAGGCTCATGAGCGCGTCACCGATGGCCAGGATGCCGAATGCCAAGCCGGTGGCGTGCGCTACCCCACGATATTCCGCCACGCTGGGGCGGAACAGCGCGGAGTCGCGCGTGTGGGTGCCGCTGAGCGTCGCCATCCACACCGCGCACAGGAGCCCGGCGCGGACGGCGGTGTCGAGGGGGGCGGCCCCCAGCTGGATCTGGATGCCGACGGTGAGACCGACCACGAGGACGATCATGCCGACATCCGTGACGTGCAGGAGCATCCGATAGTGCCGTTCCCAGCGGCGTCGTTGCTCCAGTACTGTGGTCGCGCGCGGTGCCACGACAGTGTCGGGCACCGCGCGCAATGCCCGCGGTGCCGGGACGGCGCGGAGCCCCGCGTCGCCTCGGCTGAGCTTCAGGACTTCCCCAACGGAAGTCATGCTGAAGCTCCGCGGACCGTTGATGTACGCAAACCCCAGTGCGACATTCTTTCCCCAGTTTCCCCAGAACCTGACGTCTCGCGACGGCAGGCGTCTTGCATGCACCGACGCGGCGGTGCTGTCGATCGTGATCGGATCAAAGAGCGGATGCGGCTCCCCAGCCGCGTCCGCTATCGACGGAACAGATATTCGCTCAGGCGCAGGGCGGTGAGCGCGAGACGCTGCAGTGGCTCATCGTGACGCCGCCATCTCGGTGCGGGTGAGGGCATCGAGTGCGCGTCGCAGCACCGTGCTCGAGGTGTGGACGGTGTACGGGAAGTACACGACATCCACGCCGACCGTCGCGAGCTCGCGTTCGAGCCGCAGCCCCTTCTCGGTGCCGCGCCAGTCATCGCCCTTGAAGAAGCACGTGAAGTGCAGGTTGTGCCACGCATCCAGCTTCGACCCGGTGGTCTCGATGTAGATGTCGTCGACGTAGATGATGCTGCGCACGATCTCGGCGCGTTCGGCGGTCGGTATGACGGGCTCGACGCCTTTGACCGTGCGCAGCATCTCGTCACTGGCGACCCCCGCGATCAGATAATCGCAGTGCTCTCGGGCGTGCCGCAGAATGTTGAGGTGTCCGACATGGAACAAGTCGAACGCCCCAGTGGTATACCCGATGCGAGTCCCCATGATCTCCCCAGATCATTCCCCAGTGATGGCGGATCCCCATCCGCCACGGCTCCCACAGCCGTGCTGTCACTCTACTCACGTTTACGCGAGTAACGCAATCACATTTCGGCGTGGCGCAACCGAGTTCCATGCATTCAAGGTCTGGACGTTCTGCATTGTGCGAGAGGTGAAAGAAGGCGACCGGTCAGGTCGACCGAAGCCCACCCGCATCAACCCGCATCCCGGCCTGATCCGGCAGATACCCGATGCGTCGGCGTCGCCTGCGTCGCCGTCAGCTCGGGTTCGGACTGACCGGCGACATGCGCGCTGCCGTACGCGTAGCTGCCGTACCCGTAGCTGTCGGGGCCCTTGGTCGGCAGCATCGTCACGACCGTTCCGAACAGCTCGACGCCGGCGGTCGACAGACCGCGCACGGCTCCCGCGAGCTCCTGCTTCTTCGTCTTTCCGGACGCGGCGACGAGGATCACCCCGCGCGTCTTGCTGCCCAGCACGGTGGCGTCGGTCACCAGCAGCAGGGGACGGCGCCTTCTCTCGGCGCGGCTCTCGGCTCGCGTCTCGGTCATGCGGGCCATCGTAGGTGGTGGCAGCGACGAGGCCCAGGGGGATGCGCCGATTCCGGAATTCCGATAGATCGCCTCTGGCAGCCGCCTGCAGGGCGGTTCAGCTCAGCGCAGCGCGGATGACGCGACTGACCTCGGCAACGGCCGGGACCAGCTGCGAGGCGCACAGTTCGTAGGTCTGCTGAGAGCGGCGATACGGGTCGATGACGTCGTGTTCGTCCGGCTGCGCGTGCACCATTCCGCGCTGGGCCCCGGCCAGGCGGGCGAGGGCCTGCAGCCGCAGGCCGGCATCCGGTCCGGCGTCGGCGACGCCGCGGCGCACGTCGTCGTCGGTGAGGGGTTCGACCAGCCGTGCGAACTCACGCACTGTGAACGTGCGATGCAGCAGTGCCGGCACCAGCTGCACGACATGCGAACGGTGTTCGCGTGTCATCGTCAGGACAAGGTCGGTCTCGGCGAGCAGCGGCGGGCTGAGCAGCCGTGCGCGGTGCGCACGAGCCTGCTCGGCATCCGCTCCGTGCACGATGGCGAGCTGCAGCGCGGGGTCGGTCATCGACTCGTCGACGAGCGCGTGCGTACCCGCGCTGTGCACCCGGATGCCGAGATCGGCGAGAGCGCTGCGCAGCAGCATCTCGCCCATCGGCGACCGGCAGATGTTTCCCGTGCAGACGGTGAGCACGGTGCCGCCCTGCTCGGCGGGGTCGGGCGCCGCACTCTGATCCGGGCTGGCCTGTGGTGGCGTCACCGCGGCCGAGAATCGGCTCTCCGTCTTCACCAGCGAGTCGCGCAGGTGGCGCAGGGCGGACCGCCGCAGACGCGGCCGACCGGTGGCGTCGGGGTCGGTCATCGCTTCAGACTACGACGTCGCATCGGGGAGCGGCCTGAGTCATCGATGTCACTGCCCGGTGTGCGTCGCCGCGTACTCGGGCACCTTGTCGTCCTTGAGCGCCTGTGAGAGCGCGGCCAGTCCGTCCCAGTCCGGGCGGACGATCGACTGGCTGCCGACTGTGCCCGTGCCGTGCGTCGGTGAGGTGAGGAAGAGGATCTCGCTCTTGTCGACGTCGCGCAGCGACAGGCCCAGTGCCGCGACGGTGCCGGCGTCGAGTCCCTCGTCCACGGCGAGGTACGGTGCCAGCGCATCGACGGATGCCGCGATGCGGGCCGGGTCGGTCAGCGTCTCGCGGCTCACGAGCTTGTCGAGCATGCCTTTGATGAATGCCTGCTGATTGCGTACCCGCTGGTAGTCGCCGTCGGGAAACGAGTAGCGCTCGCGCACGTATCCGAGTGCGGCGTCACCCTGCAGCTCGATCGGTCCCTGCTCGTACCGGTGCCCGCCCTTCGAGAACGCGACCTCGTTGTTCACGGTGACGCCGTCGAGTGCCGTGCTCAGGCCCTTGAAGCCCTCGAAGTCGGTGATGGCGACATGGTCGATCCGCACGTCGACGATGCTCTCGAGGGTCTGCACCAGCAGGGGAGTGCCACCGTACGCGAGGGCGGCGTTGAGCTTGGCCTCGCCGTGGCCCGGTATCTCGACCCAGTTGTCGCGCATGAACGAGATGATCTGCACGCCCGAGCGATCGGCGGGGATGTGCACGAGCAGCATGGTGTCCGCGCGCTGGCCGCGGATGTCCGACACGGAGCCGCCGAGGCCGCTGCGAGAATCCGACCCGAGCAGCAGGATGTTCACCGCTTTGGGGTTCGTCGCCGGAGGACGCGTCGTTGGGAAGACCTCGTTCGTGGGCATCGTCTCGGCCTGGTCGTATGACGAGGCGAGGGTCGCGAGGTAGGCGAACGCCGCGACCGCGACACCGAGCAGCAGCCCGACGATCGTCAGGGCCGTCACCCACACCCAGCGGTGCTGGCGACGCGGGCGGGCGCCACGAGGGGCGTCGAGGACGGGGTCGGATGCTGTCACCGCGCGATCATCTCTCATCGACCTGGCAGGATGCCGGGGTGAGGGATGCGCGTTGACCGAGTAGCTCGGTTGTCACGGGTAGAGTAGTCGGATCTTATCCGGACGGGGGAGCGCCGGATCCAGACAGGGGATGACGTGACCGACGAGATCACGCGGCTGCTCGATGCCGCGCCTACGGCGTTGCCTAAGCGACCCGCGAAGAGCCAGGCGCGCTTGGGCATCACGCTGACCTTGCTGCTCATCTATGTGGGCGTCGTCGTCGCAATGACGATGTCGCCGACGCCACTCGACCGCGGCTACGAGAGTTCGATCGCGAAGGTGCTGGACGTCCTGCACCGCAACGGTGTTCCCGAATGGTTCGGCTACTCGAAGCTCGAGTTCACGGCGAACATCGCTATGTTCGTACCCCTCGGCTTTCTGGTCGGACTCGCCCTGCCCCAGGTGATCGCCTGGCTCGGCATCTTCCTGTTGCCGGCGTTCTCCGGCCTCATCGAGTTCACGCAGTCGTCGCTGCTGGCCGAGCGGTTCGCGACATTCGAGGACGTCATCGCGAACAGCGTCGGTGGGTGGATCGGATTGCTTACGGCCTTCGCCGTTCGGGCGATGGTGCATTCACGAGACCAGAGAGTGATCGCGAGGGCGGTCTGGGACGCGAGGAACGGACAGTACAGATAGTGTCCGGTACGCACAGCACACCACCCATGCCCCGCATTGCGCGGCTGACCGGCGAGGTAGGATCGGGTAACGCGGCCGACTCCCGGCGCATGACTGAACCACTGCAGAAGGGGGTAGCAATGCCACGAACGATCGCCTTTTATCTGCCTCAGTTCCATGCGATACCGGAGAACGATGAGTGGTGGGGTGACGGTTTCACGGAGTGGGTGAATGTTCGTCGGGCTCGCCCGCAGTATGAGGCTCACGTGCATCCTCGAGTCGCAGGCGCACTCGGCGAATATGACCTAACGGACGCTACTGTCTACGAGCGGCAAACCTTGCTCGCCAGGGAGGCGGGAGTCGATGGCTTCTGCATGTACTTCTACTGGTTCAACGGCAAGCGCCTTCTTGAAGCGCCTGTCGAGGCATGGCGGCAGGACTCGTCGTTGCTCCCGTACTGCCTGAGTTGGGCGAACGAAAGCTGGACCCGACGATGGGATGGGAAATCCCGGAGTGTCCTCATCGCTCAAAGCTATGACGAGGCGTTCGAAGAGCGTCTGTTTGAAGACTTGCTACCCCATTTCCGCGCTCCTCACTACATCAAGCACGACGGCAAGCCTGTCCTCCTCGTACACCGAGCTCAGATCGTGCCGTCGAGTCGAGATTTCGCCGCCCGGTTGAACGAATTTGCGACTGCAGCAGGGTTTCCGGGCGTGCACCTGGTGGCATCGGAGACGACCCCCGGGCTGGTGCCGGAGTCACTTGGGTTCGACGCGGTGGCAGAGTTCCCGCCCGTCGGAGCCAACACGTTACGCTCGGCTCAGATAGCACCTGTCCGTGGTGTTCGCAGAGGGTTCCGCGGGAGGCTGATGTCCTATCCGCGAATGGCTCGGCGATTCGAGGAGAGACGGCCTGCGGCATATGTGCGATATCCAGGGGTCACACCCGGTTGGGACAACACTGCACGTAGGCAAGAATCGGCAACCATCTATCTGGGTTCGTCGCCGGCCCGCTACGCAGCGTGGCTCGCGAGCGCCCGACGTCGAGAGGAATCGGCCCGGGGCGCGAACGGCTTCGTGTTCATCAATGCTTGGAATGAATGGGCCGAGGGCGCGTACCTCGAACCCGATGCTGAACACGATCACGAGTACGTCCGAGCCACTTCCGACCCCGAGCATTACACGCCACGACCGGGCACACCGCGACCGCGGTTTGGTCGCTTCTGGGCACTTGGGCACCTTCAATCCCTCGCGCTGATCACCATTGGGACTGTCCTGGCAACGGGCAGACAAATAGTCAACCGATTGAGATCACGCACAAGGGTATAGCATGGCAGAATTTCCGAGCCTCACTCAGAAGCGTGACGCGCGCGCCCCTGTGCTTTGGTCACCATTCATGCTCATGTCCTACTGGCTCGTCGGGGCGAGCCTACTGTACCTTCTTGGCTGGTCGGACCTTTTCGTGGCGTTGCGAAGCGACACGATTGGGTTCATGGTGATCGTCGCGCTGATCTTTGTTGTGCTAGCAGTCCGCCACCCCGTGCCCACCATTCGTCAGGCGGCTGACCCGCTACGACTCGGCGTCCCCTTATTGTTCACTGCATATTTCGTCGGTGCGTTCGTGAAGAATAATGGTGTGCCTATCATCCAGATCCTGCAGGGCGTAGAGTACGATATCTACGGGTTCGGACTGGATGGATTGCATGTATTCATGCTATGTCTGAGCGGATATTACGGCGTACGTGCTTTTCGGCATTTTTTGGAGTCCGGGAGATGGGGCTCGCTGGCGGTGACAATATGGGTTTTTGTCCTCTTCATCGCGATTGTTAACCGAAGCGCTCCGTCTTTTCTTGCATTCGCCTGTGCCCTTGTGTACCTGTATGTCAGGGGGATAACCCTGACTGGCTTCGCTGTAATCGTCCTGTTGGGTCTGTGTTTCGCATACTTGTTCGGAGTGGTCGGCGATTTCCGGCTCAGCCATCAGATCGAAGCGGCAACCGGCGTTCCGGGGAGGTCGGACGCGGTCGTCCAGTTGGCGCGCGCGACTCCGGCTTTCCTAGATTCAGGGCTATCCACGTCCTGGCTATGGGCCTACATGTATTTCGTCTCCCCGATTGCCAACCTGAATGCCGCGTTCGCGGCAGCCGGTGGGCGGATTTGCGGCATCTCGTGCAACATCGATTCTGTTGTAGTGCACGAACTTATGCCGGATTCCATAGGGTCGAGAATCGGTGCCGCGTTTGACATCGGTGACGTCGATAAGGCCTCATTCCTGATCGCTCCGGACATCACCGCGTCAACCACCTTTGGTTCACCGGTCGGTGGTGCCGGAATGATAGGTGGCACCGTAATGCTGCTCGTGCTCGTGGTCGTGAGCGTGATGGCAGTCCGCCTCCTGGCTGGGACCGCGGTCGAGATAGAGGGACTCGCCTTGCTTGGAACGCTGGTCTTCTTCAGCTTCTTCGAGAATATGATCTCGTATACGTCTCTATCGGGCCAGCTCATCATTGCGCTGGTTTGCTCTCAGTCCGCGAGAATACGCACCGTTCTGGTGAGCCTGTCTAGCCGGTCAAAAGCTGTCGTCGCGTGACGTAGTGGAGGATCATAGAAAGGGCGAGGATCCGAGCGAACGCGACGATGGCTATGCCGACGCCCCCCAAGATAGCGCCTCCAACTGTGAGGCCGATGAGGAATGGAAGAACAAGGGTCAACTGGTGCAAGGCAACGATTTTTTGTGCGTGCAGGGCCTGTAGCACTGCGATGTACAGTTGCGATGTCCAATTGACCACAGTCGCCGCAATCAGCAAGAACGCGATGGTTCGTGTGTCATCCTTGGCGATGGCATTGCTCAGGAAGCTGAGTACGGACGGCGGAGCTAGGTAACATACGGCGCCGGCGAGTCCTACGATAACAAGCGCAAGCAGTGGAATTCTCACCGTCGTCCAGGCGCGGAGTCGTTCGACGTGTTCGGTGATGTTTGCCGCTAGCCAAGGAAATGCGACCGACAGCACTGCGCTCGGGATGATGTAGGACTTCATCAATAGTTCTGAGAGCGTGGAGTAGAAGATCCACATCTCCGTGGGAACCCCAACCAGCGCAAGCGCAAGGCGGTCGGCGTATAGGAAAGCGGGGCCGAGGATACTCGACAGTGCAACCCAAAAAACAACTCCTTGGCCTGCGTCGAATCTTTTGGAGATGAGGTGCTGAAAGACATCGCGCGGCCCGATGCGCAACTTATGCGTCAGCATCACGACGATGATGAGTCGTGTCGCGACCAACGCCGCAAACGCCAGTGGGAGACCGGCTTCTGTGTCGAGGAGAAGCACGAGGGCGGGAGGGAGGATGTAGACGCTAACGGCGTTGGCGACGCGCTGGCCAGCGAGCAAGTCGAACGCTCCACGCGCTTCCAGAGCGCCGACCACTGGAAACTGTACTGAGAGAAGAAGAGGCGCGGGCGCGACAACGAGCAGGATCGGATCGATCATGAGCGCGAGCGCGGCCGTTGCAGCGGCAAGAACGAGTCCGAGAGGTATCGCGGTGCGCCACAGTGTCCCGATAACGGCTCCGGTGCTGCTACCGCTTGCCACGAGTTTGGCGGCCGACCGCGTAAGCCCCAGGTCTGTAAGCGTCATGTAACCGAGGACGCTCCAAGCGGCAAGGATCAAAACGGACGCCGATGACGGTAACGAGACAAGCAAGATCGTTCCGGATGCGCCGATCGCAGCGGGGAGGAAACTCCCGGTCAGAGCTATCACCACGTTGTGGCCAAACCTGCGCATGCGGCTCATCTGATCTCCAAGTCATCGTGGACGTGAGTCGTCACCGCACGCGTCGGCGGAGATCTCTCGATACGGTATCGTAAGAAGTCGGTGTGTGCCAGACGCGACAGGGCACCGGGAAAGCGAGTTCATGACCGATCCAGTGAATATCGTGATCGTTAATCAGCACACCAACAACTATGGCGACGATGCGGCTGGTATCGCGCTTGTCGAGCGGTGTTTCTCGGAACTGTCGGCTGGCCGTGTTGATGTTTTCTATATCTGGGACCGCGGGCAGGGTGGTTTGCCGATCAACGACGATCGAGTCCACCACCATTTTGTGCCGGTGTTGAGCGGGAAGGACGACCAACGGGCGAATCTTTTCAAGGCTGCCCTCTGGCAGTTGATTCAATCTCGACACGCACACGACCAACTCCGACCGTTGGTCGCGGCGGCTCGCGCGGCGGATTTTGTGCTCGTATCTCCCGCTGGTTCCAACATCGGCATATACAAGGACTGGATGTATTTGTTTGTGCTGCTCGCGATGGTGCGATGCGGGGTGCGGCCAATCTTCTTCCAGAACACGGTGGGCCAAAGTAACTCGAAGATATTTGACCGCGTGGCTAAATATGTTCTGGCTAGATCTGAACTGTTTGTGCGAGAGCAGTCTTCAAAAGAATGGTTAGCGCGCCAGCACCTTCATTCATACCTCGGTGTTGATACTGCGCTCCTGCTCGATCCTGTTGCTAATGCAGTAACACGCGACGTTATCGCGGTCGTGCCCACCGCGCTGGGAAATTGGCATCGTGATTTCCGAGGTGCGGATGAGCGTGGGCTCTGGCGCGACGTGGTCGCAAATTCAGTTGCGAAGGCTGCGGTTAGCGAGGGATTGAGGGTCAGGGTCGTGCCTCACCTTTATGGTCCGCAGGCCGAACCTGAACAGCTGCAACAGTTGGCGGACGCGCTAGCTGGTCAAGGTTGTGTGGTGGAAATTGCGCCGGTTGCGTCGCTGTCCGATTACGTCGCCGAGCTGGCGAAGTCGCACATTGTTGTGTCGATGCGCTACCACGGACTGATTCTTGCGGCACTGAATGGCGTGCCATGCGTGTCCCTCGCGTACGAGAACAAGATGCTCGAGGCCGCCCGCTATCTCGATCAGCAACAACTATCGATTAGCGTTAAGGACCTTTCGGTCGAGAGGCTCGACTCATTGCTCGACCTCGCGTTGCGTTCGCGCGATGCTGTCGCGCAGCGCACTGCAGACGCGGTGCAGGCGGTTCGAACCGTCGCGCTCGGGCCGTTGCTCTCCATGCAGGCTCATCTTCGGCGTCGCAGCGGACGGTGATCGCAATTGCGTGAGGCGCAGTCAGATAACATTCGAGGCAACCTCGCAGGCACAGGGACTGGGTTTATTGGTCTGGCCGTCTACCGGCCATCCTACGAGCTTCTCGCGCGCCAGATCGCATCAATCCAGAAGCAAACTGTCTGCAGTTGGACCTGCCTCATCGGGATCGACGGCGCGGACATGGAAACGCGTGGGATTGTCGATGATCTGGTTGGCGGTGATGCCCGCTTCTTCGTTCGCGAGTATGAGACGAACGTGGGCTTCTACCGAAATTTCGAACGGCTCCTCGAAGGTGCTCCTGAGGGCGTCAGTTGGGTTGCTCTGTCGGACCAGGACGACGAGTGGGATCCGGAAAAGCTCGAGAGGCTGTTGCCAGGCCTAGCGCATGCCGACCTTGTTCTCGGTCAGGTGCGTGTAGTGGATGAGTCACGGCAGGATGTCGGTGGAGTTAGCGCCCGACGTTCGGTGTCGTTAGCGTCCGAGTTCTTCGATAACCAGGTGACAGGTAGTGCGTGCGCGTTTCGTGCGCAGTTACTGCGGATCGCGCTGCCGTTCCCAGAAGCCACCGATCTTGCGTTTCACGACCATTGGTTAGGCGTGTGCGCCGCGTCAGGCGCGGGCTTCGCAGTGGTCGATTTGCCTCTCCAGATGTATGTGCAACACCAACATAATGTGATTGGCGAAGAACGGCGCGCAGGGCTCATGGATAGGGTGGCGCGCACTCGTGGACGTGGTCGGGCTACATCGACAGGTCCATGGAGATACATCAGCCAGCATCGATGGGGGTGGAGGGTCAACATGGCTCGCCGGCTGCTGCAGGCGCCTGTCGAACTAGGACGGGGAAACCTAGAGTTTGTCTCGGCCGTGGCAGAGGGGCGATTCAGTGCGGTTCTGCTCCGTGACATGACGACCGCAGTCGCGAGCCGGCAAGCCCCACTACTCAGAACGCTCAGCCTTGCAATCGGTTCGCTTCATCCTTCCAGGTTCCGGCGCAAGCGATAGAGATCTGTTTATGTATCGAACACCGCTCCGGTAACTCTCGGATGCGCTCGCTTCGCGTAGTTCCTATTGGTGAGGAGACGTGGATACCTCCAGTAGAACTTGATCATGGAAGGGATCTCGCGCAACCACGGTGTAAGGCGGAACTTGCCGGCAGTCTCGCGCGCCCATCCATGCAACATGCGAGCGCGAGGGATCAGCATGACCGGCACTCCAGCTCGCCAGCTCCGCAACCCCAGATCGGAGTCTTCGTAGTAAAGGAAGAAGCGTGGATCCCATGCCCCGAACTGATCGAATTGGGCTCGATACCCGAGTACGGCTGCACCCATGAGCCACACAACGTTACGAGGAGCGTCGCCGCTTGCGTACAGAAGATACTGCGAGTCATCCGCTCGCAGCCGGTTGCGGATCTTCACGGCAAGCGTGGGGAACCCCCGCCCGTTGGGCTGTCGAGTTCCATCAGAATTGTAAAGCTGCGGGCCGACTATCGCGTCGTTCTCGTTTGCCGCTCGCTCAAGTATGCGTAACGCGTTCTGATCCGGGCGGACGTCGGGATTAAGGAAGGCGATGAAGTCGGACTCTGCCACGGAGTAGCCAACGTTGTTCGCGTAAGAGAAACCATGGTTCTTCTCAAGCTGGACGACGCGCGCACCGAGTTCGCGGGCGACAAGGACGGTGTCGTCCGTGGACGCATTGTCGACGACGACCCATTCAACTCCGCTGGTCAGATCGACCTGAGACCAGAAGTGCCGCAACGTTCGAGCACTGTTGAAGGTTACGGTGATGATCGAGCACCAGGGGGCCTGAGAGTTGTGGAGGTCTGCGGAAGTCATCTTCAATCGGTGGCGGATTCCAGAGGCCTCCGCGAGGTTGTCAGCTTGTACGATTACCGAGGCGCTCAGCGCCTTGGACCCACCTCAGCATACTGACCCGTGCCCGGGTGAGCGCGGAGTGTCCCTGCGTCTACTTTGACTGTCGGATCTATCCGGACGGATAATGTTACGCGGGTTGATTTGAGTCAGATGGGAGTGACGTGCCGGACGCAAGACCGCGAGCCAACGGTGCGGCGCACCGTCGCGCTGTACGACGTTGGCCTCGACGATACGCGGTCAGGGTACGCGCGACGGACGGCGTAGTGATCGCAGTCGTACTGGGGCTGTACTTCTGGATCTCGCGTGCCGCGGGCGCAGAACTCGATGTCGTCGCATGGCCGGCCGGGCCCGCAGTGCCCTACTGGGTCGCACTCGTGATCATCTGGGTGATTTGGATGCTTGTGCTCGATGCTGCAGACAGCCGGGACGAGCACGTCGTCGGGCACGGAATTACGGAGTACGACCGCGTCTTCCGTGGCACGCTGTCGGCGTTCGCTGTGACGTTGGCTGCCGCTTTCTTCCTTCGGATCGACCTGGCCAGAACCATCTTCCTCGTGGCCTTTCCCGTGGGTCTCATTCTCCTTATGGTCGTCCGGTGGATGTGGCGGCAGTGGCTGCGTCGCCAGCAACGCGTCGAGCGGTTCGTGCATCGGGCGGTCGTGATCGGCGAGCTCCGCAAGTCGGCGCACATCATCAAGACCCTGCACCGCACGGAAGACACCGGTGTGAAGATCTTGGGTCTGCTTACTGAGCACAGCGACGGGATGATGGTGGAAGGCGTGCCGGTGCTCGGCAAGTTTCGTGATCTGGAGCGCGTCGTCGAACAACTCAGTATCGATACTGTCGTGCTTTCGGGCGCCGATGAGATCTCACCCAAGGTCATGCGGCGTATCGGCTGGAACATGGCCAACCAGGACGTGGACTGGATCGTTGCGCCGTCGCTTACGGACGTTGCTGGACCACGCATCCATTCGCGTCCTATGGCTGGGTTGCCGCTCGTGCACGTCGACTTCCCTCGACTCGATGGCGCTCGGCGATTCCTCAAGCGCACCTTCGACATCGTCGGGTCGTCGCTGCTCATCCTGCTGCTCTCGCCGGTGCTCATCATCACCGCAATCGCCGTGAAGGCATCCAGCCCGGGACCCGTGTTCTACAAGCAGGAGCGGGTGGGGCGCAACCGCACGCACTTTGACATGCTCAAGTTCCGCTCGATGGTGACTGACGCGGACGCGCAGTTGGCTGCGCTGCTCGAAGAACAGGGTCGTGCAGACCAGCCGCTCTTCAAGGTGGAGAACGATCCGCGTATCACCCCGGTAGGAAGGTTCATCCGCAAGTACTCCCTCGACGAGCTACCGCAGCTGTTCAACGTGTTGCGCGGCCAGATGAGCCTCGTGGGGCCGCGTCCGCAGCGCGACGCCGAGGTCGCTCTCTATGATGATGCCGCGCACCGACGATTGTTGGTGAAGCCCGGCATGAGCGGTCTGTGGCAGGTCAGCGGACGATCGTCGCTCTCGTGGGAAGACACGATCCGTCTCGACCTGTACTACGTGGAGAACTGGTCGTTCATGCAGGACATCGTCATTCTCTTCCGCACTTTCAAGGCAGTGGTCGCTCCGGGCGCCAGCGCCCACTGATCGGTCGTTCCACAGGAACGGCTCGGTAGGATCACGGCGACCCAAGGAGCAACCATCAGCAACCCGACACCCCCGCGCACTCGGCGCGAGGCCCGTCTCGCACGCCTCACCGCCGAGGATGCACTGCGCCCTGCAGACGCACCGTCCGATGCTGCCCAAACGGCCCCCGTTGATCTCGTCGAGTTCGTCTCGGCCCGCGCTGTGGCGCCGCACGCAACGGTAACCGATAGTTCGCCGCGGATCGACGACCCGATGCTGCTGCTCCAGCAGGCCTACGAGCAGATGCATACTGAGCGATCGCTGTCGGCCGCTGAGGACGCTGAGTCCGACACGGGGGACGGAGACGGAGTGAACGACGCTACTTCAACTCGTAAGCGCCGACGCCGGCGGTGGCCCTGGATCGTGCTCTCCATCCTTGTAGTCCTGATTCTGCTCGCTGGCGTCGGGCTGGTGTTCCTTCTGCAGGCGATGCAGGTTCGAGACGACCTTCAAGACGCGAAGGCCAGAATCACCGAGGTCGTGCCCCTCGTCAAGGCCGGCCAGACGGATGCCGTCGCGGCGACTGCATCCGATGTGCTCGAACTCACCCAGAATGCCGATGAGATCGTCGACGGTCCACTATGGCAGATCGCCGCAGCTGTTCCTTTCGTCGGTCAGAACGTCGCCGCTGTCAGTGAGACGACCAAGGCCACACACGTACTTGTCCGCGACGCAATGCCGATCGCCCTGGAACTGTTGGCGACGCTTGACGTCGAGAAGCTACGTGTCGAAGGTGGTGGCATCAACCTGCAGCCATTCCGTGACATCCAGCCGAAGCTCCCTCCTATCAAGGCGGCCTTCGGCGAGGCGAAGGCACATGTCGACACCATCGACCGCGATGCCATCCTGCCCTTCGTAGACGAGAACATCGGGCAGCTGATTGACATTATCGACCAGACCACGCCGCTCTTGACGACCGTCGAGAAGTACCTGCCCGATATCCTCTCGATCCTCGGTGATGGAGGTGAACGCACATACGCGTTGCTGTTCCAGAACAACGCGGAGAGCCGAGCGACGGGCGGCAACCCCGGAGCGGGTGCGATCATGACGATCACCGACGGCAAGGTGGAGATGCGCGAAGACCGTGAGGTGCTGCGCTACTACATGGCGGGTCAGAAGGGCTACTCTCCGCAGGAGATCGAAGCTGAAGAGAAGCAAAACCTCTTCGAACCCGACACTGGACGCTACTCGCAGAACTTCACGCGTCTACCGCATTTTCCCGATGCGGCAAGCATGTTCACTGGGCTTTGGACAGATAGGACGGATGGCCACCTCGATGGCGTCATCTCGCTCGATCCCGTGGTGCTGTCGTACATGCTGAGCGTCGCGGGCCCCGTGCAGATCGAGGGCGAGCGCGAAGCAGTCACTGCGGAGAACGCCGTGTCGCTACTCCTGTTCGATACCTACGAGCGCTTTGGCACCGATGGCCTCGCGTCAGACGAGTACTTCGCCAAGGTATCGTCCGCAGTCTTCAAGCACGTGATGGGTGGCGGCTGGGACCCCGTCGCCATGCTCGAGCAGCTGCAGAAGAGCGCCGAGGAGCAGCGACTGTATCTCTGGTTCACGAACGAGAGTGAGCAGGCCATGTCGATCGACCTCGGCCTGGACGGCGCAGTCGACGCGACCAACGAGGACTCCACGCAGTTGGGCATCTATCTCAACGACGCGTCGTACTCCAAGCTCGAGTACTTCCTCAGCACGTCGATGGCGGTCACATGCTCGGCCGAGAACCGCACCGTCACCACCAGCATCACCTTGAACAACGCCGTGCCGAGTGCGGATCTCAACGGATACACGCTGAACTGGCGTGGCAACAAGCTTGGCGTTCCGCGGACCACCATGGTCTTCGACGTGCTCTCGATGGCGCTTCCAGGCGGTCAGTTCGTCGCGACCGAGCCGGCCAAGGGCGACAAGAACGGCTGGGATCGCGAAGGCGTCTACAACGGCCGGGCGGCGAAGAGCCTCTTCATCACCGTGCCGATGGGGGAGTCGCGCACGGTGTCGTTCACATCGACGGTGCCTGAGGACGCGACGCCGCCATTGTCGGTGCGGTACACGCCTACCGTGACGCAGACGCCTGTGACGATCGATGCGTCGTGCGGGGAGATGTTCCCGGCGGGCGAGTGAGGTTGTAGGGCGGGGCGGCCCCTCGACAGGCTCAGGGACCCAGCGGGTTGTGGACGCTGGGGCCCTTCGATCCCCACGCCCACTCCACCCATCGCTTCGCGCTGCGCGGAGCCTCGAGGGCGCGTGGGCCCGGCTCAGGACCCGAGCGGCTCCGGCCCTTCGACGGGCTCAGGGACCCAGAGGGAGGGGTCAGGGACCAGTCAGTCGCAGGTGAGGGTGACGGAGGTCGGGCGCACCATAGGTGTGTGGCGCACCTCGACCGGGCCGTACTCGCCCGCGGCTCCGGTGAACGTCGCGACGACCACGTGGGTCTTGCCGGGACGGTTCTGAATCGGCACCTTCACGGCCGGGCGGCCCAGATGCGGCATCCCCTTGGCGCCTGACGGTGCACCGTCGACCGTCACACCGCTGAATGTCGCACCGACCGGACCGTACAGCACCAGATCCGTGCCGACGGTGCCCTTCGGGAAGAAGCGCGCCGGAGACACGTAGTGGGCGAGCCCGTCGGCCTGATCCGGCGCGAGGGTGTTCGTCAGCGTGGCTGTTGTGGTGAACACCGGTGACTCGGGCGCGGAGCACTGTGTCGACTGCGCGGCGATGTCGAGCTGCATGTAGTAGTCGAGCTTGCCTTCGGTGACATCGTTCACGTACACGCCGAGCATCGTCGACTCGGTGTTGTCGACCGGCAGCCGACCCGACAGCCGGCTCGTGGCGAGCAGCGCCGCCTCGGCCTCGTCCGACGGCGCATACAGCAGCCGCCCTTCGCCGACCGCCTTGGTCAGGCTGTCCAGCAGCGCGCGCGGCTGCACATCACCGGACGTGAGCGCATCGAACACTGACGCCGCGGCAGCGGCGAAGAACGCATCCTGCCGCTCAGGATCGGGCAGCAGCGAGTACACCTGGCTCAGCAGCAGCAGCACCACATTCTCGGCGTTGATCACGACGGGTTGGCCGCGGATCAGCAGTGGCTGTCCGTCGACCTGGACCTGTGTCGGACCGGTCGCCGCAAGAAGGTAGCTCAGCGCCACCGGGTCGAACGAGACCACGGCATCCACCGGCGTGCCGAACGATTCCGCCCAGAACGCCTTCACGATCGCGGCGGTCTCGGTGAAGTCGGGCGTCAGCGTCGTGTCCTGGATGTACCGGCCGATCTTCGTGCCATACAGCGCCGCCGTCTCGGCGGACAGCGGGATGACCGGTTGCGCTCGGCCGTTCTTGAAGTCCGTGCTCGACGCCTGCTGCCCGATGCTGATCCGGCCCTGATCGACATCGATCATCACGAGCGCGGCCGGGTTGCCACCCGTGCCCCGCGACTCGGCGTTGTTCTGGAACATCATCAGGTAGTGCCGGGGAGCCTCGGCGCCCAGCGCCTTGGGCAGCACCCCGAGGATCTCGGATGCCGGAGCCAGCATCGGCTGCAGCTCGTCGATCGCGCCGGTGAGCTGACCCAGCGCGCTGTCGACCTGGTCGATCAGCTCGTCGCGGTCGATCGACTCCAGATCCTCGGATGCGGTGTTCAGCGCCTTCGTGGCACGGTCGACGACGTCCTGCATGGCGGCGATGCCGGCCAGATCGATCGCGCCGTCGCGGGGCTTGAGCGCATCCAGCGACAGGCTGGTCGCGGGGACGAGTGCGTCGCGGACGAGATCGTCGGTCACCGCGGCCGCCGTGCGCACGGCGTACAGGTTGGGTCCGGCGACGGGAACCCACTCCAGGCTCTTCCACACGTCGTCGTCGGTCTGCTCGCGGGCATCGGCCGTGAGCCGGGCGAGCTGCGCCGCCGTGGCCTTCGCCGCATCGCCGTTGCCCGCGAGTACCTGGTCGGCTGCTGTGGAGGCGAGCGGCATCGCCTGCTCGAGCGAGCTCTTCGCCGCCATCGCCCGGTCGTACACGTGCTTGCCCAGCAGCGCAGCGACCCCGGCAGCGATCAGCAGCAGAACGAGGATGCCGATGGGAACCCACAGCCGGAAACGGCGTCGAAGCGGACGACGAGCGCGCTCGACGTGACCTTCCCCTCTGGTCGTCATCTGTTCATCGTATGAGGCGGCGGGTGTCTGGGCCCTTCGACAGGCTCAGGGACCGAGCAGTTGAGTGGGGCTGGGGCCCTTCGAGAGCCTCAGGGACCCAGCGGGGCGGGGCCCTTCGACAGACTCAGGGACCCAACAAGGCGGCAGGGTCAGGGATCCAGCACCCTCAGGGGGCCAGCGGGGGACGGATCTTGCGGAGATCTTGCGGTTGCGTCGCGGCGGCCTCGCGGTTACGCGGATGTCCATGGCGCAGGATCGAGCGTGCCGGGGCGGATCCGAACGCCCCGCAAGAAGGACTGGTCATGTCGTCTCCGTACCCGGGATCGAACCGCGCCGCCGAGGCCGGGCCCCTCGATGCCGCCGACATGCTCGACTGCTTCCCCGGCCCCTGCCTGACGATCGGCTGCGTCGTCGCGGCGAGCAACGACGAAGCCACCATCGCCGCGGTGATCAGCGCGCTGCTCTCGCAGACGCGGGTGCCCGATGTCATCCACGTGGTCGTCACCGGATCGTCCGACCGCACCGTGCCCACGGCATCCGCCTTCGCCGGCCCGCACGAGACCGTCACCGACCTCGGTGAGCAGTTCACCGAGGTCTTCGTGCACGACATCGGCCTCACGCCCGACGGGCGGGCAGGCGCCCTGAACTACGGCTTCGCCCTCGTCGAGGGCTACGACTACCTGCTCAGCGTCGACGGCGACACCGTCGCCGACCCGCACGCCCTCGAGCACCTCGTCACCGAGGCCCGCGCCGACTCGCGCATCGGCGGCATCTCGGCGATCCACACGATCACCCCGGCCCGGCGCACCGGGCAGCTGCGGCGGATGCTGCACACCGGCCAGCGCGCGCAGCTCGCCGACCGCACCCTGGGCAGCCTGCTGCGCGGCCGTGACGCGCCGGTGCTCGGCGGCGAGTTCTCACTGTTCGCCACCTCGGCGCTGCGCACGGTGATGGAGGCGACGCACCAGAGCACGCCGTGGCTGCGCGACGGCGACCTCGAAGACGCGCGGCTCACCCTGCAGCTGAAGACCGCCGGCTACTTCACCCGGATCAGCGCGCTCGCCCGCGCCGGCGTTCCCGCCCCGGCGACGCTGCGCGAGTACGACGCGCAGCAGGTCGCCGCGGCGTCCGGAGCCATCGAGCTGATGTGGCCAGGGCAGCGCGGCGACATCACCGGGCAGCCGCGGCATCCGAATCTGCGGCAGCGCTGGTCCGAGAACCTCGGCCTGCTCGCCGACCTCACCCTGCGCATCGGATTCGTGACGCTGGCGGTCGCCTCGCTGTCGGTCGGCGCGCTGCGCCTCTCACCGCTCTGGCTGATCCCGGTGGCGGTCGCGGTGCTGCTGAATCTGCGGATCGCGCTGTCGCTCGGCGACCGCCGGCCCGCCGACGTGCTGTTCGCGGCGCTGGTGTTCCCCGCCGAGCTCTTCCTGTGGGTGCGGCTGGGGCACTTCCTGCGGTCGTGGTCGCGGTTCTCGACCCGCGACCGCACCGACGGCTGGGTGCAGCGCACCGAGACCGGCGGACGCCGCGACAGCCGCTACTGGATGCCGTGGGTCGCGGTGACCGCCCTGATCGCCGTGCTCGTCGGCCTCTGGCTGCTGCTGCCGCCGGTCGTCCGCACCGGGGTGCTGGCCGTGGGGTGGCCGGCACTCGGCATCCTCGCCGCGGTGCGCACCGCCTTCATGATCTTCAAGCTGCTTCGACGGCATCGGGGGTATGCCGTATGACAGTGGCTTGAAACTGGGGAGGACTGGGGTCGCCGGGGAGGGGATGAACTCGGCGGAATCCGGGACGCGAGGGGCGGCCCGGGCAGACTCTGGGGCGACAGCCGCCAAGGGGACGGCTGACTGAATAGGGGATGGGGAGAGAGGCGTCTCGCCCCGCTCGCAGGCCACGGGGAGGGCAGGTGAGCGGGACGGGGCGCCTCGGCCCGTTCCGGGCCGGTGCGGTTCGGGCCGGATGCCGTCGGTCGGCCGTCGGGCGGATGTTGTTCCGGGCGGATGCTGTTCTGGGCCGATGCCGTTCCGGGCGGATGCCGTTCCCGGGCGGACGCGCTCAGGCGGACGCGATCAGGCGGATGCCTCGGAGGTGAGGCGGTAGCCCACTCCGCGCACCGTCTCGATGTACCGCGGCTGCGCCGGGTTGTCGCCGAGCTTGCGTCGCAGGTTGGTCATGTGCGCCTCGATCGCCCGCTTGTCGGCATCGCCGACGTAGTAGCTCGTGACATACGACTCACCGCGCAGCGCGAGGGCCAGATCGGTCTTGCTGCGCACCCGGCGCTTGGTCTCCATCAGCGCGCACAGCAGGTCGAACTCGGTGCGGGTCAGTTCGACCTCGCGTCCCTCGACGATCACGATGCGGGTGTCGGGGTTGAGCTGCAGGTCGCGGTGCCGGATCCACGGTCCGTCCGCCGGGTGGCCGGCGGCGGCGCCGACGGCATCCGTTCCGTGCCCGGCCGGCACCACGTCGACCACGCGCGCGGCGCCTTCGGCCATCGCGCCGAGCAGCGACGGGCCGACCGGCGCGGCGCCGATGCGCGGGCGGCGCAGCAGCGCCTCGATCCGCGCCCGCAGCTCGCGCGGACGGAACGGCTTGTTCAGGTACTCGTCGGCGCCCGCCGAGAGTCCGAGCACGACGTCGGCCTCCTCATCGTGCGCGGTGAGCATGACGATGTACGTGTCGCTCTGGGCCCGGATGCGGCGGGCCGCCTCGAAGCCGTCGATGCCGGGCATCGTGACATCGAGCGTCGTGATCAGCGGCTGGTGGTCGAGTACCGCCTGCACCCCGTCGAGCCCGTTGTCGACCGAGACCGTCGAGAACCCCGCCGACTCGAGCACGCCCGCCAGCAGGTGGCGCACGTCGGGATCGTCTTCGACGATCACCGCGGTCTTGGGGGCAGCGGACTCTTCGGACATCACAGGCGATCCTTCATCGGGGCGGTGCGGATGCGACAACATCGTCATGCTACAGGCGCGATGACGCCGATCCACGCGCGTAACCGCTCGCGCACGGTGGGCCGGATGACGGCATCCGGGTCGTCACTCGCCGGAGCCGCGGATGCGCTCCCACCGGTCGCCGCCCTTGGCGGATGCCGTCAGCGCGGCCTGGGCGGCCGAGTTCACGAGTTCGTCGAAGCCGTAGCCCGCCACCGACACCGGCGCCCAGCCGATGCTCGCCGACAGGCGCAGCTGCATCGGCTGCGCCCCGAGCGGGGCCGAGACCCGCTCGAGCAGCTCGGTCACCAGGTCGCGCACGCCGCCCTGCGGACGCGGCACGAGCACGAGGAAGCGTGAGGCGTTCATCCGCTCGATATCGGCATCAGCGGGGAAGACGCTGTCGATGTCGCGGGCAAATTTCTCTGACACGGCGTTGAAGGCCGAGGCGCTCGTGGCCAGGCGGATCTCATCCGGGTCGTCGAGCCGGATGTCGAGCAGCGCCCACCACTGGTCCTCCGCAGCCTGGGCGCGGTTCAGGCGGTTGCGCACGATGCGCTCGAAGTCGCGGTGCGGTGAGGGGTTCACCCCCGAGCGCGTGGTCAGCAGCAGCAGGGTGATCAGCGCGCAAGTGATGTAGACGTTCACGCCGATCAGGTTCAGCGTGCGGATGAACTGCAGGCTGTCGGCCGGCTGGATCTCACCGGACGCCTGGAACGCGGCGTTGATGATCGTGATCGCCGAGAAGACGACATAGGCGGCCGAGACGCCGATCAGCGGCAGAGCCTCGTCACGCAGCTGCGGCCCGAGCTTCATGAGGTCGAGGAAGATCAGCACGGCGAACACCGCGAGCGACGCGAACGCGATGCGGAACGAGATCGGGTAGATCCCCAGCGCAACGGCCGTGAGCAGGAATGCGGGCAGGATCACGACGACTGCGACCGACAGCGCCACGTACTGGCGGCGCAGCCCGCGGTAGGCGCGCAGACCCGACCAGATCAGTGGCATCGGCGCGATGGTCAGTGCCGAGCCGAGCGCGCGCAGCTGCTGCGGGAAGGGGGTGAACCCCTGGGCCAGCCACACGTACGACCCGACCATCGCCACCGCAAACGCGGCCGACCACAGTGCGGTCGCGCGGGACGGGCGGGGCAGGAATCCCAGGCCGATGAAGATGATCGTCGCGAGGGTGGAGAGCGCGATCAGCGGCATCGCGAGAGTCGACGTGATCATGCGGTCTTCCCTTGTGCGTTCGGGGTGGAGTCGTGGTCTTGCGTGGTCTCGGGGCCTGCGGGGAGCACGACGGTCACCTCGGTGCCCTGTCCGAGTTCGCTGCGCACCTCGAACCGGCCGTCGGCGGCCACGACGATCTCGCGCGAGATGCTCAACCCCAGCCCGGTGCCGGGGATGCCGCGCTCGCGGGCGAGCTCGGTGCGGAACTCGCGCTCGAAGATGCGCGGCAGATCCTGCTCCGAGATGCCGATGCCGGTGTCGGCGATGACCAGGGCGACCTCGCCCGGGGCCGGCCGGAACCCGCGCACCGAGATGCGCCCGCCGCGCTGGGCGTACTTGATGCCGTTGCCGACCACGTTGTCGACGACCTGACGCATGCGGAAGGCGTCGCCCGACACAGGCAGGCGCTCGTCGAGGTCGGCGTCGACAGCGATGCCGGCGGACTCGGCGGCCGGGGCGAAGCCCTCGAGCGATGCCCGGGCGAGGTCGGCGAGGTCGAAGTCGATCCCCGCTTCGTCGCGGCGCTGCGCCGGCGTGAGCAGGGCGTCGTCGATCAGCCGCTGCATCCGCCCTCCCGCTCGCTCGACCACCGTGAGCTGGTCCCGTGCCGACTCGGGCAGGTCCTCCCGCTCGAGCAGCAGGTCGATGTGACCGAGGATCGCGGTGAGCGGATTGCGCAGCTCGTGCGAGATCGTGCGCCGCTTGGCGTTCTCGCTCGCGCTGGGGTCGGCGGTCTGCGTGACATCCTCGACGACCAGCAGCAGGCCGTCGCCGGTGACGACACCGTGGTCGATCATCTTCGTCGACACCTTCACCGCCCGCCATTCGCCGTCCAGGCCGAACAGCCAGACGATCTCGTCGCTGAACTGCTCGCCGCGCGAGGCGCGGGCGATCGAGGTCTGATCGGACGGGATCGGCTCGCCGCGGCGGGCGCGGTACTCGACCGGGCGCACCGGGTGCTGCTGCGCCGCGCCGCCGAGGGCGTAGATCGTGCGGAACGTGTCGTTCGGCTCGTCGATCAGGCCGCCGTTGAGCACACGGGCGACGCCGATGTCGAGCGAGTTCATCAGCCGGCTGGTGCGCGCCTTCTGGTCGTTCACGCGCTGCAGGGCGTGCACGAGGCGATCCGACTGGGCGCGCAGCAGCCCGCGGATGGAGCGGTTGCGCCGCGAACCCACCGACGAGACCAGGCCTGCGAAGCCGAGGGTGATCATGAGCGTGACACCGTAGATGGTCGTCTCGGGCGTGAGCCCGCCCGCCAGCAGCCCGGCGATGTCGATCACGGCGATCAGCGAGAGCACGCCGATCAGCACGCCCATCGAGAAGTAGGTGCCGGTCCACACGACGGGGAACACCCACAGCACGGTCGCCACCGGCGCGCCTCCGGCAGCGACCACGCCGATGAACAGCACGTTCAGCACCGGCAGCGTGACCACGCCCGCCGAGCCGATGCGATGCCACGGAATCGCCAGCGAGATCACGGTGGTGAGGATGATCAGCACCAGGCCGATGCTGAAGAGCGGGTCCAGGAAGCGCTCCGGGGTAAGCAGGGCGACACCCACGCTGATCGTCACCACCGCGAACGCGATCACCAGCTGCCATTGCCAGATCGACCGGCACCGGCTGTCGCCGAAATACTGGGCCGCCGATGACGGGGGCACGGTGAACCCAGTCAGCATGGCGTCAGTCTATCGACGGGCGTGTCGCCGCCCGCGGCATCCGGCGCATTCGCGCCGTGGCGCGCCATTACGATGGATGCCGTGACCGCTGACGCCTCGCTGACTCTCTCGCCGTACCGCGAGATCGGACGTGCGGAATGGGCGCGCCTCGCCGCAGACCTCGATCAGCCGCTGAGCGAGACCGAGGTCGTCGGCATCCGGGGCATCGGCGACCGGCTGAACCTCACCGAGGTGCGCGAGGTGTACATGCCGCTGAGCCGCCTGCTCAGCCTGTACGCCAGCTCGATCCGCAAGCTCGGTGCGGCGACCAGCGACTTCCTGCACGAAGAGGACTCGACCACCCCGTTCGTGGTCGGCATCGCGGGATCCGTCGCCGTCGGCAAGTCGACCATCGCGCGCCTGCTGCGCGAGCTGATGAGCCGCTGGCCCGGCACCCCGCGCGTGGAGCTGGTCACCACCGACGGCTTCCTCTACCCGAACGCCGAGCTCGAGAGGCGCGGGCTGATGGACCGCAAGGGCTTCCCCGAGTCGTACGACCGTCGCGCGCTGATCTCGTTCCTCACCGAGGTCAAGAGCGGTGCCGCCGAGGTGCGGGCGCCGTTCTATTCGCACATGCGGTACGACATCGTCCCCGACGCGCACGTCGTCGTGCGCCGGCCCGACGTCGTCATCGTCGAGGGGCTGAACGTGCTGCAGCCGCCGCCCGCCCCCAACGACGTCGCCGTGAGCGACCTGTTCGACTTCTCGATCTACGTGGATGCCGAGACCGAGCACATCGAGCGCTGGTACACCGACCGGTTCCTGGCGCTGCGCAAGGGCGCGTTCAGCAACCCCTCGTCGTACTTCAACGTGTTCGCGCACCTCACCGACGACGAGGCCGTGACGACCGCGCTGGGCTACTGGCGCGAGATCAACATGCCGAACCTCGTCGAGAACGTGCTGCCGACGAAGCACCGCGCGACGCTCGTGCTGCGCAAGGGCGCCGACCACGCCGTCGAGACGGTGCAGCTCCGCAAGGTGTGAGGTCGGGGCGGGTCGGGTCGGCGTTCTTCTCGTTCTCTTCCTTGAGGTGGCGCAACACGCGGCATCCGGTGGGCGTGAGGCCACCATCTGTGACACCTGAACCGGGGGAGGGGTCGCCAGTCTTCCGCTCTTCCTCGTCAAGGTGGCGCAACACGCGGCATCCGGTGTGCGTGACGCCACCATCTGCGACACCTGAGCGGGGGGGGAGGGGTCGCTCGTCTTCCGCTCTTCCTCCTCGAGGTGGCGCAACACGCGGCATCCGGTGGGCGTGACGCCACCACCTGCGACACCTGAACCGGGGGAGCCAGGCCCTGGAGTTCGTTCGGCTCCCTTGCAAATTGCGCCGCTTATCCTTGAATCCATGTGTGGAATCGTCGGATATGTGGGCCCGCGGCCCAGCCAGGACATCCTGCTCGCCGGGCTCGCCCGCCTCGAGTACCGCGGCTACGACTCGGCCGGCATCGCCGTGATCGATGAACAGGGCGACCTGGGCATGCGCAAGAAGGCCGGCAAGCTGGCCGTGTTGCGCGACTCGCTCGCCGACGCCGCCCTCGGCGACGGCACCACCGGAATCGGCCACACCCGCTGGGCGACCCACGGTGGACCGACCGATGTCAACGCGCACCCGCACCTGGCCGACGACGACAAGCTCGCCGTCATCCACAACGGCATCATCGAGAACTTCGCCCCGCTGCGCGACGAGCTGATCGCCGAGGGCGTCACCTTTCTCAGCGAGACCGACACCGAGGTCGCCGCGGCCCTGCTCGGTCGCGAATTCCGTCGCACCGGCGACCTGCAGCAGGCGTTCCGCGCCGTCGTGAACCGTCTCGAGGGGGCGTTCACCCTGCTCGCGATGCACGAGGACCAGCCCGGTCTCGTCGTCGGCGCTCGCCGCAACTCTCCGCTGGTGATCGGCCTCGGCGAGGGCGAGAACTTCCTCGGCTCCGACGTCGCCGCCTTCGTCGAGCACACCCGCAAGGCGCTCGCGATCGGCCAGGACCAGATGGTCGCGATCACGCCGTCCGAGGTCACCGTCACCGACTTCGAGGGCAACGTCGTCGAGGCACAGCCGTTCGACGTGTCGTGGGACGCCGCCGCCGCCGAGAAGGGCGGATGGCCGTCGTTCATGGCCAAGGAGGTCGCCGAGCAGCCCGAGGCCGTCGCGGACACCATCCGCGGCCGCATCCAGGGTGATGACGTCGTCATCCCCGAGCTCGACGGACTCGACGACCTGTTCACCGGCATCAACCGCGTGATCGTCACCGCGTGCGGCACCGCCTCGTACGCGGCGCTCGTCGGCAAGTACGCCATCGAGCAGTGGGCGCGCGTGCCTGTCGACGTCGAGCTCGCGCACGAGTTCCGGTACCGCGACCCGGTGATCGGCGCCGAGACCCTCGTCGTCTCGATCAGCCAGTCGGGCGAGACGATGGACACCCTTATGGCCGTCAAGTACGCGCGCGAGCGCGGCGCGAAGACGCTGTCGATCTGCAACACACAGGGCGCGACGATCCCGCGCGAGTCGGATGCCGTCGTCTACACGCACGCCGGCCCCGAGGTCGCCGTCGCCTCGACCAAGGCGTTCTCCGCTCAGATCACCGCGCTGCTGCTGCTCGGTCTGCACATGGGCCGCGTGCGCGGCTCGCTGCAGAACGGCGCGGCCGAGGTTGCCGAGCTGCAGGCGCTGCCCGAGAAGGTCGCGCAGGTGCTCGCGGGCGAGAAGGAGCACGTCTCGCAGCTGGCCGGCTGGATGGCCGACACCCGCTCGGTGCTGTTCCTCGGCCGCCACGTGGGCTACCCGATCGCGCTCGAGGGCGCGCTCAAGCTCAAGGAGATCTCGTACATCCACGCCGAGGGCTTCGCCGCCGGCGAGCTCAAGCACGGTCCGATCGCCCTGATCGAGCCGGGCCAGCCGGTGTTCGTGATGGTGCCGTCGCCGCGCCACTCGGCCCTGATCCACTCGAAGGTCGTCTCGAACATCCAGGAGATCCGGGCCCGCGGTGCCCGCGTGATCGTCGTCGCGGAGGAGGGTGACGCCGCCGTGCTGCCCTACGCCGACGAGGTCATCCGCATCCCGCTGGCCGGCGCCCTGTTCGAGCCGGTGCTCGCGGTCGTCCCGCTGCAGATCTTCGCCATGGCGCTCGCCACAGCGAAGGGCCTGGACGTCGACCAGCCCCGCAACCTCGCGAAGTCCGTCACCGTCGAGTGATCTGACTCAGCGAACCGCCTCGGAGCCGCGTGCCCCGGGGCGGTTTCGCATTGTGGGGCCGTCCTGACGTCCGTTCGGGTGTCGCAAATGGTGGCGTCGGGTGGGGAGGATGCCGCGTGTTGCGACACCTCGAGAGGGAAGGGCTGGGGCGTCGGCGTGGCCGACCTCGGTTCGGGTGTCGCACATGGTGGCGTCGGGTCGGGAGGAAGCCGCGTGTTGCGACACCTCGAGAGGGAAGGGGTGACGCTCGAGGTAAATCCTCGGCTCGATCCTGCCTTGGCGGTGGGGCCGAGACGCCACGGAGACGTCCATCGCGTGGAGCGCTGAATGAGAAGCATCCCAGATGTATGCAGCATCGCTCACGTACGCTGGCCAGCGGGGCCGTCGGTAAGGTTTACTAACAAATATGCTGCAGTCAGACGGCCCCCAGGACGCGCAGGGACGCACCGCTGCATCCGCGCGCGCCTTCGGGCCGTCGCGGCGGCTCCGCTCGCGCGCGAAGCTGCTGCCCGAGCACGCACGCGGACACAATCGCGCCCTCGTACTGCAGACGCTCTACCACTCCGGGGCGATGAGCCGCGCCGACCTCGCCCGCGAGACCGGGCTCACCCGCGTGACCATCTCCGACCTCGTCTCAGAGCTCATCGCCGACGGCGTCGTCAAGGAGAAGGGGCTGCGCGAGGTATCGGGCCCCGGCAAGCCCGCGACCCTGATCGACATCGACCGCACCGGGCACCAGGTCATCGGCATCGACCTGTCGGGCTCGACCCGCTTCGAGGGTGCCGTCATGTCGCTCGACGGCGAGGTGATCACCCGCGATGCCATCGAGCGCCCGGAGGGGCGCGACGGCGACGCCACGCTCGCGGTGATGCTGCAGCTGGCCAGGCGGCTGGTGGACGCCGCCGATCAGCCGATCCTCGGCGTCGGCATCGGCACGCAGGGCGTGGTCAGCGCCGACGGCGTGGTGCTCAGCTCGCCCAACCTCGGCTGGCACGGCCTGCCGCTGCAGGCGCGCACGAGCCTCGAGCTCGGCCTGCCCGTGATCGTGCGCAACGACGCCAACGCCGCCGTGCTCGCGGAGTACACGTTCGGCGCGGAGCGCAGCGACTTCATCCTCATCAAGATCGGCCGCGGTGTCGGTGCCGGACTCATCTCGGGAAGCCAGCCGCTGGTCGGCAGCCGGTTCGCCGCGGGTGAGATCGGGCACGTCGTGGTCGGCACCGACGGCGGGCCGCGCTGCGTTTGCGGCCGGGACGGGTGCCTGGAGGCATGGCTGAACGTCGGTCGGCTCACGGCGGCGATCGAGGCGGACCCCGAATCCCGCGACAGCGTGCTGCACGACGCCGGGGCGCGCATGGCGATCGGCATCGCGCCGATCGTCGCCGCCCTCGACCTGTCGGACATCGTGCTGTCGGGGCCGACCGAGCTGCTCTCGGACGTCTTCATCCGCGCGGCGATCGACACGCTCCGCGAGCGCACCCTCGCCGAGGTCTTCGACGACGTCGTGATCCGCGTCACCGCACAGCAGGACATCGTGCTGCGCGGCGCGGCGGTCATGGTGCTCTCGGATCAGCTGGGGATCTCGTAGGCCTGCCGCCGGGCCGGGCTGACGGGGTCAGTCCGCCGGGCCGGGCTGCCGGTGTCAGTCCGCCGGCAGCGTGACCTGCACGCCCGACTCGCGCAGCACGGGAGCCAGGTGCTCGAGGCGGCTGCGGTAGGACTCCCACGTGCGGCCCTCGGCATCCCGCGGCGACCAGGCGACCTCGGCGTGCGCGGTCACCCGCGGGTACACCAGGGCGTCGGACTGGCCGAACGTCTCGATCGTCTCCGACCACAGCGGCGCCTCGACGCCCAGGATCGCCGACTCGGGTACGTCGACCACGTCGGCCGGCTCCCAGTCGTACGCCAGGCGCAGCGGAACGATGCCCGCCCACGACAGCCCCAGCAGGAAGTCGGCGTGCGGCTTCATGTCGAGGTACGTGCGATCCGACGGCGACATGATCAGCGCGCCGCCGCGCTCGACGAAGTGGATCGCCTCCTTGGCGTGCGAGCCCTTCGGCTCGACGCTGCCCCAGTACTGGCCGATCGTGCCCTCGGCGATGTCCTGCACGGCGCCGGCCTCGTGCCAGGCGACCGGGGTCTTGCCGGTGCCGGCGGCGATGCGCGTGACGCGCTCGAAGAACGCCGCGAAGTCCGCCGCCGGGGTGCCCAGGCATTCATCGCCGCCCACGTGCAGGTATGGGCCGGGGGTCATCTCGGCGACCTCGGTGAGCACGTCGGTGACGAACCCGTAGGTGCGCTCGTCGTGGATGCGCACCGAGGAGTGCCCGACCGCCCAGCCGGCGTAGTGCTCGCCGTGCACGGGGTCGGGCTGGCCCAGCCGCTTGGCATCGGCCCGTGACTGCTCGGTCAGCCAGGGCTGCTCGACCAGGTCGGGGTAGGCGACGCCGACGGCGTGCGTGTGGCCGGGCAGGTCGATCTCGGGCACGACCGTGATGTGCCGGCGGGTCGCGTAGTCGACGATCCCGGCGTAGTCGGCCTTGGTGAAGAACCCGCCGGCGCCGCCGGTGGAGTCACCCGACGCGGCACGCTCGGTCAGCAACGGCCACGAGTCGATCTGGATGCGCCAGCCCTGGTCGTCGGTCAGATGCAGGTGCAGGTGGTTGAACTTCAGCGCCGCGGCGCGATCGATGAAGGTCTTCACGTCGTCGACGCCGAAGAAGTGCCGGGCGACGTCGAGCATCACGCCGCGGTAGGCGAAGCGGGGTGCGTCCTCGATGAGCAGGCGGGGGAGGGCCCAACCCGTGTCTGCGCGGTGGAGCAGCTGCAGCAGGGTGCGGGTTCCGTAGAACAGGCCCGCGGCATCCGGTGCGGTGATGCGGACGCTCTCACCGCGGCTGTCGATGGTGTGGCTCTCAGGGGCGCCCTCGCCCTCGAGGGCGAGGATGATCGCCGCGCCCGCGGCATCCGACTCCGCGGCATCCGACTCCGCGGCATCCGACTCTGCGGCATCCGCGCCGAAGCGGTCGGCGAGGTCGCGCCGCAGCAGTGCGGCGGTCTCGGGGTGGCCCTCGACGCCGAGGGACACGAGCTCGAGCACGCCGTCGCCTGCACTGACGCGGGCAGGCAGGGGGATGAGCGGCAGCGAATCAGTAAAGGGCATGAACAAAACCTAGCCTGACCGGATGCCGTACGCCAGAACCCGGATCGTGCCGCAGACGCGGGCGCGCCACGGCCTGACGGACGCCGCCGAGTAGGCTGGGCGGGTGATCATCGGCACCGGTATCGACCTCGTGGACATGGCGCGGTTCGAGCGTTCGGTGACCCGCACGCCCCGGCTGCTGGAGCGCCTGTTCACCCCGGCCGAGCAGACCCTGCGGCTGCGTTCGCTGGCCGCGCGGTACGCCGCGAAAGAGGCGCTGATCAAGGCGCTCGGCGGCAGCGACGGGGTGTACTGGACCGAGATCGAGATCGCCTCCGAGCCCTCGGGGCGTCCGCACTTCGTGCTCAGCGGCTCGACCGCCCAGGTCGTGTCCGAGCGCGGCATCACCGCGCTGCACCTGAGCATGACCCACGACGCCGGCCTCGCCGCGGCCTACGTGATCGCCGAACGAGTGGATCTGCCATGACGACAAACTCCGCGTCCCCCGCCCGCGACCTCCCCCTCATCGCCGAAACCCCTCGTGGTCGTCGAGACCCCCGCGTATTCGCGTCAGCAGGGAGGGGTCTCGGCGCTCAGGAGGGGTTTCGACGGGTGGGGACGGAGGCCGCGCACGAACGTCGCGTCGCGCGCGCGAGACGTGTGACCCGCGACAGAGGGGATGTCGCATGACCACGCCGTTCCGTGAGGCAACGATCGACCTCGGTGCGGTCGCCGACAACGTCCGCCACCTGCGCAAGCTGACCGGTGTCGAGGTGATCGGCGTCGTCAAGGCCAACGGCTACGGTCATGGTGCGCCCGCCGTCGCGACCGCCGCGCTCGCCGGAGGCGCCACGCGCATCGGCACCGCCACGCTCGAGGAGTCGTTCGCGCTGCGCCGCGCCGGCATCACCGCGCCGCTCATGGCCTGGCTGCACGAACCGGGCCGGCGCTTCCACGACGCGGTCGAGGCGAACATCGAGATCGGCGTCTCCTCGCTCGAGCAGCTCACCGCGACGGCGGAGTCGGCACCGGCATCCGTCCATCTCAAGGTCGACACCGGCCTCTCGCGCAATGGCATCGCCGCGCACGACCTCGACCGGGTGCTCGCGGAGGCGGCGCGGCTCGACCGCATCGGCCGCATCCGGATCGTCGGGATCTTCAGTCACCTCTCCGGGGCCAGCCCCGATGACGACCGTGCGCAGCTGGCACGGTTCGAGCAGATCCTCGCGCAGGCCGAATCCTTCGGCATCCGTCCCGAGATCCGTCACCTCGCCGCGACCGCCGGCGCGATCTCGCTGCCCGAGGCGCGCCTCGACGCCGTGCGGGTCGGGCTCGGTCTGTACGGGCTCTCGCCGTTCGCCGGACGCAGCTCGGCAGATCTCGGACTGCAGCCGGCGATGACGCTGCGGGCGTCGGTCGCGGCCGTGCGCCGCGTGCCCATCAGCACCGGTGTCTCGTACGACTACGCGTACCGCACCGACCGTGAGACCACCCTCGCACTCGTGCCCCTCGGCTACGCCGACGGCGTGCCCAGGCAGGCATCCGGACGCGGCCCCGTGCTCATCGGCGGACGGCAGTACCGTGTCGCCGGCCGCATCGCGATGGACCAGTTCGTCGTCGACGTGGGCGACGCCCCCGTCGCCGTGGGCGACGAAGTGGTGCTGTTCGGCGACCCGACGCTGGGTCAGCCGTCGGCGACCGACTGGGCGGATGCCGCGGGCACCATCAACTACGAGATCGTGACGCGCATCGGCGACCGCGTGCCGCGCCGGACCGTGTCGTGAGCGTCGACGCGGCGCTGATCGGCCGGCACGAGATCACCACCTCGGATGCCATGGAGCGCCTCGGTCTGCGCATCGGCGAGCAGCTGCAGGCCGGCGACGTGCTCGTGCTGACCGGACCGCTCGGCGCGGGCAAGACGACCTTCACGCGGGGTCTCGCCGAGGGGCTGGGCGTGCGCGGACCCGTGCAGAGCCCGACGTTCGTCATCGCCCGCACGCATCCGTCGCTGGTCGGTCGCGCGCCGCTCGTGCACGTCGACGCCTACCGGCTCGGATCGGCGGCGGAACTTGACGACCTCGACATCGACTTCGCGCGATCGGTGGTCGTCATCGAGTGGGGCCGGCCGATGGCATCCGCCGTCGCGGACTCGTGGTGGGACATCGAGATCGAGCGTCCGGTCGGCGGCGTGGGAGACCTCGCCGACGAGGACCTGGATGCCGACGCCCCGCGCTTCGTGACCATCGCCCGCGTCGCCGCGTAGCCCGTCGCGGCTGCGGCGGCTCCCGTTCGCTCGCGCCCCCTGCACTCGCTCGCGGGTCCCGAATGGCTGCATCCGTTGGCGCGAGGTCACCATGTGGGACCCGCGAACTGGGGGTGGGGGTCTGTGACGCGCGGGGGGCGGTGCTGCGCGCTGGCCCTGTTCGCTCGCGGGTCCCGAATGGCTGCATTCGTTGGCGTGAGGCCACCATGTGGGACCCGCGAATCTGGGGGTGGGGTCTGCGTCGAGAGGGGGGCGGTGCTGCGCGCTGGCCCCCTGCACTCGCGGGTCCCGAATGGCGGCATCCGTTGGCGCGAGGTCACCATGTGGGACCCGCGAACCTGGGGGTGGGGTCGGCGACGAGAGGGCGGGGCGGTGCTGCGCGCCGGGCCTGCTCGCTCGCGGGTCCCGAATGGCTGCATCTGAGGGCCCGAGGCCGCCATTCGGGACCCGCGAACCCGGCGTGCGGGTCAGGGCTGGGCGTCGCGGCGGCGGGCGAGCGCGGCGACGATGGCATCCGCGGCGTCCGCTCCGGCGCCGGTGTCGGCGGCGGCGGTGTTCTCGGCCACGACGGCGTTCACGATCTCGGAGCGCTGGATGCGGGTCTCACGGGGGGCGTTCACCCCGATGCGGATGCTGTCGCCCTTGATGTCGAGCAGCGTGACCTCGATCTCGCCGCCGATCAGAACGCTCTCACCGATCTTCCTCGTCAACACCAGCATCGTTTCAGCCTACTGGTCTGCCGGCACGAGACCGCTGACCGCCTGCTGCGCGCCGTCGCGGACGACTCCGACGGTCTCGATCCCGAACGCCCCGGTGGCCTCGGTGTACGACAGCACGGGCAGCCCGTCGGTCTGCGCCGACACCATGCGTCGCACGGCCGAGCGCAGCGACGGCGCGCACACGAGCACCGGCTCGCCTCCGTCACCGGCGGATGCCGCGGCAACGGCCTGGCGCACCGACTCGACGACCGCCTCCATGCGGTGCGGGTCGAAGACGATCTGCGGGCCATCGTCGCCCATCCGCAGGCTCTCGAGCATCGCCTGCTCGAGCAGCGGGTTGATCATGATCACGCGCAGCGTGCCGCCCTCGGCGAACCGCGCCGCGATGGCGGGGCCGAGCGCGGCACGGGCGGCCTCGATGAGCCCCTCGGGGTCGGTCGACGTCTTCGCGCGCAGCGCGAGCGCCTCGTAGATGCGGCTGAGGTCGTTGATCGGCACCCGCTCGGCCAGCAGCCCCTGCAGCACCCGCTGGATCTCGGCCAGCGACAGCAGTGCTGGCGTGAGCTCCTCCACCGCCGAGGGCGAGACCTGCTTGAGCGCGTCGGTGAGCTGACGCACATCCTCGCGGCTGAGCAGCCGTGCGGCGCCCGCGTGGATCACGCTCGACAGGTGCGTGATGACCACGCTCGCCCGGTCGACGGTGGTCGCCCCGGCGAGTTCGGCGCTGTGCCGCATCTCCACCGGGATCCACTTGCCCTCCAGACCGAAGACCGGGTCGTGCACGGCGGCTCCCGGCAGCGAGTCCAGGCCCGAGCCGAGGGCCAGCATCCTTCCCGGCGGCACGACGCCGCGTGCGGCCTCGACGCCGGCGATGCGGATGACATAGGTCGAGGGCGGCAGCTCCACGCTGTCGCGGGTGCGCACGGGCGGCACGATCAGGCCGAGGTCCAGCGCGATGCGGCGGCGCAGCGACCGCACCCGGGCGAGCAGGTCGTCGGGCCCGCCGGTGACGAGGTCGACGACGTCGGAGGCGAGCAAGATCTCCAGCGAGTGCACCCGCATCCGCTCCATGAGATCTTCGTTGCTGTCGCCCGACGGGGCGTCGGGCGATGCGGCCTCGGCGGCGGCGGCCTCCGCCGCGGCATCCTTCTGGTTCGCCTTGATCCGCTGGGCGGCGAGGATCAGCAGCCCGCCGATGGCGATGAAGGTGAGCATCGGCATGCCGGGGATGAACGACATGACGATCGCCGCGCAGCCGGCGATGTTCAGCGCCGTCACCGACTGGCCCAGCTGCGCGAACGACTCGCTGCCCATCTCGGTCTCGGCGTTCGAGCGGGTGACGATCATGCCCGTCGACACGGCCATCAGCAGCGCCGGGATCTGGGTGACCAGGCCGTCGCCGATCGTCAGCAGGCTGTAGGTGCTGACCGCCTCGTCGATGGCCATCTCGTGCTGCACCATGCCGATGGCGATGCCGCCGATGACGTTGATGATGATGATCACCAGGCCCGCGATCGCGTCGCCCTTGACGAACTTCGAGGCACCGTCCATGGCGCCGTAGAAGTCGGCCTCGGCGGCCACCTCCGCACGGCGCTCGCGCGCCTGCGCGTCGGTGATGAGGCCGGCGTTGAGGTCTGCGTCGATGGCCATCTGCTTGCCGGGCATGGCGTCGAGGGTGAAGCGCGCGCCGACCTCGGCGACGCGCTCGGCGCCCTTGGTGACCACGACGAACTGGATCACCACGAGGATGAGGAATACCACCGCGCCGATGATGAGCGACCCGCCGACGGCGATGTGGCCGAACGCCTCGATCACCTGACCGGCGTACGCCTCACCCAGCACGAGACGGGTGGATGCGACGTTCAAGCCGAGCCGGAACAGCGTCGCCACGAGCAGCAGCGACGGGAAGACCGAGAAGTCCAGCGGCTTGCGGATGAACATCGTCGTCAGCAGGATGACCAGCGCGAACAGGATGTTCAGGATGATCAGCACGTCCAGCAGCAGCGGCGGCACCGGCACCACGAGCAGCATGATGATGCCCACCACGGCGATCGGCACCGCGATCCTGTTCAGCATTCCGCGCATGCGGTCCTCCTCGTCATCATCCTCGTCATCGTCATCGTCGTCATCCGGCCGCCGCCCCCGCTGCGCTCGGCACGGGCAGGGAATGGATGCCGCGCGCGGACCCGCGCCGGCGCAGCATGTCGACGAACACCAGCACCCGGGCGACGGCGGTGTACAGCTCTTCGGGGATCTCCTGCCCCAGCTCGCAGGCGGCGTGCAGCGCGCGGGCGAGCGGGATGTCGCGCACCATCGGCACCCCGGCCTCCTTGGCGCGGTCGCGGATGCGCTCGGCGATGACGCCCTTGCCCTTCGCGACGACCTTCGGGGCCGACCGGCCGACGTCGTAGCGCAGAGCCACCGCGACGTGGGTGGGGTTCACGAGCACGACGTCCGATCCCGAGACCGCCGCGATCATGCGGTTGCGGCTCATCGCCAGCTGCCGCGAGCGACGCTGCTGGCGGATGAGCGGGTCGCCCTCGGAGTTCTTGTTCTCGTCGCGCACCTCGCGCTTGGTCATGCGGGTGTGCTTGGTGTTGCGGCGCATCACGACGAAGACGTCGATGGCCGCCAGCCCCAGTCCCACCGCGATCGCGACCTGCAGCAGGGCGGCCGTGCCGTCGGCGGCGATGGTCAGCAGCCGCGAGACCGAGTGCGCCCCGGCGACCGAGAGCACGGGAACCAGGGTGGCGATCACGGCCCACAGCGCCAGGGCGATCGCCCCCGTCTTCAGCAGTGCCTTCGCGCCCTCCCACAGCGCCTGCAGCCCGAAGATGCGCTTCATGCCCGAGACGAGATTGAACTGCTCGTAGCGGCCCGACAGCTTGCGCATCCGCACGCCGCCCTGCACGACCGCGCCGACCAGGGTGACCACGACGACGGCTGTCAGCAGCGTGCCCAGGGTCGGCATGATCGAGCCGAGTCCCAGGCCGAGCACGCCGAGCGCGGCGGCCGGCGACGGGTCGCGCATCACCGACGAGAGCGTGATCAGCTGCTCGGTGCCGGCCGAGGCGCCGGCCGAGACCGCCGCGGGCATGGTGATCGCCGCGGCCATGATCCCCAGCCACGCGGTGAGGTCCTGGCTGCGCGAGAGCCGGCCCTTCTGCCGCGCTTCGCGCAGGTGCTTCTCGGTGGCTTTCTCGCTGCGCTCACCGCTGTCGCTCATCGCCCCACCCCCTGCATCATCCTCAGGGCCTGCGAGGTGAGGGCGTCGACGATGCCCGGCAGGGCGATGAACGTGAAGCCGACGAGCACCAGGGTGAGCAGGATCTTGATCGGGAAGCCCATCGCGAAGGCGTTCAGCGCCGGGGCGACGCGGGTGATCAGACCGAGTCCGGCGTCGGCGAGGAACAGCACGAGCAGCAGGGGACCGGCGATCTGCACGGTCGCGAGGAACATCTGCACCAGGCCGTCGACCAGCAGCTGCGCCGGCGACGACAGGTCGAACACGCCGTCGATCGGCACGACGTCGAAGCTGCGCGCCAGCCCGCCCAGCACCACCTGATAGCCGCCCGAGGCGAACAGCAGGGCGAGCGCGGTGAGGTGGAACAGCCGGGTGAACTGGGCGCCGTTGATCTGCGAGTGCGGGTCGAAGGCCTGCGCGAGCTGGAACCCGCCGAACACGTCGATCAGGCTTCCCGCGCCCTGCACCGCCGAGAAGCACAGCATCACGAGAAAGCCGAGCAGCGCGCCGGTGAGCACCTGCAGCGTGAGCGCGCCGAAGAATGCCGCCGTGCCCAGGCTCTCGTAGCCGGGGGTGACCGTCCCCGACAGGGCGAGGGCGACCGCCACGGCGAGCATCGCCTTGATCCGCACCGGGATCGCGCCGTATGAGAACGGCGGCGCGATCATCACGAACGCGGTGACGCGGACCCCGGCGAGCATGGTCGCCTCGATCCAGGCGAAGTCGATCGGGATGAACACCTCAGCCGCCGCTCAGCAGCATCGGGATGCGGTCGAACATCATCTCGGTGAACTGCACGATCTCTGAGATCATCCAGTTGCCGGCGATCAGCAGCGCGATGCCGACCGCGACGATCTTCGGGACGAACGACAGCGTCACCTCCTGCACCTGGGTGATCGACTGCAGCAGTGAGATGGCGAACCCGACCACGAGCGCGGTCACCAGCAGGGGAGCAGCCAGCTTCGCGGCGATGATCAGGCCCTGCGTCCCGATGTCGAGTACGGCTTCGGGACTCATCCGACACCTCCATAACTCTCCAGCAGGGTGCGCACGATGAGCCCCCAGCCGTCGACGAGGATGAACAGCAGGATCTTGAACGGCAGCGAGATCATCACGGGCGGAAGCATCATCATGCCCATCGACATCAGCGCCGCGGCGACCACGAGGTCGATCACGAGGAACGGCACGAAGATGACGAACCCGATGATGAACGCGGCCCGCAGCTCCGAGATCATGAACGCCGGGATGAGCGTGTGCATCGGCACGCTCTGCGGGTCGTCGGGGTTCGGCAGAGACGCGATGCGCGTCATCAGCGCGAGGTCCTCTTCGCGGGTGTAGCGCAGCATCCAGTCCCGCAGCGGCGGCTGGCCGAGATCGAACGCCTGCGCGAACGTGATCGACCCGTCGATGTACGGCTGCACCGCGACCTCGTTGATGTCGGTGAGCACCGGCCACATGATGAACAGCGACAGGAACAGGGCGAGCCCGGCGAGCACCTGGTTCGGCGGGATGGTCGGCAGCGACAGCGCGTTGCGGGTCATCGCCAGCACCACGAAGATCTTCGTGAACGACGACATCATCAGCAGCAGCGCGGGTGCGATCGAGAGCACCGTGATGCCCAGCAGCGTGAGGATCGACGTCGACGGCGTCCCGTCGACGCCATTGATGTCGATCGTGATCCCCTCGCCCTCCGGCTCGGTCGGAGGGATCGGAGCCTCGGGGTCCTCGGGGTCGGTGACGGCGGCGGGGATGGTCAGATCTGCGGATGCCGTGGCGGCGGATGCTGTTGTCGCGGCCGCCTGCGCGCCGGCCACACCGGCCCCTGCCGCCTGTGCGCTCGCACCGGAGCCGAGCGCTGCGGCGCCGGCGAGCAGCAGACCGCAGATGAACAGGAGGATGCCGCGCGCCCCCCGCGCTGCCGGCCGGATCATCGCGTGCGTCGCAGGAACTCGGCGGTCTGCCGCCAGGTCTCGGGGGAGAGGATCGACCCGCGCAGCGGGTCGGCTCGACGGGTGCGGCGGTGGCGTCGCAGCGACGGCTGGTCCGCGGATGCCGCAGCCTCGGCCGCGAGCAGCCGCTCGAACTCGCCGCGCGACGACGGGGCCGCCTGGCCCGCGGCATCCGCGTCGCGTGCGACGGCATCCGATCCCGCCGGAACGATCTCGGGGGCGGCGGATGCCGGCGTCGAGTGCAGCACGGGGTGCGTGACGTGTCCGGCGGGCAGGCTGTCGAGCAGGTTCACGCCGTGCTCGGTGACGCCGAGCACGTACCGGCGGTCGTCGGTCTCGACGATCACGAGCTGCGCCTTGGCACCCAGCGAGCGACGGCTCACGACCGTGACCTCGGCCTCGTCGCGGCGCTGCGTCATCCGTTTGCCGACCCGGCGCTGTACATACCAGAGCAGCCCGAGCACCGCCGCCAGCGAGAGGGCGACGCGCAGCAGCAGGAGCAGCTCGTCCAGGTCAGACCTCGGCGTTCTCGAGGATCCGGGTGATGCGCACCGCGTAGTCCTGGTCGACCACGACGATCTCGCCGTGCGCGATGACCCGGCCGTTCAGCAGCACGTCGGCCGGTGCGCCGGCCGAGCGGTCGAGCTCGACGATGCGGCCGGGCTCGAGGTCGAGCACGTCACGCACGGCCATGCGAGTGCGGCCGATCTCGACCGTCAGGTCCATCTCGACGCCGGCGATGCGCTGCAGGCGACGCGAGGCGGCAGGTGCCGACTGCGGGCTGTGCGTGATGCGCACGGCGATCCGGCCGATCGTGCGTCCGGTGTCGTCCTGCAGATCGAACAGCTGCGTCGCCGGGTGCGAGAACACCGCCGAGGCGTCGCCCGCGGTCACGGCGTCCAGCCGTCCGGCGCCCAGGGCGCCTGCCGCCGACTCCAGCGGACCCTGCAGGCGGTCGGTGAGAGCGGCATCCGCCAGCCCGTCGATGAGCGCGTCGGGCTCGAGGATCTGCACGGCGATCTGGGCGCTGGCCTCGCCGACGTATGTGACGATCACGGCATCCCCGGTGTCGCCCGACGCCTGCGACGCGACGGCCGTGGTCGGCGCGGCGGTGGGCAGCCGTGCCGCGAAGGCGGCGGCCACGGCGGATTCGAAGGCGATGGTGGTGGTCACGGAGTCTCCTGAGCGGGGGCGGTGGCGGCGTTCGTCGAGGTGACGATGCAGGCGAGGCGGGCGCCGCTGGCGCCGACCGCGGCGGTCGCGACCGAGTGGTCGCCGACCATCAGATCCAGCGGGCGGTCCGCGGCATGCGGGAAGGTGAGCAGATCGCCGACGGCGAGGTCGAGCACCTCGTGCGGGCGCACGGTGCGCGGCGCCAGCCGCAGCGCCAGCTCGATCGGCGTGTACTCGACGTGACGGTCGATCACACCGGCCTCGGCGCCGTCGGCGGGGCCGGTGGCGCCGGCGGTGAACGACTGCAGGATCACCGTCGCGGGCAGCATGATGCTCGCCTCCAGCGGGCGCCCGCCGGAGAGGATCGAGAAGTGCGCGACGATCACCGGCTCGTTCGCGGCGGCCACCTGGGTGAACTGCGAGCTGTGCTGGATGCCGGCGATCGTGATGCCCTCGGGCAGCAGACCGTCCAATGAATGGGTGAGATGCTCCACGGCATCCGTCATCACCGAGCGCACCAGCGCCTGCTCGATGTGGGTGAGCGGGCGGCCCTCCGTGGTGTCGACCGCCCGGCCACCGACCATCTGCACGACCCAGGCGGTCGCCAGCGACGCGGGGAACTGGATGACCGCGCGCGCGTCGGTGCCGGGGATCGCGCACACCACGAGCGTCGTGGCCGGGGGGAGCGTGCGACCGTACTCGTCGTAGGTCTGCATCGCCACCGACTCGACGGCCACATGCGCGCGGCCGTGCGTGCGGGCGGACAGCTGCGAACCCCACTGGCGCGAGAACGTCTCGAACGACATCTCCAGCACGCGGGCGTGCTCGCGCGACAGGGTCGTCGAACGGCCGAAATCGTACAGTTCGACTTCGGCTCCGCCGCGCACGTCTGAACGCGCGCTGTCCTCGATCACCACGACCCCGACTATCGGGCGGTGATCCGCGCGCGTAAGCAGTCTGTGTCAGCGAACCGGTGAGCTCGCCTGCAGACCCGGAAGCAGCTGGCGCACCTCCTCCTCGGCATCCGAGAGGATGACGACGTCGACGCGGCGGTTCTTCGCGAGCGCCTCCTTCGAGCGGCCCTCCGCGATGGGCCTGGCGTCGCCGAATCCGACCGATTTGATCGCGGCCGGGTTGATGCCGTCCGCCTCGACCAGACGCCGCAGCACCTGGGTCGCGCGGGCGGACGAGAGCTCCCAGTTCGTCGCGAACGGGGCGGCCGACTGGCGGTTGTCGGCGTGCCCTTCGACGGAGATCTCATTCGGCACCGTCACGAGCACGGCTCCGAGCGCATCGATGATGCGCACCGCGACGTCGCTGAGCGCGGTGCTGTTCGTGGCGAAGAAGGTCTCGGCGCTGACCAGGCTGACCGTCAGCCCGCGCGCGTCGATCGTGAACGTCGCCTTGTCGCCCAAGCCGTTCTGCTCGAGCGCGGTGCGCAGGCGCTCGCGCAGGGCCGAGAGGTTGTCGAACTCCTTCTGCGCGGCGCTCAGCTCGACGTCGGCGAAGGCCTCGCCGTCCTCGTCGACCAGCTCGGCGGGCACGATCACGCCCTCGGAGACGTCGATGCGCTCGCTCTCCTCCTGACCGAAGCCGGTCGCCAGCGACGAACGCAGCGCGTCGAACTTCTGCTGGTCGACGGATGACATGGCGAACAGCACGATGAACATGCACATGAGCACCGTGACCATGTCGAGGTACGATGCCATCCACCGCTCGTCGGGGCCGCTGTGCCCCTCGGGTTCGACGCGACGGCGCCGGCGGATGCTCATGATCCGAACCCGGCCAGTGGCGGCGTACCGTCACGGGTGCTGCCGACCTTGTCGGTCTTGTTCTTGCTCTTGCCCTTGCCCGGCTTCGCGGCATCCGAGACGAGGGCGCTGAGCCGCTCCTCGACGAACGTGGGCGCGGCGCCGGCCTGCACGGCCAGCATCCCCTCCATCAGCACGGTCATGCGCTCGAGTTCGAGCTCGCCCAGACGCTGCAGACGCCCGCCGATCGGCAGCCAGATGAAGTTCGCCGACAGCAGCCCCCACAGCGTGGCGACGAAGGCGGCGGCGATCAGGGGTCCGAGGGTGTCCGGTTTGTCGAGCTTCTCGAGCACGTGGGTGAGCGACACGACGGTGCCGATGATGCCCACGGTGGGTGCGAACCCGCCGAGAGTCATGAAGAAACGCGAGGCCGTGCGGTTGCGGGCGGCGGCCGAGGCGATCTCGTCTTCGAGCAGCACGCGCAGGTCTTCGGCGTCGATGCCGTCGGCGATGCTCTGCAGTGCCTGGCGCAGGAACGGGTCCTTCTCGTCCGAGACGCCCTGCTCGAGCGACAGCAGGCCCTCGGTGCGCGCCTTCTCGGCGTAGCCGACGACGGTGGCGATCACGCTGCGGGGCGAGCGGCGGTCGCCGCGGAACGCACGGCCGAGCGACTTGACCGCCTGCATGGCGTCGCGCAGCGTGCCGCTGGCGATGCCGACCGCGATCGTGCCGCCGAAGACCAGCACCATGGGGGCGGGCAGCAGCAGCGCCGAGATCGAGGCACCCTCCATGCTGATCATCGCCAGCAGGGCGCCGAACGCGAGGGCGAGTCCGACGATGAGTCCGAGATCCATCAGCTGTTCTCCGTCCAGCGCGGGGTGGAGGAGGAGAGGCGCGTCGCCTGCGCGAGCACGCGGGCGCGGAAGTCGGCGATCTGCGAGATCAGCTCGTCCATGGTCTCGCGCACGACGAAACGGGCCCCGTCGACCATGATGATCGTCGTGTCGGGTGACTCCTGCACGCGTTCGATCAGGTCAGGGTTCACCGCGAACCGGCTGCGGTTCAGGCGCGTGACGACGATCATGGGCTCCATCCTGGAAGATCGGCTCCGGCGCGGGGTCGGAGCGGCGACGGCCCATCCTGGTCCGTCGGCGAGGACTGTCGGCAGCTTCCCGCCGTGCGTAAGCGGGCGGGGTTCCCTGTTCGCGGGTCATCCCATCCCTCGAGGTGTCGCAACACGCGGTGTCGGGGGTGGGGGATGCCGCGTGTTGCGCCACCTCGAGCAGGGTGCATCCCCTCTTCCTTGGCGGGTCCGACATGGCTGCCTCGGGGCGGGGGATGCCGCCATTCGGGACTCGCGAGCGTGAAGAGGGCGCCCCACCCTGCCCATTGAGGTGTCGCAACACGCGGTGTCGGGGGTGGGGGATGCCGCGTGTTGCGCCACCTGAAGCAGGGTGCGCGGGGTGGGGCAAGGACGAGAACGGCGCGAGCGCCGGATGCCGAGGAGGCATCCGGCGCTCGCGAGAAGAATGCAGCAGCGAAGAGCGCGCGGTCAGCGCTTGAGGTTGGTCAGCTCCTGCAGCACCTCGTCGCTGGTCGTGATGATGCGGGCGTTGGCCTGGAAGCCGCGCTGCGCGACGATCAGGTTCGTGAACTCCTGCGACAGGTCGACGTTCGACATCTCCAGCACGCCGCTGATGATGCCACCCAGGCCCTCGTCGCCGGCCTGGCCGATGGTGGCCTGACCCGAGTTCGCGGTCGGCCGGAACTGCGACGAGCCGGCCTTCTCGAGTCCGCCGGGGTTGGTGAACCCGGCCAGCGAGATGCGGGCCAGCACCTGCGTGTCGCCGTTGCTGAACGTGCCCATCAGGCTGCCGTCCTCGGTGAGCGCGTACGAGCTGAGGGTGCCGGCCTGGCGTCCGTCCTGCCCGGTCAGGGCGACCGAGCTGATGTCGGCGTACCCGGTGATCGCCGACAGATCGACGGTGATCCCCGTGGTCGTCGTCAGCGAGCTCGGGCCGGCCTGCACGCCGTTGACGAACGCCAGCGAGGTGGGCGTGCCGCCCTCGTGGGAGACATCCCAGCCGGTGCCGGTGCGCTCGAAGGTGAGGCGCAGGGTGGATGCCGTGCCATCGGCCGAGTACACCTGGATGTCGCGCACGAGCTGGTCGCCGACAGCGGCATCCGAGGGCAGGTTGCCGCTCGCGGTCGCGCCGGTGGTGGCGACGGCTGGCACGACCGCGCCGACCGGCAGTGTGATGTCGCCGACGGCCTGGCCGGCGGTGATCACGCCGTCCTGCGCAGTCCAGCCCTGCACGAGCGCGCCGTCGACCGTGGTCAGGCGGCCCGCCGCGTCGAACGAGAACCCGCCGTTGCGGGTGTAGAGCGTCTCGCCGCCGGCGCGGACCATGAAGAAGCCGTCGCCGGCGATCATCAGGTCGGTGGGCACACCGGTCGGCTGGGGTGCGCCGGTGGTGAAGTTGGTGCGGATGCCGGCGAGCTGCACGCCCAGGCCGACCTGCGCGGGGTTCGAGCCGCCGGCGTCGTTGCGGGGGCCGGTGGAGTTCTGCACGAGCTGCGAGAGCGAGTCCTGGAACTGCGCTGCCGACGACTTGAAGCCGACGGTGTTGACGTTGGCGATGTTGTTGCCGGTGACGTCGAGCATGGTCTGGTGCGTGCGCAGGCCCGAGATGCCGGCGAAGAGCGAACGGAGCATGGTGTGCCTTTCAGGGGGAAGGTCTGGGGGAGAAGGTCAGAGGGGAGAATCAGGGGGGGGGAGATCAGGATGCTGAGGAGGAGCCGGCCCGCAGCCCCGAGACGGCGTCGAGCGGGATGCTCTTGTCGCCGATCGTGACCATCGGAACGCTGCCGGCGAACGAGACCGAGCTGACGATGCCGGTCTGCGTGACACCGTCGGCGTCGACGTACTCGGCCTGGGTGCCGATGAGCGCCGCGGCGGTCTGACGCATGCTCAGCGCGAAGCTCTCGGACGTCATCGTCGTCAGCTGCGTGAGCTGCTCCATCGAGGCGAGCTGCGTGGTCTGCGCGATCATCTCGTTGGTGTTCATCGGCGAGCTCGGGTCCTGATTCGACAGCTGGGCGACCAGCAGCTTCAGGAACACCTCGGAGTCGAGCGTCTTCTTCTGGGTGGTCGGGGCGACGGTGCTGCCGGTGTGCAGCCCCGGCGCGGTGACCGGTTCGACGGAGGTCATCGTTCTCCTTTCGGATCAGGCGTAGACGTCGATGCGAGAGCGCGACGACGGGTCGGTCGGGACAGATGGGGAGGTGCGCGGGCTCTCGCGGGTGGCCGGAGCCACCGGACCACCACCGGATGCCGGCTGCGCGGCGGACTGCGAGCCCGAGCCCGCCCCCGAGCCCTCGCCGAGCTGCGACTCCGCCCGAGCGTGCGCGTTCTGGCGTCCGGCATCCGAACCCGTGGGGGAGTCCTGCGTCGAGACGGCGACCGAGGCGCCGGGGGCGGCGATCGAGAGGTCGCGGCGCAGGTCGGCGATGATTGCGCGCAGCGCCTCGCGTCCGGCATCCGAGGGGGCGTGAAGCTCGACCCTGATGCCGGATGCCGTGACAAGAGCGCGGACCGTGACCGGCCCCAGCGACTCCGGCGACACGGTGAGCGTGATGCTGTGCTCGCCCTCACCGGCGCGCGCGAGCGCGACGAGCGGAACGCTGACCTGCGGCAGCAGCGCCGGCCGTGGCGCGGCGGCGGGCTCGGCCACACCGGCCGGCACCGGCGCCGACAGCCGCGCGGCGACGGGTGCGGCCGTCGACGTCGGAGCGACGGTCTGCTCGGCCTCCGTCGCACGGCCGCCGCGGGCGGCGACAGGTGCGGCGACGGATGCCGCCGGGGAAGCGGATGCCGTCGGCGCAGCGGCGTCGCCGGGCTGGCCGGGCAGAGAGCCCGCGGCACCGGTGGTTGCGGATGCCGACGGAGAAGCGGATGTCGTGGCCTGGGCCGCGCCATCCGGCGTGACCGACAGGGCCTGTGGAGCGGTCGCTGTGGCGGTGCCACCGGCGGCGGTGCCGGCGGGAACGGTTCCGCTCGAAGCAGTACTGGCTGGGGCGGTGCTGCCCGGAACGGCCCCGCTCGACGCAGCGCCTGCGCCGACGGCGGAGGCGGTCGGCATCCGACCCTCGGCGCCCGCAGCTGCCGCGCTCGCCGCGGCCGTCGTCGTCGCTGCGACCGCAGCCGTGTTCGCAGCGCCAGCGGCGTCCGCCGCAGCAGCACCGGCGACGGACACGGAAGCGGATGGCGTCGCGGAAGCAACGATCGTGGTCGACCCGGCCACCGTGGCTCCGGCCTGCGCACGTCCGGTGACGGTACCGCCCTCCGCCTCACCGGAAGCCACAGCATCCGCGGTCACAGCGGACTCGACGGCAGCGGCGAGTTCAACAGGAACCACGCCGGCGACCGCCGCAGCACCGTCGACCCCCGCGATGGACTCGCCACTGGTGCCTGGCAGCATGTCCTTGCCGCTCGGCTGCGCGGCATCCTGACCAGGCGCACCAGCATCGGCGGCAGCGCCGCTCGTCGCACCAGCACCTGCGCCCGCAGCCGCGGCATCCTGCGCTACGGCGCCGCCAGCAGCACCAGCACCAGGTCCGCCCCGCCCCGCCTCCTCAGCAGCCACCTGACGAACGGCATCCGCGAATCCCGTCGCCGCGGCGCTCGACCCGCCCGACCGCGCACTCGCGACAGGGCGCGGTTCAGCCGCCGCCCCGAGCACGATCTGCAGGCTCATGCGGATCCCGCCCCTCGCCGCAGCGCGATCTCGTCGAGTTCATGCTGCTCGACGCGCAGCTGCTCGGCGCGCACGCGCATCCGGTGCGCGGTCGCGAGCCGGTCGAGCCCGCGCAGCTCGCGTCGCACCGACTCGTGCGCGGTCTGCGCCGATTCGACCTCCGCCTGCTGCAACTCGGCCAGCGTCTGCAGGTCGGCGAGCATGCTGCGCCCGGCCACTCGTGCGGCGGCCAGCGCCGCCAGCGAGCGAACATCCGTGGCATCCGATTCGTCCGCCGCGAGCGCCGCGCGCAGGTGGCGGTCGCGGGTGGCGGTCTGGTTGGCCTCGATGGTGGCGCGCGACAGCTCCTGCGCGGCGGCGCGCTCCTGGATCGATCGCACGCGCAGCAGGCCGGCGAGGGAGAACGGACGTGTCATGACGTGCCTCCGAGATCGGTGACGAGCCGCGCCAGACGCTGCCAGGAATCGGCGGCGGCGCTGGGCTCATCGAGGGACTGGGTGAGGAACTGCGAGATCCCGCGCTCGTTGGCGAGCGCAGCATCCACGCGCGGGTTCGCACCGGGCTGGTAGGCGCCGATGTCGATCAGGTCGTTGGCGGACCGGCGCGCGGCCAGCACCGCACGCAGCGTCGTGGTCTGCGCGCGCTGCTCGGCAGTGGTGATCTTCCCGGCGACGCGCGAGGCCGAGGCCAGCACGTCGACCGCCGGATGGTGCCCCGAGATGGCGAGCGAGCGGTCGAGCACCACGTGTCCGTCGAGGATCGAGCGCACCGCATCCGCGATCGGCTCGTTGTGGTCGTCGCCGTCGACGAGCACCGTGTAGATGCCGGTGACCGAACCGCCCCGGTCGGTGCCGGCACGCTCGAGCAGGCCGGCGAGGATCGAGAACGTCGACGGCGGATAGCCGCGGGTGGCGGGCGGTTCGCCCGCAGACAGGCCGATCTCGCGCTGCGCCATCGCGACTCGGGTGAGCGAGTCCATCATGAGGATCGCATGGGCGCCCTCGTCGCGGAACGCCTCGGCGATGCGGGTGGCGGTGAAGGCGGCGCGGATGCGGGCCATCGCCGGCTGATCAGAGGTCGACACGACCACCACCGAGCGGGCAAGGCCCTCCGGGCCCAGGTCGTCCTCGAGGAACTCGCGCACCTCGCGGCCGCGCTCGCCGACGAGGGCGATCACGGTGGCATCCGCCTCGGTGCCGCGGGCGATCATCGACAGCAGCGACGACTTGCCGACGCCCGAGCCGGCGAACAGGCCCATGCGCTGCCCGCGTCCCACCGGCAGCAGCGTGTCGAGCACGCGCACGCCCAGCGGCAGCTGCGCGGTGATCCGGTCGCGCCCGAGGATCGACGGCGGCTCGTGGTCCAGGCTCACCAGCGGGGTGCCCAGCGGTCCCTTCCCGTCGATCGGGCGTCCCAGCCCGTCGAGCACCCGGCCCAGCAGCCCGCGCCCGGCGGGCACGCGTAGCGGACCGCCGCGGCCGCGCACCGGCACGCCGATGGTGAGTCCTGTGGTCGGGGCGAGCGGCATGCAGCTCAGGCCCTCGGGCCCGGTGGCGACGACCTCGGCGTCGATGTCCTCGCCGATCTCGACCAGGTCGCCGACGGCGCAGTCGAGTCCGCGCACCTCCACGCCCAGGCCACGCACGCGCGAGACCCGCCCGCGGCGCTCGGGGCGTGCGGCGTCGAGCACGGCGCCCCAGGCGGTCACGGCGACACCTCGTCCAGGGCCCGGCGAGCCCGCTGCACGGCCGCGCCGACACGGGCGTCGACGATGCCCTCGGCGACCTCGGCGGTCGCGTCACCCGGTGCGAGGGTGTCGTCGGCGACGATGAGGATGCCGGCGGGCACGGCATCCTTCTCCTCGAGCGTGCGCAGGTCGGCAGGGCTCAGGCGCACCTCGGCCGGCGGCTGCGAGCTGTGGGCGGCCAGCGCACGACGCAGCGCCGAGGTGGCCGCGAACTCGCGGTCGGAGAGTACCTCGGCGAGGATCGCCTCGGCCAGCTCGATCGCCCGTTCCGAGACCTGACGCTCGGTCGCGTCGACGAGGGTTCCGGTGCGAGCGGTCAGGGCGGCTGCGGCGGCGTGCAGCGACGACAGAGCGGATGCCAGCTGGGCCCGCGCCTCGGCATCCTCGACGCCCCGCCGCTCCGCGGCGAGAGCCGCGGCGGCATCCGCCTCTGCTTTCCCGACCCGGAAGCCCTCGGCGTGGCCCTCGGCGTATCCGCGCAGCCGCGACTGCCGGTGCTCGGCTTCGGAATCCCTGCCCAGCAGGCGGGGGAAGGCGGCGGGGGCGAAAGCGTCAGAAGACATATTCGTCCTCGTCGGCGCGCTGCACCGAGATCTCGCCGGCGGCTTCCATGCCGCGCAGCAGGTGCACGATGGCGGCGCGCGCCTCCTCGACCTGCGAGATGCGCACTGGTCCGATACTGCGCGATTCGAGGTCAAGATTCTCGCGGTTGCGCTCGGAGACGTTGCGGCGGATGACCTCGGCGATGCCGTCGTTCGCGCCTTTCAACGCCAGCGCGAGGGTGCGCAGGTCGACGCCGCGCAGCACGCGCTGGGCGTCGCGGTCGTCCAGGCGCACCAGATCGGCGAAGGTGAACATGCGCGAGCGGATGTCGTCGGCGAGTGCCTGGTCTCGGTCTTCGATGCTCTCCAGCAGGGCCTTCTCAATCGACGCGTCGGAGCGGTTGATGATCTCCACCAGCGGCTGCACGCCGCCCAGGCGTTCCGGGTTGTCCCGGAGCGCGAGCATACCCGTGCGGGCCTGCAGCGACTCCGCGACGATTCCGATCGCATCCTGGGTCGCGGTGCCCATGGTCGCGATGGACTGCGCGACATCGGCGCGGATCGACTCGGGCAGCGCTGCGAGTACTGCTGCTGCCTGATCAGTCGCGAGATGCGCGAGCACCAACGCGATCGTCTGGGGCAGTTCGCCGTCAAGTTGCCCGGCGATATGCACGGGGTCGGCGGCGCTTAGGAAGTCGAAGGCGGAGTTGGACGATCCCACCCGACCGAGCACGGCCGCTGCACGTTCGGAGCCGAAAGACGCCTGCAGTAGGGTCGCCGCGAGGTCGCGTCCGCCTCGAACGGGTGGGAGGTTTCCGGCAGCGAGATGCTGGAACCGTCCGAGTGCGTATGCGGCGGTCGCGGCGTCGACGTTCTGCAGTCCGATGATCTCCGCGGTGATGGCTTCCGCCTCAGCTTCGGACATGTGCTTCATGACGTCGATCGCCGCCGATCGGTCGATGTTCATGATCACCAGGGCTGCGGTCTGCCGTCCGGTCAGTGCCTTCATACGCCGGCCCGGTCTGTGAGGAGTGTGCGCAGCAGCTCTGCCGTACGCTGCGGGTCGCGGCGACTGAGTGCCTCGACCTCCGCCCGCCGGCGCTGGAGGCTGATCTGCGCCGGCTCGGTCTCGATCTCGAGTTCCACGACCGTGTCGGCGGTCGCCGTGTCGGCGGGCGGCTCAGGCGCGGGGGCGAGCGGCATAGGCACCGTGGCCGGCTGCTCCAGCGGCAGGGCGCCCGCGTAGGCGGCCACCGACGGGGCGCGCTCGCCGAACATGAGGTCGAACTCGTCGGGCTCGCGGGCCTTGCGGCGGGAGCGCACGATGAAGAAGATCACGACCGCCAGCAGCGGCAGCGCGACGGCGGCGACGATCAGGGCCGTGGTCAGCAGGGCGGTGCGCTGCTCGGCCTCGGCGGCTTCCTTCGCGGCATCCAGTGCGGCCTGCGCGGCCTGCGCGTCGAGGTCGCTGAACTCGACGCGCTCGACCGAGAGCACGTCCCCGCGCTCGGTGTCGATGCCCGCCGCCGCGGCGATCAGGTCGCTGAGCTGCCCGGTGTCGATGGCGGCCGCGGCCTCGGCATCCACCGCGACCGAGACGGATTGGCGGGTGATCGAGCCGGCCGGGGTCCGCGTGGTCTGGGTGGACTTGTTGACCACGTTGTTGCGGGTCTCCTCGGTCACCTCGTAGCTGCCGCCGGCGCCGTTCGAGGGGACCGCGATGTTATCGGGACCCAGCACGCCGGCACCCGACTGCCCGCCCGTGCCGGTCTCGGTGCGGATCTGCTCCGACGAGGCACCGCCTTCGACGGGCGTGTAGGTCTCATCGAGACGCTCGTTGACTGAGCGGTCGATCTCGGCGGCGACGGTGACCGTTGCGTTGCCTGCGCCGACGACCCGGTCGAGCAGCTGCTGCACGCTCGTCGCGATCCGCGCCTCGTAGTCGCCGGCCTGCCGGTCGACGCCGCCGGTGGCGCCGACGCCGACGGATGACAGTGTGCGGCCGCTCTGATCGACGACCGCGACGTTCTCGGGCTTCAGGCCGCTGACCGCGGCCGAAGTCAGGTGGATGATCGCCTCGATCTGCGGCGGCGTCAGCGACGAGCGCCCGGTCTCGACGAACACCGAGGCGGTGGGGTCGACCTGCTCCGAGACGAAGACGCTCTCCTCGGGGATCGCCAGGCGCACGGATGCGGCGGAAACCCCGTTGAGCGACGAGATGGTCGCCGCCAGCTCGCCCTCGATGGCGCGCTTGTAGGCGACGGACTGCTGGAATTCCGAGGTGGTCACGCCCAGGTCGTCGAGCAGCGAGTAGCCGTCCGAGCTCGCGCTGGGAAGACCCGCGGATGCTGCGGTGAGCCGCTGGTCGTACACGTCGGACTCGGGCACGAGCACGGTGGTGCCGCCGTCGGTCAGCTCGTACGGCACCGACGAGGCGCGCAGCTGCTCGACCACGGCGTTGGCGTCGCTAGCGCTCAGCCCCGTGAACAGCGGGGTCATCACCGGACGCGCGGCCCAGCTCGCGAGCGCGGCGATACCCAGGGCAAGCACGGCCAAGCCGATGAGCGCGATCGTGCGCTGCGCGACCGTGAACCCGGCGATCGCGCGCCGCATGCGCTGGAAGATGCTGGTGACGGCAGCGGGCATCAGGCCTGCATCCGCATGATCTCGTTGAACGCGTCGACGCCCTTGTTGCGCACGGCGGCCACGAGCTCGAGGGTCACCGCAGCGCGCGACGAGGCGATCATGGCGGCGTGGATGTCGTCGAGGTCACCGGTCACGGCGGCGACCTTGAGAGCATCCGACTGTGACTGCAGCGCACGCAGGTCGTCGATGGCGCCGGTGAGGCTCGACGCGAACGCCGAGTCGTCGCCGCGCGCCGACGAGGCGGCGAGCGGCGAGGGAAGAGAGGCGGCGATCCCGTCGATGCCGGAGATCGGGTCCATCAGCCGCGTCCGATCTGCAGGGCGGCCTCATAGGCGTTGCGCACCCGGTCGACGGTGCCGGCGCTGGCCTGGTAGCCGCGCTGGGCCATGATCAGCTGGCTCATCTGCGCGCCGAGGTCGATGTCGGGGTAGCGCACGTAGCCGTCGGCATCGGCCAGCGGGTGATCGGGCTGGTGCACGAGGCGCCCCTCGTCGTCGCCGAGTTCGACGCCGGCGACGTACACGCCGGGGGAGGAGGCGCTGTTCTCGACCAGCACGTAGCGCTCCTGGAACGCGGGCGCCGCCGGCGAGACAGCGGTGTTGATGTTCGTGATGTTGTCGCTGATGGCGTCGAGCCACTTGCGGTGCACGGTCAGTCCGGTGCCGGCGATGCCGATCGAGTCGAAGGTCATGATGTGGTCCTCAGAGCCGTGCGCACCGACGAGAACGAGCCGTTGATCGCCTGCGTGGCGAACTGGTAGCGCAGCATCGTGTCGATGCTCGAGAGCGTCTCGGTGTCGAGATTGACGTTGTTCCCGTTGAGTCGGGTCGGCTCCAGGGACTCGCCGACCGTCGCCGTGACCGTGCCCCGGCCCGCCTTGACGGCGTCGGAGAGGGCCTGCTCGAACTGCACGCGCTTGGCGTGGTAGTCGGGGGTGTTGACGTTGGCGATGTTGTCGGCGATGGCGCGCTGGCGGAGCGAGAGCCCGTCGAGCGCGCTCGAGAGCGCAGAGAAGGTCACTGAGTCGAACACGAACCGCTTTCCGTCCGTCGGGGGATGTGGCCTGTCCATGGCCGTTCTCGGCGAGCGTTCCCTGCTCAGCGGCTTCTATCGGCAGATTCTCGGAATGCGTTAGCCGAGACCTCGGATGTCGCCACCCGTCTCGTCTCGTCGCTCGCTCATCCCTCCTCTCATTCCCCCGCGTGAGGTGTCGCAATTGGTGGGGTCGGCGGGGTGGGATGCCGCGTGTTGCGACACCTCGAAGGAAGGAGGAAGGAGGAAGCGAGGGGCGGGATGCCGTCGGCCGAGGTCGTCGATCTTCTCTCGTCGCATCGCGGCCGCGGTCATCCCTCCGCGTGAGGTGTCGCGAATGGTGGGGTCGGCGGGGTTGGATGCGGCGTGTTGTGACGCCTCGAAGGAGGGGAGGGGCCGGATGCCGTCATCCCTCGGCTTGAGGTGTCGCAAGTGGTGGGGTCGGCGGGGTTGGATGCGGCGTGTTGTGACACCTCGAAGGAGGGGAGGGGCCGGATGCCGTCATCCCTCGGCGTGAGGTGTCGCAAGTGGTGGGGTTGGCGGGGTGGGATGCCGCGTGTTGCGACACCTCGAAGGGAATGGGCGGGATGCCGTCAGCCGGCGACGTCGAGGTACGCGGGGGTGTCGACGGCTGCATCCGGGACGCGGCGCAGCGCGACCAGCTGGTTGACGATAGCGTCCTGCTGCTCGCGGATGCGGGCGATGCGCTCCTGCTGGCGCAGCAGCACGTCGCGGGCGCGGTCGGCGAGCTCCTCGGGCATCGGGCCGGCCGGACGCTGCCACTCCGACAGCGGCATCCCAGGGTCGTCGATCTCGCGTTCGAACAGCGTGAACAGCTCGTCCCAGTCAGGCGCTGTCATGCCCGTGCCGCCGCGGGCTCGGCGGAGAGGGAGTCTGCGGCCGCATGCCACGCCTCGCGCAGCGGCGCGACGAGTTCGGCACACGCGCGGGTGCGCTCGGGGTCGCGGCCGATGTTCGCCCCGATGAGCGTCTCGGTGAGGAAGACGTACACCGAGCGCAGCTGCGCGCTGCCATCCCAGGCGTCCGTGAGCGACGACTGCAGCTCGGCGATGATGGCCTGCGCGTGCTGCAGCTGGCTGTTCGCCTCGGTCCAGTCACCGCGACGCTGCGCCGCCTCACCGCGCTCGATGTCGATCAGCATCCGGTCGTACAGCATCGTCAGCAGCCGCTCGGGGCCGGCCGAGAGGATCGCCTGCTCCTTGTAGCGCTGCTGCGCCTTCATCGCCGCGTTCATGATCAGGAGTCCTTCTGCACGGGTGCCAGCGCTGCCAGCTGTGAGGAGAGGTACGACGACTGCGACTGCATCCGCGACAGCTGCACCTCGAGCTGCGCGTAGGTGCGCTCGAGCGTTGCCTTGCGCTGCGCGAGGCGCACGTCCCAGCGCTCGATCTGGTCGCCGAGCGCGTCGACCTCGTTCTGCTGTCCGGTGATCCGGGCGGTGAGCAGTCCGTCGTACTTGTCGGAGTAAGTTTCGGCCACATCCTGCACGCGCGTCGCGATGCCCGAGAAGACCGCGGCGACCTTCGCCGGGTCGTCGGCGAGCGCCTTGGTGAAGCGGTCGTCGTCGAAGGTCAGCACGCCGTAGCGGTCGATCGAGACCCCGATCTCGGACGGAGAGACACCGTCCACGGGATACTGCACGGCATTGGCGAGCGCGCCGCGCAACGACCGCACGGTGCTGTCGCCGGTGAACACGCCCAGCGTGGTGGTCTCACCGGCACCATCCGGCACCGTCGCCGTGGATCCGCGGTCGATGTTGCCGAGGATCTTGGCGATCTGATCGATGAACTCGCCGTGCGCCTTCGCCTGCTCTGCCGCATCGGCGGTGACCCCGATCGTGACAGGGTCGGCGGACACGGCGGTGACCGTGACGTCGACACCCGTGAACAGCTCGGTGAACGTGCCGCTCGCCGAGGTGACGACCTGCTCGGCAGCGGTTCCCGCCCACAGGCGGATCTGCGCGTCGGCGCCGGTCGTGCTGGTGGCGGCGCCCGGCTCGGCCGCCAGGTCGATGGCCGTGCCGGCGTCGACGTCGGCGATGCCACCGCGGTGCACGTCGAACGCTCCGGCGGTGCCGGATTCGGATGCCGTGAGCTGCAGGCGGTACTGCGGCGTGCCCGCGCCGTCGGTTCCGGCGGCGACGGCCTGCGCCGTGACGCCGAATCCGGATGTCGTGATCGCGCGGGCGATGTCGCTGAGCGACGACGAGGCGGCGGTGATCTCCAGCCGCTCTCCGGCGGAGTTCTGCAGGGTCAGCACAGGCGGATCGTCCGGCCAGGTGGTGTACGCGGCGCTGACCACGGAGTGACGCGTGGCGACGGCATCCACGACGATCTCGGCCGAGACCGGCTGGGCGTCGGCGCCCGCCGTCACCGTGACACCGGAGGCGGAGGACGTCGTGGTGAACCGGGCCATCGCGTCGGGGGCGGCGGCGGCCTTCGCCTTGGTGGCGAGATCCTGAACCGAGGCGTTCAGGGACTGCAGGTTGGAGATGATGACGCCCTTGTCGGTCATCTTGTTCTGCAGCAGCGTGCGGGGGATGGCCTGTACATCCATCAGCGCCTTGACAAGGGCGGTGGTGTCGAGGCCCGAGACCAGTCCGTCGAGCGAGATTCCCATGCTCACCTTTCCTGCTCGAGAGGGGGTGAGCCCCGGGTGGCGAACGTCCGTCACCCGGGGCCCGGGGTGGGTCAGCGCAGCAGCTGCAGCACGCCCTGGTTGGCCTGGTTGGCCTGGGCCAGCATGGCGGTGCCCGCCTGCGACAGGATGTTCGCCGACGTGTAACGGACCATCTCGGCAGCCATATCGGTGTCGCGGATGCGGCTCTCGGCAGCCGACAGGTTCTCTGCCGACACGTTGAGCGAGTTGATCGTCGACTCGAAGCGGTTCTGCACCGCACCGAGGTCGGCGCGTGCGGACGAAACCGACGTGATGTTACGGTCGATCATCGCGATGGATGCCTGCGCGTTCGCCGCGGTGTCGAACTTCAGGCCGCCTGTCACAGGAGTGCCGGCAGCGCCCTCCACCGTGCCGGTGGGGTCGGTGGCCGAGGTGACGACTCCCCCGTCGAGGGCGGTGACGACGATACCGGTTCCAGCACCGTTCGCGTCGCGAGTCACGGACACAGTGAAGTTGGCTGCGAAGTTGCTGTCGGAACGCAGTGCCTCCGCGTACTCGTCGACACTCTGGAAACCAGCTGCGCTGCCATCCGCGGTGTCGCTGAGCGTTCCCGTGGTAACGGTCGTCGCGATTCCGCCCACGGTCGTGGTGAACTCGGCCGCACCCGTGGTGAGAGCGGTGATGTCGGCGATTGCGTACGCCGTGCCGGTCGTCGTCAGGTCGCCGCCGGCGAGTTCCGTGGCGATTGCCTTGACATTCGCGGTGCTCAGGTCGACCGAGATCTGGCTGCTCGCCACGCCGTCGGCGCCCACCTGGAACTTCAGCTCCGAGTTGGAGCCGTCCAGCAGCTGAATTCCGTTGAAGTTCGTCGAGTCGGCGACTCGAGAGAGCTCCGAGACAAGCTGGCCCGCTTCCTTCGCGATCGCCGTGCGGGACTCGGCGTTGTTCGAGTCGTTACCGGCCTGCACCGCGAGGTCGCGGAGTCGCTGCAGGATGGAGTGGACCTCGGTCAGGGAGCCTTCTGCGGTCTGGATGACCGAGATGCCGTCCTGGGCGTTGCGCGCCGCGACGTTCAGCCCGTTGATCTGCGAGCGCAGACCCTCGGAGATCGCCAGGCCCGCCGCGTCGTCCGCGGCCCGGTTGATGCGCAGACCGCTCGAGAGCTTCTCGAGCGACTTCGACAGGTCGTTCTGCGTGCTGGACAGGTTGCGGTAGGCGTTGAGCGCCGACACGTTGGTGTTGATCTGCATACCCATGATGTGTTCCTCCGTGATGGGATCAGTACGGAGCCCGTCCGTGGGCTCCGTACAGACCTATCGGCGGAATGGGGCGGGACGTTAGCTGCAGGTGGTGACGGCATCCTTCGTCGCGAATACCCGGGCGATGTTCCCGCCACCGCTCTCGGCGATCCGGGCGAAGAATCCCTCCCGTACGGATGCTGAGACGCGCGAGACCACGGGCGCTTCCTGGTCGTCGTGGAAGTATTTTTCCAATGCATCGCGCAGTAGCCGGATCGCCTCCGAGCGCTGCTGCGAGACCGCGGAGTGCGAGACGCCGAGCTCCGCAGCGATCTCCTTGACCGGGCGCTCCTCGATGTAGACCGCGTGCACGATGAACCGCATCCGCTCGGGCAGGGCGCCGATCGCGTGCTCGAGCACGCCGCGGCGCTCGGCGATCGCGACCGACTCCTCGGGAAGGGGCAGGGGAGAGGCGAGTTCGGACTCAAAGGCGTCCTCGAGACCGCTCACGGTACGGGCGGCGTCGGCGAGTGCGGTCACCACCTCGTCGTGCGACGATCCCAACGCCGTGGCGATCTCGGCAATGGACGCCGGGCGACCCAGCGCGTTGGACAGCGTCTCCTGCACTGCGGTGGTCTCTTTGATGCGCCGTCGGATGCCGCGTGAGGCCCAGTCCATCGAGCGCATCTCGTCGGCGAAGGCGCCGAGGATGCGCCGGCGGGCGTAAGCTCCGAAGGGGACGCCGAGGGAGGGATCGAAAGCCTCGGCGGCGGTGACCAGGGCGAGTGCGCCCGCGGAGGCGAGATCCTCACGCGGAACGTGCGTCGCGCGGGCATGCGTCTCGGAGGCCAGGTACCCCACAAGCGGCAGATTCTCTTCGATCAGCCGGTTGCGGGCATCACGTCTCGACACGTTGGCAGCTTCCCTCTACGCCAAGGGGTTCCGCCGTCCTCCGGTTGCCGGCAGATCCCCCTACCACGACTTGAATGATAGCTCCATGGGGAGAACTACCCATGCCGTGGCGTATAACCATATCCAGAAGTTTGCCGATAGGTAAGGAAAGACTGGCCGAATGGCCAATCAGTCACTGGGGAGAGACGCGATGGGAACGAATGAATTGAGCATGCAGCTGTGGCGAGAACGCGAGCTGCTCGAACTGCTGCTGTTCAAGCTCGAAGAGCAGGAACTGCTGCTCGCCGCGGGGCGCTCGCGGTGGATGCACTTCGCGACCCGCGAGATCGAGCAGGTGCTCGAGGCCATGCGCACGGCGGGCATCGCGCGGGTCGTCGAGGCCGAGACGGTCGCCGAGGAGTGGGGCGCCCCCGAGGGGGCCAGCATCCGCCAGCTCATCGAGCACGCGCCGGAGGGGGCCTGGCGCGAGGTGCTGACCGACCACCTGCGGGCCATGACCAAGCTCACCGACGAGATCGGGCGTCTGCGCGACGCCAACTCCGAGCAGCTGCGCGCGGTCCTGCGCGCCACGCAGGAGACCATCGCCGGGCTCGGCGACGAGACCGGCGAGTACACCACACAGGGTGATCGCGCGCGCGACGACTCGGCGCGCATCATCGACACGGAGATGTGACCGGGAGGCATCTTGTCCACTTTCAGCGGAATCGGCACGGCGGCCAGCGCGCTCGCCGCCGCGCGGCGCGGCATGGACGTCGTCGGTCAGAACATCGCCAATCAGGCTACCGAGGGCTACAGCCGTCAGCGCGTGAGCACCTCGGCCATCGCGGCCGTGGCGCAGTCGGGGCGGTTCAGCATGGGCGCCCTTCCGGGGCACGGCGTCTCGGTCGACGGCATTCTGCGTCTGGGTGACGCGCTGCTCGACGCGCGCGTGCGCGACACGGCGGGGGCCGCCGGGTTCTGGTCGGCGCGCGCCCTGGCGGCGACGACCGCCGAGGCGGCGCTCGGCGAACCGGGGGAGCAGGGGCTGTCTGCGCGTCTGTCGGGCTTTTGGTCGGCCTGGCAGGACCTCGCCAACACCCCCGACTCGGGTGCCGCCGGAGCCGTGGTGATCGAGTCGGCGGAAGAGCTCGTCTCGCGCATCGGAACCGGCTACCGCGCCGTCGCGGCGCAGTGGTCCGACGGACGTGCCGCCGTCGACCGGAACGTGTCGCAGCTCAACGCCGCGGCCGAGCAGATCGCGGCACTCAACATCGACATCAGGGATGCGCTCGCCGCGGGAAGGTCGGCGAACGAGCTCGTCGACCGCCGGGATGCGCTCGCGCAGACCACCGCCCGCCTGGCCGGCACGCGAGCCACGGTCGAGACCGACGGCACCCTGACCGTGCGCCTGGACGGCAACGCCCTGGTCTCGGGTGGTGACGCGCGCGCGGTCTCGGTCTCGGGGCCGACTGCGCTCACCGACGGCGGGCAACTGACCGTGTCGTGGGCCGGGCCCGACGGGTTCGGCATCGCCGTCGACAGCGGTGAGCTCGGCGGCCTGCTGAGCACGCTCGCCCCGGATGGAACACTCGCCTCGCTCGCCGACTCGTTCAACGCCATCGCCGCCTCTCTTGCCGAGAAGGTGAATGCCCTGCACACCACGGGTGTGACGGCCGACGGGACGGACGGCGGCGACTTCTTCGCGATCTCGGCCGCAGGTCCTGCGGCCCTCGGACTGAGCACGGTCGTGCAGACGGCATCCGACATCGCCGCAGCCCGCCCCGATACGGGAGCGCACGACTCCGGGATCGCCGACGCGATCTCGCAGATCGGCCGCGCGCCCGACGGGCCGGATGCGAAGTGGACGGATGCCGTGGCACGCCTGGCCATTGGCACTGCGGGCGATGTGCAGCGCGCCCAGCTCTCGGAAGCGGCATCCGTGGCGGCCGTGGGCGCCCAGCGCTCGGTCGCCGGGGTGGACGGCGACGAGGAGACCATCAACCTGCTCACCTACCAGACTGCTTACCAGGCCGCCGCGCGCGTGCTGACAGCCATCGACGAATCGCTCGACGTGCTCATCAATCGCACCGGCATCGTGGGTCGATAGGAGGATGACGATGATCTCGCGAGTGACGTCGACATCGATGACGCAGTCGGCCATGCGCCAGCTGCAGGTGAATCTGTCGGAACTGTCGCGGCTGCAGGAGAAGGCGATCTCGCAGCGCGCCTTCCTCTCTCCCTCGGAGGACCCGTCCGCGGCGACGACCACGCTGCGCCTGCACGGCGAGCAGCGCCGCACCGAGCAGTACGCCCGCAACATCGACGACGGCCTGGCGTGGCTCACGACCGCAGACTCGGCGATTGCCGGCGCCACCGCGCTGCTGAGCCGTGTTCGCAGCCTCACGGTGCAGGGCGCGAACGACGGTGCGTTGGACGCCACCGCCAAGGAGGCCATCGCGGTCGAGCTGGAGGGCATCCGCGACGAGATGCTGGCGACAGCCAACCGCACGGTGCTGGGCCGCTTCGTCTTCGCCGGCACCTCCGACACCCCCGCGTTCGCCGCGGACTACAGCCACAGCGGCGTCGCCGGATCCGAGGTGCTTCGGCGCGTATCCGACGAGGCGTCGATCCGGGTGGATGCCGACGGTGCGGCCGTCTTCGGTACCGGTGACGACTCGGTGTTCGCACTGATCACCGGCATCGTCGAAGACCTGCGCATGGGCGTGAACGTAGGTGCGCGGCTCAGCGAGATCGATGAGCGGCGCACCGCTATGCTCAGTGCCCAGGGTGCAGTGGGCGTGCGGCAGCTGCAGATGGAACGCGCGAAGGAGGCGATCGTGGACAGCTCGGTCTCGCTCGAGGCGCGCCGCGCCGCGGTAGAGGATGTGGATTCTGTGGAGATCCTCGTGCAGCTGAAGGCCCAGGAGCTGGTGTACCAGTCGTCGCTGTCGGTGACCGCTCGCGTGCTGCAGCCGTCGCTGATGGAATTCCTGCGATGAGCGCTGTGCTCGACTTCGTGGCGCCGCCGCCGGGCTTCGCCCCGCACACGCGCTTCGCCCTCACACCGGTCGACGGTGCCGACGGGCTGTTCGCCCTCGATGCGCTCGATGACGACGCTCTGCGCCTGTTCCTGGTCGATCCGAAATCGGTGGTCGCCGACTACGCGCCGACGCTGTCGGACGAGCATGTCGACGAACTGGGGCTCGCCGCTCCCGATGACGCGCTGCTGCTCGTGGTCGTCAGCCGCGGCGCCGACGGTGTGCACGTGAACCTGCTGGCGCCGATCGTCGCGAACCTGCGCACCGGCGTCGCCGCGCAGGTCATCCTCGACGGGCAGGATCTGCCCCTTCGCGCCGCGCTCGGGTGACGTGCGGCACCCGTCCGGTGGGCGGTCGCTGTTCGCGCATGCCGCCCCCAGACGCCGATTGACCTCCGGGGCGGATCTTCGCGCAATCTTGAGCGAGAGTTCAGCGCGTACCGGGGATGCGGCTTCCGCAGCCGCACGACGACTACCCTGAAGAGGTGATCCTCGCCGTCGACACCTCTCTGGGAACGGCCGTCGCCGTCATCGACGCCGACGGGCGCACCGTCGCCGAGGCGTCCACTCCCGACCCGCTCGGCCACGCCGAGGTCATCGGCGATTTGCTCGCCCAGATCGCGCGCCCCGGCATCACCCACGTCGTCGCCGGCATGGGACCCGGTCCCTTCACAGGGCTGCGGATCGGCATCGCCGCCGCGCGCACGTTCGCGCTCGGCCGCGGCATCCCGGTCGTCGCCGTGCCGAGCCACTACGCGATCGCGCTGGACGCCGGCGTGACGGGACAGTTCGCGGTGGTCACCGACGCGCGCCGCCGCGAGATCGCGGTCAGCGTCTTCGACGGGAGGGATGCCGACGGCATCCCGCAGCTGCGCATCCCCACCCGCCTCGAGAAGCGCGGCAGCGAGATCGCCGAGCCGGTCGTCGAGGCGCTCGAGCTGTCGGCTGCGGCCCTCGCCCGTGTCGGGGCCCGTGCGATCGCCGCAGGACGAGTCCTCGCCGATGCCGAGCCCCTGTACCTGCGCTCGCCGGATGTCGTGCAGCCCGGCGCACCGAAGCGGGTGAGCGCATGACCCTGCGCATCGCGGTGCTCGCCGACCTTCCCGCGATCATGGAGCTCGAACGGCGCAGCTTCCCCTCGGACGCGTGGAGCGAGCAGACCATGGGCACCGAGCTCACCAGCACCCACAGCCACTACCTCGTCGACGACGAGGACGGACGCATCGTCGGGTACGGCGGGCTGCGTGCCCTGCCGGGTGGAGCGGATGCCGACATCCAGACCATCGCGCTCGACGAGGCGGTGCGCGGGCGCGGGAGGGGCCGCGCCCTGCTGCGCGCGCTCATCGCCGAGGCCGTGAGCCGCGGGGCGAAGGAGCTGTTCCTCGAGGTGCGCGCCGACAACCCCGTCGCCACCGGGCTGTACGAGTCGGAGGGCTTCACCGAGCTGGGCCGCCGCCCGCGGTACTACCAGCCCGACGACGTGGATGCCGTGGTCATGCGCCTCGACCTGCGCGCCTGGATTGCTGAGGGCTCGCACGGTGCGCAGGAGAACGCACGACCTGAAGGAGCGGATGCCGAAAAGGCTCCTGCGGATCGTGCGAACTCCTTCGAATCGCGCGGCGGGGATCCGACGAACCGGGCACAGGATGCCGCGGGGGAGGAGCGCGCATGACCGGAGAGCCTCTGGTGCTGGGCATCGAGACCAGCTGCGATGAGACCGGCATCGGCATCGTGCGCGGCCGAACGCTGCTGTCGAACACGATCGCGTCGAGCATGGATGAGCACGCCCGCTACGGCGGCGTGGTGCCCGAGGTCGCCGCGCGGGCACACCTCGAGGCGCTGCAGCCCTCGATCGAGCGCGCGCTCGCCGAGGCGCAGGTGACGCTCGACGAGCTGGATGCCATCGCCGTCACGAGCGGTCCGGGTCTGGCCGGCGCGCTGATGGTCGGTGTCGGCGCGGCCAAGGGCCTGGCGGTGTCGCTGGACAAGCCGCTGTACGCGGTGAACCACCTCGTCGGGCACATCGCGGCCGACATCCTCGACGCCGATGCCGAGCCGCTGGAGTATCCGACGATCGCGCTGCTGGTCAGCGGCGGGCACACCTCTCTGCTGCACGTGCGTGATCTCACCACCGACGTCGAGCTGCTCGGCGAGACGATCGACGATGCGGCGGGCGAGGCCTTCGACAAGGTCGCGCGCCTGCTCGGGCTGCCGTACCCCGGCGGTCCGCAGATCGACCGGGCGGCGGTCGACGGCGACCCGAAGGCGATCCGCTTTCCGCGCGGCCTGTCCAAAGCATCCGACCTGGAGAAGCACCGCTACGATTTCTCGTTCTCGGGGCTGAAGACGGCCGTCGCCCGCTGGGTGGAGCGTGCCGAGGAGAACGGCGAGCAGATTCCGGTCGCCGATGTGGCCGCGAGCTTCCGTGAGGCCGTCGTCGACGTGCTCGTCACGAAGGCGCTCGCAGCCTGTGCGGATCGGGGCGTGCCGCGCCTGCTGCTGGGCGGCGGCGTGATCGCGAACCGGCGTCTGCGAGAGGTGGCGATCGAGCGGGCGGCCGCGGCGGGAGTCACCGTGCGCATCCCGCCGCTGTCGCTGTGTACCGACAACGGTGCCATGATCGCCGGACTCGCGGCCGAGCTGATCGTCGGCGGACGCGGCGCATCGACGCTCGCCTTCGGCGCCGACTCGACTCTTCCCGTCACCGAGATCCAGGTGAGCCCGGCATGACCGATCCGCGCAGCGACGAGCCCACCCCCGAAGTCGAGAGACCGGGGGAGTCGGCGGGTCTGCCTGGCGCGTCATATGGGTACGGCAGGCTGCCCACCGGGCCGGTGCCGGTGGACCAGACCCACCGTCAGCAGGACGACGACGAGCCCGTCGAGCGTCGCTGGTCGCCGTCGCAGTCGGAGGAGCCGCCCGCGGACGACTCGCGGCTGGCGCCGTGGGCGCTGTTCGCGGCCATCGTCGCGCTTGCGACGTCGATGTTCGTCGGGTGGGGCGTGCCGGTGGCGGTCGTCGCGGTGATCGCCGCGATCATGTCGCTGCGACGACCGATCGAGAATCGCGCGGTCGCCATGTGGGCGCTCGTGCTGGGGCTGTGCGCGACGCTGTTCAGCACGGGGTGGCTGATCTGGGCGGCGATGCAGTTCGAGAGACTGGGGTGACGGATGCTGAATGCCGACGAGGCTGCACGACGACGTGAGCTTCAACTCCGGGCCTTCGCGCCCGGCGGTCGGCTGAGCGCCGACGAGACCGCTGAGCTCCAGTCCCTGGAGCGCCGCAACACCCCGCGCTGGGATGCTGAGGCTCTCGAAGCACCCGGCTCTACAGGTGGCGACAACCGCTGGGATGCTGAGGCTCTCGAAGCACCCAGCGCAGCTGGATCCGACAACAGCTGGGATGCTGAGCCTGTCGAAGCACCCAGCGCAGCTGAATCTGCCAACAGCTGGGTTGCTGAGGCTCTCGAAGCACCCAGCGCCCCCAAGCGTGCGCCCTGGGGCCCTTCGACAGGCTCAGGGACCCAAGGTGAGACGGGCCCTTCGAGAGCCTCAGGGCCCCAAGCCGACCGCCCCCGCCGGCTCCACGCCCGCTGGGTGCTGCCTCTCGTCGCCGTCCTCGCCGTGTTCGTCGGCCTCGGCGCCGGCTGGCTGGCGTTCGAACGAGACGCCATCCTGCCCGGGATGACCGCCGAGCAGCAGGAGACGCTGACGGGTCTCGAGGCGTCGGGAACCCTCGATCCCGGTTCGGTGCGACTGCTCGGATCGAAGCACGGGGCCGACGTCTGGGAGGCGACGCGCGACGAGGGCGCGTTGACCTGCCTCGTCCTGACGAAGACCCCCGCGCAGCAGTCGCACGCGTGCGACGAGTGGCGCGACGACGGCGCGGGACTCGGCGTCCAGACCAGTCTGAGCTTCGAGGAGGACGGCGAGCAGTTCATGGTCTGGGCCGTGCTCGTCGAGAACATCGACGGCGAGCGCGTCGCCATCATTCAGCGCCAGAGCTCGGACGAGACCTGGGACTGGCGGTCGCAGTACACCGAGAGCGAGCTGGCCGTCGTCGACCAACTCGAGGCAGGCGGATTCGACGGCGAATGGCTGCAGCTCGTCGGCTACGACGGCGAACAGCCCATCTGGGTGCATCAGGCCGAGCGCGGCTGCGTGCTCGTGGTGCAGAACGACGGCACCATCGCCCAGGAGTGCAGCGAGGCGATCCTCGACATCGACCAGACCATCGACCTGGCTCTGCCCGGCGTCACCTACAGCGTCCGCAACACCGCCAACCGCGGCATGACGCTGACGATCGTCCGCACCCCCGGGATCGACGCGGTGCGCTGCGACACCGAGACCGGAACGTGCGAGTCGATCGACGATAAGACCGGCGAAGTGGAGTGAACCGGGCCGGCCGGCTCAGGCCCGGTCGGCGAGGATCGCGATGCGGCCGGCCGCGGTGCGGGTGAGGATGAGCGTGGCCTCCTGAGAGCCTTTCAATGACAGCTTCTTCCGGAAAGCCGCCGGGTCGATGTCCATGCCGCGCTTCTTGATCTCCAGGCGTCCGATGTCGTGAGCCCGCAGGGCGGTGCTGATCGTCTTCGCGTGCGCGGGCATCGTCTCGCGCACCCGGAACGACTGCACGAACGGGCTCGTCACCGCGGCATCCCCGGTGAGGTAGGCGATCTGCTCGTCGAGCATGCCTGCATCCAGCATCCGTCCCGCATCGCCGATCAGCCGCGCGCGGATCACCGCGCCGTCGGGCTCGTGAAGGAAGGCGCCGAGAGGGCGGACCGGCACGTCTTCGGCATCCGCCGGAGCGGTCAGCTCGTGCGTCTGGCCGCCGTGCACGACGAGGGCGGCCCGGCGCACGCCCTCGCGGGCGAGCGCGCCGCTCCACAGCACGAGCTCGACGACGCTGCCGTCGGCGCTCACCCACTGCGCCTCGACGTCGTCGGGGATGAGGTCGCGGTCCAGTCCCGGGCCGAGCTTGATACCCGCCGGATGCCGCCGCGCGACCTCGAAACACCAGTCCAGCGACGGAGACCAGTCGGATGCCGTCAGCCGGCGGGTCTCGCTGTGCCCCGCCGTGCGCCGCGCCGGATCCAGCCACACTGCCTGCGCCTGGGTCCCCGAGCGCGGCTGGGTCCCTGAGGCTCTCGAAGGGTCCTCGTTCTCTGCTTCGCCGGGTGCTTCGAGAGCCTCAGCAACCCAGCCAGTGTTGCGTGCTTCGCTCCCCACGCCCCACTCCACCGGCCGCTTCGCGTCCGCCGGAGCCTCCGAGGCGCGTGGGCCCGACTCAGCAACCCAGCTGGCCGGGAGGTTGTCCTCGGCGAAACCCTGACGCACGGCGACGTCGTCGCCGAAGGGTGCGAGGTTGTACGCCGCGATGCCAGCGGTGACGGCATCGGCATCCACCGCGGTGACCTCGAGACCCGCGGCGGCGAACGCCAGGCTGTCGCCGCCGATCCCGCAGCCCAGGTCCGAGACCGCGGTGATCCCGGACCGCCGCATCCGCACGGCGTGCAGCGTCGCGATGTTCAGCCGGGTGGCCTGTTCGAGGCCCGCCCGGGTGAACAGCATCCGATCGGCGAATTCGCCGAACTTGGCACGCGCCTTCACCCGCAGATGCGCCTGGCCGACGACGGCCGAGACGAGGTCGGGGGAGTGCCCGGCCGCCCGCAGCCGTGACACCGCGCGGGCGACGTCGGCCGAGGTCTCGACGGAGCCGGTCTCGTCGAGCAGGGTCAGGCCCTCGCGCGTGAGCAGGGCGGTCAACTCGGACATCTCCACCACCCCAGCCTATGGGCCGCACTTCACCTTCGCGGGGCCCATCTGGCCGCCTCCCCGCGCAGGAGGCCGCCACTCGGGACCCGCGAAGCATGGGGAACGGCGACGATGGCTGGCACTCGCATTGCATGAGTGCCAGCGCTCCGCTTAGACTGGCATTAGCACCCTCGGTGTGAGAGTGCTAACAGTCTTCTGATCTCAGTCACGAAAGAAGAGGTACACCGTGTCGGTTTCCATCAAGCCGCTCGAGGACCGCATCGTCATCCAGCAGGTCGAGGCAGAGCAGACCACCGCAAGTGGTCTGGTCATCCCCGACACCGCCAAGGAGAAGCCCCAGGAGGGCCAGGTCGTGGCTGTGGGCCCCGGCCGCATCGACGACAACGGCAACCGCGTTCCGCTCGACGTCGCCGTGGGCGACCGCGTGCTCTACAGCAAGTACGGCGGCACCGAGGTCAAGTTCGGCGCCGACGAGTACCTCGTGCTCTCGGCCCGCGACGTCCTCGCGGTCGTCGTCCGCTGACACCTCTGAACCCGGATCGGGTTCACGAAAGGGCCCGGATGCCTCGGCATCCGGGCCCTTCGTCGTCCCGTCGACCCGCCGCGCTCGGTCCGCGCACCGCGCCGCGGCCACTAGGCTGACTCGGTGACCACGAAGACCGCAGGCGTCGCCGCCACCGTCGGCGCCTACCTGCTGTGGGGCGTGCTGCCGCTGTACTTCCTCGCCCTCGTGCCCACCGGCCCCTGGGAGGTCGTGGCCTGGCGGGTGCTGCTGTCGTTCGTCTTCTGTCTCATCCTGCTCACGGTGATGCGCGGCTGGGGCGCTCTCGGCGTGATCGTCCGGCAGCCGCGGCTGCTGGGCTGGACTGCCGTGGCCGGCGTGCTCATCTACGTCAACTGGCAGGTGTTCCTCATCGGCACGCTGACCGGCCACGTCATCGAGACGAGCCTCGGATACTTCATCAACCCGATCTTCACGGTCGTGCTCGGCGTGCTCGTGCTGCGCGAGCGCATCAGCCGGCTGCAGTTGGTCGCGATCGGCATCGCCGCGATCGCCGTGATCGTCATCATCGTCGCGTACGGGCAGTTCCCGTGGATCGCCCTGTCGCTCACCGCCTCGTTCGGCATCTACGGCCTGGTGAAGAAGCGCATCGGCGCGGCGGTGGATGCCGTTAGCGGACTCACGCTGGAATCCTTCTGGCTCATCCCGATCGCCGTGGTCACGCTGATCGTCGTCGCGCAGACCGACGCCGCCGGCATCACCTTCGGCGCAGTGTCGGTACCGCACACCCTGCTGGTCGCCGGCGCCGGCATCGCCACAGCGGTGCCGCTGCTGCTGTTCGCCGCCGGGACGCGGCGCATCGACCTGAGCCTGGTCGGCATGTTCCAGTTCATCACCCCGGTGATGCAGTTCCTCGTCGGCTGGGCGCTGCTGCGCGAGCCGATGCCCGCCGAGCGGTGGATCGGATTCGCCCTCGTCTGGTGCGCGATCATCGTCTTCGTCGTGGATCTGCTGACCAGCCGCAGGCGCGGTCGGCGTGGGATGCCGTCCGAGCTGGTGTGACACCGGATCGTTAGGCGACCGAGACACGCAGGATGCCCCCGGAAGCATCCGAGCCAATAGGGTAAGAGGCACCCGAAGGTGGTTATCCACGTTCAGTTACGCAAGGGAGCAACATGAACGCATTGAAGGGCTCGCGACCCGCGAGAATCTTCGCCGGTCTGGCGCTGGTCAGCGCCTCCGCACTCGTCGTCGCAGGCTGCAGCAGCACACCTGCTGAGGAGCCGAGCGACGGCGGCAACGACAAGCCTGCCGCCGACCTCACCCTCAAGCTCGGATCGCTGCTGCCGCAGACCGGTTCGCTGGCCTTCCTCGGCCCCCCCATGCAATCCGGCGTCGGACTCGCGGTGCAGGAGATCAACGAGGCCGAGGCGGGCATCACCGTCGAGATGAACTCTCAGGACGAGGGCGACAGCGACACCAAGGCATACGAGACCTCGATCACGACGCTGCAGAACTCGGGCGTCTCGGGCATCGTCGGTGCCGCGGCATCCGGTGTGTCGAAGATCATCCTCGACGGCAACGTCGCCAAGGGGATCATCACCATCTCGCCGTCGAACACGTCGCCTGACTTCACCAAGCTCGCCGAGGACGGCGTCACGAAGGGCCTGTACTTCCGCACCGCCCCGAGCGACCTGCTGCAGGGCGAGGTGCTCGGAAACCTCATCTCCGAGGACGGGCACAAGACGCTGGGCATCATCTTCCAGAACGACCCGTACGGCACCGGTCTGCGTGACGCGATCCAGGCGACCTTCGAGGGCGCCGGCGGCACCGTCGTCGCCACCGCGGGCTTCAACGTCGGTGACGCGCAGTTCGACGCACAGGTCGAGACCATCAAGGCCGAGAACCCCGACGCCGTCGCGATCGTCTCGTTCGACCAGTTCAAGACCATCGCGCCGCTGCTGGTGAACGCCGGCATCACGGCCGACAAGTTCTACATGGTCGACGGCAACGTCTCCGACTACGGCACCGAGATCCCGGTCTCGCTCGAGGGCGCCCAGGGCACCCGCCCCGGTCCCGCGCTCGCGGACGACTTCACCGACCGTCTGCAGGAGTACTGGACCGGTCAGGGCAACGCCGAGGTGAAGGACTTCACGTACGCGGCTGAGGCCTACGACGCGGTCGTCCTGATGGCGCTCGCCTCGCTGGCGTCGGGCTCGACCGACGGCGCCGACATGGCCGAGAAGATGCAGGAGGTCTCGGGCGGATCCGGCGACGGCGAGGCCTGCACGAGCTTCGCCGACTGCGCGAAGATCATCAACGACGGCGGCACGGCCGACTACAACGGCTACTCCGGCGACGTGACCTTCAACGAGTTCGGCGACCCGCAGGGCGCCGCGATCGGTGTCTACCAGTACGACGCCGAGAACCACTACAAGCGCACCCAGTGATCGCGTAGAAAGGGCTCCGGATGCCACAGCATCCGGAGCCCTTTCGCCTACCCGTCGGCGGCCCCGCCGCCGCCGTGCGCCGTCGCCGTACCTACGCCGCTGTACCTCCGCCGAAACCCCTCGTGCATGCCGAGACCCCTCGTGATTCACGCGAATCACGAGGGGTCTCGGCAGTGGTGAGGGGTTTCGGCGATAGTGCTGCCGGACACAGGAGAGGGGCGGATGCCGTCGGCATCCGCCCCTCTCTTCCCGCGTCAGGCGGCGTCCTGGCCCAGCGTTCCCAGGTACAGGCCGATGACCTTCGGGTCCTCGAGCAGCTCGCGGCCGGTGCCCTCGTAGGCATCGCGGCCCTGGTCGAGCACGTAGCCGCGGTCGCAGATCTGCAGGCACCGGCGGGCGTTCTGCTCGACCATGATGGTCGTCACGCCCGCCTTGTTGATGTCGGAGACGCGGATGAACGCGTCATCCTGACGCACCGGCGACAGGCCGGCCGAGGGCTCGTCGAGCAGCAGTACCGACGGATCCATCATGAGCGCCCGCGACATCGCGACCATCTGGCGCTCACCGCCCGACAGCGAGCCCGCGCGCTGCTTGAGGCGCTTGCCCAGCTCGGCGAAGATGCCGGTGACGAACTCAAGCCGCTCCTCGTACGCCTTCGGCTTCTGGTACAGGCCCATCTGCAGGTTCTCCTCGATGGTGAGCGAGGGGAACACGTTGTTGGTCTGCGGCACAAAGCCCACACCGCGCTGCACGAGCTTGTCGGCCTTGAGCCCGACGATGCTCTCGCCGTTGACGGTGATGTCGCCCTGGCGCACCTGCACGAGCCCGAAGATCGCCTTGAGCAGGGTCGACTTGCCGGCGCCGTTGGGGCCGATGATGCCGATCAGCTCGCCCTTGCGCGCGACGAGATGGGCGCCGTTGAGGATGTTCACGCCCGGCAGGTAGCCGGCGTGCACGTCGGTCAGCTCGACGACCACCTCGCCCTTGGGCGTGGGTTCCGTCGGCATCCCGGTGCTCTGTGCGTCGGTCATGGCCTGTCCTCCTCGTCGAGCTCGGCTTCCGCCTCGGCGTCGATCTTCTCCCGGATGCGGGTCGCATGCGTCTCGGACATGACCGGGATGCGGCCGGTGACCGCGCCCAGGTCGACGTCCTGGTGGGCGCCGAGGTAGGCGTCCACGACGGCCGGGTCCTCCATGACCGTCCCGGGCGGGCCCTCGGCGACCACCCGGCCCTCGGCCATGACGACGACCCAGTCGGCGATGTGGCGCACCATGTGCATGTCGTGCTCGACGAACAGCACCGTCATGCCGCGGTCCTTGAGACCGAGGATGTGATCCAGCAGCGACTGCGTGAGCGCGGGGTTCACGCCGGCCATCGGCTCATCGAGCATGACCAGCGTGGGGTCGCTCATCAGCGCCCGCGCCATCTCGAGCAGCTTGCGCTGACCGCCCGACAGCGACGCGGCGAAGTCGGATTCCTTGGCGTCGAGCTTGAAGCGCGTGAGCAGCTCGCGCGCCTTGTCCTCGATCTGCTTCTCCTGCGTGCGCCAGAGGAAGGGGAACAGGCTCTGCCAGAACCCCTCGCCGACCTGGTGCGGGGCGCCGAGCTTCATGTTCTCGAGCACCGACAGCAGCGACAGCGACTTGGTGAGCTGGAACGTGCGCACCTGCCCCATCCGGGCGACCTTGAACGAGGGGACCCCGGCCAGGTTCGTGCCGTCGAACGACCAGGTGCCTGCGTTGGGCTTGTCGAAGCCGCACAGCAGGTTGAACAGCGTCGTCTTGCCGGCGCCGTTGGGGCCGATCAGCGCCGTGATGGCGCCGCGCGGGATCTCGAGGTGATCGACGTCGACGGCGATGAGACCGCCGAAGCGCCGCTCGACGCCGTCCGCGATGAGGATCGGGTCGACCTTGGGTACGCCGGGTGCGGCGGGTCCCTTGGCGAGACCGGTGGTCTTCGGGCGGCGGATGCTGCCGGGCGGCGTCTGCTCGACCGGCGTGGCCCCCTCTTCGGGAAGGTTCTCAGTGGACAAAGGTCATCTCTCTCTTGTCGCCGAGCAGGCCCTGCGGCCGGAAGATCACCAGCAGCATCAGGGCGAGCCCCACCAGCACGAAGCGGATCGTGCCGGCCTGGCTGTCAGACATGGGCAGCACCCCGGCATCCGCCAGGGCGGGGAGCAGGTTGCCGAGGAACGCGAAGACGATCCAGAACAGCACCGCACCGAGCGTCGGGCCGAAGACCGTCGCCGCGCCGCCGAGCAGCAGGATCGTCCACAGGAAGAAGGTCAGCGACGTCGAGTAGCTGCTGGGGACGACCGCCGAGGGGAGGACGAACACGATGCCGCCCGCCGCGCCGATCACGCCGCCGACGACCAGCGACTGCATCTTGTAGGCGAAGACGTTCTTGCCCAGCGAGCGCACCGCGTCCTCGTCCTCGCGGATGCCCTTGAGCACGCGGCCCCAGGGGCTGCGCATGAGTGACCAGACCAGCAGCAGTGACAGTGCCAGCACGCCGATGCCGAACACGCGGTTCCACAGGTCGTTCTGGTTCATCGTCCACGGGCCGAAGCCGTAGGTGCCCTCGGGGAACGGGTTCGCCGAGCGGAACCCGCCGTGGTACCCCGCCAGACCGCCGGCCGAGTTGGTCCACTTGTGCAGCACCTCGGTGGTGAACAGCAGGCGCACGATCTCGCCGGCCGCGATGGTCGCGATGGCGAGATAGTCGGCCCGCAGTCGCAGGGTCGGGATGCCGAGCAGCAGGGCGAACAGTGCCCCGCCCATCAGGCCGATCAGCATGCCGAGCCACCAGGGCAGGCCGAAGCTGAGGACCGAGATCGCGTAGCCGTACGCGCCGACGGCCATGAACGCGGCCATACCGAAGTTCAGCAGGCCGGCGTAGCCGAAGTGCACGGCAAGACCGGTGGCGGCCAGGGCGTACGCGATGGTCACCGGGCTGAACAGATAGACCGCGGTGTTGTCGAGAATGCTCAAGATGTCCATGGTCAGCCCAGCCTCTCCTTGCGCCCGAAGATGCCCTGCGGACGCACCAGCAGGATGATGATCAGCGCGATCAGGGCGCTGGCGTACTTCAGATCGGACGGGATCCACAGCGTGGAAACCTCGACCACGATGCCGACGATCAGCGAGCCGATGATGGCGCCGAACGCGGTGCCGAGACCTCCGAGGGTCATTGCGCAGAAGATCAGCAGCAGCATCCCGGTGCCCATGTCCCACTTCACACCGGGGCGGAAGTACGCCCACAGGATGCCGGAGATCGCGGCGAGTCCGCCGGCGAGGATCCACACCAGGCGGATGACCTTGTCGACGTCGATGCCGGTCGCCGAGGCGAGCTGCGGGTTGTCCGAGATCGCCCTGGTCGCCTTGCCGATCCGCGTGCGGGTGAGGAACAGCCCGACCGCGATGATGACCACGAGGCTCACGCTCATGCTGATCACGTCGATGTACGACAGTGAGATCGGCCCGAGCTGGAACGGCTCGGGGCTCGCGCCGGGCAGCTGATGGGTGCCGCCGCCGATGATGTACTGGAACACGTAGCGCAGCGTGAGCGAGAGGCCGATGCTGACGATCATCAGCGGCACCACGCTCATCCCGCGTCGTCGCAGCGGCGCCCAGAGACTGACATCCAGCCCCCAGCCCAGCGCCAGGCCGCCGATGATCGCGGCCAGCAGACCCACCCAGAGCGGCAGGTCCCACCACGTGGTGAACACCAGCGTGATCAGCCCGCCCCAGGTGACCATCTCGGCGTGGGCGAAGTTGCCCAGCCGGGTCGTGCCGTAGATGAGCGCGGCGCCCATGGAGGCCAGGGCCAGCAACAGGCCGAAGTTCACGCCGTTCACCGTGCGCGAGAGCAGCTGCTCCCAGATCGACTCGGTGATGCGCTCGCCCTCGCCCAGGAACAGGTTCACGATCTTCGTGCCCGTCAGCCCGAACTCGGCCTCGAACGAGCCGCTCGTGCCCTGCACGGCGACCACGCCCTGCGGCAGCTGCTCCGCGTCGACGATCACGCCCTCGGGCAGCGTGTCCTCGTCGACCGAGATGGTGTACTTCTCCTTCTCGGGAACGTAGAGGCGCCACTTGCCCTCGGCATCCGTCTCCGTCTCACCCTCGAAGCCGTTGCCCTCCACTGACAGGACCACGCCTTCGACCGGTTGATCGTCGAAGGTGATGTTCCCGCCGAAGTAGAAGTCGGTCACTTCCTGGCCGTCGTCTGTTGTCTCGGCCCAGGCGGTTCCGGCTGGTATGCCCAGCACCATGAGTGCTGCCGCCAGCGCTGCGAGCAGCGCAATGAGCGCGCTTCGGGATCGCCGAAGCGTCGTTGATCTGAGTCCCACGCATCCTCCACATCGAGTGCCCTCGAACGAGCCTCGGGGAGCCGTTCGGGTGATGGACGTCGCTCTGAGCGTAGCTCCCAGGTGGCCGGAATCGCACCATCCGTGTCCTGATCGCAATGCCGGGAGTGTCGGGGACAGGCCGCTCAAGGAATATCCGCAGGTTGTTCGCGCTTAGAATCAGTACACGACGGACACCGCTCCCGTCCCGGCTGCAGTCGTCCACGCGCACTCGTCATTCGATCGCGCCATCCGGCGCAGAGGAGCCAGATTTCATGCAGCAGCACGACCCCTTCGGATTCGTCGGACTCACTTACGATGATGTGCTGCTGCTCCCGGGGCATACCGACGTCATCCCCAGCGAGGCCGACACCTCCTCGCGCATCACCCGCCGCATCTCGGTCGCGACGCCGCTGCTCTCGAGCGCCATGGACACCGTCACCGAGGCGCGCATGGCGATCGCCATGGCACGCGAGGGCGGCATCGGCATCCTGCACCGCAATCTCTCCATCGCCGACCAGGCCGCGCAGGTCGACCGGGTCAAGCGCAGCGAGTCGGGCATGATCACCGACCCGATCACCACCACCGCCGATGCCACCGTCGAAGAGGTCGACAACCTCTGCGCGAAGTACCGCATCTCGGGGCTGCCGGTCGTCGACGACGAGGGCCGCCTGGTGGGCATCATCACCAACCGCGACATGCGCTTCGTGTCGGGCTTCGAGCGCCAGACCACCCTGGTCAAGGACGTCATGACCAGCGAGAACCTCGTCACCGCCCCGGTGGGCGTGGCCGCGGGCGAGGTCATCTCGCTGTTCGCCCGCCACCGTGTCGAGAAGCTGCCGCTCATCGATGAGAACGGCAAGCTCGCCGGCCTCATCACCATCAAGGACTTCGACAAGAGCGAGAAGTACCCGCTCGCCACCAAGGACGACCAGGGCCGCCTGCGCGTCGGCGCCGCCATCGGATTCTTCGGTGACGCGTGGGAGCGCGCGGAGGCGCTGCGCGACGCGGGTGTGGACGTGCTCGTCGTCGACACCGCCAACGGTCAGTCGGCCGGCGTGATCGAGCTCGTCAAGCGGCTCAAGGCCGACCCGACGTTCGAGCACATCGATGTCATCGGCGGCAACGTCGCCACCCGCGAAGGCGCCCAGGCGCTCGTCGACGCGGGCGTGGATGCCGTCAAGGTCGGCGTGGGCCCCGGCTCGATCTGCACCACCCGCGTGGTCGCCGGCGTCGGCGTGCCGCAGGTCACCGCCGTGTACGAGGCGTCGCTGGCCGCAGGCCCGGCCGGCATCCCGGTCATCGCCGACGGCGGACTGCAGTACTCGGGCGACATCGCCAAGGCGCTGGTCGCTGGAGCGGATGCCGTCATGCTGGGCTCGCTGCTGGCGGGCACCGACGAGTCGCCGGGCGAGATCGTCTTCCAGTCGGGCAAGCAGTTCAAGCAATACCGCGGCATGGGCTCGCTCGGTGCGATGCAGACCCGCGGCAAGCAGACCTCGTACTCGAAGGACCGCTACTTCCAGGCCGACGTGCCCAGCGACGACAAGCTGATCCCCGAGGGCATCGAGGGCCAGGTGCCCTACCGCGGCCCGCTGTCGGCCGTCGCGTACCAGCTGATCGGCGGCCTGCGTCAGTCAATGTTCTACGTCGGCGCGCGCACCATCGAAGAGCTCAAGCAGCGCGGCCGCTTCGTGCGCATCACCGCGGCGGGCCTGAAGGAGTCTCACCCGCACGACGTGCAGATCGTCGTCGAGGCGCCCAACTACAAGAAGTGAGCTGAGGGGCTACCAGCCCGCTGCCCGGATTCATCCGGCGTAGGACATCGCGCGAGGGTAGGACGAGAACCGGAGTTCTCGTCCTACCCTCGCGCTTTCTCCTACCTCGGGTGAATCGGTGGGGGCCGGGGATGCCGGTGGGGTTCCGGATGCCGCGGGCGCGGCGTACGGTGAACGGCATGTGCCGCAGCATCCACACCCTTCACAACTTCGAGCCGGCCGCGACCGATGACGAGGTGCACGCCGCCGCCCTGCAGTACGTGCGCAAGATCGCCGGGACGACCAAGCCGTCGAAGGCGAACCAGGAGGCCTTCGATCGCGCCGTCGCCGAGATCGCGCACGCCACGCAGCACCTGCTGAGCGACCTGGTGGCCACGCGGCCGCCGAAGAACCGCGAGGAGGAGGCCGAGAAGGCGCGTGCCCGTGCGGTGGCATCCGGACGGTACGCCGCCTGAGTGTTGCACTCCGTGACGATGTGTTGCGGGGCATGACGCCGCCGCGTGCGCGGCATCCGGTTCGGCGATTACGGTCGCCGCATGACTCTTCTCACCGACCAGATCCCCGCCATCGCCGACGTCACCGCCGACGAGCGCGCGCAGCGGCTCACCGAGGCCGGCACGGCCTGGAACGAGCGCATCGCCCGTGACGCCTCGGCCGCCCAGCTCACCTACAAGGTCACCGGCCGCGGCGTCGGCTCGGTGGGCACCGAGATCCGCGCCGGCAAGCACCGCTTCCTCGTCGATGAGCCCGCCGGCCTCGCGGGCGACGATGCAGCCGCGAGCCCCGTCGAGTACGCGCTGGGCGCCCTGATCTCGTGCCAGGTCGTGGTGTTCCGCCTCTACGCCCAGGCGCTGGGGCTCACCATCGACGATATCGAGGTGACCGCCGAGGGCGACCTCGACGTGCGCAAGCTGTTCGGCATCGACGAGTCCGGTCGCGCCGGCTTCCACGATGTGCGGGTGAAGGTCGACATCACCGGCCCGAACACCGCCGAGGAGTACGAGCGGCTGCGCGTCGTCGTCGAGGAGCACTGCCCGGTGCTCGACCTATTCGCCAACACCGTCCCCACCTCCGGCTCGCTCGTCTGACGCGCGCCGCGCGCACTCTCCCGTTCGCGGGTCCCATCCGGCGGCCTCACCACCCCGTGAGGCCGCCATTCGGGACCCGCGAACTGCTGCGTGCGGGCATGGCATCTCGGCGTCGCCGAGCCCGTCGGTACCCGCCGCTAGAGCGAGCGGCATGCATTCAGGGTCGAATTCGCTGTCGCGCGGCGACGTCACGCGCTACGCGATCGGTTCGCTCGGAACCGGCGGCTTCGCCACGCTCCCGGGCCTCGTCCTCGTCTACTACCTCACCGACTCGCTGGGCGTGACCGCGCTCGCCGCGGGCGCCATCGTCACGGCGGCGAAGGTGTGGGACGTGCTGATCGACCCGGTCATCGGCGGGCTCAGCGACCGCGCCCTGGCACGCACCGGCAGCCGCCGCGGCCCGATGCTCATCGGCGGGATCGGATTGCCCATCGCCTTCGTGCTCACGTTCGCCGTGCCCGCCTCGTTCGGCCCGGTGCCCGCGGCGATCTGGGTGCTCATCGCCTTCATGCTCGCGGCGACGTTCTTCAGCCTGTTCCAAGTGCCCTACATCGCCCTGCCCGCCGAGCTGACCGACGACTACCGCGAGCGCACCCGGCTGCTCACCTGGCGGGTCGTCGTGCTGACCGTCGCGATCCTGCTCTTCGGCGCCGGCGGCCCCGAGCTGCGCGCCCTGTTCCCCGACGACCCGCTGCTCGGCTACCTCGTCATGGCGGCGGTCGCGGCCGTCGTCCTCGGCGCGGGGCTGCTGATCTCGTCGACCGTCGCGCCGCGGCGTCCGCTGCTGCCGGTGCAGCCCGGTTCGTCGATCGCGCAGCATTACCGCGACGGGATCGTGGTGCTGCGCGAGAGCCAGCCGTTCCGGGCGCTGCTGATCACGTTCATGCTGCAGGGGCTCGCCACGGGCCTGATGCTCGCCGCCGCGCAGTACGTCGCGCGCTGGGTGCTCGATGACGAGTCGGCCGTCACCCAGCTGTTCGTCGCACTGATCGCCCCGGCTCTGCTCGTGGCACCGGTGTGGAAGATGATCGCCGACCGGGTGGGCAAGGAGCGCGCCTTCCGCATGGCGACCGCGCCGTTCCTGCTCGCCACGATCATCCTCGCCGGGATGGTGTGGGTGCCGGGCTGGTGGATCGTCGCACCGGTCGCCCTCGCCGGCGCGGCCTACGCGGGGATGCAGACCCTGCCGATGGCGATGCTGCCCGATGTGATCGCGTTCCACCGGACCGCATCCGGTGGCGACGGCCGCTCGGGCATCTTCGGCGGCGTCTGGACCGCGGCCGAGACCACCGGGATGGCGCTCGGCGGCACGGTGCTCACGATCGTGCTGGCCGTCACCGGCTACGTCGAGACCACGGCGGGCCGCGTGGTCGACCAGCCGGATGCCGCCGTCACGGGGATCGCGGTGGCGTTCAGCATCCTGCCCGCCGTGCTCATGCTGATCAGCCTGCTCACGCTGTCGCGCTACCGCCTGCGCGAGCACGACATCACGGGCACCGCGGCATGACGGCGTCCGGACCCGCCGAGATCCTCGACCGGCTGCGCGCCCTGCGCGCCGGCGATGCGCCGACGCACGGCGGGCGGGTGCTGTCGTACGTGTACGACTCCGGCCGCGAGGATCTCGACGAACTGGCGGATGCCGCAGCGCGCCTCGCCCGTCCGCTGAACGGGCTCGACCCGACCGTCTTCCCCTCGATCGCGGCGATGGAGCGCGATCTGATCGGCTTCACCCGGCGGATGCTGCACGGCGGCCGCGGTGTCGCCGGCTCGGTGACCAGCGGCGGGACGGAGAGCTGCCTGCTGGCGGTGAAGACCGCGCGCGATCTCTGGCGGCAACGGCATCCGGATGCCGGAAGACCGCGGCTGGTGACCGCGACGACCGTGCACGCGGCGTTCCAGAAGGCCGCGCAGCTGTTCGACCTGGAGTGGGATCCGGTGCCGTGCGGCACCGACGGTGCCGTGGTCGCGGAGGATGTGATCGCCCGCCTCGACGACGACGTCGCGCTCGTCGTCGTCTCGGCGCCCGCCTACCCGAGCGGTGCGCTCGACCCGGTCGCCGCGGTCGCCGGCGCCGCCGCGGACCGCGACCTCTCCTGTCACGTCGACGCGTGCTTCGGCGGCTTCGTGCTGCCATGGTGGCCGGGGCTCGCCGCGTGGGACTTCCGCGTGCGCGGGGTGACCAGCATCTCGGCCGACCTGCACAAGTACGGCTACGCGCCCAAGGGCGTCTCGGTGCTGCTGCACCGCACCCGCCGCCGGCATCGCGCGCAGTTCTTCGCGACCACCCGCTGGCCCGGGTATCCGGTCGTGAACCCGACCCTGCTCGGATCGCGGTCGGCCTCGCCGCTGGCCGCCGCCTGGGCGATCACCCAGCACCTCGGCGCCGACGGGTACGCAGAGCTGACAGCGGCGATCCACCGCGTCGCCGTGGCTGTGCGGGATGCCGTGGACGGCATCCCGGGGCTTGCCGTGATGGGCGACCCCGCAGGACCCGCGATCGCCCTCGTCGCCGACACCGCCGTGCTGCCCGCCGAGCAGATCGATCCGCATCGGCTCGCCGACGAGCTCACGACCCACGGGTGGCGCATCCAGCACCAGCCCGGATTCACCCAGGCGGACGGAGTGCGGATGCCGCCCAGCGCGCACCTGACCCTGACCCCCGTCCTCGAACACGGTGTCGCGGAGTTCACGCGGGCGCTGCGCGCAGCATCCGACGCGGTGCGAGGCCGCCCGCCCGCCCGAGTCCGCACCCTGCTGACGGGCATGCGGCTGCTCGGCTACGGCGAGGGCGGCCGGGTGCCGGGGCCGAAGGCCGCGTGGCGACTGCTGCGGCTGGCCGGTGCCGACCACGTGTCGGCCGAGCAGCCGATGGCCGCGCTCATGGCGCTGATCGAGCAGCTTCCGGCGCCGGTCGCCGAGACGCTGCTCACCGAGCTGCTCGCCCGCATCTCCGAACCCTGAGCCGCCCGGTCACTGATAGTCTGGTCGGCTCGCTTCACTACGGTGCGGGCGGAAGGATCCCACCGTGGGCTACATCGACGTCAGCGCCATCGCGCTGACCCTCCCTGACGGGCGGCCGCTTCTCGACGAGGTGACGTTCCGCGTCGGCGCCGGCTCCACCAGCGCCCTCATCGGCCCGAACGGCGCCGGCAAATCCACCATGCTGCGGATCATCCGCGGCGACCTCGCACCCGATTCGGGGGCCGTCACGATCGACGGCTCGCTCGGCGTCATGGACCAGTTCGTCGGCCACGGGGATTCAGGCACGACCGTGCACGACCTGCTGATCCGGGTGGCGCCGGCGCGGATCCGTGCGACTGCCGAGGCACTGGATGCCGCCGAGAACGCGCTCATCGAGGATGACACCGAGCGCACGCAGATGCGCTACGCGACCGCGATCGCCGAGTACGCCGATGCGGGCGGGTACGAGCACGAGACGGTGTGGGATCAGTGCACGGTCGCCGCCCTCGGCATCCCGTTCGATCGGGCGCGCTTCCGCGACCTCGACACGCTCTCCGGCGGCGAGCAGAAGCGGCTCGCGCTGGAGGCGCTGCTGCGCGGACCCGACGACGTGCTGCTGCTGGACGAGCCCGACAACTACCTCGACGTGCCCGGCAAGCGGTGGCTCGAGCAGCGCCTGCGCGAGACGCCGAAGACCGTGCTGCTCGTCTCGCACGACCGCGAGCTGCTCGCCCGAGCCGCCGACCGCATCATCACTCTCGAGATCGGGGGAGCGGGCGCGAACGCCTGGGTGCACGGGGGTGGTTTCGGCACCTATCATCGAGCGCGCGAGGAGCGCATGGACCGGCTCGACGAGCTGCGCCGCCGCTGGGACGAGCAACACGAGAAGCTGAAGAAGCTCGTGGCGACGTTGAAGGTGAAGGCCGCAGCCAACGACGGCTTCGCCTCGCGGTACCGCGCGGCGCAGACGCGACTGCGCTGGTTCGAAGAGGCGGGGCCGCCCGAGGAGCGTCCGCCCGCTCAGGACTTCGACATGCGGCTGCGCGGTGCGCGCACCGGCAAGCGCGCCGTGGTGTGCACCGGACTCGAGCTGACCGGGCTGATGAAGCCGTTCGACGCGGAGATCTGGTTCGGCGACCGGGTCGCCGTGCTCGGCTCGAACGGCTCGGGCAAGTCGCACTTCCTGCGGCTGCTGGCGGGCGGCGGCAGCGACCCCGACGTCACCCTCGGGCACCTCACCGAGGCGGCCGGGATGCTGGAGCCGGTCGCGCACACCGGCAGCGCCACCCTCGGCGCGCGCGTCGTGCCGGGTCTGTTCGCGCAGACCCATGCGCATCCGGAGTTCGCGGGGCGCACGCTGCTCGAGATCCTGCACCGCGGTGACGACCGGCGGGCCGGGATGCCGAGGGATGCGGCCAGCTCGGCGCTGGACCGGTACGGGCTGGTGCGCCAGGCGCAGCAGGAGTTCGATCTGCTGTCCGGGGGACAGCAGGCGCGGTTCCAGGTGCTGCTGCTCGAGCTGAGCGGCGCGACCCTGCTGCTGCTCGACGAGCCGACCGACAACCTCGACCTCGAGTCGGCCGAGGCTCTCGAACAGGCGATCGCCCGCTTCGAGGGCACGGTCGTCGCGGTCACGCACGACCGCTGGTTCGCGCGCTCGTTCGACCGGTTCCTCGTGTTCGGGCAGGACGGCGAGGTGTACGAGTCGGATGCGCCGGTGTGGGACGAGAGGCGGGTCGCCCGCGCTCGGTGACGGGTCTGTCGTTTCGCCGGGCGTAGGCGATTCGGCGGGCGTAGGACGGATTCCGCGGAATTCGTCCTACGCCCGCGTTTTCTCCTACGTCCGGTGAATGGTTGGGGGGATCGGATGCCGCTCGGGGATCGGATGCCGCGCGGCGGGATGCCGTTCACCGGCGGGGTGCCAGGTGCAGGCCCTGCGCGATGGCGTTCAGCAGTGTCTCCTGCACGTACCGCGGATCGAACATGATCTGCTGATAGTCGAAGCGCAGCACGGTGTAGCCGAGCAGAGCCAGCCGGGCATCCTGCCGGATGTCACGCCGCCGGTCCTTCGCCTCGCTGTGGAACTCGAATCCGTCGAGCTGGATCACCAGACGATCGCCGATCAGCGCGTCGACCTCGTGCCCGTCGATGATCACCTGCTGGCGCACCTCGGCCCCGCAGCTGCGCGCGATCGAGAGGAAGGCGGTCTCGATGCCCGAATCCGACTGCACGCCGACCCTCCGGAGCACGTGCGCGGCCGCCGGGGTGCCCCACTGCGTGCGGCGCAGCTGCGGCAGCGTCACCGCGCCGATGCGCAGCGCCGACTCCCAGACCGTTGCAGCCGAGGCCGGTTCGAGGCACCGCGCGACGTGGAACAGCACGTTCAGCACGGGCTCCTCAGTGCTGAAGCGGGGAACCGGAAGAGGTCCCTGCGCCCAGTGCACCACGAGCCCGGCGCGTCGATTGCGGGATGCCGTGGCGGGAACGGCCACGTGGGTGTGCGCAGCATCCGGTGTCCAGAGTCCCTGCTCACGCGCCGCACTGACGCAGGTGACCCGGCCGCTGACCTGCGCCGCTGCGCGGCGCTCGGCCGTGCACTCCGGGGTGACCAGCCACGAGCGGTGCACCCGGTCGAGCATCCCCGCCGCCTCGGCCTTGCGGATCTCGTACGCCGAGTAGCCCGCCGCGCGCAGATCCGAGCTGTGCGAGACGCCGCCGCGCTGCCGCATCCAGGCCATCAGAGGTGTGCTCATAGCGCCCGAGCCTGCCCGTCTCAGCCGTCCGGTGGGCGCCTGGAACGGTGAATGTGGACAGATCACAGCATCCGCGTACCTGTGCAGGAAGATCGGCATTCACCGGAGGTAGGCGATCATTCCGAGGTAGGACGCATTCCGCGGAATCCGTCCTACGCTCGCGCTTTCTCCTACCTCCGAGGAATCCCGAGCCGGAACGGTTCTGCGGCGCGCGCCCCCGGATCGACCGCGAGATCGGCGAGCACCGCGCCCACGGCGGGGACGAACTTGAACCCGTGGCCGGAGAACCCGGCGCCGACGACAATCCTGCCGATCCGGTCGAGCACGAAGTCGCCGTCGTCGGTCGACGTGTAGGTGCAGCTGATGGGCGCTGCGCTGTCGGCATCCAGCCCCGGCATCCATTCGCGGACGTACTCCGCCAGTTCCGCCTGGTGCGTCGGCCGGTGCGGGCGGGCGTCGGGGTCGACCTCGTCGCCGACCCGGTGGAAGCCGACCTTGACGCCCTCCCCGGGCGTCGGCATCCCGTACACGATGCCGGGGAAGCGTGCGCCGGCGTAGTGGTTGAACGACGGCCACGCCTCCGCGCCGCGAGGCGCGAAGTGGGCGGGCGTCTCCTCCGTCACCACCAGCCGCGGCAGCGGCGCCGCCGGCAGCAGCGTCTGCGTCCACGCCCCGGCGGTGACGATCACCGTCTCGGCGCGGATCGCCACGCCATCGGGCAGGCTCAGCGTCACGCCCGATGGATCCTCCTCGAGCGCCGACACCGGCGTGCTCCAGCGCACGTCACCCCCGGCGAGGACCACGCGCCGCTCCAGCTCGGTCAGCGCCGCTGCGGCACGGATGACACCGGCATCGGGCGAGAACAGCACGGCATCCTCGAACCGCATCCCCGGCCACCGGCGCGCCGCCTCGGCGCCGCCGATGATCTCCGCCCGCGTGCCGCGCGCGACCAGCGCCGACTGGATGCCCTCGAGATCGTGCTCGCCGTGCGTGATCAGGCCGTGCGCCCGCAGCAGCGGTTCGCCGTCCACGGGGGAGAGCGCCGCCCAGCCTTCCCGTGCCCGGCTCAGCAGGTCGAGGTAGTGCGGCTCGGCGTAGGCGTCGTTGAAGTTGCGGGTGGCGCCGTGCGATGCGCCATGCGTGTGCCCGCGCGGGAACCGCTCCAGCACCACGGGCCGCCGCCCGCGACGGGCGAGTTCCCAGGCCGCGGCGAGCCCCATCGCACCGCCACCGACCACCGCGACATCGACCGATTCCGTGCGCATGCTGCTCCTCCCGCTCCAGTCTGTCAGCATCGGCGGGCCGGGTAGGCTGGGAGGGTGAGCATGGACATCGAGATCGGCCGAGGCAAGCGCGCACGTCGCGCGTACACGTTCGACGACATCGCGGTCGTGCCGTCGCGGCGCACCCGAAACCCGGAGGACGTCTCGACCGCGTGGACGATCGACGCGTTCTCGTTCGACATCCCCGTCATCGGCGCTCCGATGGACTCGGTCGTCAGCCCGACCACGGCCATCATGCTCGGCAAGCTCGGTGGCCTCGGCGTGCTCGACCTCGAGGGGCTGTGGACCCGCTACGAGAACCCGCAGCCGATGCTCGACGAGATCGCCGCGCTGCCCGCAGAGCGCGCGACGGTGCGGATGCAGCAGCTGTACTCCGAGCCGATCAAGCCCGAGCTCATCAAGCAGCGCCTCGCCGAGATCCGTGACGCGGGCGTCACCGTCGCCGGCTCCCTCACTCCGCAGCGCACGCAGGAGCTGTACGAGACCGTCGTCGCCGCCGGAGTCGACCTGTTCGTCATCCGCGGCACCACCGTCTCGGCCGAGCACGTCTCAAGCGTGGCCGAGCCGCTGAACCTGAAGAAGTTCATCTACGACCTCGACGTGCCGGTGATCGTCGGTGGCGCCTCGACCTACACGGCGGCCCTGCACCTCATGCGCACGGGAGCGGCGGGCGTGCTCGTCGGCTTCGGCGGGGGAGCGGCATCCACAACGCGGGTCACCCTCGGCATCCACGCCCCCATGGCCACGGCCGTCTCCGACGTCGCCGCGGCCCGCCGCGACTACCTCGACGAGTCGGGCGGACGCTACGTGCACGTGATCGCCGACGGCGGCGTGGGCACGTCCGGCGACATGGTCAAGGCGCTCGCGATGGGGGCGGATGCCGTGATGCTGGGCGTCGCGCTGGCACGAGCCACCGACGCGCCCGGCCAGGGCTTCCACTGGGGTGCCGAGGCGCACCACACCCAGCTGCCGCGCGGCCGTCGCGTCGCGGTGGACGGCGTCGCGAACCTCGAGGAGATCCTCTACGGACCCGCACCCGTCGCCGACGGCACCGCCAACCTCATCGGCGCGCTGCGCAAGTCGATGGCGACCACCGGCTACTCCGACCTGAAGGAGTTCCAGCGCGTCGAGGTCGTGCTCGCCCCGTACGAGCTGGGATGACGAACAGCGCGCCGTACGCGTCGCAGGAGTTCCCGCCGACCCTGCGCGAGGTCATGCTGCGCGGGCGCTGGATCGGCGTCCTCGTGCTGTGCCTCGTCGTCGCAGGCGTGTTCGCGTGGCTCGGCCAGTGGCAGCTCGCGCGCGCGATCGACACCGACCCGCCCGCCCCCGGCGCCACCGAGCAGGTGCAGCCGCTGACCGAGGTCGTCGAGCCGGGCCAGTACCTGCGCGAGTCGTCGGGCGGGCAGCGTGTGGAGACCAGCGGCACCTGGGTGGCCGAGGACTTCATCGTGCTCTCGCAGCGCTTCAACGACGGCGCCGAGGGCTACTGGGTCACCGGTCAGCTGCGCGTCGCCGAGCGCACCTCGATCGCCGTCGCGCTCGGCTGGGCGCCGACCCGCGAGGAAGCGGATGCCGTGGCGGCAGGTCTCGCCGAGCGCGGCGCCGTCGAGGGCGAGATCACGGGCCGCATCATCGACGACGAGGGCGCCGCCGTGCCGCCCCGCGCCGACCCGTACCGGCTCACTCTCATGTCGCCCGCTGCGCTGCTGAGCCGCTGGCACGACGTCGACGGACTGAACGTGTACCGGCCGTACCTGGCATCCACTGAAGCACCCGAGGGGCTCGTGGACATCAGCTCGCCGGCACCGGTGGAGAAGTCGCCGGTGAACTGGCTGAACGTGTTCTACGCGGCCGAGTGGGCGGTGTTCGCGGGCTTCGCGTTTTACCTCTGGTACCGGCTGGCCCGCGACGCCTGGGAGCGCGAGGTCGAGGAGTTCGAGGACGCGGCGGCACAGCATCCCTGATCGATGACCATCCGGTTACCGGTCTGAGAACATGCTTGCCGATGTCGGCGGGGCCACCTATGGTCACATCTGTTGGTGCGTGCGCGCCAGTCGCGCATCACGCCGGCTCCACGAGAGACCCGGCGTCCCATCCTGACCGAGGAGACAGCAGTGACGATGTCCGCCCCCGATGACCGGAACCGCAGGGTTCGGGTCGCACACCACAGAGACCGGGGGCGCATCCGCGCTCTCGCCATGACCACCGCCTTCGGCCTGGGCTTCGGCTCGCTGATCGTGGCGCCGGCGGCCTTCGCCAGCGTCGACGGCACCGGCGTGGTCATCAGCGAAGCGGCGCTGTCCGGAGGCAGCTCCGGCGCGGCCTTCAAGAACAAGTTCATCGAGCTGTACAACCCGACCGGCGCCGACATCACCCTCGACGGGATGTCGCTGCAGTACCGTGCCGCAGGCACGACCACCGCGTTCACCGGCATCGCCGCCCTCTCGGGCGTGATCCCGCCCGGCGGCTACTTCCTCGTGCAGGCCAACAGCAACGGCACCACCGGCGCGGCACTGCCCACCCCGGATGTCGTGAGCTCGCTCACCCCGAGCGGCACCACCGGCACGCTCGCCCTGGTCAGCGGCACCGCCGCCATCAACCCGGGCACCGGGTCTCTCGTCGGCGTCGACGGCATCGTCGACCTGCTCGGCTACGGCGGATCGAACACCTTCGAGACGGCGCTGGCCCCTGCTCCCACCAGCAACAGCAGCGCCCCGTCGATGAACCGCACCGACGGAGCCGACACTGACGACAACAGCGCCGACTTCACCCTGTCCGCCACCATCACCCCGACCAACTCGAAGGGCGAGACTGAGGCTCCCGGCACCGACCCGGAGCCCGACCCCGAGCCGCAGCCGACCGAGAAGGTCGCGATCGCCGCGGTGCAGGGCACCGGCGCGACTTCGCCGCTGGCCGGCCAGAAGGTCACGGTCGAGGGGGTCATCACCGCCGATCACCGCACCGGAGGGTACGCCGGCGTCGTCATCCAGACGCAGGGCTCCGGAGGCGCCGACGACAAGACGCCCGGCGCATCCGACGGCCTGTTCGTGTACCTGAACGGCAAGACCGTCCCCAGCGCGATCGGCGACCTCGTGACGGTCACCGGCACGGTGAGCGAGTACTTCGGTCAGACGCAGATCACCCCGGCATCCGCCGCGGACGTCGCGCTCGTGACCGCCGGTGTCGGCGTCCCGGCCGCCACCGCGCTGCCGGCCACCGTCGTCGGCGCCGACCGCGAGCAGTACGAGAGCATGCTCGTGCAGCCCACGGGTGACTACCTCGTCGCCTCCAGCCACCAGCTCTACAACTACGGCACGCTCTGGCTGAACCCCGGCGAGCTCAACGTGAAGAGCACCGAGCTCGAGCGTCCCGGCGCCGAGGCGGATGCCATCGCAGCCGCCAACCGCGCCGACCGCATCCTGCTCGACGACGGCTACGGCGTCCAGATCAGCAACGCCGCCCACCCGGGCAACCAGCCGTACTTCACGAAGGACGTCGTGGTGCGCAACGGCGACGCGGTCGACTTCGGCGACCGCGCGTTCGTGCTGCAGTACGGCTTCGACGACTGGCGTCTGCAGCCGGTCGTGCCGCTGAACAGCACGTCGCCGGCGGAGCAGAAGGTGTCGTTCACGACGAACAACCCGCGTCCCGAGGTGCCGTCGGTCGGCGGCGATGTGCAGGTCGCGTCGTTCAACGTCTACAACTACTTCACGACGCTGAGCGGCGAGAACTCCGACGCGCGCGGTGCGGACGATGCGGCGCAGTTCGCGATCCAGAAGTCGAAGATCGTCTCGGCGATCAACGCGCTCGACGCCGAGATCGTTTCGCTCATGGAGATCGAGAACTCGATCAGGTTCGGCGACCCGATCGACACGGCCCTCGCCGACCTCGTCGACGGGCTCAATGCCGAGGCGGGCAGCGAGGAGTGGGCCTTCGTGCCGACCCCGGACGCCCTCGCCGATGCGGCGACCACGGACTTCATCACCAACGCGATCATCTACCGGAAGGATGCGGTGACGCCCGAGGGTGACAGCGCGACCATCACCGATGAGACCGTCTGGGGCAACGCCCGCGAGCCGATCGCCCAGGCGTTCGACGTCGACGGGCGCACGGTGACCGTCGTCGCCAACCACTTCAAGTCGAAGTCGGGCAGCGGCACCCAGCCGGCCGACGGCCAGGGCTTCTTCAACGACGACCGCGTCAAGCAGGCTCAGTCGCTGCTGGCGTTCACCGAGCAGCTCGCGGCCGACAGCGGCAGCGACGACATGCTGCTGATCGGCGACTTCAACGCGTACAGCCACGAAGACCCGATCGACGTGTTCACGTCGCAGGGCTGGGTCGACACGGTGTCGGCGAAGGCCGCAGGGCAGTACACGTACACGTTCGACGGCGAGCTCGGCTCGCTCGACCACGTGATCGCATCGCCCTCGCTGGCCGCCTCGATCACCGGCGCGGGCGTGTGGACGATCAACTCGCCGGAGTGGAGCGACCGCGGCTACGCGTTCGGTGCCACCGAGTCGGGCACGCCGTTCCGCTCCAGCGACCACGACCCGATCCTCGTCGGCGTCTCGGCCACCGAGCCGCCGGCCAGCATCGACATCGTCACGATCAACGACTTCCACGGTCGTATCGAGGCCGACGGCGCCGCCGCCGGCGCCGCGGTGCTCGCCGGAGCCGTGCAGTCTGTGCGCGACGCGAACCCGAACACGATCTTCGCCGCCGCCGGCGACCTGATCGGTGCGTCGACGTTCACCTCGTTCATCCAGGACGACAACCCCACGATCGACGCGCTCAACGCCGCCGGGCTCGATGTGAGCGCGGCCGGCAACCACGAGTTCGACAAGGGCTGGGCCGACCTGCGCGACCGCGTGCAGGACCGCGCCGACTGGGAGTACATCTCCTCGAACGTGTTCCTCACCGAGACCGGAGAGCCCGCGCTCGCCCCGGCCTGGGTCAAGGAGCTCGACGGTGTGCGCGTCGGCTTCGTCGGAGCAGTAACCGAAGATCTCGGCACGCTCGTCTCGCCGGACGGCATCCGCGATCTCGAGGTGCGCAGCATCGTCGACTCCGTGAACGCCGTCGCCGACGACCTGCGTGACGGCGACGCCGCCAACGGCGAGGCCGATGTGGTCATCCTGCTCGTGCACGAGGGGGCGACGACCAAGGAGGTCGGCAGCATCACGCCCGAATCGCCGCTCGGCGAGATCGTCTACGGCGTCGATGGCGACGTGGACGCGATCGTCTCGGCTCACACGCACCTCGCGTACAACCACGTCATCGACGGCCGCCCGGTCGTCTCGGCCGGTCAGTACGGCGAGAACATGGGCGTGATGAACCTCCAGGTCGATCGCGAGACCAAGGAGCTCGTGTCGATCGTCAATGAGGTCCGGCCGCTCGCGCATCAGGAGACCAGGGAGGACGGCTCGAAGTTCTGGGTGCCGAACTACCCGGCCGTCGCCGAGGTGCAGTCGATCGTCGACACCGCCAAGCAGGAGGCCGATGTGCTCGGCGCCGTCAAGGTCGGCGACATCACGGCGGACTTCAACCGCGCCCGCCAGAGCGACGGCAAGACCGAGAACCGCGGTGGCGAATCGACCATCGGCAACTTCGTCGCCGACGTGCAGAAGTGGGCGACCGGTGCACAGATCGCGCTGATGAACCCGGGTGGCCTCCGCGCCAACCTCACGTACGCGTCGAGCGGCGGGAGCGACCCGGCGGGCAACGTGACCTACCGCGAGGCGGCGACGGTGCAGCCGTTCGCCAACACGCTGGTCACGCTGAACCTCACCGGTGCGCAGCTGAAGAACGTGCTCGAGGAGCAGTGGCAGCCCGCCGACGCCTCGCGTCCGTTCCTCAAGCTCGGCGTCTCGGAGGGTCTGGTGTACACCTACGACCCGACCGCGGCCGCCGGCTCGCGCATCACCTCGATCACCCTGAACGGCACGGCCATCGATCCGGCACAGACCTACCTGGTCGTGGCGAACTCGTTCCTGGCCGCGGGCGGCGACAACTTCGCCACCCTCGCCGAGGGCACCGACAAGAAGGACACCGGCAAGATCGACCTGCAGTCGATGGTGGACTGGTTCACGGCCAACAAGACCGCGACGCCCGACCTCGGCCAGCGTGCCGTGGGCGCCGTGATCACCCCGGCCGCCACCGAGTACGCCGCGGGCGAGCAGGTCACCGTGGCGCTGTCGTCGCTGGCGTTCAGCGCCGGCGAGGCCGCACCGACCGAGGTCGAGTTCCGCCTGGGCGACACGGTGCTCGGCACCGCGCCGGTCACGACCACCGTGGTCGACGCGTTCGACGAGGCCGGGACGGCGAGCTTCTCCTTCGAGGTGCCGGCGGATGCCGAGGGCAAGACCCTCACCGCCACGCCGAACGTCGGTGAGACCGTCGCACTGCCTGCGGCGTTCGCCGGTTCCGACGCGGAGCCCGGCCCCTTCGAGGGCACGATCGAGCTCGACTCGTGGAAGGTCCGCGCGGGCGGCGAGATGACGATCAGCGGCGAGGGCTACACGCCCGGTGAGACCGTGACCGTCGAGCTGCGCCCGAAGAAGGGCGACACGATCGCCCTCAGCGAGATCGTGGTCGGCGACGACGGCGCCTTCGAGGAGTCCGTCACCGTGCCGCGCAGCGTCCACCCCGGCAAGCACACCCTCGCGGTGTCGCAGGCCGACGGCGACGAGGCCACCCAGACGGTCCACGTGAACCGCGCCGGCGGTTCGGGAGGCCCGGGCGGCTGGCTGCGCGACCTGATCGAGTGGATCACCGGACTGTCCTGACCAGACTGCTCTGATAGGGCAACCGACGACGCCCGTCGTGGACCTCGAATCCACGGCGGGTGTCGCTGTTCACGCGGCGGCGGGCGCACGGCATCCGCCGTCTAGACTGGAGGCATGCCCGAGCCCAGAGTCGCCAGCTTCCCGGCGATCCGCGGAGCGCTGAAGTTCTATCAGATCGCCTCGATCATCACCGGCGTCATGCTGCTGCTGCTCGTCGCCGAGATGGTGCTGAAGTACACGCCGATCGGCCTCGAACTCTTCCTCGGCGGGTCCGGCGGATTCCTGTGGTTCGCCGAGGTCGTCGAGGGGCCCGAGGGCCTCGAATCGACCGGCGACGGACTGAACGTGTCGCTGGGCATCCTCATCGCGCACGGCTGGTTCTACGTCGTGTACCTCTTCGCGTGCTTCCGGATGTGGAGTCTGATGCGCTGGCGGTTCCCGCGGTTCATCATGCTCGCCCTCGGCGGCGTCATCCCGCTCCTGTCGTTCTTCATGGAGACGCGCGTCGCGCGCGATGTGAAGGCCTATCTCTCCACTCGTGAGACCGCCGAGGTCTCCGCCGCCACGGAAGGTGCCCGTTGACCGAACAGACCGAGACCCAGCAGCGCCCCGCGCTGGTCGTCGACTTCGGCGCGCAGTACGCGCAGCTGATCGCCCGCCGCGTCCGCGAGGCGGGCGTGTACAGCGAGATCGTCCCGCACACCGCGACCGCCGATGAGATTGCGGCGAAGAACCCCGTCGCGATCATCCTCTCCGGCGGCCCCTCGTCGGTGTACGAGGACGGCGCGCCCAAGCTCGACCCGGCGGTCTTCGACCTCGGCATCCCGACGCTGGGCATCTGCTACGGATTCCAGTACATGGCGCAGACCCTCGGCGGCGAGGTCGCGAACACGGGGCTGCGCGAGTACGGCGCCACCGACGCGCACATCTCGGCGACCGAGAGCACCCTGCTGGGCGGCCAGCCCGCCGAGCAGAACGTGTGGATGAGCCACGGCGACCAGGTCTCGCGCGCCCCCGAGGGCTTCGACGTGCTCGCCACCACGGATGCCACCAACGTGGCCGCCTTCGCCGACGAGTCGCGCCGCTTCTACGGCGTGCAGTGGCACCCCGAGGTCAAGCACTCCGACCACGGCCAGGCGATCATCGAGAACTTCCTGCACAAGGGAGCGGGCCTGTCCGCCGACTGGAACAGCGACAACGTGATCGCCGAGCAGATCGAGCGCATCCGCGAGCAGGTCGGCGACGCCCGCGTCATCTCGGCGCTCTCCGGCGGCGTGGACTCCGCGGTCTCGACCGCGCTCGTGCACCGCGCGATCGGCGACCAGCTGACCGCCGTGTTCGTCGACCACGGTCTGCTGCGCAAGGGCGAGCGCGAGCAGGTCGAGAAGGACTACGTCGAGTCCACCGGCGTGCGCCTGATCACGGTCGACGCTGTCGACACCTTCCTCGGCCACCTCGCCGGCGTCACCGACCCCGAGACCAAGCGCAAGATCATCGGCCGCGAGTTCATTCGCGCCTTCGAGCAGGTGCAGCGCGACCTCGTCGAAGAGGCCAAGGCGACCGGCGGAGCGCCGGTGAAGTTCCTCGTGCAGGGCACCCTGTACCCCGACGTCGTCGAGTCCGGCGGCGGTGCGGGCACCGCGAACATCAAGTCGCACCACAACGTCGGTGGCCTGCCCGACGACCTCGACTTCGAGCTGGTCGAGCCGCTGCGCGCCCTCTTCAAGGACGAGGTGCGTGCGATCGGCCGCGAGCTCGGCATCCCCGAGGCCATCGTCGGACGCCAGCCGTTCCCCGGCCCTGGCCTCGGCATCCGCATCATCGGCGAGGTCACCCGCGAGCGCCTCGAGGTGCTGCGCGAGGCCGACGCGATCGCCCGTGAGGAGCTCACGAAGGCGGGTCTGGACCAGGCGATCTGGCAGTGCCCCGTCGTGCTGCTCGCCGACGTGCGCTCGGTGGGCGTGCAGGGCGACGGTCGCACCTACGGTCACCCGATCGTGCTGCGCCCGGTCTCCAGTGAAGACGCCATGACGGCCGACTGGACCCGCCTGCCCTACGACGTGCTCGCCCGCATCTCGAACCGCATCACCAACGAGGTGCGCGAGGTCAACCGGGTCGTGCTCGACGTCACCTCGAAGCCACCGGCGACCATCGAGTGGGAGTGAGCGCTGTTGCGGGGTTCCGCGTCGGGCCAGTCGGTCCCTGAGCAGGGCCCACACGCCCCCGAGGCTCCGAGCGGCGCGGAGCGACGCTCGGAGGGGGGCGTGGGGATCGAAGGGTTCCCCGACGCGGCGTTTCTCGTGCTGTCGAGCCGGCTGATCCCCGACCTCGACGGCGGGTACACGATCGCCACCGCGGCTCGCGCCAGGCAGCTGGCGGAGCGCGGCGCGGATGTGCAGATCGTCACCGTCGACCCGGGCACGGCGTCGGCGCACGCCGCGCACCGCGAGGAGTTCCTCCGAAGGGGGATGCTGCCGGTGAGCGTGCCGCTGCGGAACCTCTTCGACGAGGCCGTGGCGCCCGACGGGGGAGCGGCGGGATGGCTGCGCGATGCGGTTGCCGCTGCCGCTGCTGCGGCATCCGATACTGCGGTTGCCGCTGATGCGGCATCCGATCACCCCGGTGGGACGGCGGCCGTCGCGAGCGAGTATCGCGAGCTGACGGATGCCGCGGGCCGGCGCTATGCGGCCCTGCCCGTGATCCAGGGGAACCCGGACTGGCATCTGAGCACCGCCCCCGTGATCGTGTACGACGCAGACGGCGCGACGGCGGGCACGCTGCCCGGTTTCGGCGGACTGTACCGCGCCTGGCTCGCGCACCTCGCCGGCGAGACCGACCGGCCCGTCGTGGTGATCTGCGAGTCGCGGCAGCTCGGTGAGCTGCTGGCGGGCTGGTCGCACCCGCGGGTGCGCATCGTCCACGCGATCCACACCATGCACCTCGAGCCGCCGTACACACCGGATGCTCCGCTGAACGCCCTGTGGACCCGCTGGTTCGCGATCAGCGACCGCTTCGATGCGGTGCTGTGGCCCACGCAGGCGCAGCGCGACGACGTCGAGGCCCGCTTCGGCGACGCTGCGGTGAACCTCGTGGCGCCGCACGGCATCCCGCTCCCGCCTGTCGACGATGACGCACGCGAGCCCGGCCTCGTCGTCAGCGTCTCGCGGCTCGCGCCCGGCAAGCGCATCGACCACCTCGTGCGCGCCTTCCTCGCCGCCGACGTGCCGGGCACGCGGCTGGAGATCTGGGGCGACGGGCCGTCGACGGCATCCCTCACCGCACTCGTCGAATCGCTCGACACCGGCGGCCGGGTGCGGCTGATGGGTCACACCGATGACCCGGCCGCCGTGCTGCGCCGCGCAGCGCTGATGGTCACCTCGACCGCGTTCGAGGGACAGGGGCTGTCGATCGTCGAGGCGCTCGCAGCCGGCTGCCCCGTGGTCGCCTATGACGTGCGCTACGGACCCGGCGACGCGCTGCGTCGCGGGGGAGGGCTGCTGGTCCCGTCGGGTGATGAGGCGGCGCTGGCCGACGGCATCCGCCGGGTGATGACGGATGCTGCGCTGCGGACGCGCCTGGCCGCCGAGGCGCCTCAGGCGGCCTCCGCCTGGAGCGAGGATGCCGCGATGACCGCCCTCGCCGCCGCCGTCCGCACGGCGCTGGCCGGCGCTCCGCGCCGCTGAGGGCCCGCCGCTTTGCGCACCCGCCAGGTGTATCCTTGGTGTATGAGCCGCACGAACATCGACATCGACGATGACCTCGTGAGCGAGGTCATGCAGCGCTACAGCCTGACCACCAAGAAGGACGCAGTGAACTTCGCGCTGCGCCGGCTGGTCGGTGTGCCGCTGACGAAGGAGTTCCTGCTCAGCATGGAAGGCTCGGGCTGGGACGGCGATCTCGACGAGATGCGAGATGATGCTCCCCGCGAGGCCTGGGCGCGCCAGTGATCCTCATCGACACCTCCGCGTGGATCGATTATCTTCGCGCGGCTCGGACCGAGGCGCATTTCGAGGTTCGGTCAGTGTTGCAGTCGGATGCTGATGTTCGGATCAGTGAGCCGATCATCATGGAGCTCGTCGCCGGGTCGAGGGGCAATGAGGTGGGAATCGAGGCGCTGGTCGACGGGCTTCCCCTGCTTCCCATCGAGCCCGGTCTGGACTTCCGCGCAGCGGGCGAGCTGTTCCGTGCGTCGCGTGCCAATGGACATCCGATCCGCAGCCTCGTCGACTGCCTGATCGCGGCGATCGCGATGCGGCACGGCGCAACTCTTCTCCACAAGGATCGCGACTTCACCTTCCTCGCCGAGATCAGCCCGCTGAAGCTGCACTCGCCGTCGGCGTGACTCATGCTGTCCGAGACTGCGCACCCGGCGCGCCACGGCCAGCCCCCGCAACCCCCGGAAAAAGAATCTCAGAAAAATCCTGCGCCGATGTCGATCCGACGTCTTCTCGTTCGACGTCTTCAGTGAGAGGGTCGAGAAGCGGCCCTCCGATCGCGAACACCGACCAAGGAGACACATCATGAAGTTCATGCTGATCATGCGCGCAAACGACGAGGGTGTGAAGGCGTACCAGGACATCCCGTTCGAGCAGATCATCGAGGCGATGGGCAAGTACAACGAGTCGATGATGAAGGCCGGAGTGCTGCTGGCAGGCGAGGGCCTGACCGACGCGGCCGAGGGCTTCGTCGTCGACTTCAGCGCCGAGACGCCGCTCATCACCGACGGCCCCTACGGCGAGACCAAGGAGCTGTTCAACGGCTTCTGGATCATCGAGACCGCCACCCGCGAAGAGGCCGCAGAGTGGGCGAGCCGTGCCCCGCTCGGCCCCGGCGCCTTCCTCGAGGTGCGCCGCGTCACCGAGATGGAGGACTTCCCGCAGGACAACGAGTGGATCGAGAAGGAGGCGGGCTGGCGCGACGAGCAGGCACAGCGCGCGCAGGGCTGACCATGTCCACCGGTGAGTCGACGGCGCGCCCCGCATCGCAGGACGCCGCGGGGCGCGCCGTCGCCGCTGTCTGGCGCATCGAGTCGGCGAAGATCGTCGCCACGCTCACCCGCATGGTCGGCGATTTCGCACTCGCCGAGGACCTGGCTCAGGATGCTCTGGCGGAGGCGCTCGAGCAGTGGCCCGAGACGGGTGTGCCGCGCAATCCCGCCGCCTGGCTCACGGCCGTCGCGAAGCGCCGTGCCATCGACGGCTGGCGGCGGCGCGAGCGCTACGACGACCGCATCGCCGCGATCGCGCACGATCTGGAGCGCGAGCAGGCGGATGCCGCCGAGGCCGACCCCTGGGACCCGGATGCCGTCGACGACGACGTGCTGCGCCTGATCTTCATCGCCTGCCACCCCGTGCTCTCCCGTGAGGCGCAGGTCGCCCTCACCCTGCGTGTTGTCGGCGGCATGGGCACCGACGAGATCGCCCGCGCCTTCCTCGTGCCGGTCGCCACAGTGCAGCAGCGCATCGTGCGGGCCAAGAAGACGCTCGGCGCCGCACACGCGCCGTTCGAGCTGCCGCCGCGGGAGGAGTTCCGCGAGCGGCTGGCAGCCGTGCTGGGCGTGCTGTACCTCGTCTTCAACGAGGCGCACACCGCGAGCGCCGGCGACGCGTGGATGCGGCCCGATCTGGCTCGCGAGGCCACCCGGCTCGGCCGCATCCTCGCCGGGCTGCTTCCCGCAGAGCCCGAAGTGCACGGCCTCGTTGCCCTCATGGAGCTGACCGCCGCGCGCTTCCCCGCGCGCGTGGACGCGAACGGCGACCCGGTGCTGCTGGGCGACCAGGACCGCACTCGCTGGGACCGCAGCGCCATCGGACGTGGGCGCGCGGCCCTCGCCCGTGTCGACGCCCTCGGGCGCGGACGCGGGCCGTATGCGCTGCAGGCGGGTATCGCCGAGTGCCATGCCGTCGCGGCATCCGTGGAGGAGACAGACTGGGAGCGGATCGTGATCCTCTACGAGGCGCTGCTGCAGCTGAATCCCTCGCCGGTGGTCGAGCTCAATCTCGCCGCCGCGGTGGCGATGGCGACGGGCCCCGCGTCGGCGCTGCGCATCATCGACCGGATCGACGCGAGCGGCGCGCTGCGCGGCTATCACCTGCTGCCGGCGACCCGCGGGGAGCTGCTGCAGCGCCTGGGCCGCGACGCCGAGGCCAGGACGGCATTCGCCTCCGCCGCCCGCCTCGCGGGCAACGCCCGCGAGCGCCTCCTCCTCGAGCGCCGCGCCGCCCCCACTTGACATCCCTCTCTCCGTCCGCCGAAACCCCTCAGCAGTGTCGAGACCCCTCGTGATTCACGCGAATCACGAGGGGTCTCGACAACCAGGAGGGGTTTCGGCGGGGTGCGACGCGCTGACTACCAGGTCAGGCGCGGCTGCGGTCGCCGCGGCCCACGATGAGGCCGTAGATCAGCAGCACGATGATCGAACCGCCGATCGCGAGGAGCCAGCTCTCCAGGCTCCAGAACTCCTCCAGGTTGGCGCCGAAGAGCAGCCCGCCCAGCCAGCCACCGAGAATGGCACCGACCACGCCGAGGAGGAGGGTGACGATCCACCCGCCACCCTGCTTGCCTGGCAGGATGAGCTTGGCGATGGCGCCGGCGATCAGTCCGAGGAGCAGGAATCCGAGGAAGCTCATGATGGAGTCTCCGTTCTGTTCGGTTGGGCGGCGGATTGCCGTCCCGAAAGCATGGCGCAGGGCAGCCGCAGGCGAGTAACCCCTTGCGCAATGACCCCCGGATGTGGCAGAGCGGAACCTCCTGGCGATGCGGAACGGCCGCTCTCCACAGGGAGAGCGGCCGTTCGATGCGAGGCGGGAGGCGTCAGTCGCTTCCGCGCAGGATCGCGAGGATGCGCAGGATCTCGACGTACAGCCACACGACGGTGACCATGATGCCGAAGGCGCCGACCCAGCCGTACTTGCGGGGAGCGCCGTTGCGCACGCCCTGCTGGATCTGGTCGAAGTCGAGCACCAGCGAGTACGCGGCCATGAAGACCACGAACACGCCGATGATGAGTCCGAGCGGGATGCCGAAGATCTCCATGCTGCGCAGACCCCAGGCGTTGTCGTTGACGCCGGTCCACATCAGCACGAGGTTCAGCAGCGAGAAGACCAGGTAGCCGATCATCGCGATCATGAAGATCTTGGTCATCTTTGCCGAGGCACGGATCTTGCCGCTGGCGAACAGGGCGAGGGTGACGCCGACGACGGCGACCGTCGCGAGGGTGGCCTGCAGGACCACGCCCGGGAAGAGCACCTCGAAGAAGGCCGAGATGCCGCCGATGAACAGACCCTCGAAGGCTGCGTACGCCCAGATCAGCGCCGGACGCACCTTCTTGCGCGAGGTGAATGTGATGACGAGGGCGAGCACGAAGCCGCCGAGCGCGCCGATGATCCACGGCGTCATGTTCGGCTGACCGGTGGTCGAGATGTTCGCGAGCGTCCAGACCCAGCCGACGACGGCGGTGACCAGAAGGATGCCGAACAGGCCGGCGGTCTTCCAGACCGTGTCCTCGACCGTCATCCGGTCGGTCTCGATCGCGCCGGCCGGAGGAGCGGCGTACATGCCCTCCAGATGCGCGTTGGCGGCGGCATCGACGCCCGCGTGCGCGGCGCCGGGAGGCGGCGGCGGGGCGTACTGCTGCTGCGGCGCACCCGGGTACGTCGCGACGTTGCGCGGGTCCTGCTGCTGGAACGCCGGATTGTTGAATGCGAAGTTGCTCATGGTGTGGCCTCTGCTCCCCGAGGGATCGGTCAACGCTTTTCTCCACGATACCCGCGCGTGGCTATGAGAGAGGTGCTTTACGCTGTGAGCGTGCCCAGGAGATCTCCGCTCGTCATCGGCCATCGCGGCGCCCCCGGGTACCGTCCCGAGCACAGCCGTTCGTCGTACGAGCTGGCGCTCGCGATGGGGGCGGATGCCGTGGAGCCCGACGTCGTGGCGACCAGGGACGGCGTGCTCGTGCTGCGGCACGAGAACGAGATCTCAGGCACCACGGATGTCGCCGATCATCCCGAGTTCGCCGACCGGCGCACCACCAAGAGCATCGACGGTCAGTCGCTGACCGGATGGTTCACCGAGGATTTCACCTGGGACGAGCTGGCCACCCTGCGCACCCGCGAGCGGCTGCCCAAGATCCGCCGCTCCAGCGCCACGTTCGACGATGCGCAGCCGATCCTGCGCCTGCCCGACCTGCTCGACCTGGTGCGCCGTGGCTCCGAGGAGCACGGGCGCGAGATCGGGGTCGTGCTCGAGATCAAGCACGCCACCTACTTCGAGGGGATCGGCCTCGACCTCGCCCCGCTGATCGAGCGCGACCTGCGGGCGGCCGGATGGGCGGACGGCGAGCTGCCGCTGGTGATCGAGTCCTTCGAGTCGACGGTGCTCGCGCGCCTGCGCGCGGCCGGGATCTCAGCATCCTTCATCTATCTCATCGAGGCGACCGGCAAGCCATTCGACCTCGTCACCGCGCTCGGGAAGGAGGCGCCCGACTACGCCGAGGCGGTCACGCCCGCAGGGCTCGACCGCCTGCGCGGCGAGGTAGACGGCGTGAGCGTCGCCAAGCGGATGCTGCTGCAGCCGGGCAGCACGATCGTGGCCGACGCCCACGAGCGCGGGATGCAGGTGTTCACCTGGACGTGCCGGCCCGAGAACGCGTTCCTGGCGCCGGCCTTCCGGGCGGGCGGAGGCAAGGCGGCGTTCGGCGACTACGAGTCGGAGTGGCGCGTGATCGCCGACACCGGTGTCGACGGCGTGTTCGTCGACCACCCCGATCTCGGCGTCGCCTTCTTCCACTGACCCGCCCCGCCGGAACCCCAACCGCTGTTCGCGAACCTAGTCGGTGGGGAACTGGGGGCGGCGCACCCGCCTGCCCGAGACCCTGTCGGCGACGAAGCGGAGCCAGAGCTCACGGTCACCACCAGCCCACGGCAGCACGCGCTCGGCGGCGGAGAGGGCTTCGACCTCTTCGGGCGTCATCGCCTCGACGCGTCCGCTCAGCAGCACGTTCCACGCGGTGCCGGCGACATCGTCGTGATGGTCGACCTCGAAGGCGACATGCTGCTGTGTCGGAAGCTGCGCGAGCACGCCCTGCTCCCGCGTGCGCAGCACGACATCCCGGCCGTGCATGCGGAAGTTGACCGGGATGATCTTGATCCGGCCCTCGTTCATGAACCCGACGCGTCCGACCGTCGTCGACGCGAGCAGCGAGAAGCAGTCGTCCTCTTCGATGATGCCGATCATGGGGCGCTCACCTTCCCGGCGGCGCGGCAGGGCCGCCGTGCGACGATCGTACCGCGCGGGCGCAGGCGGCGGGCCGCGACGTCGGACGCACGACCTAGACTCGAAGAGCCATGACCGACGCCCCCCTCATCGTCCCCGCATCCTCCGGCCCGCGCAGCGCAGACGGCAGCGACGAGCTGCTCGCCGGACTCAACCCGCAGCAGCTCGAAGCCGTCACCCACCGCGGCCCCGCACTGCTCATCGTCGCCGGTGCCGGCTCGGGAAAGACGAGCGTGCTCACCCGCCGCATCGCCCTGCTGCTGCGTCAGCGTGAGGCGTGGCCGAGCCAGATCCTCGCGATCACGTTCACGAACAAGGCCGCAGGCGAAATGCGCGAGCGCGTCGCCGGGCTCGTCGGCGATGTCGCGCGCGGCATGTGGATCTCGACCTTCCACTCCGCGTGCGTCCGCATCCTGCGGCGCGAGGCCGATCAGTTCGGGTTCACGAAGTCGTTCACCATCTACGACTCGGGTGACTCCCGTGCCCTGCTGAAGCGACTCGTCAAGGAGCACGAGGCCGATGCCTACGGGCTCACCCCTGGTGCGGTGCAGTCGCGCATCTCGAAACTCAAGAACGAGCTGCTCGACGCCGAGGGGCACGCCAGGCAGGCGAACATGTCCGACCCGGCGGAGCGCAAGTTCGCCGACATCTTCACCGATTACCAGCGAGCACTTCAGAAGGCGAACGCGTTCGACTTCGACGACCTCATCGCGCAGACCGTCTTCCTGTTCCGCGCGTTCCCGAAGGTGGCGAACACGTACCGCCGTCGGTTCCGGCACATCCTCGTCGACGAGTACCAGGACACCAACCACGCTCAGTACGCGCTGATCCACGAACTCACCCGACCCGTCTCGGGCGAGGCGCCGGAGCCGTATGCCTCGAACGGCATGATGATCTTCGAGCCCGACCCTTCGGCAGGCAACGGGGTGGGAGCGGCGGATGCCGACGCCGGCGCCTCGCTGACCGTGGTCGGCGACTCGGACCAGTCGATCTACGCATTCCGCGGTGCCGACATCCGCAACATCACCGAGTTCGAGCGCGACTTCCCCGGTGCGAAGGTGGTGCTGCTCGAGCAGAACTACCGGTCCACGCAGAACATCCTCTCGGCCGCGAACGCCGTGATCGGCAACAACTTCGACCGCAAGGCGAAGAACCTGTGGAGCGACCGGGGTCCGGGAGAGCGGATCGTCGGGTTCACCGGCTACTCGCAGCACGACGAGGCGCAGTTCGTCGCCGACGAGATCGAGCAGTTGCGCCGAGCCGGGATGCCGTACTCCGAGATGGCGGTCTTCTACCGCACCAACTCGCAGTCCCGTGCGCTCGAGGAGATCTTCATCCGCGCCGCCGTGCCGTACAAGATCATGGGCGGTACGAAGTTCTACGAGCGCGCCGAGATCAAGGACGCCCTCGCCTATCTCATCGCGGTCGCGAATCCCGCGGATGACATGGCGGTGCGCCGCATCCTGAACAAGCCGCGTCGCGGCATCGGCGACGTCACCGAGACGTCGATCGCCCGCTTCGCCGAGGAGAACGGCCTGAGCTTCCGCGACGCGCTGCGCCACCCGCGCGAGCTCGGCGTGGGGCCGAAGATCCAGGCGGCGATCGCGCAGCTGGACGGCGTGCTCGATCAGGCCACGCAGATCATGATCCCGGCGTCGGGAGAAGTGCCGCCGGCCACTGCGGTCGCCGAGGGCCTCACCGCGCTGCTCGACCGCAGCGGCTACTTCGAGTCGCTGCGCGCCAGCCGCGACCCGCAGGACGAGGCACGACTCGAGAACCTCGACGAGTTCGTCGCGGTGGCCCGCGACTTCGCCCGCAACAACCCTGACGGAACGATCGTCGACTTCCTCACCGAGGTCGCCCTGGTCTCGGATGCCGATGACCTCGACGACGAGTCCGGAGTGGTGTCGCTGATGACGATGCACACCGCCAAGGGCCTCGAGTACGACGCGGTCTTCGTCACCGGCGTCGAAGAGGATCTCATCCCGCACCGCATCTCGGCGGGGGAGCCGGGAGGGCCGCAGGAGGAGCGCCGGCTGTTCTACGTGGGCATCACCCGTGCCCGCAAGCGCCTGCACCTGTCGCTCGCGATGACCAGGGCCCAGTTCGGCGAGGTCACCGTCGCGATGCCCAGCCGGTTCCTGCAGGAGATCCCGGGGGATCTCATCGACTGGCGGCAGTCGCCCGGCGATGTGAACTCGCGTGGCCAGTCACGTGCGCTGAACGCGCGCCGGCCCGGCGGCGACAGGTTCGGCGGCGGCGACCGGTTCGGAGTGAAGGCCCTTCCCAAGCGCGAGAGCCTCACGCCGCTCTCGACGGCGATGGACCGCTTCCCGAACAAGGTGACCGGCAAGGTGCGCGACAACGGCGACCTCGAACTCTCCGCCGGCGACCGCATCCGCCACGATGATTTCGGTGAGGGGCGCATCGAGGCCGTGACCGGTGAGGGGGCCAAGCGCATCGCGCATGTGCGCTTCGACACGGCCGGTCAGAAGAAGCTGCTCATCAAGATCGCGCCGATCGTCAAGCTGTAGCCCGGTCCCGTCGACACCGCCGCGGCGGTTAGGCTGGCGGATATGGCCCTCTTCTCCCGCCGCAAGAAGTCCGTCGATCAGCCCGAGGTCGCGCCCGACGCATCCGTCGAGGAGCCGACCGCCCGAGAGACCGCCGAAGAGACCGCCGACGCGGCGATCGACGCGGTGCCCGAGACACCGGCTGAGCCGGTTCCCTCGGTGGGGATCTCGGTGCAGGCGTTCCGCGGCGTGGGTGCCGAGGCCGGTCCCGAGGTCGCTCTTCCCGACGAGCAGGCACCGGCCGCCGCCCAGCGGCCGCAGGCGGCTCCTGCCGCCGGAGCCGCCAGGCCCGCCGGTTCTTCGGCCATGCCGGTGGATCAGCCGGCCGTTCCCCGGCTGCCGCTCGCTCCTGCACTGCCGCCCGAGCAGAAGCACACCGTCGACGGTCTGATCGATAACGTGCTGCTGCGCGTGGCCCTCGCTGAGCTCGAAGAGGGCGCAAGCAACCCGCAGCTGCTCGGCGTCATGCGCCAGTCGCTGCAGGGGCACCTGTACCTGCGCGTGAACGGCGACGCCCGTGAGCAGATCGCCGAGGGCAAGCCGCTCTCGGTGGGCGTCGTCCGCGACGGCGACCGCTCGTTCATGCTTGCTTACAGCTCGGGCGCCGCGCTGCAGGCATCCGTGCAGGGTGCGGAGGATGCCGCATCGACCTCGGCGATCGCCCAGCCCAGCGCCGCGGTGTACCAGCAGGTCATCTCCGGCGGCTTCACCGGGATCATCATCGACAACTCCTCCGCACCGCACCGGGCGGTGTTCCCCGCCGAACTGCTGCAGAAGGCGCTCGAGCAGGGTGACGCCGACATGACGGTCAAGTCGCTGCTGGCGGGGCCGCGCGACGAGCAGACGCCGGTGAAGGTCGCCGAGGCGCTCGCGAAGACGCGCAGCTGGGTCGCGATCAACGACGGCGGAAACGGCCAGCCCGTCGGCGTCGCCGAGGCACGCACCACCGACGGACGGCGCTTCCTGCAGGTGTTCTCGCACCCGCTCGAGATCGTCGCGCTGGGCCGCGAGGACAAGCCCGCACCGTTCCAGCCCGAGCAGCTGGCGAAGGTGCTCAGCGAGCACTCCGAGATCGCCGGCATCCTCGTCGACATCGCAGGACCCTCGATCGCGATCGAACGCGAGCACCTCAGCGCGCTGCTCGTGCTCGCCGTCGACCTCGGCGACTGACGCGCCCAGACTGACGCACCCTCGCCTCCGTGTGAGGCGAGGAACGCCGCGCAACCCCTCCCGCGGCGACACCCCGACCACATAAGGTCGGGGCATGGCATCCGAGCGCGTGACTCTGACCGTGACCGACGCCGATGGCGAGCGCGAGGTGTCGCTGTCGAGCCCGAACAAGGTGATCTGGCCGGTCGAGGGCGGTGACGGCATCACCAAGGCCGAGCTCGCCGACTACGTTCAGCAGGTGTCAGCGGCGTTCCTCTCCGCGAACGGGCACCGCCCGGTGTCGCTGGAGCGGTTCCGTGACGGCATCACCGGCGAGCAGTTCTTCTCGAAGAATCCGCCCAAGGGCACCCCCGACTTCGTCGACGCCGTGACCGTCACCTACAACAGCGGACGCCGCCACCCGCAGATCGTGCTGAACCGCGCCAGCGCGATCGTGTGGGCGGTGCAGATGAACACGGTCGTCTTCCACCCGTGGGCCTCGCTCGCCGACGACACCGACAACCCCGTCGAGCTGCGCATCGACCTCGACCCGCAGCCGGGCACCGGCATCGCGGAGGCGATCCCGGCAGCGCACGAACTGCGCGAAGTGCTGCGCGAGGCGGGCCTGGAGGCCTTCATCAAGACCAGCGGCAACCGCGGCCTGCACGTGTTCTGTCCGATCGTGCCGGAATGGGAGTTCCTCACCGTGCGGCACGCGGTGATCGCCGCCGGACGGGAGCTGGAAAGGCGGATGCCGAAGCAGGTGACGACGAACTGGTGGAAGGAGGAGCGCGGCGAGCGGATCTTCGTCGACTTCAACCAGGCCAACCGCGACCGCACGATGGCGGGTGCCTACAGCCCGCGGGCCAAGCCCGGGGCGCCGGTGTCGACGCCGCTCCACTGGGATGAGGTGGATGACGTGGATCCGAGCCGGTTCACCGTGCGCAGCATCCCCGCCCGGCTCGCCGAGATCGGCGACCCGTGGGCCGATCTGCAGAAGGACCCCGGCCGCATCGACACGCTGCTGGAGTGGTGGGAGCGCGATGTGGAGAACGGGCTCGGCGAAATGCCGTTCCCGCCCGAGTTCCCCAAGATGCCCGGTGAGCCGCCGCGGGTGCAGCCCAGCAAGAAGGTGGCGGAGAACTGGGATGCCGAGGGCAACCGCATCGACGACTGAGATCTAGGGGGTCTGTCGAGCGAGAAGCGGTGAAGCGAGGGTCAGGTGAGGACGTCGGCGAGGTCGTAGCCGGCGACGGTGTCCAGCTGCGCGTAGGTGCATGAGACGGCATCCCGATCCGGTCGCCAGCGCTCGAACTGCACCGTGTGCCGGAACCGCGCCCCCTCCAGCTGGTCGTAGCGCACCTCGAGCACGCGTTCCGGACGCAGCCGCACGAACGACACGTCCTTCGCGCCGGTGAACCGCGACCGCTCGCCCTCACCGGTGACGACCTCACCCGACTCGTCGCGCTCGACCAGCGGCGCGAGCTCGTCGACGAGCTTGCGCCGCATGGCATCCGTCCACGCGGCCACTCCGCCCACCTGCCGCAGCACGCCGGCTTCGTCGTACAGCCCGACCAGCAGCGACCCGACGCCCGAGCCGCTCTTGTGCACCCGGTAGCCGAGCGCGACGACGTCGGCGGTGCGGGCGTGCTTGACCTTGATCAGCGTGCGCCTCCCGGGCGCGTAGGGGTCGTCGAGCGGCTTGGCGACCACCCCGTCGAGACCCGCGCCCTCGAACTCGGCCAGCCAGCGGCGGGCCAGCTCGGGGTCGTCCGTGGTGCGCGTGAGGTGCAGCGGGTGCGCGGCGCCGGCCAGCATCCGCTCCAGCCGTGCCCGGCGCTCGCGGAACGGATGCTGCTGCAGATCGTCCTCGCCGTCGGCGAGCAGATCGAAGGCGATGAACATCGCCGGCGTCTCGGCCGCGAGCTTTGCGACGCGGGAGGCGGCGGGATGGATGCGCTGGCTGAGCGCCTCCCAGTCCAGGCGCTGCGCGCCGGCCGGGCCGGTCGCGACGACGATCTCACCGTCCAGCAGGCACGGCCCGGGCAGCAGGCCGGGGAGCTGGTCGACCAGCTCGGGGAAGTAGCGGGTCAGCGGCTTCGCACCGCGCGAACCGATCTCGAGCGTCTCGCCGTCCCAGGCGATCAGGCCGCGGAATCCGTCCCATTTCGGCTCGTACAGCATCGGACGCTTCGACGGGTCGGGAACGGATGCCGCCGCCTTGGCGAGCATCGGAGCGGGGATGTCGTACATGTCTCCATTAGCGGCCGCGGGGCGGGTGAGCGCAACCCGCCGGTCGGTCGCGGCACGCGCTTCGCGCCGCGCCCGGCGCGCCACGCGCTGCGCGCCGGGCTCCGAGCACCAGGACCTCAGGAGAACCGGGCGAGCACGAGCGAGACGGCTGCCAGCGCTGCGGCGATCAGGGCCATCGCGGTGTACGAGCCGGTGGCGACCGCGAGCAGAGGGCCCAGGGCGGGTCCGAACGCGCCGACGAGGGTGATGGGTGCCGCGAAGACGCCGTTGATCGCGCCGTAGTTGTGGACGCCCCACCGGTCGGCGACAGCGGATCCCTGCACCAGGGTCTGCGCGCCTCGCACGGCTCCTGCGGCGATGCCGATCACGATGAGCAGCCACGGCGGGCCGGGAACGACGGCGAGAAGGGCGAGGAACACGACGCTCAGCGCCGCGGTGACGGCGAGGGCGATCCAGGGCGCGGCCGTGTGTGGGATGACGATGTAGACGAGCCGGCCGATCACCTGCCCGGCTCCCAGGAGCCCGAGTGCCCAGGCCGCGAGTTCGTAGCTGAGACCCTTCTCGGTGAACAGCGGGATCAGCGCGAGCGTGACGCTGAACAGCGCGGCTGCGAGGGTGAGCATCGACAGCTCCAGCATCCAGAAGCGGCGTGTGCGAACGACCGCGCTGACGGTGTGCGCCTTCTCGGAGTCGGAATGCTCGTGGGTGTGGGCCCAACGGGCTTCGAGGCTGAACCAGTGCAGCGGCGCGGTGGTCACCAGCAGCGTTCCGGCGAGGATCAGGAAGGTCGTGCGCCAGTCGGTGACCGTGAGCAGTCCGGCCACGACGGGCGCGAAGACCGTGGAGGCGAGCCCGCCGGCCAGGGTGAGGATGGTCATCGCCCCGCGTCGGCGTGCCCCGTGACGTCGCGCGATGACCGTGAACGCGGCCTGGTAGAGCACGGCGGACTGCCCGACCCCCGCGACCATCCATCCGGCCGTGAACACCGCGAGGTTCGGCGCGAGAGCGACGATCGCGAGTCCGAGCGGGCCGACGATGCTGCCCACGGTCATGATGAGGCGAGGACCCCGGCCGTCGAGCCACCGCCCGACGAACACCCCGGCCGCGGCCGAGACGATGAGGCTCGCGGAGAACGACAGCGTGACGAGAGTGACCGGCCAGCCGGTGTCGGTCGCGATGGCGGGTGAAGCGACGATCAGCGCGTAGTACAGGATGCCCCAGCTGATCACCTGCCCCACGGAGAGGGCGGCCAGCCGGCCGCCCAACCGGGGCGGAGCGGCCAGGTCGACGCTCATGCGGAGCGGATGGCGTCGGCGGCGGCGTTCAGCGCTCCGTCGTCGAGGGCGAAATACGCCCACTTGCCGCGCTGCTCGCGAACCACCAGGCCGGCATCAGCCAGCAGCTTCATGTGATGCGACACCGTCGCCTGCGAGAGGCCCACCGGCTCGGTGAGGTCGCAGATGCACGCCTCACCGCCCTCGCTTGCGGCGATGAGCGAGAGCAGCATGATGCGGGTGGGGTCTCCCATCGCCTTGAACACGCGGGCGACGCGCTCGGCATCCTCATGAGTGAGAGACGAGGTCACGCGCGGCACGCAGCAGGCGTTCTTCTCGATGGTCACGGGCAGGCTCACGCGAACAGTCTGACACGTATTGACAAACTTCGATAGGTGCGCGAGCGTTCTCGTATTGAAGTTCTTCGATCTGAGGAGATGTGATGTCCGAGCTTCCTGTCGTCGTCATCGGTGCCGGCCCGCAGGGCCTGGCGGCAGCCGCCCACCTGACCGAGCGCGGTCTTGACGCGATCGTCGTCGAACGCGGAGCGTCAGCCGGTGCAGCGGTGACCGAGTGGGGGCACGTGCGCCTGTTCTCCGCCTGGCCGGAGCTGACGGATGCGGCGGCCCGACGCCTGCTGGAGCCGACAGGCTGGGCCGCGCCGGAGAGCGGATACCCGACCGGCGCCGAGTGGGTGGCCGGCTACCTCGCGCCGCTCGGCGCGGCACTGGGGGAGCGGATCCTGTACGGCACGACGGTGACGGGCATCGCGCGACAGGGACGCGACAAGGTGGTCGACAGCGGCCGCAAGGGTCAGCCGTTCGTCGTGCACACCGTCGACCAGGACGGTCGTGATGGCCGGATCCTCGCGCGTGCGGTCATCGACGCGAGCGGCACCTGGACCCTCCCGAACCCGGCGGGCGCCGATGGCCTCCTGGCCGTCGGCGAGGCCGCAGCCGCCGAGCGTGTCTCCTACCGCATCCCCGATGACGTGTCCGAACTCGCCGGCTCCCACGTCGTCGTGATCGGGGCAGGGCACTCCGCGACGCATGCCGTGCTGCGCCTGAGCGAACTGGCTCGTCGCGAACCCGGAACCCGCGTGACCTGGCTGCTGCGCCGAGGCAGCACCGCGAGCGTGTTCGGCGGAGGCGCGGGCGATGAGCTTCCCGAACGGGCCGCGCTCGGCTCACGTGCGCGAAAGGTGATCGAGGCGGGTGTCGTCGACGTGGTCACCGGATTCCGGGTCACCGAATTCCAGCACGACGGCGACGTGCTGACGCTCCTCGCCGAAGACGGTCGCGACGTCACCGGCGTCGCGCATGTCTTCGCTCTCACAGGCTTCCGTCCCGACACCAGCATCCTCCGTGAGCTGCGCATCGCGCTCGATCCGGTCCTGGATGCCGTCGCCGGGATCGCCGCCGAGATCGATCCGAACATCCACTCGTGCGGGTCGGTCGGTGCGACGGGCGCTCGCCAGCTCGTCCAGCCCGAGCAGGGGTTCTTCATCGTCGGCGCCAAATCGTACGGCCGCGCCCCGACGTTCCTCGCGCTCACCGGCTACGAGCAGGTGCGCAGCGTCGTCGCCCACCTCGCCGGGGACCACGAGGCGGCCGAGCGCAACGAGCTCGTGCTCCCTGACACCGGTGTCTGCGGCGGAGCCGGCGGTTTCGACGCCGAGGGGAGCGGATGCTGCGCTGCGCCGGCCGTGCTGCAGATCGGAGAGCGACCCGTCTCCGTCGGCTGACGCGTCTCCAGGAGGAGGGTTCCCGCAGAGTGGCGATCCGCGACGATGTTCCGCCTGCCGTCAGGGGAACAGGTCGCCGAGCCCGTGGGGCAGGCCGGCGTCGGCGAGAGCGGTGCGGACGGCGTGCCAGCCGGACATGCCCGAGACGCCGGGGCCGGGCGGGGTGGCGGCCGATGCCAGGTACACGCCCGGCATCGGTGTGCGCCACGGGGCACGGCTGGCCACGGGCCGGCGTACCGCCTGCTGGATCGTGAACGCCCCGCCGAACACGTCGCCGCCGATCTCGGCGGGGTTGATCATCTCGCGGGCCGAGGCGGGAACCGCGCGGCTGGCCAGCACGCGATCGCGGAACCCGGGGGCGAAGCGCTCGACCTGACGGGTGATGAGCTCGGTGGCATCCAGATCGGAATCCGGCGGCACGTGGATGTACGACCACAGCACGCTGTGGCCCTCCGGCGCGCGGGAGGCGTCGAGGACCGAGGGCTGCACCGCCAGCACGTACGGACGCTCGCTGACCCTGCCGCGTGCGACCGCATTCTCGCTCGCATGCACCTCGTCGCGGGTGCCGCCCAGGTGCACGGTCGGCGACAGTGCCACCTCGGGATTCGCCCACGGCACCGGTCCGTCGAGCGCGAAGTCGACCTTCGCGGCCGCCGCGCCGTACCGATAGGCGCGCAGCGCCCGCGCATAGCCCGCAGGGATGCCGGGATGGCTGAGCGCCAGTCGCGGCGAGGTGTTCAGCAGCAGCAGATCGCCCCGTCGCGGGTCGCCCCAGTCGACACTCGCCAGGTCGCGGACCTGCTCATCGGTGCGGATGCTGCCGCCATGGGCCTGAAGGTCCGCGACCAGCACGTCGGCGATGCGCTGCGCCCCACCGCGCGGATACGCCCACCCGCCGGCATGCCCGTGTGCGGCCAGCAGCAGCCCCGCCGCAGCGGCGCTGAGCGAGGGGAGCGGGGTGTTCGCGTGCGCCATCACGCCCGACAGGAGTGCGGCGCCCGCCTCGGTGCGCAGCGTGAGGCGTGAGAACGGGGTGCCCTGCTCCAGCATCCGCAATCCGTACCGGACTGCCGTGATCGGGTCGTCCGGCATCCGCAGCAGCGCGTTGCCGGTGAAGTCGACGACCCCGTCGATGCGCCGTGCCAGCGGGCGCAGCAGCGCCAGCCAGGCGTGCGCATCGGCGCCCAGGGCATCCGCGGTGCGCTCGATGTCGCGCCAGGCGATCGCGGCACGGCCGCCGTCGAGCGGATGCGCGTACGAGATCTCGGGAACGATCCAGTCCACCCGCTCGGCGATGCCGAAGGCCTGGAAGAACGGCGACGCCAGCACCGCGGGATGCACGGCCGAGCACACGTCGGCCACGAACCCGGGCAGCGGGCCCGGCTCGGTGCGCACTCCGCCGCCGACCGTGCCGGCCGCCTCGAGCACCTCGACCTCGTACCCGGCGCGCGCGAGCGAGACGGCCGCGGCGAGCCCGTTCGGGCCGCTGCCGATCACCGTCGCCCGAGCCATGCCCCCCAGTGTGTCACGCGCGGCCGATCCTGGGTGTGGGGAGGGTGCAGACGGTGAGATCATGGAAGGAATGAACGAAGTACAGGGCCCGACGCCCGCTGGAACCTCTCGCCCCTACCGATCCCTCGCCGAGGCGCTGCGCGCGCACCGCATCCCGGAGGAGAACCACGCGTTCATCGCCGAGATCGCGGATGCCGTCGGCGGGATCACGAGCTTCATCGACCGCGGTCGCTACATCGAGGCGCTGCGCCGCGAGGGCGCCGCCCTGCACATCGGCCGCACCTACACGAACGGCTTCACCGAGGACGAGCAGGTCGTGATCGGCGGGCGGGTCATGCCGCTGCTGCCCAGCGAAGGACGCGCGCCGTACTTCTACGTGAACCACCCGAGCGTGCTGCCCTCCGCCCCGTCGGCGGTCAAGCGCACGGCATCCCGCGCCGCAGGCAGCCGCACGGCGAAGCCCGCCGCCGAGCCCCGCGAGCCGCGCGTCGCCAAGCCGATCGAGCGCGACTACGGCATCTGCGACGTGTGCTTCATGGTGCGCAACGCGAACGGCAGCTGCGGCTGCGACTGACCCGCCGGGTGATGTTCGCGGACTGAGCGGTGTCCGCGGGGCGAGCGGTGTTCGCGGGGTGACGGGTCAGGACAGCTCGGCCTGCACCCGGCGCGACATCTCGGCGATCGGCATCGACCGGGGGAACACCGCGACCACGACGTCGTCCAGCGCCGGCTCCGACCCGCCCGGCAGCACGCCGTAGCGGCGTCGCACGTCCTCGAGCGCGGCGCGCAGCGTCGTCACCGGCACGCGCGTGCCGCGCAGCAGCTGACGCAGCACGTGGTTGTGCACGGCCGTGACCAGCGCCGAGAAGCCGACCGCGTCGATCGGCGCGATGCCCGGCAGCGCGGTGCGCAGGTACTCGTCGAACAGGCGCTCGTAGCGGAACACCGTGACGATCTCGCGGGCGCGCAGCACCGGCACCTGACGCACGATCTCATAACGACGGCGGGCGAGGTCGGGGTCACGGGCGAAGTGCGAGAACACCCGCTCGGAGGCCTCGCACACCGCGGCCCACGGGTCGTCGTGCGGCTCGTCGAGGAAGGTGCGCAGCTCGTCGATGAGCGCCTCGTGGTCGGTGAAGACGACATCCTCCTTGCCGCCGAACTGGCGGAAGAAGGTGGAGCGCGAGACACCGGCGGCCTTCGCGATCTGCTCGACCGAGGTCGCCTCGAACCCCTGCCTGTCGAAGAGCTCCAGAGCTGCGGCCACGACGCCGGTCCGAAGCTGAGTCGGTTGCTGCATAGGGGAAGCCTAGTCCTGGCCGTTCGGGCGATGTCGCCAGCGGTAGTAGGCTTTTGGATCGGGTCGAACTCCGTTTCGACAACCGACAGAACTGTCGCGTCCCACCCGCCGCAACCAGCGAAGGACTGCACGTGGATCTCTACGAGTACCAGGCACGAGACCTTTTCGAATCGTACGGAGTGCCGGTTCTCGCCGGCATCGTCGCCGACACCCCTGAGGAGGTGAAGGCAGCGGCTGAGAAGCTCGGCGGCGTGGTCGTCGTCAAGGCGCAGGTCAAGACCGGCGGCCGGGGCAAGACCGGCGGCGTCAAGGTCGCCAAGAACCCCGACGAGGCGTACGAGGCCGCCAAGGCCATCCTCGGCCTGGACATCAAGGGCCACGTCGTCAAGCGCGTCATGGTCGCCGCGGGCGCCCGCATCGCCGACGAGTACTACTTCTCGGTGCTGCTCGACCGCGCCAACCGCTCGTACCTGAGCCTGTGCTCGGTCGAGGGCGGCATGGAGATCGAGCAGCTCGCCGTCGAGAAGCCCGAGGCGCTCGCCCGCATCGAGGTCGACCCGCTGGTCGGCATCAACAAGACCAAGGCGATCGAGATCGCCAAGGCCGCGAACTTCCCCGACGAGCTCGTCTCGAAGGTCGCCGACGTCTTCGTCAAGCTGTACGAGGTATACAAGGGCGAGGACGCCACCCTCGTCGAGGTCAACCCGCTGGTGCGCACCGAGGACGGCGACATCATCGCCCTCGACGGCAAGGTCACCCTGGACGACAACGGCTCCGAGGTGCGCCACCCCGACCACGAGAAGCTCGAGGACAAGGCCGCCACCGACCCGCTCGAGGCGAAGGCCAAGGAGTCCGGCCTGAACTACGTCAAGCTCGACGGTCAGGTCGGCATCATCGGCAACGGCGCGGGCCTGGTCATGTCGACCCTCGACGTCGTCGCCTACGCCGGCGAGAACCACGGCGGCGTGAAGCCCGCCAACTTCCTCGACATCGGTGGCGGCGCGAACGCGCAGGTCATGGCCAGCGGTCTCGACGTCATCCTGGGCGACGAGCAGGTCAAGAGCGTGTTCGTCAACGTCTTCGGCGGCATCACGTCCTGCGTGGCCGTGGCCGAGGGCATCGTGAAGGCACTGGAGATCCTCGGCGACGCCGCCACCAAGCCGCTGGTCGTGCGCCTGGACGGCAACCAGGTCGAAGAGGGCCGCGCGATCCTCGCCGAGGCGAACCACCCGCTGGTCACCCTGGCCGCAGGCATGGACGAGGGCGCCGACAAGGCCGCCGAGCTGGCGAACGCCTGACCCCGGTCAGAGACTGAAGGAACGAGAGAAATGTCGATCTACCTCAACAAGGACTCCAAGGTCATCGTCCAGGGCATCACCGGAGGCGAGGGCACCAAGCACACCGCGCTGATGCTGAAGGCCGGTACGAACATCGTCGGCGGCGTGAACGCCCGCAAGGCCGGCACGACCGTCACGCACGAGAAGCCGCACGAGGGCGAGGTCGAGCTGCCCGTCTTCGCTTCGGTCGCCGAAGCGATCCAGAAGACCGGCGCCGACGTGTCGGTGGCGTTCGTGCCCCCGAAGTTCGCCAAGGACGCGATGATCGAGGCCATCGACGCCGAGATCCCGCTGCTCGTGGTCATCACCGAGGGCATCCCGGTGGGCGACAGCGCCGAGGCGTGGGCGTACGCGAAGTCCAAGGGCAACAAGACCCGCATCATCGGGCCGAACTGCCCCGGCATCATCACCCCCGGTGAGGCGCTGGCCGGCATCACCCCCGCCAACATCACCGGCTCCGGCCCGATCGGCCTGGTGTCGAAGTCGGGCACGCTGACCTACCAGATGATGTTCGAGCTGAAGGACATCGGGTTCTCCACCGCCATCGGCATCGGCGGCGACCCGGTCATCGGCACCACGCACATCGACGCGCTCGCCGCGTTCGAGGCCGACCCCGACACCAAGGCGATCGTCATGATCGGCGAGATCGGCGGCGACGCCGAGGAGCGCGCGGCCGAATACATCAAGGCGCACGTCACCAAGCCGGTCGTCGGCTACGTGGCGGGCTTCACCGCCCCCGAGGGCAAGACCATGGGCCACGCCGGCGCCATCGTCTCGGGCTCGGCGGGCACCGCGCAGGCCAAGAAGGAGGCCCTCGAGGCCGCCGGCGTCAAGGTCGGCAAGACGCCGTCCGAGACCGCGGAGCTGATGCGCGCCATCGTGGAAGCGCTGTAGCCACGAGCTGACGTCTCGAAGGCCCCGGGGTTGCGATCCCGGGGCCTTCGCCGTGTCCGGATGCTCCCCGGAGTCGAACCGTCGCGGGCGTCTCAGCCTCGCGCGGCGATCGCGTCGAGCAGCCGGTCGAGCGCCCCGTGAGCGTGTCTGCGGGCGGCTGCGTCGCCGGGGCGAGCGGCCAGCCACAGGGCGAGTTCGTTCATGGCGCCAGACAGGGCGGTCGCGAGCGGATCGAGCAGAGCGGCAGGGATGCCCGCCTCGCGCAGCCCGGTGCGCAGCTCCTGCTCAGGGCCCTCCGTATCGAGCTTCCGCCACTGCTCCCAGCCCAGCACGGCCGGCCCGTCGACGAGCAGCACGCGCGCGGAAGCGCCGTGGGTGATGGCGTCGAGGAACGCGTGGCTGCCGTCGCGCAGGGCGGTCTCGGGGGAGGAGTGCCGGGTGGCGGTTTCGATCGTCTCGGCCACGGCCGTCTGCAGCTGCGCCGCGACCGCGGCGAACAGCAGTGGTTTCGACGTGAAGTGGTGGTAGACGGCGCCCCGGGTCACCTCCGCGGCTCGTGCGATGTCGTCCACAGAGGCGTCCGCATACCCGTGCGCGGCGAAATGCTCGGTCGCGGTCTGGAGGATGCGGTGCGCCGTGGCGGCGGCATCCGCGGCGGAGGCTCGGGGCATGGCGTTCCTTTACGTGCGTTGTGTATGTATTCTAGCTGCACGGATACAAACACGTTGTATGTAAAGGAGAGCGCATGAAGATCACGAGCTTCTACCCGGTGGTGATGGTCGACGACGTCACCGAGGCCTCCCGGTTCTACCGGGAGGAACTGGCATTCGAGACGACCTTCGAAACCGGCTGGTACGTGAGCCTGCGCAACGACGGCGGCGAACTCGCCATCCTCGACCGCACGCACGAGACGATCCCCGAGGGTTTCGGCGAGCCCGTGCGTGGACTGCTGCTCAACATCGAGGTGACGGATGCCGCGGCCATGCACGCGCGGCTGGTGGGGGAGCGCCGCCTTCCGGAACGGCTGACGCTGCGCGACGAGGACTTCGGGCAGCGGCACTTCATCATCGAGGCGCCCGGCGGCGTGCTGGTCGATGTGATCGAGCCCATCGACCCGTCGCCGGAGTTCGCCGCCGCCTACGCCACGGCCTGAGCCGCAGCGATCGGATCCGCCGCAGGCAGTGCCCGAGGCGGCTGGCGGGGGCAGGATGGAGAGCATGACGGCACGGATGACATTCACGCTGGTGGGCGGCCCGACCGCCGTGATCGAGTACGCCGGGCTGCGCCTGCTCACCGATCCGACCTTCGATCCGCCGGGCAGCTACGAGGGCGGCGTCACGCTGCACAAGCTGACCGGCCCCGCCCTCGGCCCTGATGAGGTCGGCGGCATCGACGCGGTGCTGCTCTCGCATGATCAGCATCCGGACAATCTCGACGATGCCGGCCGCGAGTTCCTCTCGCGAGCCGGCGTCGTGCTCTCCACTCCCGATGCCGCGTCCAGGATCGACGGCGTCATCGGACTCGAGCCGTGGCAGAGTCACATGCTCGGCGAGGTCGAGATCACCGCGATGCCCGCGCTGCACGGCCCCGAGGGCGCCGAGGCCCTCTCGGGCATGGTCACAGGATTCCTGCTGCGCGCACTCGGTCATCCCGTCGTCTACATCTCCGGCGACAACGCCTCGGTCGCGCTGGTCGCCGAGATCGTCGTGCGGGTGGATGCCGTCGACGTCGCGGTGCTGTTCGCGGGCGCAGCGAATGTCGGCCGCTTCGGCGACAGCGACCTGACACTCAACGCCCGCACCGCGGTCGCCGCTGCGCGGGCGCTCGGCGAAGCCGTCATCATCCCTGCGCACGCCGACGGCTGGCATCACTTCTCGGAGACCCGTGAGCGGCTCGTGCGCGAATTCGGGTACGCCGGACTGGCGGAGCGGCTGCGTGTGCCCGTGCACGGCGAACCGCTGACGGTCTGACCGTCACGAATGAAGGACGATCGCAAGTCTGAAGGATGCTGCGGTGCGCAGCATCCTTCAGACCTGCAGGCATCCTTCAGAGTTGCGGGCGCGAGGGCGGCTGAGCCGCCGTACGCACGCAGAGGGGCCGGATGCCGCAGCATCCGACCCCTCTGCGAACCGGTCTCAGAGACCGGTGCCGAAGAGCATCTCGATCGGCCCGCGGGCGAAGAAGATGAGGAAGCCGGCGCCGACCACCCACAGCAGCGGGCTGATGCGCTTGGCCTGGCCCGAGAGCGCGTGGATGATGACCCAGCTCACGAAGCCCGCACCGATGCCGTTCGCGATCGAGTACGTCAGCGGCATGACGGTGACCGTCAGGAAGACCGGCAGCAGCACGCGGAAGTCCGCGAAGTCGATGTGCCGGATCTGCGCCATCATCATGGCACCCACGATGATGAGGGCGGCCGCGGCGATCTCGGTCGGGACGATCGAGGTCAGCGGGGTGAGGAACATCGCGATGAGGAACACCACACCGGTGACGATGTTCGCGAAGCCCGTGCGCGCGCCCTCGCCGATGCCGGCGCCCGACTCGATGAACACGGTGCTCGACGACGACGAGGTCGCACCACCGGCGATGGCGCCGACGCCCTCGACGATCAGCGCCGACTTGATGCGCGGGAAGTCGCCCTTCTCGTCAGCCAGGTCGGCCTCCTTCGCCAGGCCCGTCATGGTGCCCATGGCGTCGAAGAAGTTCGTGAACAGCAGTGTGAAGACGATCATCACCAGGGCGACCGCGCCGACCTTGCCGAAGTCGAACGCGAAGTCGACCTGGCCGACCAGGCTGAGATCGGGCAGGCTCACCGGCGAACCCTGCAGGGCGGGGACGGTCAGGCCCCAGCCGCCAGGGTTGACCACGTTGCCGGCGTCGTCGAACGTGCGAGGGCCGATCTTCCAGACGGCCTCCACGATCACGGCGACCACGGTGCCGGCGACCAGGCCGATGAGCATGCCGCCCTTCACGCGCAGCGCGACGAGGATGCCGGTGACGATCAGCGTGAGCACGAACAGCAGCGTCGGCACGGTGGCGACCGAGCCGTTGACGCCCAGGCCGACCGGCGGCGACGACGTGCCGGTCGCGGTCACGAACCCGGAGTTGACGAAGCCGATGAATGCGATGAACAGGCCGATGCCCACGGTGATCGCGATCTTGAGCTGGAACGGAACGGCGTCGAAGATCGCCTTCCGCAGCCCGGTGGCGGCCAGCAGCACGATCAGCGCACCGTTGATGATGACCAGCGCCATCGCCTCGGGCCAGGTCACCTGGCCGACGACGCTGAACGCGACGAACGCGTTGATGCCCAGACCCGCGGCGAAGCCGAAGGGCAGGCGGCTGACCAGACCGAACAGGATGGTCATCACACCCGCGGTCAGCGCGGTGGCAGCACCGACCGCGTTGAAGTCGAGCATGTTCCCGGCGACGTCGGGCTTGCCCGAGAGGATGATCGGGTTGAGGATCACGATGTAGGCCATCGTCACGAACGTGACGAGCCCACCGCGGATCTCGGCGCCGAAGCTCGATCCTCGCTTCGTGATCTCGAAGTAGCGGTCGAGTGCGTTGCGCGGCTCGGTTCCGGAGTCGGTGTCAGGGCGGGCAGGGGCAGTTGTCATCGGGACCTCCGCAGGAGAATCTATCGTGTCGCGGCCCGCCTCGCGTGGCTCGCCGGGCGGGCGTCGATGCGCGACGTAGGCTCGATCTGAAATGCAGCGTCTCGTCGTCGTCCTCCTCGCCGCCCTCGACGCCGCCATCGCGGCGGCCGTCGGGCTGGCCGTCGTGCTCGCGCCGCTCACCGTGCTGTGGGTGCTGGCGTTCGGCGTGAGCGCCGACTGGGGTGCGCTGTGGCCCGCCAGCGGCACACTCTGGCAGTTCGGGCACGGGGTGCCACTGCAGGTCGTGCTGCCCGACGAGCTGCTCGCGAACCTCGGCATCGCGAAGGAGGCGGCCACTTTCGCCGTCTCGGTGCCGCCGCTGGCCCTCCTGCTGTTCACGCTGCTGTTCGCCGTGCGCTCGGGTCGCCGTGCGGCCGTCGCCGGAGCCTGGATCACGGGCGTCGCCTCCGGCGCCGTGGCCTTCGCCGGAATCTCGGCCCTCGTCGGCCTCACCGCGCAGTCCGGTGTACTGCGGGTTCCGGTCGCAGCAGCCATAGCCCTGCCGGCATCCGTCTACCTCGTCGGCCTGCTGGCCGGGGCGGTGAAGCACGCCTGGTCGGACGGCGACGACAACGGCCCCATCGACCGGCTGCACGACGTCATCGACGGATGGGGTGACTGGGCGCCGGTCACGGCGGAGTCGCTGCGCGGTGCGGCGGTCGCCGTGGTCGCGCTGTTCGGCACCGCGGCCGTCGGGCTGGCGGCGATGACGTTCCTGCGCGGCGGCGAGGTGATCGCCCTGTTCGAAGCGGCACGTGTCGACGGCCTCGGAGCGACGATGCTCACCCTCGCGCACCTGCTCTACCTGCCGACCCTGCTCATCTGGACGGCGAGCTGGATCGCGGGCCCCGGGTTCGCGCTCGGTGCCGGCACCGCCGTGTCGCCCGCGGGCACCGAACTCGGCGTGGTCCCCGGCATCCCCGTGCTCGGGCTGGTGCCCGAGAACGCATCGATGTGGATGCTGGTGTGCGTGCTCGTGCCGATCGGATGCGGCGCGCTGGCCGGCTGGATGGTGCGCTCCCGGCTGGTCTGGGAGGGCACGGGGGAGCGGATCGCCGTGCGCGCGGTCATCGCGGGCGGCATCGCCGCGCTCTCGGCGGGCGTCGCCGCGCTCGCCGCGGTGCTGGCATCCGGATCCATCGGTCCTGGTCGCCTCGCCGAGACCGGTCCCGACGCCGGTCAGCTGGCGCTCGCCGTCGGCATCGAGGTGCTCATCGGCTGCGGCATCCTGCTGCTGGCGCCCCGCCACCGGGACGAGCTCGCCGAGGAGCGCACCGACCGCTGGCATGAAGAGATGTCGGCCCTCGGCACCCCGGTAGACTGACCGGGTGCTGACGCTCGCCGTTCTCATCTCAGGTACAGGCTCGAATCTCCGAGCGCTGCTCGAGGCCGCGAGCCACCCCGATTTCCCCGCCCGCGTGGTCGTGGTGGGCGCCGATCGGGATGCCGATGGCCTCGCGCACGCCGAGGAGTTCGGCGTGCCGACCTTCACGGTGCCGTACTCGGCGTTCCCGAGCCGTGAGACCTGGGGTGAGGAGCTCGCCGCCCAGCTGGACGTGTGGAGCCCTGACCTGATCGTGCTGAGCGGCCTCATGCGCCTGCTGCCCGCCGCGGTCGTCGCCCGCTACGCACCGCGCATCATCAACACCCACCCGGCGCACCTGCCGGAGTTCCCCGGCGCGCACGGTGTGCGCGACGCCCTCGCCGCCGGCGTCGAGCAGACCGGTGCCAGCGTCATCGTCGTCGACGACGGCGTCGACAGCGGGCCCGTCCTCGCACAGGAGCGCATCCCCGTGCTGCCAGGCGACACCGAGGCGGTGCTGCACGAGCGCATCAAGCCCGTCGAGCGCCGCCTGCTCATCGACGTCGTCCGGCGCATCGCCGACGGCGACCTCACGCTCTGAACATCCGCTCAGACCCTTCCCGATCCGAACCCCCTCCCCGCAAGAACGAAGGAGCATCATCATGGCCGGCCCTCGCCTCGATCCCTCGCTGTACCGTCACCGCGACCTGGTGCCGATCCGGCGCGCGCTGGTCTCGGTGAGCGACAAGACCGGCCTGCTCGAGCTGGCCGCCGCCCTCGCCGGCGCCGGCGTCGAGATCGTCTCCACCGGTTCGACCGCGCAGACCATTCGCGATGCCGGCCACGAGGTCACCGACGTGGCCACCGTCACGGGTGTCGCCGAGATGCTCGACGGGCGCGTGAAGACCCTGCACCCGAAGGTGCACGGCGGCCTGCTCGCCGACCTGCGCCTCGAGGACCACGAGCGTCAGCTGGCCGACCTCGGCATCGAGCCCTTCGAGCTCGTCGTCGTCAACCTGTACCCGTTCGTCGAGACCGTCGCCTCGGGTGCTGAGTCCGATGCGATCGTCGAGCAGATCGACATCGGCGGCCCGGCCATGGTGCGCGCAGCGGCGAAGAACCACGCCAACGTGGCGATCGTCGTCTCGCCCGAGTCGTACTCGTCGATCGTCGAGGCGCTCGACGCGGGTGGCACCACGCTCGTGCAGCGTCGCGAGCTCGCCGCGCGTGCGTTCTCGCACACCGCGACCTACGACACCGCCGTGGCGCAGTGGTTCGCCGAGGGCACCATGGCGGACGGCGTCGACCTGCCCGCGCACCTGACCATCAAGGCCGAGCGCCTGGCCACCCTGCGCTACGGCGAGAACTCGCACCAGCGCGCCGCCATCTACACCCGCGCCGGTGGCCACGGCATCGCCCAGGCCACGCAGCTGCAGGGCAAGGAGATGTCGTACAACAACTACGTCGATGCGGATGCCGCGCTGCGCGCCGCGTACGACATGGTGCTGCCGGCCGTCGCCATCATCAAGCACGCCAACCCGTGCGGCATCGCGACCACCGCGCCCAACGCGCTCGACCCGATCGCCAGCGCCCACCTGCGTGCGCACGAGTGCGACCCCGTATCGGCGTACGGCGGAGTGATCGCCGCCAACGGCACCGTCACCCTCAAGATGGCCGAGAACCTCAAGGACATCTTCACCGAGGTCATCGTCGCCCCCGACTTCGAGCCCGCCGCGCTCGAGGTGTTCAAGGCGAAGAAGAACCTGCGTCTGCTGAAGCTGCCCGAGGACTGGCAGCAAGAGCGCATGGACGTGCGCCTGGTGTCGGGCGGCCTGCTGCTGCAGGACGCCGACCGCTTCCCGGACGACATCGTCTCGGTCGCCAAGAACTGGGAGCTCGTCTCGGGCGAGCGCCCCGACGAGGCCGAGATGGAGAACCTCATCTTCGCCTGGAAGGCGTGCCGCGCCGTGAAGTCGAACGCCATCGTGCTCGCCAAGGGCAACGCGACCGTCGGCGTCGGCATGGGCCAGGTCAACCGCGTCGACTCGTGCCGCCTCGCGGTCGAGCGCGCCGGTGACCGGGCAGCCGGCTCGGTCGCGGCATCCGACGCATTCTTCCCGTTCGCCGACGGACCCCAGGTGCTCATCGACGCCGGCATCTCGGCGATCGTGCAGCCCGGCGGTTCGGTGCGCGACGGCGAGGTCGTCGATGCCGCCCGCAAGGCGGGCGTCACGATGTTCTTCACCGGAGAGCGTCACTTCTTCCACTGATCCCTCGCCTCCCTCAGGTCATCGCTTCGCGCTGCCCTGAGCCTCGGAGGCGTGGGGCCCTTCGCGGGTGGATCGCGTCGTTCGTCGGGCCTGTCCTGTGCACCACCAGGCGCAGACTGTCGTGTCCGATTTCCGCCAGCCGGCGGGTTGCGGACATGACAGCATGGACTCATGAGCCCCACCGCCCCGCACGAGGAGATGTACCGCGCCATCAGCGCGCGCGACACCCGTTTCGACGGGCAGTTCGTCACGGCGGTGCGCTCCACCGGCATCTACTGCCGCCCGAGCTGCCCCGCCCGCACGCCGAAGCCCGAGAACGTCACGTTCTATCCGACCAGCGCAGCCGCGCACGAGGCCGGCTACCGCGCATGCAAGCGGTGCCTGCCCGAGGCTGCGCCGGGGTCGCCGGCGTGGAACATCCGCGGGGACGCCGCGGCGCGGGCGATGCGGCTGATCGCCTCGGGTGTCGTCGAGCGCGAGGGCGTGCCCGGTCTGGCACGTCGTCTCGGATACTCACCCCGGCACCTGAACCGACTGCTGACCACCGAGCTCGGCGCCGGCCCGCTGGCCCTGGCACGCGCGCACCGGGCGCACACCGCCCGGATGCTGCTCGTCGGCACCTGCATGCCCATCTCTGACGTCGCATTCTCCGCCGGATTCTCGAGCATCCGGCAGTGCAACGACACCATCCGTGAGGTGTTCGGGATGACGCCGGGTGAGCTGCGCGCGCGCCGTCGCGGCGCCGTCGCCGATGTGCAGGGTGAGATCGACCTGCTGCTGCCGCACCGTGCGCCGATCGACACGGCCGGGCTGTTCGCGTGGATGGCCGCACGCGCCCTGCCGGGCGTCGAGACCGCGACGGCGACATCCTTCGCCCGCCACCTGCAGATGCCGGGCGGCCCCGCGCACCTCGAGATCCGCCGGACCCCCGAGGGCCAGCTGCGGCTGCGCGCCCGGGTGACCCGCCTGGGCGATCTCGCACCGCTGGTCGCCACCGCACGCCGGCTGTTCGATCTGGACGCAGATCCGGATGCCGTCGACGACGCGCTCTCCGCCCACGACGAGCTCGCCCCTCTCATCGCCGCGCTGCCCGGCATCCGCGTTCCCGGTGCCGCCGATCCGCATGAGATGCTCATCCGCGCGATGGTCGGGCAGCAGATCACCGTGGCGGCTGCACGGACCGCGCTGACCGCGCTCGCCGATCAGCTGGGGGAGCGCACCCCGGACGGCGGGCTGCTGTTCCCGACCATGGCGGCCATCGCCGAGCACGGCGCCGAGGTGCTGCGCGGCCCCGCCGCCCGCATCCGTGCCATCACCGGGGCCGCCGCGGCGCTCGCCGACGGATCCCTGCCGCTCACCGTCGGCGACGACGGCGCCGAGCAGCGCGCGCGCCTGCTGGCCATGCCCGGCATCGGCCCGTGGACCGCCGACTACGTGCGCATGCGCGTACTCGGCGACCCCGACGTACTGCTGCCCGGCGACGTCGCCATGCGCGCGGGCGCCGCAGCATCCGGACTGCCGGGCGACCCGGCATCCCTCACCGCCTGGGCCGAGCGCATCGCCCCCTGGCGCAGCTACCTGACCGCACACCTCTGGCACGCGGCACCGGTGCGCACCCCGCGCCGCCGCGCTGCGACGACCTCGCCTGTCCTGGCCACCTCGAAGGAGTCCTCATGACCGCTCTCATCCAGACCATCGACACCCCCGACGGCGCGCTCACGATCCTCGCCGACGACGAGCGGCGCGTCCTCGCGTCGGGGTGGACCGACGACCAGGCCGCCATCCTCGCGCGCGTGCACCCGTCGCTGCGGCCCGACGCCGTGGCCGAGGGAGTGACGGATGCCGCCGACGCCGCGCTGGCCTACTACGGAGGCAACCTCGCCGCGATCGACGGCGTCGCCGTGCGCCAGCACGGCACCGAGCTTCAGCGCGCCGGCTGGGCGGCGCTGCGCCGGATCACACCCGGCACGCCGCTCACCTACAGCGAGTTCGCCGTCGAGCTGGGCAGCCCGCAGGCGGTGCGTGCCGCGGCATCCATCTGCGCGCGCAACGCGCCCGCGCTGTTCGTCCCCTGCCACCGCGTGCTGCGCGCCGACGGATCGCTCGGCGGCTTCGCCTGGGGCCTGCCCGTCAAGCGCAGCCTGCTCGCCCGCGAGTCATCCGCCTGACCGCCGAAACCCCTCGTGGCTGCCCACACCCCTCGTGAATCACGTGATTCACGAGGGGTCTGGGCGCTCATGAGGGGTTTCGGCGGAAGGGCGGAAAGGGATTTCCTCTTGCACCCGGTGCGTCGACGGGCATAGGCTCGAAGGCTGTCGCGCCGACCGGCCCGACGAAGCCGAACCCTGGGGGGACACCATGGCCACGACGACTGTCACGACGTTCATCGCCCCCGGTTCGCGCGCACCGCGTCTGCGCGACTGATCGACACGGCGGCACGCGCATCGCGCCCCGCCCTCGCTTCCACCGGACCTCTCGCGTCCGCCCCTGTCTTCGTCATCCGATCGCCACGCATCTGAGAGTCATGTCTGTCAACTCCGCCTCGTCGTCTCTGTCCACCGTCGCCGCACTCTGGCGCCTGAAGCCCTTCGTCCGGCCGATCGTCGGCCGGCTCATCGGCGGTGCGCTCAGTGCGCTCGCCGCCGCCGTCATCGCCCTGATGATCCCGATCGTGCTCGAGCAGATCGTCAGCGGCCCGCTGCAGTCCGGCGTCATCGGGCTCATCGCCGCCGGCGCCTTCGGCGTGCTCGCCCTCGCCCTCGGCGAGGCGGTCATGGTGTGGCTGCGCCGCTGGTTCGTGCTCACCCCGGCGACCGAGGTCGAGTTCCAGATGCGCGCCGAGCTGTACGCGCGGCTGCAGAACCTGCCGGTGGCCTTCCATGACCGCTGGCAGTCCGGCCAGCTGCTCAGCCGCATGATGCAGGACATCGGCCTGATCCGGCGCTGGCTCGCGTTCGGCCTCATCCTGCTGGTCGTCAACATCCTCACGATCGCCATCGGCGCGGTGCTGCTGTTCCGCTGGCACTGGCTGCTGGGCGTGATCTTCCTCGTCACCGGCGTGCCCATGTGGATTCAGGGCTACCTGTTCGAGAAGCGCTACGGCACGCTCGCCCGCCGCAGCCAGGACCAGGCCGGCGACCTCGCCACGAGCGTGGAGGAGAGCGTGCACGGCATCCGCGTGCTGAAGGCCTTCGGCCGCGGCAAGCACGCGCTCAGCCGCTTCAGCCGCCAGGCCGAGACGCTGCGCGAGACCGAACTGAGCAAGGCCCGAGCGGTCGGTGAGATCTGGTTCTGGCTCGACCTCATGCCGCAGATCGCCTTCGGCCTGAGCCTGATCACCGGCATCTGGCTGATCGCCGACGGCGCCATCGACGTGCCGCAGCTGTTCGCGTTCTTCGCCATGGCGACCGTGCTGCGCTGGCCGATCGAGTCGATCGGATTCCTGTTCTCGTTCATGCTCGACGCGCGCACCGCCACCGACCGCGTCTTCGACATCTACCAGGAGACCAACACCATCACCGATCCGGCCGAGCCGGTCACGATCGCCGAGCCTCGCGGAGAGCTCGCCTTCGAAGGCGCGCACTTCCGGTACCAGGATGCCGGTGCATCCGAGCGTGATCTGCTGGACGGCATCGACCTCGTGCTGCGGCCGGGGGAGACCATGGCGCTGGTCGGCCTGACCGGATCGGGCAAGACGACGCTGACCACGCTCCCCGCGCGGCTCTACGACGTCACCGGCGGGCGCGTCACGCTCGACGGCGTCGACATCCGCGACCTGCAGCTGTCGGAGCTGCGACGTCACGTGGCGATGGCGTTCGAGGACGCCACTCTGTTCTCGGCGTCCGTGCGTGAGAACGTGCTGCTCGGCCGCGCCGACCTCGACCTGCACAGCGAGGAGGCCGACCGTGTGCTGCGCGAGGCTCTCGACGTCGCGCAGGCCGGCTTCGCCGACAGTCTGCCCGACGGACTCGAGACGATCATCGGCGAGGAGGGGCTGAGCCTCTCCGGCGGTCAGCGGCAGCGCCTCGCGCTCGCGCGCGCCGTCGCCGCCGCGCCCAAGGTGCTCGTGCTCGACGACCCCCTCTCGGCGCTGGACGTCGACACCGAGGCGCTCGTCGAGGAGGCGCTGCGTCACGTGCTCGCCGAGACGACCGCGCTCATCGTCGCGCACCGTCCGTCGACGGTCGCACTCGCCGACCGCGTCGCCCTGCTGGAGGCGGGCCGCATCACCGCGGTCGGCACGCACTCCGACCTGCTGCGCACCAGCTCGCACTACCGGCACGTGATCTCGAGTCTCGAGGCCGAGCAGGCCGCGCGCACGGGAACGATCCCGATCATCACGGATGCCATGGCCGAGGCGCACGCCGCTGAGACGGCGGCAAACGCCGCCGAGACGACGGCATCCGCACCGACGGCATCCGCCGAGACCGGGACGGAGGCGGTCGCCGACGATGTCGAAGACCGCGCGAACGAGGAGGAGGTGCAGGCATGACCATCACCGGCACCCAGGGCGAGGATCGCTCGAACTACACCAAGGAGGAGAGCCGCGCGATCCGCCGGCGCTCACTGCGCCTGCTGGGCTCGTTGATCCAGCCGCTGCGCATGCGCATCGTGATCGCCGCGCTCGTGCTGATCGTCTCGACCGCACTGCAGGTCGCGGGCCCCATCCTGATCGGCATCGCGCTGGATGACGCCCTGCCCCGCCTGCTGCAGACCCAGGACTGGATGCCCGCCATCCTCGTCACCGGGGTGTACCTGCTGGCCGGCATCCTCGGCTCGGCGCTGATCGGCCTGTACGTCGTGCTCGCGGCCCGCATCACCCAGGCGGTGCTGCTGGATCTGCGCAAGCGGATCTTCCTGCACACCCAGCGGCTGAGCCTCGAGTTCCACGAGTCGTACACCTCGGGACGCATCATCTCGCGGCAGACCAGCGACCTCGACTCGATCCGCGAACTGCTCGACGGCGGTCTGAACAACCTCGTCTCCGGCGTACTGTTCGGCCTGTTCACCTTCATCGCGCTCGTGATCGCCGACTGGCAGTCCGGTGTCATCCTCGCCCTCGCGGGCGTGCCGCTCGTGCTGCTGATGCGCTGGTTCTACCGCCGCTCGCAGCTGGTCTACCGCGAGTCGCGGGTGATCAGCGCGAAGGTGATCGTGCAGTTCGTCGAGACGATGACCGGCATCCGCGCCGTGAAGTCGTTCCGCAAGGAGCCGCGCAACGACGCCTCGTTCCGCAAGGTCGCCGGCGACTACCGCGACATCAACCGCCGCTCGATGGTGCTGTTCGGCACGTTCGAGCCCGGCCTGATGTCGGTCGCCGCGCTCACCCTGGCGGCCGTCGTGCTGTGGGGCGGCATCCGCGTCTCCGACGGCGCCCTCGGCGTCGGCGTGCTGCTGGCGACCGTGCTGTACGTGCGCAACTTCTTCGCGCCGATGCAGGAGATCGCGATGTTCCTGAACTCGTACCAGTCCGCCACGGCGGCGCTGGAGAAGGTCTCGGGAGTGCTCGACGAGGTGCCGACCGTGCCCGACCCCGACAAGCCCGTCGACCTATGGGAGGCGCGCGGGGCCATCCGCTTCGACGATGTGACCTTCGGGTACAACGGTGACAAGACGATCCTGCCGAACTTCTCGCTCGACATCCCCGCCGGGCAGACCATCGCACTGGTAGGCACGACAGGTGCGGGCAAGTCGACGCTCGCCAAGCTCGTGTCGCGGTTCTACGACCCGACCGAGGGTGCGGTCACGCTCGACGGCGTCGATCTGCGGATGATGCATCCTAAGGATCTGCGCCGCGCGATCGTCATGGTGACGCAGGAGGCGTACCTGTTCAGCGGCACGGTCGCCGACAACATCGCGCTCGGCAAGCCCGACGCGACGCTCGACGAGATCCGTGCGGCTGCGCGGGCGGTCGGGGCCGACGGCTTCATCTCGTCGCTGCCCGACGGCTACAACACCGACGTCAACAAGCGCGGCGGACGCGTGTCGGCCGGTCAGCGTCAGCTGATCTCGTTCGCGCGGGCGTTCCTCGCCGATCCGGCCGTGCTGATCCTCGACGAGGCGACCGCCTCGCTCGACATCCCGTCCGAGCGGCTCATCCAGGACGCGCTGCAGACGCTGCTGGCCGACCGCACCGCGATCATCATCGCGCACCGCCTGTCGACGGTCGCGATCGCCGACCGGGTGCTGGTGATGGAGCACGGCCGCATCATCGAGGACGACGCCCCCGACGCGCTCATCAGCGGCACGGGCAAGTTCGCCCAGCTGCACGCCGCCTGGCAGGAGACCCTCGTCTGAGGGGCCCGGGCAGATGATCTCCAGCCCGTCCGTCTGCACCTCCGGTGCGGGCGGACGGGCTGTTAGGTTGAGGGAGTGGATCCGACCTGGGTTGCGGCGGCGACGGAGATGTGGTGGATCGCCCCGGCCGCAGCCGGCGCGGGTGCGGTCGGCTTCGCGACGTTGCGGAGGGTGCAGACGGTGAACGGCAAGCGGCTGGGGTACGACGCGGCGCGGCTCGAGCTGCGCCAGGCGCGGCTGGATGCCAAGAGCGCGGCCGACGCCCTGCGCGTCGCGCGCGCCGAGGCGGCACGGCTGGCTGCCGAGCGGGCAGCATCCCGGACGGATGCCTCGGTCGTGGCATCCGCTCGCCGCGCCCTGCGCGAGCTGCAGCTGGCAGAGAAGGCGGCGATGGCGCGAGTGCGCGCCGCCCGGGCGCTCGTCGTGTCGGAGCGCACTGCGCTCACCTCGGCGACCGTGCTTCCGCTCGAACGGATGCGGCACCGCCATGAGGTCGTGCTCGGCCGGTGGATGCGGTACGAGACCGATCCCGCGCTGCTGCTCGCCTACCCCGCGATGAGCGACGCGCGGATGCCGGCGACGGCCGTGTTCCTCGCCGCGGTCGAGCGCGCCAGAGACCTGCGGCCCGCGGATGCCGCGCGCGTCACCGCCGCCGACTTCGCGCCCTACCGACGCGCGGTCGAAGAGCTCGAGCGCGCCTTCGACATCGCGGAGCGCTCGGCGCGCGGGGAACGGGTCGACGCCGATCCGCTGCCGGATGCGCTGTGGGATGCCGCGCGCTCGGTCGTCGACCGATCGACCGAGGCGCTCGGACGCGTCACCGACGCGCTCTCGGCCTGGACCACCCGCCGCAACCGGGACAGGTGAGGCATATATCGCTGAGTCTGTGGATGGGTTGCTGAGCCTGCGGATGGGTTGCTGAGCCTGTCGAAGCATCCAGCTCAATGGGACGGCCCTTCGACAGGCTCAGGGACCCAGCAAGGTATGGGTTGCTGAGCCTGTCGAAGCATCCCCACGCCCCACTCCGGTCGTCGCTTCGCGCCGTCCGGAGCCTCGGGGGCGCGTGGCCCCTGTTCAAGCCGGACACCTTGCTGGCGTTGGGGCCCTTCGACAGGCTCAGGGACCCAGCGGTCAGAGGCGGTCGGTGAGCCAGCGGGCCTGACGCACCCACTGGGCGTGCTGGCCGCCCTCGTGACCGTTGAACTGGTAGACCTCGATCGCGGCATCCGATGAGGCCACGTGGTTGAACGCGGCGAACACGCTCGACGGCAGCACGATGGCGTCCATGAGCCCGACCGAGAACAGCGCCGGCACGGTCAGGCGCTTCGCGAAGTTCACGCCGTCGAAGTTCGACAGCGTGTCGAACACCCGCTCGACCTTGTCGCGGTGCACCGCGAGGTAGCGCTCGATCTCGCGGTACGGGTTGTCGGGCGTGAGCTCCACCGAGCGCACGAAGTGGCACAGGAACGGCACATCGGGCATCGCGGCGAACACGTCGGGGTTCAGCGCGGCAGCGGCGAGCGTGATGCCACCGCCCTGGCTGGCGCCGGTGACGCTGACGCGCGAGGCGTCCACGAAGGGCAGGCCGCGCACGGCGTCGACGGCGAGCACGGCATCCGTGAACACCCGGCGGTAGTAGTAGTCGTCACGGTTGAGGATGCCGCGGGTCATGTACCCGGTGGTGGCACCTTCCGAGCCGTGCGGGTCAGGAGTGTCGCCGCCTGAACCCCAGTTCGAGCCCTGCCCGCGGGTGTCCATGAGCACGTGCACGAAGCCGGCCCCGGCCCAGTGCAGGCGCTCGCCGGCGATGCCCCGGCCGCCTCCGTAGCCGATGTACTCGACCACGGCGGGAAGAGCGGCGTCGGTGCGCGGACGGGTCACCCAGGCGCGGATCGGCTCGCCGCCGAAGCCCGAGAACGTGAGGTCCTCGACGATGAACTGGGTGATCGGGGTGTCGGCGGTGACGAGAGTCGGATCGGATGCCGCGGCGCGGGACTCGGCGATCGTCGCCTCCCAGAACGCGTCGAAATCGGGGGAGACCGCCACGTCGGGGCGATAGCTGCGGAGGTCGGTCAGAGGCATGTCAGTCAGCGGCACCCGGTCACGTTATCGCACGTCGGATGCCGGTGTGCGACGTCGATGTCATCTGATTGCGTCATCCGGACCCGACGGTCTATATTCGATCGAAGCGTTTCGACATCGTGCGTGGTCGCACAGCGGGACGCACTCGACGAACGAGCGGAGAATCGACGATGATCGGCAGCAGCAACCCAGCCCCCGGCCTCGCGGACGGAGGCCTGCGCTTTCCGGACGGCTTCGTCTTCGGCGCGGCTACGGCCTCGTACCAGGTCGAGGGCGCCGCAGGCGAGGACGGGCGCGAGCCCTCGATCTGGGACACCTTCAGCCGGACCCCCGCAAAGGTCTGGAACGGCGACACGGGCGACGTGGCATGCGACCACTACCACCGTCTCGACGAGGACCTCGACCTCATGGCCGACCTCGGCCTGCACGCGTACCGCTTCTCGATCGCCTGGCCGCGGATCGTCCCGGCCAGCCGCGGCGCCGTGAACGCCAAGGGCGTCGACTTCTATTCGCGGCTCGTGGACGGTCTGCTCGCCCGCGGCATCCGCCCCGTCGCGACGCTGTACCACTGGGATCTGCCGCAGACGCTCGAGGATGCCGGCGGCTGGCCGGCACGTGACACCGCGGCCGCCTTCGGCGACTACGCGGCCGCCATCGGCGCCGCGCTGGGTGACCGGGTGCACACCTGGACCACGCTCAACGAGCCGTGGTGCAGCGCCTTCCTCGGCTACGGCCAGGGCGGTCACGCCCCTGGACGCACGGATGCCGCGGCAGCGCTCGCCGCCGCTCATCACCTCAACCTCGGGCACGGGCTGGCCCTGCAGGCACTGCGTGCGGTCACCACCAACGACCCGGAGTACTCGGTCACGCTCAACCTGCACGCGATCCGCGGCGAAGCCGAGGCTGTGCGCCGCATCGACGCGGTCGGCAATCGCATCTTCACCGGACCGATGCTGCGAGGCGTCTACGACGACGACCTGCTCGCCGACACCGCGCACGTCACCGACTGGTCGTTCGTCCGCGACGGAGACACCGGGATCATCCACCAGCCCATCGACGTGCTCGGCGTCAACTACTACTCGACCACCCTCGTGCGCAGCTGGGACGGTCAGGGCGAGAAGCAGAGCAGTGACGGGCACAAGCCGGCCGACGGCGGCACGGCCTGGCCGGGAAGCGACGAGCACGTCGAGTTCCTGCAGCAGGAGGGGCCGTACACCGCGATGGGGTGGAACATCGCCCCCGACGGACTCGTCGAACTGCTCACCTCGCTGCGCGACCAGCATCCGGACCTGCCGCTGATGATCACCGAGAACGGCTCGGCGTTCGAGGACCGGGTCGACCCCGACGGCGTCGTGCGCGATGCGGAACGCGTCGACTACCTGCGCCGGCATCTGGCCGCGTGCCACCAGGCGATCGAGGCCGGGGTCGACCTGCGCGGCTACTTCGCGTGGTCGCTGCTGGACAACTTCGAGTGGGGCTACGGGTACGACAAGCGGTTCGGTATCGTGCGCGTCGACTTCGACACCCTCGAGCGCACCGTGAAGGACTCCGGCCGCCTGTACCGCCGGGTCGCGCGTACCGGGGTGGCCCCGGCGTGACGCGCCCGCAGGTGAGCGGTGGCGCGCAGTGTGCTCTGCGGCTCGGTCGATGAGAGCGCTCCCAATCGTTACGTTCGCGTGATGCGCCTCGCGTTGACTCGCCCGAACGTACGTGATTATTCTATCGAAGCGGTTCGACAAATCGATGAGGATCGAGCCGGCAGGACGAGGCGGTAAGCGATGACGATGACCACTCCCACCACGGTGACTCGCACCGTGGCCGAGCAGCTGGATGAGCGCGGCGAGCGTTCGCCGCGCGTGCAGAAGCGTTGGCAGAGGCAGGCAGGCGGCAGGAAGTCCTATGGGATGTTCCTGTGCATCGTGCCGTTCCTCGTGCTGGCGTTCCTGTTCAGCTATCTGCCGCTGTACGGCTGGATCTACTCCCTCTACGACTACAAACCCGCCCTCGGCCTGGAGGGCAGCGAGTTCGTGGGCCTGCAGTGGTACCAGATGCTGGTCAGCTCGCCCACGCAGATGGCGCAGATCGGCCAGGTGCTGCTGAACACGCTGGCGATCAGCTTCCTCGGGATCGCGACGTCGATCCTGCCGCTGGTCTTCGCGGTGTTCCTCAACGAGGTGCGGGCGAAGTGGTTCCGCAACGCCGTGCAGACCCTGACCACGCTGCCGAACTTCATCTCGTGGGTGCTGGTCTACATGATCGCGTTCTCGCTGTTCTCGAGCTCGGGCCTGGTCAACAACGTGCTCGGCGACTTCGGGATCATCACCACGCCGATCAAGTTCCTCGACTCGGCCGACAACGTCTGGCTCGTCATGACGCTGTGGAGCGTGTGGAAGGGCCTGGGCTGGGGCGCGATCATCTACCTGGCTGCGATCAGCGGGATCGATCCGTCCATGTACGAATCGGCCCGCATCGACGGCGCCGGCCGCTTCCAGACGATCTGGTACATCACGGTGCCCGCGCTCATGCCCACCTACCTCGTGCTGCTGCTGCTGTCGGTCGCGAACCTGCTCAACAACGGCATGGAGCAGTACTTCGTGTTCCAGAACGCCTTCAACATGCAGTGGATCCAGGTGCTCGACCTCTACGTCTACAACATCGGCATGACGGGCAACAGCCTGTCGATGGCGACCGCGATCGGAATGCTCAAGAGCGTCATCTCGGTCGTCCTCCTGTTCACCGTCAACGCCATCGCCAAGCGCGTGCGCGGCGAAGCGATCGTCTGAGAGGCGCCGCACCATGACCCGACTCGACACCGCAGTCCTCCGGCCGCGCCGCGTGCGCCGCGCCCCCGGCGACGCCGTCTTCGCGATCGTCAACTACACCGTCTTCGCGCTGCTCGTGCTGATCTGCGCGTACCCGTTCTACTACCTGATCATCAACTCGGTCAGCGCCAACGACGTCTCGGCGCTCGGCAAGGTGCGCCTGCTGCCGGTGGACTTCCACCTCGAGAACTACCAGCAGGTGTTCCAGCTGAACGGGCTGGGCGGCGCCGCCGTCGTCAGCATCGCCCGCACGGTGATCGGCACCGTCGCGACGGTGCTGGCCTCGGCGTTCCTCGGCTTCATGTTCACGCAGAGCCGCATGTGGGCGCGGCAGTTCTGGTACCGCTTCGTGATCGTCACGATGTACTTCAGCGCGGGCCTGATCCCGGTGTTCATCATCATGAAGAACCTCGGTCTGACCAACAACTTCTGGGTGTACGTGCTGCCGTTCATCGTGCAGCCGTTCTTCATCATCCTCGTCAAGACGTACGTCGAGTCGATGCCGGAGTCGCTGCAGGAGGCCGCCGAACTCGACGGCGCCAACATCGTGCAGATCTTCTTCAAGGTCTACCTGCCGAACATGACGCCGATCCTCGCCACCGTGGCGATCTTCGCCGCCGTCGCGCAGTGGAACAGCTTCCAGGACACACTGATCTACATCACGGATCAGAGCCTGTACACGCTGCAGTACCTGCTCTACATGTTCATCAACCAGGCCTCCAGCCTCGCGCAGGCCGCCCAGAACGCCGGCGGCGACCTCAGCGCGATAGCCGGGGCGGCCACCTCGCAGACGCCGACCTCGATCCGCATGACCGTCTCGGTGATCGTCGTGCTGCCGATCATCTTCATCTACCCCCTGTTCCAGCGCTTCTTCGTGAAGGGCATCATGCTGGGCGCCGTCAAGGGCTGAGACGCCCTCACCCGAAAGAAAGGAAAGCAATGAAGCTGCAGCGGACACTCGTTGCGGGAGCCGTGGCGCTCCTCGCCGCCGGACTCCTCACCTCCTGCACCGCAGGCGACACCGAGGCCAAGACGGAGTCGATCGACGCGTTCCCCTCCCAGTGGGAGGAGGAGATCACGATCGACGTCTTCGACGGCCTGGCGAACTACATGGGCATCCAGAAGGGCTGGTTCGCCAAGATCGTCGACGACAAGTTCAACATGAAGCTGAACATCATCGCGCCGAACGTCGCCGGCGGTGGCGACACGCTGTACAACACCCGCGTCTCGGCCGGGGAACTGGGCGACCTCATCATCACCGACAAGGGTGAGCGGCTCGACGAGCTGATCGAGGGCGGGCTGGTCGCCGATGCATCGCCGTACTACCCGGCGATGAAGAACGCGGCGCGGTTCGACAAGGCGGTCGACGCCATCAACGAGGGCAACGACGGCATCCACGCCTTCCCGAGCTCGGTGTCGAGCCTGCTGCCGACCGAGTCCTCCGAGGGGATCGACTCGACCTTCGGGCCGTTCCTGCGCTGGGATCTGTACGCCGAACTGGGCTACCCCGAGATCGACACCCTCGAGGACCTGCTGCCGATCCTGAAGGACATGCAGGACCTCGAACCCGTGGCGCCCAACGGGCAGAAGACCTACGCGCTGTCGCTGTTCAAGGACTGGGACGGCAACATGATGAACAACGCCAAGCAGCCGGTCACCTACTACGGCTACGACGAACTCGGCTTCGTGCTGGCCAAGGCCGACGGCTCGGACTACCAGGGTCTGCTCGACGGCGGCGGCGAGTACGAGCGCGTGCTGCGCTTCTTCCATGAGGCCAACGAGCTGGGCCTGGTCGACCCCGAGTCGACCACCCAGAACTACGACACGCTGTGGTCGAAGATGCAGAACGGGCAGGTGCTCTTCACCTGGTGGCCGTGGCTGGGCCAGTCGGCCTACAACACCGACGCCAACATGGCCGAGGGCAAGGGCTTCATGATCGCCCCGCTGAAGGACCAGCAGATCTTCTCGTACGGGGCCGAGGCCTACGGCGGCAAGCAGGTGCTCGCGATCGGCTCGAAGGCCGAGGACCCCGAGCGCATCGCCGCCTTCATCGACTGGCTGTACTCGGCCGAGGGCTCGCTGTCCAACAGCAGCCAGACGATGGGCGCGGCCGGCCCGCAGGGCCTGACCTGGGATGTGAACGACGCCGGCGAGCCGGAGCTCACCGACTTCGGCAAGGAGGTCTTCCTCAGCGGAGACGCCGACGTGCCGGCGGAGTGGGGCGGCGGAACCTACCTCGACGGCGTCTCGACCCTGAACATCAGCGTCGTGCTGCCGATCGACACCGACCCCGAGACCGGGTTCCCGTACAGCTATAAGATGTGGGACTCGTACCAGAAGTTGACCGCGAACCCGCTCACCGAGGACTGGTCCGCGCACATGGGCGGGGCGGTGACCACGATGGAGTACCTGAAGGCCAACGACCAGGTGATCGTGGCACCGGGTGCCAGCTACACCGCGCCCGCCGACGACTCCGAGATCGAGACGCTGCGCAACCAGGTCAAGGCCGTGATCGTGCAGTCGTCGTGGCAGGCCGTCTTCGCTGAGGACGACGCCGAGTTCGACAGGATCTGGTCGGGGCTGCAGGACACCGCAGAGGGCCTCGGTTACGAGAAGGTGCTCGAGGTCGACATGGACCGCGCGAAGGAGCAGAACGCTCAGCGCGAGGCCATCGCGAAGGAGTTCGCGGACTGACGGACGGATGCGAAGCGGGGGCCGGCCCAGCCGGCCCCCGCTTTCGTGTGCCCGGCGACCGGATGCCGGCGGTCGGTCCCCGATCGGATGCCGGCGATCGGATGCCGGCGATCAGGCCCGTCGTTCACGCCCCGGGCGTGTGGCGCCGGAAGACGGAACGGAACAGGAACGCCGTCAGGTAGGCGCCCACCGAGAATCCGACGGTCAGCAGGACGACCGCGAAGATCGGGAAGACGAGAGTGATGCACACGAGCGTGACCGGGATGATCAGCACCCCGAACGTGCGCAGCGGCTCGGTCATCGGCAGCAGCACGGCGTTGCGCAGGCTCTGCCGCACCGGCGCGTCGTAGACGGCGGTGAGGGCCATCGCGTACAGGAACGCCATGAACGCGAACACCGCGGCGACGATCGAGATCACCATGGCGATGCCGCCGAGCAGCGTGGGATTGCCCGACCAGAACACGGCGCTGAAGGTGAGCAGCAGCATGGGCAGCAGCGTCGCTGCGCCCAGCAGCGACGCGCGCCGGAAGTTCGAGCGGAATGCGGGCAGGTAGTCCTTCAGCGGCCGCCCGCTCTCGTCATCCGAGTAGCGGATCGTCACCTCGAACAGCGCCGCGGTCGCCGCCGGGATCGTCACGATGGGCACGCAGCAGACCAGGTGCAGCAGATTCAGGGCGACGAAGCTCAGGAACCCCGTGATCCCCTGGGCGGTGCTGCCGGCAGGGTCGATCCCGATGCGCATCAGGAGCCCGTGGGTCCGAACAGCCGGGGCGGCAGCAACTGCATCCGGTCGACGCTCTCCCCGGCCAGCAGCGCGAGGATCGCGCGGGTCGCGACGGTGCCGATCTCGATCGCCGGGACCTCGATCGTGTCGGTCAGCCCCGGCACGTCGCGCACGAGGTGCAACGGGCTCAGCGCGATCACATCGCAGTGCGGGCTGCGTGCGGCGATGTGCGCGGCCACATGCGGCAGGGCCGCCTCGTTGTGGAACAGCACTCCCGAGATCTCGGGTGTCTGCGTGAGGATGTCGTCGACCACGCCGACGGCATCTGCCGAACTCGGGCACGGGTGCACCGAGCCGGTGATGCCGTGCTCCGCGCATCCCGCCAGGAAACCGCGATTCAGCCGCTCGGCGTACGAGGTGTGCCTGTCGAGCACCTCGGCAGGGGCGCCGAACAGCGCGACCCGGGTGTGCCCCAGCTCGGCCAGGCGTGCCGCGGCAAGACGGCCGGCGGCCTCGAAGTCGAAGTCGACGCAGACCAGATCGTTCGCCCCGTCGGGAAGGCCGATGAGCACGCTCGGCGTGCCGAGCTCCTGCAGTGTGGCCAGACGCGGGTCCTCGGACTCGACGTCCAGGACCATCAGCGCGTCAACCATCGAACCGCCCGCCGCGCGGCTGAGCCCCTCGGCGTCGTCGCTGGTCAGCAGCAGGATGTCGTAGCGGTTCGCGCGCGCCTCGGCGACGACGCCCGAGACGATCTCCATGATCACGTGCACGTCCACGCCCGAGCGCAGCGGTGCCTGCAGGCCGATCACCCTCGTGGAACGCGACGCGAGCGAGCGGGCGCTCGCATGCGGCCGGTAGCCCAGCTTCGTGATCGCCGCCTCCACGCGGTCCCTGGTGTCCTGCGAGATCGTGCGCTTGCCGCTCATGACGTACGAGACGGTCGAGATCGACACCCCCGCAGTCGCCGCGACGTCGGCGATCGTCACCATGCAAGCTCCTTCGTCTCAATGGTCATCGGCTGATCGGCGCTCAGCTGCACGGACCGCTCCGGCAGCCCCGGTCCGTGCACGCGCAGGGTCAGCGAGCGGGTGCTGTGCAAGGCTACCCGGCGGATCCGCCCCGACGCCCACGCCACATCGACGACGACGCCGCCTCGTGCCCGGATGCCGTGCACCGAGCCCTCCTGCCAGGCCTCCGGCAGGGCGGGCAGCAGTCGCAGCATCCCGTCGTGGGACTGCACCAGCGACTCGGCGACCGCGGCCGTGAAGCCCAGGTTGCCGTCGATCTGGAACGGCGGATGCGCACTGAACAGGTTGCGGTAGACGCCGCCGCGCTGCTCCGCGGAATCATGGGCGCCCGGGCTGGGCACGGGACGCAGCAGCATCCACAGCTGCTCGTGCACCCGGTTCCCCTCGTGCAGGCGCGCCCACATCAGCGCACGCCACGCGAGCGCCCAGCCGGTCGACTCGGGGCCGCGGCCGAGGATCGACGCGGCGGCAGCCGCGGCGAGCTCGGGTTCGGCATCGGGGGTGATCAGCCCGAGTGGGAAGACGCCGACGAGGTGTGACAGGTGGCGGTGCTCGGGTTCGGCATCCGGCACGTCGCGCGCCCACTCCTGGATGCGGCCCTGCGCCGAGATCGCGAGCGGCGGCAGCAGGTCCACGAGCGCGGCGAGATCGCCGACCCAGGCGTCTTCGCGGCCGAGCACGGCCGCCGCCTGGCGGCATGCGGCCGACAGGGCGCGCAGCAGCTCGGCATCCATCGTCGCGGTCAGCCCGATCGCGCGCGGGATGCCGTCGGCGTCGAGCCAGCGGTGCTCCGGCGAGGACGACGGGCTCGTCCACGCGCGCTCGCCGTCGGACTGGATCCAGCTCGAGGCGAACCGGGCGGCGCGCTCGAGCACCGGCCAGGCCCGCTCGCGCAGCGCGTCGAGATCGCCGTCGAACAGCCAGCGCTCCCAGAGGTGCAGGCTCAGCCAGACTCCGCCCATCGGCCAGGTCGACCAGCTAGGATCGCCCACGCCCTCGCCGACCGCCGCGGCATGCCCCCACGGGTCGGTGTTGTGGTGCAGCACCCAGCCGTCGGCGCCGTACAGCTCGCGGGCGGTGGTGGCGCCGGTGCCCTCCGAGACGCGGGCGATGAACTCGAGCAGCGGCAGGTGGCATTCGGCCAGGCCCGTCGTCTCGGCCGGCCAGTACGCCATCTGCAGATTGATGTTCGCGGTGTAGCCGCTCGACCACGGGCCGGGTAGCTCGGCGTTCCAGATGCCCTGCAGGTTCGCGGGCAGGCCCCCGGGCCGTGACGACGACATCAGCAGGTAGCGGCCGTAGTGGAACGACAGGGCTGCAAGACCCTGGTCGTCGTGCTCCTGCGCCCGCAGCACGCGCTCGTCGGTGTCGAGGTCGACGGACTCCGCGGGGGAGGGGAGATCCAGAACGCACCGCTCGTACAGCGCCCGATGCGCGACGACGTGTTCGTCCGCCTCGGCGCCCGCGCCGGCGACGGCGCGGGCCTCCGCCACGGCGTCGCCGCCGGCATCCGCCGTCGCCGTCCCGATCGTCAGCAGGTGGGTGGTCGCGGCGGCGGTGCGCAGCACGCCGCCCGTGATCGCGGATGCCGTGCTGGCGAGCACCACGACGGCGCCGCGGCGCCCCCTGGCCTCGTCGTAGCGGATGCCGGCGGACGAGGCCGCGTGCCCGGGCGGCACGTCGACCGGCAGGTGCCAGTGCGCGGTCAGGCCGGCCTCGTCCGAAGAAGGGGTCGCGGATGCAGAGGGGAACGGGCCGGTCAGGCGCACCTCGAGTGACACCGGCGTCTCGGCGGTGATCCGGTGAGCGATCGCGCCGGTCACGGCATCCGCCCAGGTCTCGTGCGTCACGCGGCCGGCATCCGGCGCCTTGTACGTGTGCGTCGCGATCCCGGTGCGCAGGTCGAGGGTGCGCTCGAGTCCGCTGGTGCGGGCGGCGTCGACGCCGGCGAGCGACACCTCCAGCGTGCCGAACGGCAGGAACGCCTGCGCCCAGGGGGTCTGCTGGCGTGCGACGAGCGCCTCGGCGCGGTCGAGGTCGCCGGCCCCGATCGCCTCGCGCACCGCGGCGATCGCCGCGGGGCCGCGGTCCAGGGCGCCGGCGAGCGGATCGTCGATGACGCCGCCCGACCATGCGGTGGTGTCGTTGAGCAGCAGCCGCTCGCCGCCCGCGCGCCCCTCGCACATGGCCGCGCGAAGGCCGTTGCCCACCGGCAGGGCATCGGTCCAGCGTGCTGACGCGCTCCGGTATCTCAGCGTGTGCAGGGCGTCCGACCGCTTCGTGGACATCGACATGTGGTTAGTATATGTTCCGTTGTTGAAACGCTTCGACACTTCGATGGAGAATCACGGGACATGTCATCGCAGACCTCAGCGCGTCGCGCCTTCGACGCGCTCATCACCGAGCGCGGGCTCGCCTTCGGTGGCGACTACAACCCCGAGCAGTGGCCGCGCGAGGTCTGGCACGAGGACGTGCGTCTCATGCGAGAAGCCGGCGTCAACTTCGTCACGGTCGGAGTGTTCAGCTGGGCGACGATCGAACCGCGCGAGGGGGCCCGCGAATGGGCCTGGCTCGACGAGATCCTCGACCTGCTGCACGAGAACGGCATCGCCGTCGACCTGGCCGCCCCCGTGGCATCGCCCCCGCCGTGGCTCGGACTGCAGCATCCCGATGTGCTGCCCGTCGACCGCGACGGCGTGCGCCTGGTCGCGGGATCGCGCAACCAGTTCTCGCCGGCGTCGAGCACCTACCGCGCGTACGCGCAGGCCATCACCCGCGATCTCGCCGAGCGATACGCGCAGCATCCCGCCGTGCGGATGTGGCACGTCGGCAACGAGTACGGGCAGATCGACCACGGCGACGAGGCGGCGCGCGAGTTCCGGTTCTGGCTGCGCCGCCGGCACGGCGACATCGAGACGCTGAACGCCGCGTGGAACACCGCGTTCTGGTCGCAGCGCTACGACTCCTTCGACGAGATACTCCCTCCCCGTCGCACGCCGTACCTGATCAACCCCGCGCAGTCGCTGGATTTCCGGCGGTACAGTTCCGACCAGCTGCTCGCCTGCTACGCCGAGCTGCGTGACGCGATCCGTGCCGCGGGGGCCGCGCAGCCGATCACGACGAACTTCATGGGGTTCTTCGCGCACGCCGACTACCACTCCTGGGCGGATCAGGTCGATGTGATCTCGGACGACCAGTACCCCGACCCGGCCGACCCGCAGTCGGCGAGCGGCATCGCGCTCGTGCAGGACCTCATGCGGTCCCTCGGCGGCGGGCGCAGCTGGATGCTGATGGAGCAGTCCATCAGCGCCGTCTCGTGGCGTGAGCACAATCTGCCCAAGTCGCCGCAGCGCGCGCGACGCGACTCGCTGCAGGCCGTCGCCCGCGGGGCCGACGCGATCTGCTACTTCCAGTGGCGGCAGGCGCGCTCGGGCGCGGAGCGCTTCCACTCGGCGATGCTGCCCCACGCCGGCACCGACTCCGACGTGTTCCGCGGCACCTGCCGTCAGGGTGCCGACCTGAAGCTGCTGTCGGCGGTCGCGGGCGCGCGAGTGCCCACCGACGTCGCCATCCTGTTCGACTGGTCCAGCTGGTGGGCGGGCGAGGAGCCCGCGCGCCCCACCGAGCGGCTCTCGACCATGCAGCAGCTGAACCGCTGGTACCGGTCGCTGTGGCGCCGCGGCATCGCCGCGGATGTCGTGCATCCGGATGCCGGACTCGACGCGTACCGCGTCATTCTGGTGCCCCACGCGTACATCCTGAGCCCCGAGGCGGCGGCATCGCTCGCCGGGGCCGCGGCTGGGGGTGCGCAGATCGTCATCGGCCCGTTCAGCGGCGTCGCCGACGAGCACGCCGCGATCCTGCAGGGGCGTTCACCGGTGCTGCTGCGCGAGCTGATCGGGGCCAGCGCAGAGGAATGGGCCGGGATGCGGCCGGGCATGCTCCGTCTCGCCGACGGATTCGGGCCCGCCGAGCCGCAGAGCGCCGACGTGCTCGCCGAGCGCCTGCGCACGGAAGGCGCCGAGGTGCTCGCGGCGCACAGCGGGGGCGACCTCGACGGCATCCCGGCGATCACGCGCAACGGCGGCGCCTGGTACCTGGGCGCCGTCGTATCGGACGGGGCGCTGGATGCGGTCATCTCGGGGGCGCTGGCCGCGGCATCCGTGTCGGGCCCGATCGCGGGCGTCGACGTGCTGCCCGAAGGGCTGGAGGCCGTCCGCCGCGGCGGCGTGCTCTTCCTGCTGAATCACGGGGAGAGCCCCGCAGAAGTGCCGGTGACGGCGGGTCTGTTCGACCTGCTCACCGGAGAGAAGACCGCGGACACGGTGGGCATCGCGCCCGGCGAGGTCCGCGCATTGAGCGAAGCACTGAGCGAAAGGCACTGACAGGTGAAGTTCACCGACGGCTACTGGCTGACCCGCCCCGGACTGACCCCGCTGTTCGCGGTCGAGGTCGATGACATCCGCATCGACGAGACCGCCGGCACGATGACCGTGTACGCCCCCACCAAGCACATCGAGCACCGCGGCGACACGCTGAACCGCCCGATGATCACCACGACGTACTCCTCGCCCGCCCCGGGCGTGGTGAAGGTGCGCGTGCAGCGGCACTCCGGCGGCGTGCACCGCGGTCCGGACTTCGCCGTCACCGGCGAGGAGGGGTTCGTCCCCGCGGTCTCGCTCTCCGAGGCGGGCGGCGAGCTGCGCACCGGCGATCTCGTCGTGCGGGTCGCGCGCGGCGCGTGGGACGTGACCTTCGAAGAGGGCGGGCGCGTGCTCACCCGCTCGGAGGCCCGGTCCGTCGCGCACTACACCGGCACGGCCCAGACGGATAAGGCCCAAAGCACGCATACCGCGGAGAGCACCTGGATGCTGCAGCAGCTCGGCCTCGCGCCGGGGGAGCGGGTCTTCGGGTTCGGCGAACGCTTCGGCGCCTTCGTCAAGAACGGCCAGGTCGTCGACACCTGGAACGCCGACGGCGGCACCTCGAGCGAGCAGTCGTACAAGTCGGTGCCCTTCTACGTCACCTCCCGCGGCTACGGCGTGCTCGTCGACAGCCCCGACCGGGTCTCGTTCGAGGTCGGCAGCGAGATCAACTCGCGCGTGCAGTTCTCGGTGCCCGGCGAGACGCTCGACTACTACCTGTTCGGCGGCGGCACCCCCAAGGCCGTCCTCGGTCGCTACACCGCCCTCACAGGCCGGCCCGCCCGCGTGCCGGCCTGGTCGTTCGGGCTCTGGCTGACCACGTCGTTCACGCCCGACTACGACGAGGCGACGGTCAACGAGTTCATCGACGGCTTCGCCGCGCGTGACCTGCCGCTGAGCGTCTTCCACTTCGACTGCTTCTGGATGCGCGAGTTCCAGTGGACCGACTTCGAGTGGGATCCGCGCACCTTCCCCGACCCGGAGGGGCAGCTGGCGCGCCTGCACGATCGCGGCCTGCACGTCTCGGCGTGGATCAACCCGTACATCGCCCAGCGCTCGGCGCTGTTCGCCGAGGCGGCCGAGAAGGGCTACCTGCTGCGCCGCACCGACGGTTCGGTGTGGCAGTGGGATCTGTGGCAGGCCGGCATGGGCATCGTCGACTTCACCAACCCGGATGCCGCAGCCTGGTTCACCGCGCATCTGGAGCGCCTCATGGACCAGGGCGTCGACACCTTCAAGACCGACTTCGGTGAGCGCATCCCGCACGAGGGCGTGCAGTGGTTCGACGGGTCCGACCCGGCGCGCATGCACAACTTCTACCCGCAGCTCTACAACGAGGTCGTCTTCCGCGCGCTGCAGAAGCGGCGCGGCGAGGGCGAGGCCGTCGTCTTCGCCCGGTCGGCCACCGCCGGCGGCCAGCAGTTCCCGGTGCACTGGGGCGGCGACAGCGACTCGACGTTCTCGTCGATGGCCGAATCGCTGCGCGGCGGACTGTCGCTGTCGATGAGCGGCTTCGGTTACTGGAGCCACGACATCGGCGGCTTCGAGGGCATGCCCGACCCCGCCGTGTTCAAGCGCTGGCTGGCGTTCGGGCTGCTGTCCTCGCACTCGCGCCTGCACGGATCGCAGACCTTCCGGGTGCCGTGGCTGTTCGATGACGAGGCGGTCGACGTGACCCGCCGCTTCACGAACCTGAAGATGCGGCTCATGCCGTACCTCGCCCGCGTGGCGGGCGAGGCGCCGGCCGAGGGCGTTCCCATGATGCGCCCGATGGTGCTGGAGTTCCCCGCGGACCGCGCCGGGTACGACGCCGACACCCAGTACATGCTGGGCGAGGCGCTGCTCGTCGCCCCCGTCTTCGACGCCGACGGCGATGCCTCGTACTACCTGCCCGCCGGCCGGTGGACCTCTCTCCTCGACGGTTCTGTCGTGGACGGCGGCCGCTGGATCGACGAGCAGCACGACTACCTGTCGGTGCCGCTGCGCGTGCGACCCGGCACCGTGCTGCCCTGGGGCAGCGAGGACTCCCGGCCCGACTACGACTGGGCCGACGGTGTCACGCTGCGCTGCTTCGAGCTGCCTGAGGGGTACGACCGTGAGACGGCCGTCCCCGGGCCGGACGGGGGATCGACGACCTTCCGCGTACGGCGCACCGGCAGCACGATCGTCGCGACCAGCGACGACGCGACCGCACCGTGGTCGCTGCAGTCCGGCGATGATGTGGTGCACGCCGACGGAGCGGGCACGATCTCCCTGGAGGTGACCGGATGAGGTTCCGCAGCACCGACCTGCCGGTGGCAGAGCGCGCCGCCGACCTGCTCGCGCGGCTCACGCGTGAGGAGCGCATCGCCATGCTCCACCAGGCGATGCCCGCGATCGAGCGCCTCGGCATCGCCGAGTCGCGCACCGGAGCCGAGGTGCTGCATGGAGTCGGTTGGCTCGGAGAGGCCACCGTCTTCCCACAGCCGGTCGGCCTGGCGGCGACCTGGGACACCGACCTCATCGAGCGCATCGGCGAGGTGACCTCGACCGAACTGCGCGCGAAGCGCGCGGCCGATCCGCTGGTCAGCCTCAACGTCTGGGCGCCCGTGGTCAACACGCTGCGCCACCCGCAGTGGGGTCGCAACGAGGAGGGCTACTCCGAGGACCCGCACCTGACCGGCCGGCTCGGCTGCGCCTACGCGCAGGGTCTGCGCGGCAGGCACGAGCGGGTCTGGAAGACCGTTCCGGCGCTGAAGCACTTCCTCGGCTACAGCAACGAGACCGACCGCTCGGCGACCTCGTCGGAGATGTCGCTGCGCACCCTCCACGAGGAGGAGCTGCCCGCCTTCCGCCCCGCGATCGAGCACAGGACGGCCGGGTCGATGATGCTGGCCTACAACCAGGTCAACGGCACCCCGGCGCACACGCAGCCTGAGCTCGTCGCCGAGGCGCGCAGCTGGAGCGACGAGTCGCTGGCGATCGTCTCGGATGCCGGGGCGCCCACCTTCGTCGTGACCGTGCAGGGTGCGCAGCCCGACGCGGTGCATGCCGCCGCTGCGCTGATCCGCAGCGGCATGGACTCGTTCACCGACAACGACGCCGACGCGCGCCCGACGATCGAGAACGTCACCCGCGCACTCGAGCAGGAACTGCTCGACGAGGCCGACATCGACGCCGCGGTCATACGCATCCTCGAGATGCGCATCCGCACCGGCGAGTTCGACGGCGACGAGGACCCCTATGCGGGAATCGGGGCGGATGCCGTCGACGCCCCCGGCGCGCGCGAACTCGCCCGCGAGGCGGCAGGGCGCTCGGTGGTCGTGCTGCGCAACGACGAGGGCGTGCTGCCGCTCGCCGACCCGGCACGAATCGCCGTGGTCGGTCCGCTCGCCGATGTCGTGCTCACCGACTGGTACTCGGGCACGCCGCCGTACGCGGTGGGCATCGCCGCGGGCCTGGCCGCCCGCTACCCGTCCGCCGACGTCGTCGTCGAGACCGGCGCCGACACGATCGCGCTGTGCGCGCCGGACGGCCGGTACGTGGTCGCCTCCGCCGACGGCGCCGTCGTCGCCGCGACGGGAGAGGATGCCGACCCCGACGCGCTCTTCGATGTCACCGACTGGGGCGACGGGCTGCTCACGCTGCGCTCGCACGCGAGCGGACGCCTGCTCACCGGCGGCGCCTGGCCGATGAAGGCCGATGCGAGCCGCGTCGGCGGCTGGGTCGTGCAGGAGAGCTTCCGCCGGCACGTGCACGCCGACGGCACCTGGTCGCTGCTGCACCTGGGATCGGGGCGGTGGGTGCGCGTGTCCCGCGAGGTCGGGCTGCTACTCGCCGAAGGGGTCACCCTCGACGACGCCGAGCGGTTCGGCGTGCGCACGGTGCGCACGGGAGCGGATGCCGTCGCCGCGGCCGCGGCATCCGCCGATGTCGTGGTCGTCGCCGTGGGCAACGATCCTCATCTCGCCGGGCGCGAGACGGCCGACCGGCCGCATCTGCTGCTGCCCGAGGCCTTCGCCGGGATCTGGCGCATCAGCCGGCAGCACAACGCCCGCACGGTTCTCACGATCGTGTCGAGCTACCCCTACGTGCTCGCGGGGGCGGAGGCTGCGGCCACCGTCGTCTGGTCGAGCCATGGCGGGCAGGAGCTCGGCAACGGCATCACCGATGTGCTGAGCGGCGATCGCGAGCCGAGCGGGCGACTGGCGCAGTCATGGCCGGCCGATCCCGCACAGGCCGGCGACCTGTTCGACTACGACACCAGGCGCCAGCGCGCCACCTACCGACACCAGCCGGAACCGTACGCGTTCGCCTTCGGGCACGGCCTGACCTATTCGACGGTGTCGTACGACGCGCTTGCGCTCGCCGCAGCATCCGCCACCGCACCGGCACCGACGCACCGGCACGCGGCGCTGGGCGAACCCGGCGACGTGCGCGTCTCGGTGACCGTGTCGAACCGCGGCGAGCGGGCCGCCGAGGAACTCGTGCAGGTGTACGCGCTGACCGAGGCCGGGGCACCCGGACCGCTCAGACTGCTCGTGGCCTATCAGCGCGTGCGGCTGGCGCCGGGGGAGACCCGGGAGGTCGAGCTGTCGTTCGACGTCGCGCGGCTGGCGGTGTGGGATCCGGCGCTGCGGCTGGACGGTGCGGCCGATGACTGGCTGCACGAGGGTGCGCTGCGCGTGCTCGCCGGGACGTACCGGATCTGCGCCGGCCCGAGCGCCGACGACCTCCCGGTCGCGGCCGAGCTCGTCGTCACCGACGGCGCGCCCGCTCCACTCTGAAGGAAGACCGAAACTCTGAAGGATGCTGCGGCGCGCAGCATCCTTCAGAGTTTCAGGAGTCCTTCAGGCTTGCGGCGTCCTGCGCCGCACCGGCCTCACTTCACTGCACCGGCAGTGATGCCGCGCGTGAGGGTGCGCTGGAAGATGAGGAAGAAGATGAGCGTCGGGATGATGCCCAGCAGCGCGGACGCGCTCGTGGTCGTGACGTCCATGAGGCGGTCGCCCTGCAGCACGCTGATCGCCACCGGAACGGTCTGGTTGGCGTTCGAGGCGAGGAACGTCAGCGGCAGCAGGAACTCGTTCCAGGTCCAGATGAAGAAGAAGATGAGCAGCACCGACAGGGTCGGGCGGCTGATCGGGAACACGACGCGCCACAAGATCTGCCAGCGGCTCGCACCGTCGAGGGATGCCGCCTCGAGCACCTCCTTGGGGAAGGTGCCGTACACCGATGAGAGCAGGTACGTGCCGAAGGCCGCCTGGATGACCGTGAACACGATGATCACCGACCACACGCTGTCGTACAGTCCCACGTTCTTGAACATGTAGTACAGCGGGTACAGCAGCGCCTCCTGCGGCAGCAGGTTCGCCAGCAGGAACAGCAGCACGATCCAGCTGCGCCCCCGGACGCGGCCGATGCCGATCGCGAAGGCGTTGAGCATCGAGATCAGCACGGCCAGCACGGCGACCACGCCCGAGATGAGCACCGAGTTCCACACCTTCTGCGGAAAGTTCACGCGCTCCCAGAACGCGACCAGACCCGTGAGGTCGAGTTCGCGGGGAAGCGCGAGCGGGCCCGACGTGGCATAGTCGACCGGCGACTTGAAGGAGTTGACGAGCACGAGGTAGAAGGGCACGAGCACCAGCAGCGCACCGGCGACGACCAGTGCCAGCAGCAGCCAGTCGACCCCGCGAGGGCGGCTCATGCCTCCGCGACGGCGGGCGGGCTTGCCGGTGACGATAGCGGTGGTGGCGCTCACAGTCCCGCCCTCTCCTTCTGCTCCATGGCGTTCTGCACGTGGATGAACACGACCGAGACGATCACCACGACGATCGTGAGCACCGTGGCGATGGTCGCGCCGTAGCCGATGTTCCGCTTCGTGAAGAACTCCTGATATGCGTAGTAGGCCGGCACGAGGGTCGCCCCGGCCGGGCCGCCGCGGGTGATGACGTAGACCGGGCCGAACACCTTCAGCGCGGCGATCGTGCAGGTCAGGGTGACGACGAAGATCTCAGGACGGATGATGCTCATGGTGATCGCGGTGAATCGCTGCATCCAGTTCGCGCCGTCGAGCTCCGCTGCCTCGTAGAGCTCAGGATCCACCCGTTGCAGGGCGGCCATGAAGATGACGACGGGGTAGCCGATCTGCACCCACACCATCACGACCATGAGCACGATCAGCGCGGACGGCATCTGGCCGAGCCAGTCGACGGCCGGCAGACCCACCCAGCCGAGCATCTGATTCAGCGCGCCGTCCCGGTCGGGCCGCACGATCCAGCCGATGACGATACCCGCGACGACGACGGGCAGGATCTGCGGCAGGTAGTAGGTGGCGCGAAGGAAGCTCGCCACGCGTCCGCCGAACCTGCGTCCGATCACATCGAACAGCAGCGCGGCGATCAGCAGTCCCAGCACCGTGGGAAGGACTACCATGGCCACGATCATCCAGACCGAGTTCGTGAACGAGACCCAGAAGTCGTCATCCGTGAACAGCTTCTGCCAGTTCTCGAGTCCGATGAATTCGGGGGCGCGCACGCCGCGCCACTTCTGGAATGTGAGGTACACGTTCCAGACCAGCGGGATGAGCACGATCACCACCAGCAGCACGAAGCCGGGGAGAAGATACAGCCAATAGGCGCCCGACCCGCGTCCGCTCTGCGGGATCGCGGGCTGCTCCGGGGGCGCCGTCCGTCGGGCGCGTGTGGACAGAGACATGCTCAGCACTCCTGGGACAGGCCGGGGCGGCGGGATCCCGCCGCCCCGGCGCGGTGATCAGCGGAAGTCCGCGGTGCCTTCGTCGTATGCCTCGCCGAGGCCCTTCGTCGTCTCCGCGGCATCCTGCACGCCGGTGACGAGACCCTGCAGCTCCTGGACGATCACGTCGTAGAAGCCGGGCGCGGGCCAGTCCGGGTAGAACGACAGTCCGTCCCTCTCGAGGATGCCGTTGAAGGTCGCGATCAGCTCGGAGCTCTTCTCGTCGGTGATGTCGGCGGGGTCTGCGGCGACCGGAAGGCCGCCATTGTTGCCGATGATGGCCTGGATCTCGGGACGCATCGTGATGTCGATGAACTCGTAGGCGAGCTCCTTGTTCGCAGCGTTCTCGGGCACGACCCAGAGATTTCCCGACGAACCCAGCGACAGGTCGGCGCCGGGGAAGGCCGTCATGGTCCAGTCGAAGGCGGTGGCCTCGGCGACGAAGCGGCCGAACCACCACGACCCGGACACGAAGATCGGCGCCGTGCCGTTGATGAACGAGACGCCGGCGTCCTCGGCCTTGACCGAGGAGACATCCGAGGCGATGTAGCCCTTGTCGACGTACTCGGCGAGAGTCTCGGTCGCAGAGGTGATGATCGGGCCATCCCAGTCGACCGGGTTCTCGTACAGCTGGTAGTCGTCGACGAAGGCGCGGTCGCCCTCGAGCAGCGCGAGCTGGTACCAGAGCTGGCCGAGCGGGTACTCGGCCCCGGCCTCGGCGAGCGGCGTGATGCCCTTCGCGACGAACGCGTCGAGCACGGCGACGAACTCGTCGTAGGTGGTCGGGATCTCGAGTCCCGCCTCGGCGAAGGCATCCTTGTTGTAGTAGACGCCGACGAACTCGCCGTAGTTCGGCACGCCGTACCAGGCGTCGCCGCCCATCACGCCGTCTTCGGTGTACTTCGCCGTGGTCTGCAGCGAAGGGGCGAGCATGTCGTCCCAGCCGTATTCCTCGACCGCGTCGGTGATGTCGCTGATCAGGCCGGTCGACGCCAGGAAGCCGGCGGTCGCGTTGCCCTTGTTGAATTCCATGAGGTCGGGGGCGGCATCCGTGTCCAGCACCTGGCTGGCGGTCTTCTGGATCTGCTCGAAGGACTTCTCCTCGAACTCGACAGTCGCCCCGGTCTCCTCTTCGAAGATCTTGATGGCCTCGGCCCATGCCTTGCCCATCGCGCTGTCTGCGCCCTCGTAGTGCCACAGCTTCAGAGTCTGACCGTCACCTCCGTCGTCGGAACCGGCGGATGAGCATCCGCTGAGCGCGATCCCGGCGCTGGTGAGGGCGGCGAGGGTCATCAGGGTCCTGGTTCTGCGGGTGGTGCGTGCCATCATCGGCACTCCTTTCTCATGGCCCGGGAGGGGCGGACACTTCATCGGGTGGTTGTTCTGTTGTGGGAGAGAGGCGAGGTCGAAGCGTTTCGCTCGCGGGCATGAAGCCTCACGACCGGGTGGGCTTTCAGCGCGGCGGACGCACCGATCCGGTCGCGAGATAGTCGGGAGGGATGAGGTGGATGCCGGGGGAGGGGTCCCGCTGCTCGAGATGCCGGATGGCGATCTCGACGGCGAGCTCGCACGAGCGGCTCGGCACGAGCGGGATCGTGTCGACGGGGGTGCTGAGTGCAGTGGTGTCGAAGGCGGTCGCGGTGGAGATCACCGACACGTCGCGGCCGACCTGCAGGTCTCGCTCGGCGAGCACAGCCAGCAGCACCTCGTGGACGTCCTCGACGGCGTGCACGATGAACGCGCGGATGCCGCGGTCGAGTGCGGACTCCACGGCGCTTCGGACGCCGGCACGCTCGGTCGAGATCCGGCCCGTCGTCGCGGCTTCGAGATCGATACCGCGCGTGGCTGCGGCATCGCTGACGCCGCGCAGCAGCCGGCGCGAGAAGTTCGAGGTGCGGTACGCGGCCTCGGACTGGCCCAGGAGCATGATCTCGGGATGGCCTGCGTCGGCAAGCCGATCCACGGCCATGCGGCCGGCAGATTCGAAGTCGAGGTCGACGCAGGTCAGGTCTTCGGTGTCGTCCGGGATGCCGATGAAGATCGTTGGTGTGCGGATGGTGCGGGCGATCGCGACGCGCGCGTCGTCGGGCGCGACGTCGAGCACGAGGATGGCGTCGACAAGCCTGCTCGAGGTGACCCGGTTCATGCCGCCCGCGGCCTGCTCGTCGGTCAGCAGCAGGATGTCGTAGCCGTGCCGTCTGGCGGCCACCGAGGTCGCGAGCACGAACGCCATGTGCGTGGGGGCGTGGGTGTCGGCGCGCAGCGGCTCGGTCAGGGCGAAGATGTGCGTGCGCCGGCCGGCCAGCATCCGCGCCCCCGCATCGGGGGTGTAGCCGAGTGCGGTCGCGGCATCCTCGATGCGACGGCGCGTCTTCTCGGCGACCGGCCGTTTGCCCGAGAGCGCGTACGAGACGGTGCTGATCGACACGCCGGCGGCCTGGGCCACCTCGTGGATCGTCGTCATCGGTACTCCATCGTCGCTGTGGGACACGACTGGGGTCGAAGCGTTTCGACCCCGCCTCAGCGATGATAGAACGCCCTGCGGGGCGCACACAAGGTGTTTGTGGCTAGTTGCAACAAATCTTGCGCCGCGGGTAGGTTGCTGAGCCTGTCGAAGCACCCCACGTGACGACGCGGCCCTTCGACAAGCTCAGGGACCCAGCAAGGAGGACGACCTTGCTGGGGCTGGGGCCCTTCGACAGGCTCAGGGACCCAGCAGAGGATGGGTTGCTGAGCCTGTCGTTGCAGGTGTCTTTCAGAGTTGCGGGCTGCGAGGCCCGAGCTCAGCCGTCGACGCGGATCTGCGCGATGACCTCGGCGTACTCGGTCTCGCCGATCGGGTCGAAGCCGACGCGGCGGAAGAACGCCTCGGGGCCACCCTCGCCGGCTTCGTAGATCACGTTCACGTGATCGACACCGCGGGTGCGGGCCTCATCGATCAGCGACTGCACGGCGAAGCGCCCGACGCCGCGGCCCTGATCGTCGGCGTCGACGTTGATGCGCCACAGCACGTTGCGGAAGTGCTCTTCGGGGGTGTCGGCGCCGAAGCTGGCGCTGACGAAGCCCACGACCTCGTCACCGTCGAGGACCACGCGCTGCCATGAGGTCTGCGGGTTCACCACGGTGGCGGCGATGCCGTAGGAGACCGGGGCGAGGAACTGCTCCTGCCCAGGCTTGAGGGACAGGTTGTTGACGGCGACGATCGTCGCAGCTGACAGTTCGACCAGACGCAGTTCCGACATGGCACCAGGCTAGACCCTCGGCCGCGTTCTGTGTCGGAAACGGTGCCACGTGCGACGAAATGCGACGCCCGTGGCGGAAAGCAGACTCGGGTATCTTGGTATCGAGATAAATCTGCTGCCCTCGCGAACGGAGATCCGGTGACCGACGACGCCATCATCTACACCTATACAGACGAGGCGCCGGCTCTTGCCACCGCTTCGTTCCTGCCGATCATCAAGGCCTACACCGGCCAGGCGGGCATCGAGGTGGAGACGCGCGACATCTCGCTGGCGGGTCGCATCCTCGCCGCCTTCCCGCAGAAGCTGACCCCCGAGCAGCAGGTGGGCGACGCGCTCGCCGAGCTCGGCGGCCTGGCCACGCTGCCCGAGGCCAACATCATCAAGCTGCCGAACATCTCGGCCTCGATCCCGCAGCTCAAGGCCGCGATCGCCGAGCTGCAGCAGAAGGGCTTCGACGTCCCGGACTACCCGGACGAGCCGGAGTCGCTCGAGGAGAAGGACGTCCGCGCCCGCTACGACCGCATCAAGGGCTCGGCCGTGAACCCGGTGCTGCGTGAGGGCAACAGCGACCGCCGCGCCCCGCTCGCGGTGAAGAACTACGCCAAGAAGCACCCGCACCGCAACAAGCCGTTCGCCGACGGCTCGAAGACCCGCGTCGCGACCATGGGTCACGACGACTTCAAGCACAACGAGCGCTCGTGGGTCGCCGCCCAAGACGACGTGCTGAGCTTCCAGCACATCGCCGCCGACGGCGCCATCACCGTGCTCAAGGACGGGCTGAAGGTGCTGCCGCGCGAGATCATCGACGCGACCTTCCTCTCGGCCTCGCACCTTGACGCCTTCCTCGCCGAGACGCTCGAGGCGGCCGAGGCAGACGACGTGCTGTACTCGGTGCACCTGAAGGCCACGATGATGAAGGTCAGTGACCCGATCATCTTCGGCCACGTGGTGAAGGCGTTCTTCAAGGACGTGTTCGCGCAGTACGGCGACAAGCTCGCCGAGGCCGGCCTGAGCGCCAACGACGGGCTGGGGTCGATCCTCTCGGGCCTGTCAGAGGTCGCAGGCGGCGACGAGATCGCGGCCGCTTTCGACAAGGCGATCGCCGAGGGCCCGCGTCTGTCGTACGTGAACTCCGACAAGGGGATCACGAACCTGCACGTGCCCAGCGACGTGATCGTCGACGCCTCGATGCCCGCACTGGTCCGCAACGGCGGCAAGCTGTGGGGCAAGGACGGCGGCGAGGCCGACACCATCGCAGTGATCCCGGACTCGTCGTACGCCGGCGTCTACCAGGCCGTGATCGACGACGTGATCGCCAACGGCCCGCTCGACCCCGCCACGATCGGCACCGTCCCCAACGTGGGTCTGATGGCGCAGGCGGCCGAGGAGTACGGCAGCCACGACAAGACCTTCGAGATCGCCTCGGCCGGTGTCGTGCAGATCCTCGACAGCGACGGCACCGTGCTCATCGAGCACGAGGTCGGCGCCGGCGACATCTGGCGTGCCACCCAGACCAAGCACATCCCGGTCATGGACTGGGTCAAGCTGGCCGTCACCCGTGCCCGCGCCACCGGCGCACCGGCCGTGTTCTGGCTCGACGCGAACCGCTCGCACGACGCGCAGATCATCGCCAAGGTGCACCAGGGCCTCGCGACGCTCGACACCAAGGGACTGACGATCACGATCCTCGCCCCCGAGGACGCCACCCGCTACACCCTGGAGCGCCTGCGTCAGGGACTGGACACCATCTCGGTGACCGGCAACGTGCTGCGCGACTACCTGACCGACCTGTTCCCGATCCTCGAGGTCGGCACGTCGGCGAAGATGCTGAGTATCGTTCCGCTGCTCGCGGGCGGTGGCCTGTTCGAGACCGGTGCCGGCGGATCGGCGCCGAAGCACGTGCAGCAGCTCGTCGGCGAGAACTACCTGCGCTGGGACTCGCTGGGCGAGTTCTTCGCGCTCGCCGCTTCGCTCGAGCACTTCGCCGACCGCACCGGCAACGAGAAGGCCCGAGTGCTCGCCGAGACCCTGGATGCCGCCACCGGCACCTTCCTCGAGGAGGACCGCTCGCCCGGCCGTGCCCTCGGCACGATCGACAACCGCGGCAGCCACTTCTACCTGGGCCTGTACTGGGCGCAGGAGCTGGCGAAGCAGACGAAGGATGCCGAGCTGGCCGCCGCGTTCGCTCCGGTGGCCGAGTCGCTGGCATCTGCTGAGCAGACGATCGTCGAAGAGCTCAACGCCGTCCAGGGTGAGCCGGTCGACATCGGCGGGTACTACCGTCCCGACGTCGACAAGGTCGCCCGCGCGATGCGGCCCTCCGCGACCCTGAACGCCGTCATCGACGGCCTGGCCTGATCGCACGCCGGCCTGACCGGCAGAAGGAACGGGCGGATGCTGCACAGCATCCGCCCGTTCTGCGTCCGCGGAGCCGGGGGCGGGAGTCGGGTTCGGGCATGGCGGCCCGCGGTACCCCGGTCGAGCGGACGGAGGCGCGGGGGCGCGCCAGCGGCGCGCGAGAGCGACGCGCCCTACCGCGCCTCAGCGCGGGAAGCGTGAGCGGAGCCGTCCGCTCAGGCGTGCACCCACACCTCGAGGCCGGTGGGAGACCACTCGTAGACCTCCTTGGCGACCGACGGCGGCAGGTTCACGCAGCCGTGGCTCATGCGCTGGCCGAAGTTGTTGTGCCAGTAGGCGCCGTGGAAGGCGATGTCCGGGGCGAACCAGGTGTTCCAGGGGACATCCGGGGTGCAGTAGCTGGCGCCCTCGAAGCAGCCCATGTCCTGCAGCGGAGTGTGACCGAACACGCGGAAGCGTCCGAGCGGGGTGGGCGTGCCGGGCAGGCCGGTGGAGGTGGCCCACGACTTCACGAGCTTCTCGTTCTCGAAGAGGTAGGTGCGCTGCTCGCTGATGTCGACCTCGATGCGGCGGAACAGCGTCGTCGTCTCGAACGGCGTCGATGCGACCGGCAGCTGGAAGGCCGCCTCACCGCCCTCGAGGTCGGTGGCGAACTCCGAGGCGATGCCGGTGGTGTCACCGAGCACGCGCCCGTCCTTGCCCTCGGTGAGGGTGCGCAGCACCTTGCCCTGCGAGTCGATGATGTTCGCCGCAGAGGTCACCTCACGATCGACGAGACCGGGCAGCGTGCCCACCATCGTCTGGATCGCCGAGGGGTCGGCCGTGATCTGCAGCTCACCGTCGACCGCGTCGACGCTCAGCCAGGTCGCGGCGACGTCGGCGGCGACGGGAACGGTGCGCTCCTCGCCGACGTAGAAGCCGATCGTCGACAGCATGCCGTTGAGCTGCTCGACGGTGGCCGCGGCATCCTCGTCGGTGATCGGGGGAGTGACCTCGGTGGGGTCGCCCGAGAACGTGAAGGACGATCTGCCGTCGGCGGATGCTGCGGTGAAGGCCGCCGCGAGGTCGTCGATGGAGATGCCGGTGCCGCTCGCGGCAGGCGTGGCGACGTAGGTCGCTGATGCCGGGGCGAACTCGACGGTGGCATCGACCGGGTCGACGTAGCTGGTGGGCACGGCGGCACGCAGCGCGCGATCGGCCGCCTCGGGGTCGAGGGTGATCTCGGCGGGGATGGGCTCGCCCATCCAGGTGCCGAAGTTCCACAGCGGGCGGTCGGCGAGAGCCTGCTCGGCGAGTGCGGTCGCATCGACCGAGGCGCCCAGGTCGGCGCCGTCGACGATCGCACCGGCGCCCGCGCCGGTCAGTTCGATCTCGGTACCGGCCAGCCGGCTGCCGATGGCGTCGGCCGCCATACCCGGAGTCATGCCGCCGACGGGCACACCCGCGATGGTCGTACCCGGTGCGATGAGGATCAGCGAAGCCGCGCCCGCAGCCACGGCGAGTGCGCCTGCACCGAGACCGATCCACAGTCCGAGACGGCGCCTGCGCGGGGCCGGAGTCGTGGGCGCCCACTCGAAGGGCTGCTCCTCGTAGCTCAGCGCGGCCGTCTGCGCGGATGTCGCGGTGGCGCCGGTGTTCGGTCCGGAGTAAACGTCGGTCACAGCTACTCACCCCCCAAGCACGGTGTGACTTCTCTCTCATGGTACGTGACGACACGCCGACGCCGGGTGGTGATCGGGCCTGCGAACTGGACGCAGCCGTAACGTTTCGGTAACCTGCGCCCCGCACGCGCCCGGCTTGCGTCGAGGGTGGTTCGTAAGGTGTACTAACAAATAGATTCCTCGTGCGGGGAGAGCTCACGGCCGTCACCGGTCGCGGGCGCGCGTCGCGCCCCGATGAGAGAATCGAAGGGCTCCCGGCTGACTCGCCGGTGGCGGCCGTCGCAGCCGCCTTGCTGGGCTCTGCACCTGCGGAGAGCACCACCCTCGACAAGGAGAACATCGCTCATGGCTGAAGTCGTCATCGTGGAGAACCGGTCCGTCGCCGGGGCACTGGTCGCGGATGAGATCGTGCGTCTCATCGACACGATCCCCGAGCCGGTGCTCGGGCTCGCGACCGGCTCGACCCCGCTGCCGGTGTACGAGGCGCTGCGCGAGCGCCTGGATGGGCACGACGTGTCGCACCTGCGCGGCTTCGCGCTGGACGAGTACGTCGGCATCGACCCGGCGCACCCCGAGAGCTACCGCTCGGTGATCACCCGTGAGGTCATCGAGCCGCTGGGCCTGGACCCCGAGCTGGTCCGCGTGCCCAATGGTGCGGTCGAGACCATCGAGCACGCCGGCGACGACTACGAGAAGGCGATCGCCGACGCCGGCGGCGTCGACCTGCAGATCCTCGGCATCGGCACCGACGGTCACATCGGGTTCAACGAGCCCGGCTCCTCGTTCGCCTCGAGCACCCGCATCAAGACGCTCACGCAGCAGACCCGCGAGGACAACGCGCGCTTCTTCGACTCCATCCACGACGTGCCCCAGCACTGCATCACGCAGGGCCTAGGCACGATCCTGCGCGCCCGCCACCTCGTGCTGCTCGCCTTCGGCGAGGGCAAGGCCGACGCGGTCGCCGCAGCCCTCGAGGGCCCGGTCAGCGCCATGGTTCCGGCATCCGCGGTGCAGCTGCACGCGCACGTGACCGTCGTGCTCGACGAGGCCGCCGCGTCGAAGCTCCGGCTCGCGGACTACTACCGCTACACCTACGCGAACAAGCCCGCCTGGCAGGGCCTGTGAGCCGCACCGGCGGCACCGGGGAGTCCCTGCGCCGCCGGTGTCCGGCCCTGCGCCGCCGGTGACTCAGTCCCAGGCGAACGCCAGCAGGTGCTCCTCGCTGAGCGGGGCCAGCGGCACGCTCGTGCGGTCGCCTGGCTCCAGCCAGCGCAGCTCGGCGAGCTCGGCCTGCACGACGACGTCGCCGGGCTCGGCGCGCAGCGCGAAGGCGTCGGCGATCACCCGGTGACCGGGCTCGTTCGCCGCAGCCGAGACGAAGGTGCCGAGCGGTTCGAGGTCGGCTTCGTCCACCTGCAGCGACAGCTCTTCGTCGAGTTCGCGGATGAGCGTCTGCGCGGGGGTCTCGCCGGCCTCGGGCTTGCCGCCGGGCTGCATGAACCGGGTGGTGCCGTGCTTGCGGACCACGAGCACGCGGCCCGCGCTGTCGACGATCACGGCGGCGCTGACGCGGATGTCAGGCATCGGAGAACACCTTTCCCGGGTTGAGGATGCCCTGCGGGTCGAAGACGCGCACGATCTGACGCTGGATCTCCCACTGGTCCTCGCCGAGCTCCTCGGCGAGCCAGCGGCTCTTCAGCATCCCGATGCCGTGTTCGCCGGTGAGCGTTCCGCCGAGCCGGATGGCGGCGCGGAACAGCCCGGCGGCGGCCTCCCAGATGAGCGCGGGGACCGTCTCGCCCTCGAAGATGAAGTTCGGATGCAGGTTGCCGTCGCCGGCGTGCGCGACGGTGGGGATGCTGAGACCGAAGGCCTGCTCGATGCGGGCGATCTCGTCGAACATCGCCGGCATCGCGCTGCGGGGCACGGCGACATCCTCGATGAGGGTCGTGCCCAGTGCCGCCATCGCGGGGTGCATCGCGCGACGGATGCCGAGCAGCCGCTCGCCCTCCAGGGGATCGTCGGTCATCGCCACGACGCCCCCGGCTGCGCCGAGGACCGCGGTGATGCGTTCGGCCTCGTCGCGCGCGGCCGGGCCGTCGGTCTGGATGGTCAGCTGTGCCGTGCCGGCGGCCGGGGCGGGCAGGCCGAGCAGATCGTGCGCGGCGGCGAGGGAGCGGGCGTCCATCAGCTCCATGATCGCGGGCTGCACGCCCGCCGCCGTGACGGCCGATGAGGCGGATGCGGCCGCGCGCACCGAGTCGAAGGACGCGGCGATCGTGCAGATGACGCCCTCGGTCAGCCGGCGCAGCTTCAGGGTCGCTCCGACGATCACACCCAGCCGCCCCTCCGAGCCGATCACGAGTGAAGTGAGGTCGAGGCCGGTGACGCCCTTGACCGATCGGTGTCCGAGTCGCAGCAGCCGCCCGTCGGCGAGCACGATGTCGACGCCCAGCACGGCATCCCGGACGACACCGTACTTGGCACACAGCAGTCCGCCCGCACCGGTGGCGATGTTGCCCCCGACGGTGGAGATGTCGCGGCTGGCGGGATCGGGTGCCCACCACACGCCCTCGGCGGCCAGGTGGGCGTTCAGCGTGGCGTTGAGGATGCCGGGCTCGACCACGGCCAGCAGGTCATCGGGGCGCACTTCCAGGATGCGGTCCATGCGTGTCATGGAGAGGACGATCTGGCCGGGCCCGGCGTTGGCGGCACCGGCGAGTCCGGTGCCGGCCCCGCGCACGACGACGGCGGTGCGGGTCTGCGAGGCGATGCGCATGGTCGCCTGGACGTCGGCGACGTCACGCGCGTGCACCACCGCGAGCGGCTGGCCGGTGGAGCGGTGCCCGCTGCGGTCGGCCCTGGCCGCTTCGAGCAGCTCCGGATCGGTGTCGACGATGTCGCCGAGTTCCTCCCGCAGCTGCGCGACGACGCTCATGCCAGGGCGCGTCGTCCTGCGATGACGCCGGCGGTGACGGCGACCGCGGCGAATGCGATGCCCAGCCAGGCCTGACCCATCGACCACCACGCGAGAGTGACGGCCGCATAGATCAGCAGCTCGACCAGCGCGCGCAGGAATGGATGAAGTCGCAGCACCGGGCGCGGAGAGAGGAACAGCGCCCACACCAGCAGGGTGATGACCGGAGCGCCGATGCCGACCACGATGTTCCACGGCATGGGCCAGCTGCCGAAGCCCCACAGCGCCAGGGTCGCCAGGGCGACCAGCAGCACGACCACGCGGATGAGATCGAGCGGCGTGACGGCGGGACGGTTCACGCCGGGTTCGGCGACGGACTCCTCAGGCATGCCTCAAGTCTATTCGCCGCGGTCCGGACTCATTCCCGCCCGGATCGCCCGACGCGGCCGGCGGGCAGGAGGATCACAGCGACCAGAGGCTCGTGAGCGTCCAGTCTCCGCTGACCGTGTCCACGATGTACCGGAACGCGACCTCGACGTCGGTCAGGAATTCCATGGTCGTGGGTCGCAGCTCGGCGATCCCCTTGCCGTCCGCGTCGAGCACCACCTCATGGATGCGGGTCGCGTCGCCGGCCAACTGCGACTGCACGGTCGCGCCGGGCATGCCGGTGATCGGCACCAGGTAGACGAGATCGCCCTGCGCGTCCTGCCCCACCAACGGAGTGCCCCACGACAGCGGGACGACCACACTCGGCTCGGATCCGGGCTCCGTCTCCGGCTGCGTGCTGGGTTCCTCGGTGCCGCCGGTGTCGGTGCCCGGCTCCGGCGTCGGTTCGGGGGCCGGGGTGGGCGTCGGCTCGGGCTCGGGCTCGGGCTCGGGCTCTGGAACGGGCGTCGGCTCGGGCGTCGGCTCGGGCTCGGGAACGGGCGTCGGCTCGGGCGTCAGCTCCGGCACCGGCGTCGGGGCCGGCACTCTGTTCTCGGCGGTCGCCTCGGGGGCGGGCGCCGCCAATGGCGGGGCGGGGGCCACGGCATCCCCGGCATCCGGAATCGCCGGCACCGGCTCGTCGATCTCGATGACCATCGGATCGTCGGCGGGCAGCGTCGAATCCGGCAGCACCTCGGACGCGATCGCCGGCAAATCCGCCTCGGCGGCGCTCGGCAGCGAGGTCGTGGTGCTGTCGAACATCCGCGGCACGACGGCGGCAGCCGCCACCACGGCGGCCACGGCCAGGGCAGCGACCCCAGCGCTCACCAGTGCGCCGATCCCCGTCAGCGCCCCGGAACCGCTGGTCGAAGCCGTCCCGCCGGCCGATCCCGACCCTCCGGGGGAGATCGCTCCGCCGGACGCATCGGCGCCCGGGTCGGCGGATGCCGCATCGGCATCCGCCTGCACATCGCCGGAGGCGACGACCGCACCCTCGACCACGCTGGAGGGCATCGCGGCCAGCGCCACCACCGGGGCGCCGCCGCCCTGCAGCGTCGCGAGGTACGCCGAGGCGCCGGAGCCCCCGAGCACCAGGGGCAGGAGCACGAGCGCGAGCCGGCCGGAGACCTCCTCGGCCTCGGCGGCGACGATCATGCACCGTGCGCACTCCTTCAGGTGGGCGTCCACGCGCTGACGCACCCGCACACCGAGGTTGCCGCGCGAGTACGCGCCCAGCTGCTGGATGGTCCGGTGGCACTCCGAGCCGTCCTCGACGCTGCGCAGGTGCGCCTGGACCCAGGCCTCGCGCAGGCCCTCGCGGGCGCGGAACGCGAGCTGCGAGACCGCGCCGGCGCTCATGCCGAGCAGCGTGCCGATGGCGGCCGGCTTCATCTGCTCGATCTCCGAGTACCACAGCACCTCCTGCCAGCGGGAGGGCAGCGAACGGAACGCCTGCGCCGTCAGGCCGCGGTCGAGCCCCTCGCTCACCGCCTCCTCGGTGCTCGCCGGATCGGCGCCCGTCTCCAGCTCGTCGATGGCCGTCTCGCGGCGGGCGCGACCCCAGGCGGCGGCGGTGTTGCGGATGCTCGTGAACAGGTACGCGCGGAACGACCCGTTGGGGCCGCCGCCCTTGAGGATCGCCTGGTAGATGCGCGAGTACGCCTCCTGCACCAGGTCGTCCGGGTCGAGGGACGAGGTGATCGAGCGCGCCACCGCCATGCCCGAGCCGTAGTGGCGTCGCCAGAGTTCGCCGAATGCTGATGCGTCACCCGATCGGGTGCGCAGCACGAGGTCGGCATCAGCCGGTGCTGGTCGTTCGCTGCTCTGGTCGTCCACGTTCTTCCTCGTCGTCGTGCGCGCAGGATCACGCTCACGAGAAGAGACGCGTGAATCGGGGGATCATCACGCGCCCGACCCATTCTCACGTGAAAACGGTCGGCTGGCCACCCCTGAGAACGCTCCCGGCGACCACCCCGAAGTCGTTCCGCGGAAAATCTCCGAGAAATTCGCGGAAGTCCCGTAATGATCCGCAGAATGCGTCGTCTCATCATGCAGAGCGGTCCTGATGCACCGACTGGGGAGGATGCGTCGGGAGCTGCGATGTCTGGGGACATCGCAACGAACCGGCCGGGCCGGGTTCCCCGTGGGGAGGAGACCTCGGCCCGGCACCGCTCAGAGGAGCGGAGGCCGTCGCACCGGGGGGGGCGCGACGGCCTTCCGCGTGTCCGCTGCGAATCCGTGAATTCTGCGGCGGTCAGCGCGTGTCGGCGGTCAGCGACCGGCGGCGGTCAGAGACTGGGCGCGGTCAGCGCGTGGGCGCGGCCCCGACCCACACGCCGTGCACGGTGTGATCGGCGCCCAGCAGCACCGCATCCGCGACGAAGCCGGGACGCAGCTGACCGAGCACCCCGCCGAACCCGATGGCGCCGGCGGGCGTCGACGTCAGGGCGCGCACGGCCTCGGCCAGCGGCACGCCGGCCTCGAGGGCGCGGCGCAGGGCGACGTCCTGCGTGAGTGTGGAACCGGCGATCGAGCCGGTGTCGTCGGTGCGGGCGATGCCGTCCTTGACGGTCACCTTCACCGCGCCCAGATCGTAGTGGCCGTCGGCGCTGCCGGCTGCGGCCATGGCATCCGTGATCAGCGCTACGCGCCCCGGGGCGACGTCGAAGAGCAGCTTGATGACGCGCGGGTCGAGGTGGATGTTGTCGGCGATGCCCTCGAGCACGGCGCGGTGATCGGTCGCGGCGGCGAGCACCGGCCCCGGTTCGCGGTGATGGATGCCGTTCATCGCGTTGAACGCGTGGGTGAGGATCGATGCCCCCGCCTCGAACGCGGCGCGGGCGATGTCGGTGTCGGCATCCGTGTGGCCGACCGCCACCGCCGCTCCCGAGGCCACGATCTGCCGAACGGCATCCAGTCCGCCGGGCAGTTCGGGGGCGATCGTGACCTGGCGGATCGTGCCGCGGCCCGCCTCGAGCAGCCGGGCGACGTCCGCCGGCTCGGGGTGGCGCAGCAGCGACGGGTCGTGGGCGCCGTGGTGCCTGGGGTCGAGGAACGGCCCCTCGAGGTGGCTGCCGAGGATCTCGTGGTCGGTGTCTGCGAGATCGGCGATCGTCGCCGCCTGCGCGGCGAGCTGGTCGATCGTCGCGGTGACCAGCGAGATCACGGCGCGGGTGGTGCCGTGCGCGCGGTGCAGGTCGCGGCCGGTGCGGATGGCGTCGGCGCCGTCGTCATAGGCGGCGCCCGCGCCGCCGTGCCCGTGGATGTCGACGAACCCGGGCGTGAGCACGGCATCCGCTCCGGCGAGGGTCGCCGCGTCGATGACGTCGTCGGCGTCGGTCCATCCCGTGCCGGTGCCGCGCGCGGCGACCAGCCCATCCTCGAACCGCACCCACGCGTTCTCGGCGATCGTGCCGTCGCCGTCGACGATGCGCACGGAGTGGATCACTCGCGATCCGCGGTGGTCGGTGGTCGGGTTCATCGCAGGCTCCAGGGGATCTCGGGGTGGGGACGGAATCGGATGTCGCCCGCGCGCCGCCGTCACTGCATCGGCCGCAGTGCGACAGGCAGGGTCATGAACAAAACCTACCGCGCGGGCGGAGCTGATCCGGTAGGCTTTTCCCCGTCGCGACTGGCGTCTGGGTGGGTCACCACCGGGGAGCGGCCTCATAGGAATCGACCGCGCGCCTGGGCCGATGAGGAACACACCCCCTTTCCCTGCGAACAGGAGACCGCCATGACCGACCGCTACTTCGATGCCCCTCTCTCTGAGGTCGACCCCGAGATCGCCGAGGTGCTCGAGCGCGAGCTGAACCGCCAGCGCACCTACCTCGAGATGATCGCATCCGAGAACTTTGTGCCCGTGTCGGTGCTGCAGTCGCAGGGCTCGGTGCTGACCAACAAGTACGCCGAGGGCTACCCCGGACGTCGCTACTACGGCGGCTGCGAAGAGGTCGACGTCGCCGAGGAACTCGCCATCGCGCGCGCCAAGTCGCTGTTCGGCTCGGAGTTCGCCAACGTGCAGCCCCACTCGGGCGCCTCGGCCAACGCGGCCGTGCTGCACGCCATCGCCCGCCCCGGCGACACCCTGCTCGGCCTGTCGCTCGACCAGGGCGGCCACCTCACGCACGGCATGAAGATCAACTTCTCGGGCCGGCTCTACAACATCGTCGCCTACGGCGTGAACCCCGAGACCTCGACGATCGACATGGACGAGGTGCGCGCGCTCGCCCTCGAGCACAAGCCGAAGGTGATCATCGCCGGCTGGTCGGCCTACCCGCGCACGCTCGACTTCGCGGCCTTCCGCGCCATCGCCGATGAGGTCGGCGCCCTGTTGTGGGTCGACATGGCCCACTTCGCCGGTCTGGTCGCGGCGGGGCTGCACCCGAACCCGGTGCCGCACGCCCACGTCGTCTCGTCGACCGTGCACAAGACCATCGGCGGCCCGCGCTCGGGCTTCATCCTCACCAACGACGCCGACATCGCCAAGAAGATCAACTCGGCCGTGTTCCCGGGGCAGCAGGGCGGACCGCTCATGCACGTGATCGCCGCGAAGGCGACCGCGTTCAAGCTCGCCGCGACCCCCGAGTTCGCCGAGCGGCAGCAGCGCGTGCTGTCGGGCGCGCGGATCATCGCCGAGCGCCTCTCGCAGCAGGACGTCAAGGACGCCGGCATCGCCGTGCGCTCGGGCGGCACCGACGTGCACCTCGTGCTCGTCGACCTGCGTGACGCCGAGATCGACGGCAAGCAGGCCGAGGATCTGCTGCACGAGATCCACATCACCGTGAACCGCAACGCGGTCCCCAACGACCCGCGCCCGCCGATGGTGACCTCGGGTCTGCGCATCGGCACCCCGGCGCTGGCCACGCGCGGCTTCGGCGACGCCGAGTTCACCGAGGTCGCCGACATCATCGCCCTCGCGCTGCTGCCCGGCGCAGATGTCGAGGCGCTGCGCACGCGCGTGGACGCCCTCGCCACGGCGTTCCCCCTGTACCCCGGCCTGCAGCAGTAATCCCGCTCACCCGTCTATTTGTCACGAAGTGCCGTTATCGGACACCGATTCCGGCACTTCGTGACAAATAGACGCAACCAGAGGAGGAGGCTCGCGATGACCGCGAAGATCCTGGACGGCAAGGCCGCATCGGTGGCGATCAAGAGCGAACTGGCCGAGCGGGTCGCGGCGCTGCGCGAGCGGGGCATCGTGCCCGGCATCGCCACGGTGCTGGTCGGCGCCGACCCCGCCTCGCAGCTGTACGTCGGCATGAAGCACCGGCAGTCCGAGGCGATCGGGATGAACTCGATCCAGCGCGAGCTGCCGGCCGACGCCACGCAGGCCGAGGTCGAGGCGGTGATCGACGAGCTCAACGCCGATCCGTCCTGCCACGGCTACATCGTGCAGCTGCCGCTGCCCAAGCACCTCGACACGGATGCGATCCTCGAGCGCATCGACCCGGCGAAGGATGCCGACGGCCTGCACCCGACGAACCTCGGGCGGCTCGTGCTCAACGTCAACGCCCCGATCCACACCCCCCTGCCGTGCACGCCGCGTGGTGTGATCGAGCTGCTGCTGCGTAACGACTACGACCTCAAGGGCAAGCACGTCGTGGTCGTGGGGCGCGGGGTGACGATCGGCCGGCCGATGGGGCTGCTGCTGACCCGCCGCGACATCAACGCGACCGTCACGCAGGTGCACACCGGCACGCCCGACATGGCTCCGTACCTGCGTCAGGCCGACGTGATCGTCGCCGGCGCGGGGGTGAAGCACCTCATCCGCGCCGAAGACGTCAAGCCCGGCGCCGCCGTGCTCGATGTGGGCGTCACCCGCGAGGACGACCCGGAGACGGGCAAGTCGAAGGTGTTCGGTGATGTGCATCCGGACGTCGCCGAGGTCGCCGGCTGGATCTCGCCGAACCCCGGCGGTGTCGGCCCGATGACCGTCGCCCTGCTGATGACGAACGTGGTCGAGGCCGCCGAGCGCTCCGTCGCCTGACACTCTCTGTCGCCGAGACCCCTCGTGATCGTCGAGACCCCTGCCTGCTGGCGTCGATGCGCGGGGGTCTCGGCAGTGCTGTGGGGTCTCGGCGTCAGGGGGAGAGAAATCAGGAGACGGGGGTGATGGCGGCGATGCGGGCGTACTGGTCGAAGCGGAACGTGGCCGAGCCCGTGGCATCCGTCACCGTCGCCGCCGAGAACGCCTCGTCGGTCCACGTGAGCCGCCACCCTGCCAGCCGGCCGAGGTCCCAGACCGACGCACGCTGATCGCGCATCCGCACGTCCGGCAGCAGGCGGGGGAGTGCGTCGACGGCCGCCGCCACCGTGAGCGGCTCGAGCGGAGCGTCGAGCAGCAGCACTGCGGTGGTGTCGCCGACGGGTGCCGCCAGGCACGGCGAGAACCCGGTGATCTCCATCGCCGCCGCGGCGACGTCGTGCGCGAGCTGCGAGATCCAGGCGCCCAGGTCGTCGCTTGTGTCGTGCGGAAACGGCACCTCGCCCTGGGTCAGTTCCGGGATGCCGTGCTCGGCGCCGTATGCGAGCAGCTGCTCGGTGATCCCGGTGCGATCTCCCTCGGGCAGTGCCCACGACCACATCAGCGACCGCGGGCCCGGCGCGATCGATGCCAGCAGGTGCGGCGTGGCGGCGAGGACGCGCGAGGGGTCCTCGACCGAGGTGAACGTGAGTGTGCCGGCGTCGAGATCGGCATCCCAGCGGTGCTCGCCGAGAGCGTTCGTCGCGGAGAGCAGCTGGTCCTGGCGGAGTGCGGTGAACAGGGCGGCCCGGTCGGCCAGGGCACGCAGCGTCTCGAAGGTCATGCGCCCAGTCTGGCCCCGGATGCTATGCGCTTCCCAGGTGTGCGCCGTGAGGTCGCCATCATCGAGTCCGCCTCCGCGCCGGCGCTCAGGACCGGACGGTCGCCGCCTCGACGCGCCCCATCCGCCAGACGCTCGGCACGAGCGTCGTGGTCAGCGCGACGGCGCACCGCCACCGCCACCGCCACCGCCGACGAAGTCGAATCCCAGGCCGAGTTCGGGGCCGCCCGAGACCCAGCCGTCCGAGGCCGTGAGGATCGGATGCTCGAGCGCGCCGAGCTGTGCGAATCCGGCATCCTCGACGTCTTCGATCCAGGTCTGCTCGGGCAGCGTGAACGCGATCTGCGCCGAGAGTTCGGGCAGCAGATGTGCGGCGAGGACGACGCCGCGCTCGCGGGCCAGGTCCGCGATGCGCAGGAACGGTGTGATGCCGCCGACGCGGATGATGTTCGGCTGGACGATGTCCACGGCATCCGCGTCGAGGAAGTCACGGAACCGGTGCACGGTGTGCAGGTTCTCGCCTAGGGCGACGGGCACGTCGATCCGCCGGTGCAGCTCTCGGTGCACCGCGAGATCGTCGGCGCGCAGCGGCTCCTCGATCCAGCCGATGTCGTGAGCAGCCAGCGCGGGGATGGCGCGGGCTGCGGCATCCCCATCCCAGCGCTGATTGGCATCGACGAGCAGCCTGCGGTCGGGGCCGATCGTCTCGCGCACCGCCGCGACCCGGTCGAGGTCCTCTGCGAGCGATGGCTTGCCCACCTTGATCTTCACCGCCTGAAGCCCCGCAGCGACCCAGCGCTCGGCCTGTGCGACCAGCTCATCCAGGGGATAGTGCAGGTTCACGCCGCTGCCGTAGACCGGCAGACGCTCGTGCAACCTGCCGCGCAGGGACGTCACGCTCGTGCCCGCTCTGCGCGCCTGCAGGTCCCACAGGGCGAGGTCGATGCCGGCGAGGGCGATGGTCGTGATCCCGCCGCCGCCCGCCTCGTGTAGGTGCGCCCAGGCGGCATCCCACTCATCCGGTGTCGACGGGCGTCCGACGAGGAACGCCGTGAGGTCGTCGTCGATGAGGGCGCGCACCGCGGTGGCGCCGATCGAGGGCGTCCATGTGAAGCCGCGACCGACCTCGCCGTCGGCGGTGTGCACCTCGACTGAGATCACCCGGATGTCGGGCACGTCCGGACCCCACGGCCGGCGCAGCGCGAAACGGTGCGCCCGGGTGCGGATCGCGGTGATGGGTGCGGTCACCGGAGGCGACCCGCGTCGATGGGGGCGGCCTCGGCGGCTGCGGCTTCGACGGGGGCGGCGAGTTCGGTGCGCCAGGTGCGTCGCGCCCGCCATCCCAGCAGTTCGGCGGCCCGCCGACCTGAGAAGACGGCATCCGACCCGGTGAGGGATGCCGCGGCCGCAGCAGCCCCCGGGACGAGCGCCGCCACCGCCTCGGCGGTGGGCAGATCGACCAGCGCGTCGGGTGCGGTGACGAAGAACACCTCGCCGTTGGGCGCCTGGTCGCAGCGCTCGATCCAGGTGCGGACGAAGTCCGCGGCATCCCGGGCGTCGAGGTAGTTGAACAGCGCGACGGCCGACAGGGCGGGGTCAGCGATGCGCTCGGCGACGGTGTGGCCCTGCTGGGTGACGGCGCCCTCCCACTCCTCAGGAGCGATCACGTAGCAGGGGCGGAATAGGCCGAACCGCATCCGGTCACCGTGCCGGCGCGCGGCCATCCGGATGATCTCCTCGACGGCGACCTTCGACACGGCGTACCCGTTCCACGGCTCGCGCGGGTAGTCCTCGTCCAGCGGCAGGTACGACGGCGTCCAGCCGGGGGCGCCGTAGCCGATCACGGTCGGACTCGAGGCGACCAGCAGAGCGGATGCCGATGACGCCAGGCACGCCTCGACCACGTTCCATGCCAGCCGGGTGTTCACCTCGAACATCTCGGGGTCGGGCAGAGCGCCGGGAACGGCGACGGCGGCGAGGTGCACGACGGCATCCGGTCGCACCTCGCTGAACGCGGCGGCGGTCCCGGCGGGGTCCATCAGATCCACTGCGAGCTCGCGAACGGGCAACCCCGACGCGACGCGGTCGATAGAGACGACCTCGTGCCCGGCATCCGCCAGCGCCTGCACGACGCTGCGACCCAGGCGACCCGAGCCGCCCGTGACGATGATCCGGCTCATCGGCACGATCCGGCTCATCGGCGGGGGCCGGCGAGAGCGGCAGCGGCATCGCCGAGGTCGAGGTCTGCGATCCGGATCGCAGTGCCCTCGGCCAGCGAGCGGTTTCCCGCCAGGCCGACGGCCATGCTGCGCACCCCGTCGGTCCAGTCGGCGGTGCGGCCCAGCTCGTCCTGCTCGGCGCCGACGAACACGTCGCGCAGCAGCATGGCGTCGCCTCCGCCGTGCCCGCCCTCGGCCACCGGGATGGGAACCTCGACAGCGGTCTCGAAATGCCGCTGCACGAGCAGCCGCTCGGCGACCGGGCGCACGACGTCGTCGACGACGAGGTCGGGGCGTGCGCTGGGGTCGATGACCGTGCGCCCCTGCTCGTCGACGAGCACCGAACCGCGCTCGACGACGGTCAGCTCTGCCCGGCCCTTCGTGCCGTTCACCGCGACGGTGTACCCCTCCCAGGGGGAGTGGGCGTTCAGCGAGTACGACATCGTCGCGCCGCGCGCGTAATCGACCACGAGCGAGAGGTTGTCCTCGATGGTGATGCCCGGATCGAACACGTCGCGGTCGCGCCGGTATCCGTCGTGCTGCTCCTGGTCGAGATACAGGCCCTTCCAGGTGGGGTCGGTGCGCAGGTCGAGGCTGAACCGGTCGCGCAGCGGCGAGTCGGTGGTGCCGCGCTCGGGTCGCGGGCCGAGGCCCCTGGCCGCGGCGTTCTCGGCACCGTAGAAGCGCAGACCGCCCGAGGCGAACACGCGCACCGGCACGTCATCGATCCACCAGTTCACGAGATCGAAGTGGTGGCTCGCCTTGTGGATCAGCAGCCCGCCGGACATGTGCTTGTCGCGGTGCCAGCGGCGGAAGTAGTCGGCGCCATGCGCGGTGTCGAGCACCCACTCGAAGTGCACGCTGGTCACCTCGCCGATCTCGCCGGACGCGATCACGCGCTTCAGGGCGCTGTTGCGCGGCGAGTACCGGTAGTTGAACGTGATGGTGACGTCGCGGCCGGTGCGACTGGCCGCCTCCGCGATGCGGCGCACGCCGTCTTCGCTGGTGGTGAGCGGCTTCTCGACGATCACGTCGGCGCCGGCATCCAGGGCCGTCACGACGTGATCGGCGTGCGTGGCGTCGGGGGAGGTGATGATGACGCGCTGGATGCCGTGCGCGGCGATCGCCTCGGCCAGGTCGTCGACGCCGAAGCGCGCTGGGGTGCCGATGCCGGGATGCTGCGCCTGCGACCAGTCCAGGCGACCCGGGTTCGTGTCGCTCCACGCGACGAGCTCGGCGACGTCGGAGTGCGCTCCGGCGATCGCTCCGAGGTACATCTGCGCGCGGGAGCCGGAGCCGATCAGGGCATGGCGGCGGGTCATATCGAAAGCCTCTCGGTCACGACGCGCCGACCGGACGGAAGGGGATGCGGGAGATCAGCGCTCGCAGCCAGCGTACCTGAGAAAGCGCTTTCTCGGGGGGACGGTTTCGAACCCGATGCGCCCGGCGGCGGGCCGCACGCCGCTCAGTAGCTCGCGCGCCCGCCGTCGCCGGAGGCGCTGATGAACCGCGCGGCGAGCCCTTCGGATGCACGCGCCAGCATCGCGACATCCGCCCCTACCGCGACGAAGTCCGCTCCCGCCGCGATGTAGCCGTCGGCGCCGGCGGGATCGAAGGCGTTCACCCCGACCGCCTTGCCGACTTCCTTGACCGCGGCGAACGTGCGGGTCACCGCATCCACGACCTCGGGGTGCGCCTGCGCACCGAGATGCCCGAGGGATGCCGACAGGTCGGACGGGCCGACGAACACGGCATCCACCCCGTCGACCGCGGCGATCTCCGCCGCGTTCTCGACGCCCGCCGCCGTCTCGATCTGCACGGTGAGCGAGATGTGCGAGGCGGCATCCTGCAGGTAGCCGTCGACGCGGTTCCAGCGGGCGCTGCGTGAGAGCGCGCTGCCGACCCCGCGGATGCCGTGCGGCGGGTACCGGGTCGCGGCCACCGCGGCCTCGGCCTCGGCGGCGGAGGACACCATCGGGACGATGATGTTCTGCGCGCCGAGGTCGAGCACCTGCTTGATGGTCACGGGATCGTTCCACGGCACCCGCACGAGCGGTGCGACCGGGTAGGCGGCGACCGCCTGCAGCTGATGCAGCACCGACTCCAGGGAGTTCGCGGAGTGCTCCATGTCGATCAGCAGCCAGTCCACCCCCGACCCCGCGGCGATCTCGGCGATCAGCGGGCTTCCTGAGCACACCCACATGCCGATCTGCGCCCGCTCGGCCTCGGCGAGGCGATCGCGGAAGGGCTGATCTAGACGAAGCGGCATTCGATGGTTCCCATCTCGCGGTAATCGCACAGCACGGCGTCGCCGCGCGAGACCCACATCGGCCTCGTGAACGATCCTGCCAGGATGATCTCACCTGCCTCCAGTCGCTGACCGTGCTGATGGAACTTGTTCGCCAGCCAGGCCACTCCCAGCACCGGGTTGCCGAGCACGCCCGCCGCGACCCCGGTCTCCTGGATCTCGCCGTTGCGCGATAGCACGCCTGGCACCCAGCGCAGGTCGATCTCGTCGGGCCGCAGGTGCACGTCACCCAGCACGATCGCGCCATAGGCGGCATTGTCGCTGATGGTGTCGACGATCGTGCGACCCTCCAGCTCGATGTGCGAGTTCAGCACCTCCAGGGCGGGGACCGCGTAGTCGATCGCGGCCAGAGCCTGCTCGACCGTGCAGTCCGGGCCTTCGAGCGGCGTCTTCATCCGGAATGCGAGTTCGACCTCGACGCGCACGTTCGAGAAGTGATCGAAGGGGATCTCCGAGCCGTTCGCGTACACGGTATCGTCGAAGATCACGCCGTAGTCCGGCTCGGTGATCCCGGTCGCCTGCTGCATGGCCTTCGACGTCAGGCCGATCTTGCGCCCCACGAGCCGGCGGCCGGCAGCGAGCTGCGAGTCGCGCCAGACGCCCTGGATCGCGTACGCGTCGTCGACGGTCGCGTCGGGGTGCCGCGCCGTGATCCTCGGCATCACCCCGCGGGTGCGCTCGGCCTCGGCGAGCTCGGCCGCGAGGGCCGTGATGGTTTCGCGTGTCAGCATCCGCTTCTCCTGCTCTCAATCGCGTCTATATGGCACAAAGTGTCGCTATGCCGCCCCGATACCGGCACTTCGCGCCATATAGACGCGTGGTGGGGTGCGCTCACAGCTGGTGGCCGAGCTTGTACTCGCCCTGCTTCCACTCGGGCATCGACTTCTCGCCCTCGTCGGCGCGGGTGTACGAGAAGCCGTCGGCGCCGATGGTCACCGCCATCTCGCTCGTGTCGGTGCGCGCGATGACCGGCTGCGGGTTGCCGTCGAGGTCGAGCACCAGCGAGGCGTCGGTGTACCAGCTCGGGACCACCGGGTTGCCCCACCAGTCACGGCGCTGGTTGTCGTGCACATCCCAGGTGACGACCGGGTTGTCGGGGTCGCCGGTGTAGTAGTCCTGCGTGTAGATCTCCACGCGGTGCCCGTCGGGGTCGCGCAGGTACAGGTAGAACGCGTTGCTGACGCCGTGCCGGCCGGGGCCGCGCTCGATGGCGTCCGAGCGGCGCAGGGCGCCGAGCTTGTCGCAGATCGCGAGGATGTTGTGCTTCTCGTGCGTGGCGAAGGCGACGTGGTGCATGCGCGGGCCGTCACCGCCGGTGGCCGCCGTGTCGTGCACGGTGGGCTTGCGCCGCATCCATGCCGCGTAGACCGTGCCCTCTTCGTCCTGGATGTCTTCGGTGACGCGGAATCCGAGGTCCTGGTAGTGGCGCACCGCACGGGGCACGTCGGGGGTGACCTGGTTGAAGTGGTCCAGGCGCACCAGCTCGCCGGGCTTGTGCAGGTCGTAGCGCCACGACAGGCGCTCGACGTGCGTGGTGGCGTAGAAGAACTCGTACGGGAAGCCGAGCGGGTCGACCACCCGCACCGAGTCGCCGATGCCCTTGACGAAGCCGTCGGGGTTGCGGCGCACATCGCAGCCGATCTCGGTGTAGAACTCGACGGCGCGGTCGAGGTCGGCCTCGCTGCGCACCCGGTACGAGAACGCGGCAACCGCCGCGAGCGCGCCCTTGCGCAGCACGAGGTTGTGGTGGATGAACTCCTCGGTGGAGCGCAGGTAGATGGCCTCGTCGTCCTCCTCGGTGACGTACAGGCCGAGCACGTCGACGTAGAACTCGCGGGATGCCGCGAGGTCGGTCACGACGAGCTCCATGTAGGCGCAGCGCAGGATGTCGGGCGGCGAGGCCTGCGGTGTCGTCACCGGGTTCGCGCTGCGGATCGGCGCCTCCTGGCTCACGTAGAAGCCCGAGGAGGTGAGGGTCATCTCTTCACGGTTGGTCATGTCAGCGTCCTTGCTTGATGGTGGTCTTCCGGAGTGGGGGTCGGTCAGCGGGGGTCGGGGTCGTCGAGATCCTGCTTGCCGAACGCGGGGTTGTGCGGGGCGCCGAGCGTGATGTGCACGCTCTGCTGGTCGGTGTAGAAGTCGAGCGAGCGGTAGCCGCCCTCGTGGCCGAGGCCGGAGGCCTTCACGCCGCCGAACGGGGTGCGCAGGTCGCGCACGTTGTTCGAGTTCAGCCACACCATGCCGGCCTCCACGGAGCCGGCGAAGTTGTGCGCCCGCTTGAGGTCGTTGGTCCAGATGTAGGCGGCCAGGCCGTACTTCGTGTTGTTCGCGAGGGCGAGCGCCTCTTCGTCGGTGTCGAACGGGGTGATCGCGACGACCGGTCCGAAGATCTCCTCCTGGAAGATGCGGGCGTCGGGCGACACGTCGGCGAAGGCGGTCGGGGCGACGTAATTGCCGGTCGGGAAGCCCTCGGGGCGTCCGCCTCCGGCGATCAGCCGGCCCTCGGACTTGCCGAGCTCAACGTAGCTCATCACCTTCTCGTAGTGCTCCGGGTGCACCAGCGCGCCGACCTCGGTGGTCGGGTCGTGCGGCAGGCCCACCTTGACGCGCTTGGTGAGTGCGGCGAAGCGCTCGACGAACTCGTCGTAGATCTCGCGCTGCACGAGCACCCGCGAACCGGCGGTGCAGCGCTCGCCGTTGAGGGAGTAGACGCCGAAGATGCACGCGTCGATCGCGGTGTCGAGGTCGGCGTCGGCGAACACGACGGCGGGGCTCTTGCCGCCCAGCTCCATCGACAGGCCCTTCAGGTACGGCGCCGAATTGCCGAAGATGATCTGCCCGGTGCGGCTCTCGCCGGTGAACGAGATCAGCGGCACCTCCGGATGCTTGACCAGCGCGTCGCCTGCTTCCTCGCCGAGCCCGTTGACGAGGTTGAAGACGCCCTGGGGCAGGCCCGCCTCCTCGAAGATCCCGGCCCAGAGCGATGCCGACAGCGGCGTGAACTCCGCCGGCTTGAGCACGACGGTGTTGCCCGCGGCCAGCGCCGGCCCGAGCTTCCACGACTCGAGCATGAACGGCGTGTTCCACGGCGTGATCAGGCCGGCGACACCGATCGGCTTGCGGTTGACGTAGTTCATCTGCTTGCCCGGCACCTTGAAGGCGTCATCGGCCTGCGCGACGATCAGGTCGGCGAAGAAGCGGAAGTTCTCGGCGGCGCGACGCGCCTGGCCGAGGGCCTGGGTGATCGGAAGGCCCGAGTCGAAGCTCTCGAGCTCGGCCAGGCGCGCGTCGCGCGACTCGACGATGTCGGCGATGCGGTGCAGCACGCGCGAGCGGTCGCGCGGCAGCATCCGCGGCCACGGGCCCTCGGTGAACGCGCGGCGTGCGGCGGCGACGGCACGGTCGATGTCGGCCTTCTTGCCGGCTGCGGCGTGCACGTAGGTCTCGTTGGTGACGGGGTTGAGCACCTCGAAGGTGTCGCCGTCGATCGAGTCGACGAACTCGCCGTCGATGTAGTGCTGAATCTTCTCCGGCAGATCGGCCGGGGTGTACGCGTCGGTCATCATCGTCCTTCTTCGCTGGGGTGTGGGTGTCTGGCGTCCAGGAACGCGTCCAGGGTGCGCCAGCGGTGGTCACGGGCGGCGAGCTCGATCTGCAGCGGGTCGGCGCCGCCGCGGATCAGCTCGAGGATGTGGGTGTGCTCGTCGACGGAGTGCCTGGCACGGCCGGGGACGAACGCGAACGTGGAGTCGCGGATGCCGGAGAGCCGGCCCCATCCGCGGTGCACCAGGTCGAGGATGTGCGGGTTGGGGCACGGCTCGTAGAGCACTGAGTGGAAGTCGCGGTTGAGGTTGGTGAAGGTGTGCGCGTGGAAGTGGTCGAGCAGGCGCAGCATCCGGTCGTTGATCTCCTCGGCGCGGGCGAGCGCCGCCTCGTCGAGCAGCGGCGCGGACAGTGCGGTCGCCGCGCCCTCGACGAGCCCGAGGGTCTGCATGGTGTGCGCGTACTCGCTTTCGTCGATCAGCGCGACATGCGCGCCGACGTTGCGCTCGAAGGTCACCAGGCCCTCGGCCTCGAGGCGGCGGATGGCCTCGCGCACCGGCACCACGCTCATGCCGAGCTCATCGGCGATCGCACCCAGCACCAGGCGGTAGCCGGGCACGAAGGCGTGCGACGAGATGCGCCCGCGGATCCAGGCGTACGCCTGCTCGGACTTGCTGCCCTGCTTGCCGTCCTGGGCGACCGTGCTGCTCATGACTGCGCCGCCTCGCCCTGTGCCGCCTCACCCTGTGCCGTTCCGCGCGCGTCGAATCGGGCGCGCCACTCGGCGTTCATCGGGAACAGCCCGTCGACCGGATGCCCGTCGGCGACCTGCTCGGCGATCCAGGCGTCCTCCTCTTCCTGGGCGAGCGCCTCGTCGGCGACCTCCTCGGCGAGGGACGCGGGGATCACGATGACCCCGTCTCCGTCGCCGACGATGATGTCGCCGGGCTGCACCGTGGCGCCGCCGCAGGCGACCGTCACGTCGTACTCCCACGGCACGTGCCTGCGCCCGAGCACCGACGGATGCGCGCCGCGCGAGAAGACCGGCAGGCCGATCTCGGTGACCGTGTCGAAGTCGCGCACGCCGCCGTCGGTCACGACGCCGGCGGCGCCGCGGGTCTTCGCGCGCAGGGCGAGGATGTCGCCGAGCGTGCCGGTGCCCGCGTCGCCGCGGGCCTCGATCACGATGATCTCGCCCTCACCGACCGCGTCGAACAGGCGCTTCTGGGCGTTGTAGCCGCCTCCGTGCGAGGTGAAGAGGTCTTCGCGCAGCGGCACGAACCGCAGCGTGCGCGCGGTGCCGACGATCTTCGCTCCGGCGATGTTCGCGGCGACACCGTCGATGAAGCACGACCGCAGCCCGCGCTTGCGCAGCTGGCTGGACAGCCCGGCAGTCGGCGCGGCCTCGAGCTTTGCGCGCAGCTCGGGGGAGATGCCTCCCGCTGCGGCGGCATCCGGCAGCGCGGCGGCATCCGGCGCCCCGGCGGCATCCGCTCCTTCGTCTCGCTGCGCTCCCTCAGGGACCGGGGGGATGAGCGCGGCCGAGCCCCAGGCCTCCTCGCGCTGCAGGTCGTCGACGGCCGGCAGCGATCCGAGGGAGGCGTCGAAGGGGATCGCACCCTGCGTCACGGTGGTGCGCAGTCGTCCTGAGGTCGGCGCGCCCTCGGCATCCGGGGCGTCGACCTCGATCTCGACGACGTCACCCGGGACGATGACGCTCGACCCCGCCGGCGTGCCGGTGAGGATCACGTCGCCGGTCTCGAGCGTGAAGTGCTGGGAGAGGTCAGCGACGAGCTGGGGGAGCGAGAAGATCAGGCCGGCGGTGGTGTCGTCCTGGCGCAGCTCGCCGTTCACCCAGGCGCGCACGCGAAGGGCGCCGGGGTCGACGCGCGAGGCGTCGATGAGCTCCGGGCCGAGCGGCGTGTAGCCGTCGCCTCCCTTCGAGCGCACGTTGGAGCCCTTGTCGTTGGCTCGCAGGTCGTACAGGCCCAGATCGTTCGAGGCGGTGACGGATGCCACGTGCGACCATGCGTCGGCCAGCGAGACGCGGCGTGCCGGTGCGCCGATGATCAGCGCGATCTCGCCCTCGAAGGCGAGCAGCTCGGTGCCCGCCGGTCGCTCGACGGTGCCGCCGGAGGCGGCGACGGAGCTGGCGGGCTTGAAGAAGTACGAGGGGGCGGCGGGCCTGCGGCCGCGCTGCGCGGACCGCGACTCATAGCTCAGGTGGATGGCGATGATCTTGCCGGGTCTGGTGATCTCTGTCACGGGGCGCCTCCTCGCGCTGATCGGACACCGTCGGACGATGCCTTGTGCGTCGTATTTGAAATCGTATATGATGACCGCGCAGGTGGCAAGCATCAGGGGCCATCCGACAACGACGTCACCTAAGGAGCATCATGAGTGATCACACCGGCTCGCCCGGATTCACCCCGACCGGCACCATCGCCAGTCCGCACGATCGCCGCCGCGTGGTCTTCGCCACCGTCGTCGGCACCACCGTCGAGTGGTACGACTTCTTCATCTACGCCTTCGCGGCCGCGACCGTGTTCGCAGCCCTCTTCTTCGAGCCCATGGGTGCGGAGTTCGCGCAGATCGTGTCGTTCTTCACCGTCGGCGTCAGCTTCCTGTTCCGCCCGCTGGGCGCGTTTCTCGCCGGACACTACGGAGACAAGATCGGCCGCCGGCCGATGCTCGTCATCACGCTGCTGCTCATGGGTGTCGCGACCACGCTCGTGGGTCTGCTGCCCACGCACGCCGTCATCGGCGTGTGGGCGCCGATCCTGCTGATCTTCCTGCGCGTGGTGCAGGGCATCTCGGCGGGTGGCGAGTGGGGCGGCGCGGTGCTCATGGCCGTCGAGCACGCGCCCAAGCCCAAGCGCGGACTGTTCGGCGCCTCGCCGCAGATCGGCGTGCCGATCGGCCTGCTGCTGGCATCGATGATGCTGGCGCTGATGGCGCAGATCGCTCCCGGTGAGGCGTTCCTGGCATGGGGCTGGCGCGTTCCCTTCCTGCTCTCGATCGTGCTGATCGGCGTCGGCTACTGGGTGCGCCGACGCGTCTCGGAGAGCCCGGTGTTCACCGAGATCGCCGAGCGCAAGGAGGAGTCGCGGATGCCGATCGTGCAGCTGCTGCGCCACCACCTGCCGCTCGTGATCGTCGCCGCCCTCGTGTTCGCCGGCAACAACGCTGTGGGCTACATGACCACCGGCGGCTACATGCAGCGGTACGCCACCGCCACGCCCGGCCCGATCGAGCTCGACACCTCGGCGGTGTTCTGGGTGGTCGCGCTCTCGGGTGTGACCTGGCTGATCTCCACCTGGTTCGGCGGCTGGCTCTCCGACAAGCTCGGGCGTCGCAACACCTACATCCTCGGCTGGGTGCTGCAGCTGATCGGCGTGTTCCTGCTGTTCCCGCTGACCAACATCGGCACGGTGGGCTCGCTCGCCGCGGCCCTGATCATCCTCACGATCGGCCTCGGCCTCACCTACGGCCCGCAGTCCGCGCTGTACTCCGAGCTGTTCCCGGCATCCATCCGGTTCTCGGGCGTCTCGATCTCGTACGCGATCGGCGCGATCCTCGGTGGCGCCTTCTCGCCGATGATCGCGCAGGCGATCTTCCAGGCGACCGGGGCCACCACTGGCATCACCTGGTACCTCGCCGGCATGACCGTCATCGGCCTGATCGGCACGCTGCTGCTGCGCGACCGCACCGGTATCCCGCTCGGGCCCGAGCACGAGGCCGAGCAGGCCAAGAGCCCGATCTACGGGCTGTCGAAGGCCTGACCCCGCTGCAGCTCTGAAGGACATCTGCAGGTCTGAAGGATGATCCCCGCCGGATCATCCTTCATATCTGCATTCCTCCTGCATTCCCGAGGCCGCTCAGCCCTCCAGCGACTCGCGGATCGCGCGCGCCGAGCGCTGCAGGCGGGCGGCGATCTCGGCATCCTCGAACCGGGATGCCGCATGCACGACGGCCAGCGTCGCAGGGCGCTTGCCCCGCAGCACCAGGGGGACGGCGACCGAGCGCACGGTGGGGATCACCTCGTCGTGGCTGGTCGCGAAGCCGCGCTCGCGCACGACGGCGATCTCGGCGCGCAGCGCCTCGGAGACCTCGGGCCACTCGGCATCCGGCAGCTGGGCGAGGATCGCCTTGCCCGGTGCGCCGACGGTGACCGGATGCCGAGCGCCGGGGCGCTGGGCGACGTTCGCGACCGCATGCCGCGGCTCGACGCTCGAGAGGGTGATGCACTCGTCGCCGTCGAGCACGGCCAGCAGCGCTGTGAGCCCGAACTCGTTGGCGACGGCCGTGAGCTCGGGGAGCGCCTCGGCCTGCAGATCGTGGGCGACGCCGGCGGCGAGGGCCGCCATGCGCGGCCCGAGCGACGCGAGCCCCGCCGCGTCGCGTGCGACGAGGCGGTGATCCTCGAGCGTGCGCAGCAGCCGGTAGGCGATCGAGCGGTGCACCTCGAGCCGGGTGGCGACCTCGTCGATCGAGAGCGGCCCGTCGGCCAGGATCTCGAGGATCCGGATGCCGCGGCTCAGCGTCTGCGAGGCGGGGGCGGCGACCATGCAGCTCCTTCTGTGCGCGATCCGCGCGCGTCCGTGCGCGGGCGGTCTTGTCACCGCATCCGCTCTTCGTATACGATCTGTTCAATAGTAGAACGTCGCGTTCGAATATAGAACACGCCGTTCCTTGTGAGCAACACCTCGCGAGCAACACCTGACGATGCTGTCCAGGGAAGGACCCGACGATGCAGTTCCACCACCACGGCTACGTATCCGGCGAGCCCCGCGTGCTCCCCGCCGAAGGCGTCGGCGTCGACCGGCCCGCCGAGCTTCCCGACGAGACCGACGTGCTCATCGTCGGCTCGGGACCGGCCGGCATGCTCCTCGCCGCGCAGATGTCGCAGTTCCCCGATGTCACCACCCGCATCATCGAGCGCCGCGACGGACGGCTCGTGCTCGGCCAGGCCGACGGCATCCAGCCCCGCAGCGTCGAGACGTTCCAGGCGTTCGGCTTCGCCGAGCGCATCATCGCCGAGGCGTACAACATCGGCTGGATGAACTTCTGGGGCCCCGACCCCGAGAACCCCGACAACATCATCCGCACCTCGCGCACCGAGGACTACGGGCTCAAGATCAGCGAGTTCCCGCACCTCATCGTCAATCAGGCGCGCGTGCTGGACTACTTCGCCGAGGCCGCCGCCTACGGACCGGGACGGATCGAGCCGGACTACGGCATCGAGTTCGCCGGCCTCACCGTGCACGAGGACGGCGAGCACCCCGTCGAGGTGCGGGTACGGCACACCGCCGGCCCCCGCGCGGGGGAGGAGCGCACGATCCGCGCGAAGTACGTGGTCGGCTGCGACGGCGCCCGCAGCGGGGTGCGCGAGGCGATCGGCCGCAAGCACGTCGGCGCCATGGCCGCGCACGCCTGGGGCGTCATGGACGTGCTCGTGAACACCGACTTCCCCGACTGGCGCATCAAGTGCGCGATCAACGCCGAGGCGGGGAACATCCTGCACATCCCGCGCGAGGGCGGCTACCTCAGCCGCGTCTACGTCGACCTCGGCGAGGTGGCGGCCGATGACAACCGGCAGGTCAAGCACACGCCCATCGAAGACATCATCCGCAAGGCCAACGAGATCCTGCACCCCTACACGCTCGACGTGAAGGAGGTCGCCTGGCACAGCGTCTACGAGGTCGGCCACCGGGTCACCGACGGCTTCGACGATGCGCTCGACGCCGACCGCCACCCGCGCGTGTTCCTCACCGGAGACGCCTGCCACACGCACAGCGCCAAGGCCGGGCAGGGCATGAACGTCTCGATGCAGGACGGCTTCAACCTGGGCTGGAAGCTCGGCCACGTGCTCTCGGGCCGCGCCCCTGACGAGCTGCTGTCGACCTACGCCGCCGAGCGCCGCCCGGTCGCGCAGCAGCTGATCGACTTCGACCGCGAGTGGTCCTCGCTGATGGCGCGCAAGCCCGAGGAGATCTCCGACCCGCAGGACCTGGCGACCTACTATCTGGCCACGGCCGAGTTCCCCTCCGGCTTCATGACGCAGTACGCCGAGTCGATGATCACCGGCACCGACGCGCACCAGGCGCTGGCCGCGGGTTTCCCGCTGGGCAAGCGGTTCAAGTCGGCCGAGGTCACCCGCGTCTCGGACGGCAACGTCGTGCACCTGGGCCACCACGCCCACGCCGACGGACGCTGGCGCGTATACGCGTTCGCCGACCCGGATGCGTCGAAGCTCGCGTCCTGGGCGGAGGAGGCGGCACCGCTGTTCGCCCGCTTCACGCCCGCGGACGGCGACTCGGACGCCGTGATCGACGCGAAGGCGATCTACCAGCAGCGCTTCGACGAGTTCGAGGTCACGCACGCACCCGAGCTGTTCCAGCCCAGAACCGGCCCGTTCGGGCTGACCGACTGGGAGAAGGTTTACGCGGCGGCGCCGTCGGCGTGGTGCGCCACCGACATCTTCGACGAGCGCGAGCTGTCCCGCGACGGCGTGGTGATCGTGGTGCGACCCGACCAGTACGTCGCCGCGATCCTGCCGCTGGATGCGGTCGACGAGCTGGGTGCCTTCCTCGACGGGGCGCTGCTGCCGGCATCCTGACGGGTAGGGAGCCGGCCCCTGCCGGGCCGACCCGCCGGCCCGCGCCGACCCGTGCCGGGCCCCGCCGAGCCCGGGCATGACAGATGTCATGCCGAACGGGTGACATCGGCCCCCGGCGCAGGCGGCATCACGCGGCCAGGCTGGGGGTATGCAGACCACAGCCGAATTGCAGACGCGGGTAGCGCCCGCACCCACCGAGCGCGGCGTCGTCATCGAACTGCGCGGTGTCAGCCGCCGGTTCGGTGTCGGCGACCGCCGCGTGCGGGCCGTCGACGGAGTCGATCTCAGCATCTGCCGCGGCGAGGTCGTCGCGCTGCTCGGACCGAACGGGGCCGGCAAGACGACGACGCTCGACATGCTGCTGGGCCTCACCGACCCCAGCGACGGGACCGTGCAGGTGCTCGGCGGCACGCCGATGCACGCGGCCAAGAGCGGCTCCATCGCCGCCGTGCTGCAGACCGGCGGCCTGCTCTCGGATCTCACCGTCGGCGAGACCGTGCGGCTCGTCGCGTCGCTGCACGGCCGGGCCGCCCTCGCACGGGTGCCCGAGATCCTCGAGCGCACCGACCTCACCCGCCTCGCCCGCCGTCGCGTGGCGAAGTGCTCGGGCGGTGAGCAGCAGCGCGTGAAGTTCGCGCTCGCGCTCACCGCCGACCCCGACATCCTCGTGCTCGACGAGCCCACGGCCGGTATGGACGTCACCGCCCGCCGCCGCTTCTGGGACGTCATGCGCGCGGATGCCGATGCCGGCCGCACCATCGTGTTCGCGACCCACTACCTCGAAGAGGCCGAGCAGTTCGCCCGCAGGACGGTCGTCATGAACCACGGGCGGGTCGTCGCCGACGCCCCGACCGCGGAACTGCGCGCCGGGCTCGGCGCGCGCAGGGTCGCGGCGACGCTGCCCGACGCGGGCGCCGATCACATCGTGGCGGCTCTGCGACAGCATCCGGCCGTCTCCGACGTGCGCCTCGACGCCGCCCGCCTCACCCTGCGCAGCACCGACTCGGATGCCGTTGCAGCCGTGCTGCTGGCCGAGCGCGCCCGCGATCTCGAGATCACCGCACCCACCCTTGAGACCGCCTTCACCACCCTGACGGAGGACTGAGATGATGACGACGACCACCATGCTGCGGATCGAGGGCGTCCGCCAGCTGCGCAATCCCTACACGCTCGCCTTCACCCTCGCGATGCCCGTGGTGATGTACCTGCTGTTCGGCGCGAGCGCCGGCTACGGCAGCATGTCGGCCGGGCACGGCAACGTCGCCTTCTACGTGATGGTGTCGATGGCCGCCTACGGCACGGCCGTGGCGATGAGCTCGCTGACCTCGCTCGCCGCGGCCGAGTCGAAGCAGGGCTGGGGTCGGCAGCTGGCGATGACCCCGCTGAGCACAGCGGGGTACGCGCTCACCAAGCTGCTCACCGCCTTCACCTTCGCCGTCCTCGCCCTCCTGGCGGTCTTCATCGCCGGTGCCGTCACCGGGGCGCAGGCCACCGACCTGTGGCGCTGGTTCGCGACGGCCGGGATCATCCTCGGCATCGGGCTCATCTACGGGCTGTACGGCCTCGGGGTCGGACTGTTCTTCAACGCCGACTCATCGGCTGCGCTGGCCTCGATCTCGATGACGTTCTTCGCGTTCTTCGGCAATGTGTTCATGCCGCTGGACGGTGTGATGCTCGACATTGCGCGGTTCACGCCGCTCTACGGATTCGTGGCGCTCTCACGCTGGCCGCTGACAGACGGCGTGCTCACCACAGGTCAGACCGACCCGCTGTGGATGGTGCTGCTGAACATCGTCGTGTGGGTGCTGCTGTTCACCGCGCTCGTCGTCGCCGGTGTGAAGCGCTCGCGCCGCCGTCAGTAGGGTGAGACGGTGACCAGCCAGTACCGCACCGCCGCGCGCCCCGAGCCGAAGAGTCATTGGGACCGGTACGGCTGGCTGATGGCGGTCATCTGGCTGTTCTTCCTGATCTACCCGGCGATCGCGCTGATCGAATCGACCGCAGCCCCGATCTGGATCGCCATCGGCTGGACGGCACTGGCCGCCTTCGTGGTGCTCTACGTCGGCGGCTTCATCCGGGGGCTGCGCCGGGGAGACGGACTCGGGCGGCCGGTGTCGGCAGGGCAGTGGTGGATCTTCGGCGGTCTGATCGCCTGTGCGCTCGTGTCGATCCCGGCCGAGCGGGCGAATGCACTCAGTTTCCTGCCGTTCATCATGTCATTCGCCTCGTACGGCCTGACCCGGGCGGCGCACTGGATCACCACGATCGGCGGGGTCGTGATCACCGCGGCGTGCGTGCTGCTCATCCCCGGCTGGTTCGCCTTCGCGACGATCCTGGTGATCGTGGTGCTGATGGGCGTGGTGAACACCGTGTCGACGTGGCTGATCATCCGCTCATCCGAGGCCGAGCAGCTGGGGCGCGAGCTGGCCACCAGCGAGGGACGCGAGGCCGTCGCCCGCGATGTGCACGACCTGATCGGTCACTCGCTGACCGTCGTGCAGCTGAAGGCGCAGCTGGCGCAGCGGCTCATCGACACCGATCCCGGACGAGCCAGGGCAGAGCTCGCCGACATCACCGCGCTGACGGCCGAGGCGATCGCCGGGGTGCGGGCCACGGTCGCGGGGGCGCGGGCGACGACGCTGATCGAGCAGCTGGCATCGGGGCGCGACGCGCTGCGATCGGCCGGCATCTCGATGCACGTCGACGGCGAACCTGCCGCGCTCTCTCCCGTGCAGTCGCTGACGGCCAGCTGGGTGCTGCGCGAGGCGATCACCAACGTGCTGCGTCACGCGCACGCGACGGTGGTCGCCGTGACCATCGCCGCGGGCCGGCTCGTCGTGGTCGACGACGGACGCGGCCCTGCCGGCACGGGCGAGGGCAACGGGGTGCGCGGCATGCGCGAGCGCGCCGCCGCCGCCGGCGCCACACTCGAATTCGGCGCGGGGACGGAGGCGGGGACTCGAGTGGAGATCAGATGGTGAATCGGATGCCGCAACCCGGGCGTTCAGGGCAACGCATCCGCCTGGTGATCGCCGACGACCAGGCGCTGGTGCGCGGCGCGCTCGCCGCCCTGCTCGAACTCGAGGGCGATCTCGAGATCGCCGGCGTCGCCGCCGACGGCGAGCAGGCGGTGCGATCGGTCGCCGAACTGCGGCCGGATGTCTGCCTGATGGACATCCAGATGCCCGATCTCGACGGCATCGATGCGACCCGGCGGGTGCGGGCGGCCAACCCCGGCACGCGCGTGCTCATCGTCACGACGTTCGCCAGACCCGGGTATCTGCGCGCGGCGCTGGATGCCGGAGCGAGCGGCTTCATCGTCAAGGACACTCCTGCCGAACAGCTCGCCGACGCCGTGCGCCGCGTGCACGCGGGGCTGCGCGTGCTGGATCCGGCGCTCGCCGAGGAGAGCCTGTTCGACGGCGCGAATCCGCTCACCGACCGCGAGCAGCAGGTGCTGCGGCTGGCTGCCGACGGCCGGTCGGCCGGCGCGATAGCATCCGAGGTCTTCCTCTCGGCCGGCACCGTGCGCAACCATCTCTCCTCGGCGATCGGCAAGACCGGCGCCGCCAACCGCACCCAGGCCGTGCGCATCGCGCAGGACAAGGGATGGATCTGACCGGCGACTGATCGCCGCGGGTGCGATCAGGAGTTCACGCGGATGATCTCCTGCTGGTACGGGGCGATCACCTTGCCCGAGATACGCAGGTCGAGCACGAGGAAGCGGCGCTCATCGGGGTTCTCGGCGGCCCAGGTGCGCAGACGCTCGAGGTCGTCGAGGGTGCGCACGACCACGCCCTCGGCGCCGACGGCCGTGCCGAAGGCGGCGAAGTCGACCTCGGGGATCAGCATCGGCGCCTCGGCCAGGCCCTTCAGCCCGTACAGGTTCACCTCGGCACCGTAGGCGGCGTCGTTCCAGATCACCGCGATGCCGTGCCCGCCGGCCGCTCGCACGGCGGATTCCAGGTCGGCGATCGCCATGAGCCCGCCGCCGTCGCCCGAGGTCAGCACCACGGTGGACTCCGGCCGCGCCCGGGTCGCGCCGACCACGCTCGGCCAGCCCTGCCCGATGGACTGGAACGCGGTGCCGATCATCATCATCCGGTCGGGGGCGGCGACCGGCCAGTACATGTTCGCCCAGCCGATGAAATGCCCGCCGTCCGAGACGACGACGCGGTCCTCGGGCAGCAGCTCGGCGATGCGGCGCGCGGCGGAGCGCGGGTCGAGGCGGCCGTCGTCGGCGAGGTCGTCACCCGCGGCGTACGCGCGGGCGGCGGTGAGGTCCACGCTCTCGCGCCACGGGGTGTGCGCTTCGCGCGGGGATGTGCGCTTCGCGCGGACGGATTCCGCGGATTCGTCCGCGGCAGGCGCATTTTCCCGCGCGGAGTGCGCGGCGGAGAGGCGGGAGACGAGTTCGGATGCCGCGATGCGGGCGTCCGCGCGCACGAATCCGCCGATGTGGGCGTGCGTGGCAGCCGGCGCCACATCGACCTGGAACACCCGGGTGCCGGGGGCGAACAGCTCGCCGAAGCGCATCGTGAACTGGTTCAGTGACGCGCCGAAGACCACCGCGACATCGGCCTCGCGGATCAGGCCCATCGCCCCGTCCGCGCCGAAACCGCCGGTCACGCCCAGGTCATAGCGGCTGTCGGGGAAGATCCCGCGGCCCAGGGCGGTCGTGGCGGTCAGTGCGCCGGTGGCATCCGCGAGCGCGCCCAGCGCCTCGCCGGCGCCGGCCAGCCACGCACCTCGTCCTGCCAGCAGGAAGGGACGCTCGGAGGTGCGCAGCGCCTCGGCGATCTCATCCAGCATCCCCTCGGCGAACTCGCCGCGTGCGACCAGCGGCTCCGGGATGCGGGGGGCGGGCGCCTCGGGTACGGGGCCCGCTTCGAGCGCGGCCACGTCGTAGGGGATCGCGAGCACGACGGGCACCCGGTAGGTGAGGGCGTGCTCGACGGCGATGACGGTGGTGGCGGCAGCATCCGCCCGCCCCGTCGTATAGGTGCGCGCGCCGACCGCGGAGGCCATGGCGATCTGATCGACGTCCCAGGGGCGAGGGCCCGAGGTGGGCTCGTCGCCGACGACGAGCACGAGCGGCACGTGCGCCTGCACCGCCTCGGCGAGGGCGGTCAGGGTGTTGGTGAACCCGGCGCCGTAGGTCGAGGTCGCCGCGGCGATCCGTCCCGAGGCACGGAAGTGCGCGTCGGCGGCGACGACGGCTCCCTGCTCGTGGCGGACGGCTGTGAAGATGGCATCCGTGTGCGTCTCGATGGCGTCGAGGAAGTAGGCGTTGCCGTTGCCCATGACGCCGAAGACGTGATCGACGTGCTGGGCGAGGGTGAGGGCGACGTGGGCGGAGACGGTGGGCATGGCGAAGCCTTTCAAGACGGGAACGGAGGGGATCCGTATATGTCTCGCCGCTCGCGCGTCATCGCGCGGACCATCGGGTCTCAGAGTGCTTCGTGCCCCTTTTTCGGGCACCGGCCGCAGCCGGACGATTCGATTCTAGCGTCCGATCAGCCGTGTGCCGCGGCCACAGGCGCCAGTTCGAGCGTCGATGTCGACCGGTCGGCGAGGTCGATCGCGGTCACCGACTCGGCCGGCAGCGCCTGCCACTCGGCCGCGGCGACGCCCGTCGAGCCGATCAGGATCGTCCCGTCGTCCACATGGCTCCAGCGCAGCGCGAAGTAGTCCTCGTTGTGCTCATCGGGCAGCTGGGGATGCTCGCCGATCACGTGCAGGTCGGCGTCGGAGAGGATGCTGCGCGCGCTGGCGTGCACGACGATCAGCTGAGTGCGATCGAGCAGGATGGCGTTGAGACTGGCACGCGGGAACACCTCGCGCAGCCGGCGGGCGACCGTGGTGGTCGCCTCGAGCAGCGGGGTGCCGAGGGCGAGCTGCTCGCGGATGAGCGCGAAGTACATCTCGCTGTCGGTGTCGCCGGTCAGCGACGCACGGCTCTCGTCCGTCAGCAGCGCGGCCACGTCGCCGATGGGCTTCAGCGACCCGTTGTGCTCGAAGGCGAGGTCGCCGAACCTGAAGGGATGCGCGTTGCGCTCGATCACCGGAAGCCCCGACGTCGCCCACCTCAGGTGCACCATCGCGGCACGCGCGGGCACTGCGAGCGCCGCGTCGAACACGGGATCGGTCGCCGCCGAGATCGCCGAGCGCTTGACCACCGGGGCATCGCCCGGATGCCGCACGCCCGCCCAGCCCCATCCGTCGCCGTGCAGCCGCGCCAGCGACAGCAGGCTCTCCTTGCCGTCCGGCCCGAGCTCACCGCCCGCGGTGGCGGGTTCGGGGGAGACGTAGGCGAACAGACGACACATGAAAGGACCTCGGACGGATATCGGGATGCAGCCGTGCATTCATCCGCGTGACGAATGCACTCTTCGTTTGTACCCCATCCACAGCGCGTGAGGGCCGTCGGTTTACGGCGGATGACGCGCCGGATGTTCAATGCCTGGAGTCGTTGTGGGTTGCCGTGATCGCTCATCCCGCTATGGCGTCGTTGATGACAGGTTCGGATGACGCTGGCTTGGGGGAGTCTGCGCGCTTGTTCCCGCCGGCGGTGACCTGGGAACGAACTCGTGGGTCAGTGCATGCGATCACGATGTCGACGGCGACGTACGCGAACAGGAGGGTGGTGGCGATGATGAGGACGAATCCTTGGATCACCGGGATGTCGACTTGGAGAATGCCGGTCAGTGCCCACGTGCCGATCCCGGGCCAGGAGAACACCGTCTCCAGGATCACTGCACCGCTGAGCGCGGCACCGCTCAGGATCACAAGGAAAGTGAGCAAGGTGCGACGAATGTCGCCCATCGCGTACCGGAAGACCATCCACTCACTCAGCCCGCAAGCTCTCGCGAACTCAACCTGCGGAGACAGGAGCGCAGCGGTCAGGCCTGTTCGAACGACTCGGGCGAAGAATGCCGAGAAGAAGATTCCTAGGGTGATGATCGGCAGCACCGCCCGAGCGATGGCGCTGCCGATCGTCTCCCAGGAACCCGCCAGCGCAGCGTCGATGAGCACCGATCCGGTGACCGCCGGTGGAATCGGGTCGAGAGGGGACAACATGCCAAGTGGGGGAGGCGCGATGCGCAGTATCTGAAAGAAGACATAGATGACGATGAGGGCCAGCGCGAACTCCGGCAGCGCAAGGGTGGCGGATGTGTACCCGGACAGCACGCGATCAACCCGTCCCCCACGCCGATAGGCGCTGAGGGCGCCGATGGCGGTCCCCAGAACCACCGCCAGCAGGATTCCCGGTATCACGAGCAGCAAGCTGGGGACCAGTCGCACCAGAATCTCCTCCGTGACAGGTGTTCCGGAGAAGTATGACGTACCGAGATCGCCAGAAAGCGCCGATGTCAAGTAGTTCCACCACTGGACATGAAAAGGCTGGTCGAGCCCGAGCTGGGCATTCAGCGTCGCAACCTGCTCCGGCGTAGCGAATTCGCCGAGGACAGCCAGCGCTGGGTCACCGGGGATGAGGGAGACCAAGGCGAAACTCGCGGAGATGACGACTATGAGCAGAAAGCCCGCCAGTAGGACACGTCCGAGGACGAAGCGGATCATCATCTGCTCCTCTCACCGGTGAGGTGCAGCGCCTCGACCTGCAGCTCACAAGCATCATCCGGCATGTCACACTTTCGGCCTGAGGACGATATGGCAGTCGTCGGGTGGTCGTCGGTGTTCCCTCCGCGCGTGGACTCTCCGGGGGTGAGGGAGAGAACTGCCGAAAGCAACTTCTTGGTGTACGGGTGTTGTGGGCGTTCCATGATGTTCTCCGTTGGGCCGATCTCCACGATGTTCCCCAGATGCATCACCGCTGTGCGGTTGCAGAGTCTCCTGACCGTGTGGATGTCATGGGAGATGAAGACGAATGTGAGCGACTTGGTCCGCTGAAGGTGGACGAGCAGCTGGAGGATGCTGGCTCGTACTGTCTGGTCGAGAGACGAGGTCGGTTCGTCCAGCACGACGAAGGTAGGTTCGCTGATGAGGGCGCGGGCAATTCCCACGCGCTGCTGCTGTCCGCCGCTCAGGGCACCGGGTTTCCGTGAGATGAACTCTCGGGGCAAGCCAACATCGTCCAGCATCGCCAGCACGCGTTCGCGGCGCTCCTTTGCCGACTTCACGATCTTGGTCGCGACCAGCGGCTCCTCGATGATCTGGAGGACCGTCATCCGAGGGTCGAGGGAGGCGTAGGGTTCCTGGAAGACCACCTGGAACCGCGATCGCGCACGTCGTAGTGCCCGGCCGCGCAGCGACGTGAGGTCTGTGCCTTCGAGGACCACCGTCCCGTCATCGGGGTCGATGAGTCGGGCCAGCAGCCGGCCGAGGGTGGACTTTCCTGAACCGCTTTCGCCCACGAGGCCGAGAGTGTCACCGCGTTGCAAGGTGAGGCTGACGTCGTTGACCGCGACAACGCTCCCTCGCTTTCCTCGGGAGGCGAATGTCTTGCTCAGATTTCGAGCGGTGACGATCGGCATATCCGTAACACCCGTTTCCTTGTCCATATCACGCTGCTCCGGTCCTGGAGGTCGACTGCCGGAGGGCGTGGTCACGTTCCTCGATCAGCCCCTTGCCAGAGGCAGCGTCCAGCAGCGCACGCGTGTATTCGTGCTGGGGTGAAGTGAAGACACTCGAGACTTCGCCGATCTCGAGAATGTCGCCGCGATACATGACCGCGACTCGATCGCAATATGTGGCGACGACCGTCAGGTCGTGGGTGACCAACAGCATTGATCGACCGGAAGACACGATGAGGTCCCGCATCAGGTCGAGGACCTGTCGCTGCACCGTCATGTCGAGCGCCGTTGTCGGCTCGTCGGCGATGAGGAGTTTCGGATCGAGGCTCAGCGCGATCGCGATCACTACTCGCTGAGCCATGCCGCCGCTCAGCTCGTGGGCGTGTCCGGCGAGCACACGATCCGCGTCGGTGATGCCGACAGAGTGCAGAAGTGCAGCTGCACGCGCTCGCGCCGTCTTCCGGCTGATCTTCTCGTGTGCACGCATGACGTTGAAGAACTGATCTTCGATCGACAGGATCGGATTGAGCGCATCGAATGGATTTTGGGCCACAAATCCGATCTGCGTACCTCGGATCGAACGAATCCTCCTCGGCGACAGCGTGCTGATCTCAGCGCCATCGAACGCGATGCTCCCGAAGCTCCGACCGGTGGGCGGCAACAGCCCGATGATCGACCGCGCGGTCGTGGACTTTCCTGAACCTGATTCGCCGACGAGTCCGATGATCTCGTTGCGTTCGACTGTGAACGAAATGCCGTTGAGGATCTGGCGGGTCTGACCGTGCAGGCCGAACTCAACGCTGAGATCCGAGATCTCCAAGAGTGGTCTGGTGCTCATGAGTTGCCTCCTGTTGCTTCAGCGCGAGTCTCAATGCCGTCGGCGATTGCATTGAAAGAGACCACTACGAGGAAGATGGCCAGGGTCGGGAAAGCCGCCGCCCACCACTTGCCGTCGATGAGGAGCGTCATCCCGTCACGAATCATGCCGCCCCACGTCGGAGTGGGCGGGTTGATACCGACACCGAGGAAGTTGAGCGCTGCGATGACCCCGATAGCGTTCGCTGCGGCGAGGGTCGTTTGCACAAGCGCAATCCCGTAACTGTTACGGAAGATGTGCTGCACCGCGATGCGCAACGGAGAGCATCCGGCTGCTACAGCGGCTTCGACGAATCTCATCGAGCGCAGCGCCACTGCTTCTGCACGCACCAGACGGGCGAAGCGCGGGGTGTTCACGATCGCGATGGCGATGATGATGTCAAAGGCAGTCCCGCCCATGAGCTTGATCGCGACGATCACGAGAATGAGGATCGGGAGGGCCGAGAAGCCGTCCAATCCGCGCATGAAGATGTCGCCGGCTCTTCCGCCGGATGCCGCGAGGCCGACCGGCACGCCGAGCCCCAAAGCCACCAGAGCACCCGCTATGGCGATCGGGATGTCGCGGGTTGCGGCGTCGAGCACCCGAGAGAACACATCGAAGCCATATCCGTCTGTCCCGAAAAGGTGAGTAGCGCTCGGCGGCAACGCGATCGAACTGACATCTGGCTTTGTCGGAAGATGCGGGAGGTCGATCACTACGCTCGAGAGGATGAACGCACCGAGGAACACAAGTGCGAGGACGATCGTGATGTCACTCTTGTGTTTGAGTGCGGCCAACTGTGCGCGCTTGAGCCGCGGGAATCTGCTGGCTGCGACGAGCGAGGATGTCGTTGCGCCGACGACCACCGCAGAAGTGGGAGTTGAACTGTACTCCGCGAATTTCATGGTTCACCGTGGCTTTCGGGTAGGTGCTTGATCACAGTGCGGTGAGTCCGGAGGCCTGCCGGGAAGCGACTTCCATCAGTCGCCTCCCGGCCGTGCATCACTTGCCGAACGACGACCAGGCCAGCTGCCCGTTGGGCATCGGAATGCCGGTGGTCATGCCGTTCGTCGCGATCACATAAGGCGTCTCGACCAGTTCGATGAGGGGGACCTCGGTGTCGCCGATCTCAGCGATCCGCTGGAACAGAGTGTCTCGCTTCTCCTTGTTGTCCGCCGGGGTAGACGACGCCTCGGCGAGTAGCTCAAGCAGTTCGGGGCTCGTCCAGAACGTGCCGCTATTGTTCGGCGACTCCCCGAACTTGACGTAGGTGAGCCATGCAGGATCCGCCATCGCGACCGGCTCGCCATATAGGGCACTCTGATAGAGGTGCGTCTGATACATGATGTCCGTCATCTGAGTCGGGCTCGTGATCAGCTCCAACTTCACGTCGACACCGATTTCGGCGAGCATGGACTGGACGAGCACGGAACTCTTCGCGGTGACGGGGCCCGGCCGGGTGGGACTGTAAGTCAGAACCAACTCGAAACCGTCGGGGTAACCGGCCTCTGCGAGGAGTTGCTTCGCCTTTTCAGGATCGTACGTGTAGGCGTCGCCATACTCGCCGAAGCCGAACGCCTTGTTGAAGGACGACACAGCCGGAGTCGCGTAGTCCGAGTACGCGCCCTTGACGAGCTCCTCGCGATTGATCGCCATCGAAAGTGCGGTACGGACCCGCACATCGTCCAGCGGGGCCTCGCGAGTCGAGAACATCAGGTTGTCCATGTTCAGGCTGGCGCATTCGAGGATGTCGATCCCGGGCTTCTCGGAGAGGGCGCGGAACTGACTGGGCTGGAACCCGACCGCGACCTGGGCTTCGCCGGTCTCCAGCAGCTGCTGGCGGGTGGTGTCGTCCGGGACGCTCTGCACGGCGACCTTGGACACGACGCGGTCTCCGCCGCCCCAATCCGGATCAGCGGTGACGGTGAGAGATTCGCCGGGACTGAAGCTGCTCAACTCCCAGCCGCTGTAGTCGGCCAGATTCGTGAACAACCACTTCTGGGCTACGGGGTCCTCAGCGGTCGCATGCGACATCGCTTCGGTCGAGTCGTAGATGTACGCGAGTGGATTCTGCAGGGCATCCAGCGCGTTGGACTGGAACGACTTGAGATTGAACCTGAACGTGCTGTCGTCGATCTTGGTGATGAGATTGTCGACGTCGTAGCCGGAGCGCGCGAAGGAGGACTTCAGCACCGGCTGTACGACGAAACCGTATTCGGTGAAACTCCAGATCACGTCATCAGTGCTGAGAGTGTTGCCGGCCTGACTCTTGAGGGGGCGCAGCTTCACCTCGATCGACTTCAGGTCGTCACTGAGCTCGATGCTCTCGGCGAGCTTCCCAGCAACCTTGCCGGGAACGGGGTTCTCACAGGCCACCTCGTAATTGGCCAGTTGAGAGCCCAGACCCGTGAGAACCGCCTGTGACGCGTTTCCCCCGTACGGGAATATCGTCAGATTGTCCGGAAGACTGGGTAGGACCATCACGGCGGTGTCAGGAACCGCCGCGTCGCCCTCGGGAGAACCTGCCTGGCTTGCGCCGCATCCGGACAATCCGAGGACTGCGGCGATTCCGGCGGCTGTTACGCCGAACATTCGATTTGACTTGATCATGCTGCCCCTTATTCAGGGTGCTTCGATAGCGAGCACCACGCTGTGACTCAGTGGCTTCACTGTACTGAAGATGCCATCAATATGTCAAGAGAATCGATGCTTGGATGAAGTGGTCGTGCTGGATGGCTGGTTTCGCGTGCGCCAAGGCCAGCCTAGTTGGTTTGCGTCCGCGTAAGTCGGCTGTTGACGCAGGTGTGCGGGTCGAGGGTGTCAGGGGGTGCCGCTGTCGCATCCGGGGTTCAGGTGGGGCGCGGGTAATGCATCCGACTTCGCGACGTGCCCCTCGGTCTACGCGTGTGTCCACACTATAGTGAAGCTAGCTCATCATGATGAAGATCCGTGTCGGCGGAAAACATACGGCCTCACGGAGATCGCGCACTCCCTGGGGTGACGCGGTCATCGACACGAAGTGGAGGGACCCTGGTGGACACAATGGCACATGCCTATCCCGACGGAGCACGCGGCTATGAGACCTTCTCCGGTGTGGTCGATGAACTGGCTTCCCGGTCCACACCGAGTTGGCCGCCGCTGACCGAGGCGGCGGATGGCTCTCCAAATGTCATCCTGGTGTTGGTGGACGATCTTGGATTCAGCGACATCTCTCCGTTCGGGGCCGAGATCGAGACCCCGACGTTGCGCGAGATCGCTGAGGCGGGGTATCTCTTCACCAACTACCACACATCGACGGTCTGTGCGCCGGCGAGGGCGTCGTTGCTAACTGGCCTGAACCCGCACCGCGCGGGCTTTGCCACGGTCGCTGGATCCAGCCCGGGGTACCCTGCGTTCACGGCCGAGCTGCCTCCGGACGCGCCGACACTCGCGGAGTCCTTTCGCGCGGCGGGGTACGCGACGTTCATGGTCGGAAAATGGCACCTCACGCCGTCGAACAGGCTGCACGACGCCGCGGAGAAGTCATCGTGGCCGACCCAGCGGGGATTCGACCGCTACTACGGGTGCATGGACGCGTACACGACGATGTTCCAGCCGCATCGCCTGATGCGGGACAACAGTCCGGTCACGGTGGACGAGTACGACAGCTCGTTCTATCTCACGGATGCACTGACCGACGAAGCGCGTTCGATGATCGCCGGCTTGCGGGCAAACGATCCGAGCAAGCCGTTCTTTCTGTATTTCGCGCATCAGGCGGTGCATGCGCCGTTGCAGGCAAGACCCGAAGACATCGAGAAGTACCGGGGTAAGTATGAGGCCGGCTGGGACGTCGTGCGCAGAAACAGGGAAGCGCGCCAGCGGGCAGACGGACTCTTTCCGAAGGGATGTACGGCGGCCGCGCCGGATGAAGAGTTGACTCCATGGGCGGATCTCTCTCTGCCACAACGTGCCTGGTTTGCGCGTTGCATGGAGGTCTACGCCGCGATGGTCGACAGCGTCGACCAGAGTCTGGGGAGGCTCCTGGCTCAGCTGCGTTCGATGGGCGAGTATGACAACACGATCGTTGCGTTCACCTCCGACAACGGCGCCAGTGGTGAAGGCGGCGTTCACGGTACCAGCGCTTACTTCGCATCGATGGGAGCGCCGACCGAACTGGGGCTGGCGACCTCGGACTCGGAGCTGAGTCTGGACGAGGTCGGCGGACCTCGACTCATGATGCACTATCCACGCGGTTGGGCTGCAGTATCGAATGCGCCCTTCGCCAAGTACAAGCGATACATGACAGAGGGGGGCATCCGTGCCCCACTGATCGTTTCGTGGCCCAAGGGGCTGCCGCGTGACGTCGAGGATGCTGGGTTGCGCACGCAATACGTCTACGTCTCCGACCTCGGTCAGACCCTGCTCGCGCTCGCTGGAGTCGAGCCGCTCAAGCGACTGAACGGCCAGAAGGTGAAGGCGGTCGACGGCATCCCGTTCGACGAGGTGCTTCGTGATCCGGAGGCTGACTGCACCCGCACCGAGCAGTATTCGGAATTCGGCGGCAGCCGGGCCCTCAGCAGTGGCCGATGGAAGATCTTGACCTCGCACCGTCAGGGCGACGAATTCTCCGACTCGCAGTGGCAACTGTTCGATATGGAGAACGACCCGTGCGAGACGAGGGATCTGGCACAGGAACTCCCTGAGGTCGTCTCGCGACTTGCACGCCGATGGAATCAACAGGCGTGGCACAACACTGTGTTCCCGCTCAATGATGATGGGACGCTTACCCGTACCCGACCCTCCTCGGATCTGATTCTGGAGCAGCCGACTGTACTGACGCCGGAATCGCCGACGCTGGAGCGTTTCCGCTCGAACCGGTTGATACGTTTGCGGTCCTTCGAAGTCGTGGTGCGGCTCGTGCCGGATCGAGTTCAGCGGGGAGTGCTCTTCGCCCACGGTGATCAGGGAGGTGGCTACGTCGCTTTCCTCGAAGATGGTCGCCTCTGCTTCAGCTACAACGAATACGGCCGGATGCACCGGGAGACTGTGCCGCTCGGGTCGTGCGACCCGGAGGTCATCGCGTTCTCGTTCTCGGCGCTCGCGGACATCCGATGGCAGATCGACGTGAGCATTGACGATGAGCCGGTGCTTGCGATGGGGCCTGTTGTGCAGCTCACCGGTGCGGCGCCCTTCACCGGAATCAGCGTCGGCATTGACCGCGGAAGCCCGGTCGATTGGGAACTGCACGACCGAAGAGGGCCCTTCCGGTATTCGGGGCCGCTTGAAGTTGAGTACCGACCAGGGAACCGCGCGGACTACAACACAGAGATCATCGCGGACATCGATCGCACGGCCGCTGCGCGAACCGATTGAGCCGACTCGGAGCTCGCGACGACTCGTGTCGGAGAGCGGCGGTCCGCGGTTCCTACTCCGCGAGAGGATGCCGCTCGAGCAGCGCGATCATCACCATGGCGGCGACAGCGAGTGGCACCAACGCCAAGAAGAGGGGGGACAACGCTGCCGCGTAAGCTTCGGCGATAGCAGAACGCAGCTGCGGGTCGAGCAGGGCGAGTCGATCTGGAGAGACCGTCGCCAGCGGCAGATCATCTTGAGCCGCTATACCGCGGCGGTCCAGCGCGGCGGCGAGCGTGTCTTGCAGGCGCCCGGCGAATGCGACCCCGACCAATGAGATCCCCATCGTGGCGCCGGCCTGACGGAAGAAGTTGTTCGCAGCGGTGGCGACACCGACGTTGTGTGCGGGTAGCGCATTCTGCGCGAGCAAAGTCAACAGGAGCACGTTGGTGCCGATCCCGGCACCGAGTAACGCTGCTGATAGCGCCAGGCGCATCGGAGTCGTGTCGGCGCCGAGAGTTCCCAACAGAACGAGGCCGGCCGCGACGGCACCGGCACCGACTGTGGGAATGAGGATATACCGCCCGGTGCGTGACACGGCGAACCCCGTGAGAGCGGATGCGATCACGGTGGTGAGGATCATCGGGAGCAGCAACAGCCCAGCTTGGAGGGCGGACAGGCCGAGCACCATCTGGGCGAACGACGGAAGATACGAAAGCACGACGAACGAGGCCACTCCACTGCAGATCATGCCGGCAGCGGTAGCCAGAACGAACGTGCGACTGCGGAAGAGGATGCCCGGCAGCACGGGCTGCTCGGCCCGGCGCTCCGCAGGCAACAGCGCGAAGCAGGTTGCGGCGGCGATCACTCCAAGAAACCAGGACCACTCAGCAGAGAGCGATCCTGAGGCTGCGGTCACCAGCGCCGTCGTTCCGATGCAAAGCAGGAGCATGCCCCCGATGTCGGGTGCGACGCGGCTTGAGCCTGGACCGCTCGCCGCGATGTATCGCGCACTGAGCGCCAAGGCCATGACGAGCAGTGGAAGGGTCCCCCAGAACACCCAGCGCCACCCGGGGCCGTCGGTAAGCCATCCTCCGATGAGTACTCCGCTGATCGTGGCCACTGCCCAGACCGAACCGAATGCGCCTGCGTACTTCGCTCGTTCACGTGAAGGAACGGCCGCCGCCATGATCGTCTGCGTCAGCACCATGACCGCACCGCCACCGATCCCTTGTGCAAGACGAGCGATGATGAGCACGTCGAGATTCCAGGAAGAAGCCCCCAGCAGGGTGCCGGCGCCGAACACGACGCTTGCTCCGAGCAACAGCCTCTTGCGATCGACGACATCGGCCAAAGCGCCAGCCAGCGGCATGCTGAGAGTGGCAGTGAGCACGAACGCTGCGACGATCCAGCCGATACGATCCAGACCTCCGAGCTCGGCGATGACGGTGGGCAACGCGGTGTTCAGTACGGTCTGGTTGAAGGAGACGACCAGCATCGAGGCCATCAGCGTCACCACGAGCATGCGCACCGACACCGGCGGCGACGCGGTCATCTCAGCGACTCAGCAGGCCGGGCGGCTGAGCACGTCAGACGACACGCGCTGCGACTGGATCTCTCCGACGGGGCTGGCGACCAGCCGACGATCGTCCACCATCACGCGACCGCGCAGCAGTGTCATCGTGTTCCACGCGCGCGTGCGGTACCCCTCCCACGGCGTGTAGTCGGCCTCGTGCAGATCGGCTGCTGTCACACGGCGGTCCACATCGATGTCGAGTATGGCGAGATCGGCGTCGCTGCCGACGGCGATGGCGCCCTTGCGAGGGTAGAGGCCGAGGATCTTCGCCGCGTTCGCCGAGGTGAGGTCGACGAAACGGGTGAGCTCGAGGCCGCGGCCGACCACGCCCTCGGTGTAGGCCACGGCCATGCGCATCTCCACCCCAGCGTGACCGCCGGTAGCGTCGTAGATCGTCTTGCCGCGCGTCTTCACGTCGAAGTCGGTGCACACGCCGTCGGTCGCGAGGGTGCTCAGCGTGCCGTCGATCAGGGCAGGCCACATGTCGTCGCGGTCGTCGGCATCCTTTAGCGAGGGATACGTGTGATAGATGGCGCCGTGCGGCTCGCGGTAGTTCTCGGCAGAGAAGTACGCGTAGTGCGGGAGTATCTCGCCGTAGATGGGGGCGCCAGCGCCTCGAGCCTGACGGATCGCGTCGATGCCGACGTTGGCGCTCACGTGCATGAGGTAGATCGCGGCGCCCACGTGGCGGGCGAGCGTGATCGCGCGCTGGAACGAGAGCTGCTCGGAGAGTACGTTGTGCGCGTGGTGCATGTTCTCGAGTCCGATCGCGCCCTGGTGCTTGAGGCGGCGGTACGAGTACATGACGATGTCGTCGTCCTCGGCGTGCACGGCGAGCATGGCACCGGCCGCAGCGGTCTGCTCCATGATCCCCCACATGTTGCCGAGATCGGTTTTCTGATGCGGGCGCGTGGGAGTGGTGTTCGTCATCCACACCTTCCAGCTGCCGTGTCCGTTGCGCACTGCATCCGGGATCTGCTCCAGAACGCTGAACGGGATCTCAGGCTCTTTGAAGGTGCCGTGCAGGGCGAAGTCCGTGTAGCTCTGCCCAGTCCACTCGGCGGCCTTACGCGCGAACGATTCGGTGAGTTCGTCGCCCGGCTTCCAGTGGGCGAAGTCGACAAGCGTGGTGGTGCCGCCGTAGATTGCGCCCTCACTGACACGGTCGGCGCCGAAGCACATGATGCCGCTCTCCGCTGCGGTGGGCAGGACCGAGTTGGTGTGCACGTGCGGGTCGACGCCGCCGGGGACCACGAGCTTGCCGCCCACGTCGATCACGCGGTGCGCGGCGTCGGTCGGCGTGGTTCCTGCGAAGGCGAGCGCCGCGATGCGTCCGTCGGCGATCGCGATGTCCAGTGGCTCCGCACCGGATGGGGTGACGACGAGGCCGCCGGTGATGAGGAGGTCGTACATGTCAGTCCTCTTTCGTCTCGAAGGGGGCGGTGAGCAGATAGCGCGTGTCGAGCGAGACCTTCACGCTCTTGCGGGCGTTGACGAGCTGCGACACTGAGACGTCGGCGGCGGCGGACAGCAGCATCGCAGTGTGCTCCCTCGACCAGCCCCGGTCGGCCCGGACGATCGCCATGGTCTCGTCGAGGGCGACGGTCGCCGCCTCGTCGAGGTCCTCGCCGTCGCCGAGCACGATCATGCGGTCCTCTGAGAAGACGACCGGGCCGCGCACCGGAGCGGGGCGCACGACCCGGCAGGAGAGCTCGACCGAACCCTCCATCTCGACGGCGGTGAGCGAGCACTCGCCGTCGCCCTGCACCGCATGCAGATCACCGGCGTAGAGGCTGCCACCGTCGACCTGAGCGGTCACGAACAGTGATGAGCCGGCGATGATGTCGCGGCAGTCCATGTTGCCGCCGTAGCGGCCGACGGTCGACGAGTTCGGGCTCTCGCCCGCAGGGGCGAGCCCGATCTTGCCGACCATGGGCCGGATCGGCACGCGCACGCCATCGGGGAAGTGCGCGTGACCGTCGTGCACGGGGATCACCAGTCCGTGCATGGCGAGCGGTTCGCCGAAGCCACCGCGCCCCGGCATGGTCACCATACCGCCGCGGTCGGCGATGCTGATCTCGTGCACGTCGATGCGCACGAGATCGCCTGGCCGGACACCCTCGATCCTCACCGGTCCCGTCACGGGGATCGAGAAGATCGAGAAGTCCTCGGCGGTCTCGAATCGGGGGTCTGTGAGCACGCTGCGAGTCTCGAGGACGAAGTGCTGCCCCTGTGCGACGGTCAGCACCGGCGGGGCTTCGGGGGCGAACTCGCTCCGGGCATGCAGGAAGTCGGCGTGTGCCGTCGCGCCGGTCATGCTCCTGCGGAATCGTAGAGGACTTCTGCACCGCCGCTTTCCGCGGAGCCGGGTTCTGCCGTGCCGTAGACGGGGGTGACCCAGTGGGCGAAGTCGGTGACGCGCCCGCGCACCGCGTCCTGATAGAGCTCCTGGAGACCTGCCGTGATCGGGCCCGCCGTGGCGCCGTCGCCGATCAGGGTGCGGTCCACCGACGTGACGTGGTTCACCTCGGCGGCGCTGCCGCACACGAAGATCTCGTCGGCGGAGTACAGCTCGGTGCGGTCGATCGGTCGGATGTCCACGTCAAGGCCGAGCTGTGTGGTCGCCAGCTGCAGCACGGAGTCGCGGGTGATGCCTTCGAGGATGCTCTCGGTCGACGGCGGCGTGCACAGACGGCCCTGGCGGACCATGAAGACGTTGTAGCCGGCGCCTTCGGCGACGTGGCCGGTCTCGGTGAGCAGGAGCGCCGCGCTGTAGCCGTTGCGCTTGGCCTCGAGCAGAGCGAGGCGGCCGTTCTGGTAGTTCGCGATCGACTTCACCCGGGGCGGCATCGCACGATCGGAGAGCCGGGCCCAGCTCGAGATCTGCACATCGAGGCCGGTGGCGCCGAAGTAGTTGCCCATGGGGATCGCGGCCATGAACACTGTGGCGGGGCCGGTGTCATCAGGCTTGCCGTCAGGTGAGTCGACGAACACCTGGGTGCGCATGTGCAGATTCGAGCGCAGGTCGTTCGCGCGGATGAGTCCCAGCAGTTGCTCGGACAGCGCTGCTGTGTCTGTAGGGCCGTCGATCTCGACGACGCGCATGGAGTCGATGAGTCGGCGCATGTGGTCCTCGACGCGGAAGGCATACAGTTCGCCGTCCTCTTCGCTCCAGTAGGCACGGAAGCCCTCGAACACGCCGACGCCGTACTTGGTGCTCGTGCTGAGCACGTGCAGACGCGCATCGGCATAGTCGATGAGTTCACCGTCGTGCAGCAGGTAACGGACTGGGGAGGAAATGGGGGACATCAGCGCACACCATCCTGTCTTCAATCGATGCGTATGTTCATCACCATAATGAAGATCGATCGCAGGTGTTGTCAACCATGCTCATGGCGCGTGCACTGTCGTCATCGGTGGTGACCGGGAATGTGCGGTCGAGGCCCGGAGCATCCGTGGCTTCCGCAGAATAGGGTGGAGGGTGGGGTCCGCAGGCGGTTGGCCAGTCGGGATCCGGCACTGTGGTCGATGTCGCGCTGAACCTGGGGTGATCCGCCGTTTCGGTGGTTGACACGGATGCTTAGTTTCAATAGATTGAAGTCATGTTCAATACGCTATCCGACGACTTGGCGGTCCTTGGCGGAGCATATGCGCTGGGCGACAACGTGAGTTGGGTGCCCCGTGGCTCGACTGGATACCAGGCCTCCAACTGCTATCTCCTCACGGAAGGTGACGCTCACCTGCTCATCGACTCAGGCATGGCTGTGCACAGCATGCAGGTGCTCGATGACCTCGCCGCGTTGATCGGCGAGGGCGGAGGAGTCTCGATATTCTTCACTCGCCCCGAGATGGACTGCGTGTCGAATCTCGAGTCCATTGCCCACCGGTTCGATGTGTTGCGTCTGTTCACCGGCGGGGTGATCAATCCGTTCGACGCGTTCGATGATGTCAGCCGTTTCGCGCTTCGCGGCCGGCGGCAGCAGATCGACGGCACTCGCACTGCCACGGGTGATGCACTGGAGCGTTCGATGAGCATCGAGATTGCTCCCGGTCGTATCCTGGACGTCCAGTCCCCTCTGCTTCGACTGCTGCCGACCTTCTGGGGTTGGGACGCGAAGACCGGTGCGCTTTTCACGTCCGACACATTCACGCATGGCGTCATGGATGGTCCGGACGGGTATCGATTCATCGACGACACGGTGGAGGACGACACGACGCCCGCGCAGGTCGCAGCGCATCTGTTCGCCAAGTACGAATGGCTCCCTCGCGCCACCAAGCATCCGTTGCGGGACTGGCTCGCGGAGACATTCGACAGATTTGAACCCGAGATCATCGCCCCCTCGCGGGGCGCGGTGATCCGTGGGCGGGCGACTGTTCGTCGCCACCTCGATCTCATGCTGGCCGCATTGGCCGACGAAGCGGCATAGGAGGAGCTGCATTGGAGAACATCATCACTGAGACGATGGCTGCAGAGTTTCCGCGCGAGATCCGGCCGGGTGTGTTCTGGATGGGGGCGTGTCTGCCTTTCCATCTCGCCGACCGGGTGATCCACGGGCATAATTCCGCGTACGTGGTCAAGGGCGACACTGCGTCGATGATCATCGATACGGGCAATCCGTCGAGTTGGAACACGATCTCCAAGAAGCTCGACGAGATTCTTGGAGACGAGCCGCTGACCTATGTCTTCCCCACGCACCCGGAACTGCCTCATACAGGAAATCTGCCGCGCCTGGTGGAGAAGTATCCCGACGTGAAGGTGGTGGGTGATATGCACGATTACCACCTGTTCTATCCGCAGATCGTCCCGAACCTGAATTCCCGCGATCCAGGCGAGGTGATCGACCTCGGTGGGGGACAGGAGGTCCTCATCGCAGAGGCGATGATTCGTGATCTGCCGAACACCCAGTGGGCCTTCGCCCGGCGCGAGAAGGTGCTGTTCACCGCCGACGGCTTCTGCTATATGCACCGGCCGGAGCTCGATGACGAGGATCCTCTGCATCTCCCGGGTGAATGCGCTCTCACCACCGATGAACTCGCACAGCCGATCGCGGTGGAGAATGCTGAGTTCTTCACCGGCAGCGCGCTGTACTGGGCGCGGTTCAAGAACGACGCCGATCAGGTGTATGACCGTGTGCTCGCGCTGGTCGATGAACTGGGCGTCGAAGTCGTCGCACCCACGCACGGAAACGTCATCACCAATGTCCGCGAAGTGGAACCGATCATCCGTGAGGGGCACAAGCGGGCTTATCGCTACTAACGCGGTAGTCACCGCACAGCCGACGACGAGGTCCGGCCCGCACCGCGTCTGGCACGCGCTCGTCGTCCCCAATCTCCGGTTCCGGCGCTTCCGCCGCAGTCCGGGCTCGAAAGGAACAGAATCATGATCGAGATCTGCGGCAAGCAGGTGCGAGACACACTCGAGGAGCTCCTCGACCCGGCCACGACAGCACTCGTCGTGATCGACATGCAGAAGGGCGCCGTGTCGCACGGTGGTGCGATCGGCGACTCCGGGCATGACCTGAGCATGATGCCGCGCGTCGCGGATCAGTGCGGTCGCGCAATCCAGGCGGCTCGCGCCAACGGGGTGCCGATCTTCCACATCCGTGTCGAGAACCTTCCCGATGGGAAGAGCTCGCCGGCGGCGTGGTTGCGGGCCCTCTACACGGCAGCGAATGGTCGTCCTATCGATCTCGGCCGGCTCAGCCTCAAGGGGGATCCGGCCACTGACTTCTGCGAGCAGTGCGAGCCCGAGGGGGATGAGATGGTCATCACCAAGCGCCGCCCGAGTGCTTTCGTGAGCACCGAGCTCGAGCTGCTGCTGCGTAGCCAGGGCATCGAGTCGGTTGCGCTGGTCGGCGTCTCTACCGGCGGATGCGTGGAGGCCACTCTGCGCGATGCCGTGCACAACGACTTCTACGCGGTGCTCATCGATGATGCCGTCGGCGCGTACGACGAAGTCGTGCACGACGCAGCACTGACCGTGATGCGCGCGCGTCACGACCACTGCTCGCTCGACGAGGCCATCGCGGTCTGGGAGGGCGCCGCTCGCTGAGCGGCGTCTGGTAACTCGGATGTCCTCCGTCACCGTTCACCGCATCGGCGGTGAGATCGAACTGGACGATCGCGTCAGCTGGTGCCCGCCGGGTGTGCGCGCGTCGCAGCCGGTGAGCTGCTACCTCATCGTGGGCGAGACCGGGATGCTTCTGGTCGACACCGGCATCCGCGCACACGAGATCGAAGTCCTCGCCGCGCTGCGCGAGCTGTATGACGATGCACTGCCGCTGTCGATGCTGCTCACCCGCACCGAGATGGAATGCTGTCTCAACCTCCCGGCCATCGAGAAGCGGTTCCCGATCGAGGCGGTGTATTACACCGGTGGCATCACCGTGCCCCGCTCTCGTGCGGAGGTCAGGCGCGTGAGCGTGGAGCCGGGCAGCTCCCAGTGGATCGAACCGCACCCGGGGATGCGCATCGAGCTGATCTCGCCGCTGATGCGACTGCTTCCCACGCTGTGGGTGCACGAGCCCGAGACCGGGACGCTGCTGACCTCGGATGCCTTCACCCACGGCGATGGTCCCGCCGAGAACGGTCTGGCCAAGTTCCGCTGGTTCTCACGCGCCGAGACCGGAGGGATCGCGGCGCATGTGCGCGAGGTCGTCGCCGATCGCAGGATCGTCGCCATCGGCCCGGGCTACGGGCGACCGTTCCAGGGTGAGGAGGTGGCGGTGCAGGCCGCCGCCCTCGCCGACGCGATCGAGAGGATCGGACTGTCATGAGCACGGGAACCACTTCGGCCAGGCGCATCGCGGATGGCGTGTTCTGGCTGGGCGGATGCCTGTCGGCCTTCGGCCACGGCGAAGAGGTGCACTACCACGTCAACGCCTACCTGGTGATCGGCGAGCAGCGCACAGCACTCGTCGACACGGGTGATCCCGCGCATCGGGACGTCGTGCTCGCGCAGCTCGACGAAGCCCTCGGCGGGCGCAAGCTCGACTACCTCGTGCCCACGCACCCCGAGATCCCGCACGCCGGAAACCTTCCGGCGCTGATCGAGCGTCATCCCGAGGCCGTCGTCGTCGGCGAGACCCGCGACTATCACTTGCACCTCCCGGAGTTCGCGGACCGACTTACCCCGCTCGGACCCGGCGCATCCCTCGATCTCGGCGGGCGCGAGCTCGTTCTCATGCCTGCGCACATCCGCGATCTGGAGAACACGACGTGGGCCTGGGACTCCGGTGCGGGTGTGCTCTTCGTGTCGGACGGCTTCTCGTACATCCACGACGTGCCGGCGCCCGACGACGAAGAGGACGAGCCGGTGCACCGCCCCGGTCAGTGCCGCCTGCTCTCCGGGGAGATGCCCGAGCCGCCGACGGTCGAGCAGGCCGCCTACGGCACCGGACGGGCGCTGTACTGGACGAAGTTCGTCGATGTCAGTGATGCCTTCACGGCCATCGAGGAACTGCTTGACGCGCACCCGACGCGGTTCATCGGTCCCGCACACGGGAATGTGATCGACGACGTCGACGGGATGCTGCGTACCTCGCTGGCCGCGCATCGCGCGGTGTATCAGAATCGACCGGTCGGCAATGATTCACTATAATGAAGATGCACTCGCCGGAGTGAACGCGACGAGGCGTCCGCCCGGTCTCGAAGGAAAGAGCAGTGACCATGCGTGATCTCATCGGCTACGGAGAGAACCCGCCCGTCGTGGGCTGGCCGAACGGCGCGCGAGTCGCCGTGTCGCTCGTGCTCAACTTCGAAGAGGGCGCGGAGCGCTCGATCGAAGCCGGAGACGACAAGGACGAGGACATCTCGATCTTCGGCGGCTGGTCCGCCGACCCCTCTCGCCGCAGCCTGATGAAGGAGTCGTTCTTCGAATACGGCAGCCGCGTCGGGATCTGGCGCTACCTCGGGCTGTTCCGCGAGTTCGGCGTCCGATCCACCGTGATGGCCTGCGGCATCGCTCTCGAGCGCAACCCCGAGGCGGCGCTGGCGATCGCCAGGGATGGTCATGAGATCTGCGGTCACGGCTACAAGTGGCAGGGCCTGGTCGACATGACTCCCGAGGAACAGCGGGCGGAGATCCGTCGCTGCGTCGCCGCGATCGAGTCCACCGCCGGTGTGCGGCCCACGGGTTGGTACGCCCGTGAGGGCATCACCGAGGAGACCAGGGACGTGCTCGTACAGGAAGGCTTCCTGTACGACTCCAACTCGTACTCCGACGACCTGCCGTACTACGTCGACACCGCCGAAGGCGCGCATCTGGTGGTGCCCTATGCGGGCGACACCAATGACGCCCGATTCTGGGGTCATGGCAGTCTTGGCAGCCCCGACGACTTCTTCGCCGTGCTGCGCGACTCGCTTGACTGCCTGCTGATCGAAGGCGCCGAGACTCCGAAAATGATGTCCGTCGGTATTCATCTGCGCATCGGCGGCCGCCCCAGTGTGGCGATGGCGGTGCGCCGGTTCCTCGCGTACGCCAGCGCGCAGGAGGGCGTCTGGTTCGCCACGCGCGAGGAGATCGCGCGCTGGTGGCTTGCGAACGCTCCAGCTATAGCGACGCAGCAGCTCGAAGAGGTCGGCCGATGAGCGTCCGTCCCGCGGCGGATCTCGAGCGCCTGGTCCATAACGCGTACGACATCGGCTTCACCGACCTCGCCAAGGTCGGGCTGAAGGGGCAGCGCGATCAGGGACAGGTTTGCAACCTCATCTCGCGTGATCTGAGCGGTTCCGACGATCTCAACGTCAGCCTCGGTCGCATCCTGCCCGGCCAGCACCACCTGTGTCATCACCATCCAGACGCTTCCGAGTTCTACGTAGTGATAGCCGGAACGCCGCTCGTTCACCTCGACGGCACCGACTACCGCGCACGTCCCGGTGACGGCATCTACATCCCGCGCGGGACGAGCCACGGCATCACCAACGACACCGATGAGAACGTCGAACTGGTGGTGGGCATGAGCAAGCCCGCCGACTGGGAGTTCGTGTCAGACGAATGAGCGCGCACAACGGCATCCGCAACGAGGTCGGCCTGATCACGGCGGACCCGACTCCCACGCTGCTCGGGCTGCTTGAGGTGACCGGCGTCGATTCGATCGTGATCGACGCCGAGCAGACCGGGCTCACCGTCGCCGCCTGCCTCGATGCTGTGCAGCGGCTGCGCGGCAGCGGGGTGCGCGTCGGCATCCGGATCCCGTCGCTCGACGATGACTGCGTGCTCGCGTTCGCGAACACCGGCGCAGACGAACTTGTCCTGCCTCGTGTGCGCCGGATCGACGAGCTTGAGCGAGCGTACCGCGCAACGCGCTTCCCGCCTGCTGGGGAGCGTCCGCGGCAGGTCTCGCCCGCGTCGCGCTACGGCACCGCGTACCTGCATGTCCCGGTGCTCTCGGTGCTCGTGGAGACGGTGGATGCGGTGGATGCGATCGAAGACTTCGCCGCGCACCCGCTCTTCCAGGGTGCGTGGATCGGCCCAACCGACCTCGCCGACGACCTGGTCCGCTTCGGCCGGGGTGACGAGCTGAACGCCGCTGTGCAGAGGGTCATTGACGTGGTGGCCGCTGCCGGGCATCCCGTCGGGCTCCCCGCGCCGTCGGCGGCCCGCGCCGGCGAGGTGCATCGCCGTGGCGCCAACCGTGCGGCGATCTATTGGGAGCGCGAAGTGACAGCGACCCTGCGCTCCCTAGTTTCGGCGCGAGAAGCCGAGGACACGCTATCGTCTCGATACAACGACGCACCGTCAATGAGCTGAAGGGCTGAACGTGAGTACCACCTCTACGCCGAAATCGATCCCCGAGGAAAGCCTCGACCGCAACTTCTGGATCACTCATCTCGGTGCGCAGCTGCGCGAGCAGCGATCGGGCCGCTACACCGTCGAGGAACTCGCCGAGCGTGCAGGCGTGAGCGCGGGGCTCATCAGTCAGATCGAGCGAGGCATCGGGAACCCGTCGTTCGCGACATTGCTGCGGCTCGCGAACTCCCTCGACCTGCCACTCGCCAGCATGTTCGCCGATCCGGGGTCGGGGGACGATCAGATGCTCGTGCGGCGCGCGGACCGCCGGCGCATCGAGATCCCATCTCAGGGTGTCATCATGGAACTGATCGTGCCGGATGCCGAACGCAAACTCGGCGTCGTGAGCATGACGATTCCCGCCCGATTCGACGGCTCGGCCGCCCCGCATTCCCACGAGGGCGAGGAGGTCGTGCTGGTGAGTGCCGGAAGGCTGGTCGCCACCGTCGCGGGAAAGGACTTCGAACTCGAGGCGGGCGACAGCCTCACCTACGATGCATCGCTGCCGCACTGGTGGAGCAACCGCACCGACTCTGCCGCTGTGATGCTCGCGATCTCGACTCCGCCATCGCTCGGTCGCGCGCACTGATCGCGGACTCCACGCCCTCACGAGGAGGATCATGACCACGACCGCCCCGGGTCCTTCCGTGCGCCTGGGCGTGCTCGCACCGTCGTCGAACTCCAACGCCGAGTCGTCCATGCAACGGATGCTCGCGGACGAGGCCGACGTCGGCGTGCATTTCAGCCGCTTTCGTCTGCCGCCGTCGCTCGGCGATCGGATCGATGCCGCCGTCCTAGGTGATGCGCCGGCGCTGCTCGCCGACGTGGAGCCGGATGCTGTGGCCTTCCACGGCACGTCCGGATCGTGGACCGGGTTCGACGGAGACCGCGAGCTCTGCGCGCAGCTCACGGACGTCATCGGCTCGCCGGCGACGACGGCGTCGCTGGCTGTGCGCGCCGCGCTAGACGTGCTCGGCCTGCGTCGCGTCGGGCTGCTCTTCCCCGGGCCGCGTCCGATCGCCGAGCAGATCGCCGCGCAGTACGGCGCGGACGGCGTCGACGTCCCCGTGCTCTCGGCTCCGGAGGCCGAACTCACCAACGCGCAGATCGCCCGTGTGGGCGCGGACTGGATTGATGCGCTCGCCGGGCCCGCATTCGACGGCGACGTGGACGGCGTCGTCTGCATCGGAACCAACCTGCGCAGTGCCTATCGCGTCACGAAGCTCGAGGCCGAGTACGGCATCCCCGTCATCGACAGTGCGACGGCCACACTCTGGCAGCTGATGCGGCTCGCCCGCGCACCCAGGTCGATCCGCGGATGGGGGCGGCTGCTCGCCGAGGGGTGACCTTGGCTGTCAGGCCGAGATCGCAGATGTCCAATGCGCCAGGATCTGCTCGCGCGTCGCGATCCAGGCTCCCTTCTCCCGCGCCTGCTGCAGCAGGGCCTCCAGCGCCCCGATGTGAGCGGGGCGGCCGATCAGGCGCGGATGCAGCCCGACGCTGAGCACCGACGGACCTTCGCGCGGATCGTCCGCCAGCATGTCCAGCGCATCGCACAGGTGCGCGGCGAAGGATGCTGCGGTCGGATACTGCCGCAGCAGCGCCGAGTCATTGGTGTCGCCGGCGTAGGGCAGCACCGGCAGCGGCAGGCCGTCGACGCCGGGGTGCGGGAGATCGTCGTTGAAGCTGTTGGCGTCGTATGAGAACCCCTCCGCGAGCATGGACGCCCGGGAGTGCTCGGTGAGGCCATCTCGGGAATACCACGTGGTGGCACGCCGCCCGGTCAGCTGCTCGATCTGCTCGCGGGAGCGGAGCATGCGATCGCGCTCCTCGGCCGGGTCGAGCAGGGTGTGCGGCTCCCACAGAAGGCCGTGATCTGCGACCTCATGTCCGTCACGCACGAGGGCGGACGCGACGAGCGGGTTGGCCTGCAGTGCGGCTGCGCAGCAGAACGCTGTCGCGGGTGCGTCGTAACGCCGCAGCAGCCGGAGCAGGCGCCAGATCCCCGCACGGCCGCCGTACTCGAACGCGGACTCGAGGTCGAGGTTGCGGTGATCGGGGCGCACCGGATGCGCCAGCCAGTGCGCGCCGAGATCGTCCGCGCCATCTCCGCGTGAGACGCTGCGCTCGGCACCGTCCTCGATGTTGATCACGAGCGAGATCGCGACGCGGGCGTCGCCGGGCCAGCGCACCTGCGGTGGGTGCTCGCCGTAGCCGCGCAGATCGCGCGGCAGGGTATGAGCAGTCATGACCACTCCTGGTTATAGTGAAGCGACTTCGATATGATGAATCTACCGGCGAAGAGGCCGGACGTCGAGAGGAAGAGCGATGCCGACGCTGATTCGCGCGGGAGTGGTCGTACCGGCCACCGGCGGGATGGTCTTCGAAGGCGGCGCCGTCGTCATCGACAGGGGCCGCATCGTCGAGGTGCTCGACGCGCTCGGCTCCCACCGGGCCGCTGGCGCGTTCTCCGGTGACATCGTCGACGAACCGGACAGCATCCTCATGCCGGGCCTGGTGAACATCCACACACACGGGGTCAGCCCGTCGCCGCTCTTCCCCAGCGGGTCGGCAGCGTTGCCGGAGGAGCGCTGGCTGGGAAACCTCGACAGGCATGCCGCGGCGGGGACCACCACCGTGCTCAGCACCTGCGGGCTCGGGAGCATGGATGAGATCCGCGAAGCCGACCGCCGGCACGCCGTGCATGTGCGCGGGTCCACCGCCCACACTCCGGGCGCGCTGCAGGCTGCGCTCGCCGCAGACGGAGCGGGTCTGACCGAGCGGCATCGCGCGCTGACGATCGAGCGGATGCTGGATGACGGCGCGGTCGCGATCGGCGAGCTCGCCGGCGGGCAGACGCTGGGGGGAGGAGGTCAGGACCTCGTCTTCCTCCCCGCCGCCATCCGGGCGCGCACCGGGATCGTCGTGACGCAGGCACAGGCTCGCGGCCTCAAGGAGGCCGTGCTCGGGCGCTTCATGGACGAGCGCCGTCATGATGCGGCGCTGCTGGCCGCGCGCGCGCAGCAGGCGGGCCTGGAAGGCCTCGGGCTTGAGGAGCTCCGTCAGCTCATCGTCGACACCGTCCTGCCGTCCGTCGCAGCCGCGCGATCGGGGATCCGCGAGGGTGTCGAGGCCGCGCGCAGGCTGGGCGTGCCCGCCCTCGTGCACAGCGCCTCGGCATCCGCCGACCTCATCCGCGAGCTGCAGGGTTCCAAAGATCGCCGTCCCGCGACGATCATCGCCGGTCATGTGAACCACACCTCGCACACGGTCGACGAGGCGGTCCGGCTCGCAGAATCCGGACGTGATGCGGGCTGGTACGGCGAGGCGAGCGTGTTCGATCTGCTCGAGGGGCGTGAGACCGTGCAGACCAGGGAGCACTGGGATGCTCTGCTCGCCGGGGTCGATCTCGTCGACGTGCTCGCCACCGACTACGGTCACGACGGGCGGCACGATCCGCTCATCTCCGCCCTGCAGGATGTCATCGCCACCGGTCAGCGCGGGCTCGCCGAGGCCGTCGAGATGGTCACATCCGTACCAGCCGGGCTCATCCCCGGGCTCGTGGACGGCGGGGCGATGCTGCGACGGGGCGCGCCTGCCGACCTCGTCCTCGCGGATCGGGACGACCTGCGGATCGTCCGAAGGGTGTACATCGACGGGGTCCCCGTCGCGGAGCACGGGCGGATGCTTGCACAGGTGGGTGCATGAGCGCGCTCAGCCCGGCCGATCTGGCGACGGTCTCCGAACTTCTCGGCGCCGACATCGCACAGGAGGATGCCCCCGGGATCGCGGCATCCATCGCCGACCTCCGCGACGCGCTGCCGGAGTTCCGCCGGGTCTCGGGGGAGTTGCTGGCCACGGAAGGTCAGGATGACTGAGGCGTGGCGACTCGGGGTCGAACAGGCCGCCGCGGCCCTCGCCGACGGCTCCCTGACCAGCGCCGAGCTGGTGGCGGCGAGCGTCGAGCGCATCGACGTCACCGAGCCTCACGTGCATGCCTGGGCGTTCGTCGACGCCGAAGCCGCTCTCGCCCAGGCGCGGCAGAGCGATGCACGCAGGCGCGCGGGTCGTGCCCGCGGACCGATGGACGGCATCCCGGTCGGTGTCAAAGACGTCATCGACGTGGCCGGCATGCCGACCAGGGGCGGGTCCGTCTCGCTCGCGGATGCCGCGCCGGCGGCGCGGGATGCGGCATCCGTCGCCCTGCTCCGGCGGGCCGGCGGCGTGCTGCTCGGCAAAGCCCACACCTACGAGTTCGCCTTCGGACAAGGGCAGCCGCCGACGCGCAACCCGCGCGACCCCGATCGCTATGCCGGCGGATCCAGCATCGGCTCGGGCGTTGCGGTGGCGGTCGGGGACGCCCCGGCGATGCTGGGCACCGACACGGGCGGGTCGATCCGCAATCCCGCATCCATCAACGGCATCGTCGGCCTCAAGCCCAGCGCGGGTCTCGTGCCCACCGACGGGGCGATCACGATCAGCCGCACCATGGACGCGATCGGTCCGCTCACCGCATCAGCGCTCGGCAGTGCCCTCGTGCTCGACGCCATCACCGATCCGGTCATCCGTGATCGGGCGTTCGCGGGGACGGTGGCCGATCGCGCGCGGGAGGTGCTTGCCGGCACGCGTGCGAGGATCGGCGTAGATCGGGCGCTCTGGCGCACCTGGGGTGTGGCGGAGCCCGTCTGCGCAGCCGTCGACGAGTCCCTCGCGCAGCTCGCCGGCAGCGGCGTGGAGATCGTCGAGCTCGATCTCTCGTTCCTCGACTCGGCGCTCACGGCGGGTCTTGTGATCTCGCTCTCCGAGTCGGTGCCCGAGCATCGCTCGCGGCTGCGCGCCGGCGCATCGGACTACCTTCCGGGCACGCGCATCATGATCGCCACCGGTGCGCTCATCGGGCAGGCCGACATCGAACTCGCCCATCGGATGCGGCACGCGTTGCGTGCCCGGATCGAGCTGACGCTGCGCGAGCACAGGCTCAGGGCGATCGCCGCCCCGACACTGCCGGCCGGCGCGCCTCTGCTGGCGACGATGGCCAGCGAGCTGACCGACTCGGCGGGGGAGGAGTCGCTCGGCAGCGCGCTGCGGATGCTCAGCGCCGCGAACCTTACCGGTCTGCCCGGCCTCGGAATTCCGAGTGGCGAACCCGGCGGCCGACCGGTCGGCCTGCACCTGCTCGGCCGGATGCACGGGGACGCGGAGCTGATCGCGCTCGGCATGAGGCACGAGGCGATGTCGCCCTGGCGGGTGCGCATCCCGGTCGACCCGCGAGCCGGATCGCCGCAGGATGCACGACAATGAGCAGATGACGGATGCACCGATCGAGCGCGAGACGCTCACCTGGGACGGGTTCGGCGCGGCGACCAGGTCGCTGGCCAGGACGATCATCGACAGCGGCTTCGCCCCCGAGGTGGTCGTCGCGATCGCGCGCGGCGGGCTGCTGCCGGCGGGCGCCATCGCCTATGGGCTGGGCGCGAAGAACTGCGGCGCCATCAACGTCGAGTTCTACACCGGGATCGGCACCGTGCTCGACGCACCCGAGGTGCTCCCACCCGAGCTCGACATGGCCTATCTCGACGGGCGTCGCGTGCTGCTCGTCGACGACGTGGCCGATTCCGGCCGCACCCTCGCGCTCGCCGTGCAACTGCTGAAGGACAAGGGCGCCGACGTGCGCTCGGTCACGATCTACACCAAGCCGACCACGATCATCCAGCCCGACTATGCCTGGAAGGACACCGATCTGTGGATCGACTTCCCGTGGTCGTACAAGGGCACGGTCGTCGAAGAGGATCAGGGGCTCGCGCCGACGGCGTGAGCCCGCCGGCGGCTCCGCCCGCACGGGTCAGCCGCGCAGCAGCGCCCGCAGAGCCTGGATCGTGTCCGCCTCGGCAGGGCGCTTGTCGGGCCGGTACCCCTTCACACGCGCGAACCGCAGTGCGATGCCGCCCGGATAACGGGGCGAGCGCTGCACGCCGTCGATCGCGATCTCGACGACCAGTTCGGGGCGCACGAAGACGGCCTGCGCAGTGCGGTGACTCTCGATCTCGGGGAACGTCTCGGTCTGCCACCGCAGCAGTTCGTCCGTGAGCCCTTTGAAGGTCTTGCCGACCATCACGAGCCCGCCCGGATCGCCGAACTCGCCGACAGGGTCGAGCGCGCCGAGATGCAGGTTCGACAGCATCCCGCGCCGACGCCCCGAACCCCACTCCGCGGCGATCACGACCAGGTCGAAGGTGAGCACGGGCTTCACCTTCACCCAGGACTTTCCGCGTCGGCCGGCGGTGTAGGGCGAGTCGATCGCCTTCACGAGCACGCCCTCGTGGCCGGCCGCCAGCGCCTCGCGGGAGAGCTGCTCGGCGGCATCCGGGTCGTCGGTGACGATGCCGGGCATCCGCCATTCGCGGGCGATACGATCGAGTTCCGCCAGGCGCGACGACAGCGGCTCATCGGTCAGGTCGCGGCCGTCCAGGTGCAGCACGTCGAAGAACCAGGGGCGCAGAGCCAGTTCGCGCGAGGCGTCCGCGCCGAAGCGGGACATGGTCTCCTGGAACGGGCGCGGCCCGCCGTCCTCGTCGAGCAAGAGAGTCTCGCCGTCGAGGATCACGTCGTGCACGGGCAGCGCACGCACGATCTCGACGATCTCGGGCACGCGGTGAGTGATGTCGGCGAGACTGCGGGTGTAGACGCCGACCACGTCACCACGCCGGTGCACCTGGATGCGGGCGCCGTCGAGCTTGTACTCCACCGAGGCCCGGCCGGTGACCTCCAGCGCCGCGGTCGGCGTCGCCGCGCTCGCCGCGAGCATCGGCATCACGGCCCGGCCCACCTGCAGGCCCACAGCGTCGAGGTCGGCCTCGGTTCCCGTCAGGGCGAGGCGGGCGGTCTCGCCGAGGTCGCCGGAGAGCATCGCGGCACGGCGGACGGATGCCGGTGCCCGGCCGGATGCGCGCGCGATCGCATCCAGCAGCACGCCGGCCAGCGCCCCGGTGCGCAGCTCTCCCAGCATCGCGCGGGCGAGCAGATTCCATTCCGGTGCGGTGGCGCGCTCGGCCAGTGTGGCGAGCAGGTCATGCCGCGCCGCGGTGGAGCCCGAACCGGATGCCGCGGCCAGGGCATCCAGCATCCGATCCACGTCGGCGACGGTCAGCGCGGGCTCGACCGCGTGCGTGACGTCGAGCGCGGTCAGCGTGCGCCATCCGACTCCCAGCCGGCCCTGCCGTGGTGCAGCCAGCAGAAGCCCGATCAGCGGCGCGATCTCGTCGGGCTCGGCGCGCGCGAGCAGTCGCGCGAGCGCGTCGATCTTGGCCAGCCGGGATGACGTCGCCGCGACCTCGTCCGTCGTCGTGACCAGCTCCGAGAGCATCATCCCGGCATTGTCGCACCCGCCGCCGACATCTGGGAGCGACGGTTCCTACCTTCTGGCGCAGCCGCGGCGCCGAGCCGCTGCTCAGCGGCCGCGGAACTCGGGCCTGCGCTTCTGCTGGAAGGCGGCGAAGCCCTCGCGGTAGTCGTCGGTGTCGCACAGGGCCGCCTGGGCGGCGTTCTCGATCTCCACGGCCTCCCACAGTGCCAGCCGTTCGTCACGGATGCGGGCGACCAGCTGCTTGCTGGCCAGGAACGCCGCCGTCGCGCCACGGGATGCCGCCGCCGCGGCATCCTCGGTCGCCTGGGCCACCTCGTCGTCGGGGAAGACGCGCGAGAACAGACCGGATGCCACGGCCTCGGCGCCCGACATCAGCCGGCCCGTGTAGATGAGGTCGAGCGTGCGATGCGCGCCCAGCCGATCCAGGAACAGGGCGTGCCCGCCGGAATCGAGCGTCGCACCGAGCGCCGCGAAAGGCGAACCGATCTTCGCCGACTCGGCGACATACACCACGTCGGTGGCGATCAGCAGCCCGAGGCCGACGCCCAGACACGCGCCGTGGGCGACCGCGAACGTCGGGGCGGGAAACGCCGCCATCTGCTTAAGCAGCGGCGTGACGAGGCCACCCAGGTAGCCGATCACATCGTCGTCGCGCGGGTCGACGTCCGAGATGTCGCGCCCCGCGCAGAACGCGCGGCCCTCGCCGTGCAGCACCAGAGCGCGCACACCGGCGTGCTCTGCCTGCTCGTAGGCCGAGTGCAGCTCATTCAGTGCCTGCTCGTCGAGCGCGTTGAGCTTGGCCGGTGCGTTCAGCGTGACGTGCGCGATGTGGTCGGCGATGGCGAGGTCGATCATGCGTGCTCCTTCGTGAAGCCGGGGCGCTTCGACAAGCTCAGCGACCCAGTGGATGCAGGCTCAGGATCCCAGTGTCAGACGTCGTAGTCCACGACGACGCGGTCACTGGTCGGGTGCGACTGGCAGGTCAGCACGTAACCGCGCTCGATCTCGTCGGGTTCGAGCGCGTAGTTCTCGGTCATCGTCACGCTGCCCTCCAGCACCCGCGCGCGGCAGGTGCCGCACACGCCGCCCGAGCAGGCGAACGGCGCGTCGGGCCGCACCCGCAAGGCGGCGTTCAGCACCGACTCGTGTGCGTCGACGGGGCTCTCGACGGTCGACGAGACGCCGTCGAGGTTGATCTCGAGCCGGTATGCCTTCTCGCCACGGCGCACCTCGACCTGGCGGGGTCCGCGCTCGGCGGGCGCGTCGCCGGTGGTGAACAGCTCGAACCGGATGTGCTCGCGCGGCACCCCGACGTCCGCGAGCACCTCGCGGCACAGATCCACGAGCGCGAACGGTCCGCACAGGAACCATTCGTCGACGGTCGACGGGTGGATCAGCGCCGACAGGATCGTGCGCAGCCGCTGCTCGTCGATGCGGCCCGAAAGCACCGGCGCGGTGCGCTGCTCGCGGGAGAGCACATGGTGCAGCACCAGGCGGGTCGGGTAGCGATCCTTGAGATCTGCGAGGTCTTCGAGGAACATCACGTCACTCGTGGACCGGTTGGTGTACAGCAGCGTGAACCGCGTGGTCGCTGATGCCGACAGCAGGTTGCGCGCCAGCGCCATCATCGGGGTGATGCCCGAGCCGGCGGCGATGCCCACGACATGCGTGCCCTCGAGCTCTTCGAGCCCGGAGGTGAATGTGCCCTGCGGGCTCATCACGTCGATCTCGAAACCCGGGGTCAGCTCGGTTTGCGCCCAGGTGGAGAACAGCCCGCCCTCGTCGCGCTTGACCGCGACGCTCAGGCTGGTGGCGCCGTCGCGCACGGGTGCGGGCGGCCGGCACAGCGAGTACGAGCGACGCACTTCGGTGCCGTCGAGGTGCACGCGAAGGGCGACGTACTGCCCGGGCAGGTAGGCGTAGTCGTCGGCCAGGTCGGCGGGCACCGTGAAGCTCACCTCGATGGCGTCATCGGTGAGCCGGCGCACGTCCGAGACGGTCAGGGTGTGGAACCGCGCACGGTGGCGGTCGCCCGCCGGGTGCGGCGCGGTGGAGGTCGGGGTGGATGCCGAGGGCAGGCGGAACAGTGACATCAGATCACCTTGAAGTGGTCGAAGGGCTCCAGGCAGGCGCGGCACTCGTACAGCGCCTTGCAGGAGGTGGAGCCGAAGCGGGAGACTTCGCGGGTGTCGAGCGAGCCGCACTGCGGGCACTTGACCGCGAGCTGCAGCCGGATGGGTCCCTGTCGAGCGGCTGCGCTGCCCGAGGGCGGGGCGATGCCGTACTCGGTGAGCTTGCGCTTGCCGTCCTCGCTCATCCAGTCGGTCGTCCACGCGGGGGAGAGCACCAGCCGCACCTCGACGTCGTCGAACCCGTCGGCGGTGAGGGCCAGCACGATGTCGTCGCGGATCGCATCCATGGCCGGGCATCCGCTGTATGTCGGCGTGATGTCGACGGTGATGCGGCCCTCGGCATCCGCTCTCACCTCGCGCAGCACACCGAGGTCCTCGATGGTCAGCACGGGGATCTCCGGGTCGGCGACGCGCGCCGCGACCTCGCGCGCGCGTGTCGCGCGTGCCTCGGTCGTCGGGTGCGGTGCGGTCATGATGGGTCCCTGAGCGAATCGAACGGTCACCAGGTCGCCCCCGGATGCCGTCGGGCGAGCACCTGCATCTCGGCGAGCAGGTGCCCGAAGGGCGTGGCGTGCGCGCCGCGTCGGCCGCCGCCGGACGACTGACCGCCCTTCGCTTCGCCTCGCTGGCGCTCGCTCAGTACAGGCGGCAGGGTCGGCGACCCAGCGCCTTCTTCGAACCCGGCCTCGGCGAACACGGTGTCGATGACGGCGTCGAAGCCCGGGCGCAGCGCCGAGGGCCGTGCGGCCGCATCCCCGAGCCGGTCGGTCAGCGGCTCGTCGCGGAACAGCTCGTCGACGTACGGCCAGACGTCGCCGAGAGCACGGATCATGCGCCGGCGTGACTCGTCGGTGCCGCCGGCCAGGCGCAGCACCCACTGCACGGCGTGATCCCGGTGGTAGTCGACCTCTTTGAGCGACTTCGCCGCGATCGCCGCGAGCGTCGCGTCGCTCGACGTGCGAAGTGCGGAGTACAGCTCGAACATGTAGGTCGAGGCGATGAGCTGACGGGCGATCGTCTGTGCGAAGTCGCCGTTGGGCTGCTCCATGATCCAGGCGCTGCGGAACTCGGGTTCGTCACGGAAGTAGGCGAGGTCGTCCTCGCTGCGGCCGTCCCACGAGCCGGCGTAGCGCAGCAGCGAACGGGCGTGGCCGAGCAGATCGAGGGCGATGTTCGCCAGCGCGACGTCCTCCTCCAGCTCGGGGGCGCGCGAGATCCACGCACCCAGCTGCTGCGAGAGGATCAGCGCGTCGTCACCCAGCCACAGTGCGTACTCGGCGACGTCGGCCGAGGTGGCCTTGGTCTCGCCGCCGGAGAGCTCGGATGCCAGCTGCAGCTCCTCGACCGAGACGTCGCCATGCCCTTCTGAAATGGGTTCCTGAGGTTCTCGAAGGGTCACAGGTGAGGCACCCCCTCGGACGCCGTGTAGTACACGGCGTGCCGGTAGTTCTTGCCTGCCGGGCTCTCGAAGAACGCGCCCTTGTCGTCGGGGTCGCTGGTGGTGATGGCGTCAGCCGGCGCCACCCAGATCGACACGCCTTCGCCGCGCCGCGTGTAGAGGTCGCGCGCGTTGCGCACCGCCATGCTCGCGTCGGGCGCGTGCAGCGAGCCCACGTGCACGTGGCTCAGGCCGCGGTTCGCGCGGACGAAGACCTCCCACAGGGGCCAGGTCTCCTGCCCTTCACCTGCTGACTCCTTCGAAGGGCCGCCGGGAGTCGTCATCACGCCACCTGCCCTTCGACGCGGAGGGACTGCTTGCGCGCGTACTCGGCCGCCGCCTCGCGTACCCACGCGCCCTCTTCATGTGCCGTGCGCCGGCGCTCGATCCGCTCGGCGTTGCACGGTCCGTTGCCTCGGAGCACCTCGAAGAACTCGTCCCAGTCGATCTCGCCCATGTCGTACGCGCCCGTCTCCTCGTTCCAGCGAAGCTCGGGATCCGGCAGGGTGACGCCGAGGATCTCGGCCTGCGGCACGAGCATCCCGACGAAGCGCTGACGCAGGTCATCGTTCGAGAACCGCTTGATCTTCCACTGCATCGACTGGGCGGAGTTGGGCGACTGGTCATCCGGCGGGCCGAACATGGCCAGGCTCGGCCAGTACCAGCGGTTCACGGCATCCTGCGCCATCTCGCGCTGCTCGTCGGTGCCCTGCATGAGTGTCAGCAGGATCTCGAAACCCTGTCGCTGGTGGAACGACTCCTCTTTGCAGACGCGCACCATCGCCCGCCCGTAGGGGCCGTACGAGGCGCGGCACAGCGGCACCTGGTTCACGATCGCTGCGCCGTCGACCAGCCACCCGATCGCACCCATGTCGGCCCAGGTCGGGGTGGGGTAGTTGAAGATCGACGAGTACTTGGCCCGTCCGTCGATGAGCTGCTGCATCATCTCGTCACGGGTGATGCCCAGGGTCTGCGCGGCCGAATAGAGGTAGAGCCCGTGGCCGGCCTCGTCCTGCACCTTCGCCATCAGGATCGCCTTGCGCTTCAGGCTCGGAGCGCGGGTGATCCAGTTGCCCTCGGGCTGCATGCCGATGATCTCGGAGTGCGCGTGCTGCGAGATCTGGCGGATCAGCGTCCTGCGGTACGCGTCGGGCATCCAGTCGCGGGGCTCGATGCGCCGTTCTTCGGCGATGAGCGCCTCGAAGTGGGCAAGAGCATCGGTGTCGTCCACGAGGGACAGGTCGGAGGGGGTGGTCATCGTCGACTCCTCGGCGTGCATCTTTACTGACCGATCGTTAGGTAATCCTCTCATGCGGCGACGGGCCGGGCAAGTTCACTGCCGGTCAGCGGGTGCGGGAGATGAGCTCGAGCAGAGCGCGACCGTACGCCTCCGAAGGCTCGGGATGCTCGAAGCGCAGCGACTCGCCGGCGATCTCGACCTCCACGGCGTAGGTGTCGGGCAGGCGCACGAGACGGCGGAAGGTGCCGCGCAGCAGCTCTCTGAGCTGGTCCTCGCGGGGCAGCCAGACGGCATCCGCGAGCTGCACGGCATCCAGCGCCCATTCGGTCGTGCCGTTGAACGCGAGGTCGGTGCCGCTCGGTGTGCGGCGTGCTTCGATCGTCATCTCACTGACGGTGAAGACGTCGGCCTCCGCCTCCATCTCGACCTCGTCCGGCAGGTCGAGCTGGAACCGGTCGCCGCTGGCGGGATGCCACACCAGACCGAGGTCGCGCAGGGCGACGGCGAGCTCACGGCTGATCACCCCTCCACGCTAGACGACCTGAGCCGAGTGCGGATCGATCGTGCCTGTGGATGACGCCGGACGGCTGTCAGTGGGGTGCGGCAGAGTGGAGGCCATGACTTCCACGACGTCGACCGAGGTGCGGGATGCCGCGATCGGGGCGCTGCGCGAACTGGTCGGGCGACCGGATGCGCAGTTCCACGAGGGGCAGTACGAGGCCATCGAGGCGCTGGTCGAGGGGCGCCGCCGGGCTCTGGTCGTGCAGCGCACGGGCTGGGGCAAGTCGGCGGTGTACTTCGTCGCGACATTGCTGCTGCGCAGGCGGGGCGCAGGACCGACCGTGCTGGTCTCGCCGCTGCTGGCGCTGATGCGCGATCAGATCGCCGCTGCCGAGCGAGCTGGTGTGCGCGCTGTCGCGATCAACTCCACGAACGCGCACGAGTGGGACGAGGTGATCGCACGGCTCGACCGCGACGAGGTCGATGTACTGCTGGTCTCGCCCGAGCGGCTGAACAACCCCGCTTTCCGGGAACAGCAGCTGCCGGCTCTGGTGCAGCGGATCGGGATGCTGGTCGTCGACGAGGCGCACTGCATCAGCGACTGGGGGCATGACTTCCGGCCCGACTACCGTCGGCTGCGCGACCTGATCGCCGGCATGCCCGACGGCGTGCCGGTGCTGGCTACCACGGCCACGGCGAACAGCCGGGTGGTGGCGGATGTGGCCGAGCAGCTCGGTGGGGGAGACGGACGGGGACCGGAGGTCGTGACGATCCGCGGGCCGCTCGCGCGGGCGTCGCTGCGGCTCGGTGTTCTCGAGCTGCCGGGCTCTGCTCAGCGCCTCGCCTGGCTGCTCAGTCACCTCGACGACCTGCCCGGATCGGGCATCATCTATACGCTCACCGTCTCGGCGGCCGTCGACACCGCGCGTCTGCTGCGTGAGCACGGGCACGAGGTGCGCGCTTACACCGGGCAGACGGATGCCGACGAGCGCGAGGAGTCGGAGGGGATGCTCAAGCGCAACGAGGTGAAGGCGCTGGTCGCCACGAGCGCACTGGGCATGGGTTTCGACAAGCCCGACCTCGGGTTCGTCATCCACCTGGGCGCTCCTTCGTCTCCGGTGGCGTACTACCAGCAGGTGGGCCGTGCCGGCCGTGCCAGCGAGAGCGCCGATGTGCTGCTGCTTCCCGGTCCGGAGGACCGCGACATCTGGCACTACTTCGCGACTGCATCGATGCCGGACCGGGAGCGCGCCGAGCGCGTCATCGCCGCGCTGGGTGATGCGCCGATGTCGACCCCCGCGCTGGAAGCGGTTGTCGACATCCGCCGCACTCCGCTGGAGCTGCTGCTGAAGGTGCTCGACGTCGACGGCGCGGTGCGCCGTGTGCAGGGCGGCTGGGTCGCCACCGGCCGGCCCTGGACCTACGACGCCGAGCGCTACGAGCGCATCGCCGCCGAGCGTCGTGCCGAGCAGCAGCACATGATCGAGTACGAGCGCACCGACCGCTGCCGGATGGAGTTCCTGCAGCGTTCGCTCGACGACGACACGGCAGCGCCGTGCGGCCGGTGCGACAACTGCGCCGGTGCGTGGTTCCCGCGCGATATCGGAACGGATGCCGGCTCCGCAGCATCCGAGTCGCTCGACCGTGTCGGTGTGCCGATCGAGGCCCGTCGGCAGTGGCCGACCGGTGCCGATCGCGTCGGCGTGCCCGTGAAGGGCCGCATTCCGGCGGACGAGCAGGCGAGCGAAGGCAGGGCGCTGGCGCGACTCACCGACCTCGGCTGGGGTGGCACGCTGCGCGAGCTGTTCGCGGCGGGTACGGCCGATGCACTCGTGCCGCCGCAGGTGCTGGCCGCCTGCGTGCGCGTGCTCGCCGGGTGGGGCTGGGCGCAGCGACCGGTGGCGGTCATCGGCATGCCGTCGCGGTCACACCCGCAGCTGGTGGACTCCCTGGCGCGCGGCATCGCCGAGGTCGGCAGGCTGCCGTATCTGGGCTCGCTGTCGTTCGCCGGCGGTGGTCCGACCGGCCAGCCCGGCGGGAACAGTGTCTTCCGTCTGGCCGGTCTCTGGGATCGGTTCACCGCCGAAGGGCTGGTTGTGCCGGCAGGGCCCGTGCTGCTCGTCGACGACCAGGCCGACAGCCGCTGGACCCTCACGGTCGCCGCTCGCGAACTGCGGCGGGCTGGGGCGAGTGAGGTTCTGCCTTTCGTGCTCGCGCTGCGGGGGTGACGCATCGTTGATGCGATGCATTGTGCAATGCTGTCGTACATGTGTACACAACTGCGCTAAATGCTACTATTGCCACATGGGATCGATGGAACGTGAGGTCACGACTCGCGAGTTGCGCAGTCAGCTCTCTGACGTACTCGGCCGCACGATGTATGCCGGAGAGCGCATCGGCGTGACCCGAAACGGAAAGCTCGCCGCAGTGATCGTCAGTGTGGCTGATCTCGAAACGTTGGAAGAGTTCGAGATGGCACAGGACGTGGCGGCATATCGTGAGGCCAAGCGGTCTGATGACGGCGCCCGTGTCTCGCTTGATGAGTTGCGGGCCGAACTGGCCTCATGAGCTACCGCGTCGAGTTCACTGCAGCTGCGGCTCGGCAGGTCAAGAAGCTCCCGCGACCGGCCCGCGATCGCGTACTCGAAATGGTCGCGGTGCTGGCGGAAGACCCCAGACCCCATGGGGCCAAGAAGCTTGTGGGTGAGCAGACCGCGTGGCGCATCCGCATCGGCGAATACCGAGTGATCTATGACGTGTTCGACGCCGAGCTGACCGTCACCGTCGTTCGAGCTGCACACCGCAGGGAAGCGTACGACCGCTGAGGCGAACACCTGGCACTCGTTCAACGAGCGGCCTGCCGACGAGAGTGACCATCGGAGTCCACCGCAAACGATCAGAGGTCGAGAACACCTGGATCGAGCGCGGCTGACGTCGCGTCGTCGTGGCTTGCTCGAAAGCGGTGACGGGATCGAGGTTGGCTGTCAGCCCATCCCGCGGTTGGTGATCATCGACCTTCCCCGGAACTCGGCGACGACGGCACCGGTCTCGTCGATGATCGTCACGTCGTACAGGCCGGTGCGGCCGCTGACCACCCGCCGGACGGCCGTCGCGGTCAGGGTCTGGCCGGCGGTCGTCGACTTCAGGAAGGTGATGTCGGCGCCGGCGGCCACGGTGACCCGCTCGTCCTCGTTGCACGCGATCGCGAATGCGGTGTCGGCGAGGGCGAACACCAGGCCGCCGTGCGTGATGCGGAAGCCGTTGAGCATGTCCTCGCGCACGGGCATCGACACCACGGCGCGGCCGGGCTCGTCCACCTCGACGACCATGCCGAGCATCGCCGAGGCTGCGTCGCGCCGCATCATCTCCCTCATGCCGATCCTCTCGCTCATACGGGCACCGTTGCGCCGGACTGATATGCGCCGGCCTGAGTTGCGCCGGACTGAGCCGCACCGGCGCCCGGCTCCTCGCCGGTCGGCTCCTTGCTCACCAGCGTCAGCACGTCGTACGTCGCGACGGTCTCGTCGTCCTGGTTGCGGATGACGGCGTCCCAGCGCACCTCGCCGTACTCATCGGTCTCGCGGGGCGTGATCTGCTTGGCGGTCAGCTCGACCCGGATGCTGTCGCCCGGCGACACCGGCGTGATGAACCGCAGGTTCTCCAGCCCGTAGTTGGCCAGCACAGGCCCGGGCTCGGGGTCGACGAACAGGCCGGCCGCCCACGACACGAGCAGGTAGCCGTGCGCCACCCGGCCGGGGAAGAACGGGTTCGCGGCCGCGGACTCCTCGTCCATGTGCGCATAGAACGTGTCGCCGGTGAAGTGCGCGAACGTCTCGATGTCATCCAGGGTCACCTCGCGCGAGGCCGAGACGACCTGGTCGCCCAGGCGCAGCTCGGCGAGCGACTTGCGGAACGGATGCCGTCCGTCGCTGTTCGTCGCCGCACCCGCATGCCACACTCCAGTCAGCGCCGTCAGCATCTCGGGCGAGCCCTGCACCGCCGTGCGCTGCATGTGGTGCAGCACGGCGCGGATGCCGCCCAGCTCCTCGCCACCGCCCGCGCGCCCGGGGCCGCCGTGCACCAGGTTCGGCAACGGCGAGCCGTGTCCGGTGGACGAACGCGCGTCGTCGCGGTCGAGCAGCAGCATCCGACCGTTGAACGGAGCGATGCGGGTGGCGAGCTCGACGGCCTGCGCCGGGTCATGCGTCGCGATGCTCGTGACCAGTGACCCGCCACCGCGGGCGACGAGCGCGGCAGCCTCGGCGGTGGTGCGGTACGTCAGCAGTGATGAGACCGGTCCGAACGCCTCGACGTCGTGCACGGCATCCGCCTGCGCGTCGTCGAAGCGCAGCAGCACGGGCGAGACGAACGCGCCGTCGGGCGCCGCGCCGGTCGAGCCGTCGGCGTGACGCACGTCGGGGGCGTCCGTGGATCCGACCACGACCTGCCCGCCGGCATCCTGCAGCTTCTGCACCTGCCGCAGCACCTCGTCGCGCTGGGCGGTCGAGGCGAGCGGCCCCATCGTGACACCCTCGGCGCGCGGGTCGCCCAGCACCGTCTTCTCGGCGATGCGGGCGCGGACGGCGTCGATCACGTCGTCGGCGGCATCCGCGGGGACGATCGCCCGGCGGATGGCGGTGCACTTCTGGCCGGCCTTCGTCGTCATCTCCACGACGAGCTGGCGCACGTAGGCATCGAATTCGGGGGTGCCGGCGACGGCATCCGTTCCCAGCACCGAGGCGTTGATCGAGTCGGTCTCGGCGGTGAAGCGCACCCCGCCGGTCTGCACAGCCGGATGCTGCCGCAGGCTCTCGGCGGTCGACGCGCTGCCGGTGAACCCGACCAGGTCGCCCAGCCGCAGGTGCTCGAACAGGCCGGGCACGCTTCCGCTGATCAGCTGCAGCGACCCCGCGGGAAGCAGCCCGGAGTCGACGAGTATGCGCACCATCGCCTCGGCGAGATAGCCGGTCGGGGTGGCCGGCTTGACGACGGTCGGCATGCCGGCGAGGAAGGCGGGTGCGAACTTCTCGAGCGAGCCCCAGACCGGGAAGTTGAAGGCGTTGATCTGCACGGCCACACCGGGGAGCGTCGTGTACACGTGCCGTCCCAGGAACGAGCCGTCCTTCGACAGCGGCTCGACCGGGCCGTCGACGTGCACGGTGCTGTTGGGCAGCTCGCGGCGCCCCTTGCCGGAGTACGAGAACAGTACGCCGATGCCGCCGTCGATGTCGACCCACGAGTCGGTCTTCGTCGCGCCGGTGCGCGCGGACAGTGCGTACAGCTCGTCCTTGCGCTCGGTCAGCGCGAGCGCGAACTGCTTGAGCAGCACGGCGCGCTGGTGAAAGGTGAGGGCGGCCAGGCTCGCGTGCCCGACGGTGCGCGCGTACTCGAGCGCACCGGCGAGGTCGAGACCCTCCGTCGACACGCGCGTGACCACCTCACCGGTGGAGGCGTCGCGCACCTCGGTTCCCTTCGACGGGCTCAGGGGCCCAGAGGCGCCGGCTACCGCGCCCGGCTCGGCAACCCGGTCCTGCGCCGGCGTCCACCATGCGCCCTGCACGTAGCTCGGCAGATATCCGGTCATCTCTCCTCGTTCCATACGTAGAATCCCTCGCCGCTCTTGCGGCCCAGCTTCCCCTCGGCCACCATCCGCCGCAAGAGCTCCGGCGGCTCGAACCGCGGACCCAGCTCGCGGGCGAGCTCCTCCGCGATCCCCAGCCGCACATCGAGGCCGACGACATCGGTGGTGCGCAGCGGCCCCATCGGGTGCCGGTAACCGAGCTCCATCGCGGCGTCGATATCGGCGGCATCCGCGACGTTCTCCTCGAGCATCCGGATGGCCTCCAGCGCCAGCATCACCCCGAGCCGGCTCGATGCGAAACCGGGGGAGTCGCGCACCACCACGGGTGTCTTGCGCAGCGTGGTCACCCATTCGCGGGCGGACGCGACGACATCGCGGCCGGTGCGGTCGCCGACGACGATCTCGACCAGCTTCGATGCGGGCACCGGGTTGAAGAAGTGCAGCCCGATGAGCCGGTCGGGGCGGGAGAGGGATGCCGCCAGTGCGTCGATCGAGATCGACGAGGTGTTGGTGGCCAGCACGGCATCCGCCGCGACGACGTCCTCGATCCGTGCCAGGGCCCCGGCTTTGAGGTCGCGATCCTCGGGCACGGCCTCGACGACGAGCGATGCGACGGCGAACGCGTCGAAATCGACGCCGACGGAGAGGGATGCCGTGGCGTGATCGGCATCCGCGAGGTCACCGCGCTGCACCGAGGCGGCGATGCTCGCCAGCACGCGCTCGCGTGCCGCGGCCGCCGACTGCTCATCCCGCTCGACCAGGCGCACGCGCGCGCCGGCGAGCAGGAAGGCGTGCGCGATGCCGGCGCCCATACGGCCGCCGCCGAGCAGCCCGACGGTTCCGGGAACGGTCATGGCGTCTTCACCTCGCCGGCACGCGCGCGGTCCGCGCGGCGCTCGAGGAAGGCGGTCATGCGGCGGTGCTTCTCGTCGCTCTCGAACAGCTCGGCCTGCACCTCGAGCTCGATGCCGGGATGCTGGTCGGCGGGGGCGAGCAGCACGAGCTTGGTCAGCGCTGTGGCCCGGGGACCGTTGGCGCAGATGCGATCGGTCAGCGCATGCGCCGCCGCCATAAGGTCGCCGGGTTCGTGCAGCGCGGAGAGCAGGCCCCAGGCCAGTGCCTCCTCGCCGTCGATGATGCGGCCGGTGAGCAGCAGTTCGCTCGCGCGCGCATGGCCGATGATCTCGGGCAGCCGCCAGGTCGCTCCCGCGGCGGCGATGATGCCCAGCCCGGTCTCGGGGTTGCCGAAGCGCACCCGGGGCGTGCCGATGCGGATGTCCGCGGCGTAGGCGAGTTCGGCGCCGCCGCCCAGCGCGTAGCCGTCGACGGCGGCGATGACGGGCATCGGCAGGGCGCGGATGCGGCGGAACGCCGTCGTGTTGACGCCGCGCCTGGCATCGGCCGCGTCACGGTCGCGCAGCTGCCCGATGTCGGCGCCCGACGCGAAGACCCCGTCGGAGCCGGTGAGGATCAGCACACGCGGGTTCTCTTCGAGCTCCTCGCACAGCGCGTGCAGCTCGTCGATCACGGCCTGGTCGATGGCGTTGCGCACCTCCGGCCGGTTCAGGGCGGCGACGACGCGATCGTCGCGTCGCTCGATCTGCAGCATCTCAGCCATCGATCCGCTCCACGATCATCGCCGTGCCCTGGCCGACGCCCACGCACATGGTCGCCAGGCCGTAGCGGGCGCCGGAGTCCTCGAGACGGCGCAGCAGCGTGACCACCAGCCGGGATCCGCTGGAGCCCAGCGGATGCCCCAGCGCGATCGCACCGCCGTCGGTGTTGACGATCTCAGGGTCGAGCCCGAGGCGGCGGATGCTGGCGAGCGACTGCGTCGCGAACGCCTCGTTCAGTTCGACGGCGCCGAGATCGTCGACGGTGAGCCCGGCACGGCGCAGCGCCTTCTCGGTCGCGGGAACCGGCCCCAGGCCCATGATCTCGGGTGCCAGCGCGGCGCTCGCGGACGCGACGATGCGGGCGCGGGCGCGCAGGCCGTGCCGCTGCACGGCATCCGCGCTCGCCACGACGATGGCCGAGGCGCCGTCGTTGAGCGAGCTGGCGTTGCCTGCGGTGACGACGTGCCCGCCGGCGACGACGGGACGCAGCTTCGCCAGCGCCTCCGGCGACGTCTCCCGGCGCGGGCCCTCATCCACCTCGACCACGCCGCGCGGCGTCTGGACCGCGACGATCTCGCGCGCCAGCCGCCCGGCGTCGATCGCGGCCAGGGCGCGCTGATGGCTGAGCAGGGCGAAGGCATCGGCATCCTCGCGGCTGATCCCGTCGACGCGGGCGACCTCCTCAGCGGTCTCGGGCATCGAGAAGGTGGCCTTGTCGCGGGCGAGCAGTCGTGGATTCGCGAACCGCCAGCCGATCGACGTGTCGTACGCCGCGCCCGGTTTCGCCCACGCCCGCTCGGGCTTGGCCTGCACCCAGGGTGCCCGGGTCATCGACTCGACACCGCCCGCGACGATCACCTCCGCGTCGCCTGAGCGGATCGCCTGCGACGCCATCGCGATCGCCGACATGCCCGAGGCGCACAGCCGGTTCACGGTGATGCCGGGCAGGGTGTCGGGCAGTCCCGCCAGCAGCACGGCCATGCGTGCGACGTTGCGGTTGTCCTCGCCTGCCTGGTTGGCAGCGCCCAGGATGACCTCGTCGATCGCCTCGTGCGGCACACCCGACCTGGCGACCGTCTCACCGACGACGAGCGCCGCCAGGTCGTCGGGACGTACGCCGGCCAGCGCACCGCCGTAGCGGCTGACGGGGGTGCGGATGCCGTCGACGAGATACGCCTCCGCCATGGTCAGACCCTCCCGTAGGCGCGCAGCGGATGCTCGATGAGCTCGACCACGCGGCGCAGGAACCCGGAGGCGTAGCCGCCGTCGCACACCCGGTGGTCGAACACCAGCGAGAGCTGGGCGATCCGGCGGACCACGATCGCCCCGTCGACCACCCAGGGACGCTCGATCATCCGGCCGATACCGAGGATCGCCACGTCGGGATGATTGATGATCGCGGCCGATCCGTCGACCCCGAAGCCGCCGTAGTTGTTCAGCGTGAACGTCGATCCGCGCAGCCGCTCGGGCGGCATGGATCCGGCGCGTGCGGTCTCGGCCAGTTCGCGCAGCGCGGCATCCAGCTGCTCGACGGTGAGCTCGTGGGCGCGCGGGACGACGGGCACGAGCAACCCGCGCGCGGTGTCGGCGGCGATGCCGAGGTTCACGCCCTCGAACGAGATGATCTCCTCGCCGTCCTCGCTGAGGCGTGAGGCGAGCAGCGGGTAGTCGGCGAGGGCCAGCAGTGCGAAGCGGGCCACGAGCGCGGTCAGCGACGGCGCCTTCGCGCCCTCGGTGGCCATGTCGGCACGCAGCTCCCACAGTCGGGTGGCGTCCACATCGACCCACACGGTCGCCTCGGGGATCTCGGAACGGCTGCGGCTGAGCTTGGCGCTGACGGCCTTGCGCAGCGGCCCCATCCGCTCCCGCGAGCGCACGGCGAGCCCGTCGATCGCACCCGCGTGCGGCGTTGCCGACGAGCCGGTCGATACGGCGACGCCGTCCACCGCGCTGTCGACGGCCGCACGCAGCACGTCACCGCGGGTGATCGCCCCATCGGGGCCGGTCGCGACGACCGTGCGCACATCGACGCCGAGGTCGCGGGCGAGGCGGCGCACGAGAGGGGAGCGCACCGCGACCGGGCGGGACGACGGGCCATCCGATCGCTCGGCCGGCGCCGCGGCGCCGGGCGCCGGGGCGCCGGGCGCCGGGGCGTGTTCCTGGGGAGCATCGACGGCCGGCGCGGATGCCGTCGTCGCGGTGGAGGTGGATGGCGCAGGGGAGGCGGATGCCTTCGCCGCAACGGGGACGGCTGCCGACGCAACGGAGGCGGGTGCCGCCGCGCGTGCACGGCGCCGGCCGGAGCCGGCGCGTTCGCTGGTGCCGTAGCCGATCAGTACGTTCCCCGACCCTGCGCGCTCCTCGGAGCGGTAGGCGTCCTTCTCGGTCGTGCCGGAGCTTCTCGCGCGAACGGCATCCCTGCTCGCGACGGCATCCGCGCTCGCCGCAGCATCCGGGTCGCCGACGGCATCCGCTGTCCGCGGCGCCGGGGCGCCGTCGACCTCGAGGACGGGTGCTCCGACCAGGATCGTGTCGCCAGGGGCGCCGTGCAGCGCCGTGATCACTCCCGAGAACGGCGAGGGCAGTTCGACGATGCTCTTCGCGGTCTCGACCTCGGCGACGGCCTGGTCGGTCGCGATGGTGTCGCCGACCGCGACGAGCCACTGCACGAGACCTGCCTCGGTGAGCCCCTCGCCGAGATCGGGCAGACGGAAGACGCGAGCGGTCGCGGTCGTCATCGTGCAGCCCCCTCGGCGGGCTCGTCGTCCCAGTGCAGCGAGTCGATGGCATCGAGGATGCGATCGGCATCCGGCAGGTACCAGTGCTCGAGCTTCGGGGGAGCGAAGGGCGTGTCGAATCCGGTGACCCGGCGCACGGGCGCCTCGAGGTACTCGAAGCAGCGCTCGAAGACCCGGGCCTGGATCTCGCCGGCCACGCTCACGTATCCGGGTGCCTCGGCCACCACCACTGCTCGTCCGGTGCCGCGGACGGCGGCGGTCACCGTCGCGTCGTCGAACGGCGAGAGGCTGCGCACATCGATCACCTGCACGCTGCGGCCCTCGGATGCGGCGATCTCGGCCGCCTCCAGGGCGACGGGCACCATGGCCGCGTACGCGAGCACGGTGACGTCGGTTCCCTCGCGGACGACACGCGCGGTGCCCAGATCGGCGGTGATGGAGGTGTCGACCTCGCCCTTGGACCAGTACAGCTTCTTCGGCTCGAGGAACACGACCGGGTCGGGCGAGGCGATCGCCGCCCGCAGCAGCGAATACGCATCCTGCGGGGTCGACGGCGCGACCACGGTCAGCCCGGGAGTGTGCGCGTAGTACGCCTCGGACGAGTCGCAGTGATGCTCCACCCCGCCGATGCCGCCGCCGAACGGGATGCGGATGACGATCGGCATCCGCACGCCGCCGCGGGTGCGGTTGCCGAGCTTGGCGACGTGGCTGACGACCTGCTCGAACGCGGGCAGCGCGAACGCGTCGAACTGCATCTCGACCACCGGGCGCATGCCGTTCATGGCCATGCCCACGGCGGTGCCGATGATGCCGGACTCGGCCAGCGGGGTGTCGAAGCAGCGGTCCTCGCCGAACCGCTCCGCGAGTCCGTCGGTGATGCGGAACACGCCGCCGAGCGCCCCGACGTCCTCCCCGAAGACGACCACACCGGGGTCCTCCTGGATGGCGTCGGCGAGGGCACGGTTCAGCGCGGCGGCCATGGTCATGGTGCCCACCACGTGGCGGTTGGTGTCGATGTTGATGTCGTCGTGTGCGATCGTCATCGGTGGCCTCCGGCGTCGGTGAGGGATGAGCGCTCGATCTCGCCACGCAGCAGCTGCCATTGCTCCTCGAGCTGCGTCGAGCGGTCGGCGGTGACGAAGCGGAACAGGTCTTCGGGGTCGAGGTCGGCATCCGTGTTGAGCGCGTCGCGCAGTGCGGATGCGATGCTCTCCGCGCCGGCGGCGAGGCGCTCTTCTGCCGCGTCGTCGAGCAGGCCGCGTGAGAGCAAGTGAGCTCGCATGCGGCTGAGCGGATCGCGCGCGACCCACGCCTTCACCTCGTCGCGCTCGCGGTAGCGGGTGTCGTCGTCGGCGTTGGTGTGCGCCTGCATCCGGTAGGTGTGCGCCTCGATGAGGGAGGGGCCGCCGCCGGAGCGGGCGCGCTCGACGGCCTCACCGAGCACCGCGAGCACGGCGGCGACGTCGTTGCCGTCGACCCGCTGCCCGGGCATGCCGTACCCGATCGCCTTGTGCGCCAGCGACGGCGCCGCGGTCTGCCGCGACAGCGGCACCGAGATCGCGAACTCGTTGTTCTGCACGAAGAAGACCACCGGCACGTGGAAGACCGCCGCGAAGTTCATCGCCTCGTGGAAGTCCCCCTCGCTGGTCGCGCCATCGCCGCACAGCGCGAGCACGACCGTGTCCTCACCGCGGTGCTTCGCGGCCTGCGCGAATCCGACTGCGTGCAGCAGCTGCGTGGCCAGGGGCGTGGCCTGCGGGGCGACGCGGTGCTCGGCTGGGTCGTAGCCGGAGTGCCAGTCGCCCTTCAGCAGCACCATGGCATCGGCCGGGCTCACGCCGCATCCGATCACGGCGACGGAATCACGGTAGGTCGGGAACAGCCAGTCGTGCTCACCGAGCACGAGCGAGGCTCCCACCTGGCACGCCTCCTGTCCGTGCGAGGACGGGTAGACGGCCAGGCGTCCCTGACGCACCAGTGCGTACGCCTGGTCGTTGATGCGGCGTCCCTCGACGAGGCCGCGGTATGCGCGCAGCAGGGTGTCGTCGTCCGGCATCGCGTAGCGCTCGTCGGCGACGGCCGCACCGTGCTCGTCGATGAGTGCGACGGGTGTGTCGCGGGGGAGCAGGTCATCATGCTGCATCGGTTCGCCCTCCTTGCCGAACGTGGTGTGGCCAGTCTGGCCCTCGCGTGTCAATCGTCCAATCAACCTCAGAAAGATCTGGATGATTGGCGATAGTCTCGGTCTTCAGGAAGCGAACTGTCAGAGCCCGCTGACGGAACGACGCCGAGGACGAAGGGGTTCATATGACGCTGCTGGATGCCACCGACCGTGCGATCCTCGACCAGCTGCGCCGCGATGCGCGCACCTCGATGACGGCCATCGCGGATGCCGTGCACATCTCGCGCGCCGGTGCCCACGCCCGCATCAAGCGGCTCACGGATGCGGGGGTCATCACCGGGTACACGGTGCGCACCGACCCGGTGCAGCTCGGGCACCACGCCTCGGCCTACGTCATGCTCGCCATCGAGCAGGCCACCTGGCAGGACGTGCAGGCTCGGCTGCGGGCGATTCCCGAGGTTGAGCACATGGCACTGGTGGGCGGGGACTTCGACGTCATCCTGCTCGTGCGTGCCAGCGACGCGCGCGACCTGCGGCGCATCGTGCTGGAGGACATCCAGGCGATTCCGTCGATCCGCTCGACCCGCACCACGCTGATCTTCGAGGACTTCACGCGCGAGTGAGCCGCGGCATCCGGTGACAGCATCCGGATGCCGCGGCCGCAGGCTCTCCCCGCGGTCAGGCTGACTGGCGCGGGGCGCGCAGCAGCGCGACGCCGGCGACGAGCCCGGCCAGGGCGATGATCGCGGCGCCGGTGAACGCGGCGCCGTATCCCGCCTCGGCGCCCGCGGAGGCCGCGATCGGCGCGGAGATCGCCGCCAGCGCGGCCAGGCCCAGCGCCGAGCCGATCTGGTAGCTGGTGTTCACCAGTCCCGACGCCACGCCGGCGTCGGCCGGGGGAGCGCTGGCGATCGCGGTGCTCAGCGAGGGCACGAAGGCCAGCGCCATGCCCGCCGCGGCGACCAGCGAGGCGGGGAGCACGTGGCCCGCGTAACCGCCATCTGCGGGTGCGAGCGCCAGCCATCCGATGCCGGCGGCGAGGGCTGCGAAGCCGCCGATGAGCATCGCGCGGGTGCCGAAGCGCGCAGCCAGGCGCGGGGCGACCAGCGTCATACCGAGCACGATCAGCAGGGTCATCGGGATCAGTGCCGCACCGGCCGCGAACGCGGTCGCGCCGAGCACGTTCTGCAGGTGCAGGTTCAGGAAGAACCACATCGGGATCCAGGCGGCGCCGAGGAGCAGCTGGGCGACGTTGGCACCGGCTAGCTGGGGCAGGCGCAGCATGCGCGGTCGCAGCAGCGGCTCGGCGGCCCGCGCCTGCCGCACTCCGAAGCCGATCAGCAGCAGGATGCCGGCGCCGATCGCCACGAGAGTCGTGGTGCTCGCCCATCCGGTCTCGGGCGCCTGCACGACACCGAAGACGGTGGCGGCGAGTCCGAGCGTGCCGGTCACGGCGCCGAGGACGTCGACGCGGCCGGCGCTGCGCGCTCCGGCCGGGAATGCGGCGGGCGTGAGCAGCAGGATGGCGAGTGCGATCGGGACGGTGACGTAGAACACCCACGGCCAGCCGAGGTACTCGGTGAGCACGCCGCCGAGGAACACACCCGCGGTGCCGCCGATCGGTGCCGCGGCGCCGTATACGGCGAACGCACGCGGCAGCTGCGGCGTGCCGCCGAAGACGGCCATCAGCAGACTGAGGGCGGCGGGGGCGATGAGTGCGGCTCCTGCGCCCTGCACGGCGCGAGCGGTGATCTCGATCCACGGTGCGGTGGCCACTCCGGCGCCGATCGAGCCGATGAGCAGCACGGCCCATCCCAGTGCGAACATGCGGCGTGCGCCGAGCAGGTCGGCGAGACGGCCGCCGAGCAGCAGCAGCCCGCCGAAGGCGATCACATAGGCGTTGAAGATCCAGGTGAGCGTGTCGGGTGTGAAGCCGACGTCCCTCTGGATGTCGGGCAGGGCGACCCCGATGATCGAGGTGTCCATGATGACGACGAACTGCGCGGCCGCGATCAGCGTGAGAGCGAGGCCCTTGCGTGATCGAGCCGTCGTCGCCGCGGCTGGCATGGTCTGAGTGGACACGGTGAGTCCCTTCGTGGGTGCGGATGCCGTGAATCGGCATCCATCAATGGGACCCAACGGGTATACCCCAGGGGGGTATTCCCGATTCGAGTTGTTTGCGACGCGGCGTGCGGTCGGTGGCGCAACGTGGGAGCGGGCCCGAGTCCGGCACCAAGGGGGCGGCGGTCAGCCGGAGGTCAGGGCAGAACGATCTCGATGCCGTCGTCGAACACCGAGATGCTCACCTGCGTGAGGTCGTCGACGACGTGAGTCGCGCCGTGGGCTGCGGCGTGGGCGCCGACCCCGATCACCCGCATCCCGGCTGCGAGTCCTGCCGCCACGCCCGCCTCGGAATCCTCGAACACCACGCAGTCGGCGGGGTCGATGCCCAGCGCTTCGGCTCCCTTTAGGAAGCCTTCCGGGTCGGGCTTGGAAGCCGACACGCTCTCGGCCGTGACGGTCAGAGCGGGAACGGTGAGGCCTGCGGCCCCCATCCGCGCGGTCATCAGCGCGATGTCGGCCGAGGTCACGATCGCGTGCGGTGCGTCTCGCAGCGCCGCCAGCAGAACGCCCGCTCCGGGGATCTCGATGACGCCGTCGACATCCGCGCTCTCGCGCGCGAGCATCTCGGCGTTCTCGACGACGTTGATCGCGTGGTCGCGGTCGGGGAGCAGGATCGCCATGCTCTGATGTCCCTGCCGCCCGTGCACGACGCTGAGCACGTGCTGCGGGTCGATTCCATGCGGCTCGGCCCACTCGAGCCAGAGCTTCTCGACGACGGCTGTCGAGTCGACGAGCGTGCCGTCCATGTCGAGCAGGACGGCACGGGCGAGGAGGCGCTGAGTCATGCATTCAGGCTATCCGCCGCACGCGTTCCGGCCCGGGGCGTCACTCGAGCGCGTGATTTCCGCCGTTGTGCACGCCGCTTCGTGACGCGAATCTTCGCAGCGGTTAAGAACGCTGCTTTTCGGCATCCGGAATCGCCTGAAACCGCAGGCCGGGCGGATTCGCGCGGATAGCCTGGTCTGCGGGCGGATCCGCCCCATTCCACGCCGCGCCGCACCCCGATGGCGCGCGCCGACGCACGCAAGGACGCACATGTACGATGTCGTGACCGCCCACGATGACTGGCGCATCAAGGAAGAGCTGGCAGAGCGGATGATCCCCCTCATCGGCGGCCTGAACCGCGAGCGCGACGTCGTCACGTCGTTGCACGGGCATCGCCTGCTGGGGCTGTCGACGACCGGCATCCTCGAGGTGCACGAGCGCGTCGCGCAGCTGGGCCACAGTCAGATGGCGCTCACCGACACCCTCGCCGTGCTCGAGGCGCTGCGCGAGATCCGCCCGGGGGCGTCGTCGCTCGACCTCGCCCGCCTCGCCGAGGGGCACGCGGCCAGCGGACAGGACCTCGCCGACTACCTGCGCGCCGAACTGGCGCCGGCACTGGGCGCCGAACTGGCAGCCCCCGTGAATGTCGTCCTGTACGGCTTCGGCCGCATCGGCCGCCTGCTCGCCCGGATCATCATCGCCCACAAGGGCGGTGGCAGCGGCCTGCGCCTGCGTGCGATCGTGGTGCGCCGCGGATCCGACAACGACCTCGTCAAGCGTGCCTCGCTGCTGCTGCGCGACTCGGTGCACGGCCGGTTCGAGGGAACCGTCGACGTCGACGAGGAGAAGTCGCAGATCATCGCCAACGGCACCCGCATCCAGCTGATCTACTCCGACGACCCGGCCACCGTCGACTACACCGCCTACGGCATCGACGACGCGATCATCGTCGACAACACCGGCCGCTGGCGCGACGAGGCGGGCCTGAGCCGTCACCTGCAGGCGAAAGGCGCCGGTCGCGTGCTGCTGACGGCCCCCGGCAAGGGCGAGCTGAAGAACATCGTCCACGGCATCAACGACTCGACCATCACCGCCGATGACCGCATCCTCTCGGCGGCATCCTGCACGACCAACGCGATCACCCCGGTGCTCGCCGCGATGGACGAGGCGTACGGCATCGTGCGCGGTCATGTCGAGACGGTGCACTCGTTCACCAACGATCAGAACCTGATCGACAACTTCCACAAGGGCGACCGGCGCGGCCGCTCGGCGGTGCTGAACATGGTGATCACCGAGACCGGTGCCGCCAAGGCCGTCGCCCGCGCGCTGCCGCAGCTGGCGGGCAAGCTGACCGGTTCGGCGATCCGGGTGCCCACCCCCGACGTGTCGCTGGCCGTGCTGCACCTGACGCTGGAGAACCCGGCGACCAGGGACGAGTTGAACGACTACCTGCGCCGCGCCTCGCTGCACTCGAAGCTGCGCCAGCAGATCGACTACGTCGAGAGCCCCGAAGTGGTCTCCACCGACTTCGTCGGTTCGCACCGCGCCGGCATCGTCGACGGCCTGGCCACGATCGCCAACGACCGCGATGTCGTGCTCTACGTCTGGTACGACAACGAGTACGGGTACTCGTGCCAGGTGGTGCGCGTGCTCGAGGTCATGGCCGGCTCGCACCCCGTCGTGCTGCCCGCGCGCCGCGAGGTCACGCTGTACGCCTGAGTCCGGCATGGCCGAGCCCGGGCCGCCGGGTGTGCCGGATCACTGACGGGATGCCGTGCCGCCGGCGTGTCGGGCGGACGACACGCCGTTGTGCGGCCTGTGCATCAGTGATCCGGGACGGCCGGATGTCGGTCCGGGACGATGTCGGAGGCGAGCGTCATCATGGGACGATGAGCGACCTGCTGACGCACCGGCTCCGCGCCCACCGGCTGACCGCGCCGGCAGGGACGGTGACGGATGCCGCACGGCACATGCTCGCCGTGCAGAGCCAGGACCTGCTGGCGGGCCGGTGGGCGCTCGGCGTCCGCACCCGGGCGTCGGCGCGAAGGGGTGAGCCCACGCTCGCCCACGTCGACGCGGCGTTCGCGCGCGGCGACCTCGTGCGCGCCTGGACCATGCGCGGCACGCTGCACATCATCGCCGCGACCGACCTGCGCTGGGTGCTGTCGGTGACGGCGGATCGGCAGCGTCAGCAGGCGGCGGGCCGGCATCGCGACCTCGGGGTCGACGAGCGGATGCTGACCAGCGCCGCCACCGCGCTGCGCCCGGCCCTGCGCGACGGCGGGTGCACGCGCGCCGAGGCCTTCACCCTCTTGGAGGGCGCGGGTATCGACCCGCGCGGGCAGCGCGGCATCCACCTGCTGTTCGCGCTGACGATCGCGGGGGAGATCTGCCAGGGGCCGATCGACCCGGCTCGCAACGGCGGGGTCGCCCGCGAGCAGCGTTTCGTGCTCACCGAGGACTGGGTGCGTGACTCGCACCAGCCGGACGATCCTCTCGCCGAGCTCTTCGTGCGCTACATCGACGGTCACGGCCCGGCAGGTGTCGCCGACTTCGCCTGGTGGTCGGGGCTCACGAAGGCCGCCGCGCGCGAGGCATGCGAGCGCGCGCAGGACCGGGTGACCGAGGTGTCGGAGGGTCTGTACGCGGCGCAGAGAGCCCCACGGCGCTCGCCGGAGGCTGCGGATGCCTTCGCCCTCCCGGCCTTCGACGAGTACTACATCTCGTACGCCGACCGCACGCCGGTCTGCCCACCCCAGCATCAGACTGCGGTGGGGCCGGGTTCCAACGGCATGGTGCGTCCGACGCTCATCCACGATGGCCGGGTCGTCGGGACCTGGGCGCATGCCGATGCCACCCGGCACGAGCCCCCGGTGTTGTTCGACGACGACCACGACCCGGATGCCGCGGCATCCGCGTTCGCCCGCTTCGCACGGTTCACCGGCGGCTGAGCGGCAGAATGGTGACGTGTCGAGCTACTTCCGCCGCCTGTCCGAGACCGCCTTCGAGCCGACCGAGCACGTCGGCGGGGCATGGAATCCCGACGAACAGCACATCGCCCCCGTGCTGGGCCTGCTGGCACATCTCGTCGAGGTCGACCACGCCGCCCGCAGGCCCGAGGCGCCACTCGTGCTCGCGCGGGCGAGCTACGACATCCTCGGCGTGCTGCCGATGGAGCGCTTCGAGGTCGCCACGCGGGTCGTGCGCCCCGGGCGCACGATCGAGCTCGTCGAGGCGACGCTGAGCCACGACGGACGGCCCGCGGTCACGCTGCGCGGCTGGATGCTGCAGCGCAGCGACACCTCCGCGATCGCCGGAGACCCGCTGCCGACGATGCCCGACATCGTGAGCCTGCCGACATGGGCGCCGGCCGACCTGTGGCCGGGCGGCGCCATCCGGTCGATCGACGTGCATCGCGAGTACGTGGGCCCGGGCCGGTCGAGATGCTGGATCCGCCCGCGGCATCCGCTTCTCGAGTCCGAGCCGGTCTCATCCCGTGCGCGAGTGCTCGGCATGCTCGACTTCGCGAACGGCATCGCGACCCGGGTGGCGCCCGAGGAGGCGCTCTACCCGAACGTCGATCTCACGGCGAGCCTGTTCCGCGAGCCGGCCGGCGAGTGGTTCGGCCTCGACACCTCGGTGTCGTTCGGCGCCGACGGGATCGGCCTCACCGAATCCGTGGTCAGCGACCTGGCCGGCCCGCTGGGCACCTCGTCTCAGACGCTCACGGTCCGGCCGCGGTGAGACGGCGCCCGGACGGGGCCCGCTGGTCCGGTTCGCGCCGGACCGGATGCCGTCACTCGCCGGCGTGCCGGTCGAGGAACGAGTACACCTCGCTGTCGTCGACGCCCGGGAAGGCGCCACGGGGGAGCGGGCGGAACATGTGCGTGTGCACGCGGGCGCTCGGCCAGGCGCGGCCCTCCCAGCGCTGCGAGATCGTGGCCGGAGCCCGGCGGCAGCAGGTCTCGTCGGGGCAGGTCGACTGCGCGCGGTGCGAGGTCTCGCGGCCACGCCACCAGCGCGCGTCGTCGAAGGGCACGCCGACCGTGATCGAGAACCCGCCGTCGCTGGCCGAGCCGGTCTGGGTCGCGCACCAGAACGTGCCCGAGGGCGTGTCGGTGTACTGGTAGTGCTCGGTGGTGCGGTTGCGCTGCTCGAACGCCGCCCGTGCCGAGAACTTGCGGCAGGCGGGCTGGCCCTCGACGGCTCCGGTCACATCCATCGGCAGCGGCAGGTCGTCGTTCTCGTACACGCGCGTGATCGCGCCGTTCTCGTCGACGCGCAGGAAGTGCAGGCGCATGTCGAGGTGGTGCGTCATGAGGTTCGTCATGCGCATCGCGGCCGCTTCGTGGGTCACACCGAACGCATCGCGGAAGTCCTCGACGGCGAGGTTGCGATCCTTCTTCGCCTGCTGCAGGAATGCGACGCCGGCCGTCTCGGGGATCAGGCAGCAGGCGGCGAAGTAGTTGATCTCCAGACGCTGCTGCAGGAAGTCGGCGTAATCGGTGGGCTTGGTGTGGCCGAGCAGGCGGTGCGCCATGGCCTGCAGTGCCATCGACCGCAGACCGTGCCCGCCCGGGATGGAAGCCGGGGGCAGGTAGATGCGGCCGTTCTCGAGGTCGGTGATCGAGCGGGTCGAGTGCGGCAGGTCGGCGACGTAGATGAGCTCGAAGCCGAGCTTCTCGGCCATGATGCTCACCGTGCGGTGCGTGAGCGCGCCCGACACGTGGCCGGCCGACTTGAGCTGCTTCTCGGCGAGGGCCTCGATCTCGGGCAGGTAGTTGCCCCGGGCGCGCATGGTCAGGCGCATCTCGGTGTTCGCGCGGCGCGCCTCTTCGGGCGTGGCGATCGCCTCGCTCTCGCGGCGGTGCAGCTCGCGGTGCAGACCCAGCACCGATTCGATCGTCTCGTCGCTCATGCCCTTCGTCACGCGCACCGGCGCGATGCCGAGCTGGCGGAACACCGGACTCGCCTGCGCGCGGTCGAGTTCGATCTCCAGCGCCGCCCGCCGGTTCGGCGGCTCGCCCGAGATGAGGTCGGCGACATCCGTGCTGCACGCCTGGGCGATCGCCTGCAGCAGCGACAGCTTCGGCTCGCGCTTGCCGTTCTCGATCAGGCTCAGCTGCGAACCGGCGATTCCGACCAGCGCGCCGAGCTCATCGAGGGTGAGTCCCTTGCGGGTGCGGTGATGCCGGATGCGATGTCCGAGGGTGCTGAGCTCGAGTCCACTTGACGCCATTCCTTGAGTATATCCGAAAGAATCATCCTTCTTTCCCGCCAATTGCGTCGAAAGTGCGAGAAAAGCTCGCAGAAGATGGGTGTAACGCATCCCCTTCAGAAGGAGCAGACATGGCCATGGTCGACACGTACGACGCACGAATCCCCTCGGTGGCGCCGGTGCGCAACTACGGTGCCGTGCCGTCGTACGACACCCCGGCGATGGCTGAGCTGCGCGAGTGGGTCGACGGCATCGCCGCGCTGACCCAGCCCGAGCGCATCCACTGGATCGACGGGTCGCGCGCCGAGAACGACATGATCCTGCACGAGCTCGTCGACGAGGGCAAGCTCATCAAGCTCAACCCCGAGTGGCGTCCCGGCTCGTACCTCGCCCGCTCGCACCCGAGCGATGTCGCCCGCACCGAGGCGCGCACCTTCATCGCCTCCGAGCGCGAAGAGGATGCCGGCCCCACGAACAACTGGGCCGATCCTGCCGAGATGCGCGAGACCATGGACCGCGTGTTCGAGGGTTCGATGCGCGGACGCACCATGTACGTCATCCCGTTCTCGATGGGTCCTGTCGGCGGCAAGCTCTCGCACATCGGCGTCCAGGTCACCGACAGCGCCTACGCGGTCGCCTCGATCGGCATCATGACCCGCGTCGGCGACGCGGTCACCCGTCGCATCGCGGAGGGTGCGCCGTGGGTGCGCACCGTGCACTCGGTCGGCGCTCCGCTCGAGCCGGGTCAGGCCGACGTCGAGTGGCCGTGCAACGACGAGAAGTACATCGTGCACTTCCCCGAGACTCTCGAGGTCTACTCGTACGGCTCGGGTTACGGCGGCAACGCCATCCTGGCGAAGAAGTGCTTCGCGCTGCGCATCGCCTCGGTCATCGCCCGCGACGAGGGCTGGCTCGCCGAGCACATGCTGCTGATCCGCGTCACCGACCCGAAGGGTAAGGCCTACCACGTCGCCGCCGCCTTCCCGTCGGCCTGCGGCAAGACGAACCTCGCCATGCTGCGCCCGACCATCCCGGGCTGGAGCGTCGAGACGCTCGGCGACGACATCGTCTGGATCCGTCCCGGCGAAGACGGACGCATGTACGCGATGAACCCCGAGGCTGGCTTCTTCGGCGTCGCACCCGGCACCGGCGAGTCGACCAACGTCACCGCGGTCGAGACCCTGTGGGGCAACACGATCTTCACGAACGTCGCGCTGCGCCCCGACGGCGACGTCTGGTGGGAGGGTCTGACCGAGACCCCGCCGGCGAACCTCATCGACTGGGAGGGCAAGCCCTGGACGCCCGACTCCGGACGCCCCGCCGCGCACCCGAACTCGCGCTTCACCGTCTCGGCGGCGCAGTGCCCGCAGATCTCCGCGGACTGGGAAGACCCCGAGGGCGTCGCCCTGGATGTCATCCTGTTCGGCGGCCGTCGTGCGAGCAACGTGCCGCTCGTGGTCGAGGCGACCGACTGGACTCACGGTGTCTTCCTCGGCTCGACGATCTCGTCCGAGCGCACCGCCGCCGCCGAGGGCAAGGTCGGCGAGCTGCGTCGCGACCCGTTCGCCATGCTGCCCTTCTGCGGTTACAACATGGGTGACTACTTCGGCCACTGGCTGAAGGTCGGCCGCATGCTGCGCTTCGACCGCGCGCCGCGCATCTTCCAGGTCAACTGGTTCCGCCGCGGTGAGGACGGTCGCTTCCTGTGGCCGGGCTTCGGCGACAACTCCCGCGTGATCGACTGGATCATCCGGCGGATCACCGGCGAGGTCGGCGCTGTCGACAGCCCGATCGGCCGTCTGCCGCGTCGCGAGGACCTCAACCTCGAGGGGCTCGAGATCACGGATGCCGATCTCGACGAGCTGTTCGCCGTCGACGTCGAGGCGTGGAAGGCCGAGGCCGACTCGACCGAGGAGTTCTACTCGATCTTCGGCGATAAGCTGCCGGCAGCGCTGCGCAGCGAACTCGAGGCACTGCGCTACCGGCTCGCCGAGAATCGCTGACCTCCTCGCTCCCGAGCGAGCGACCCAGACCCGCGACGGCGGGATGCAGGAACGACCCATGGCTGAGTGGTTCCGGCATCCTGCCGTCGCGTCTTTCCGTGTCCGCCTCCGGCGATAGAGTGAATTACCACGGAACCGACTGTGGTCAAAGATGGAGGTGGCCATGGGAGTCACGGACCAGATCGCCGACGCCCTCACCCGGGAGCACCACGCGATCGACGCAGGCATCGAGACCTTCCTCGCGGACGACGCCGATCCGGCGACGCTGCGCGAGGCGCTGGATGCCCTTCGGCGGCACATCTACCTCGAGGAGAGGTTCCTGTTCCCGCCGCTGAAGCAGTCGATGATGATGCCGATCATCGTCATGCTCCGCGAGCACGGGGAACTGTGGCGCGGCATGGATGCGATCGAGTCGGCGCTCTCGCAGCCCGAGGCCGACGCCCAGGTGCAGTGCCGCGAGCTGCTGAGGCTGCTCGACGACCACAACCGCAAGGAGGAGCCGATCATCTACCCGCGGGCGGATGCCGACCTTCCCGACGACGTGCGCGCCGAGCTGATGGAGTTCATCGCGACCGGTTCATACCCGGCGGGCTGGGTCTGCGAGCAGGCCTGACCGGCCTGGGTCCCTGAGCACGTCGCCCTCACACCAGCAGCTGGTGCCGCGCGAGATCCCGGTACAGCGGGGTCGAGTCGATGAGCTCGGCGTGCGTACCCTGACCCACGACGACGCCGTTCTGCAGCACGACGATCAGATCGCTGTCGACCACGGTCGACAGCCGGTGCGCGATCACGACGAGCGTCCGATCGGCGGCGGCTGCATCGATCGCCTCGCGCATGCGCTGCTCGTTCACGCCGTCCAGCGATGAGGTCGACTCGTCCAGCAGCAGGATCGGCGCATCCGTCAGCAGGGCGCGGGCGATCGCAAGGCGCTGCCTCTCGCCGCCGGAGAGCATGACGCCGTCCTCGCCGACGGGAGCATCCAGCCGCAGCGGGCTGCGATCGAGCACGTCGCCGAGGTTGACCGAGCGCAGCACGCGCTCGCAGTCGGCATCCGAGGCGTCAGGGGCGGCCAGCCGCAGATTCTCCGCGAGCGTGCCGGCCAGGGTCGGCGCATCCTGCTCGACGTAGCCGAACTGCGCGCGCAGCCGCGCGCGCGGGTAGCTGCGCACGTCGTGCCCGGCGAGGCGGATCGAGCCGCCGGTGGGGTCGTAGAAGCGCTCGATGAGCGAGAGGATCGTGCTCTTGCCGGCGCCGCTGGGGCCGACGAGGGCGACCCGGGCGCCGCGGGGCACGGCGAATGAGACGCCCTTGAGCACGTCGCGATCGACCTCGCCGGTGGCGTCGCCCGCGCGCTCGAGGTGCGCGTCGATCAGCACGTTCTGCGCCTCGCGGGCGGCGGCTTCACGGGCGGCGATCACGTCGTCGGGGTACCGGAATCGCACGTCGCGGAACTCCAGTGCTGGCGCGCCCACGACGGGCGCCGCGGTGGCCTCGGCATCCGGCTGGTCGTCCTGCGTCTCGGTGGGCAGGTCGAGGATCTCCTGGATGCGGCCGAGCGCCCCCAGTGCCTGGTTCACCGAGGTGATCGCACCGATCGCCTGGCCGAGCGGCATGACGAGCATGAACAGGAACATGATGAACGTCACCAGCGAAGCGATCGTGAGCGCGCCGGATGCCACGCGGAACCCGCCCACGCCCAGCACGACCAGCAGTGACACCTGCAGGGCGATGCCCGCGACGGGCACCACCGTCGACGAGATCTTCGCGATACGCACGCCGAGTCCGTAGGCCTCGGCGGCCAGACCCTCGACGGATGCGGTCTCGCGTTCGGTAGCCCCGGAGGCGCGCACGGTGCGGATCGACGAGATCCCGCGCTCGATGCCCGAGGCCAGCTCGCCCACCTTGTGCTGCTGGGCGGCGGATGCCGTGCGGATGCGGCCGCTGAGCACCACCACCACGGCGATCGAGCCGCCGATCACGATGACGATCAGCAGCAGGAGCAGCGGGTCGATGAGCAGCATCGCGATGAGCGCGCCGACGAACAGGATCGCGCCGCCCACGGCATCCGCCAGTCCCTGAGTGAGCACGGCGTACAGCATCGTCGTGTCGGTACCCACGCGCGAGACCAGGTCGCCGGTGCGGCGGGCGTCGAACTGGCTGATCGGCAGGTGCAGGATGCGTGCGATCAGCCGCCTGCGGCTGGAGTGCACGACGGCCGTGCCGGTGCGCTGCAGCAGGTAGTGCTGGTAGCCCGAGATCACCGAGGCGATGATCACCAGTGCGATCAGCAGCCAGACGAGTGCGCCGAGCATCTCGCCGCGCTGCACGCGTTCGATGACCTGGCCGACCAGCAGCGGCTGGGCCAGCGATGCGGCGGCGCCGATGATGCTGAGCACGGCCACGATGACCAGCACGCCCTTGTGCTCGAGCAGGAAGGGGAGGAGCTGGCGGAACGTGGCGCGCGGACTGTCCTGCTGCGCGCCGCGTCCGCGTCGGCGTGATGTCGCCGTGCGAGACATGGGGACCTCGTTCTCGGGGAGTCGCGCCCGCAGGCTGTGCGGGGCGCTGCTTCTATTGTCGGCCGTACTTCTTATGTGCCGCCTGCTTCGTGACACCCGCTTCGCCGGTGGGCATGTCCCAGTAGGTGCTGGTGCGCGCGGCGGGCACCCGCAGCTTCTGGGACATCCCCGTTCTGGGACATCGTCTGTGGGCGTGTCCCAGTAGGTGCGGGTGCGGCCAGCAGAGACCCGCAGCTTCTGGGACATGGTCTGGGGGCGTGTCTCAGTAGGTGCCGGTGCGGCCAGCAGAGACCCGCAGCTTCTGGGACATCGTCTGGGGCCGTGTCTCAGTAGGTGCCGGTGCGGGCGGCGGAGACCCGCGACTTCTGGGACACCGCCTGCGGGCATGTCCCAGTAAGTGCCGGTGCGGGCGGCGGTGACCCGCGACTTCTGGGACAGGTGACCGGAGGTCGGCCAGGATGGAGGGATGCTGATCCCGCCGAAAGCACGACCCGGTGACCGCGTCGCCATCCTCTCGCCGGCCTTCGCCGCACCCGCCGTCTCTCCGGCGCTCCACGAGCAGGCGATGCGCCGGCTGACCGAGCTCACCGGCCTGATTCCGGTCGAGTACCCCACCACGCGGCAGCTGGATGCGAGCCCCGAGGCCCGTGCGGCCGACGTGAATGCGGCGTTCGCCGATCCCGGCATCCGGGCGATCCTGGCCACGATCGGCGGCGACGACCAGATCCTGGTCACTCCGCACCTCGACCCGGCGCTCGCCGTCGGCGACCCGAAGCCGTTCGTCGGCTACAGCGACAACACGAACATCCTGAACTGGCTGTGGCGGCTCGGCGTCGCCGGATACTACGGCGGCTCCACGCAGGTTCATCTCGGTGCCGGCCCCGCCGTCGACGACGAACAGCTGCGCTCGCTGCGCGCCGCGGTGATCGACGGCGGCGAGATCGCGCTCACCGAACCGGGTGAGTCCGAGGACTTCGGGCGACGATGGGAGAGCTCCGACGCGCTCACCGAGTTCGGGGATCGAGAGCCGACCGAACCCTGGTCGTGGGCCGGGCCCGCGAAGTCGGTGACCGGACGCACCTGGGGCGGATGCGTCGAGGTGCTCGCACAGCTCGCCCTGGCCGACCGGATGCCGTCGGTCGACGAGCTGCGCGGCGGCATCCTGCTGCTGGAGACCAGCGAGCGCCTCACGCCCGCCGATGTCGTCGCCGAGCAGCTGCGCGCGTACGGCGAGCGCGGTCTGCTGGCGGCGGTCGACGGCGTCATCGTGGCGCGGCCTGCGGTGAGCTCCTTCGACGTACTCCCGTCGGCGGATGAGCGCATGGCGCTGCGCGCCGCCCAGCGCGATGCAGTCCTCGACACGGTCGGCCGCTACAACCCGGATGCCGTCGTCTGCATCGGCGTGCCCTTTGGGCACACCCGCCCGCAGTGGATCGTGCCCTACGGCGGCACGATGACGCACGACGGTGCAACCCGGACGGTCACCGCGTCGTACTGACCGGCGAACCGCCGACGCGCACGCGAACGCCTCCCGATCGCTGATCGGGAGGCGTTCGTGGCATGCTGCGGGGCCGCCGCTCCTCGCGGAAGCCTCCGGAAGCCCCCGCTCGGCTCAGCCGCGCAGCTGGGCGATCACCCGGGCGGTGCGCAGCGCGGCATCGGCCGCCTCGGCGCCCTTGTCCTCCTGCGAGCCGGGCAGACCCGCCCGGTCCAGTCCCTGCTGCTCATCGTCGAGGGTGAGCACTCCGAAGCCGACCGGCTTGCCGGCATCCAGTGCCACGCGGGTGAGCCCGTCGGTGGTGGCGGCCGACACGTATTCGAAGTGCGGTGTGCCGCCGCGGATGATCACGCCGAGCGCGACCACCGCGTCGGCGCCGCCGGCGAAGGCGGCCTGCGCGGCGACGGCGAGCTCGAACGACCCCGGCACGCGCACCACCGAGTGGGCCGCGTCGGAGGCGTCGAGCACCCGCTGCGCCCCGGCGATGAGCCCGTCGGTGATCGTGTCGTGCCAGGTGCCGGCGATGACGACGACCCGCAGGCCGGTACCGTCGATCGGGCTGTCGGTGGTGGGGGCGCCTTCGCGGCTCATTCGTGGTCCTTTCCGCTCGCGAGCGCCTCGGCCAGCTCGGACTCGCCGATGATGTGGCCCATGCGATCGCGCTTGGTCTCGAGGTACTGGTGGTTGTTGGGGCCGACGCCGACGATGAGCGGCACCTGCTCGACGACGTCGAGGCCGAGCTCGCGCAGCTTGGCGACCTTGTCGGTGTTGTTGGTCAGCAGGCGCACCTTCGACACGCCCAGATCGGCGAGGATGCCCGCTGCCGCCGCGTACTCGCGTGCGTCGGCGGGCAGGCCCAGCGCGAGGTTCGCATCGACCGTGTCGAGGCCCTCCTCCTGCAGGCTGTAGGCCCGCAGCTTGTTGATAAGCCCGATGCCGCGGCCCTCGTGGCCGCGCATGTAGATGACCACGCCGCCCTCGGCGTCGATCATGTCCAGTGCCGCCTGCAGCTGCGGGCCGCACTCGCACTTCTGCGAGCCGAACGCCTCTCCGGTCAGGCACTCGGAGTGCACGCGCACCAGCGCGGTCTCACTCGGCGTGCCCGAGACGACCGCGATGTGGTCGGTGCCGGTGACGCGGTCCTTGTAGGCGAGGAAGCGGAACGTGCCGTGGTCGGTGGGGACGGTCGCGTCGGCACGCATGCTGACGCGGCGACGCGGATGCCGTGCGGCATCCGGGGCCAGCGGCTCGGTCTCGTTGACGTGGGCGATGAGCTGCTCGATCGTGATCACCGGCACGCCGTCGCGCTGACCGAGTTCGATCAGGCCGGGCAGGCGCATCATGCTGCCGTCCTCGTCGACGACCTCGGCGATCGCCCCCACCGGGCGCAGACCTGCCAGGCGCATCAGCTCGACGGCCGCCTCGGTGTGGCCGGCGCGCTCGCGCACGCCGCCGTCGACGGCGCGCAGCGGCAGGATGTGGCCGGGGCGGATGATGCTCGTTGCGGTGGATGCCGGGTCGGCGAGCACGTTCAGGGTGTGCGCGCGGTCGTGCGCGCTGATGCCGGTGGTGACGCCCTCGGCGGCGTCGACGCTGACGGTGTACGCGGTCGATCGGGCGTCTTCGTTGCTCTCGACCATGGGCGGCAGGTTGAGGCTGTCGGCGAGGTCGGCCGGCATCGGGGCGCAGATCAGGCCCGAGGTCCAGCGCACCATCCACGCCATGGTCTGCGCGGTGGCCAGCTCGGCCGAGATGATGATGTCGCCCTCGTTCTCGCGGTTCTCGTCGTCGGCGACGATCACCGGCCGTCCGGCGCGCAGCGCCTCGAGGGCATCGTTGATGGTGGACAGGCTCATCGCGAGCCTCCTTCCGGAGCAGTGCGGAACGCAAGCAGGCGCTCCACGTGACGGGCGAGGATGTCGGTCTCGAGGTTGACGACGTCACCGGGCTGAAGCGCACCGAGGATGGTCACCTCGAGGGTCTCGGGGATCAGCGACACCTCGAACCAGTGCCCGGCATCCGTGTCGCCGCCGGCGGGGGCGCTGACGGCGCTGACGGTCAGCGAGGTGCCGGCGACGCTGATCGATCCCTTGTCGACGACGAGCGGGGCGAGCTCGGCGGGCAGGCTGAAGCGCAGCACGCGCCACTGCGCACCCGGCCGCACCTCGATCACCGTGCCGACGCCGTCGACGTGCCCCTGCACGATGTGCCCGCCCAGGCGGGCGCCGACCGGCATCGCCTTCTCGATGTTGACGCGCGTGCCCACCTCGACCGCGCCGAGGGCGGAGACGTCGAGGGTCTGCTTCATGACATCGGCGTCGAACGTGTCGGCGGTGGAGGCCACCACGGTCAGGCAGACGCCGCTGACGGCGATGGACTCGCCGTGCACGGCGTCGGATGCCGCGTGCGGGGCGCGCACGGTGAGGCGCCAGCCGTCTCCGGAGGGCGTGATCGCGGCGATCTCGCCGATCTCCTCGATGATTCCGGTGAACATCAGCTTCCTTCCGGTTCGGAGGTGACGTGGGCGACGACGAGCAGGTCGTCGCCGAGCGGCAACCACTGGTCGACGGTGAGACGTCGAGCCTGTGCGATGGTGCCCACGCCGATGTCGGTCAGCGCCAGGCGCCGGCCGCCGATCAGCACGGGGGCGAGGTAGGTGAGCACGGTGTCGGCAAGACCCGCGGCGACGAACGCGCTGGCGAGGGTCGGACCGCCCTCGACGAACACGCGCTGCACGCCGCGGTCGTGCAGATCCGCCAGCACGGCGGTGAGGTCGCGGGTGTCGTAGAACAGCGGGGGATGCGGATGCCGTCGCACGGCGGCATCCTGCGGTGTCGGACGCGAGCCGATGATGACGGGAACGGGCTGGTGGGGCAGAAGCGCGTCGCCGTCGCGCGCGGTGAGCGCCGGGTCGTCGGCGAGCACCGTGCCGGTGCCGGCGACGATCGCGTCGGCCTCGGCGCGACGGCGGTGCACATCGGCGCGGGCGACCGGCCCGGTGATCCACTGGCTGGTGCCGTCGGATGCCGCGGCACGGCCGTCCAGGCTCTGCGCCCACTTCACGGTGACGTGCGGGCGGCCCAGCCGCTGCACGGTCAGCCAGTCGGCGATGAGGGCGTGCGCGGCATCCGCCTGCTCGCCCGCGACCACGTCGACTCCCGCGGCGCGCATCCGGTCGGCTCCGCCGCTCGATGCGTCACCCGGGTCGTCGAGCGCGTAGACGACGCGGGCGACACCGGCGTCGATGAGTGCCTGCGCGCACGGGCCGGTGCGGCCGGTGTGGTTGCAGGGCTCGAGCGTCACGACGGCGGTCGCGCCGCGGGCGGCGCCGGGCGCGAGCTGCGAGAGCGCATCGACCTCGGCGTGCGCGGTGCCGGCACCGCGGTGCCAGCCCTCGGCGATCACGTCGCCGGCGGGGGATAGGATCACGGCGCCCACCTGCGGGTTCACTCCGCGGGGACCCTTCGCGGCCAGCGCGAGGGCGCGGCTCATCGCGTCGCGTTCCGCGTCTGTGACTGCCATCGGTCGTCTCTCTCTGGATAACCGGGGCCGGCAGCGCACGCGTTCGCGTCGCCCGTGCTGCCTCTCCTCCGGACTAGCGAGTATTCACTCGCATCACCGTCGGTTCCGGATTTCCACCGGATCGGCGCCTGTCGCCAGGCGTTCGCGGACTGTCACCGCCGGTTCGGATTCTCACCGACCCCGGAGCACGTTGATGCTCTGAGTGTAGTCAACATGCCATCCGGGGATTCATTCCCGCTGATACATGTTCATTTCAGCAGCCGGGACAGCCGGCGGTCCGCGAGGATCTTCCCGCCGGTCTGGCAGGTGGGGCAGTACTCCAGGCTGCGGTCGGCGAAGAACACGCTGCGCACCGTGTCGCCGCACACCGGACACGCCTCGCCACGACGGGCGTGCACCCGGAAGCCGGCGCGCTTGGCATCCTTGAGCTCCGCCGGCGGACGGCCGGCGGCCTCGGCGATCGCCTCGTGCAATGTCTCCTGCATCGCGGCGTAGAGCCGGTCGATATCGTCGTCGCCGAGGTTCGCGGCCGGGGCGTACGGTGACATCCTCGCCGCGTGCAGGATCTCGTCGCTGTAGGCGTTGCCGATGCCGGCGATGAGTCCCTGATCCCTCAGCAGTCCCTTGATCTGGGTGCGCCGCCCGGCGAGCAGCGCGGCGAAGGCGTCGCGTGTGAAGGCGGGATCGAGCGGATCGGGGCCGAGCCGGGCGATGCCGGGCACGTCCTGCGGGTCGCGCACCACATACACGGCGAGCGACTTCTTGGTGCCCGCCTCGGTCAGATCGAATCCGCGGCCGTCGTCGAAGGCCACGCGCAGCGCGATCGGCGACCTGCCCGGCTTGATCAGCGTCTTGGGCAGCTCGTCGTGCCAGCGCAGCCAGCCGGCCTTCGCGAGGTGGAAGACCAGATGCAGGTCATCGCCGAGCGCGAGGTCGATGAACTTGCCGTGGCGTGCGGTGCCGGTGATCACGGCATCCTGCAGCGCCGTCACCGGCGGATCGAACGTCTTCAGCGCCGCGATGGCGGCCACGGTGACGCGCGTGACCGTCCGCCCCACGGCGCGCTCGCCGAGGAACCCGACCAGTCCCTGCACCTCCGGCATCTCGGGCATGGTGCCATCCTGTCACGCGCATCCGACGCGGCCCAGGGGCGACCGGATCTCGGGGCCCCGAGCCCACTGCCCGGCCGGCAGCGGACGAGCTCAGAGCACCGGCCACTCCACCGGCGTGCGGTCGTCGGTCGCCAGCAGCCCGGCGATCCAGCCGTCGTCGCGTCCGTGCGGGCCTGCCAGCCCCTGCCGCAGCATCCCCTCGTACCGGAAGCCGAGGCTGCGGGCGGTGCGAGCCGAGGGGACGTTGCCGGCCACGGCGCGCCACGACAGACGGACCGCGCCCAGCTCGTCGAAGGCGAAGTCGACGACGGCCCGTGCCGCCTCGCCGATCACACCCTGACCGCGGAACGACGCCACGCCCCAATAGCCGATCTCGGCCTCGCCGCCGCTCGGGTGCGCCGTGATCCGGTGCAGGCCGATCATGCCGGCGAGTTCCCCGTCCAGGCGGACGGCCCAGACCGACTCCACACCCTCCGCCCACGACTGCGTGACCTTCTCGACGAAGTCGACGGCGTGCTGACGCGAGTACGGGCTGGGCACCGTGGTCCAGCGCGAGACCTCGGGATCCTGGCAGGCGGCGGTGATCGCGTCGATGTCGGCCCCGGTGGGGATGCTGAGGACGAGTCGTTCTGTGCGCAGGGTCACCGGTTCCATCGCGCCAGAGTACCGGTCGCCGGGCGTCCCGGGAGCCGGGAGGCGGCGCAGGGCGCGCCGGTAGACTCGGGAGGGCGAGCGATCGCCGTCGCCGCACGGTCATCGAGAGCCGCACGGTCATCAAAGCCGCACGGTCATCGAAAGGGGACGGCAGTGGTCGAGTCGCGGTCCTCTCCGCGTGGCGTGGTGTTCTCGCTGCTGGCCTCGGCGATCTTCGCCGGCATGTTCTACGTCGCGTCGCTGGTCACCTCCTCGGCCGACGTCGTCTTCGCCGCGCGCGTGCTGCTCACCCTGCTCTGCTACGCCGCTGCGCTCGCTCATCCGGCGGCGCGGCGCGAGGTCATCATGCTCTGGCGCCGTTTGCGCTCGCGATGGTGGATGCCGCTGCTCGGCCTGCTGCTGACGGCCATCGCCGGAGTGCAGCTGTGGCTGTTCATGTGGGCGCCCATGCACGGACACGGCCTCGACGCCGCACTGGGCTTCCTGCTGCTGCCGATCTCGCTCGTGCTCGCCGGGCGCTTCCTGATGAAGGCGCACGTCAGCCGGATGCAGTGGCTGGTGATGAGCCTGGCGGCGGTGGCCGTCGCGGTGAAGCTCATCGGCACCCCCGAGCTGTCGGGGGTGACGCTGATGATCTGCGGTCCGTACGCACTGTACTTCGTGCTGCGGCAGCGATTCGGCCTCGACGGGCCGATGGTCTTCGGGCTCGACATGGCGCTGCTCGCGCCGTTCGCCGTCCTCGCCCTCACCGCGTCCCCCATCGAGCCCTCGGTGCTCGAGTACACCGTCCTCGCCGCGATCGGCCTCGGCAGTGCCGCGGCCATGACGTTCTACCTCGGTGCCTCGTCGCTGCTGTCGATGCCGGTCTTCGGGCTGCTCGGCTACGTCGAGCCGGTGCTGCTGGTCAGCGTCGCCCTGCTGCTGGGGGAGCGGATGCAGGGGGCGGACGCACTGGTCTACGGCATCCTCGCCGTGGCGCTGAGCATCCTCGCCGTCGACGGCTTCCGCCGCGCGCGGCGAACACGCTGATCGGGAGGCGGAACCCCCGGCCGTGATGTCGGACCGGCAAGTAGACTCGTCCGGTGACTGTTCCGGGGATTCTGCGTGCCTTGGAAGAGGCGAACCTGTACCGCGACGCCCTCACCTGGGCCCGCACCGATGCCGAGATCTCCGTGGTCGACGGGCTGGACGCCCCGGTCATCGCCGGGCTCCTGGGCAAGCGCGCACAGGCCGGCCTTCCGGCATCCGCCCTCGTCGTGACGCCCACGGGCCGTCGCGCCGAGTCGGTCGCCGCCGCGCTCGGGTCGTATCTGGCGGATGCCGAGGTGCTGACCTTCCCCGCCTGGGAGACGCTTCCGCACGAGCGGCTGAGCCCGAGCCCCGACACGGTCGGCCACCGTCTGGAGACCCTGCGGCGCATCACGACGTGGACGGGTGAGAAGCCGCTGGTCGTCGTCGCCTCGGTGCGTGCGGCCCTGCAGCCGCTGGCCGCCAACCTCGGCGCCGCCGCCCCTCTCGAGCTGCGCATCGGAGGTCGCGGCATCGAGCTGGAGGAGGCCGTCGAGCGGCTCGTCGAGCGCGCCTACTCGCGGGTGGACATGGTGTCGCGCCGCGGCGAGTTCGCCGTGCGCGGCGGCATCCTCGATGTCTTCCCGCCGACCGCCGACCACCCGCTGCGGGTGGAGTTCTTCGGCGACGAGGTCGATCAGATCCGCGCATTCTCGGTCGCCGACCAGCGCTCGCTGCCGGGCGATGTCGCCTCGGTCGAGCTGCCCGCCAGCCGGGAGCTGCTGCTCACCCCCGAGGTCCGCGAGCGGGCGGGCGGGCTGGTGGGCAAGTTCCCGGCCATCTCGGGGATGCTGGAGAAGATGGCCGAGGGCATACCGGTCGAGGGCATGGAATCGCTGCTCCCGGCGGTGGCCGGCCCCCTCGTGACCCTCGCCGACTACCTGCCTGCCGGCTCGGCCACGGCGATCGTCGACCCCGAGCGGGCGAGCACCCGCGCGCAGAACCTCGGCGAGACCAACCGCGAGTTCCTGGATGCCGCCTGGAGCGCGGCGACCTCGGGCGCCTCGGCGCCCATCGACCTGGGTGCCGGCGACTTCATCTCGATCGGCCGGCTGCGCGAGATCGTGCGCGACCGAGACGGGGTCTGGTGGCGGCTGAGCACCTTCGCGACCGACGATGCGGATGCCGCGAACCTCGACTCGTCGATCATCCCCTCGTTCCACGGCAACGTCGACGGGGCGATCTCGTTCGTCGAGGCACGCCTGGGTGAAGGGTGGCGGGTCGTCGTCATCGCATCCGGCCAGGGTCTCGTCGAGCGCGCCCGCGACGTGCTCAGCGACCGCGGACTCGCGGCCCGCGTCGTCGGCGATCTCGTCGCCGCACCGGAGGGCGGCGTCGCGACGCTGGTGGCGGGCGCGGTGGAGTCGGGCTTCCAGGTGCCCGATGCGAAGCTCGCCGTGCTCACCGACAACGAGTTCTACGGGCGCACCATCGGCGGCGACCAGCGGGTCGTGAAGAAGCTCGCCTCGCGCCGGCGGAACGTGGTCGACCCGCTGCAGCTGAAGCAGGGCGACCACGTCGTGCACACCACTCACGGCATCGGGCGGTTCGTCGAGATGACCAAGCGCGAGGTGTCGACCGGCGGGCGCAACGCCACCAAGTCGACCCGCGAGTACCTGGTGCTGGAGTACGCGCCGTCCAAGCGCGGCTACCCGGGCGACAAGCTGTTCGTGCCCACCGATCAGCTCGACCTGCTCTCGAAGTACGTCGGCGGCGAGGCGCCGGTGCTGTCGAAGATGGGCGGCAGCGACTGGGCTGCGGCCAAGGGCAAGGCGCGCAAGGCGGTGCGCGACATCGCCGTCGAGCTGGTGAAGCTGTACTCGGCGCGCATGAGCGCCAGGGGGCACGCCTTCGGGCCCGACACACCCTGGCAGCGCGAGCTGGAGGAGGCGTTCCCGTTCGCCGAGACGCACGACCAGCTGCAGACCATCGACGAGATCAAGGCCGACATGGAGCGGCCGATCCCCATGGACCGGCTGCTCTCGGGCGACGTCGGCTTCGGCAAGACCGAGGTGGCCGTGCGCGCCGCGTTCAAGGCCATCCAGGACGGCAAGCAGGTCGCGATGCTCGTGCCGACCACGCTGCTGGTCAAGCAGCACCTCGAGACCTTCACCGAGCGCTTCGCCGGATTCCCCGTCAAGGTGCGGCCCCTCTCGCGGTTCCAGACCGACAAGGAGGCCAAGCTCACCCTGCAGGGGCTGCTGGACGGCTCGGTCGACATGGTCATCGGCACGCACCGCGTGCTCACCGACCAGGTGATGTTCAAGGACCTGGGCCTGATGATCATCGACGAGGAGCAGCGCTTCGGCGTGGAGCACAAGGACGCACTCAAGAAGATGAAGACCAACGTCGACATCCTCGCGATGAGCGCCACCCCGATCCCGCGCACGCTCGAGATGGCGGTCACCGGCATCCGCGAGATGTCGACGCTGCAGACTCCGCCCGAGGACCGGCATCCGATCCTGTCGTTCGTCGGCCCCCGCAGCGACAAGCAGATCGCCGCGGCGATCCGCCGCGAGATCCTGCGCGAGGGGCAGGTGTTCTTCGTGCACAACCGGGTGCAGTCGATCCAGCGGGTCGCCTCAGAGCTCGCCGAGCTCGTTCCCGAGGCGCGCATCGCCGTCGCGCACGGCCGGATGGGCGAGCACCAGCTCGAGCAGGTCGTCGACGACTTCTGGGAGCGCAAGTACGACGTGCTCGTGTCGACGACGATCATCGAGACCGGTCTGGACATCTCGAACGCCAACACGATCATCATCGACAAGGCCGACAAGTACGGGCTGTCGCAGCTGCACCAGCTGCGCGGACGCGTGGGCCGCGGGCGCGAGAGGGCGTACGCGTACTTCCTCTACGACGACGCCAAGCCGCTGTCCGAGACCGCCGCCGACCGGCTGCAGACCATCGCCGTGAACAACGACCTCGGCTCGGGCATGCAGGTGGCGCTGAAGGACCTCGAGCTGCGCGGCGCGGGCAACCTGCTCGGAGCCGAGCAGGCCGGGCACATCGCCGGCGTCGGCTTCGACCTGTACCTGCGCATGATCGGCGAGGCCGTGGCCACCTTCCGCGGCGAGGAGACCGAGACCGGTGCCGAGCTGCGGATGGAGCTGCCGGTCGAGGCGCGCATCCCCGAGCACTACATCGACAGCGAACGACTGCGGCTGGAGGCGTACCAGAAACTGTCATCCGCGGCGACCGCGACCGCCCCCGACGACGCGATCGATCTCGTCGCCGAGGAGCTCATCGACCGCTACGGCGCGCTGCCCGAGGAGGTCGAGACGCTCGTCACGGTCGCCCGCCTGCGGCGTCGCGCCGCCCGCGCCGGTCTCACCGACGTCGTGGCGATGGGGTCGAACCTGCGGGTCGCCCCGGCGCGCTTCGAGGACTCGATGAAGATCCGGCTGCAGCGGCTCTACCCGAAGGCCAAGCTCGTCGGCGGGGGAGAGGCGCTGGTCGTGCCGATGCCCGGTCCCGACGGTCCCGCGCTGATCGAGTGGGTCGGCAACCTCTTCACCGCGATGTTCCCGGAACCCGTCAAGGCGGGCTGAGCCGGCGACGGCTCGCGGCCGCCGACATCGCCGCCGCTGCTATTTTCAGAGAATGGTGAAACTGGCGGGAGTGCTGGAGCGACCCGGCGCGCAGCTGCAGTACGAGGATCCGGGTGGAGACGGACCGGCGGTCGTCCTCACCCACGGAGCCGGGATGGATCACACCATGTTCGCCGCACAGGCGGATGCCCTGCGCGCCGCCGGGTTCCGCCCGGTGCTCTGGGATCTGCGCGGGCACGGCGGATCGCCGCTGCGCGACGGCGCCCGCTTCACAGCATCCGATGCTCTCGACGATCTCGGCGAGCTGATCGAAGCCTGCGCCCTCGACCGGCCGGTGCTGGTCGGGCACTCGCTGGGCGGCAACCTCGCGCAGGCGTTCGTGCGCCGGTGGCCCGAGGCGGCGTCGGGCCTGGTCGTGATCGATTCGACCTGGAACGCCGGCCCGCTGACGGCCGTAGAACGGTTCGCGCTGCGGCTCGCCGCACCGCTGCTCGGCCTGATCCCCGCCGCGCGTCTGCCCGGCCTGATGGCGCGGGCATCCGCTGTCCGCCCCGAAGCGGTCGACGAGATCGAGGCGCTCTTCGCGAGGATGCCGAAGCGCACCTTCCTCGACCTGTGGCGGGCGACCGCGTCCTTCGTCGAACCCGAGGCCGGATATCGCACGCCGGTGCCGCTCGGCCTCATCCGCGGTGCGCAGGACGCCACCGGCAACATCGCCTCCGCGATGTCGCGCTGGGCGCTCGCCGAAGGCGTCCGAGAGCACGTGATCGAGGGCGCCGGCCACGTCGTCACCCTCGACGAACCGGCGGCGAGCACGACTGCGCTGCTGTCGATCCTCGAGGAGATGACCTCATGAACGATGCCGGGATGACGGATGCCGAGCGCTTCGCGGATGCGATGGGCGACATGCTTCTCTCCTGGAACCTGCCCAGGGCGACCGGGCGGGTCTACGGGCACCTGCTGCTGCGGGCTGAGCCGTGCACGGCTGAGCAGCTGCGGCAGTCGCTCGGACTCAGCAGCGGTGCCGTGAGCACCGCGGTCCGATCGCTGGCCAGCTGGGGTCTCGCCCGCACCATCCCGCAGCCGGGTAGCCGCCGGCTGCTGGTCGAGGCCGCTGGCGGGTTCGAGCAGCTGCTGGCGGCCAGCCACGAGAGGGCGCGCGCCTTCATCCGCACGCTGCGCTCCGGCGAGCAGCTCGCCGAGGACGATCATGCAGCCCGCCGTCTCGCCGACGTCACCGACCTGTTCGCGGCGTACGTGGATGCAGGGGAGCAGATGCTGCGCGCCCGGTCGGGTCTCAGCGCAGGGTGAACCCGCCGTCGCTGGTGAGCACCTGGCCGACCACCCACGAACCGGTAGCGGACGGCGGGAGCGCGGTCAACGGCCTGTGCGACGCGCGGGGGAGGGAGGATGCTGTTGGGCATGTGGACTCTTGTGATCGTGCTTCTGGTGGTCTGGGCGGGCCTGTCGATCCTCGGCTTCGTCGTGAAGGGGCTCTTCTGGCTCGCGGTTCTCGGGATCGTCCTTTTCCTGGCGACCCTTGTCTTCGGCATGTTCCGGGGGCGGGGCGCGAACCGCTGACGTCCGTGCGGCATCCCCGATTCCTGGGCAGCGCGCTCACACCCGGCTAGTCTGGCCGCATGATCTACGAGCACCTCGGGGCTCGGCCCCGCATCCACGACACTGCGGTCGTGGCGCCCACCGCTGTGATCTCGGGTGATGTCGAGATCGGTCCGGACTGTCAGGTGCTGCACGGCGCCGTGATCACCGCCGAGGGCGGGCCCATCACCCTCGGTGAGCACGTGATCGTCATGGAGAACGCGCTGATCCGCGCCACCGCCGCCAACGCCGTGCACATCGGCGATCACACGCTGGTCGGCACGCTGGCGAGCATCGCGGGTGCGACCGTGGGCGAGGAGGTCTTCTTCGCCTCCGGCGCTCGCGTCTTCAACGGCGCGGTCGTCGGCGCGCACTGCGAGATCCGGGTCAACGCCATCGTGCAGCGGCGGGCGGTGCTGCCCGAGGGGACCGTGGTGCCGATCGGCTGGGTCGCCGTCGGAGACCCCGTGCGCCTCTTCTCGCCCGATCGCGCCGACGAGATCGCCGAGGCGATGCCCGACCTCGACTTCCCGGGACACGTGTTCGGTGTCGATCGCGACACCCCCGATCTGATGGTGCAGCTCACCGAGCGGTATGCCAGCTCACTGGCCCGTCACGCCGACGACCACCGCCTCTGACAGCGCCCGCGCCGCGCCCGCCCCGCCCCGCCCCGCCCCATCCGTCTATATGTCACGAAGTGCCGCTATCCGAGGCGGATAACGGCACTCAGTGACAAATAGACGAGAGGGGGGACGGGGTCAGATGACGCCCTGGGCGAGCATCGCGTCGGCGACGCGCTCGAAGCCGGCGATGTTCGCCCCGGCGACGTAGTCGCCCGCGACGTCGTAGCGCTCCGCGGCACGGAACGACGCGTCGTGGATGTCGGCCATGATGTCGCGCAGCTTCTGCTCGCTGTTCGAGAAGTTCCAGCGCTGACGCGCGGCGTTCTGGCTCATCTCCAGCGCCGAGGTGGCCACGCCACCCGCGTTCGCGGCCTTGCCCGGTGCGAACAGCACCGACGAGTCCTGGAACGCGCCGACCGCCTCGGGGGTCGAGGGCATGTTGGCGCCCTCGGCGACGGCACGCACGCCGTTGGCGATCAGCATCCGCGCCGAGTCCACATCCAGCTCGTTCTGCGTCGCCGACGGGACGGCGATGTCGACCGGGACCTCCCAGACGTTGCCGCCCTCGACGAAGCGGGCGCCCGGACGGCGGTTCGCGTACTCGACGATACGGCCGCGCTCGACCTCCTTGATCTGGCGCAGCAGGCTCAGGTCGATGCCGGCGTCGTCGATGACGTAGCCGGAGGAGTCGGATGCCGTCACGGCGCGGGCGCCGAGCTGGGTGGCCTTCTCGATCGCGTAGATCGCGACGTTGCCCGAACCCGAGACCGCCACGCGCTTGCCCTCGAGGGTCTCGCCGTGCACGGCGAGCATCTCCTGCACGAAGAACACCGCGCCGTAGCCGGTGGCCTCGGTGCGCACCTGCGCACCGCCCCAGCCGATGCCCTTGCCGGTGAGGATGCCGGACTCGTGGCGGTTGGTGATCTTGCGGTACATGCCGAACATGTAGCCGATCTCACGGCCGCCGACGCCGATGTCACCCGCGGGGACGTCGGTGTGCTCGCCGATGTGGCGGTACAGCTCGTTCATGAACGACTGGCAGAAGCGCATGACCTCGGCCTCGCTCTTGCCGTGCGGGTCGAAGTTCGAGCCGCCCTTGCCGCCGCCGATGCCCTGGCCGGTGAGCGCGTTCTTGAAGATCTGCTCGAAGCCGAGGAACTTGATGATCGAGATGTTCACCGTCGGGTGGAAGCGCAGTCCGCCCTTGTACGGGCCGAGCGCCGAGTTGTACTGCACGCGGTAGCCGCGGTTGACCTGCAGCTTGCCGGCGTCGTCGATCCACGGCACACGGAAGATGATCTGCCGCTCCGGCTCGACCAGACGCTCGAGGATGCCGTTCTCGATGTACTCGGGGTGCCGATCGAGCACCGGCCCGATCGAGTGCAGCACTTCGTGCACTGCCTGGTGGAACTCCGGCTCATTCGGGTTGAGCGCACGCACTGCGTCGAAGACGGGCTGTGCGATGGTGCTGAGCGGGTGGAAGTCGGCAGTGATATCGGTCACGCGGGAAGCTCTCTGAGAGATGGGTATGGGGGATGCGAGCGATCGTGTCGCATGATGCTTCGCCGGATCAGGCTGAGTTTTCACTTTACAACGCTCGCTAGGGGTCCCTAGCATCCGTGTCACCCGGTGTTCTGAAGACCCGCCGCGACGCCGCTGACAGACAGCAGCAGCAGCCGCTGCAGATCGGCATCCTGCACGGGCTCGACCGTCGCCGTGCTGCGCAGGGCGCGCAGCGCCCGCAGCTGCAGCAGCGAGAGCGCGTCGACGTACGGCGTGCGCAGCTGCACGGCGCGCTGCAGGATCGGCTTGTTCGTCAGCAGCGCGTCGCCGCCGGTGAGGCGCACGACCCACTCGCGGGTCAGGCGCAGCTCGTCGAGCACGATCGCGGCGAGGTCGTCGCGGTCGCCGAGTGCGAGGTACTCGCGGGCGATGCGCTCGTCGGTCTTCGCCAGGCTCATCGCCACGTTGTCGACCATGGTGCGCAGCAGCGGCCACTCCCGGTACGCCTCGATCAGCGCCTGCTCGTCGCCGACGGCATCCAGGGCGGTGCCCAGGCCGAACCAGCCGGCGAGGTTGATGCGCGCCTGCGTCCAGGCGAACACCCACGGGATCGCCCGCAGGTCCTCGAGCGACTCGACCGACAGGCCGCGCCGAGCGGGGCGTGAACCGAGGGCGAGCAGCCCGATCTCCTCCATGGGCGTCACGGTCGCGAACCACGGCGCGAAGCCCTCGGCCTTGACCAGCGAGAAGAACCGCTCACGGGAGGCGGTGTCCATCGTGCTCGCGATCGACGCGAACCGCTCGGCCGCGCCGCTGGTGCGCTGCTCCACGGTGGGGGATGATGCCAGCAGCGTGGCTGCCGCGACCTGATCGATGTGGCGCATCGCGATCGCCGGCTCGCCGTAGCGGGCGAAGATCACCTCGCCCTGCTCGGTGAGCTTGAAGCGCCCGTCCACCGAGTGCGGCGGCTGCGCGAGGATGGCCGAGTTCGCCGGTCCGCCGCCGCGGCCCAGGGCGCCACCCCGGCCGTGGAAGAGGGTGAGACGGATGCCGTTGTCGACCGCCCACTGCGCGATGTCGCGCTGCGCCTCGTACAGGGCGAGGTTCGCGGCGACGGGCCCCACGTCCTTGGACGAGTCGGAGTAGCCGAGCATGACCTCGAGCCGATTGCCAGTGGCCTCGAGCCGGGCGCGGAACTCGGGGAAGGTGACGACCTCGGCGAGGATGCCGGGAGCGGCCTGCAGGTCGGCGAAGGTCTCGAACAGCGGCACGACGTCGAGCACAGGGGCGTCGTCGCCGAGCGCGTAGGCGGCGAGGCGGTGCACCGCGGCCAGATCGCCGGCGGAGCGGGTGAACGAGACGACGTAGCGGCCGGCGGCCCGCATCCCGTACCGCCGCTGGATGTCGGCGACGGCGCGGAACACGTCGAGCACCTCGGTGGTGCGCTCGCTGATCTCACCGCCGGCGTCCAGTTCGGCCAGCGCCTCGGCGTGCACCTGGGAGTGCTGGCGCACCTCGAGCTCGGTCAGGTGGAAGCCGTAGGTCTCCACCTGCCAGATCAGGTGCTGCACCCCGCCGAAGGCGTGCCGCACCGCACCGGCCGACTCCAGGGAGGACTGCATCGTGCGCAGGTCTGCGAGCAGCTCTTCGGGGGCGCTGTAGGCGCCATCCGCCTCGGTGCGCGTGGCGTGCACCCGGTGGGCGAGGGTGAACATCACCCGGCGGTGGGGCTCGTCGGGCGAGCGCTTGGCGATCTCGGCCGCCAGCTGCGGCTCGGCCTGCTCGAAGCGCGTCCACAGCGCGAGCACGTCGGCGCTGGGCGGGGTGTCACCGGCGTCGAGGGTGAGCGTGCGGCCGATCCGCTCGATGGCGCGCTCGATGCCGCGCAGCACGTGATCCGCCGCGATGTCGGAGGCCTCGCGGGTCACGGATGCGGTGACGAACGGGTTGCCGTCGCGGTCGCCGCCCACCCACGACCCGATGCGCACGAAGGCCGGGACGACCGGGGCGACGCTGCCCGACTGCTCGCCGCGCAGGGCGTCGTCGATGCGGCGGTACACGTGCGGCACCGTGGTGAACAGCGTCTCGTCGAACACGTTCATCACCGTGCGCACCTCGTCCGTGGGCGAGGGCTTCTGCGCCCGCAGGGGAGCGGTGCGCCAGAGCGTGTCGATCTCTTCCAGCATCCGGCGGAGTGCGCGCCGCTGCTCGGCCCCGCCGTCGCTGGCGGCGTCGTGCTGGGTGAGCAGCTCGGAGAGCCGGCGGATGCTGCTGGACACCGCGCGGCGGCGCGCCTCGGTGGGGTGCGCGGTGAAGACGGGGTGGAAGCGCAGCTCGGCGAGGCGCGCGGCGGCCTCGTCGTCGCCGACCTCCCGGCGCAGCTGTGCGAAGGCGCCCGCGACGGTGTCGGTCGCCTCGTCGCGAGAGGGGCGGCCCGCGCGCTCGCGCAGCACGCGCACCCGCTGGTGCTCCTCGGCGAGGTTCACGAGGTGGAAGTAGCAGGTGAACGCCCGGGCGACCTCGTCGGCCCGCTCGATCGAGAACGAATCGGCGATGGATGCTGCGCGCTCGAACGCGTCGTCGCCGTCGGCATCCGCCGCCTGGATCGTCGCCAGGCGCAGCCGCTCGACGTCCTCGAACAGTCCGGGCGTGCCGGATTCGCGCAGCACCTGACCCAGCAGACCGCCCAGCATGCGCACGTCGGCGCGCATGCTGTCGGGGATGCCGTTGGACGCCTCGAAGCGGCTGATGACGCGGATGGCTTCGGTATTCGTGGGCTCGGGGGGCATATCCCGAGCGTAACGCGGGGCCCGTCGGCGCCCGTGCTTCGTGACGGCGCCAGGGCAAGTCCTAGCATGGACGGGATGCGCATCTCGGCAAACCCTCTTCGCGGCCAGCAGTTCCCGGCCTTCCTCCTGCTCGCGGCAGCGGCCATCGGCCTGCTGCTGGCGAACCTGCCCACGCACGGCCCGATCGCCGACGTGCTCCACGCGCACATCGCCGTCCCCGGCACCTCGCTCGATCTGTCGATCGCGCACTGGGTCTCTGACGGGCTGCTCGCGATCTTCTTCCTCGTGGTGGCGATCGAGCTGCGGCACGAGCTCACGCACGGCGAGCTGAACTCGCTGCACAAGGCCGTGCAGCCGGCCATCGCCGCCGCCGGCGGCGTGCTCGTGCCGATCGGCGTCTACCTGCTCATCGCCGGCGACTCGTCGACAGCGTCCGGCTGGCCGATCCCGACCGCCACCGACATCGCCTTCGCGCTGGGCGTGCTCGCCATGTTCGGCAAGGGGCTGCCCCCGGCCGTGCGGGTGTTCCTGCTGGCGCTGGCCATCCTCGACGACATCATCGGCATCGTCTTCATCGCCGTGCTGTTCGCGCACGACGTCGACTGGCTGGTGTTCGCGCTCGCCGCAGTCGCCGTGGCGGTCTTCTGGCTGCTCAGCCGCTGGCTGCACAGCGCCGGGCACTCGGGCATCGCGGTGGCGATGGGCGTGGTCGGCGTGATCGCGTGGGGGCTCATGGCGGCATCCGGCATCCACGCCACGATCGCCGGCGTCATGCTCGGTCTGGTCATGGCGCCCGTGCCGGCCGAGCGCACCCGCCACGCGCTCGAGCCCACCGTGAACGGGCTGATCCTGCCGGTGTTCGCGTTCGTCGCCGCGTTCGTCGTCATCCCGCAGGTGTCGCCGAGCGAGCTGTCGCCGGCGTTCTGGGCCATCCTGGTCGCCCTGCCGGTGGGCAAGATCATCGGCATCACGCTGTTCGGGTGGATCAGCCTGCAGCTGCGCCCGCGCGGCACGGCCCCCGCACTCGTGCTTCCCGATCTCGTCGCGGCCGGTGTGCTCGGAGGCATCGGCTTCACCGTCTCACTGCTGCTGGCCAACCTGGCCTTCGCCGACGACGCCGCGGTGCGCGACCAGGCGATCCTCGGTGTGCTGGGCGGCTCGCTGATCGCCCTGCTGCTCTCGGGAGTATTCGTGTCGCTGCGAGCGCGGCACTATCGCACCCTGGCAGCGCGGGAAGCCTGACCCGGCTCACTTCTGGAGGAGAACGCGATGACCGACCCGCTCGAGCTCTCCGACCCGCTGCGCGCGGCTGCCGAGACCATGCGTCAGGTGCGCGAACGCTGCGTGTGGTCGCAGCGGATCACCCACCGCGATCTCGTGCCGTACCTCATCGAGGAGTCGCACGAGCTCATCGACGCCGTCGAATCCGACGATCGCGCCGAGCTGCGCGAGGAGCTCGGCGATCTGCTCTGGCAGGTGCTCTTCTACACCGCCGTGGCGGCGCAGCATCCCGATGACCCGTTCGACATCGACGATGTCGCGCGCGGCCTCGCGGAGAAGATGGTCCGCCGGCATCCGCACGTCTTCGCGGATGCCGTGGCAACCACACCCGAAGAGGTGCTCGTGCACTGGAACGCCGCCAAGGCGGCCGAGAAGCGCGAGCGGCGCAGCGTGCTCGACGGGGTGCCGAGCGGGATGCCGGCGCTGGCGCGGGCGCAGAAGGTGCTCGGGCGTGCGGAGAAGGTCGTCGATCAGACCCCGGTCGTCGAGCGAGCCGGAGGCGAGACGATACGCGTCGCCTCCGAATCCGCCCTCGGCGACCTCCTGCTCGCCCTCGTCGCCCAGGCCCGCGAGAACGGCTGGGACGCCGAGCGCGCCCTGCGAGAGCGCACCCGTCTTCTGGAGGACGAGGTCCGCGCCGTCGAGGCCGTGCGCGCGCCCAGCGTGGATCGATAACGCTGCGCAAGCAGCGTCCGGCGCTCGGCGGGGATCGAAGACGCACCGGATTCCGCATCCGGGAATGGGAACTCGGTCACAGGTCCAGAAACCGTCGCAACCAGTGCCGGATGCGGTCCATCGCCAGTTCATCGGCGGCGCCGATCCGTCCGTGCAGGCGCTCTCGCGAGATGACGCGGAGCTGTTCCGTCATCGCCCAGGACGGACCCGGCAGTCCGAGCAGCGGGACGTGATTCGGCCACCTTCGGTCGCGAGACGTGACGGGCACGACAAACGCCAGGGAATCGACGAGCTCCAGGAATTCGTTACCCGCCACGATGACGGCCGGTCGCCGTCCTTTCTGCCCGCGGCCGATCGCGCCGTCGGGTGTCATCCAGACGATGTCGCCCTGCACCAGGTCTGTCATAGGCCGTGCTCAGTCCTGAATCGGTCCCTGCGCGGCATCCCACCAGGCGGTCTCCTCGCGGTAATCCGCCCAGTCATCCGGCGTCATGCGCGCCATCGCCTCGCGCAGCCCTGCGAAGTCCTGCTCACGGCGGTGCGCATTCACGAGGAACGCCAACTGCTCACCGATCGTGCGGTTCTCGGCGCGGGCCTGCTCCTTCAGCAGGTCCCGCAGCTCGGTCGAGACCTTGATCGTCGTCATGGTCATACTTCGAGTATACCGTGAGGAATACCTGCAAGACCTGGAAAGATGGACGGGTGGCAACCGTGAACCCGCCGCGCGGAATGCGCGACTTCCTCCCCGCTGACAAGGCCCGTCGCGAGCGTGTGCTCGCCGTCATCCGCGACCGCTATCGCGCGCACGGATTCGACGAGATCGAGACGCCCGTCGTCGAGGAGTACGACCGCCTGCACGCCGGCATCGGCGGCGACAACGAGAAGCTCTCGTACAACATCCTGCGACGGGGACTGGATGCCGACGGCATCCGCGCGGCCGCAGACGACCCCGCCGCCCTCAGCGACCTGGGCCTGCGCTACGACCTGACCGTGCCGCTGGCGCGGTTCTACGCGACCAACCGCGGTCAGCTGCCGACCGTGTTCCGCGCGATCCAGATCGGCCCGGTGTGGCGCGCCGAGCGCCCGCAGAAGGGCCGCTACCGACAGTTCGTGCAGTGCGACATCGACATCATGGGCGATGAGTCCGCGCGCGCCGAGGCCGAGCTGATCGTCGCCTCGCTCGACACGATCGACGCGTTGGGCCTGCAGGGCGGCAGCGTGCGCGTGAACGATCGCCGCGCGCTGGAGTGGATGCTCGACTCCTTCGGCTTCACCGCCGACGAGCGCCCGGGCGTGCTCATCACGATCGACAAGCTCGACAAGATCGCCGCCGACGGCGTCGCCGCAGAGCTGCGCGAGCGCGGCGTCACCCCGACGGCCGTCGACGCGTTCGAGGCCTTCCTCACCCGGCCGCAGACCCTCGAGCACCACCCCTACGGCGAGACGCAGATCCGCAGGGCGCTGCCCGAGGGGGCGCCCGACGAGATCGTCGCGCACCTGGTCTCGCTGGGTGAGGCCGTCACCGCCGCCCGCCCTTCGATCCCCACGCCCCACTCCAGCCGCCGCTCCGCGTCGCCCGGAGCCTCGGGGGCGCGTGGGCCCAGCGCAGGGGCCCAGCTGGAAGAGGAGCCGCCACTCGTCTACGACCCGTTCCTCGTGCGGGGGATGGGCTACTACACCGGCACGATCTTCGAACTCGCACACCCCTCGGTCGGCTACTCGCTCGGCGGCGGCGGACGCTACGACGGCATGATCGGACGGTTCCTGGGCCAGCAGGTGCCGGCCGTCGGATTCTCGATCGGCTTCGAGCGCATCGTCGACCTGGTCGCCGAGCAGGAGCAGGCCTCGGCGAACGCCGTGGTGCTCATCCACGACGCCGACGTGCCGGTGGCCGAGCTGCTCGCGCACAAGACCGCTCTGCTGCGTGACGGCGTCGCCGACCGGGTGCGGCTCGAGCGCCGCACGAAGAACCTGAAGGCGCTGCTGGAGCGCTCCGCCGCCGACGGTTACACGGGTTTCGCGTCGGTGCGCGCGGGAGACCGGCCCGGCGCCGCGGAGATCAAGCCGCTGTCCTGATACCGCTGTCCTGATACCGCGGACCCCGGGACCGACCCCGGGCCCACCCGGGGTCAGCGACTGTCGCCGGACGGTCGCGTGACGTTCACGCGCGGTTCACGCCGGCGCGATGGGATCGGATGCGTGAACCGCATCCGCACCGCGCTCGTGACGACCGCGGTGCTGGGCACCGCCGTGGCGGCCGTCCGCCTGGGGCTGAGCCGGCAGGCGTCGATCGCCCGCAGGCGCATCGGCAAGCCGCTCGGCGAGCAGGCGCTCGACGTCGACCGGGTGTGGCGGCCGCGCCTGCCCGGTGAGCCCATAGACCTGCTGATCCTCGGCGACTCGGTCGCTGCGGGCCTCGGCGCCACCCGCCCGAAGGAGACTCTCGGCGGGCGGCTCGCGAAGAGCCTGGCGAAGCGCGCGGGCCGGCCGGTACGGCTGCGGTCGCTCGCCGTGGTCGGCTCCGAGTCGCCGGACCTGCCCGGTCAGCTCGACCGCCTGGGCGACGACGAGCGCCCGCAGGTGGCGGTGATCGTGGTCGGTGGGAACGACGTCACGCACCGCATCCCGGTCGCCGAATCCGTGCGGCATCTGGTCGGTGCCATCGTCCGGCTGCAGAACCGGGGAGCGCACGTCGTGGTGGGCACGTGCCCGGATCTGGGCGCACTGCGCCCGGTGCCGCAGCCGCTGCGCTCGCTCGCCTCGCGCCTGTCGAGGCGGCTCGCGCTCGCGCAGGCCGCGGGGGCGGCGCGCGCCGGCGCGGCATCCGTCGACCTGCGCCGTGCCGTCGGGCCGCTGTTCCTCGACGAGCCGGAGCAGATGTTCAGCCTCGACCGCTTCCACCCCAGTGCGCTGGGGTACCGGCGCACCGCCGAGGCGCTGCTGCCGGCCGTCGAACGCGCCCTGGCAGGCTGACCCGCGAGCTCGGCGGGGAGTCAGGCCCGGGTGGCGAGCAGGCGCAGGCGCAGCATCCGGTACCCGAGCCCCGCGAGCACGATGCCGACCCCGATCAGCGAGCCCAGTGGCGGCAGGGTCGCCACGAGCACCACGCATCCGGCTGCACCCAGCACCTGCAGAGCACGCGGGTAACGGCGCGCGTCCCCGCGCTGGCGGAACGCCGACAGATTCGCCAGCAGGTAGTACAGCAGCACTCCGAAGGACGAGAAGCCGATCGCGCCGCGCAGATCGGCGACGAGCACGACCCCGATGACGATGAGCGCGATGGCGATCTCCGCTCGGCGCGGCACGTGCCAGCGGTCGTCGATCACCGACAGGAAACGCGGCAGGTCTGCCTCGCGCGCCATGGCGAGCGTCGTGCGGCCGATGCCGGTCAGCAGCGCCAGCAGCGCCCCCAGCGACGCGGCGGCCGCGGCGATGCGCACGACCGGCGCCGCCCAGGTCCAGCCCGCCGCCGCGGCGACGTCGGCGACCGGGTGCGCGCTGCCCACGGCATCCCCGCCCAGCGTCAGCCACACGACGATCGCGATGAGCACGTAGACGACCAGGGCGCCGCTGAGCGCCAGCACGATGGCGCGGGGGATGTTTCGCGCCGGGTCGACGACCTCTTCGCCCATCGTCGCGATGCGTGCGTAACCGGCGAACGCGAAGAAGATCAGCCCGGCACCCTGCAGCACGCCGTAGGCGGTCGCGTCGGGCAGGGGAGCGGGTGAGGCCCCGGGCGTCGTCGAGAAGCCCGCCACCATGACGATGGCGAGGCCGAGCAGCGAGAAGAAGACCAGGATGCGGGTGAGCAGCGCCGTGCGGGTCACGCCGAAGCAGTTCACGGTCGCCAGCGCCGCGACCGCGGCGACGGCCACCGGCGTGCGCCACTGCTCGGGTGCGGCGTACGCGGCGAAGGTCATGGCCATGGCCGCGCAGCTGGCGATCTTGCCGATCACGAAGCACCAGCCGGCGATGAACCCCGACCACGGCCCGATCTCGGCCCGCGCGTAGGCGTAGGTGCCGCCGGCGACCGGGTGCACGGCGGCCAGCTGTGCCGAGGAGGTCGCGTTGCAGAACGCGACGAGCGCGGCGACGGCGAGGGCGATCAGGATGCCCGAGCCGGCGGCGCCGAGCGCAGGCGCCCAGACGGCGAAGACACCCGCCCCGATCATGGAGCCGAGCCCGATCGAGACGGCATCGGTGAGGTTCAGGCGACGTGCGAGGGGCATTCGCCCATCGTGCCACCGGACGGTGAACGTCGGGTGACGCGCGCGCCGGGGGCGCGGCATCCGTTCCAGATATTGAACATGGAATCCATGAGTTGAACGACGATCGGGAACTCGCTACGGTGTCGTCAGGATGTAAAGTCCGAGCAGACCCAGCGAGGAGCACCGATGCGCATCACCGAGGTGACGACTGCCGTTGCGCCCTTCACCCGCGGAACGCGACTCGACCAGACGCGCATCTCGACGCCGATGAGCGCATTCCCGCGCCACGCCGAGCAGCGATCGACCTGGCGCGGGCCGGGGTCGGATCTCGTGTGGGTGCTGGTGCGAACCGATGACCCCGAGGTGTGGGGCATCGGGCAGTCCCGCGGCGGCCGCGTCACCGAGGCGCTGATCGGCGGGCACCTCGCCGAACTGCTGCGCGACCGCGATCCGCTGGCGATCGCGGAGCGGGTGGAAGAGTTGCGCCGCGCGACCCAGCCCTACGCTGCGGGCGGCATCGCGTCCATGGGGGTCGCTGCCGTCGAGCTCGCGCTGTGGGACCTGGCCGCTCGCGCGGCGGGCCTGCCGCTCGTGCGGATGCTGGGCGGGGCGGGGGAGCCGGCGCCGTACTACCTGACCGTCCCGGACCGCTCGGTGTTCGACCTGCTCGACCCCGAGCTGATCGCCGGCGCGCGCACCGTGAAGATCCCGGCCCGGCTGGGCCCGGCCGACGGCCCGCGTGCCGTCTCGGGCGTCGTGGCCGACCTCGAGGCGACCCGCGAGCGCGTCCCCGAGCACATCCCGCTCTCCATCGACTGCTTCATGTCGTGGGATGTGGCCTTCACGCGGCAGGTCGCCCGTGCGGCATCGCCCCTCGGGCTGGACTGGATCGAAGAGCCGCTGCATCCGCTCGATCTCGACGGTCACCGGATGCTGCGCGAGATGATCTCGCCGCGCATCGCCTCCGGCGAGCACGTCTTCACCCTGCGCGACGGACGCCGGCTGATCGAACAGGGCTGCGTCGACGTCGCGCAGTTCGACGTCACCTGGTGCGGCGGCATCGACGTCGCCCGCACCCTCGGGCGCCAGGCGGTCGACGCCGGGATGCTGTTCGCCCCGCACGCCGCGGCACTGCAACCCTGGGCGCTGCACCTAGTGAGCGCCTTCGGCCCCGGCGTCTGGCTCGAACTGCTGGTCGGCATCGACGGCACGACGAGCGTTCCCGTGCCCGGCGAAGCGCCGGGAGTGGGGATCGGCCCCGCCGAGGTGGGGCTCGCGTGATCGTCGACACGCACTGCCACTGCTGGCCGCGCTGGCCGTACGCTCGCGCCGCAGACGCGCCGCCCATCGACGTGCACCGCCACGGCTCTGCCGAGCGGCTCCGCGAGACGATGACGGCGGCCGGCATCTCCCACGCGCTCATCGTCGCCGCCGGCATCGGCGACCCGCCGATCGACGACAACGCCTACGCGCTCGAGGCCGCCCGCCGGCATCCGGGATCGTTCTCCGTCGTCGCCGACGTCGACTCGAAATGGAGCGCGACGCACCACGACGGTCGCATGGCCGACCGCATCCGGGCCCTTCCCGACGCTCCGGCGCTCGCCGGGGTGAGCCACTACCTCGCCGACGAGACGGACGACTGGATGGCCTCGCCGGAGGCCGATGCAGCCGGAGCCGCACTGACGGAACGGCGGATGCTGCTCAGCCTGCACGCCCCTCCCGCCTGGCACGCGGCCGTCGGGGGATGGGCGCAGCGTCACCCCGAGGTGCCCGTGCTGCTTCACCACCTCGGCCTGGTGCGGGATCAGCGTGAACTCGACGGACTGCTCGCGCTGGCGGAGGTGCCGAGCATCATCGTCAAGGCATCGGGCTTCGCCTACATCGACCCGTCCGGTGCGCCGCCGTATCCGGCGGGCGTCGAGCGTCTGCGTGCAGTGGTCGAAGCCTTCGGACCCGACCGGGTCGCGTGGGGATCGGATTTTCCCGTCTCACCCGAGCACGGCGTCGGCATCGACCGTGCTCTCGGACTCGTGCGCGACGCCGTGGGGGCACGGGGTGCATCGGCATCCGAGGCGATCATGGGCGCGACCGCACACCGGCTCCTGAGCAGGAGGCACGCATGACCTACCGGATCGCCGTCGTCGGGGCAGGCGACTGGGCGTCGCGGCACCACCTGCCCGCCCTCGCGAGCGACCCCCGCGCCGAGATCGCCGTGATCGTCGACGCCGATCCCGCGCGTCGTGCGGACGCGGGGGAGCGGTTCGACGCCCCCGTGGCGGAGTCGCTGCAGCCGCACCTCGATCGCGGTGGACTGGATGCCGTCGTCATCGCCACGCCGCACACGACGCACGCGCCGCTGCTCACCGCCGTGCTGGATGCCGGAGTCGCCGCCCTCGTCGAGAAACCGCTCACGCTCAACTCGGCCGAGGCGACCGCACTCGTCGCGCGAGCCGGCCTGGCGAGCGTGCCGGTGCTGGTCGGCTACACCGCGCAGTACACACCGGCCGCGCTCGCCGCGAGGTCATGGGTGCAGGAAGAGCTCGGGGAACTGCGCCAGGTGATCGTGGAGTTCTCCTCGCGCGCGGGCGCCCGGTACGCACAGGCCGACGCAGGCGACACCCGCAGCGCGTATTCGGCGGCATCCGGCGCGGGTCAGGCGACCACCCAGCTCACGCACGCGTTCGCGGCCATCTGCTACACCACGGGACGAGCGTTCACCGAGATCGCGGCGCTCACCGCTGATGCCGGTGGCGCCGTCGACGTCGACGACGCCGTGGCGTTCCGGCTCGACGGCGGCGTCACGGGCGCCGCAGCCTCGACCGGGGCGCTGCCGGCGGGGCTGCCGATGCGGCACGTCGTGCGCTACATCGGAGAGTACGGCATCGTCGAGCATGATCTGCTGCTCTCGACAGCGCGCCTCGACGGCCAGGGCGGCGTCTCCCGGCGGGTTGCGCCGACGCACGCGGAGCGGCCGTACCCGGCGGACGCGCCGGTGCGCGCGCTGCTCGACGTGCTCGACGGCGCCGCCATGAACCCCGCCCCGATCTGGCCGGCCGCGGCAGCCGTCGCCGGCATCGAGTCGGTGCTGCGCTCCGCGCGCAGCGGACGGCGGGAGGCCGTCGCGGTGATCCCGCGCTGACGGCCGCGCCGGCAGTCATTCGCCTCCGCCGCTGCCACCCGCCACCCGTCACCGGACTCGTCCACGGACCTCGCCGCTCGTGAGCCTCGCCGCTCGCGACCCCTCTCCGCTCGCGACCTCAACGCCCGCGACTCCTATCCGCCTGCGAACCCGCCCTAACGACAAGGACACCGTCATGCACCTCCTCCGCCTCGGCCCCCTCGGCCACGAGATCCCCGCCCTCCGCGACGACGAGGGGATCATCCGCGATCTGCGCCCGCTCACCTCCGACATCGATGGTGCCTTCCTGCAGGATGACGGGATCGCCCGGGCTCGCGCTGCGGCGCCGGGACTCCCCGTGCTCGATGGTGCCGGTGCCCTGCGTGTGGGGGCGCCCATCGCGCGCCCGACCGCGGTGATCTGCGTGGGGCAGAACTATGCGGCGCACGCCGCCGAGTCGGGCGACTCACCGCCCGAGGTGCCGATCATCTTCTTCAAGCACCCGAACACCGTGGTCGGTCCCTACGACGACGTGCCGTTCCCGGCCGGTGCCGAGAAGCTCGACTGGGAGGTCGAGCTCGGTGTGGTGATCGCGCGCCGCATCCACCGCCTCGCCTCGCCGGACGATGCGACCGACGCCATCGCCGGATTCGCCGTCAGTCACGACGTGAGCGAGCGCGACTGGCAGGTCGCCGAGTCGGGAGGGCAGTGGTCCAAGGGCAAGTCCGGCCCTTCGTTCAATCCGCTGGGCCCTGCACTGGTGCCGCTCGCCGACATCGCCACCCCCGATGCGCTGCGGTTGTGGTCGCGCGTCAACGGTGAGAAGCGGCAGGACTCGAACACGGCCGACCTGATCTTCAGCGTCCCCACCCTGGTCTGGCACATCTCGCAGTACATGGCGCTCGAGCCGGGCGACCTCATCAATACCGGCACGCCCGAGGGCGTGGCACTGTCGGGCCGGTTCCCGTACCTCGCGCCCCGCGACGTCGTCGAACTCGGCATCGAGGGACTCGGCGAGCAGCGCCAGGTCATCGCCGGCTGATTCGTGCCGCGCGCCGCAGCGCGGGTTCCGACTTCCCTGATTGATCTAGTTGTAATAGAATAATCACGCAGGGAGGTGCACATGCTGATCCGAGTGGATGCAGACAGTCCGCGACCGCTCTTCGAGCAGATCGCGGCATCCGTGCGCGGCGAAGTGCTCGCGGGCCGGCTGCGGCCGGGCGACCGGCTGCCCGCGGCACGCGAGGTGGCCGAGGCGATCGACGTCAACGTCCACACGGTGCTGCGCGCCTACCAGCAGCTGCGCGACGACGCACTGATCGACCTGCGCCGCGGACGCGGGGCGGTCGTGTCCGCGTCGGCCGGCGCACTGGTCGAACTGCGCGAGGACATCCACGCACTCGTCGACCGCGCGGCATCCCTCGGCCTGTCAGCCACGGCGCTGGCCGCCCTCATCCAGGAATCCGACACTCGAGGACAGGACTCATGAACCACAGCGCATCCGACATCCGCCGCGCGCGGACCGCATACGTCTGGGCCGGCGTGATCGCACCGGTCATCCTGCTCGTGGCCGCGCTCGCCGTGCTCGCCTCGTGGATGCCCGTGCTGCCCGACCCGATCGCCTCGCACTGGGGCCCGGGCGGGGCGGATGCCTTCGCGCCCCGGTGGACGGTGCTGCTCCTTCCCGTGCTGGGGCTCGTGATCGCCGGCGCGATGGCGGCCACGGTGCTCATCACCACGCGCCGGACGGCGGCACGCGGCTGGCCCGCGACCTCGCGGTTCCTGGGCGCGATGGCGCCCGGCATGAGCGGGATGCTCGCCGTTCTCGCGGTCGCGATCGCGGGGGCCCAGCGCGGGCTGGACGACGCGAGCGACGTGCAGGATGTGACCGCATGGGTGCTGCTGGCGCTCGGGATCGGCGTGGTCATCGGGCTGGTCGCCTGGTTCGCGCAGCCGTCGGTCGCCGCCGTGCCGGCGGCGCAGCATCCGATCGTCGCCGTCCCGCTGGGGGCGAACGAGCGCGCCGTCTGGTTCGGCACGGTCTCCACGGCGCTGCCCGCCCGCATCGTCATCGGCGTCGTCACCGGCGTCATCGTCATCACCGCCCTGGTCACCCTCGCCATGGGGCAGGCGGTCGGATGGATGCTGCTCGGCGTCGCCGCGTTCATGCTGTTCCTGCTGGCGATCACGCTCGTGTTCCGCGTCACCGTGAGCGAGGCGGGGCTGCGGGTGCGGTCGCTGGTGGGCTGGCCCGACACGCGCATCCCTCTGGAGTTCGTCGCAGCAGTCACGGTCGTGCCGCTCGACCCGTTCGCGGAGTTCGGCGGCTGGGGCTGGCGGCACAGCCTCGACGGCCGGCGCGGGGTCGTGCTGCGGCGTGGCGACGCGCTGCAGATCACCGGGAGCGACGGACGCGTGTTCGTGGTCACCGTGGACGGCGCGGATGAAGCCGCAGCCGTGCTGCTGGCGCTCAAGGACAGGAAGGCCGCGGGAGCGCCCGCGGCGGACGGGGAGGGATCATGACCGATCGGGTGATCGACGACGCGGATGCCGTCGCGGTGACGCGCGTGCGACCTGCGGCAGTCGTGGCCTTCGTGATGCTGGCGTTCGCGCTGGCATGGCTCGCGGTGCTGCCGCTGTGGCTGGGCGACGGGCTGGCCGCGCCGTTCAGCTTCGCGATCCTGCCGCTGATGATGACGACGCCGACCCTGGCGCTGCTGATCGTGCTGCTCGTGCTGCGCCCGCTGCCGCGCGGCCGGCGACTGCGGTTCCTCGGCGTGTGGCCGCTGCGCCCCGCCAGGCGGGTGATCGGGATGTCGCTGATCGGGCTGTTCGGCCCGATCGTGCTGATCGCGCTGTCGGCGTTCCTCGCGATCGCCCTCGGCTGGGTGCAGGCCGACCTGACCGGCTTCTCCGGCTTCGCCGGCGCGCTCGAGGCGACGACGCCCGACGGCGTGCCGGCGCCGCCCGTGCAGCTGATCATCGCGCTGCAGCTGATCTCGATCCCCGTGGTGGGCGCCACGCTGAACGCGCTGTTCGCGTTCGGCGAGGAACTCGGCTGGCGCGGCTTCCTCGTGCCCGCGCTGCGACCGCTCGGCACCTGGTCCGCACTGCTGCTCAGCGGGGCGATCTGGGGCCTGTGGCACACGCCGGTCATCCTGCTCGGGCACAACTTCGGGCGCACCGACATCACCGGCGTGCTCGTCATGACCGTCGGCTGCATCGGCTGGGGCGTGCTGCTGGGATGGCTGCGCCTGCGCTCGGCATCCGTGTGGCCCGCCGTGTTCGCGCACGGCGCGATCAACGCCGCCGCGGGCATGGTGATGCTGTTCCACGCGGCGGGCAGCACCGTCGACCCGGCACTGGCCGGACCACTCGGCGTCGCCGGCTGGATCGTCTGCGCCGTCGCCATCGCGATCCTCGCCCTCGCCGGCCAGTTCCGCCGCCAGCCGCAGCTCGCCGACCCTGCCGCGCCGCCCGCCGCGAACCCTTGACGGGTGCGCGGGCGTCGCGGTTGGCTGAGGGCATGGTAGAATCCACCCCGCGCGCCTGGCGCGCCGCCGACGAGTACCTCGCAGACGTCCTGGTCGGTGACGACCCCGCACTGGAGGCGGCGCTGGCCGCGCAGCGGGAAGCGGGCATGCCCGAGATCGAGGTCGCGCCGGTCGCGGGCAAGCTGCTGAACCTGCTGGTGCGGATCAGCGGTGCACGCCGCGTGCTCGAGATCGGCACCCTGGGCGGGTACTCGACGATCTGGATGGCCCGGGCCGTCGGAGACGGCGGGCGTGTCGTGACGATCGAGGCCGAGGCGGGCAACGCCGCCATCGCCCGGGAGAGCATCGACGCGGCCGGGGTCGGCGACCGCGTCGACATCCGGATCGGCCGCGGAGCCGACGTGCTGCCCACTCTCGTCGGCGGATTCGACCTCGTCTTCATCGACGCCGACAAGGAATCCAACACCGTCTACCTCGACTGGGCGGCGCGGCTCGGGCATCCCGGCACCGTCATCGTCGTCGACAATGTCGGCCGCGACGGCGAGATCGTCGACGAGAACACGAAGGACACGAAGGTCATCGGCACGCGCGACGGGCTGCGGATGCTGGGTGAGGACCCGCGCTTCGACGCCACGGCGCTGCAGACCGTTGGGATCAAGGGCTGGGACGGCATGGCGATCGCACTCGTCGTCTGATGCTTCGATCCCCCCCCCACTCCCCCCGCCGTTCGCGTCGCGCGGAGCCTCCGGGGCGCGTGGGCCCGGCTCAGCAACCATGGATCGCTGAGCCTGTCGAAGGGCACGGCTAGACTGGCGCACGGATCGACGTCGCTCCACATACCCTTTCCTCTCTGAGCAAGGAGCACATCTGTGGCACTTATCGAGGCAGTAGGCGCACGCGAGATTCTGGACTCGCGGGGCAACCCGACCGTCGAGGTGGAGGTGCTCCTCGATGACGGCATCGTGCAGCGCGCCGCCGTTCCCTCCGGCGCGTCCACCGGCGCGTTCGAGGCGTACGAGCTGCGCGACGGCGACAAGAGCCGGTACGGCGGCAAGGGCGTGCTCAAGGCCGTCGAGGCCGTCATCGACGAGCTCGGCCCCGCCATCGAGGGCGTCGAAGCCAGCGAGCAGCGCGTCGTCGACGAGATCCTGAACGAGGTCGACGGCACCGACAACAAGAAGCGCGTCGGCGCCAACGCCATCCTCGGCGTCAGCCTCGCCGTCGCCAAGGCCGCGGCCGACTCGGCCGACCTGCCCCTGTTCCGCTACCTGGGCGGACCGAACGCGCACCTGCTGCCCGTTCCGCTGTTCAACGTCATCAACGGCGGCGAGCACGCCGACAACGGCATCGACATGCAGGAGTTCTTCCTCGCGCCGATCGGTGCCGACACCTACTCCGAGTCCCTGCGCTGGGGCGTCGAGACCTACCACGTGCTGCGCAGCGAGCTCAAGGCCGCCGGCTACGCCACCGGCCTCGGCGACGAGGGCGGCTTCGCACCCGACCTGCCCAGCAACCGCGAGGGCCTCGAGTTCCTCATCAAGGCGATCGAGAAGGCCGGCTTCACCCCCGGCAAGGACATCGCCCTCGGCCTCGACGTCGCCGCCACCGAGTTCTTCAAGGACGGCGTCTACCGTCTCGACAACAAGGACTGGACCGGTCCCGAGCTGATCGAGTACTACCAGGGCCTGGTCTCGGACTTCCCGATCGTCACCATCGAGGACGCCCTCGCCGAGGACGACTGGGACAACTGGAAGCAGCTCACCGATGCGCTCGGCAGCAAGGTGCAGCTGGTCGGCGACGACCTGTTCGTCACCAACCCGCAGCGCCTCGGCGACGGCATCCAGCGCGGCGTCGCCAACTCGCTGCTGGTGAAGGTGAACCAGATCGGCACGCTCACCGAGACCTTCGACGCGGTCAGCCTCGCGCAGCGCTCGGGCTACACGGCGATGCTCTCGCACCGTTCGGGCGAGACCGAGGACACCACGATCGCCGACCTGGCCGTCGCCACCAACGCGGGTCAGATCAAGACCGGTGCGCCCGCTCGCAGTGAGCGCGTCGCGAAGTACAATCAGCTTCTGCGCATCGAGGAGGAGCTGGGAGACGCCGCGGTGTTCGCCGGCGCTTCCGCATTCCCGCGCTTCAAGGGCTGATCCGGGAACACCGACACCCGGACGAGACACGAAGGAGGGGGAGCATGGCACGACGACCGGCTCCCCCTTCGCCGTCCCGTGGCCCGGCCGCGGGCGGCTCCGACCGCCCTGCCCGCCCGGCAGGTTCCGCGCGCCGCAGCGCTGCGGGCACCCGCTCCGTCGATGTGCGCGAATGGACGGGCGGCATCCGGCTGTCGACCTTCGCGGTGATCATGCTCTCGCTGGTCATCCTCGGCACCTGGGTGCTGGTGCCCTCCATCGGCACCTACCTCGACCAGCGTCAGAAGATCGCCGCCCTCGAGCAGTCCGTGCAGCTCACGAAGGAGCAGATCGCCGAGCTCGAGCAGGAGCGCGTGCGCTGGGACGACCCCGCCTACATCACCACGCAGGCGCGTGAACGGCTGTACTACATCAAGCCGGGAGCCGTGGTCTATCTGGTGGACAACGACCTGGATCCCGCCGACATCCCGCCCGAGCAGCGCGAGGTGAGCGATGAGATCCGCGAGCGGCCCTCGGACTGGATGCCGCAGCTGCTGCGCAGCCTCACCGCGGCCGGGCTCGCCAAGAACGCCATCGAGGCGCCGGCGGACTGACCGCCGCGCGGTGCCCTGAGCCTTCGCTCAGGTCGCGGCCTCTACGCTGGAGGTGTGACGAGACCGCCTTACGAGACGCCGACCCCCGCCGAGATCGACGTCGTCTCGCAGCAACTGGGCCGCGAGGCCCGCGGTGTCGTCGGCATCGCCGCCCGCTGCGTCTGCGGCAACCCGACAGTCGTGGCCACCGCTCCGCGGCTGGCGGACGGCACGCCGTTCCCGACGTTCTACTACCTGACGCACCCCGCCGCGACCGCGGCGATGTCGACGCTCGAGGCGACCCAGGTCATGCCCGAGCTCGCGGCACTGCTCGAGGAGGATGCCACGGTCGCCGAGGCCTACCAGGCAGCCCACCACGCCTACCTGGCCGATCGTGCCCAGTTCGGAGACGTGCCCGAGATCGACGGCATCTCCGCCGGCGGCATGCCCACCCGCGTCAAGTGCCTGCACGCCCTGGCCGGCCACGCGCTCGCCGCGGGCCCCGGTGTGAACCCGATCGGCGACGCCGCCCTCGCCCGCTCGAGCTGGTCTCCGGAGCGCTGCGCGTGCACCGACCCGGGAGCGGCCCGCGCGGGGAGCACCGGGGGATGAGCTCGCGCCGGATGCTGTCGGGCATCGCCGTGTCGACGGCGATGGCGGCATCCGTGCTTCTCGCGGCCATGCCGGCGACCGCCGCGCCACCGGCATCCGCCGCCGTCCAGACCGCGACGACCCCCTCGCCGACGCCGACCCCGCTGCCGATCCCGGATGACCCGGCCGACCCGGTCCGGGCACAGGAGTACTGGCTGGACGGGGCGCGCATCCGTGACGCCTGGCACGTCACCCGCGGCGCCGGCGTCACGATCGCCGTGATCGACACCGGCATCGGCAAGCCCCCGGTCACCTTCAAGGGCGCCGTCGTAGACGGCACCGACGTGTCGGGCAACGGCAGCCCCGACGGCCGCACGCCGGTCGGCCCGGTCGACAGCAACCACGGATCCTGGGTCGCATCACTGGCGGCCGGACGCGGCAACCCCGACGGCACCGGCATGATCGGGGTGGCGCCGGAGGCGAAGCTCCTCTCGGTGTCGCTCGGCTTCGGAGCATCCGCGTCCGTGCCGTTCACCGAACAGGTCGCCGAGGCCATCCGCTGGTCGGTCGACCACGGCGCCGACATCATCAACCTCTCGTTCACCACCAACACGCTCGACTGGGACAGAAGCTGGGACGAGGCGTTCCTGTACGCGTTCGAGCACGACGTCGTCGTGATCGTCGCCGCGGGGAACCGCGGCAGCGGCACCACGATCGTCGGCGCACCCGCGACCATCCCCGGAGTGCTGACCGTGGGAGGCGTGGATCAGACCGGCACCGCGAGCCGTGAAGCGTCGACACAGGGCATCACGATCGGGATCTCCGCCCCCAGTGAGTCGCTGCTGGGGATGTCGGCCGACGGCACGCTGGTGCCCTGGAACGGCACCAGCGGTGCGGCGCCGATCGTCGCGGGCGCCGCGGCGCTGGTGCGCTCGGCGCATCCGGATCTGGATGCCGCGAATGTCATCAACCGGCTCATCCGCACCGCCATCCCGGTGCCCGACATGCGCAGCACCCCCGACGTGCTCTACGGCTACGGGCTCCTGGACGCGCACGCAGCGGTCACAGCATCCGTGCCCGCGGTGAAGCAGAACCCGATGGGCGATCTGAAGGAGTGGATCCGGCTGCACCGCCGCGCCGATTCGCCCACCGAACCCGCTCCCGACACGTCGGCGACACCGATCGCGGTGCCGCCGCTGCCGGCCGCCGATCCGCCGCGGGAGAAGGGTTCACCGCTTCTTCCCTCAGAGGAGAGCCTGAGGTACGGTACCCTGCCGCTCTTGGCACTCACGGTGCCTGGTACTCTGATAGCGCTTGGCGTCACCGCAGCTGCCCGGCGCATCCGAACGGAGCGCGGTCGACGCACTCCCACACCCTGACGACGAGGAGTTGTCCCCCTGTGCCTCAGAACAGCACTGCACCCCGCATTCTGATTGTCGGTGGAGGCTACGCAGGTTTCTACACCGCATGGAAGCTCGAGAAGCACCTTCGACGAGGTGAGGCCGACGTCACGATGGTGGATCCGCTGCCGTACATGACGTACCAGCCCTTCCTGCCCGAGGTCGCTGCCGGTTCGATCGAGGCGCGCCACGCCGTGGTCGCCCACCGTCGTCACCTCAAGCGCACCAATGTGATCACGGCGAAGATCACCGGCATCGATCACGCCAACAAGGTGGCGACCATCACCCCGCCGGTCGGCGACCCGTACGAGTTCGCGTACGACCAGATCGTCGTCACCGCCGGTGCCGTCTCGCGCACTTTCCCGATCCCCGGCATCGCCGACAACGCGATCGGGCTGAAGACCATCGAAGAGGCCGTCGCCGTCCGCGACAAGCTGATGTCGAACTTCGACAAGGCTGCCTCCGTGCCCGCGGGCCCTGAGCGTGACCGCCTGCTGACCACGGTCGTGGTCGGCGGTGGCTTCGCAGGCATCGAGGTGTTCGCCGAGCTCCGCTCGCTCGCCTCGTCCCTCATCTCGAAGTACCCGCAGCTCTCGTTCGATGACACGCACTTCCACCTGATCGAGGCGATGGGCCGGATCATGCCCGAGGTCTCGCTGCCGACCAGCGAGTGGGTGCTCAAGGACCTCGCCAAGCGCGGCGCCAACGTGCACCTCGACACCCAGGTCACCGGCGCGGTCGACGGCAACGTCGAGCTCTCCACCGGCCAGGTCATCCCGACCGATCTCATCGTCTGGACCGCGGGCGTCATGGCCAACCCGACCGTCGTGCGCGGCGGCGACCTGCCCGTCGAGGAGCGCGGCCGCATCCAGACCCGCGCCGACCTGCGCGTCGGTACGGCCGAGCAGCCCGTCGAGGGCGCATGGGCCGCCGGTGACGTCTCGGCCGTTCCCGACCTCTCGGGTGGCGGCGTCGGCGGCTACTGCGTGCCGAACGCCCAGCACGCGGTGCGTCAGGCGAAGCTGCTCGCCAAGAACCTCGTCGCCGTGCTGCGCGGCGAGGGCACCAAGGACTACTTCCACAAGAACCTCGGCGCCGTGGCCGGCCTCGGCCTCTACAACGGCGTGTTCCAGTCGGGCAAGCTCGCGATCAAGGGCTTCCTCGCCTGGGTCGCGCACCGCGGCTACCACGGCCTTGCGATGCCGACCTGGGAGCGCAAGTTCCGCGTGTTCGGCGGCTGGTGGAACAACCTGTGGCTCGGCCGCGACATCGTGAACCTGCAGACCGTGCAGAACCCGCGCTACGTGTTCGAGGAGTTCGCCGCCCGTCCGCGTCCGGCCGCCGCGCCCGCAGCCCCGGCTGCCCCGGCCGTGCCGTCGCCGGCCGACAAGACGCCGGCGAAGTCCGAGACCGCTGCCGACGTCAAGGAGAAGCGCACGGAGTCCGGCGCCGTCAAGACGGATGCCGTGAAGCCCGCCGCGAAGAAGGCGCCCGCCAAGAAGGCGCCCGCGAAGAAGGCTCCCGCAGAGGAGACCGCTGAAGCCAAGGCCTGAGCCACAGCAGCTGAAAGGGTCCGACCGAGATCTGATCTCGGTCGGGCCCTTCGCTGTGCCGGAAGGCGTCACGCCGCGTTGAACTCGTCGGGATGCGGGCCGGTGCGGCCGTCGCGCTCCAGGGAGTCGATGGCTGATGATGTCTCGTGCCCCCACCGGGATTCGAACCCGGACTGAAGCGTGTTTAAGACGCCTGCCTCTGCCGTTGGGCTATGGGGGCCCGCGAGCCCCAGCCTAGCGAGCGTCAGCGTGCCGGGATGAAGGGCGGGGCGGAGGTCGTAGGGTGGGGGAGTGCTCGACCTCACCGTGGAACAGGGCCCCGCCTCTTCGTCGCGCGATGCCGCGTGGCTCGACCCGCGCCGCTACTGGGGCTCTCTCACCGAGGCCACCGCGCATCTTCCGGCACCGGTCGCCGTGATCGACCGCGAGGCGCTGCGGCACAACGCGATGGACCTGCTGGTGCGCTCCGGCGGCATCCCGATCCGCGTCGCCACCAAGTCGGTGCGCGTGCGGGCGGTGCTCGACGCCGTGCTCACGATCCCGGGGTTCCGCGGACTCCTCGCCTTCACGCTGGCGGAGGCGCTCTGGCTGGCCGAGGATCACGACGACATCGTGCTCGGCTACCCGACAGCCGATCGCGCCGGCCTCACGCGTCTTCTTGCCGATGAGCGGCTCGCGTCGCGGATCACCCTCATGATCGACGACGAGACCCACCTCGACCTGATCGATTCCGTCGCCGCGCCGGGAGTGCGGCCCGAGATCCGGGTCGCGATCGACGTCGACGCCTCGCTGCGCAGCCGCACGCTCGGCCACATCGGCGTGCGCCGCTCGCCGCTGTTCACGGCCGCCGACGTCGCCGGGTTCGCGAGGCGGGTCGTCCGCCGCCCCGGGTTCCGCCTCGTGGGTCTGCAGATGTACGAGGCGCAGATCGCCGGTCAGGGGGATGCCGCCGGCGCCGACGCGCCCGTCATCCGGATGGTGCAGGCTCGGTCGCGCGATGAGCTGCGCCAGCGCCGCGCCGAGATCGCCGAGGCCATGCTCGGGATCGCTTCGCTGGAGTTCCTCAACGGCGGCGGCACCGGCTCGCTCGAGTTCACCGGCAGCGACGAATCGCTCACCGAGGCGACGGCAGGCAGCGGCCTGCTCGCCGGGCACCTCTTCGACGGCTACCGCTCCTTCACACCGGCGCCCGCCACCGGCTTCGCCTTCGACGTCGTTCGCCGGCCCGCACCCGACATCGCCACGGTGCTCGGCGGCGGATGGATCGCCTCCGGCCCCGCACTGACCTCACGACAGCCCGAGCCGGTATGGCCAGCGCAGCTGCGCACCCTGCCGCGCGAAGCGGCGGGCGAAGTGCAGACCCCGCTGCAGGGCCGCGCCGCCCGCGACCTGCGCGTGGGGGACCGGGTCTGGTTCCGTCATGCCAAGAGCGGCGAACCCGCCGAGCACATCGACCGCTACCACCTGGTCTCGGACGGTCAGGTCGTCGGCGAGCTGCCCACTTACCGTGGTGAGGGGAAGGCCTTCCTATGACACGACCAGGCGGCACCTGGCAGAACTGGGGGCGCTCGGCATCCGTGCGTCCCATGCGCGTGGAGCGCCCCCGCTCGCCGGAGGGCGTGCAGCGCGCCATCCTGGCAGCAGCCGCGCAGGGCTTCACCGTCAAGGCGGTCGGCGCCGGGCACAGCTTCACCGGCATCGCCGTCGCCCCCGGTGTGCTGCTCGAGCTCGACGACCTGCAGGGGCTCGTCTCGGCCGATGCGAACACGGGACGGGTCACGCTGCTGGCCGGTACCCGGCTGCACCGGATCCCGGCGCTGCTGAAGCCCTACGGGCTCGCGATGCAGAACCTCGGCGACATCGACCGGCAGTCGATCTCGGGCGCCATCTCGACCGGCACGCACGGCACCGGCACGGGATTCGGCGGCATCGCCACCCAGGTGCGCGGACTCACCCTGGTCACCGCCGAAGGCGAGTTCCTGCGCATCGACGAGACGCACAACCCCGAACTGCTGCCCGGGGCTGTCATCGGCCTCGGTGCACTCGGCGTCGTCGTCGAGGTCACCCTGCAGTGCGTCCCCGCCTTCATCCTGCACGCTGTCGACGAGCCCGCGCCGCTGGACGAGGTGCTCGCCGACGTGCACGGCCGGGCCGCGGCATCCGATCATTTCGAGTTCTACTGGTTCCCGCACACCGATGTGGCCCTGACCAAGCGGCAGACCAGGCTTCCCGAGTCGGCGCGGCGCGAGCCGCTGCCGCCGGTGAGCCGCTGGGTCGACGAGACGCTGCTCTCGAACGGCGTGTTCCGTGCGGTGTGCGGAATCTCGCGGGCCCTGCCGGCGATCACTCCGCCGTTCAACCGGCTCGCGGTCGGGCTCACCGGCGACCGGGAGTACACCGACCGGTCGCACGCCGTGCTCACCCAGCGCCGCACGGTGCGGTTCCGCGAGATGGAGTACGCCATCCCCGCCGAGAACGTCGTGCCGGCCTTCGATGAGCTGCGCCGGCTGATCTCCGACCGCGGCTGGCGCATCGAGTTCCCCGTCGAGGTGCGCTTCGCGGCCGCCGACGACCTGTGGCTCTCGACGGCGTCGGGCCGCGACACCGCCTACATCGCCGTGCACCGCTACTGGCGGGTCGATCCGCGCGAGTACTTCGACGCGGTCGAGGAGGTCATGCTGCGACACGGCGGACGGCCGCACTGGGGCAAGCTGCACGGACTCGATGCCGCCCGGCTGCGCGAGCGCTACCCGCGCTTCGACGACTTCATCGCACTGCGCGATCGGCTCGACCCGCAGCGCCTGTTCGGCAATCGGCATCTGGAGCGCGTTCTCGGGGCGTGACGGGTGTCCATCGTCCAGCCGACGCGCATGTCAGCCGCATAGGATGGGTTCTGATCCAAGAGGGGGCTTCGCATGGAATGGCTGTGGCCGGTACTGATCGTCGTCGGAGTGCTCGCGCTCGTCGGGATCTACCTGTGGTCGACGTACAACTCGCTCGTACAGCTGAACGTGCGCGTCGATGAGGCGTGGAGCGGCATCACCGTGCAGCTGAAGCGCCGGGCCGATCTCATTCCGAACCTCATCGAGACGGTACGCGGCTACGCGTCGCACGAGAAGTCCGTCTTCGAAGGGGTCACCCGCGCCCGCGCCGAGACGCTTTCCGCGACCGGACCTGCAGAAGCGGGCATCGCCGAGGGGCATCTGCAGCAGGCGCTGCGCAGCCTCTTCGCGGTCGCCGAGGCGTACCCGCAGCTTCAGGCGAGCCAGAATTACCTGCAGCTGCAGCACTCGCTCGTCGACACCGAGGACAAGATCCAGGCCGCTCGCCGCTTCTACAACGGCGGCGTGCGTGAGCTGAACACCAAGATCAAGGTCTTCCCGAACAACATGTTCGCCCGCGGGCTCGGCTTCACCGAGCGCGAGTTCTTCGAGGTCGCCGACGACAGCGCGATCTCCGAACCGCCCCGCGTCCAGTTTTGACACGAAGAGGCTCAATGCTGGGTTGCTGAGCCTGTCGAAGCACCCTGAACAGACTCCGGTCATTCGTCCGCTGCTGGGTTGCTGAGCCTGTCGAAGCACCCTGAACGGTCTGTCCGTCCGCAGTTGGGTTGCTGAGCCTGTCGAAGCACCCTGAACGGGGCCCTTCGACGGGCTCAGGGACCCATGCATGCTGAAGCGGCTCGCTCCCGTGGGTGCACGTGCCGTTCCACGGGCGTCTCACGTCCATGGAACGCATGAGTGAGAGCATCCGCCGCATCGCCCCATCCGGACACGCTGATGCGCTCCAGCCCCTGCCACAGGGCGGCACGGGTGAGCTCCTCGGCGATCCGCTCGGCATCGGCATCCGGATGCGCCCGCGGCTCCCACCACGCCGACTGCACCCGCAGCACCGACGCCGCCCGGTCGGCCTTCAGATCGACCCGGGCCACGATGCGGTCGCCGACCAGGACGGGCAGCGAGTAGTAGCCGTACCGGCGTTTCTCGGCAGGAACGTAGATCTCGATGCGGTAGTCCAGGCCGAACACGCGCAGCGCCCGGTCGCGGAACCACACCACCGGGTCGAACGGCGTCAGCAGCGCGGCACGATCGATGCGGCGGGGGAGGGCGGCGTCGCGATGCCGCCACGCCGGGATCTGCCGTCCGCCGCGCTCCCAGCCGCGCACCGTGACCCGTTCCAGCTCGCCGGCGTCGACCAGCTCGGCGACGGCCGAGCGAACGGTCGCCTGATCGCGCAGCCGGTAGTAGTCGCTGAGATCGGCGACGGTCGCGACGCCGTAGGAGCGCGCCGCGCGGCGCACGAGCTCGCGCACGGCATCCTGCTCGGGCATGGCAGACGCCAGCACCTCGGCGGGGATCACGTGCTCGGCGAGACCGTAGCGCCGTTCGAAACCGCTGCGCCCCGCGATCGCCACCTCGCCGCACCGCCAGAGGTGCTCGAGGGCGCGCTTGGCGTCGTCCCAGTCCCACCACGGCCCACGCGGGCGGGGTGCGTCCTCGCGCAGATCGCCGGGCCGCAGCGGCCCGCGATCGCGCAGCTCGGCCCGCACCCAGTCCAAGGTTCGGGCATGGGCGTGCATCCACTGGCCGGAGTCGGATGCCCGCTTGCGCCAGTGGTCCATCCGGAACCGCCAGAGCGCCCAGTCGGCCACGGGCATGAACGCCGCCTCGTGCGCGAGGTACTCGACGTAGTGGCTGGTGCGAGAAAGGAACGTGCGATCCAACAGCGCCGGGTCGTACGAGCCGAGCCGCGAGAACATCGGCATGTAGTGCGACCGCGCGAACACGTTGACGGAGTCGATCTGCAGCACGCCGAGGCGCTCCATCGCCCGGTGCAGGTGCCGTGCCGAGACGGCATCCGGTCTGCGCCGCGAGAGGCCCTGCGCCGCGAGCGACATGCGCCGCGCCTCGGCGGCGCTGAGCGTGGGTGCGGTCGATGTCATCCGGCCAGGCTATCCGCAGCCGCCGACACGCAGCGGTGTGCGCTCAGCGGCGGTACGTAGAATTGAGCGATGAGCGACGAGCGCAGGCCGAGGTTCCGGAATCCGTTCCGTCACTACCCGCCCGTCACGGATCGGACGATCACCACAGAGGTCGACGAATCCGTTCCCAGACCGCTGCGGGTGACCGCCGCCTATTCCTGGCGGCTGCTGGTGATCGCGGGCGTCATCGCCCTGTTCATCTGGCTGGTGATGCTGCTCAAGCTGCTGGTCATCCCGCTGATGGTCGGCATCCTCATCACCGCGCTACTGTGGCCCATATTCCAGCTGATGCTCCGCGCCAGATTCCCGCGCTGGCTGTCCATCGCGATCACCGTGGTCGCAGCGCTCGGCGTGGTCACGGGGCTGTTCTGGCTGGTCGTCTGGCAGGTGCGCGAGCAGCTGCCAGACGTGCAGATCAAGACCCAGGAGGCGATCGAGCAGCTGCGTCAGTTCCTGCTCGAGGGCCCGCTGCACCTGACAGAAGACCAGATCGACGAGTACATCCGCAAGGGGATGGAGCTGCTCAACGAGCAGGCCGACCTGCTGCTCAACGGCGCGCTGGCCATCACGGGCACCGCCGCCCACATCGTCACCGGCGCGCTGCTGTCGCTGTTCATCCTGATCTGCCTGCTCGCCGACGGCGGCGGCATCTGGAGATGGACGCTGAAGCTCTTCCCGCGCACCGCCCGCCCCGCGGCCGACGCCGCAGCGCGCAACGGCTGGTCGACCGTGATCAACTATGCGCGCACGCAGCTGCTGGTCGCCGGCATCGACGCGGTCGGCATCGGCGCCGGCGCCGCGATCCTGGGCGTGCCGATGCCCATCCCTGTCGCCGTGCTGGTTTTCCTCGGTTCGTTCGTGCCGATCGTCGGAGCCGTCGTGACCGGCGCCGTGGCGGTGTTCCTCGCCCTGATCTACAACGGCCCGCTGATCGCCCTGGCCATGCTCGGCGTCGTGCTGCTCGTGCAGCAGGCGGAGGGACACCTGCTGCAGCCGATCCTGATGGGGTCCGCCGTCAAGGTGCACCCGCTGGCGGTCGTGCTGGTGGTCGCAGGCGGCGCCATGATCGCGGGCATCCCCGGCGCGCTGTTCGCGGTGCCGCTGGCGGCATTCATCAACGTGGCGGCGGTGACGATCAGCACCGGCGCCTGGCGCACGGGCGAAGAGCCCGCCGCCGATCTCATCTGGAGCACAGTGCCGCGCGAGCGGACAAGGAGGAATCGATGATCGAAGTCCCGAGCCTGGACGAGTTCACTGCCGCGGCCGAGAGCCTCGCCGGCGTGATCTCGCACACACCGACCGAGCTGTCGCGCGCGCTCAGCGACGTGCTGGGCTCACCGGTGCTGCTGAAGATGGAGAACCTGCAGCGAACGGGCTCGTTCAAGGTGCGCGGCGCAACCTACCGGCTCGGCCAGCTCACCGCCGAGGAGCGCTCGCGCGGCGTGGTGGCGGCCTCGGCCGGCAACCACGCCCAGGGCGTCGCCCTCGCCGCCCAGTCGCTCGGCATCCCCGCCACGATCTTCATGCCGCTGGGCGTGCCGGTGCCGAAGCTGCTGGCCACCCGCGGCTACGGCGCCGAGGTCGTGCTCGAGGGCGAGACCGTGGCCACCTCGCTGCGGCTGGCAGCCGAGTTCTCCGAGCGTACCGGCGCCGTGCTCGTCCCGCCGTTCGACCACCGCGACGTCGTCATCGGCCAGGGCACCCTCGGGCTCGAGATCCTCCAGGACGTGCCCGACGTCGACACGGTCATCATGGGCATCGGCGGCGGGGGCCTCATCGCCGGCGTCGCCGCGGCCATCAAGCAGGCGGCCGCGGCCGCGGGCCGCACGGTGCGGATCATCGGCGTGCAGTCCGAGAACGCCGCGGCGATGCCGCCCTCGCTCGAAGCGGGGCATCCGGTCGAGATCACGACCCATCCGACCATCGCCGACGGCATCCTGGTCGCACGCCCTGGCGCGATCCCATTCGAGATCATCCGCGACCTCGTGGACGAGGTCGTCACGGTCTCCGAGGATGACATCGCCCGCGCCATCCTGATGCTCCTCGAGCACGCCAAGGTCGTCGTCGAGCCGGCCGGCGCCGTCGGCGTCGCCGCGATCCTCGCCGGCAAGGTCACCGGCACCGGCAAGACCGTGCCGATCCTCTCGGGCGGCAACATCGACCCGATGCTGCTGCAGCGGGTCGTCTCGCACGGCCTGGCGGCATCCGGCCGGTACGCCACGGTGCGCGTGCCGCTGCCCGACCGCCCCGGTCAGCTCGCCAAGGTGTCGGAGAGTCTCGCCGAGGTGGGCGCGAACGTCATGGAGGTGCTGCACACGCGGCACGGCCATGGGCTGCAGATCAGCGACATGATCCTGCAGCTGTCGATCGAGACCCGCGGACCCGAGCACACCCAGCTGGCCCTGGACACGCTGCGTGCGGCGGGATTCGACCCGCAGATCGTCCCGGACTGATCCGCGCGGTCGCGCGCGATCACGCAGACAGACGAGAACGGCGGGATGCTCCGGTGTGGAGCATTCCGCCGTTCTGTGTCGTGGTGACCGGAGGGCCGTGGGGATCAACCGGTGTAGGTCTCGACTCCGGTGACCTCGACCGAGATGGCGCGGCCGTTGGGTGCCTCGTAGCTGGTCTTCTCGCCGACCTTCAGGCCGATGATGGCCTGGCCGAGCGGGCTCGCCTCGCTGTACACGTCCAGGTCGCCGCCGGCGGCGATCTCACGCGAGCCGAGCAGGAACACCTCTTGGTCGCCGGCCACGAGCGCGGTCACGACGGTGCCGGGCTCGACGATGCCGCGGCTGGTGGGTGCCTCGCCGACCTTCGCGGTCTTCAGCAGCTGCTGCAGGGTGCGGATGCGCGCCTCCTGCTTGCCCTGCTCGTCCTTGGCCGCGTGATAGCCGCCGTTCTCCTTGAGGTCGCCCTCTTCGCGAGCGGCCTCGATGCGCTCCGCGATCTCGTCTCGGCCGACCGTTGAGAGGTGCTCGAGCTCTTCGACGAGCCGGTCGTAGGCCTCCTGAGTGAGGAACGGTACCTGAGCGTCTGTGGACACAGCGTGCTCCTTCGATGCGAGCCCCTTCAGGGGCTTGGGGGAATCCGGGCCGTCGTACCTGGCTCGGGGGATATGCCAAGACGCCCCGGCGTGGGCCGGGGCGTCGGTCATCTTGCGCAAGAGTCTAGGCGACCCAGCAGGTTCTCACCAAACTCGTCGTCGCCCTTGACACTGTCGGGATACGCACATCGACGGCCTGCGTGTGACTCTCGGTCGCCGGGATCTCGAGGATCTTCCAGCCCACGATCCCGAACTCCTGGTCCAGCGCCTCCAGCACGCAGACAACGTCGGATCCACGCGGAGCGGTGTACTGGAAGCGCAGGTCGACGCTGTGTTCGTCGGTCACGGTGAAGCCCAGATCATCGGCATCCACCGCATTCATCTGGGTCGTGACGGTCATCCATCCGAACACCCCCACGACGGCGACCGCGAGGATGCCGCCGATGATCCACGGCAGCCGGCGACGGCCGGTGCGGCCGTAGCGCTCATCGAGTTCGCGCGCGGTGGTCACGGCACTCCTGGTTCTCGGTCGGCGGATAGGCTGGTACTCCCAGGTTATGCGACCTGCGGAGGAAAGGCGGACCGATGCTCCCGTTCGGCGATCAGACCCCGATGCCGACCCCGGTGATGACCGTGGATCCCGATTCGGTGACCCCCGGTTTCGAGGGATTCGCGTTCATCGTCGTCATCGTCGCCGCCGTCGCGCTGCTCATCTGGGACATGAACCGCCGCATCCGCCGCGTGCGGTACCGGGAAGAGGTGCGCGCCGAACTGGATGCCGAGGAGGCCTCCGCGAAGGATGCGGGCGACGGCACCGCGGCGGGCGAGGGCACCGCGTCGGACGCGGGCACCGCATCCGACGAAGGCACGCAGGGCGACTCCCCGCGCGCCTGACGCTGAGCGGCGAGGCTCAGACGCCGACGCGCTTGAACGCGTCGAGGCTGATGCCCTGATCGAGGATCCGCTTCGACCACTCCTTGGCGCTGTGCAGGCTGTGGTCGCGGTAGTTGCCGCACTCCACGGCCGAGACGCCTGGCACGTCCTTCCATTCGGCGGGACCGGCGATGAACTCCAGACCGGCGCGCACGGCGGCGACGACATCGGCGACGGCCGGTTCGCCCCACATGATCAGGTGGAAGCCCGTGCGGCATCCGAACGGCGAGATGTCGATGACGCCGTCGATGTGATCGCGCAGCACGCTGGCCAGCGTGTGCTCGATCGTGTGCAGGCCTGCCGTGGGGATCTCACCCTCGTTGGGCTGCACGAAGCGCACGTCGAAGTTCGAGATCGCGTCGCCCTTGGGCCCGTGCTCGACGCCGATCAGGCGCACGTACGGCGCCTTGACGGCGGTGTGATCCAGGGTGAAGCTCTCGACATCGGCCATGGTGGTCCTCCAGTTCGTCGACAGTCAGGATGCCACGGAAGCGCGCCGCCGCGCGCCGGGATGACGCCGGATGCCGGTCAGCCGGGCAGGCCCAGCGAAGGGGAGTACGGGGCGAGCGAGATGAGCAGGCATGCCGTCCAGTGGCACAGGAACGCCAGCACTGTGCAGACGTGGAAGATCTCGTGGAAGCCGAAGTGCCCGGGCCACGGGTTCGGGCGCTTCATGGCGTAGATCACGGCGCCGATCGTGTACAGCACTCCGCCCACGCACACGAGCACCATCATCGCGACGTTGGCGATGACGAGATCGACCATGTACATCACAGCCGCCCAGCCGAGCACCAGGTAGAGCGCGACGTACAGCCAGCGCGGTGCGTTGATCCAGAACACCCGGAACAGGATGCCGAGCAGCGCACCGCTCCATACCAGGCCCAGCAGCAGCGCGCCCTTGCCCGGTTCGAGCGCGAGGACGGCGATCGGCGTGTAGGTGCCGGCGATCAGCAGCAGGATGTTCGCGTGGTCTATGCGCTTGAGCACCGCCTTGACCGTCGGGCCCCAGTTGAAGCGGTGATACACGGCGGAGTTGCCGAACAGCAGCAGCGAGGTCGCCATGAAGACCGCGGCTGCCCACTTCGCCGGCGTCCCCTGGGCGAGCACGATGAGCACGATTCCTGCGGCGACCGCGACGGGGAAGGTGCCCGCGTGGATCCAGCCCCGCCAACTGGGTTTGATCTCGACAGCGGCATCCTTCGCGGCCGCATCGAGCAGGGGGAGCTGGGGGACTTCGGGACCGTCGTCGGCTCGGGTGCTCACGTGCTCACTCTAGGCTCCGCCACATTCCGCGAGCCGTACATATGCTGGGCGCAGCCGGTGCCTTCGAGCCGGGGGAGGTAGCGTAGGCACGTGAGTGCACGAGAGAGCTCGGGGCGGGGGCCCCTCTATCGGCTGTACGGCAACCGTCTTCGTCGCCGGATCGATCCCGCATCCGTCCCGCACCACGTCGCCATGATGATCGACGGGAACCGGCGCTGGGCGCGTCAGCTCGGCTACGAGTCCGCCGCCGACGGGCACCGGGCCGGTGCGGCCAAGATGCGCGAGTTCCTCGGCTGGTGCGACGAGCTCGGCGTGCCCGTGGTCTCGCTCTACCTGCTCTCGGCCGACAACCTCACCAAGCGCGACTCGAAGGAGATCGGCGACCTCATCGAGATCATCGCCGAACTGGCCGACACCCTCGCCCGGCACGGCAACTGGCGCGTGCAGCGGGTGGGGCGGGCCGACATCCTCCCGCCCGAGCTGTCGCGCGTGCTCGATGACGCCCAGCAGCGCACGGCCGGGCACACCGGTCTGCACGTGAACCTCGCCGTCGGCTACGGCGGCCGCAACGAGATCGTCGACGCGGTGCGCAGCATCATCGCCCAGCACAACGCCTCCGGCGGCACCCTGGAAGACCTGGCAGCCCAGCTCACCCCCGAGATGATCGGCGAGCACCTCTACACGGGCGGTCAGCCCGACCCCGACCTCGTCATCCGCACCAGCGGCGAGCAGCGGCTCAGCGACTTCCTGCTGTGGCAGAGCGCGCACAGCGAGTTCTACTTCGTCGAGGCGCTCGGTCCTGACCTGCGCGAGGTCGACTTCCTGCGTGCGATCCGCGACTACGCCGACCGAGACCGCCGATTCGGGCGCTGATCGGAGAGACTGGTCGGATGAGCGCGCTGGATGACTACGTCGCCACGTTCCGCGGCGAGACCGGATACCTGAACTGGGCGGCCTTCGGGCCGCTGTCGCCGGTGGTGCGCGAGAGCATGCACGAGGCGGTCGAGACGCTCGGCGGCTGGCGTGCGCGCGAGCATCTGAGCGTGTACGGGCGAGCCGCCGACGCCCTCGAATCGCTGGCGCTGCTGCTGGGCGCGGAGCGGTCCGAGGTGGTGCTGCGCCCCAGCTCGACCGACGTCCTGCAGCACGCGTTCTACGGGCTTTCGGGCACGGTGATCGCATCTGCGTCGGAGTTCCCCAGCATCAGCCTGACGCTGCAGCGCGCGGCCGACGCCTCGCGCGGTGAGCTGACCGCACGCTGGATCGAGCCGGCCGATGGCCGGGTGACGACGGATGCCGTGGCCGCAGCGCTCGACGACGAGGTCACGGCCGTCGCGGTCAGCCATGTCGACTACCGCACCGGCTACCGGGCAGACCTGGCGGCGCTGCGCGAGCTGATCGGCCCCGAGCGGCTGCTGATCGTCGACGCCGTGCAGTCCTTCGGCGTGGTCGAGGAGGACTGGCAGTCCGCCGATGTCATCGCAGGGCACGGATACAAGTGGCTTCGCGCCGGACGCGGCACCGGCTTCGCCCGGTTCTCCGCACGGGCGCAGGAGCGGCTCCGCCCCGTGCTCAGCGGCATCACCGGCCTCGAGGCCGACGGACCGTTCAGCGGTCCGGTGCCGCCGCCTGCCCACAACGCCCGCGCGTTCAGCACGAGCGTTCCCGACCATCTCGCCGTCGCCCGGCTGGCGGCCGCGCTCGACGAGCTGCGCGCCGTCGGCATCCCGGGCATCGCACGACAGGTCGCCACACAGACCGACGAGCTGCTTGCGATCGCCGAGCGGCACAGCATCCGCGTGGCCGCCCCGCACGACCCGGGAAGCCGGGCCGGCATAGTCTCGCTGCTGCCCGACGACTCGGATGCCGTCGGCGCCGCTCTCGCGGCCGGCGGCGTGACAGCGACGGTGCGTGCCGGGGCCGTGCGCGTCGCGGCGCACGCGGGAACCAGCGCCGAGACGCTGCGGATGCTCGACGAGGCCCTCGCGCAGCGCTGACGTTCACCTGAGGTTGGGGCGAAGTTAAGCCGACACGCCCGCGTGTCGCATCCCGCGTCCTGGCCGCCGAGCCGTACGGTCAAGGCATCGGGCACCGCGCCCGATCGAGTCGGCCTCAGGTTCGCGACTCGTGGCCCTGGTCGACTCGCTGCAGAGCCGGGATTCTCCCGGGTAGGAGTGGATCGTGACCACACGTTCAGCGCAGCAGCAGTCCACCCGCAGGGCCGTCAGGACCGGAGCCGTGTCACAGGATGACACGGCTCTTCGCACATATGTGCTCGACACATCCGTGCTGCTCAGCGACCCGCAGGCCCTGTTCCGATTCGCGGAGCACTCCATCGTCCTCCCGGTCGTGGTGATCACCGAACTCGAGGCCAAGCGCCACGACCCCGAGCTCGGCTACTTCGCGCGCCGCGCGCTGCGTCACCTCGACGAGCTGCGCATCGAGCACGGGCGACTCGACTTCCCCGTCGAGGTGGGCGAGGGCGGCACCCTGCGTGTCGAGCTCGGACACGCCGACATGTCGATCCTGCCGGCCGGCATCCGCCTCAGCGACAACGACAGCCGCATCCTCGCCACCGCCGCCCAGCTCGCGCAGGACGGCCAGGACGTCACGATCGTGTCGAAGGACCTGCCGATGCGGGTCAAGGCCGCGTCGCTCGGCCTGACCGCCGAGGAGTACCTGGCCGAGCAGGCCGTCGACTCGGGCTGGACCGGGATCGCCTCAGTCGACCTGTCGGGAGACGACATGGCCGACCTGTACGAGAGCGAGGTCGGCCTGAGCGACGACGTGCGCGGCGTACCCGTGAACACCGGCCTCATCATCCACTCCGAGCGCGGATCGGCGCTGGGCCGGGTCGTCGGCGACGGCGAGTTCCGCCTGGTGCGCGGCGACCGCGAGGTGTTCGGCCTGCACGGCCGCTCGGCCGAGCAGCGCATCGCCATCGACCTGCTGCTCGATCCCGAGGTCGGCATCGTGTCGCTGGGCGGACGCGCCGGCACCGGAAAGTCGGCACTGGCGTTGTGTGCCGGACTCGAGGCGGTGCTCGAGCGGCAGCAGCAGAAGAAGATCATCGTCTTCCGGCCGCTGTTCGCCGTCGGCGGGCAGGAGCTCGGCTATCTGCCCGGCGACCAGGGCGAGAAGATGGGGCCCTGGGGGCAGGCGGTCTACGACACGCTCGGCTCGGTCGTCTCGGGCAACGTCCTCGACGAGGTCGTGGAGCGCGGGATGCTCGAGGTGCTGCCGCTCACGCACATCCGCGGCCGCTCGCTGCACGACGCGTTCGTGATCGTGGATGAGGCGCAGTCGCTCGAACGCAACGTGCTGCTGACGGTGCTCAGCCGCATGGGCCAGAACTCGCGGGTGGTGCTGGCCCACGACGTCGGCCAGCGCGACAACCTGCGGGTCGGCCGCCACGACGGCATCGCCAGTGTGATCGAGACGCTCAAGGGCCACGAGCTGTTCGGCCACGTCACCCTCACCCGGTCCGAGCGCTCGGCGATCGCCGCGCTGGTGACCCAGCTGCTGGAGGGCGGAGAGCTCAGCTGACCGCATCCGCCCTTCCCCGGTCTGCGGAGGTTGACCCGATCTGCTGAAGTATTTGCGAGAAACATCAGCAGATCGGGTCGAACTCAGCAGATCGGGTCAGGGGCGAGCTGTGATTCGACGCAGCGCGCTCATGATCGCCGACTGGACCGACGGCCAGTCGTAGACGATCTGCGCGTAGTCGAAGCGGAGTGTCTCGTATCCGAGGCGTGATGCGGCGGCGTCGCGCACCAGATCCTTGTGCCGCATCGACTCGCCGTCGTGGTTCTCCTTGCCGTCCGCCTCGAGGATCAGCCGTCCGCCGATCACGAAATCGACCTTCCCCACTCCGGTGATGACGACCTGGCATTCGAGCCGGATGCCGAGGATGTGAAGTCGCAGACGGAGAAGGGACTCCAGTCCGCTGTCGGCATCCGGCCTGGCCAAATCGACGAGCCAGCGAGCGGATGCCGGCAGACCGTCGCGAACTCTCGCCCGGGCGGTCTTCGAGAGCAGCCGCTTGCGCCACGCCGACTCGTACGCGGCGAAGAAGGCCTCGTCGCCCTGGCAGCGACGCAGATGCAGCAGGGCCGTGATCACGCCGGTGCGTCCGAGCGGTGGCCGGCCACGATAGAAGTGCGAGACGCACACGCACGCGTCGTGGGGGTGGGCGTGGCGATCGGCCCCGAGCCATACGTGCGGCACGGTCACCGGCTCGAGCACCCACACCCCCAGCAGTTGCAGCACACTCGCGCAGCTCAGTGCGCCACCGTGCGCGGTGGCGGCCCTGATATCGGCATGCAGCGGCGCGACGGCGAAGACACCATCGCGGATCCGCTCGATCTCTCCGCGCTGCACACACGACGACAGTGCCCGGCGGGTGAAGCCGAGCGTCTGGAGGTGTGCTCCGCGGGCGATGCCGCCGAGGATTCGGATGGTGTCAGAGGCTGAGAGCATGCCCAACAGCATGCTGAGTGCTGGGGCATCCGTCGGGCCCACATCCCAGGTGTTGTGAAGAACTCGGCGGATTCCGACGTCTGTGCAGAAAGAACGACGCCCCGATCTGCTGACCTTCGCCCGATCTGCTGACGAATCAGGTGAGAAGGTCAGCAGATCGGGACGGGCTCAGCAAATCGGGGCGCGGACGCGCGGCGGGTCAGCCGGCGTGCGTCATCGACAGCAGGTCGAGCTTCTGGTCGAGCACCTCTTCGGTGATCTCGCCGCGCTCGACGTAGCCGAGGTCGATCACGGCGTCACGCACGGTGATGCCCTTGGCGACGGCGTGCTTGGCGATCTTCGCGGCGGCCTCGTAGCCGATCACCTTGTTCAGCGGGGTCACGATCGACGGGCTCATGCCGGCGAAGGCGGCGGCGCGCTCGACGTTGGCCTCCAGGCCGTCGATGGTCTTGTCGGCGAGCACGCGCACGGCGTTCGAGATCAGGCGGATCGACTCGAGCAGCGCGGTGCCCATCACGGGGATGGCGACGTTGAGCTCGAAGGAGCCGGATGCTCCCGCCCAGGCGACCGTGGCGTCGTTGCCGATGACACGGGCGCAGACCATGAGCACGGCCTCCGGCACGACCGGGTTGACCTTGCCCGGCATGATCGACGAACCCGGCTGCAGGTCGGGGATGTGCAGCTCGCCGAGGCCGGTGTTCGGGCCCGAGCCCATCCAGCGCAGGTCGTTGTTGATCTTCGTGAGCGAGACGGCGATCGTGCGGAGCGCACCGGATGCCTCGACGAGGCCGTCGCGGTTGGCCTGCGCCTCGAAGTGGTCCTTCGCCTCGGTGATCGGCAGCTCGGTCTCGGCGGCGAGCAGCGCGATGACCTTCTGCGGGAAGCCCAGCGGGGTGTTGATGCCGGTGCCGACGGCCGTGCCGCCCAGTGGCACCTCGGCGACGCGGGGGAGCGCCGCCTGCACGCGCTCGATGCCCAGGCGCAGCTGGCGGGCGTACCCGCCGAACTCCTGGCCGAGGGTGACGGGGGTGGCATCCATCAGGTGCGTACGGCCCGACTTGACGACCTCCTTCCACAGCTCGGCCTTGGCCTCCAGCGCCACGGCGAGGTGGTCGAGCGAGGGGATGAGGGTGTCGATCAGCGCCTGCGTGACGGCGATGTGCACTGACGTCGGGAAGACGTCGTTCGACGACTGCGACGCGTTGACGTGGTCGTTCGGGTGCACGGCCGAACCGAGGATGCCGGTGGCGAGGTTCGCGAGCACCTCGTTCATGTTCATGTTCGACGACGTACCCGAACCGGTCTGGTACGTGTCGACGGGGAACTCGCGGTCGTGCTTGCCCGAGGCCACCTCGTCGGCGGCCTGCGCGATCGCGTCGGCGATCGCACCGTCGAGGGTGCCGAGCTCCTTGTTCGCGAGAGCCGCGGCCTTCTTGATGCGCGCGAGCGCGGCGATCTGCGCCGACTCGAGGCCCTTGCCCGAGATCGGGAAGTTCTCCACGGCACGCTGGGTCTGCGCGCTGTACAAGGCGTTCACGGGCACACGCACTTCACCCATGGTGTCGTGCTCGATGCGGAATTCGGTCTCGGTCACTTCTGCTCCTTTGAGAGTGAGGGGATGTCGGAATCGGCGAGGCCGACCTGTGCGATCGGGACGGCGCTGCCGTCGGTCAGACGGTACTTGGCGCCCACGATGGCCAGCCGGCCTTCGGCGACGGCGTCGCTGATGATCTCGGACGACGCCAGCAGCCCCAGGATGGTTCCGCGCAGGTGCTCGCGTCCGACCTCTTCGGGGTCGATGTCGTCGACGGATGTGCCGCCACCGTCCTTCAGGACGCGGCGTGCCGCCGGGACGATCGGCGCGATCAGCTTCCAGATCTTCGGCGGGATCGGCTCGGCGTCGATCGCCGTGCCGCGCACGGCCGCGGCGACCGCGCCGCACGAGTCGTGCGCGAGCACGATCAGCAGCGGCACGTCGAGCAGCGCGACGGCAAACTCGATGCTCGCCACGGCGGAGTCCGTCACCATCTGGCCGGCGTTGCGGGTGGTGAACAGGTCGCCCAGCCCGACATCGAAGAGGGTCTCTGCGGCGACGCGCGAGTCGGAGCAGCCCAGGAAGGTGGCGAAGGGGTTCTGCCCGTTCGCGATCTCGGCTCGGCGGTGCGCGTCCTGGTTGGGGTGCTGGGAGATGCCGGCGACGAATCGCCTGTTCCCCTCGATCAGCTTCGTCCAGGCCTCAGCGGGTGTGAGTGTCGTGGTCATCCGGCCTCCTTCAGGTCGCTCAACTGCGCGGTGAGTGATTCAGCAAGTTCCTTGGTGGAGTCCGCGGAGCGGGAGCCGTAGAGCAGCACGTAGTCGGGCCCGGCCTGGGTGCCGAGCGCATAGGTGACGTTCGCGGTACCGCGGTCACCCATGTCGAACACGTCCCAGGTGACGCCGTCGATCTCGGTCGTGCCCGTCGGTGCCATGCCGCCGGTGACCTGCGGGGCCCAGGTCACGTCGGCGTCGAACGCCTGCGCGACGCGGATGAACCCGCGCTCGCGCTCGCCGGAGGGCGCGAGCGTGATGTTCCACACCGTCACCGCTCCGCCTTCGAGGCCCGCGGCGTTGACCCGCCAGAAGTCGCCGAGCTCGGGCACGACGACGGGTCGCTCAGACGTCGACTCGACGTCGGCGGCGATCTTCGCCACGTCGATCAGCGGGCGCTCGGTCGGCTCGCCCCTCGGCACGGCGAAGACGATGACGGCGACCACGGCCACGGTGGCGATCAGCGCGGCGATGAGGTTGCGAAAGGTCTGGCTCGAGCGGTAGACCCGGCTGGACTCGGCCTTGCGATCGGCGGTCTCCTGCGGAGTCTCGGGGCGGCCGAGTCCGGCGACGACGCGGGGCTTCCTGCTCATTCCCCGTCTCCGGCGGATGCCGCATCACGGGCGGCGTCCAGACGGCGCTTCGCGCCCAGCAGCCACTCCTCGCAGCGGGCGGCGAGGGCTTCGCCCCGCTCCCACAGCGCCAGGGAGTGCTCGAGCGTCGGAGAACCCTGTTCGAGCTCGGCGACCACGCGCACGAGCTCATCACGGGCGGCCTCGAACGACAGCGATTCGACGGGGGAGTCGTTGGACGCAGTCACGCCTGCCATCCTACCGGCGCACGGAGAGAGCCCCCGCCGGGCCCCGAAGGCGCCCACTTCGCACGCCCCAGACCAGGTGCGGATGCCGTCGGCGGTGCTACTGCGCTTCCGGGACCTCTCCTTCGGAGCGGGCGCGCAGCGAGCCGTGCTCGACGGTCACTGTGAGCGCCGTCCCGGCCGGCGCCGTTGCGGCGTCGCGCAGGATGCGGCCGTCGTCGAGGTGCGCGATGGCGTAGCCGCGGGCCAGCGTGGCCGCAGGCGACAGAGCCCGCAGCGAGGCGCGCAGCTCGGCGGTCGCGCGCTGCGCGGCATCCATCCGCCGGCCGAGGGTGTCGCGTCCGCGGGAGGCCAGCAGGAAGATCTCCTGCGCCCGGTCGTCGATGATCGGATCGGGAGAGCGCAGCACCGGGCGCGAGCGCAGCTGTTCGAGCTGCGCGATGTCGTGACTGATGCGCTGGGTGAGCCGGCTCGTGGCGCGGGCGCGCAGCTGCGCGATCACGGCACGCTGCTCGCCGACATCGGGGACCACACGCTTGGCGGCATCCGTCGGGGTCGAGGCGCGCAGATCGGCGACGTCGTCGAGCAGCGGATGGTCGTTCTCGTGCCCGATGGCGCTCACCACCGGAGTGGTCGCCGCGGCGACCGCCCGCACCAGGCGCTCGTCGCTGAACCCGAGCAGGGTCTGCGGGTCGCCGCCACCACGGGCGATGATGATCACGTCGACCTCGGGATCGGCATCCAGCCGTGCCAGAGCCGCGAGCACCTCGGGCACGCACCGGTCGCCCTGCACGGCGACATGCTCGGTGCGGAAGCGCACCTGCGGCCAGCGCAGCTCGGCGTTGCGGTGCACGTCCTTCTCGGCATCCGACCGCTCGCCGGTGATGAGTCCGATGCAGTGCGGCAGGAACGGCAGAGTCTTCTTGCGCGCCGGATCGAACAGCCCCTCCTGGCGCAGCTGCGCGCGCAGGCGCTCGAGGCGCTCGAGCTGATCGCCGAGGCCCACGTGCTTCATGGCCGAGACGATGAAGCTGAAGTCGCCGCCCTTGACGAAGTAATCGGCCTTCACCGCCGCGACCACGTGGTCGCCCACGGCGAGGTCGCCCGGGATGCGGGGGCGCACGCTCGACCACACCCGGATCGAGATCTGCGCGTCGGAGCGGGTGTCCTTCAGCCGCGCGAACACGTTGCCGGCGCGCACGTTCCACGAGGTGATCTCGCCCTCGACCCAGACGGTGTTCCAGCGGGCGATGAAGTCGCGGATGGTGCCGTTCAGGCGTGCCACCGAGGTCGGAGCGTCGGCCGTCGAGTCGCGTGGCGCGACCGAGTCCGCGGGTGGCGGCTCACCGGGGATCGCGGATGCTTCGAAGACGGTCACGCTCTCCATTGTCGACGATGCCCCCGACGCCGACGGCATCCCGACCGCTCCCGACGGCATCCCGGCCACTCCCGGCCTTCGGACAGGTGCGATCGGTAGACTCGAGGGGTGACTTCCGCACCCGTCTCCCTCCCGCTTCCGCAGGTTCCCGGCCGCCGTCGCGCCGTCGAGCGCGCGCGTCTGGAGAACCGTCCCGTCGACGGTGACAAGCGGGTGCTGCTGGCGGCGCCGCGCGGATACTGCGCGGGTGTCGACCGGGCCGTCGTCGCCGTCGAGAAGGCGCTGGAGCGCTACGGGGCGCCGGTGTACGTGCGCAAGCAGATCGTGCACAACATCCACGTCGTCACCGAGCTCGAGCAGAAGGGCGCGATCTTCGTCGAAGAGGTCGACGAGGTCCCCGAAGGCGCGCACGTCGTCTTCAGCGCGCACGGCGTCTCGCCGGCTGTCGTGAACGCCGCCGCCGACCGCGGCCTGCACGCGATCGACGCGACCTGCCCGCTGGTGACCAAGGTGCACCGCGAGGCCGTGCGCTTCGCCCGCGACGACTACGAGATCCTGCTCATCGGCCACGACGGTCATGAGGAGGTCGAGGGCACCGCCGGTGAGGCGCCCGAGCACGTCACGATCGTGAACTCGCCCGACGAGGCCGACACCGTGCAGGTGAAGGACCCGTCGAAGGTCGTCTGGCTGTCGCAGACCACGCTCTCGGTGGACGAGACGATGGAGACGGTCAACCGGCTGCGCGCCCGGTTCCCCGAGCTGCACAATCCGCCGTCGGATGACATCTGCTACGCCACCCAGAACCGCCAGGTCGCGATCAAGAAGGTCGCGAAGGATGCCGATCTGGTGATCGTGGTCGGCTCGGCGAACTCGTCGAACAGCGTGCGCCTGGTCGAGGTCGCCCTGGAGTACGGCGCCAAGGCCGCCTACCGCGTCGACTACGCCGACGAGGTGCAGCAGGAGTGGCTCGACGGCGTGCGCACCGTCGGCGTCACCAGTGGCGCCTCCGTGCCCGAGGTGCTCGTGCGGGAGGTGCTAGAGGCGCTCAGCGAGGCCGGGTACGGCGACGTCGAAGAGGTGCGCACGGCCGAGGAGGACCTCATGTTCTCGCTGCCGAAGGAGCTTCGCCAGGATTCCGCCGGCAAGCGCGACGAGCGTGCGCTCGGCGGGCGCTCGTCACGCTGACGCGCGGCTAGCCGAAGCATCCGCTCCTCACGGCGTGGCCCAAGGCGCGGCCGCTAACGTGGATGCCATGAGCACCGACCGGCCGCAGTACGGCGAGTACGCGACTCCCGACGAGCAGAGGATCCGCGCGGGCCTGCCGCCCCTGGGAGCCGACCCCGCGCCTCCCGCCCCGCCGGCGCCCGTGCCTGCCCCGAGCGCAGCGCGGCCCGCGACGAGCGGAGCCGGTCGCCTCGTCACCTTCGCTCTGCTCGGCTTCGGCCTGTTCAACGTGCTCTCCTCCATCCCCGGGTTCCTCGATCTGCCGCGCACCCTCACCGAGTCGATGCGGATCCTCGGACTCGAGGGCGAGTTCACGAACGTCGCCGCCGCCCGCAACTGGGGCGTCATCGCCCTGATCGTGCTGATGGCCGGCTACGCCGCCACCGTCTGGCTCTCGGTGCGCAGGATGAGGGCCGGTGCATCGTCGTGGTGGGTGCCGCTGGTCGGATTCGTCGTGACGATGTTCGCCGTCTCGCTGTGCCTCTCGGTGCCCATGTTCGGCGATCCCGCCTTCACCCAGGGGATGCTCACGCCGCCGGCCGGATAGCTGCCATGTCGCGCACACCGTCGCCGGGTAGCCTCGAGGTGTGCCAGCAGATCAGATCGCGTTCCATGTGACCTACGCATCCGTCGACTCCGGCGACGGATCGGATCCGAGCGCCGACACCGAGCGCATCCTGCGCGATCAGCGCGTGCTCGCCGCCGTGCGCGGCTTCGACGGCGATGAGATGACCGTGCTCATCCCGGTCACCGAGAGCGGCGCGGTCGTCGCCCTCGACGACGGTGACCGGCTGCGCTTCGACCTCAGCGCGTCCGAGTTGGGCGGACTGTTCGCGGACCAGGGACTCGCCCTGCAGCTCGGCCTCACCGACGACGAGTTCGACGAGTTCGACGAAGAGGCTCTCGAAGCCGTCGACGCGGAACTCGAGCAGGAGTACGGCGAGGCGTTCGAACACCTCGACGACCCGGCCGACTCCCCGCACGAGCTGACCGGGTTCGGGATGCCGGAGGATGCCGACGACGCCGATGGCGACCTGTTCGCCCCCGAGCCGGTGCGCGTGGTGGAGTTCTCGCGGAGGGGGCCCTGGGCAGCGCGTGTGACTGCCCAGCTGCTGGACACCGAGGTGGCCTACCTCGAAGCCGGCACGTGGTCGGCGTACCGGTATCGCACGGACCGCGCACGCGGCGCCGTCACCGGCGGGAGCGACGACGCGCCCGTGATCGAGGTCAACATCCCGCAGCACGGCGAGCCATGGGTCGAGGTGACCGGTGAGCACGGCCTCGCCGCCGGGTTCTGGCCGAACGCCGAGCGCCTCACGCGCCCCGTGCTCGACATCGACGCGATCACCGTGCCCGAGAGCGCCGCACTGTACCGGCGGATGCTGAGTGAGGCGGACGGCGCCCGCGACGACCTCACCGCGCTGGGAATGGGCCAGGCGGTCGACGCCGAGGCGGCGCTGCAGGCCTGCCTGCCCGAGGCGCTCGGCGGCATCGCCGGTGAGGATGCCCGACTGCGCGCCTTCGTCGCCGCCTTCGGCGTGCCCGTCTCGCTCATCGACGCGGGATTCGACGAGAACGGGGCGGGGCGTCGCTTCGCCCCGCGCGGCTGGGCGCGCACAGCCGGCGACCTGCTGCTCGGAGGGATCATCGAGACGATCCCGCTGACCCGTCGCGACCGGCCGGTCGCGCGGATCGCCCGGTTCCTGCGCAAGCGCCCCGTGGTGGGCGCTGCCGTCAGCACCGCCGAACTCGCCGCGGGCGTGGCGCTCAGCGGCGGCCGGTCACGGCTCGGCCGCGGCATCGGCATCCTGCTGATCATCGATGCGATCGCCGACCTCGTCATCTGGACCATCCGGATGCGGCGGCGCTGAGCCGGTCGCAGGACTGAACCGGTCGCGGTACTGACCGACCGGCGGACGGATGCAGTCGGAGCGTGGCGGCTCAGCCGCCCCACACCGAGCGGGCACCGGCGTCGCCGGTCAGCACGGTCACCACGATCGTGCCGCCCGCCGCAACCACCGCGGCCGCCGCGACCGCCACCCCGACGGCCCTGGCGGCTGCGGGCTTCGTGCGGCGCAGCCGCGGCAGCATCCGGTCGGCGGCCTGCACCGCGACGGCGGCGACGAGCAGTGCGATCGTCCACGGGATCAGCATCAGCCCCAGTGCCTCGTGGGTGACGACGGACGGCGTTCGGCCGACCGTGTCGGCCAGCGCCTCACCGGCCAAAACGGTCAGCGGCACCAGACCCGCCACCAGCAGCGCGGCGATCGGCGGGGCGTAGCCGAGCCGGCGGCGCGCCACCGGCCACAGTGCGGCCAGCGCGACAGCGACGGCCGTGAGCGGCGTCAGCACGACTGCGGCGTGCACGAGCAGCGGATGCAGCGGCAGCCCGGCGATGCGGAACGCGTCGGTGTCGGCGAAGATGTCCATACGAGAAGAACGCGGTCCGCGCCTGTCCGGTTCACCGGTGAACCGAAGACCTCTCCGCCTCGTGCTCATCGTGAGGAGGCGTTCTGTGACCGAAGAGGACGATGAGCGGCTGACGGCCCTCTACGAGCTGCATGCGGGGCCGATCCGGCGGTATGTAGTGAGCATCACCGGCAGCACCGGGTCGGCGGACGACATCGTGCAGGAGACACTGCTGCGTGCGTGGCGCACGCCGCGGATCCTCGCGCAGGATCCGACGACGTCGCGGGCGTGGATGATCACGGTGGCCAGGCACATCGTGATCGACGAGGCCCGCAGTGCCCGGCGGCGGCATGAGCATCCGGTGGCCGAGATCCCCGAGCGTGCGACCGACGATCAGACCGACCGGTTGTTCGACGCGCTGCTGATCCAGGACGCGCTGGCCACGCTCAGCGCCGATCATCGGGACGTGGTGGTCTCGGCCTACTACCGGGGTCGCAGCGTCGCCGAGATCGCATCGGGACTGGGAATCCCCGAGGGCACGGTCAAATCGAGAATGCACTACGGGCTGCGGGCGCTGCGTCTCGCGCTGCAGGAGAGAGGGGTGACCCGATGAACCGGGATCACGAGCGGTACGCCTCATGGGATGCCGCCTACGCGCTGGGGGCGCTGTCAGGGGCCGAGCGCGCCGAATTCGAAGAGCACCTGGCCGGATGCGCACTCTGCCGCGAGGCCGTCGCAGAGCTGGGTCCGACAGTCTCCCTGCTGTCGCGGCTGAGTGCCGCCGATGCTGAGCAGGCCGGCGAGGTCACCGACTCGGGGTCGGTGCGCGTGCTGGCCGCCGCCCGCGAGAAGCGCCGTGCACGCCGGCGACTGGTGGTGTGGGCATCCGGGATCGCCGCGGCGGTCGTCGTCGCGACCGTCGTCTCGGTGTCGCTGCTCGCACCGCGCCCGCCGGTGGCGCTCGCCATGCAGCCGGTGGACGGCGCACCCGTCACCGCGTCGGTGGCGGTGACGACGGTGCCGTGGGGCACCAAGCTCGACATCGTCTGCGAGTACGACGGGTATCAGGCCGCCGGGGCGAAGGGACAGTACGTGCTGGCCGTGGTGAGCACCGACGGCACGACGACCATGCTGTCGACCTGGAACGTCGTGCCGGGCGCGACGGCCCGCCTCTCGGCCGGAACGGCGCTGCCCGAATCCGACATCCGCTCGATCGAGATCCGCGACGCATCCGGCACCGCGGTGGTGCGTCACGCGCTCGGCTGAACCGTTCGCCGCCCGGTCTCGTGTCACGGGGGCGGGCACGAACACGCGGCCCGCCTGACGAAAGGACGGCATCATGCGCAAGGCATTCGCGATCGGCGGCCTCGCCCTCGCACTCGTGCTCGCCGGCTGCGGAGGTGGCACGGCCGACACCGATCCGGGGATGGGTGATGACGGCGGATCCGGCTACGGTGCGCCGTCGTCCGAGTCCTCGTCCGAGGCGTCGGAGCCGGCGGCATCCGGGAGTGATCTCATGGTCGCCGACAGCTCGCTCGGCGAGATCGTCGTGACCGGCGACAGGATGACGGCGTACATGTTCGACAACGACACCCAGGGTGCGGACGCCAGCTCGTGCACGGGCGACTGCCTGACCAAGTGGCCGCCGATCCTCACCGAATCCGAGATGCCCGAAGTGGAGGGCGTGACCGGCGAGCTGGGCACGATCGAGACCCCTGAGGGCGACCTGCAGATCACGCTCGACGGCTGGCCGCTGTACACCTTCGCCGGTGACGCGGCCGCGGGCGACGTGAACGGCCAGGGCGTCGGCGGCATCTGGTGGGTGCTCACCCCGGCGGGGGAGAAGATCGAGGGCTGAGGTCCCGCCGATCCGGTGATCCGCCCCGTGCGGTCCGCAACGGGGCCGGCCGCACGGGGCCCGGTCACGAGTTCAGCGCACTCCCGGTCAGCGCACAGCCGGTCAGAGAACGGCGGCGAGGAAGTCCTTGGTGCGCTGCTCCTGCGGGGCCGTGAAGATCTGCTCGGGAGAACCCTCCTCGACGATGCGGCCGCCGTCGAACATCAGCACCCGGTTCGACACGTCCCGGGCGAACTGCATCTCGTGTGTGACGATCAGCATCGTCACATCCGTGTCGCGGGCGACGTCGCGCAGGATGTTCAGCACCTCGCCGACCACCTCGGGGTCGAGTGCGCTGGTGACCTCGTCGAGCAGCAGGATCTCGGGCTCCATGGCCAGGGCCCTGGCGATGGCCACCCGCTGCTGCTGACCGCCCGAGAGCTGCGTCGGGTGCGCGTCGGCCTTGTCGGGCAGCCCGACCATCTCGAGCAGTTCGCGGGCACGGGCGACGGCCTGCGCCTTCGGCACCCTCAGCACGTGCACGGGGGCCTCGATGATGTTCTCGAGCACGGTCATGTTGGGGAACAGGTTGAACTGCTGGAAGACCATGCCGATGCGCTTGCGCATCTCGTTGCGGTGCTTCTCCTTCAGCTCGACGCGCTTACCGCCGCGCTCGACGTGCGTGAGCGGCTGCCCGTCAATGAGGATGTAACCGCCGTTCGCCTCTTCGAGCGTCATCACCAGGCGCAGGATCGTCGTCTTCCCCGAACCGCTGGGGCCGATCAGGGTGACGCGGTCGCCCTTGCGCACGGTGAAGTCGAGGTCGTGCAGCACGGTCTGCTCGCCGAAGCGCTTCTCGACCCTGTCGAAGCGGATGGCTGGCACGACGCCGTCTGCGAGGGCGATGGCTCCGGTGTGGGTGTCAGGTCGTGTAGGCAAGGCGCTTCTCCAATCGCCCGATGAGCAGCGAGGTCGGGTAGCTCGCGACGAGGAACAGGATCCCCGCCATGGTGATGGCTTCGATGAACCGGAAGTGCGATCCGCCGTACAGCTGGGCGGCGCGCACCATGTCGGTGACGGTGATGACCGCGAGGAACGGGGTCTCCTTGAACATCGAGATGACATAGTTGCCGAGTGCAGGCAGCGTCGAGCGCAGCGCCTGCGGGATGACGACCGCCGACCAGGTGCGGCGGCGCGACATCGACAGGGCGGTCGCGGCCTCCCACTGCCCGCGGGGCACCGCATCGATCCCGGCGCGGTACACCTCGGCCATGTAGGTGGCGTAGTGGATGCCGAAGATGATGATGCCCAGCGTCAGCGGCGGCACGGTGACGAAGGCGTAGTACGCGAACAGCAGCTGCACGACCAGCGGGGTCATGCGGATGAAGTTCATCACGAAAGTCAGAAGCCCGGCGACGGGGCGGGGGGTGCTCTTGCGTGCCAGCGCGATGATGAGCCCCAGCACCGCGGCGATGAGGCTTCCGAGCACGGTCACGTAGAGGGTGACGGTGAGGAAGGCCCACAGCATGTCGGGGAGCGCGGCGAAGACGTGGTCCCAGTTCCAGATGACGCGTTCGTCGTTCATGCGCGATCCCCTTCCGCGTCGACGGTGGGCGCCGCGACCGCTTCACGCAGCCGGGTGCCCTGACCGAGGCGGTGCTTGGCGCGTGCTTCGAGGGCGTTCATGGCGAGCGTGAGGATGTAGGCGATCACGAAGTAGACGACCAGTCCCAGGGAGTAGGCGAAGAACACGTCGGTGTCGACGCGCAGCCGGTTCAGCTCGGCGGTGAGGTCGACGATGGTGATCAGGTAGACCACGGCGGTGCCCTTGAGCAGCTGGATCAGCAGGTTGGTCAGCGACGGGATCATCAGTGCCCACGCCTGCGGGAAGACCACGCGCCACATGCGCTGGGCGCGCGACAGGCTGAGCGCCGTCGTCGCCTCCCACTGCCCGCGCGGCACGGCGTTGATCGAACCGCGCACCACCTCGGCGCCGTAGGCGCCGTAGTTCAGACCCAGGCCGAGGATGCCGACCAGCACGGGCGGCAGTTCGAGGTTGAAGGGCGGCAGCGGAAGCACGAAGAACAGGAAGAACAGCTGCACCAGCAGTGAGGTGCCGCGGAACACCTCGATCACGATGCGCGCGAAGCCGCGCAGCACGATGTTCTCGAACCGGGCCAGCAGGCCCAGTGCGATGGCGATGGCGAACGCCAGCAGGGCGCCGCCCACCGTGAGCTCGACGGTGATCAGCAGACCGTCGAACAGGTAGGGCAGCGCCCGCTGGAGCGCCTCGAGATTCTCTGTCACGTCAGGGGAGGGGTGTCAGCCGAGGTCGCCCGCGCAGAGCTGCTCGGTGGTGAGGTCGGCGGGCGGCAGGTTCTCGGCGGTGAATCCGAACGGCTCGACCAGGTCGAGGTAGGCCTGCTCGTCGCCGGTGATCTTCGCCAGCTCCTCGTTGTAGGCCTTGAGCAGCTCGGTGTCCTCCTTGCGGAAGACGGTCGCTCCTGCGCCGATCTGCTCGACGCCGTCGATCTCCTGCACGAACGCCCCGGTGGTCTCGAGGTCGTCGCTGTCCTTGGTCATCCAGTTCAGCGACACGGCGGTCAGGGCGAAGGCATCCGCCCGGCCCGACTGCACCGCCTCGAGACCGGCGGTGGCGCTGTCGACCTTGATGACGTCGGTGATGCCGAGATCCTCGGCGTAGCCCTCTTCGATGGCTCCCGACTGCACGGCCAGGGTGACCTCGCCGTTCGCGGCGACCGAGTCGAGGTCGCTGAGGTTCTGCGGGTTGCCCTTCGGCACCGCCAGCGTGGTGGTGTACATGATCTCGGGGTCGCTGAAGGCGGCCTGCTTGCAGCGATCGGGCAGGATCGACATGCCCGCGCTGATGACATCCCAGCGGCCGGCGTTCAGGCCCGGGATGAGCGAGTTCCAGTCGACCTCCTCGACCTTGATGTCGTCGATGCCGAGGTTGCTGAAGATCTCCTTGTGCAGGGCGACGGTGGCGCCGGTCGGCTCGCCGTCCTCGACCCACGAGTAGGGGCGCTCGGATGCCACGGCGAGCGTGATGGTGCCGGACTCCTGCGCCTTCTCGAGCGTCGTCTGGGCGCCCTCGGCGGCGTCGCCTCCGCCGTTGCCGCCGTCGGCTGCCGAGCAGCCGGCGAGGGCGAGTGTGATCACTCCCAGTGCGGCGAGTGCGATTCGGGGCGTGCGCGTGCTCATGTTGCTCCTCCTGGTGACCGTGGGTCGCGGCCAGGGTGGGTCGCGACCGCGGAACACGATACGGGAGATTGTCTACCTGCGTACAATCGGACGTGCAGATTGTCGACAATGAGACAAAAATGTTGCCCCGGGTGCTGAGATGATCGCGGCAGTGCACAGGGGACAATTGAGAGACGACGCAACAGGCGTCCAGCGGATGAGGAGATCCATATGCCCCGTGACCTGCCGCGCTCCGTCGGCCGGGCGGCCGTGCTGCGCGTGCCGCGGCTGTCGACCGTCGACCTCATCGCGATCGAGTTGCGCAAGGCGATCTTCTCCGGAGCGCTCGCCGTGGGCGCATCACTCGGCGAGGTCGAGATCGCCGCACAGCTGGGGGTGAGCCGCGGGCCGCTGCGCGAGGCCGCGCAGCGGCTGGTGCAGGAGGGCATCCTGGTCGCCGTGCCCGGACGCGGCATGAGTGTCGCCTCGATCGAGGGCGACGACATCGCGGATGTCTACGAGATGCGGCTGGCCATCGAGGCCCAGGCGGCGCGACGCGTCGCGCGCACCGCGGATGTCGAGGCGCTGGGCCGGGTCAGGCAGGCTTTCGACGATCTGGCCGCAGCCAGCGAGGGCGACGATGCGCGCGCGATCGGCGATGCGGATCTGGAGTTCCACCAGGTGCTCGTCGATGCGGCCGGAAGCGAGCGGATGACCCGGGCGATGGCGACGCTGGTGATGCAGACCCGCATCGTGAGCTTCAGCGTCGTCGACGGCTACTCGGTGCGCCGATCGATCTCGCCGACGTACCAGGTGCTGCTGGACGCGCTGGGCGCAGGAGACGCTGAGGCGGCCATCGCGGCACTGGAGAAGCAGTTCTCGGATGCCGTGTCACGCCTGCGCGGCGATGTCGAGGTCGACACGGTCGAGGTCGACGTCGAGGAGTCCGGCCAGGTCTTCCAACCGATCGGCTCCGCTGAGCTGTCTCCCGGGTCCTGAGCGAGGCGTTCGGGACAACGACGAAGGCGCCGCCGGATGACATCCGACGGCGCCTTCGTCGTTCCGGATCACTGACGGCCGGGGAAGAGCACGGCGTGTCGAGCCTGCGACACGCCGTGCTCTCTTGGGGCTCGTCAGTAATAACGAATGTTCAGGCGAGACCGAGCTGGGTCAGCTCTTGGACTGGCCGTATGAGCCGAGCTGGCGGGTCGAGGCGACCACGCGGGCGGCCATCGCCGACTCGGCGATCTTGCCCCAGGCGCGCGGGTCGTACAGCTTCTTGTTGCCGACCTCGCCGTCCACCTTCAGGACGCCTTCGTAGTTCTTGAACATGTAGTCGGCGATCGCACGCGTGTACGCGTACTGCGTGTCGGTGTCGATGTTCATCTTGATGACGCCGTTGGCGACCGCGGTCGCGATCTCGTCGTCGCTCGAGCCCGAGCCGCCGTGGAAGACGAGGTCGAGCGGCTTCGCGCCGGTGTTGTACTTCTCGGCGACCTGCGCCTGGATCTCGCCCAGCAGCTCGGGGCGCAGCTTGACGCCGCCCGGCTTGTACACGCCGTGCACGTTGCCGAAGGTGAGCGCTGCGATGTAGCGGCCCTGCTCGCCCAGGCCCAGTGCCTGAACGGCCTGGTCGACGTCGGCGAAGGTCGTGTAGAGGGCCTCGTTCGAGCCCTCGTGCGCGACGCCGTCCTCCTCGCCGCCGACGACACCGATCTCGACCTCGAGGATCGCGTTGATGTTCTTCATGCGGGGGAGCAGCGTGCGGGCGATCTCGATGTTCTCGTCGAGCGGCACGGCCGATCCGTCCCACATGTGCGACTGGAAGATCGGGTTGCGGCCGGCCTTGACCTCTTCCTCGCTGGCCGCGATGAGCGGCTCGACGAAGCCGGGCAGGGCGTCCTTGGGGCAGTGGTCGGTGTGCAGTGCGACGGTGATCGGGTAGCTCTTGGCGACCTCGGTCGCGTAGCGGGCGAAGGCGAGCGCGCCGGTGGCGCGGGCCTTGACCGTGTGGCCGGCGAAGTAGTCGGCACCACCCGTGGTGACCTGGATGATGCCGTCCGAGCCGGCGTCGGTCAGACCCTGCAGCACGGAGTTGATCGTCTGCGAGCTGGAGACGTTGAAAGCGGGGTACGCGAAGCCACCGGCCTTCGCGCGGTCGAGCATCTCTGCGTACTGATCCGGAGTGGCGACGGGCATGGGTTCTCCTGCTTCTGTGTGCGGGGGTCATGCTCACTTTAGCCGCGCGGATGCAGGTTCTTCTCGGCTGTTGCGCGCGCCCCGGATCTCGTTCTTGAGATGCTGTAAAGAACGGCGAATCCTTCACTCGGAAAGCGGGAAAACTCGCCGATTCCGACCCTCGCGATGGTTAGGCTGACCGGCATGGTGAGCCTTACAGCCGATCTCAGCCCCCTTCGTCCCGACCGCAACCTCGCACTCGAGCTCGTCCGAGCCACCGAGGCCGCAGCGATCCGGGCCGTGCCGTTCATCGGCCGCGGTGCGAAGGAGGCCGCTGACGGCGCGGCCGTCGACGCGATGCGCGCGTTCCTCGGCACCGTCGACTTCCAGGGTCGCGTGGTGATCGGCGAGGGCGAGAAGGACAACGCCCCGATGCTGTTCAACGGCGAGGAGGTCGGCACCGGGCGCGGCCCCGAGTGCGACATCGCCGTCGACCCCATCGACGGCACCTCGCTGACCGCGGCGGGACGCCAGAACGCGCTGTCGGTGCTGGCGGTCTCGGATCGCGGCACGATGCTCGACGCCTCGAGCGTCTTCTACATGGACAAGCTCGTCACCGGCCCCGCGGGTGTCGGCGTGGTCGACATCCGGCTGCCGATCGGCGAGAACATCCGCCGCCTGGCCAAGGCCCTCGGCAAGCCGGTGGAGGAGATGGTGGTCTCGGTGCTGCACCGGCCCCGTCACGAGCAGCTCATCCAGGAGATCCGGGATGCCGGTGCCGGCACCCGCCTGATGAGCGACGGCGACGTCGCCGGCGGCATCAACGCGGCCCGGCACACCGCGCGCACCGACATGTGCGTCGGCATCGGCGGCAGTCCAGAGGGCATCGTCACCGCCTGCGCCATCAAGGCGCTCGGCGGTCACATCCAGGGCATCCTGTGGCCCCGCGACGACGAAGAGCGCCAGCGCGGCATCGATGCCGGGCTCAAGATGGACACGGTCTACGAGGCCGACGACCTCGTCAAGGGCAACAACACGATCTTCGTCGCCACCGGTGTGACCGACGGCCAGCTCGTGCGCGGCGTGAGCCGAGAGGGCGACTACCTCTACACCGAGAGCGTCGTGCTGCGCAGCGCCTCGGGCACCCTGCGTCGCATCGTCTCGGATCACCTCGTCTCGAAGTGGCTCTGAGCGACGCCTGAGCCGGCGCCGGGCGCCGCACGCGGCACTGACCGGGGCTACTGGCATTCACAGCCACGCCTGGCACAATGTAGGCGTACCGGCGCGCCTTCGCGCCGGCAGGCCAGGAACAGGAGATCGCGGGATGTCATCTCAGGAGCAGACCGGGACGTCGAGCCGCGCTCAGCACATCACCACGAAGACCGGTCGCATCCTGCGCATCACCGACGCGCAGATCGCCGCGATCGCGGCGCAGAAGTCGGCACCGACCGCTCAGCCCGGGTTCGATCCGGCCCGCCGCAAGGACGTCCTGTTCCGCGTGCGTCGTGCCGAGGGGCACGAGATCAGTTCGTGGTGGATGATCGGCGCCTTCCTGCTGACATCCGGGATCGTCGTCGCCCTGCTCTCGGGCGTGCCCGGCGGCGCCTGAGCATCCGGCGCAGCATCCGACAGCGCATCCGCCGCGGCATTCGTCGTTGAGGCGACCCGTACGGGTCGCCGGCGCCGGTCAGGCGACGGCGCGCTCGGGAGTGGACGCCAGGGGAGCCGTCAGCGGCACACTCAGGGCGGAGCCCAGGGCGTCGACGTCGCTCACGCCCGCACGGCGGGCAGCGTCGATGATGATCTGCGCGCACGCGCGGGCATCGGCGAGGGCGTCGTGGTGAGAGAACTCCCCGAAACCGGCGGCCGCGGCCGCCTTCGGCAGCCGGTACGAATCGAGATCGTAGGTCTTGCGGGCGACCGCCAGCGAGCACAGCGAACGATACGGCGGAGCCGCGATGCCGGTCGCCTCGCAGGCACGGCGCAGCACGTTGATGTCGAAGCCGGCGTTGTGGGCGACGAGCACGTCGCCCCCGGCGAAGCCGCACAGCCGGTCGAGCTGCTGCACCCAGGTGGCGGCGCCGATCACATCGTGCGCGCGGATGCCGTGGATGCGCGTGTTCCACTCGTTGAAGACGTCGTGGCCCGCGGGCGGACGGATCAGCCAGCCGGTCTGCGCGACGACCTCGCCGTCGCGGACGCGGACGAGCCCGACAGAGCACGCCGACGCAGGACTGGAGTTCGCTGTCTCGAAGTCGATGGCGGTGAAATCCAGTGGCACGACACCACTCTCGTGCGTGCGGGCGGGCCCAGCCGCCAGGCGCGCCGGGATCGCCGCATCCGCGACCTGCCGGTCACGCCCGTTCGGCGCCGACGATGCACCAGACCCGCTCGGTGTGCCGGTAGCGTGGCACGAGCCCGTGACTCTCGAGCACGGCGACCATCTCGGCCGGTGAGTGCGCGAAAGCCCGGTACTCGTGCCCGACCATCCGGCACCAGCTGTTCACCACGGCCACGCCGGTACGTGTGAACCAGTTCCGCGGCGGGTGGCTGAACACGATCGCCCGGCGCGCGTGATCCGCCGCCGCACCCAGCAGCCGGACGTAGTCCGGATAGCAGCAGACGACGCGGTTGAGCACCACGATGTCGGCGGGGTCGACGGCATCCGGGGTGGCGGCCAGGTCGACGCCCAGCACCCGCTCGGCCCGGGCGAGGAGCCCGGCATTCCGCAGCATCCGCCGCGCTTCGCTCTCGTACGCACCCGACAGCTCGAGGTTCGTCGCCTTCGCCGCCCCGCGCTTGAGGAGCTCGAGCTGGATGTCGCCGATCCCGCCGCCGACCTCGAGGACGGTCGCCCCCTCGACGCCGCCCCGGGAGACGAAGTCGACCATCCGCCGTGCCGTCGGCGTGAGGCCGTTGCGGTCGTAATCGCGCGCGAGCCTGCGCGCGAAGCGGTCACCGAACTCGCGATCGTATCCGCCGGGCGTGTGAGGTGCGCAGCAGTCGTCCACGGCTCCAGTATGAGCCGGGCGCGCGCCTTCCGACAGGGCTGCGTGTCGCAACGTGACGCGGGCGTTCCGGGCGCTGCGGTCGTAGCCGTTCGCCGGGGGAGGGCATCCGTCACCGGTAGACTCTTGCCCCGTGGCTCTCACCATCGGAATCGTAGGACTGCCCAACGTCGGCAAGTCCACCCTCTTCAACGCGCTGACCAAGAACGACGTGCTCGCGGCGAACTACCCGTTCGCGACGATCGAGCCGAACGTCGGGGTGGTCAGCCTGCCGGATGCGCGCCTGAACGTGCTCGCGGGCATCTTCGGCAGCGAGCGCATCCTGCCCGCGACGGTGTCGTTCGTTGACATCGCCGGCATCGTGCGCGGGGCGAGCGAGGGGGAGGGACTGGGCAACCAGTTCCTCGCGAACATCCGCGAGGCCGACGCGATCGCACAGGTCGTCCGCGGCTTCGCCGATGACGACGTCGTGCACGTCGAGGGCGCCATCAACCCGCAGAACGACCTCGAGACCATCAACGCCGAGCTGATGCTCGCCGATCTGCAGACCCTCGAGAAGGCCATCGTGCGTCTTGAGAAGGAGGTCCGCGGCAAGAAGACCGACCCGGTCGTCCTCGAGACCGCGAAGGCTGCGCAGGATGCTCTCGAGCGCGGAATCCTGCTGTCGGTGAGCGGGATCGACCTCGCGCCGGTCCGCGAGCTGGGTCTGCTCACCGCGAAGCCGGTGATCTTCGTCTTCAACGTCGACGAGTCGGTGCTGACGGATGCCGCGCGCAAGGCGGAGCTGGCGGCGCTGGTCGCGCCGGCGAAGGCGATCTTCCTCGACGCGAAGATCGAGTCGGAACTCATCGACCTCGACCCGGAGGATGCCGCCGAGCTGCTCGCCTCGACCGGGCAGGACGAGTCGGGCCTCGACCAGCTGGCGCGTGTGGGATTCGACACCCTCGGCCTGCAGACCTACCTGACCGCAGGGCCCAAGGAGGCTCGCGCCTGGACGATCGGCAAGGGCTGGAAGGCTCCGCAGGCCGCCGGCGTGATCCACACCGACTTCGAGAAGGGCTTCATCAAGGCTGAAGTCATCTCGTTCGAGGATCTCGTCGAGACCGGCTCGGTCGCCGAGGCCCGCGCCAAGGGCAAGGCTCGCCTGGAGGGCAAGGACTACGTCATGCAGGACGGCGACGTCGTGGAGTTCCGGTTCAACGTCTGATCGGCTTCAGAGGCTGGTGAGGTGGCCGGTATCGCTCACGCTCGCGACCGCCCACTCGCCGGCCGGGCGAGACTGGAGCTCGGTGATGCTGGCGTTCGCGATCGGGAGTCTCAGCCAGGCATCGGCCGGAGCGCCGAGCGCGTGGCTGACGAACGACCCGATGACGAACGCGTGCGTGACGGCGATGATCACCTGATCGCTAATCATCTCGGTGAGCTGACGCCACGCGACGGCGATGCCGTCACCATCGATGTCTCGCTCTTCGACGGGCGTCTCGTCGAGGAAGTCCCTGCGATGGGGCGGATATTCGCCCAGTCGCTCGGGCGACGGATGGGGAGTCCGGTCCTCGAGAAGGCTGGTCAGCTGCACCGGACTGTCAAGCGAATCGCCCAGTATTTCGGCAGTCTGGCGAGCCCGGCGACGAGGTCCGTACAGAATGACGTCAGCGCGCGTGTTCTCGAGCCGTGCGGCGAGCAGAGAGGCTTGTCGTCGTCCGGTGGCACTCAACGGCGGGTCTGCCGTCTCATGCCCCGTAGCCTGCGCATGTCTGATCAGGATGATTGTCGACATCAGGTCACGGTAACAGCGCGGTTGGCGTGGGATCCCGAACGATCGACACTCATGGCCGGACGATCAGTCACACCAATTCGCGCCATGCGTCGTGATGCCGAGCTCTGACGCCATCCGACGGAGCTCCGCTTCAACGTCTGGCCGCGCCCTCCGGTGGAGCCGGGTATGGCGTTCGGGCGTCACCGACGACAGGCTAGCCTGGGTCGTATGGACCGCAGAGACCTGGGTGACGCCGCAACGCTCGCTGAGGTCGACTCATCCTGGGTGATGCGCCTCACCGAACAGAGTCGCGAACTCCGACGCTCCCTGAAAGGAGCCCGCGGGATGCGGTTGATTCCCGGAGTCATCAGCGACCAGTTGGCAGGATGCGAGCTGAGCCGGGCGCCGCTGACTCTGCCGCCATCCGTCTTCGGTCCGGCGCTCAAGGACTACCGCGACGCGGCCCGACGCAGAGCTGATCGCGAACGAGACCGCGGCTCGAGGCGTCGTTGGTGGTGGCCGACCCGTTCAGGCGTCAGCACCGATGGTGGAACTCGCCGACGGTCGAGGGTCGCGTGACCCGGCGCCTGGTGGTGGTCGCTGGTCTTCCGGGAGTCGGGAAGACCAGCGTCGCTGAGGCGCTCGCCGAGCGATGCGGTACGGTTCACCTCTCCATCGACGTGATCGAAGAGGCGATCCTCGCCTGCGGGCTGCCGTTGGGCTGGAAGGTGGGCGTCGCCGCCTATGAAGCTGCCCGCGCGATGGCCGAACTGAATCTGCGGCTGGGACACGACATCGTGGTCGACGCGGTCAACGACAGTGATGCGGCGCGGCAGACCTGGCGAACAGCCGCCTCGCGAACCGACGCGCGACTCGACTTCGTGCACCTCATGCTCCCCGATGAGCAGGAGCATGAGCGGCGCCTTCAGAACAGGGAACGCGGCCTCGCGCATGTAGGCGAGCCGACCTGGGCTGACGTTCAGCGCCGTCGCGCCGAGTACGCCGTCTGGTCCGATGACGTGCTCGAGTACGACACATCGGCGCGAAGCATCGACGAGATCGCAGACGCGCTTGTCGCGCGGCTCAATGGCGCCGGGATCCGGCAGCGATCGGATTGACGTCTAGCGTTATTAACGAGTTCCGTCATATGCTGGTCGCGTGATCAGGTCGTTCGGGAACAAGGACACCGAGCGCGTCTGGCACGAGCAATACGTCAAGCGCATCGACCGTTCGGTGCAGCGAGCGACCCTGCGGAAGCTCGAACTCATCCACGCGGCGAAAGACGTCGACGACCTCCGGATTCCGCCTGGGAACAGGCTGGAGCGACTGGTCGGCGATCGTCGCGGTCAGTACAGCATCCGCGTGAATGTGCAGTGGCGGATCTGCTTCACCTGGAGAGAGGGAGGTGCCGAGGTTGTCGAACTCGTCGACTATCACTGACGGTGATCTGATCGAACCGATCCATCCGGGGGAGATCCTGATGGAGGACTTCATCGAGGGTTTCGGGATCACGCAGAACAGACTGGCCGTCGCCATCGGGGTACCGCCCAGGCGGATCAACGAGATCGTGCACGGCAAGCGTGGAATCACAGCCGACACGGCGGTTCGTCTGGCACGGTACTTCGGGACGTCCGAGGAGTTCTGGATGAACCTGCAGTCGAACTACGAGCTGCGCCTCAAGCGTCGTGCTCTTCGGGACACGATCGCCGCGATCACACCGTTGAAGGTCGCGTGAAGAGGATGTCGTCACAGGCCTTCCGAAAGCAGCGGAACTCAACGGAGGTCGGAATCCATGGCTGAGGACAGGACGGCTGCGCGCTGGCGTTCGCACCTCGATGAAGTGAATCGCACCATCGAGTAGGTGCGCGACGCATGTGCGTCGGATGGCCGCGGCGGTGGACAGCCTGCGCTCCGCGCTGCGCACCGCATCGACCGCGCGACCCCGCCGGGCGGCGCCGACGCGCGGCGCCGACGCGCGGCGTCTCGATCGACGTCGTCGGCTCAGCCGGCTGACACCGCCAGCCGACGCGCCTCTGCCAGCCAGGCCTGACGCTGCTCCGGCGTCGAGCCGCCAAGGGGAGTCGCCAAGAGGCGACCGACGGTCGCGTCGCCGAGGTAGGCACCGACGCAGCGTTCCCAGATGGATGCCAGCGGATCGCCGAAGAACTCGGTCTCGCGCTGCAGCGGGGTGTCACCGGTGTTGAGCACGACCAGCCGACGCAGCGGTAGCAGGCTCGTGGGCTCGCCGTCCGCACTCTGCAGTTCGTAGACGACCCCTGGAGCGAGCACGGGATCCATCCAGCCCGCCATGATCGCCGGTGGTTTGCCCCACCAGTTCGGATGCGCGACGACCAGCGTGTGCGCCGTCGAGAGGTCACGGCGGTACCGGGCCGTCAGGGCGTCCGCGCCCGCGGTGAAGGCGGATTCGCCCGCCTGCCGGGTGGTCGTCGCCTCAGCGGGATCGAGCACCGGGTTGAAGCCGTCGACGTACAGGTCGTGGACGACGACCTCGTGTCCGGCATCCGAGAGCGCCGCCGCGGCGGCCTCGCCGAGCGCGTGCACGAAGCTGCCCTGACGGGGATGGGCCACGACTACCACCGAATGCGTCACAGCCAGGACTCTACCCAGCCGACCCGGCGTCCGCGCGGTCATCCGGTGCGCAGCCGCGACCCACCCTCTAGATCACTCGAGTTGGCCTTCGATCACTTGAGCTGCCCGCGCACCTCTCCGCCCGGGTACGTCGCGGTGTGCACGTTGACGTACCAGCCGCTCGGGTCAGCCTGCACGCCGGCGAGGATCGCGGGATCCGAGACCGTGGTGCAGTCCTCGACGTGGAACGACGTGGCGTTCGGCACGCTGAGCGGGATGCGGATCGGGCCGGCCTCGCCGCGCGGAGCGCTGTGCACGTGTGCGGCGGCCGCAGGGACGGTCAGGCCGGTGACGTCGAGGGTGTAGCAGAACTGATCGCCCTCGATCATGTAGCTGAACATTCCGTGCCCGCCGCCCTTGGCATCCGTCGTCTCCTGTCCGTTGTTCAGCGGGATGGCCGGTGCGGCGCTCGCGGCGGCGGCACCGCCGACGGCGAGCAGCGCGATCGCGGTGACGGATGCGGCGCGCGTGACGATGTGCATGATGACTCCTGACTTCGTTGACACTGGATTCGTCGTCGGCGCCGGTGTGCGGCGTCGACACTGGGAACACGACGCCGCGCGCAGCAGGGTTCAGATCCCGATCCTGACAGGGACGCAGAGGCCGAGCGGATACGCTCGCGGCATGCGTCGATTCGCCGTTCTTCCTCTTCTCGCCATCGGCTTGCTCGCCGGCTGCTCTCAGGTCGCGCAGTTCGCCGGAGACGCCGTGGGCGTCGATGTGCAGCAGGTGTGCACCTCGTTCGACGACGTCTACACGCAGTACGAGGGGCTGCTCGATCAGGGCGACGTCACCGCCGATCAGGCCGCCGCGGCCCGGGATGACCTGGTGAGCACCCTGGAAGGCGTTGCGGATGACATCGGCGGTGAGGTCGGCGACCTCATCCGGTCGAATGCCGAGCGACTGGCCCAGACGGCCGACCCGACCGCACCCGAGGCGATCGAGGCCGTCGAGGCCGTGAAGACCTCGCTCGACCCGTTCTGCGGCTGAGACCCCTGCGGCTGAAACGCTGGGCTGAAACGCTGCCCGGCCCCCACCGCGCGGGTGGTCGCGCACGATGGGGGCCGGGGGTCTGTGATGCGTGGACTCAGCGCCGGATGACCTGCTCGAACCGGTCGTCGTCGACGCCGTCGAGGTCGACCCGCCGGCCCGGCGCGGTAACGCGGGGGAGCACATCGCGGGTGCCGGTGTCGCGGAACCGCTGCAGCGCCCACGTGCGCACCCCGGCTTCGGCCAGACGTGCCGACAGCTCGTCGAGGTCGTGCTCGTCCACCGCCGCGGAGTGCACGGTCGTGCGCACCTCGAGGCCCAGCGGCGCGTCGTCACCGCGACGCTGCTGTTCGGCGATGATCATCCCGAGGCTCTGCCAGGCGCGATCGCTCGCCCCCGGACGCCCGACGACCTGCTCGTAGTTCGCTGAGGTCGCCTTGATGTCGAGGCCGATCCAGTCCAGCTTCGGCAGCAGGCTCTCGAGACGGCTCGGATACGCACCACCCGTGTGCAGTCCGACGCCGAAACCGAGTCCGCGCACGGCGGCGACCGCATCGGGCAGCGCGTGCTGCATGGTCGGCTCGCCGCCGGAGAACACGACGCCGTCGAGCAGCCCGACCCGGCGGGTCAGGTGCTGCCACACCTTCGACCACGGCAGCGTGCCGGCGGTTCGCGGATCGATCAGGGCGGGGTTGTGGCAGTAGAAGCAGTCCCACGGGCATCCCTGCAGGAACACCGTGCTGACGAGCTTGCCGGGCCAGTCGACACTCGACAGCCGCGACATCCCTGCCACCCTCAGATCGACCGCACCACCGGCACGCTGCGCGCTCATGCTGACGGCACCAGTGCCTGGTCGAAGTACAGCCGCTCGGCAGCCTCGCCCTTCTTGCCGATGTTGAACGACGAGATCGGGCGGAAGTAGCCCATCACGCGCGTCCACACCTCGCACTGCTGGCCGCAGTCGGGGCACTCCTCGTGGTGACCCGACACGTAGCCGTGCTGCGGGCAGATCGAGAAGGTCGGGGTGACCGTGATGTACGGCAGGCGGAAGCCGGCCAGGCACCGGCGCACCAGCGTCTTGCACGCCTCAGCCGAGACCATCGCCTCGCCCATGTACAGGTGCAGCACCGTGCCGCCGGTGTACTTGCCCTGCAGCGCCTCCTGCAACTCCATCGCCTCGAACGCGTCGTCGGTGTACCCGACCGGCAGCTGCGACGAGTTCGTGTAGTACGGGTTCGCCTCGGTGCCGGCGTGCACGATCGCCTTGCCGAACCGCTCGATGTCCGACTTCGCGAGCCGGTACGTCGCACCCTCCGCGGGGCTGGCCTCGAGGTTGTACATGTTGCCGGTGGCCTCCTGGAACTCGACCATGCGCGCCCGCACGTGGTCGAGCAGAGCACCGACGAGCTCCTGTCCCTCATCCGAGGTGATGTCGGTGGTGTCGCGCGTGAAGTTGCGCACGAACTCGTTGAGCCCGTTCACCCCGATCGTCGAGAAGTGATTGTTCAGGTTGCCCAGGTACCGCTTGGTGTACGGGAACAGCCCGCCCTCGATGTGGTGATCGATCACGCGGCGCTTGGCCTCGAGGGTGTCGCGGGCGATCTCGACCAGCTCGTCGAGGCGGTGCAGCACAGCATCCATGTCACCGGAGTGCACGAAGCCGAGCCGCGCGCAGTTCACCGTCACCACACCGAGCGATCCGGTCTGCTCGGCGGAGCCGAACAGTCCATTGCCGCGCTTGAGCAGCTCGGTCAGGTCGAGCTGCAGACGGCAGCACATCGAGCGGATCATGTGCGGGTCGAGGTCGGAGTTCACGAAGTTCTGGAAATAGGGCAGGCCGTACTTCGCGGTCATCGCGAAGAGCTCGTCGACGAGCGGTCCGTCCCAGTCGAAATCCTTGGTGATGTTGTAGGTGGGGATCGGGAAGGTGAACGAGCGTCCGTCGGAGTCGCCCTGGCTCATCACCGCGATGAACGCACGGTTGATCACGGCCATCTCCTCGGTGAGATCGGCGTACGTGAAGTCGCACACGGCGCCACCGATGAGCGGGTGCTGCTCGGCGAGGTCGTCGGGAACGGTCCAGTCGAACGTCAGGTTCGTGAACGGGGTCTGCGTGCCCCAGCGCGAGGGGACGTTGAGGTTGAAGATGAACTCCTGGATCGCCTGCTCGACCTGCTCGTAGGTCAGTCCGTCCAGACGCACGAACGGGGCGAGGTAGGTGTCGAACGAGCTGAACGCCTGCGCGCCGGCCCACTCGTTCTGCAGGGTGCCCAGGAAGTTGACCATCTGCCCGAGCGCGCTGGTGAGGTGCTTCGGCGCGGACGATGCGATCTTGCCGGGGGCGCCGTTGAAGCCCTCCTCCAGCAGCATGCGCAGCGACCAGCCGGCGCAGTACCCGGCGAACATGTCCAGGTCGTGGATGTGCAGGTCGCCCTCGCGGTGGGCGATGCCCGCCTCGGGAGCGTAGACCTCGTCGAGCCAGTAGTTGGCGATCAGCTTGCCGGCTGAGTTGAGGATCAGGCCTCCCAGCGAGTAGCCCTGGTTGGCATTCGCGTTGACGCGCCAGTCGCCGCGCGAGAGGTATTCGTCGATCGTGCTTCCGACCTCGACCGTTCGCGGTTCGGGGCGGGATTCCGGTGTGCGCATGGTGTTCTCCTCGAGTTGTCGCGTTGTCTGCGCCCTTCCGACCACCGGTGCGCTCGACCACTATATGTAGTGGTCGACCGTCTTGAAAAGTCCATATGTAGGGTCGAAGCCGTGAAAAACCCTGTGGTGCAATCGCGTTTGTGAGGGTATGCAATCACGCGTGTCGTGCCCGGGATTCGCCGATTCCGGGTGTACAAGCGGTGCCTCGAGAGCGCCCGTGCAGGGGGTTCTGCGACGCCCCGGGTACGCTGGTCGATGGCCGCGTACGAGCCGTCAGCCGACCGGAAGTGACCCCACCACAGTGACTGAACCCAGCATCTTCGAGCCCGCGGGACGCGCCGTGCCCTTCGTCGAAGAGGGCGAGGGGCCGGTCACCCTGGCGCTGATCACGAACCGCGCTCTCGAGGCCGACGGCCTCGGCGTCATAGCGCACTACCTCGCCGAGGAGGCGGGGTTCCGCGTCATCCGCATCGGCGCGCGTGCCGCAGCCGACGGCATCACCGCATCCGACCGTGCCGCCGACGCGGCCGCGGTGCTCGCGCATCTCGGGATCGCCGACACCTGGATCGGCGGACACGGTCACGGCGGCACCGTCGCCCGCGTCTTCGCCGCACAGCACCACGAGCTCGTCAACGGCCTGCTGCTGCTGGGCGTGGAGGACGAGCAGATCGCCCTGGCCTCCGGCATCCCGGTCCTGATCATCCAGGCCGAGAACGACGAGGTCACTCACGCCGCTCACGCCGAGGCGCTGCAGGCGACGGCGCCCGAGCGCGCGAGCATCGCACGCATCGCCGGCGCCGATCACTACTTCCCCGCCACCCACCCGATCGAGACCGCGGTCGTGATCGAGGAGTACCTCGACTGGGATTGATCCGGCCGCGTCGACGGTGAGTCGGCGGGCTCCACGTCCTATGATCTGCTCATGAATCCGGTTCGGGAGTCGATCGCCCAGCTGGCGCCGGGCTACTTCGCGGCCGTGATGGGCACCGGCATCGTGTCGATCGGGCTGCACGACGTCGGCGTCGAGCCGCTGTCGATCGCAATGATGTGGATCGCGGCCGTGCTGTACCTGGTGCTGTGGGTGATGTACGTCTGGCGCGCGATCGCGTACCCGCATCAGGTCGTGGCAGATCTGCGGAACCCCGAGATCGCATTCGCCTTCTTCACCGTGGTGGCCGCCACCGACGTGCTCGGGGTGCGCCTGGCCAAGGAAGGGCTGATCGGCATCGCCGCGCCGCTGTTCCTGCTCGCCGCCGCGCTCTGGTTCGTGTTCGGCTACGTGCTGCCCTGGCAGGTGCTGATGACTCGCGACGGCAAACCCATTCTCGCCCGCGCGAACGGCACCTGGTTCATCTGGGCCGTGGCCAGCCAATCGCTGGCCGTCGGAATGGCGCAGCTGCGCCCCCATGCGGATGCCGTGGCCGCACCGTGGGTGGGCCTGCTCGCGGTGCTCGCGTGGTCAGTGGGCGCCATCCTGTACGCGGCGATGGCGATGCTCGTGCTGCTGCGCGTCGTGCACTTCGGCGTGACGCCGGTGCAGTTCGATCCGGCCTACTGGGTCGCGATGGGTGCACTGGCGATCGCGGTGGTGGCGGGGGCGGGCATCGTCGAGACCGGCCGGACGCCCATGGTGGATGCCGTGAGACCGCTGATCGCCGCGACCGTCGTGATCTTCTGGGTGTTCTGCCTATGGCTCATCCCGCTGCTGATCGGCGCGGGCTTCTGGCGTCACCTGGTGCATCGCGTGCCGCTGCGCTACGTGCCGACGCTGTGGTCGATGGTCTTCCCGATCGGCATGTTCGCGGTGGCCTCGATCTCACTCGGCACCGCCGATGAGCTTCCGGCGGCTGGCGCCGTCGGCCGAGTGGCGCTCGTCGTCGCCGTGCTCGTGTGGGCGGTCGTGTTCATCGCGATGCTGCACCGCGCGTTCCGCACGGTGTGGGACACGCTGCACCCGCGCTCCGTCGCGGTGAGCGCCTGAGACTCAGCTGCGCAGCGGCTTGTGCAGGAACACCTGCTCAGTGCCGTCGTCCTGCGGTACGCGCTCGCTGACCCGGTAGCCGCACGACTCGTACAGCCGCAGGTTCGCCTCGCTGCGGCTGCCGGTGAACAGCTCGGCCGCGGCAGCTCCGCTGCGCTGCTCGGCGACCTCGAGCAGCCGCCGTCCGATACCCTCGCCCTGCATGTCGGGGGCGATCGCGATCCGCCCGATGAGCAGCAGGTCGCCGTCGAGACTGCCCCGGATCGCTCCCACCAGTCGTCCGCCGATGCGCGCGGTCCAGCCGGCGCAGTCCGTCAGCTCGGCGCGGACGGCCTCGAGGGTCTGCGTGAGCGGCGGCATGTCGACGCTGCCGTAGATCTGCGCCTCTGAGACGAACGCGGCCCGCTGCAGCGTCATCACCTCACCGGCATCATCCGGTGAGATCGCGGCGATGACGAGGTCGTCATCGTCGATCCCTGCGACGTGGTCCTGATCCGGCATCCTCTGCTCCCTCTCTGCATGCTCTCGACCTGATGGCACCCTCAACGCGTACGCCGTCGCAGCACGGTAAATCAACCCCCTCGTGACCGCGCTCGACCCGATGTTAGCTTCGCTGCGCGCGTTCCCCCGAGCGCGCAGACCAGACGAACATCGCAGAATCCACGAGGTGATGAACATGGCAGACAAGCGCACGGCGAAGAGCAGCACGTCCGCGAAGAAGTCCGGATCGGCGAAGAAGACGGCCGGTGCCGAGACGACAGATCGTCAGAACGCCGAGAAGGGCTTCACGGCCTCGGCGACGCTCAGCCGCGACTTGCAGGCGGTGCTCGTCGACCTGATCGAGCTCTCGCTTCAGGGCAAGCAGGCGCACTGGAACGTCGTCGGCCGCAACTTCCGCGACATGCACCGCCAACTCGACGAGATCATCGCGGCGGCACGCGCCTTCAGCGACGATGTCGCAGAGAGGATGCGGGCGCTGCACGCCGTGCCGGATGGACGCAGCGCGACGATCGCGGGATCCACCACGCTGCCCGAGTTCCCCGCCGGCGAGGTGTCGACGACCGACACTGTCGACCTCATCACCCGCCGGCTGGAGGCGACGGTGGCCACCATGCGCTCGGTGCACGATGCCGTCGACGAGGAGGATCCGACCTCGGCGGACATCCTGCACACCATCATCGAGAAGCTCGAGCAGTTCGCCTGGATGGTCAGCGCCGAGAACCGCACGCCCGAGGGCTGACCTCATCCCCGCCGGCGTCCTGCGCCGAGCGGCCGAACACAGCAGAAGAGCCGCCGTCCCGAGGGGAGACGGCGGCTCTTCCGGTCTGTGACGGCCCGTCAGGCCGGCTGGGGGAGCAGCGTGAACGACACCGCCCCCTGCTCGTCGACGGCGGCATCGAGCACCTTGTCGTCGAGAGCCTCGGCAGCGGCCTTCTCGAGGAAGACGTGCAGGTCCTCGTCGCCGATGACCGCGTCACCGGGTTCGGCGGTCGGGACGATGGTCACCGCGAAGCGCGGCTCGGCCTCCGTACCCGACGAGTGGATGCGCAGTCCCGCATCCGGGGTCGTGGCCTGCTGGGCGACGATTGTCGCCGCGATCGTGTTGGCGTTCTCGGTCAGGGTGAGCAAGTCGCTCTCCTTCCGGTTGCGGGACACCGCACCGGCCAGCGCGGTGTCCGAGCCACGATTCCGCACTCGCCGGACGCATTCAACCTCAGCGCCGAACTCGGAGGGCATTCACAACTCCGGGCGGCTCAGCTCATCCCTCGCCGCATCAGCTGCGGCAGCCCGACCCACAGCAGCAGGATCACGATCAGGCCGATGGCCGCTGAGATCACCGCCATCGGCCTGCTCAGCGTGACGTCCAGGATCAGCGCCACCACGCCGACGGTGACCGCGCCGATCACGACGAGATTCACCTTCACCAGCCGGTTCGCCGTCCGCACCAGCTCCGGCTTGCGCTGCTCGTGGAAGAGGATGCGGTGCAGCCCCACCGGTGCCAGGGCGAGCACGGTCGCCGTCGCCGCCAGCAGCACCAGCACGATGTAGAGCGCGACCTGGACAGCATCCAGATCGAGGAAGCGCGGCTGGAAGGCGACGGCCAGCAGGAAGCCGGTGAGGATCTGCGTGCCGGTCTGCATCACCCGCAGCTCCTGCATGAGCTCATTCCAGTTGCGATCGGCGCGCTCGGCCGGGGTCTCATCGGGGCGCGGCTCTTGCGCGTCGCCGGCGGTCGCTTCGTCCATGTCCGGAACCGTACCGCGTGGGAGAAGGGATGGACAGCAGGCGCACACGGAACCCATCGGCCGAGGCGATCGGATGCTCCATCCCGGATGCCGTGCATCAGTCCCGGATGCCGCGAGTCACCATCTGCTGCGGACGTCCTCGGCCCAGCCGAGGATGCCGTCCGCCTCGATCCACTCGCCGTCGTCGGCTCGCAGCCTGCCCGACCAGTGCCCGAAGGCCTGGTTCGCCGTGGAGGCGACCAGCAGCAGCTCGGTTCTGCTCGAGCGCACATGGAACGGCGTGAACTCCAGCAGCATCCTGTCGTTGCGCACGTGCCACGGTGCCGACCAGTCATCGGCGTCGAACTGCCACTCCAGGGCGCCGGCGACCTTGTGCAGCCGCCCGTCCACGGTGAACGCGTTCTGCGAGACGCCGTGCCGGACCGCGAGGGGTCCGCAGCCACCCAGCTGCAGCCCGATCCGTCGTCGGCCGGCCATCCCGGCCCCCGCGCCCCAGTTCCCGTGCGTCCGGTACGGCAGGCGTCCGCGCAGATGATCCAGGATCGCCCACGACGAACCGGCCGGCACGTCGTACTCGACGCCGTCCACGCGGATCGTGCCGTGCGCCGGACGGTCGACGTCCTTCACGGTGTACTCGGCGTGGAACGGGCTGAACGGCGCCGCGGTGCCCATCGCCTCATGGCGGCTCGGACGTGTCGCGACGATGTCGACGTTCACCCGCGGGGTGCGCGCGAGCAGCAACGTGCCGGCGTCGGCATCCACGAACTCGAGGGTCGCGCGTCGTCCGCGTGATCGGGCGGGACCGTGCCCGAGTGTGCCTGGCAGTTCGACGCCCAGATCGAGCGGGCTGATCTCGAACAGGTCGACCTCCTCGCGACGAGCCCGATCGAGCACCCACACGCCGCGCACGTTGGCATAGTCGAGCGCGCCGATCGTGAGGGCGATGATGTGGGTGGGGGAGGTGATCGCCCAGTACTCCCAGCGCTTGTTGCGGCCCCAGCCGCGGGCGCCCTGCCCCACCCCGTCGGTGTCGATCAGCTGCCGCCGGGTCCAGCCGATGGCGGCCGGGTTCTGCAGTCCGCGGTCGTCGAGCAGCCGTACCGGGTCGGTGAGCTCGCGCTCGGACTCGTCGCTCATTGCACGCTCCGGACGGGGATGACGGTCACCGTCGCGAAGGCGATCACCATGGACGGCCGGAACGGCAGACCAGGCTGACGGGTCACCTGCAGGGTAGAAGCGGCGATGCTCACGAGCATCCTTTCGGGCGCGACGATGCGCCGTGGACCGGCATCGCGCGGGGGGCACGGCGCCGGAGTCGGGTCCTCTCACTGTACGTGCTGGTCGCCGCCTGCGGAACGGCGGGCCGGTGGAATGACGGAATGGCGGAATGACGGGCCGGTGTGGTGGGCGTCCAGTGTGGTGGCGGGCGATGCGGATGCCGTGGTCCGGCCCCGGCGCCTCCGGGGAGGCGTACGATCGAGGGATGGCTGAACAGAAGGCTCCCGGCCTCGAGGCGTCGTCATCGCCCGCGCTCACCGCGCCCCCGGGACTGCAGATCCTCGGCTCGGAGTCCGAGGTCGGGCTGTGCACCGACGGGTACTGCGTGCTGCCGCCCGCCGTGCCGGCTGCGCGCGCCGACTGAAGCCGCAGACTCCGCACTCCGCCCTTCCCGACTCCGCCCTCCCGCGCCGTCCGGTCCTCGCGCCCGGCGCCCCGGTGCGGCCCCGCAGCATCGCTGCGATCCACGCCGGGGCGACCCGGCGGCGCTCAGGAGGCCGGCGACGCCTGCGCACGCTCCCGACGCTCGCGGGATGCCGCGGCCAGCTGCGCGAGCGCGTCGACCGTGACATCCCACCCCATGCAGGCATCCGTGATGCTCTGACCGCGCACGAGACCTTTCGATCCCGTTGACACGTCGTGCTTCTGGGCGCCCGCGACGAGGTTGCTCTCGAGCATGAGGCCGGCGATCGCGCGGCCATCGGCCGCGATCTGCGCGGAGAGCTCGACGACCACCTCGGACTGACGGACATGGTCCTTGCCGCTGTTGCCGTGGCTGGCATCGACGATCAGCCGCTCGGTGAGGCCGGCGGCGGTGAGACGCTCCGACGCGCGGCGCACGTGCTCGGGGCTGTAGTTAGGGCCGTCGGCGCCGCCGCGCAGGATCACGGAGGTGTCGGGGTTGCCGGTGGTGCTTACCAGGCTGGCGCGCCCGTCGGATCCGATGCCGAGGAAGGCCTGCGGGGCGGATGCCGCGGATGCCGCGTCGAGTGCCACCTGCAGGCCGCCGTCGGTGCCGTTCTTGAACCCCATCGGCATCGACAGGCCGGATGCCAGCTGCCGGTGGATCTGGCTCTCGGTGGTGCGGGCGCCGATCGCACCCCACACGATGAGGTCGGCGGTGTACTGCGGGCTGATCGGCTCGAGGAACTCGGTGGCGCACGGCAGGCCCAACGATGACACGTCGCGCAGGAAGGCGCGCGCCAGGCGCAGCCCGGTCTCGATGTCGTGACTGCCGTCGAGGTGGGGGTCGTTGATGAGGCCCTTCCAGCCGACCGTGGTGCGCGGCTTCTCGAAGTAGGCGCGCATGACGATCAGCAGGTCGTCGCGGTGCTGCTCGGCCTCGGCGGCGAGCCGGCGGGCGTACTCGAGCCCGGCATCCGGGTCGTGGATGGAGCACGGTCCGACCACGACGAGCAGGCGGTCGTCCTCGCCGTTCATGACGGCCCGAACTTCGTCGCGGGCTCGGGTGATCATGGCGGCGAGATCATCGCCGACGGGTAACTTGGTGATGATGTCGGCCGGGGCCGGCAGCGTCGCGAAGCCGCTGACGTGCAGATCGGCGGTGCGGTCGAGTGTCTCGGTGGTGTGCATGGGGGTCCTGTCCTGGTCGGAGGCGGACCCTGCGCAGAGCCCGCCGAAACGGCACGGGGCTTTGCCCCGAAACGGCACAGGGCAGAGCGGATGCTCTGCCCTGTCGGCTCTGAAGGTGTCGGTACGCGCTACATCGGCGCCGGCCCCTCCAGAGCCGACTCGAAATACGCATACCAACGGGTGATCATGCGAACACACTACAGCACACGGGACCGGGCGGATCCCCGCCCGGTCCCGTGTGACGACCTGATCGTGTCGCGGGCTCAGTGGCCTGCGTGCCCGCCGCCCTCGCCGTCGTCCTCCGGCTTGCGGATGAGGAACGCTCCGATGATCGTGACGGTGGCGATGATGGCGCCGATCAGGATCGACGTCCGGGTGCCCTCGGCGACAGCCGCCGGGACCTCGGTTCCACCTCCCGCCTTGGTGACGGCTGTGAAGATCGCCATCATCACCGCGATGCCCGCGGCGCCTGCAACCTGCTGGATCGTGCCGATCACCGCGCTGCCGTAGGAGTAGAACTTCGGCTTGAGCGACGCCAGCGACGCGGTGAACAGCGGCGTGAACGACAGTGCCAGTCCGACCGACAGCAGCGTCTGCGCGACCAGGACGAGCCAGATCGAGCTGTCGACCGTGAGCGTGCTGATCAGCCAGAGCATTCCCGAGGCGAGGATCGAGCCGGGGATCAGCAGGATCTTCGTGCCGCGGCTGTCGTAGATGCGGCCGATCACCGGCCCGAGCAGACCCATCGCCAGTGCGCCGGGCAGCACGACCAGGCCGGCATCGAGCGCACTCAGCTCGAGCGCGTCCTGCAGGAACAGCGGGATGACGGTGATGCTGCCGAAGAACGCCAGCGACAGCAGGAACATCTGGGTCATCGACAGCGTGAAGTCCCGCGAGGTGAACACGCGCAGATCGAGCAGCGCATCGTCCTCGCGCTGCAGGATCACCTGACGCCAGAGGAACAGGCCGAGCCCGGTCACGCCCACGACGAGCGCGATCGCCATCGGCATCCAGCTCGTCCCGTTCTCGAGGCCGCCGATCTGGCTGAGACCGAACACGAGACCGCCGAATCCGAACGCCGAGAGCACGATCGAGAGGGCGTCGATCGGCGCGTGGGTGGTCTCGCCGACGTTGGTCAGCCAGCGCCAGCCGATGAACATCGCCACGAGTGCGATCGGCAGCACGACCACGAAGATCGCGCGCCAGCCGAAGTGGTCGAGCAGGAAGCCCGACATGGTGGGGCCGATCGCCGGTGCAAGCGAGATGACGACGCTGACCCGGCCCATCATGCGGCCGCGTGAGGCGGCTGGGACCAGGTTCATGATCGTCGTCATCAGCAGCGGCATCATGACCGCCGTACCCGACGCCTGCACGATGCGCGCGGCCAGCAGCATCGTGAAACCGCTGGCGAACGCGGCGACCAGGGTGCCGATCGAGAAGAGCGTGATGGCGCTGAGGAACATCTGCCGCGTGGTGAAGCGGCGCAGCAGGAAGCCTGTGATCGGGATGACGACGGCCATCGTGAGCATGAAGGCGCTGGTCACCCACTGCGCGGCGATCGGGGTGATGCCGAGGTCGGTGATCAGGTGCGGGATCGCCATACCCATCGTCGTCTCGTTGAGGATGGCGACGAAGGCGGCGGCCAGCAGCACCCAGATGACGGCCATGTCCTTGGCGGGGATGATGCCCGGTTCTGAGCGCTGCTGCACTCGAGAGGGGCCGGTTCGGATGGCGGACATGGTCCTCCTCAGGAGTGGTCTGTGGGATGCGATCCGCGACTGCGGCGGATCAGCCATTCAGCGTAACCGGTGCCTCCGACATTCCATTCCCCTCCGGCGCCCGATCCGCTGTCGGCGGATCGCACTAGCCTGAGGGGATGAGCATGGGCGGAGGCGGACGCGGCGCAGCGTTCCGTGGTGTCGACGAGGCGGCGCAGCGCCGTCTCAACGCCGAGGCGCCCCGCGTGCCGGGGTTGCGACGCCGGGTGATCGCGCTGTTCCTGCCCTACCGAGGGCGGCTCGCGCTCACCGCACTGCTCGTCGTGGTCGGCGCCGGTCTCGCCGTGATCCCGCCCCTGCTCGTGCAGCGGATCTTCGACGACGCCCTCTTCCCGCTCGACGGCGGCGGTCCGCGCATCCCCCTGCTGTCGACGCTGGTCGGCGTGATGATCGGGCTTTTCCTGCTGTCGGCTGTGCTCGGCGTCGTGCAGACCTGGCTGACCTCGACCGTGGGCAACGAGGTCACCGGCGACCTGCGCGTGAAGCTCTTCGAGCACCTGCAAGCGATGGAGCTGGCCTTCTTCACCCGCACCAAGACCGGCGTCATCCAGTCGCGACTGCAGAACGACGTCGGCGGGGTGTCGGGGGTGCTGACGAACACCGTCACGAGCATCCTGGGCAACACCGTCACCGTGGTCGCCTCGCTCGTCGCGATGATCCTCATCGACGTGCGGCTCACGCTCATCGCGATCGTGATGATGCCCATCCTCGTGCTCATCCAGCGCCGCGTCGGCCAGGTGCGCGCACGCATCGCCGGCGAGACGCAGGAGTCGCTGTCCGAGCTCACCAGCATCACCCAGGAGACGCTGAGCGTCTCGGGGATCCTGCTCTCGAAGTCGTTCAACCGGCAGCGCACCGAGTCGGTGCGCTATCAGGATGAGAACCGCAACCAGGTGCGCCTGCAGGTGCGCAGGGCGATGAGCGGACAGGGCTTCTTCGCAGTCGTGCAGGTGCTCATGTCGAGCGTCCCGGCTGTGATCTACCTGGTGGCGGGACTGTTCGTCAGCGGCGGGGCGACCGACATCACCGCCGGCGCGATCGTCGCGTTCACGACGGTGCAGGCGCGACTGCTCATGCCGCTGATGGGGCTGATGCGCGTCGCGCTCGACCTGCAGACCTCGCGGGCGCTGTTCGCCCGCATCTTCGAGTACCTCGACCTGGTGCCGCAGATCCGTGACACGCCCGATGCCATCGACGTCGCCGACGCCCCCGGGCCGCGCGGGCAGGTCGAGTTCGAGGATGTGATCTTCCGCTACCCGGATGCCGCGGACGACGCGCGCCCCACACTCGACCGCGTGTCATTCGTCGCCGAGCCGGGCAGTCATGTCGCGTTCGTCGGACCGTCGGGGGCGGGCAAGACGACCATCCTCTACCTCGCGCCGAGGCTGTACGAGGCGACCGCCGGTGCGGTGCGCTTCGCCGGTGCTGATGTGCGCGGACTGACCCAGGGGTCGATCATCGACGACATCGGCATCGTGTCGCAGGAGACCTATCTGTTCCACGCGACGGTCCGCGAGAACCTGCGCTACGCGAAGCCGGATGCCACGGATGCCGAACTCGAGGCGGCCTGCCGGGCGGCGAACATCCACCACATCATCACCGGGTTCGAGAAGGGCTACGACACCGTCGTGGGGGAGCGCGGCTACCGGCTCTCCGGCGGGGAGAAGCAGCGCATCGCGATCGCGCGCGTGCTGCTGAAGGATCCGCCGGTGCTGCTGCTCGACGAGGCCACGTCGGCGCTCGACACGGTCTCGGAGCGGGTGGTGCAGGAGGCGCTCGACGAGGCGGCGAAGGGGCGCACGGTGATCTCCATCGCGCACCGGCTGTCGACGGTGATGGGCGCGGATGCGATCCATGTGCTCGAGGGTGGACGCATCGTCGAGTCGGGCACGCACGCCGAGCTTCTCGCCGCCGACGGCCTCTACGCCCAGCTCGCCGCCCAGCAGGTCGCCGCCTCCCGCATCGACCCCCACGTCAGCGACGGCATCCCCACCTGAGCAGGGTGCTTCGACAGGCTCAGCAACCCATTCCTTCTGGGTCCCTGAGGCGCTCGAAGGGCCCCAGCATCACATTCCTGCTGGGTCCCTGGGCCTGCCGAAGGGCCTCAGCGACAGCGGCAGGGTGCTTCGACAGGCTCAGCAACCCATTCCTGCTGGGTCCCTGAGGCTCTCGAAGGGCCCCAGCAACCCATTCGTGATCAGTGCACCGACAGGCCGCCGTCGATGAACAGCGAGTGTCCGGTGACGTAACCCGACCCGGCCCCGGCGAGGAACACCGCCGCGGAAGCGAAATCCTCGGGCAGTCCGTTGCGGCCGATCATGGTGCGCGCAGCGAGCTCGGCGACCTTGGCGGCATCCTCCTGCAGGCGTGCGTTCAGCGGCGTGAGCACGAACCCCGGCACCAGGGTGTTGCTGGTGACACCAGTGCCTCCCCACGCCTCGGCCTCGGAGCGCATGAGCGACTCGACGGCTCCCTTCGACACCCCGTACACCCCGCTCGAGACGAAGGCGCGGTGCGCCTGCTGCGAGCTGATGTGGATGAGCCGCCCGTATCCGCGCTCGGCCATCCCGGGTGCGTAGCGCTGGCCGAGCAGGAACGGTGCGAGCGTGTTGACCGTGAGCGTGAGGTCCCAGTCCTGTTCGGTGATCTCCGCCATCGGCGGGCGGATGTTGATCCCGGCAGAGTTGACGAGGATGTCGGGCTCGCCGAACGGCACGACGGCCGCTTCGGCGACCTCCCGGATGCCCTCACGGGTGCTGAGATCGCCGACGACGCCGGCTGCGCGGCATCCGTCGTCCGTCAGCTCCCGCACGGTGTCGTCGATGCGCTCGCGACCGCGGGCGACGATCACGGTCGCCGCGCCGGCGCGGGCGAGCGCACCCGCGATCGCGCGGCCTATGCCGGAGGATCCGCCGGTCACGACGGCGGTGCGGCCGTGCAGCGAGAAGAGGGAGTCGAGATATCCGGTCATCGTGTCACCAGGCCAGCGCGGCGGCGAGTTCGGGGTCGGGGTTGACGTCGGCGTACTCGGGCAGCGCGCGCATGGCGGTCTCGAACTCGTCGAGGGCGGCGGAGTACGCAGGGTCGGGATGCTCGGCGGCGATGCGCCGCAGCGGAGGCAGATCCATGGCGACGATGAGGCTCAGTCGTGCCGCGACCGCCGCATCCTGTCCGGCGCCGCGCAGCACGCGGACCCCGCCGCGCAGTGCGGCGAGGTAGTCGCGCAGTACGGGCAGCCGGTCCTTTCCCTGCGTGATCGAGGTGCCTTCGGCGCGCACCCGCCAGCGCACGACGACGTCGGGGATGACGTCGAAGGTGCGCGCCTCGGTGTACATCCGCTGGGCGACGATCTGATCCTCGTAGGCGACGTTCTCGGGGAATCGCAGGTCATCCCAGACGCTCGCGCGGCTGAGTTTCGACCAGGCGACGATGTTCGCTGACGCGTCCGGATGCTCGGCGAGCGTCACACCCAGACGGCGCGGCGCGGTCGCCTGCGCCACCCAGGGCTGCACGCGGCCGACCCGGTATGCGCCGTCCACAGCACGGGAGCGCACATAGGCCCCCGCGACGAAGTCGCTGCCGGATTCCTCCAGCGTGTGCAGCCAGGCACTCAGCGCACCAGGGGTGAGCTCGTCGTCGGCGTCCAGGAAGCCGACGAAAGGCGTGTCCAGCCGGCTGAGACCGATGTTGCGGGCGGCGCCCAGCCCGCGCGCCTCGTCATGGTGCAGCACCTCGAAACGGGGGTCGGATGCCGCGGCATCCGCGAACACCGCACCGGTGTCGTCGTGCGAGCCGTCGTCGATCAGCACGGCGCGCCAGCGCTGCTCATCCTGAGCCCGGAGGGAGTCGATCGCGGCGGGGGCGTAGGCCGCGATGTCACGGCCGGGCACGATCATCGTCACGAGAGCGTCGGAGCCGGGCACGATCACGAGTCTAGAACGCGGGTGTCGCGCCGGGGCGCGTGTGACTGCGAGGCCTGCCCAGTCACGCCGCCAGCACCGCGCCGACCGAGGCGGCGACGAGTGCGGCGAGCTGAGCGGATGCTCCATCGGGAAGCGGTGCGCGGCCGAAGGTGAAGCGCACCGAGGTCTGTGCGGTCTCGGGCGGGATGCCGATGGCCAGCAGCACAGGCGAGGGCTCGTCGCTGCCCGCCGCGCATGCCGAGCCGCTCGAGGACACCACTCCGCGACGCTCGAGTTCGAGCAGCACCGCCTCGCCGCTGGTGCCCGCGAAGGTGAAGCTGGCGAGGTTCGGCAGGCGGTGATCGGGCGAGCCGGTGAGCGCGGCCTGCGGCACGGCATCCAGCACCCGTTCGATGAACTCGACCGTCGCAGCGCCGATCCGTGCGGCGAGTTGCTCGCGTTCGGCCTCGGCGAGTTCGAGGGCGGTGGCCAGGGCTACGGCACCGGCGACGTTCTCGGTGCCGCTGCGGCGGCCGCGCTCCTGTCCGCCGCCATGCAGCAGCGGCTCCAGCGGCACCCGGGAGCGCACGCCCAGGGCACCCACGCCCTTCGGCGCGCCGAGCTTGTGCCCGGCGATCGAGACGGCATCCGCCCCGAGTCCGCTCAGCGGCAGCCAGCCGGCGGACTGCACCGCATCCACGTGCACCGGCACGCCGTGCGTCCCCGCGACGGCGATGAGACCCGCCGCATCCTGCACGGTGCCGACCTCGTTGTTCGCGTGGCCGAAGCTGACCAGTGCGGGTGCGACCTGCGAGCCGTCCAGTGCGGCGGTGAGATCGTCCGGCGACACCGCCCCGTGCCCGTCGACGGGCAGCCGGGTCACCTGCACGTCATGGAAGCGGCGCAGGTGGTCGGCGGCCTCCAGGATCGACTCGTGCTCGATCGGGGTGGTGATCACCGCACGCCGCGACGGGTCGCGCTCGAGGCCGCCGAGCATGATCCCCTTGAGCGCGAGGTTGTTCGACTCGGTGCCTCCGGAGGTGAAGATCACCTCGCTCGCGCGCATCCCCAGCACCGCGGCCACCCGTCGCCGTGCGCCGTCGAGCGCCGCGGCCGCCGCCTCACCCGCAGTGTGGTGGCTCGACGGGTTGCCGAACACGTCCGTCAGGTACGGGCGCATCGCCTCGAGCACCTCCGGGCGCACGGGCGAGGTCGCGGCGTGATCGAGGTAGAGCATGCCGCGTCAGGCGATCCGCACGTCGAGCCCGAGATCCAGCGCGCGGGCCGAGTGCGTCAGCGCGCCCACCGAGATGACCCGCACCCCCGTCTCGGCGATGCCGCGCACGGTTTCGAGCGTGACCCCGCCGGAGGCCTCGGCCGTCGCACGGTCGCCGATCAGGGCGACGGCCGCGCGCAGGTCGTCGAGCGAGAAGTTGTCCAGCAGCACCGTGTCGGCACCGCCGTCGAGCACGGCCGGGATCTGGTCGAGCCGGTCGACCTCGACCACCACGTGCGTGGTGTGCGGCAGACGCGCGAGCGCGTCACGCAGCGCGGTCGCGAGATCGCGGCCGCCCTGGCGCAGCACCTCGAGGTGGTTGTCCTTGGCCATGACGGCATCCGACAGCGACCGCCGGTGGTTGCTGCCGCCGCCGCTGACGACGGCGTGGCGCTCGAACTCGCGCAGCCCCGGCGTGGTCTTGCGGGTGTCGGCGATGCGCGCACCGGTGCCGGCCACGGCATCCGCGTACGCCGCCGTGAGGGTCGTGATGCCGCTCATCCGCTGGGTGAAGTTGAGCGCCACGCGCTCGGCGGTGAGGATGCTGCGCGCCGGGCCCGACACCGAGGCGAGCGCGTCGCCCGCCTCGAAGCGGTCGCCGTCGGCTGCGTGCAGATCGACGGCGACGGCCGGATCGGTGAGGGCGAACGCGGCGGCGAAGACCTCGCCGCCGCTGAACACGCCGGGCTCGCGCGCGACGAGGTCGGCGGTCGCCTGCGCCTGCGCGGGCAGCAGCGCGGTGCTGGTGATGTCGCCCCACGGCGCGTCCTCCTCAAGGGCGGCGCGGACGACGCGATCCAGCGTGGCGGGGGTGATCATGCGGCTCCGATCAGGGCGGGGGAGAGGCGGAAGTGCGCGCCGAGCGAGTCGGTGCGGGCAAGGGCGGCGGATGCTGTCGCGCGGGCCACGATCAGCAGGTTCGCGTCCTCCTGCTCGGCGGGTGTGCGCGGTGCCGGAGCTTCCCACGCGTGCAGCGTGCGGACGGCGTCGGCGAGTCCGTCGTCGTCGCGCAGCAGCCCGACTCGCTCCCACATCAGCTGCTGCAGCGACTGACGCGAGAAGCCACGCATGCCGCCGTGCTGCTCCGCCCCGACCCGCTCTCCGCTCCCGCATGAAGTGCTCCCGTATGAGTTTGTGCCGCTGCGATCGCTCCCAGGCGGCACAAACTCATACGGGAGCGAGGTGTGGGTGAGGGAATCGGCGGCGCGGGCGCCGAAGACGGCGCCCTCGAGCAGGGAGTTCGACGCCAGCCGGTTCGCGCCGTGCACCCCGGTGCGGGCGGTCTCACCCACGGCCCAGAGCCCGGGCAGGGCGGTCCGCCCGTCGACGTCGGTGACGACGCCGCCCATCAGGTAGTGCGCGGCAGGCGAGACCGGCACCGGCTCGCGCGACCAGTCGATGCCGCGCCGGCGCAGTTCGGCGTCGATCATGGGGAAGCGGCTTGCGAGGGCTGCGGCGCCCAGGGCGGTCGCATCCAGCAACACGGGTGAGCCCTGCGCGAGCGCCTGCCTGGCCACGGCGCGGGCGACCACGTCGCGCGGCGCCAGCTCGCCGTCGGGGTGGTCGTCGAACACGAATCGCCGTCCGTCGGCATCCCGCAGCACGGCGCCGGCGCCGCGCACCGCCTCGGAGATCAGGAACGGCGAGTCGCCCGCGAGCACCGTGGGGTGGAACTGCACGAACTCCAGATCCGCCACCGGCGCTCCGGCGCGCAGCACCATCGCGATGCCGTCGCCCGTCGTGCCCGACGGATTGGTGGTGACCGGATAGAGCAGCCCCGCGCCGCCGGTGGCGAGCACGACGGCATCCGCGTCGATCGTCTCGCCACTGAGTAAACGGATGCCGACGAGACGGATGCCGTGCAGACGGATGCCGTGCACGGCATCGTCCGCGGTCACCAGGTCGGTGGCGAACGCCTGCTCGCGCACTCGCACGCGCGTGGAGTCGAGACGGGCGGTCAGCGCATCCGAGATCGCCCGGCCGGTCGCGTCGCCGCCGGCATGTGCGATGCGCGGCAGGCTGTGCGCCGCCTCGAGACCGCGTGCGATCGCGCCGTCGGCGGCACGATCGAAGGGCACGCCGGCACGGACCAGTGCGTCGATCGCCTCCGCCGCGCCGTCGACCAGCGCGGCGATCGCGAGCGGGTCGCCGTGGCCGTCACCGGCGTGCATGGTGTCGAGCGCGTGCAGCGCCGCCGAGTCACCGGGCCCGTAGGCGCCGGCGATCCCGCCCTGAGCGTGCACGGTGCTGCCCTCGCGGAGGCGTCCCTTCACGACCAGCTCGACCTCGTGGCCGAGCGCGTCGGCGCGCAGCGCCGCGGTGAGGCCCGCGACACCCGCCCCGACGATGACGACCTTCATCGCGGCTTCGCCGCCAGCATCCGGTCGAGGGCGAGGCGCGCCGGGGCGGCGACGTCGCCGGCGACCTGGATGCGGTTCTGCACGTGTCCGGCGACGAGCTCTTCGAGCACCCACGCGAGGTAGCCGGGGTGGATGCGGTACATGGTCGAGCACGGGCAGACGACCGGGTCGAGGCAGAAGATCTCGTGCTGCGGATGCTGTGCGGCCAGGCGGCGCACGAGGTTCACCTCCGTGCCGATCGCGAACGTGGTCGGCTCGATCGCACCGGCGATGGCCCGGCGGATGTAGTCGGTCGACCCGGCCTCGTCGGCGGCGTCGACGACCTCCATCGGGCATTCGGGGTGCACGATCACGCGCACCCCGGGGTGCTCGGCGCGCGCCTGGTCGATCTGGTCGACGCTGAACCTGCGGTGCACCGAGCAGAAGCCGTGCCACAGGATGACCTGGCTCTGCGCCAGCTCGTCGGCGCTCGAACCGCCCAGCGGCCGGCGCGGGTTCCACATCGGCATCCGCTCCAGCGGCACGCCCATCGCCTTGGCGGTGTTGCGGCCCAGGTGCTGGTCGGGGAAGAACAGCACGCGGCGGCCGCGCGCGAACGCCCACTCCAGCACGGTCACGGCGTTCGACGAGGTGCAGACGATTCCGCCGTGCCGTCCGACGAATCCCTTGATCGCCGCGGAGGAGTTCATGTACGTGACCGGGATGACGGGCAGCAGCCCGTCGGCATCCGGCTCATCGAGCGGGCCGAGCACCTCGGCGAGCTGCTCCCAGCAGTCCTCGACCTGGTCGATGTCGGCCATGTCGGCCATCGAGCAGCCCGCAGCCAGGTTGGGCAGGATCACCGACTGCTCGGCGCCCGAGAGCAGATCGGCGGTCTCGGCCATGAAGTGCACGCCGCAGAACACGATCGCCTCGGCGTCGGGATGCTCGAGTGCAGCGTTCGCGAGCTGGAAGGAGTCGCCCACGTAGTCGGCGTGCCGGACGACCTCTTCACGCTGATAGAAGTGGCCGAGCACGACGACCCGGTCGCCGAGGGCCTGCTTGGCGGCGCGGATGCGGTCGTGCAGCTCGTCCTCGCCGGCCTCGCGGTACTCGGCGGGCAGCTCGCCCTGGCGCGGTGCGCCGGTGGGGATGACGTCGCCCATCGACGACCCCGGGCCGTATCCCGGACGGCTGTCGAAGTCCCAGGGGCCGGCGGCGAGGTCGGTGGTGCAGGTCGATTCCGTCGAGGCGCCGCTGACGATCGCCTGCAGGGCGTGATCGACGGAGGGATCGAGCAGAGGGGTGGGGGACATCGGGCGCCGCCTTCTGGTCATTTCGACACTTAGTGTGCGGCAACAGATTATGTCGATCTGACCAGAAGTGCAATCGGGGTTACGCGCCCGACGATCGGCGGCCCGCTCAGGCGTCGGCGTTGTAGCGGTACAGCCGGGCCGGGCGATGCTTGCCGGTGCGGAACGACTCGGTCGGCACGAGCTCGTCTGAGCCCTCCAGCAGGCGGCGGAAGTTCGACGGGTCCAGGCGCCGCCCGAGCACCGCCTCGTAGACCTCGCGCAGTTCGGTGAGGGTGAACTCGTCGGGCAGAAGGCCAGCGGCGATGCGGCTGTACGCCACCTTGTTGCGCAGCCGGTCCAGGGCGTACCCGGCGATCCGGTTGTGGTCGAACGCCAGGTCGGGCAGGGCATCCGCGTCGAACCATTCGACGTTCTCGGGGGCGCCGGCGGCCGAGCGCTGGGCGTCGACGAGGTCCGAGCGCAGCAGCGCCCAGTACACGATCGAGATGGCCCGGCTGGGCGAGCGGTCGACCTCCCCGAAGGTGTACAGCTGCTCGAGATAGCTGGGCTTGAGCGCGGTGGTCTCGGCGAGGGTGCGGGATGCCGCGGCATCCAGGTCTTCCGCCGGATCCAGCCACCCGCCGGGCAGCGCCCACTGTCCCCGGTGCGGCTCGCGGGTGCGGCGCACGAGGGGCAGCATGAGACGGTCGCCGTCGGCGGCCGTGCGCAGGGAGAAGATCACGGTCGACACCGCGACGCGGATCGCGTCGTGCTCGCCTGTCGTGCCATTCACATCGATGAGCCTAGAGGAGCGCCTCGGCGGGGCCTCGGCGCACGGCGTCATCGTGCCTTCGGGGGCCGTGGCTGCCGCTATGCTGGAGGCCTAACTGAACACGGGCCCCACGACCTGCGCGGGAGAGCCCCGGTGATCGCAACCGGGCACCGAAGGAGCAAGCCTCCCCGCCAATCTCTCAGGTACCGCGTACCGCCCGGGTCGGGCCACTCTGAAAAGCGATTTCGGGCGAAGCAAGGAATCGGGTTGAGCGAGGGAGCATCAGCGACCGAGCCGGAACCCTGGTGAGCCGCACTCCGCGGGTCTCCCTTCGCTCTGAACTCCGCCGACGGTGAAAGCCCCTCACGGGCGAAACTCTCAGGCCGATGACAGAGGGGGAGTTCTCGGATAGCGTGCAGATGCACGTCATCCTTCCGATCCAACGGGAGAACTCCATGACAGAGGCTCGTTTCACTCCGCTGCGCGCGCGACATGAGGCGCTCGGCGCATCCTTCACCGACTTCGGCGGCTGGCAGATGCCGGTGCGCTACACGTCCGACCTCGCCGAGCACCACGCCGTGCGCCAGGCCGCCGGCGTCTTCGACATCTCGCACATGGCCGAGTTCACCGTCCGCGGTGCGGGCGCCGCGGCTTACCTCGACTACGCACTGGCCGGCCGCCTGTCGGCGATGAGCGTCGGCAAGGCGAAGTACTCGCTGCTGCTCGCCGAGGACGGTGGCATCATCGACGACGTCATCGTCTACCGGCTCGCCGACGACGACTTCCTGATCATCTCGAACGCGGGCAACCGCGACGCCGTCGCCGAGGCGCTGCAGGCGCGCACCGCCGGTCAGGATGCCGAGGTCGTCGACGTCTCCGACGACTACGCGCTGATCGCCGTGCAGGGCCCTGCGGCCGAGGCGATCCTCGCCGAGGTCGACGGGATCGCGGACGTCTCGATCCCGTGGCCGGAGCAGAAGTACTACTCCTGGGCGCGCGCGACGTTCGAGGGCACGCCGCTGCTGCTGGCGCGCACCGGCTACACCGGTGAGGACGGCTTCGAGCTGCTCGTGCCCGGCGCCGAAGCCGAGGCGTTGTGGGATGCCGTGCTCGCCGCCGGTGAGAAGTACGGGCTCGTCCCCGCCGGCCTCGCCGCCCGCGACACGCTGCGCCTCGAAGCCGGGATGCCGCTGTACGGTCACGAGCTCAGTCGCGAGACCAAGCCCGCACAGGCAGGACTCGGACGGGTCGTCGTCGCCGACAAGGAGCGCTTCGTCGGCAAGGACGCCGTCGCGCCCGCGGACGACGCCCGCGTGCTCGTCGGCCTCACCGCCGAGGGCCGCCGCGCCGGTCGCGCCGGCTACGCCGTGGTCGATGAGAACGGCACGGTGATCGGGGAGATCACCAGCGGCGCCCTGAGCCCGACGCTCGGCCACCCCATCGCGATGGCGTTCGTCGACCCGTCTTCCCGTGAAGAGGGGACCGCAGTATTCCTTGATGTGCGCGGGACCAGGATCCCCGCCACCGTGACCGCCCTGCCTTTCTACCGGAGGAAGAAATGACCGATCTGAACGCACTCAAGTACAGCGAAGAGCACGAGTGGGTCGCGCTCGACCCTTCGGCGGGCTCGGGGACCCAGATCGCGACGATCGGCATCACCGACTTCGCCGCCGACGCCCTCGGTGACATCGTCTTCGTCGAGCTGCCCGCGGTGGGCACCGAGCTGAGCCGCGGCGACGTGTTCGGCGAGGCCGAGTCGACCAAGTCGGTCTCGGAGCTGTACGCCCCCGTCTCGGGCACCGTCACCGAGATCAACGAGGCCGTCGTCGACGACCCGGCGCTGGTGAACTCCTCGCCGTTCGAGGGCGCCTGGCTGATCAAGGTCGAGGTCGCCGACGGCGCCACCGACGGCCTGCTCGACCGCGACGGCTATGTCGCGATCACGGGGGCATGAGAGTGACCTCATTCTCCGGCCGCCACATCGGGGTCACCGCTGAGGCGCGGCAGCACATGCTCGCCGCCCTCGGGATCGACGCCGACGCCCCCCTCAACCTCGAGCACGAGGAGCCGATCGAGGCGCTGATGCGCCAGGCCGTGCCCGCCTCGATCTACACCTCGGCCGGTGAGGACTCGGTCATCCCGGTGGCCGCCTCCGAGGCCGAGGCGCTGGCCGAGCTGCGCGCGCTGGCCGCACGCAACACCGTCAACCGCGCGATGATCGGCCTGGGCTACCACGGCACGCTCACGCCGTCGGTGATCCAGCGCAACGTACTCGAGAACCCGTCGTGGTACACCGCGTACACGCCGTACCAGCCCGAGATCTCGCAGGGCCGCCTCGAGGCGCTGATCAACTTCCAGACCATGGTCTCCGACCTCACCGGCCTGTCGACCGCCAACGCGTCGATGCTCGACGAGTCGACCGCGGTCGCCGAGGGCATGCTGCTGGCCCGCCGCGCTTCGAAGGCCGCATCGAACGTCTTCGTCGTCGACGCCGACGCGCTGCCGCAGACCAAGGCGCTGCTGCGCACCCGTGCCGACGCCGTCGGCATCGAGATCGACGAGCGCGACCTCGCAGGCGGCGCCGAGCTGCCCGACGACCTCTTCGGCGTCTTCGTGCAGTACCCCGGTGCATCCGGCCGCGTCTGGGACCCGTCCGCGGTGATCGACGCCGCGCACGTGGCCAAGGGCATCGCGGTCGTCGCCGCCGACCTGCTCGGCCTCACCCTGCTGCGCTCGCCCGGTTCGCTCGGCGCCGACGTGGCGGTGGGCACCACCCAGCGCTTCGGTGTGCCGATGGCGTTCGGCGGCCCGCACGCCGGCTACATGGCCGTCCGCGCCGGGCTCGAGCGTCAGCTGCCCGGCCGTCTCGTCGGCGTCTCTGTCGACGCGAGCGGATACCCGGCGTACCGGCTCTCGCTGCAGACCCGCGAGCAGCACATCCGCCGCGAGAAGGCGACCTCGAACATCTGCACCGCCCAGGTGCTGCTGGCCGTGATGGCATCCATGTACGCCGTCTACCACGGTCCCGACGGGCTGCGAGCCATCGCCGCCGACGTCGCCGCCAAGGCGGCGCTGCTGCGCGACTGGGTCGCCGAGGCGGGCGCCGAGGTCGTGCACGACGCGTTCTTCGACACGGTGAACGTGCGCGTCGCGGGTCGCGCGGAGGCCATCGTCCGCCGGGCGCACGACGAGGACGGCATCCTGCTGCGCCTCGTGGATGCCGACACCGTGGGCGTCTCGGTCGACGAGACCACCACGTTCACCGACCTGCACCGCATCGCGGTGCTCTTCGGCGGCAAGCAGGAGCGGGTGTTCGGATTCTTCGGCGCCGGCTCGGCCGGCGCCCTGCCCGAGGCGCTGCTGCGCGAGGACGAGTACCTCACTCACCCGGTCTTCCACGTGCACCGCTCCGAGACGGCCATGATGCGCTACCTCAAGCAGCTCGCCGACCGCGACTACGCGCTCGACCGCGGCATGATTCCGCTGGGCTCGTGCACCATGAAGCTCAACGCGGCCACCGAGATGGCGGCGATCACCTGGCCGGAGTTCGCGCAGCTGCATCCCTTCGCCCCGGTCGAGGACGTCGAGGGATCGCTCGCGATGATCGACCAGCTCGAGGCGTGGCTGGCCGAGGTCACCGGGTACGACGCGGTGTCGCTGCAGCCGAACGCCGGCTCGCAGGGCGAGCTGGCGGGCCTGCTCGCCATCCGCGGATACCACCACGCGGCAGGCGACACGCACCGTGACGTGTGCCTGATCCCGTCGTCCGCACACGGCACCAACGCGGCCTCTGCGGTGCTGGCGGGCATGAAGGTCGTCGTCGTGGCCACCGACGAGTTCGGCAACGTCGACCTCGGCGACCTGCGCGCCAAGATCGCCACGCACGCCGAGAACCTCGCCGCGCTGATGATCACCTACCCGTCCACGCACGGCGTGTACGAGGAGCAGGTGACCGACATCACCGCGGCGGTGCACGAGGCCGGCGGTCAGGTGTACGTCGACGGCGCGAACCTCAACGCGCTGCTGGGCTACGCCCGGTTCGGCGACCTGGGCGGCGACGTCTCGCACCTGAACCTGCACAAGACCTTCGCGATCCCGCACGGCGGCGGCGGACCCGGCATCGGCCCGGTGGCGGCCAAGGCGCACCTCGCACCGCACCTGCCCGGTCACCCGCAGGCGCAGAAGTCCGCGCACGCGTGCGGCCACGTGTTCGAGGGCGGCCCTGTCTCCGGAGCGCCGTACGGCTCGGCCGGCGTGCTACCGATCTCGTGGGCGTACGTGCGGATGATGGGTGCCGACGGACTGCGCGAGGCGACCGCCGCGGCCGTGCTGTCGGCGAACTACATCGCCGCGCGCCTGGCCGACCACTACCCGGTGCTGTACACCGGCGAGCAGGGCCGGGTCGCGCACGAGTGCATCCTCGACCTCCGCCCGCTCAAGGAGGCTACCGGCATCACCGTCGACGACGTCGCCAAGCGGCTCATCGACTTCGGGTTCCACGCGCCGACCATGTCGTTCCCCGTCGCGGGCACGCTCATGGTCGAGCCGACCGAGTCGGAGGACATCGGCGAGATCGATCGCTTCATCGAGGCGATGATCCTCATCAAGGCCGAGGCGGATGCCGTCGCCGCCGGCCGCTGGCCCGCGGACGACAACCCGCTGGTGAACGCGCCGCACACCGCCGCATCGCTCATCGCGGGGGAGTGGACGCATGCGTACACCCGCGAGGAGGCCGCCTACCCGGTGCGCTCGCTGGTCGCGACGAAGTACTGGCCGCCGGTGCGCCGCATCGACCAGGCCTACGGCGACCGCAACCTGGTGTGCGCCTGCCCGCCTGTGGAGGCCTTCGCCTGATCCGCCCCACCGCTTCGCCCCCGTCGCCGATCTCCGGCGCCGGGGGTGTTTCGGTTAAGGCTGAATAACAGTTGTGTCGCACTCCTGCATGTCGGAGGCATGAGATCTAGGATCGGAGCATGGACGCGTTCGACGGCGAGCGCGTGCTTGTACCCGTCCACAGGAGGACACAGTGAAGCACAACAAGAAGACACTCGCGGGCCTCTCGCTGCTCGCGGCGAGTGCCATGGCGCTCGCCGGCTGCTCGGGAGGCGGGGAGAACCCCGACACCGGAGACGACAACAACAGCGGTGCCGATGCCAGCGCGATCATCTCGGTCAACGGCTCCGAGCCGCAGAACCCGCTGATCCCGACGAACACGAACGAGACGGGCGGCGGCAAGATCCTCGACGCCATGTTCGCCGGTCTCATCGGCTACGCCGCCGACGGCTCCGTCTACAACGACGTCGCCGAGGAGATCACGGTCGATGACCCGCAGAACCTGACGGTGAAGATCCGTGAGGGTCTGACCTTCACGGACGGTGAAGAGGTCACCGCCGACAACTTCATCAAGGCGTGGAACTACGGCGCGCTCGCCTCGAACGAGCAGCTGTCGAGCTACTTCTTCGAGGACATCGAGGGCTTCAGCTACGACGCCGACTCCGAGCTGACGGGTCTGAAGCAGGTCGATGACTACACCTTCACCATCACGCTGAACAAGCCGGCCTCCGACTTCGCACAGCGCCTGGGCTACTCGGCCTACTTCCCGCTGCCCGACGTGGCGTTCGAGGACATCGAGGCCTTCGGTGAGAACCCGATCGGCAACGGCCCGTACATGCTCGACGGCGAAGGCGCGTGGAAGCACGACGTGGGCATCAACCTCGTCGTCAACCCCGACTACGACGGACCGCGCACGCCGGCCAACGGCGGCCTGAACATCGTCTTCTACGCCTCGCAGGACTCGGCGTACAACGACCTGCTCGGGGGCCAGCTCGACGTGCTCGACGCCATCCCGGACTCCGCGTTCGCGACCTTCGAGTCCGACCTCGGCGACCGTGCGGTGAACCAGCCGGCGGCCATCTTCCAGTCCTTCACCATCCCGGAGCGCCTCGAGCACTTCAGCGGTGAAGAGGGCAACCTGCGTCGCCAGGCGCTGTCGATGGCGATCAACCGCCAGGAGATCACCGACGTGATCTTCCAGGGCACCCGCACCCCGGCCAGCGACTTCACCTCGCCGGTCATCGACGGCTGGTCCGACTCGCTCAAGGGCAGCGAGGTCCTCGACTTCAACGCCGAGAAGGCCAAGGAGCTGTGGGCCGAGGCTGACGCGATCAGCCCGTGGAGCGGCACCTTCCAGATCGGCTACAACGCCGACGGTGGCCACCAGGCCTGGGTCGATGCGACCGTGAACTCCATCAAGAACACGCTCGGCATCGACGCATCCGGCGCACCGTACCCGACCTTCGCCGAGCTTCGCGGCAAGGTCACCGACCGCACCATCCAGACGGCGTTCCGCACCGGCTGGCAGGCGGACTACCCGGGTCTGTACAACTTCCTGGGACCGCTGTACGCGACCAACGCCGGCTCGAACGACGGCGACTACTCGAACCCCGAGTTCGACAAGCTGATCGCGGAAGGCATCTCGGAGACCGACCCTGAGGCGGCGAACGCGCTGTTCCAGCAGGCGCAGGAGGTTCTGCTGCAGGACCTGCCCGTGATCCCGCTGTGGTACTCGAACGTCGTCGGCGGCTACGGCGAGTCGGTGAGCAACGTCGAGTTCGGCTGGAACTCGGTCCCGCTGTTCCACCAGATCGAGAAGACGGCGGAGTAATCCCTTCGCGTCGGGGCGGTGGCCGCTGCCACCGCCCCGACGTCCGCCGTCGCGGCATCCGCCGGTGACCCGCCGTCGAGGATGCCGCAGTTCTCTGCCTTGAGTCGCGCGACCCGCACTCATACCCGAAGGGAGGTCGAGGGTGGCCTTTTACATCCTCAGACGGATCCTGCAGGCGATTCCGGTGTTCTTCGGCGCCACCCTGCTGATCTACTTCATGGTCTTCGCGATGCCGGGCGACCCCATCGCGGCCCTGTTCGGCGATCGACAGCCGAACCCCGCGCTGCTCGAGCGGCTGCGCGCCGAGTACCACCTCGACGAGCCGTTCGTCGTGCAGTACTTCTACTACATCGCCGGCATCTTCCGGCTCGACTTCGGTACGAGCTTCTCGGGACAGGCCGTGAGCGACATCCTCGCGCGGACGTTCCCGGTGACGCTGCGCCTGGCCGTCATGTCGGTCGGCATCGCCTTCGTGCTGTCCATCGTCATCGGGCTGTTCTCGGCGCTCGGCAAGGGCGGCATCTTCGACAACTCGATGCTCGTGCTCGCTCTGGTCTTCATCGCCGTGCCCATCTTCGTGCTCGCGTTCCTCGCGCAGTACTTCCTCGGGGTGCAATGGGGGTGGTTCCGGCCCACGGTCGGAGGCAAGAACGACTGGAACGACCTCTGGCTTCCGGCCTGGGTGCTCGGATTCAGCGTGTACGCCACCAGCATGCGGCTCACCCGCGCCTCGACGATCGAGACGCTCGGCCAGGACTGGGTGCGCACCGCCTACAGCAAGGGCCTGTCGCGCAGCCGCGTCATCCCCGTGCACGTGCTGCGCAACTCGCTCATCCCGATGGTCACCGACCTCGGCACCGTGTTCGGCGTACTCATGGTCGGCGCGACCGTGACCGAGGGCATCTTCAACGTGCCCGGCGTCGGCAACACGCTCTATCAGGCGATCATCCGCGGTGAGAACCCGACGGTGGTGTCGTTCGTGACCGTGTTCGTCGTGCTGTACGTGCTCATCAACATCGTCGTGGACCTGATCTACGGCCTGCTCGACCCGAGGATCCGCTATGTCACGACCTGACCGCAACGTGGAGCACTTCGTCGCTCCCGTCGACACCACATCGGTGCCGGTCGACGTGGTGCGCATCGAAGCCAAGCGCAGCAATCTGTGGCTGGACGCCTGGCGCGATCTGCGCAGTCGCCCGCTGTTCTGGATCTCGACGGCCTTCGTGCTGCTGGTGCTCATCGTCGCCCTCGTGCCCGGGCTGTTCACCCAGGTCGCACCCAACAGCGGGTGCCAGCTGGCCGACAGCAACGGCGGGCCCGAGTCGGGCCACCCGCTCGGGTTCACCCGGCAGGGCTGCGACGTGTACTCCCGCATCATCTGGGGCACCCGCACCTCGATCATCGTGGGCGTGCTGGCCACGCTGATCAGCACCATCATCGGCATCGTGATGGGTGCCTTCGCCGGCTACTACGGCGGATGGCTCGACTCCGTGCTCTCGCGCGTCGGAGACATCTTCTTCACGATCCCCTACATCATCGCGGGCATCGTCGTGATGTCGGTGCTGCCCGAGCGCAACGAGCTGGTGCTCGCCTTTGCGATCGGCGGGTTCGCGTGGGCATCGACAGCGCGCATCATGCGCGCCGAAGTGCTGCGCGTGAAGCAGTCCGACTTCGTCATGGGTGCAGAGGCCGTGGGCATGTCGCGCTTCAAGACGCTGCTCGTGCACGTGATGCCCAACGCCATGGCACCGGTCATCGTCGTCGCCACGCTGGCTCTCGCCGGTGCGATCGTCGCCGAGGCGACGCTGTCGTTCCTCGGCGTCGGCCTGGGCAGCGGCACCATGTCGTGGGGCCTGGACATCAGCCAGGCGCAGACCAACATCCGCACCGCGCCGATGGCGCTGTTCTGGCCGTCGCTGGCTCTGACCATCACCGTGCTGGCTTTCGTCACGCTCGGAGAGCTGCTGCGCGACGCCGTCGACCCGAAGGCGAGGGCACAGCGATGAACGAGCCCCTTCTCAGCGTGCGCGACCTGAAGGTCGCGTTCCGCAGCGGCAAGAAGTCCCGCGAGGTGCTGCACGGCGTCAGCTTCGACGTGTTCCCCGGCGAGACGGTGGCGATCGTCGGCGAGTCCGGCTCCGGCAAGTCGACGACCGTCGCGGCGATCATCGACCTGCTGCCGGGCACGGGCACCGTCACCGACGGCAGCATCCTGCTCGACGGCAAGGATCTCGCCAAGGCGAGCCGTGGCGACATGGAGCGGATCCGCGGCCGTGACATCGGCTACGTCCCGCAGGACCCGATGTCGAACCTCAACCCGGTGTGGTCGATCGGCTTCCAGGTCAAGGAGGCGGTGCGTGCGAACGGGCTGGCCCATGGCCGCAGGCAGATCCACGACCGCGCGGTCGAGGTGCTCATGCAGGCGGGGCTCAGCGACGCCGCACGCCGCATGCACCAGTTCCCGCACCAGTTCTCGGGAGGCATGCGCCAGCGCGCCCTGATCGGAATCGGCCTCGCGGCCGACCCGAAGCTGCTGATCGCCGACGAGCCGACCAGCGCGCTCGACGTCACCGTGCAGCGGGTCATCCTCGACCACCTGTCCGAGCTGACGGCCGAGCGGGGCACCTCGGTGCTGCTCATCACGCACGACCTGGGCCTGGCCGCCGAGCGCGCCGACCGGATCATCGTGATGAACCAGGGCGAGATCGTCGAGGCGGGTCGCAGCGACGAGATCCTCACCAACCCCCGCCACCCGTACACCCAGCGGCTGGTCGCCGCGGCGCCCAGCCTGGCCTCCCAGCGCATCGGCACGGGGGCTCAGGTGAATGAGCACGAGGAGGTCGGCGAGACGCCGCCCGCCGTCGTCGAGGTGCGCGAGCTCGTCAAGGACTACTCGATCCGCACCGGCGGACTGCGTCACGAGCACTTCCGCGCCGTGGATCACGTGTCGTTCTCGATCCCGCGCGGCAAGACGCTCGCACTGGTGGGGGAATCCGGGTCGGGCAAGTCGACCGTGGCGAAGATGCTGCTGCAGCTCGAGAAGCCCACCGACGGTGAGATCCTCATCGACGGGCACTCCACCAGCACCATGTCGCGTGGTGAGATCTTCAAGCTGCGGCGCCGGATGCAGCCGGTGTTCCAGGACCCGTACGGGTCGCTGGATCCGCTGCGCAGCATCGGCAACCTCATCTCCGAGCCGCTGCACGTGCACGGCATCGGCACCCGCGACGAGCAGCACAAGCGGTCGCTCGAGCTGCTCGATCAGGTGGCGCTGCCGCGTGAACTCGCGTGGCGCTACCCGAACGAGCTGTCCGGCGGCCAGCGTCAGCGCGTGGCCATCGCCAGGGCGCTGGCGCTCAAGCCCGACATCGTCGTGCTCGACGAGGCGGTCTCGGCGCTCGACGTGCTCGTGCAGGACCAGATCCTGCACCTGCTCGCCGACCTGCAGAGCGACCTGGGGCTGACCTACCTGTTCATCACGCACGACCTCGCGGTGGTGCGCGTCGCGGCCGACCTGGTCTGCGTCATGGAGCAGGGTCGCATCGTCGAGCAGGGCACGGTGGATGCCATCTTCGAGAGCCCGCAGGAGGAGTACACGCGCCGTCTGCTCGACGCGATCCCAGGTGCCGCGCTGCCGCTCGGTGGCGCAGGGCGCTGACGGAGCGCTCGTGATGGCGCAGCATCCCGGATCCTCCGGTCACACCGCTCCCCGGCTCCGCAGCCGGGGAGCGGTGGCCCTGTTCGTGCTGTGCGCGGTGCTCGCGATCGTGCTGCTCGGGGATGCCGTGATCCGCGCCGGCCTCGGCCAGGCGCTGCTGCTGGCACCGTGGCTGCTGCTGGTGCTCTGGGCGGTGTATGCGATCGGCGTGGCCTCGCACATCGAGGTGCGGCCCGACGGGGTCCTCGTGCAGAACGCGCTGCGGCGCACCTTCGCGCCGTGGGCGCGGGTCGAGCGCATCGTCATGCGCTGGCAGGTCGAGATCACCCTCGATGACGGCACCACCGTGACCTGCTTCGGTGGCCCTGCGCGGATGCGGCCCCAGCGGCTGGGTCCCGGGCGCACCCTGGAGGATGCCGGCGGCCAGGCAGACGACACCGTCGCCGCCCTGCGGCGCGCGAAGGCGGATGCCGCCGGCGCGGCGGGTGCCGATGGGCCGGTGCGTCGCGGCTGGGATGTGCCCGCGCTGGTCGCGCTGCTGGCGGTCGTCGTGTGGACGGTCGCGGCGGTGATGATCGCCTACGCCTGAGTGAGGACGCCTGATCGTCTGGGCCTGATCGGTCACGCCTGCCTCTGGCCGAGGAGCGGATTCACAGTCCGCTCTGGTTGGCTCGCACCATGAAGTGTCCCGCAGATGGTTCCACCCTGGTCATGAGCGAGCGCAGCGGCATCGAGATCGACTACTGCCCGCAGTGCCGTGGAGTCTGGCTCGACCGAGGTGAACTCGACAAGATCATCGAACGCTCGGCATCCGCCCCGCAGCCGCAGGTGTACCCCGCCGCAGACCGGTTCGCACCGCCTGCCCAGCAGCAGCGGTACGACGAGCAGCGCCATGACGAGCGCCGCTACGACGAACGTCCGCGTTATGACGACGACCGCGGCCACCGGCCGCAGCGTCGCAAGCGTGAGAACTGGCTGAGCGAATTGTTCGACTGATCCGTTCCTTCCGGCCGGTGGGTTCATACCCGCCGGCCGGCCGGCTCAACGGGCCGACCGGCTCACCGGACCGACCGTTTCACCGACCGGGCCGGCTCACAAGGTTGACGGACTCACCCCGGCAGGCCGAACAGGGCCGGCCAGGTCCCCGCCGCCCACGGGTACCCCACGAACGCCGCGGCGTCAATGAAGAAGTGTGCGACCAGGAAGGGCATCAGCCGCCCCGTGCGCGCGAAGAGCCACCCGAACAGCAGCCCCATCGCCAGGTTGCCCAGGAACGCGCCCGGTCCCTGGTACAGGTGATACGTCGCGCGCAGCACGCTGGTCGCGACGATGATCGGCCACGGACCCCAGCCGAGGTGCCGCAGCCGCGCGAACAGGTAGCCGAGCACGATGAACTCCTCCTGCAGCGAGGCCCGGGCGGCCGAGAGCAGCAGGATCGGCACCGTCCACCAGTGCGCGTCGAGCCCCGCCGGGTTGACGGCGACGAACCAGCCCAGCGCACGTCCCAGCAGATACAGCCCGAGCCCCGGGATGCCGATGGCGAGCACGAGCACCGCACCCCAGCCGGCATCCCGCCCGTAGCCGCGGCCGTCCAGGCCGAGCGCGGAGAGGTGCGGACGCTGGGTGCGCCAGAGCAGGAAGCACACCAGCAGCACGGGCACCACGGCGAAGCCGAGCGAGAGCAGCTGGTATATGAGGTCGAACACCTCGCGGTCGCTGCGTGACGGATTCAGCGTCGCGGTCTGCTCGGCGAGCGGAGTCTCATCGGTGAGCCGGTAGGCCAGCTGCACGATCGAGTAGATCGCCGACTGGCCCACGCCCAGCGCCAGGACGATGGCGATCTCCCACCACAGTCGCGTCCGCCCTGCGGGCGGCACGACGCGTTCGGGAAGGGTCACCTGACCGATCGTAGCCGTGCTCCCAGACACGCCACGCGGCCATACGTTATCCTGGAACGTCGGCATCCCGGCGCATCCCAACCTCCTCTTAGGACACTTGAATGGCGCACGCCCTCCGCTCTGACCTCCGAAACGTCGCAATCGTCGCCCACGTCGACCACGGCAAGACCACCCTCGTCGACGCCATGCTTCGTCAGACCGGCTCGTTCGGCGAGCACGCGCATGTCGAAGAGCGTGCGATGGACTCGAACGACCTCGAGCGTGAGAAGGGCATCACGATCCTCGCCAAGAACACGGCGATCACGTACAACGGCAAGCACACCGACGTCCCGGTGACGATCAACGTCGTGGACACCCCCGGCCACGCCGACTTCGGTGGCGAGGTCGAGCGTGCGCTGTCGATGGTCGACGGCGTCGTGTTGCTCGTCGACTCGTCCGAGGGCCCGCTGCCGCAGACGCGCTTCGTGTTGCGCAAGGCTCTCGAGGCCAAGCTCCCCGTCATTCTGCTGGTCAACAAGACCGACCGCGGCGACGCCCGCATCGCCGAGGTCGAGGAAGAGGCGCACGACCTGCTGCTGGGTCTCGCCAGCGACCTGCAGGACGACGTGCCCGACCTCGACGTCGACGCCCTGCTCGACGTTCCCGTCGTCTACGCGTCCGGCCGTGCCGGTGCGGCATCCCGCAACCGTCCCGCCAACGGCGAGCTGCCCGACAACGACGACCTCGAGCCGCTGTTCGAGGCGATCCTTGAGCACGTGCCCGCTCCGTCGTACGACGACGAGGCGCCGCTGCAGGCGTGGGTCACCAACCTCGACTCCTCGGCCTTCCTCGGCCGTCTCGCGCTGCTGCGCGTCTTCAACGGCACCCTGAAGAAGGGCCAGACCGTCGCCTGGGTGCGTCAGGACGGCACCACCCAGAATGCGCGCATCACCGAGCTGCTGATGACCAAGGCGCTCGAGCGCTACCCGGCCGAGTCTGCCGGCCCCGGTGACATCGCCGTGATCGCCGGTTTCGCCGACATCATGATCGGCGAGACGATCGCCGACCCCGAGGATGTCCGCCCGCTGCCGCAGATCACGGTCGACGAGCCGTCGATCTCGATGACGATCGGCACCAACACCTCGCCGCTGGTCGGCAAGGTCAAGGGCCACAAGCTCACCGCCCGCATGGTGAAGGACCGCCTCGACCGCGAGCTGATCGGCAACGTGTCGCTGCGCGTGAACGAGATCGGCCGCCCCGACGCGTGGGAGGTGCAGGGCCGCGGCGAGCTGCAGCTGGCCATCCTCGTCGAGAACATGCGTCGTGAGGGCTTCGAGCTCACCGTCGGCAAGCCGCAGGTCGTCACCCGCAAGGGCGAGGACGGCAAGGTGCACGAGCCCTACGAGCACCTCACGATCGACGTGCCCGAGGAGCACCTCGGCGCCGTGACCCAGCTCATGGCGAACCGCCGCGGCCGCATGGACAACATGATCAACCACGGCACGGGCTGGATCCGGATGGAGTTCATCGTGCCTTCGCGCGGCCTGATCGGCTTCCGCACCGAGTTCCTCTCGATCACCCGCGGCACCGGCATCGCCAACGCCATCTCGCACGGCTACGACGTCTGGGCGGGCTCGATCGTCGCCCGCCAGAACGGCTCGATCGTCGCCGACCGGTCGGGCGTCGTCACGCCGTTCGCCATGATCGCCCTGCAGGAGCGCATGTCGTTCTTCGTCAAGCCGACCGAAGAGGTCTACGAGGGCATGGTGATCGGCGAGAACTCCCGTGCCGACGACATGGACGTGAACATCACCAAGGAGAAGAAGCTCACCAACATGCGCTCCTCCACCGCCGACACCTTCGAGTCGATGACGCCGCCGCGCATCCTCTCCCTGGAGGAGTCGCTCGAGTTCGCCCGCGAGGACGAGTGCGTCGAGGTGACCCCGGATGCCGTCCGCATCCGCAAGGTGATCCTCGACCAGACCACGCGCGGCCGCGAGGCCTCGCGCCTGAAGCGCCAGGACGCGAACGCCTGACGGCATCCGCCTTTCGCCGAGACCCCCTCGCAGTGCCCAGACCCCTCGTGGGTCGCGTCACTACGAGGGGGTCTCGGCATTCACGAGGGGTTTCGGCGGGTGGGGGAAGTAACGAACGCATAACACATCCTCATGGGAGGATCGGCACGGCATTCCCGGGAACAGTCCACGCAATATCCAGGTCCGCGGCGGGTTCCGTCCAGATCGGCGGGTGAGAATCGATCCTCGTGCCCGGGAAACGCGCTCCCGATGAGCAGCCCCGAAGCGGGTCCGGGCCGACGACGACCCGAAAGTCGAACCCCTCCATGTCTGATACCCCTGACACCCGTGCGTCCCGGCGCGCCGCGGTGGCGCCCGCCCGCTCCGTGCTGCGTCGCCCTGCCATCGGCATCGCCGCAGGACTCGTGCTCGCCGCTGTCGCGGCCACCGGCCTCCTCGCCGCCCCCGCCCTCGCCGCCCCGACGGATGCCGACCTGCGCAAGGCGTCGGTGACCGAGCACGACGGGCGGATCGCACTGCGCAACGCCGTGTCGCTGAACGAGATCGTCGCCGCATCCGAGATCCCCGGAACGGACGCGCTGGCCGCCGTGGATATCGCGGATCTGAAGAAGGATGTGGCCGACCTCGCCGACCGCGGGGAGCTCACGGCCGATGAGCTCGCCGATCGCACCGACGACGTCGTGCGCCGCACCGTCATCGCGCAGCGCGAGACCGTCGCCCTGCAGAACGGGCTGACCGCAGCGAAGGAGGCCGAAGAGGCTCGCATCGCCGCCGAGAAGGCCCGCATCGCGGCCGAGAAGGCCGCCGAGGAGAAGCGCCGTGCGGCCGCCGCTCTCGCCGCTGCGAACACCGTCGACGGCGCCAAGGCGACTGCTCGCCGGATGGCATCCGACCGCTACGGCTGGGGCGAGGGGCAGTTCTCGTGCCTCGCATCGCTGTGGACCAAGGAGTCGGGCTGGAACTACCAGGCGTACAACAGCGGCAGCGGCGCCACCGGCATCCCGCAGTCGCTGCCCGGCAGCAAGATGGCCACCGCGGGTGCGGACTGGCGCACGAACGCCGCGACCCAGATCTCGTGGGGTCTGGACTACATCAAGCGCGCCTACGGCACGCCGTGTGCGGCGTGGTCGCACTCGCAGGCCGTGAACTGGTACTGAGACAGCGGCCGGCCTGCACAGATCCCTGCCGTGCTCGTCAGCGCAGTTCGCTGACGAGCACGGCACTGGTGCCGGCGGTCTTCGCCTCGAAGACGTGCGGTGCGTCTCCGGGGTAGGAGAGGTAGTCGCCCGGATGCAGCAGCTCCGGATGCTCGGCGGGCCCGATCAGCGCCTCGCCGGTGACGAGCACGACGTGCTCGGTCGTACCGGGGTGGTGGGGGAGGGAGCGCCGCGGTTCACCAGGCTCTGCCTGGATGAGATAGATGTCGCGCCGAGTCCCCGGCGCAGCCGCCGACAGCAGGGTCGCCAGATACGGGGATGCCGCAGAGGGCACCCCCGCGTGATCGCCGACGCGGATCAGGCGCGGCTCGGTCGTGCGCTCGTCCACGAGCGTGGCGAAGGGCACGCCCAGCGCGTCGCCGATCGCCCAGAGCGTCTCGACGCTGGGGTTGCCCGAGCCGCTCTCGAGCTGGGAGACGGTCGCCTTCGACACACTCGCGCGCCGGGCGAGCTCTGAGACCGAGATCCCGGCTGACTCGCGCTCGCGTCGGAGCGAGTGGGCGATGCGTTCGCGCAGATCCATGTCGTTCAGTATTGCAAACGATCGTTCGACTTGACGACCGGACGCGAAGTGTTCAGAATGATGGTCATGCGTTCAGTGAACCGAACAGTTCCGGTCGGGGTCGAGCGCGCACCGACGGGCGAGGTCTGGCGTGAAGGCCTCGGCGTGGCGATCGCCACGAGTGCCTACGGCATCTCGTTCGGCGCGCTGGCCGTGGCATCCGGCCTGGATGTCTGGCAGACCAGCGTGCTGAGCCTGCTCATGTTCACCGGCGGCTCGCAGTTCGCCTTCATCGGCGTCTTCGGCGCCGGCGGACTGGCCGCGCTGCCCTCCGCCGTCGCCTCGGCCGCGCTGCTCGGCGTGCGCAACGTCGCCTACGGCATGCGGATGTCGCCGATCGTCGGGGGCGGCTTCTGGCGCCGGGCGGCGGCCGCGCAGGTGACCATCGACGAGTCGACCGCCGTGGCCATCTCCCAGCAGGAGGCGCCGCTGCGCCGGCTCGGCTTCTGGATCACCGGCATCGGCGTCTTCGTCGGCTGGAACCTCATGACCCTCGCAGGCGCGCTGCTGGGCGACGTGCTGGGCGATCCGAAGTCGTGGGGTCTGGATGCCGCTGCCGCAGCCGCCTTCCTCGCCCTGCTGTGGCCGCGGCTGCGCCAGCGGCAGGCGATCGCGGTCGGCGTCGCTGCAGCCGTCGTCGCCGCCTCGCTCACGCCCGTGCTCATGCCGGGGCTTCCGGTGCTGGTGGCCGCCATCGTGGCGGTCGTGGTCGGCTGGTTCAACTGGCTCGGCAGGGCTGAGGCGCCGACGGCGCCTCAGCATCCGGATGCCGTGAAGCCGGACGCGGTCACGTCGGACGTGACGAGGGGCGAGCACTCATGAGCGTGTGGAGTGCGGTCCTGCTGGCCGCGTGCATCTGCGTGGCGCTGAAGGCCTTCGGTTACCTGATCCCGGCGCGGCTGCTGGAGGCTCCGCGCTCCGCGCGGATCTCGGACCTGCTGACGGTCGCCCTGCTGGGCGCGCTGGTCGCCGTGCAGTCGCTCGGCGCGGGTCAGGCCGTCGTCATCGACGCGCGTGTGCCTGCGGTTCTGGTCGCTGCCGGGCTGCTCTGGATGCGTCAGTCGTTCCTCGTCGTGGTCATCGCGGCTGCCGCTGTGGCTGCGCTGCTGCGCCTGGTCGGCTGGGCTGTTTGAAAGGTCGGACGGCTAGGCTGAGCCGGTGCGAAACGTGATCACCCGCGTGCTGTCCTGGCTGGCGGCCTTTCTGGTCGGCGCCGTCTACGGCGTCGCCGCGACGATCGCGCACAGCTTCGCTCTGGGGCCGGTGCCCGTCGGCCTCATCGTGGGTGCGATCGCCTGTGCCGCACTGCTCACCGCGCTGCGCGCCCTCACCGGCGACCGGTGGGCGGCACTCGCCGCCGGCGCGGGCATGATGGCGCTCATCCTGCTGATCTCCCAGCGCGGTCCCGGTGGATCGGTCGTCGTACCCGACACGCCGCTCGGCAACGTATGGATGTACGTGGCTGCGGCCATCGTCGTGCTCGTCGTGGCCTGGCCGGACTTCTCACGGCTGCGCGCACTGGCGCCGCCGTCGCACGATGGGCGGACCCGGGACTCCACCGCGTCGTAGACTGGAGGGGTGACGTATGTGATCGCCCTTCCCTGCGTCGACGTCAAGGACCGCGCCTGCGTCGACGAATGTCCCGTGGACTGCATCTACGAGGGTGAGCGGATGCTGTACATTCACCCCGACGAATGCGTGGACTGCGGCGCCTGCGAGCCCGTGTGCCCGGTCGAGGCGATCTACTACGAAGACGACCTGCCCGAGGAATGGGCCGACTATTACAAGGCCAACGTCGAGTTCTTCGACGAGCTCGGCTCGCCGGGTGGTGCGGCCAAGACCGGCGTGCTGCCCTTCGACCATCCGCTCGTGGCCGCGCTTCCCCCGCAGGGGGAGTGAGTGGGAGTCCGCGACCTCGCGAACTACCCGTGGGATGAGGTCGAGCCGTACCGCGCGCGTGCCACAGCGCATCCGGACGGCCTGGTCGACCTGTCGATCGGCTCGCCCGTCGATCCCACGCCCGAGGTGATCCGCGCGGCGCTCGCCGAGGCCACCGACGCGCACGCCTACCCGCAGACCGTGGGAACCCCCGCGCTGCGGGAGGCGATCGTCGACTGGTACGCGCGACGCCGCGGCGTTCCCGACCTCACCACCGCGAACGTGCTGCCGACCATCGGGTCGAAGGAGCTCGTCGCGCTGCTGCCCCTGCTGCTCGGCCTCGGCCCCGGCGACATCGTCGTGCATCCTCGGGTGGCGTATCCCACCTACGCCGTCGGTGCGACGGTCGCGGGTGCGACGCCGGTCGCCGCCGACGACCCGGCCGAGTGGCCGGAGGGTGCCAAGCTCATCTGGATCAACAGCCCCGGCAACCCCGACGGGCGCACCTGGAACGTCGACGAGCTGGCCGCGGCCGTGCGCAGGGCGCGCGAGCTCGGTGCCGTGCTCGCCGGCGACGAGTGCTACGCCGAACTCGGCTGGGAGGGATCCTGGGCCACCGAGCCGATCCCGTCGGTGCTCGACCCGCGCGTGACCGGCGGCACCCGGTCGGGGCTGCTCAGCGTCTACTCGCTCAGCAAGCAGTCGAACCTGGCCGGCTACCGGGCTGCTCTGGTGGCTGGCTGCTCGCGCATCATCGGCGACCTGCTCACCGCCCGCAAGCACCTGGGGCTCATGCCGCCGCTGCCCGTGCAGCACGCCATGGCCGTCGCTCTGCGCGACGACGAGCATGTCGCCGTGCAGAAGGAGCTGTACCGGCAGCGGCGCGCCCTGCTGGCACCGGCGCTGAAGGCGGCCGGCTTCCGCATCGACGGCTCCGAAGCCGGGCTGTACCTGTGGGCGACCGAGGGGCGCGATGCCTGGGAATCGATGGGACGGCTCGCCGACCTCGGCATCCTGGCCGGTCCCGGCCACTTCTACGGCGACCACTCGGCCGATCACGTGCGCCTCTCGCTCACCGCTCCGCTGGAGCGCGTGGCGCAGGCGGCGGAGCGGCTGACGGCATCCGGCGCCTGAGATTTGTCGGGATCGTGAGCCGAACCCGCCATCTCTTGGCGGATGTCACAGTAGGCCGGATGCGCCGCTAGGCTGTAAAGGCGATACGGCCGGTCAGCGGCAGGCGCCCTCGGCGCCGCACATCGTCCACCACGACACAGACGCAGCAGGAGGTTGGCGTGAGCGCAGCTCAGCCCGACAAGGCGACTCTCTCGATCGGTGACACGACCGCGGAGTTCCCTCTGCTGCCATCGACCAGCGGAGTGGGGAGCATCGACTTCTCCACGCTGACCCGGCAGACCGGTTACACCGGGCTGGACTACGGATTCGTGAACACCGCGTCGACGAAGTCGGCGATCACATTCATCGATGGTGACAAGGGCATCCTGCGCTACCGCGGCTACCCGATCGAGCAGATCGCGAAGAACTGCACGTACCTCGAGGTCGCCTGGCTGCTCATCTACGGTGAGCTGCCCACGGCTGACGAGCTGGCCGACTTCGATGAGCGAATCCGCCGCCACACGCTGCTGCACGAGGATCTCAAGCACTTCTTCTCGGCCCTGCCGCACACCGCGCACCCGATGTCGGTGCTCTCCTCGGCAGTCGCGGCGCTCTCGACCTACTACGAGGGCCAGACCGACCCGAACAACCCCGAGCACGTCGAGCTGAACATGGTGCGCATGCTCGCGAAGCTGCCGGTCATCGCCGCCTACGCGCACAAGAAGAGCGTCGGCCAGGCCTTCCTTTACCCCGACAACTCGCTGAGCTTCGTCGACAACTTCCTCAAGCTGAACTTCGGCGTGCTGTCGGAGCAGTACGAGGTCAACCCGGTCATGTCGAAGGCGCTCGAGCTGCTGCTGATCCTGCACGAGGACCACGAGCAGAACGCCTCCACCTCCACGGTGCGCCTGGTCGGTTCGACCGGTGCGAACCAGTTCGCCTCGGTCTCGGCCGGCATCCAGGCCCTCTCGGGTCCGCTGCACGGCGGCGCGAACGAGGCCGTGCTCACCATGCTCGGTCAGATCCGCGAGTCGGGTCAGAGCGTGCAGCGCTTCGTCGAGCGGGTGAAGAATAAGGAGGAGGGGGTCAAGCTGATGGGCTTCGGCCACCGGGTCTACAAGAACTACGACCCGCGCGCCAAGCTCGTCAAGGAGGCGGCCGACGAGGTGCTCGCCTCGCTGGGCGTCAGCGACCCGCTGCTCGACCTGGCCAAGGAGCTCGAGGAGATCGCCCTCGCGGACGACTACTTCAAGGAGCGTCGCCTGTACCCGAACGTCGACTTCTACACCGGCGTGATCTACAAGGCGATGGGCTTCCCGACCCGCATGTTCACCGTGCTGTTCGCGATCGGGCGTCTGCCCGGCTGGCTGGCGCAGTGGCGCGAGCTGAATCTCGACCCGCAGACCAAGATCGGCCGCCCGCAGCAGCTGTACGTCGGCTCGCCCGAGCGCGCGTACCCCGGGCGCTGAAGCGCGGATTCCAGACGCGAGAAAGCCGGCGATCACCCTCGGGTGGTCGCCGGCTTTCGTCGTCTCAGGATGCCGGCTCGGGATGCTGGCTCGGGATGCCGGTGCCGCCGCGTGGGCTTCGCGCGGAGATGTGCGCTTCGCGCGGAGATGTGCGCTTCGCGCGGACGTTCTGCGCAGATCCGTCCGCGGCAGGTGCAGAAATCCGCGGCAGGTGCTCGGTGCCGGCGGCGGGTTCGTCTGTGTTCGGGGGCCCATATGGCTGCCTCGTTCAGGCTGAGGCGGCCATATATGAGCCCGCGAACTCGAGGGCGGAGTCGGTCAGCGGCCCTGCGGGCGGCTGGCGCGGCGCGAGCCGGCCGGACGGCCCTGGCCCGCGGCACGTGCGCTGTTGTGCGCGGCGCCGGCGTGGCCCTGTCCGGCAGTGTGGCCCTGGCCCGCAGCGTGAGTCTGGCCGCCGGCGCGACGCGGCTGTGCGTGGCTCTGACCACCGGCGTTGTGCTGGCCGGTCTGCTCGCGGACCTGACCGGACTGACCGGCACCCGATCCAGCGCCACGTCCGCCGCTGCGACGGCGACGGCCGCCCGAACCGGAGTCAGCACCTGAGCCCTGGCCCGATGAGCCCTGTCCACCTCGCGACTGACCGCGACCGGACCGGCCCTGCGGCTGAGCCGAGCCGATGCTCTTGGCCCGCGGTGCGCCCTGCGGCTGCTTCACCACCGGCACGGACTTCACCTTCGCGGCACGATCGCCGACCAGCTCGTCGACGATGGCGGAAGTGGCATCCTCGAGTCCGACGGTGATCTGCGCCTTGCGCAGCAGGTCCTTCACGTCGCGGCGCTGCTCCGGCAGCATCAGGGTGACCACGGTGCCGGCGGCGCCGGCGCGTGCGGTGCGGCCCGAGCGGTGCAGGTACGCCTTGTGCTCGACGGGCGGGTCGACGTGGACGACCAGTTCCACGTCATCGACGTGCACTCCTCGTGCGGCCACGTCGGTCGCGACGAGCACGCGCACACCGCCGTCGGCGGGGTCGGTGCCGAACGCGGCGAGGTTGCGCTCGCGCGCGTTCTGGCCGAGGTTGCCGTGCAGGTCGACCGAGGGGATGCCGGCCGAGGTCAGCTGCTTGGCAAGCTTCTTCGCGTGGTGCTTGGTGCGGGTGAACAGGATGCGGCGGCCCATACCCGAGGCGAGGTCCTGCACCAGCTGCTTCTTGGCGTCCGCGTCGGCGGCGACGAGCACGCGGTGCGTCATCTCGCCCACCGGCACGCTGGCCTCGTCGACCTCGTGGCTGACCGGGTCGTGCAGGAAGCGCTTGGCGAGCGTGTCGATGCCGCGATCCAGCGTGGCGCTGAACAGCAGGCGCTGCCCGCGCTGCGGGGTGGCGGCGAGGATCCGGGTGACGCCGGGAAGGAAGCCGAGGTCCGCCATGTGGTCGGCCTCGTCGAGAACGGCGATCTCGACCGAATCCAGCGAGACGACGCCCTGCTTCATGAGGTCCTCGAGACGGCCGGGGCAGGCCACGACGATGTCCACGCCGTTGCGCAGCGCCTGCTCCTGCGGACGCTGGCTGACGCCGCCGAAGACGGTGGTGACCCGCATGCCGGCCGCCTCGGCGAGCGGCTTGATGGTCGCGGCGATCTGCGTCGCCAGTTCACGGGTGGGCGCGAGCACGAGGCCGCGGGGCCGCTGCGACTGGCGCTTTGATGACGAGGCCGACAGTCGCGCCACCAGGGGCAGCGAGAAGGCGATTGTCTTGCCGCTGCCGGTGCGGCCGCGGCCGAGCAGGTCGCGACCGGCGAGGGAGTCGGGCAGCGTGTCGCGCTGGATGGCGAACGGCTCGGTCTTGCCGTCGGCGGCGAGCACGTTCGCGAGGGCGGCGGGCACGCCGAGGTCGAGGAAGGAAGGCATGGTGTGTCTCCGGAAGAAGGCGCAGGGGTACTGCGGGAGGGGGCGACGGCGCGGGTTCGCGCATCGTTCCGCCGCTCGAGATGCCCGCTGCCGGATACCGGCGCGGAGGTGTTTCGACGACGCAGACGTCTCGCTTCGCGAGGAGCGTCGCATTCAGCCTAACAGTCCCGCCCCGCCCCGCCTGTACATACGCGGAGAAGGAGCGGGAGTCAGGCGTGCAGTGCCTCGTTGAGGGTGACGCCGACACCGGTGCGGCGCACGGCCTCGACAGCGCCGCTGAGCGAGTTGCGGCGGAACAGGATGCCGTCCGCGCCGGACAGCTCGGATGCCTTGACCGTCTGCCTGCCGCCATCGGGAGCGGGAGCGGCGTCGGCCAGCACCACTTTCGTTCCTCCGGTGACGTAGAGTCCCGCCTCGACGACGCAGTCGTCACCGAGTGAGATGCCGACACCGGCGTTCGCGCCGAGAAGGCTGCGCGCGCCGATCGAGATGCGATGCGAGCCGCCGCCCGAGAGGGTGCCCATGATCGAGGCGCCGCCGCCGATGTCGCTGCCGTCGCCGACGATCACGCCCTGCGAGATACGGCCCTCGACCATCGACGCCCCGAGCGTGCCGGCGTTGAAGTTCACGAAGCCCTCGTGCATGACAGTCGTGCCGGGGGAGAGGTGGGCGCCGAGGCGCACGCGCGACGGGTCGGCGATGCGCACTCCCTGGGGCTGGACGTAGTCGGTCAGGCGCGGGAACTTGTCCAGCCCCTGCACCTGGATGCCGTGCCGCTGCAGCCACGGCCGAAGGCGCGCGGCATCCGTGGGAAGCATCGGGCCGGCATTCGTCCACGCCACCGTGGGCAGGTGGCCGAAGATGCCGTCCAGGCTCAGCCCGTTCGGGCGTACCAGCAGATGCGAGAGCGCGTGCAGACGCAGGTAGGCATCCACGGTCGAGCCGACAGGCGCATCCAGGTCGATCGTGAGCTCGACGGGCTCGACGACGACCGCGCGGCGGTCATCCGGGCCGGTGGCCGCACCCCATGCGGGCGCTTCGGCAGCGGCATCCGGCTCGTCGAGCCCGACCTCCGCGAACCAGGCGTCCAGGACGGTCCCGTCGGATGCGATCGTGCTCAGGCCCCTGCCCCATACCGTGCGCGTGTTGCTCATCCTGCAACGCTAGCGCGAGCGGCCGTCCCGCCGCTGGACGTGTGACGGGCGACGACGTGCGCGCACCAGCACCTAGGCTGGAGGGCATGGTGCTCGATCTGACCGCATCCGCCACCGACATCACCCGCGTCATCTGCGACATACCGAGCGTCTCGGGAACCGAGGTCCGCCTCGCCGACGAGATCGAGCAGGCGATGCGGCTGCAGCCGCACCTCGAGGTGATCCGCCACGGCAACACCGTCGTCGCGCGCACGAACCTCGGGCGTGCGCAACGGGTCGTGATCGCCGGGCACATCGACACCGTGCCGATCAACGGCAACGTGCCCACCCGCGACGTTGAGCTGAACGGCGAACCGCACCTGTGGGGCCGCGGGACCGTCGACATGAAGGCGGGCGTCGCCGTGCAGCTCAAGCTCGCCGCTGAGCTCACCGACCCCATCGTCGACATCACCTGGATGTGGTACGACAACGAAGAGGTCGCCGAGTCGCTGAACGGACTCAAGCTGCTCGCAGAGGCGCGCCCCGACCTGTTCGCCGCCGACTTCGCCATCCTGGGCGAGCCGTCCGACGGACGGGTGGAGGGCGGATGCAACGGCACCATGCGCGCCGTCGTCCGCACGCGCGGCGTCCGCGCCCACTCAGCGCGCTCGTGGGTGGGTGAGAACGCCATCCACGCGGCCGCGCCCATCCTCAGCCGCCTCGCCGAGTACCGTGCGCGTGAGATCGACGTCGAGGGGCTCGGCTACCGCGAAGGCCTGAACGCGGTGGCGATCCGCGGCGGCATCGCGGGCAACGTCATCCCCGACCTGTGCGAGGTCGAGGTCAACTACCGCTTCGCGCCGAGCCGGACCGTCGCCGACGCCGAAGCGCACGTGCGAGCCGCGTTCGACGGGTTCGAGGTCGAGATCACGGATGCCGCAGCCGGCGCCCGCCCAGGACTCGACGCCCCGATCGCGCAGCGCTTCGTCGCCGCCGTCGGCGGCGAGGCGCACGCCAAGTACGGCTGGACCGATGTCGCCCGCTTCTCGGCCATGGGGGTTCCCGCAGTCAACTACGGTCCTGGCGACCCTCACCTCGCGCACCACGACGAGGAGCGCGTGCCCCTGGCTCAGATCGAGGCGGTCGAACACGGGCTGCGCGCGTGGCTCACGGCATCCTGACGTCCGGCATCCGTCACTGGGTGCGCCTGCCGATCGTCGGGCGCATCGCCGTCGTCTACCTGCTCGCCCGATTGGTGACCACCGGGTTCCTGCTGCTGGCATCCCAGGTGTCGACCGTGCAGTCGCGGTTCGGCTTCGATCCCGACCTGCGCAGCTTCGTGCTCGGCTGGGACGCGCAGTGGTACTGGTGGGTCGCCGAGAACGGCTACCCGTCGGTGCTGCCGCTGACCGCTGACGGTCAGGTGGGCGAGAACGCCTGGGCGTTCATGCCGGTGTACGCGTATCTTGCGAAGTGGGTCGGGTTCGGCGACTGGGGTGCAGGGGCGCTGTTCATCTCGCTGCTGGCCGGATATCTCGCCTGCCTGATGCTGCATCGTCTGCTGCACGCCCGCATCGGATCGAGGCAGGCGCTGTGGGCAGTCGCGTTCTTCGCGAGCGGACCGCTGGCCGCGCTGTTCCAGGTCGGCTACGCCGAGGCGCTGTTCACCCTACTGCTGCTCATCGCGCTGGATCTCGCCTCCCGCCACCGCTACCCGCTGCTGTACCTCGTGATCCCGGTGATGGGCTTCACGCGCCCCGGCATCCTCGCGTTCGCCCTGTACCTGGGGCTGCACGGCATCCTGCGCTGGATGCGGCGCCATGAGCAACCACTGCCCGCACGGCACATCGTGCACATCGTCGCGCTCGGGGCGCTGGCGACGGTTGTCGGGTTCTCGTGGCAGGTGGTCGCCGCGGTCGTCACCGGAGACCCGGCCGCGTACCTGAAGACCGAGCTGTCTTGGCGACGCAACTGGCTCGCCGACCCCAATCCGGAGTTCATCCCCTTCGAGGGGTTCGTCCGCGGTGCGGAGTTCTGGGCCGGTCAGGCCGGGCTGGCGGCGTGGATCGGCTGGATCGGCCTGGTCGTCGTCGTCGCGGGTGCGGTGCTGCTGCTGCTGCGAGCCCCGCAGGTGCGGCGGCTGGGCGCCGACATCCGGCTGTGGAGCGCGAGCTATCTGCTCTACCTGCTGGCGGTGTTCTTCCCTCAGTCGAGCACGCTGCGCCTGCTGATGCCGCTCACACCGCTGTGGGGCGCGCTGGCCGTGCCGCGGCAGCGCTGGTTCCGCGGGCTCATGCTGGGGCTGTGCCTGCTCGCGCAGTGGCTCTGGATCCTGTCGATGTACGGGCTCGCGCAGACGTTCTGGCAGGTTCCATAGCCCGTTCAGAGGTGGTGCACAGCGCCGCGCGCAGTGTTTGTGTCGCGGTGGCATGCTTCGGGCGCATGGTGACGATAAACTTGATGCATACCACCGAGGGAAAGGGAGCCACGATGGCAGCGATGAAGCCGAGGACCGGCGACGGACCGATGGAGGCTGTGAAGGAAGGGCGGCTCATCATCGTGCGGGTTCCGCTCGAAGGTGGGGGCCGTCTGGTCGTCTCCGTGAACGACGCGGAGGCGAAGGAGCTCCACGACGTGCTCGCCGCCGTCGTGAACGCGGCCTGACCCACGACACGAAGAGGGGCGATGGAATGATCCATCGCCCCTCTTCTCGCGTCCGGGCATCGGTGCCGAAGGCGCTGTGCCCCGGGTCTCAGGCCGAGACGCGGGAGAGCTGCAGCAGGCCCTCGCCGCTCGTGGAGAGCGCGGCGAGGACGGCGGGTGACTCCTGGGTCTCCTGCACGAGCGAACGGTACGCCGAGGTCACGGCATCCCGCTGCACCGGGTCGGCGACCCGGCCGCCGGCGAGTACGCGCGGAACGAGCACGAGACCGCCGGTGCGCACCAGGCGCAGGCCGTGCTCGACGTACTCGATCACGTTCTCGGCATCCGCGTCGATGAGCACGATGTCGTAGGCGCCCTCGTTCATGCGGGGCAGGACGTCAGCGGCGCGGCCGGTGATGAAGCGGGCCTTCGCCGCAGGGATCTTCGCCTCCGCGAAGGCCTGCCGGGCGGCGGCGAGGTGCTCGGGTTCGTTGTCGATGCTGGTCAGCACCGCCTGCGGGGCTCCGCGCAGCAGCCACAGGCCCGAGACGCCGGCGCCCGTGCCGATCTCGACGATGGAGCGCGCGGCCGAGGTCGCGGCCAGCACGGCGCACTGCGCTCCGATCTCCGGGCTGATCGGCGTCGCGCCGAGCTCGACGGCGTGCATGCGCGCGCGGGCGATGGCGGCGGGTTCCACGATGGTCTCGCGGGCGAATCGGGCGTTCGCGTCGTGCTCGCTCATGTGCTGCTCCTGAAACTCGGTCATTCCCAGCGTAAGCGCCGCCGGTGGATCACAACGGTAGGCGCGACGGGTAGCCTGGGGTCATGGAATTGGGGCTGACCTTCGACAAGCTGCTGCTGATCGGCCTTGTCGCTGTGCTCATCATCGGTCCCGAGCGGCTGCCGAAGGCGGCTGAGTCGTTCGCGAGGATCGTCCGTCGTGCAGGGGAGTACCTGCGCGACACCAAGAGCCGGATGCGCGATGAGCTCGGCCCCGAGATCGACGAGGTCGACTGGCGCAAGCTGGATCCGCGTCAGTACGACCCGCGGCGCATCATCCGCGACGCGCTCTTCGAGGAGCCCGGGTTCGACACCCCGCCCGCGCCCCAGCGCCCGGTGGTGACCGATCCAGTCGTCGCCGAGCCGCGTCCGGTCTTCACCCGTACCGCGTTCAGCCGCACCACCCCGCCGCCTTTCGACGTCGAGGCGACCTGATCCCGGTGGGCTTGCGGAACGAGTGACTCGCGCGGCTTCGGCGCGCGGCGCATCCGTTCAGGTGAGCCGCATGGGCAGCGGACGCCCGGCCAGGCCGCGCCTCCGATGCGAGATGTCCCGCGCCAGGGCGATGATCGCCTGCGCCGCCGCGTCGTCCGGCCGGTCGAGCACGACCGGCCGTCCGGCATCCCCGCCCTCCCGCAGTGCGGGGCTGAGCGGAATGGATGCCATCAGCGGCACGTCCTCCGCCGGCTGACCGTGGTCGCCCGGTTCGCTCAGCGCACGGGCCACCTCGGCGCCGCCGCCGGAGCCGAACAGGTCGATCACGGTCCCGTCGGGCAGCGTGAACGGGGCCATGTTCTCGACCACGCCGATCACGTGCTGACCCGTGCGCCTGGCCACCAGCCCGCTGCGGATTGCGACCTCGGCGGCCGCCTGCTGAGGGGTGGTGACCACGAGCACGTCGGCGTGCGGAAGGATCTGCCCGATCGAGATGGCCACGTCGCCGGTGCCAGGCGGCATGTCGATGAGCAGCACGTCGAGGTCGCCGAAGAACACGTCGGTGAGGAACTGCTGCACGGTGCGGTGCAGCATCGGACCCCGCCAGGCGACGACCGACTCACCCTCACGCAGGAACATCCCGATCGACACGGTCTTCACGTCGTGCGCGACGGGCGGCAGCATCAGGTCGTCGATGCGCGTCGGCTGGGTACCGGCTGGGATGCCGAGCAGGCCCGGGATCGAGAAGCCGTGCACATCGGCATCCACGAGTCCGACCCGCAGACCCTGCTGGGCCAGGGCGACCGCGAGGTTCGCGGTCACGGTCGACTTGCCGACGCCGCCCTTGCCGCTGGAGACGAGGATGACGCGGGTGAGCGAGTCGGGGCCGAACGGCATCTGCCGCACCGGCCGGCCGGCGCGCAGCTTCTCGGTGAGCGCCCGGCGCTCGTCGGGTGTCATCACGCCCACGTCGACGTTCACGTCGTCGATTCCGGGCACGGATGCCGCGGCTGCGCGCACGTCGCTCTCGATGCGCTGTGCCGCAGGGCATCCGACGATGGTGAGCGCGATGCCCACCTGTGCGGTCGTGCCGTCGACCTCGATGTCGCGCACCATGTCGAGGTCGCCGATCGGCCGGCGCAGCTCGGGGTCGGTCACGGCCGAGACGGCCGTGCGCACCTGGTCGGCGAGGGTCATGACGCGCCCTCGTCGTCGGCCGGCTGCTTCTCGAGGTCGGCGAGCAGCGCGCGCAGCTCCTGGCGCAGCACGTCGCGGGTGATGGTCTGCGCGGTGCGCTCCTCGAGGGCGAGGCGCAGCGCGACGATCTCACGCGCCAGGTACTCGGTGTCGGCGAGGTTCCGTTCGGCCCGCTGACGATCCTGCTCGATCTGCACGCGGTCGCGGTCATCCTGCCGGTTCTGCGCGAGCAGGATGAGGGGCGCCGCGTACGACGCCTGCAGCGACAGCATCAGGGTGAGGGCGGTGAACCCGAGTGTGGCGTCGTCGAAGCGCAGGTGACGAGGCATCAGCGTGTTCCACGCGATCCACGCCGCGCAGAACAGGGTGAGGATGACCAGGAACGCCGGGGTGCCCATCGCGCGGGCGACCCATTCGGTGAACCGGCCGAAGCGGTCGCGCGAGGGGGCCGAGGGGCGCGTCGCTCCGCTGCGGCCCAGGGGCGTGTCGAGGCGGGGGGAGCGGGCCATCATCGGGTCTCGCCCGTCTTCCCGGCGTGCTCGGCGTCGTCGGCGTCGTGCGTGCGCCAGTCGTCGGGCAGCAGGTGGTCGAGCACGTCGTCGACGCTGATCGCGCCGACGAGGCGGTGCGCGGCGTCGATCACGGGCAGCGACACGAGGTCGTAGCTGGCGAGCATCCGGGCGGCCTCGGCGGCGGATGCGGTGACCGCGACCGGTTCGAGGCTGTCGTCGAGGATCGCGCCGAGCCGTTCGTGCGGCGGGTAGCGCAGCATCCGCTGGAAGTGCACCACGCCCAGCAGGCGTCCCGTGGGGGTCTCGAACGGCGGCAGGGTGACGAACACGGCGGCCGCGAGAGCCGGATGCAGTTCGTGCCGGCGGATGAGGGCGAGGGCCTCGGCGACGGTCGCGTCGGCGGAGAGGATGATCGGCTCGGTCGTCATCAGACCACCCGCGGTGTCGGGGCCGTAGCGCAGCAGCATCCGCACGTCCTCGGCCTCTTCGGGCTCCATGAGTGCGAGCAGCTGCTCGAGCCGCTCGGGCGGCAGCTGCGCGAGCAGGTCGGCCGCGTCGTCGGGTTCCATCTCGTCGAGCACGTCGGCGGCGCGCTCGTCGCCGAGGCGGTCGAGGATGCCGACCTGCTCGTCCTCGGGCATCTCCTCGAGGGCGTCGGCGAGGCGCTCGTCGGGCAGCTCTTCGGCGACCTCGAGCAGCCGCTGCTGGGGAAGGTCGAGCAGGGTGGTGGCCAGGTCCGCGGCGTGCAGCTCGGAGTAGGTGGCGACCAGCTGCTCGGCGGACTGCGCCTCGCCCGCATGCTGTCGCTCGGTGACCTCGTTCCAGGCCGCGAACGTCGTCGGGCCCTTCGCGAACGGCGACGCGCTGGTCTTGGGCTTGCGCAGGAACAGCTGGGTGATGGCCCACTCGCCGTGCCTGTCCTGCTCGATGGCGGCATCCTCGACGACGGCGGTGCCGCTGCCGTCGGCGAAGCTCACCCGGCGGCCGAGGAACTCGGCGAGCACGCGAACCTCTCCCGGGCGCGGCTGGAACCGGCGCACGTTGATCAGCCCGGTGCTGATCACCTGGCCGGCGCGGATGGAGGTGACGCGCCCGATCGAGAGGAACACATGGCGGCGGCCCGGGATCTCGACGACCAGGCCGATCACGCGTGGTGCCGCGGTTTTCCTGTACACGACGACGACGTCCCGGACCTTGCCGAGCCGGTCGCCCACGGGATCGAAGACGGCGCAGCCGGCCAGCCGCGCGACGAAAACCCGGTTTGTGCTCACGTGCCCAGCGTAGTCCGCGTCCCTGCGGCGGCCGGTTCGGATGTCCGACCCGACGGGCACGATGGGACACGCGATGGGACAATGGGGCGATGAGCATGATGAATCGTCCGGCAAAGGGCAACGACCTCGGCGAGATGGTGGCGTCGACGCGCGACTACGAGGTCGCGCAGAAGACGGTGTCGAGGCTGATCGCCGGTGAGGTGCCGGCACGCGACATCGCCATCGTCGGCCAGGGCGTGCGCACCGTGGAGCGGGTGACGGGACGGCTCGGATACGCCGCCGCGGCGCGCTCAGGGGCGATCAACGGCGTGCTGATCGGGCTCGTGCTGTCGGCGGTGATGCTGTTCGGCAACCCCGACGCGCCGATCTCGCTCTTCCTGGGGTTCATCCTCATCGGCGTGGCGCTGGGCATGATCATGAGCCTGGTCACATATTCGATCGTGCGTCGGCGGCGCGATTTCGCCAGCATGACGCAGATGCTCGCCGATCATTACGAGGTGCGCGTGCAGCCCGGTTCGCTCGCGAAGGCCCGTCAGGTGATGGGCACAGAGCGTCCCACGACGACGCGTCCGCCCGTGGATCTGAGCGAGCCGCCGCAGTTCGGTGAGCGGCTGCCCGCTCCCGGGCCGGTGGAGAAGCCGCAGAAGCCGGAGAAGCCGGTGACGGATGCCGCTGCCGCGGCGCCCGTCGCACCTGCGGTGGCGGGTGCTGGCGTTGATGCCGGTGCTCCCGCGGGGTCGGCCGAGCCTGCGGCGGCTGAGTCCGACGCGGCCGGGCAGGGCGGGACGGCGTCGCCGGCCGCGACGGCCGAACCGTCCGGCGCGGGGCGCGACGGTACGGACGACGCCGGCTCCGGATCGCCTGAGACGAGGTGACGATGTCCGGCCGCGAGGCGACGGGCGTCTCGGCCTGGGCGCTCGGGCTGCTCGTGCTGCTTCCTGTTCCGCTGCTGGGTGCGCTCGCGGCGGGCGGGGCGATGGTCGCCGCCTACGGCTCGCTGTCGCGTCAGGGGCCGCTCGCGAAGGCGAATGCGGCGGCGGCGCGACGCTGGGGTGCGATCTTCCTGATCGTCTCCACGGGTCTGCTGGTGCTGCAGCTGGCACTGTCGGTGCCGCGCCTGTTCGGCACGCCTGAGCCGGTCGGCTTCCTGCCGCTCGGCATCCCGATCCTGCTGTACGCGACCGTGTGCCTGGTGCACCTCGTCGTCGTGATCGTGGCGACCCTGCGGGCGCGGCGTGGTGAGGTCGTGCGCCTACCGCTGGTCGGGGGCCGGTCATGAGCGTGACGGTCGCCCTCCCCTCCGGCGACGCGACGGTGTCGACGGCGTGGGAGGATGCCGCCGATTCGCGGGGCGTGGTGGCGATCGCGCACGGTGCCGGTGCGGGGATGGACCACCCGTTCCTCGTCGGGTTCGCAGCGGCGCTGCGCGAGAGCGGCTTCACGACGGTGCGGTTCAACTTCCCGTACGTCGAGGCGGGCAGGCGGATGCCGGGGCCGGCTGCGCACGCCATCCTCACGTGGCGTGCGGTCGTCGACCGCATCCGCGCGGATGCGCCGGGGGCGCCGGTGTGGGCGTGCGGCAAGTCGTACGGCGGGCGGATGGCGTCCATGGCCGTCGCCGACGGGCTCGAGGTCGATGGGCTCGTGTACCTCGGGTATCCGCTGCATCCGCCCGGGCGTCCCGACAAGCCGCGAGTGGAGCATCTGCCTGCCGTTCGCCCGCCGCAGCTGTTCGTGGAGGGTACGAACGATCCGTTCGTGCAGCCGCTGTCGCAGCTCGAGGAGGCGGTGGCGTCGTGTCAGGATGCGCGGATCGCGTGGTTCGAGGGCGGCGGGCACTCCTTCGAGGTGAAGGGCCGCAAGCGCCCGGCCGCTGAGGTGGGTGCGTCGGTCGCGGGCCCGGTCGTGCAGTTCCTCGGGGGTGCGCGGGAGTTCGGCTGACCGGGTGCGCTGCCACGACTGCGGTTGTCTCATGCCGGCGGGTGGTCTGAGGGCGGCGGCCTGTCGTGACACGATGTCGGAGTGACGGATCGCATCGCTCTCATCTCCGACGTGCATGGCAATCTCGGGGCGCTCGAGGCGGTGCTCGCTGACATCCATGGCCGGGGGGTCGAGCGGATCGTCAATCTCGGCGACACGGCGGGGAAGGGTCCGCGCGGCGAGGCGGCGGTGCGGCGCTGCCGGGAGGCGTGCGCGGTGAATGTCCGCGGCAACTGGGATGACTTCCTTCCCGGCATCGGTGACGATGCGTCGGAGGGGCTGGTCTGGTGGCGTGATGAGCTGTCGGCGGAGAGCCGGGAATGGCTCGCGTCGCTGCCGCTGAGCCATGATCTGTTGATGAGCGGGCGCCGCATCCGGCTGTTCCACGCTTCGGCCGAGAGCCCGCATGTGCGGGTGCACTTCCACCACAGCACCGAGGAGTTCGCCGGCATGTTCGCGAACACGGCGATGACCGGTGATGGTCCGGTGCCGGATGTGGTCGGCTACGCCGACATCCACGACGCGTACATCGAGTCCTTCGAGGGGCGGACGCTGTTCAACGTCGGCAGCGTGGGGAATCCGCTGGACGAGCCGACTCCCTCGTACGTCATCCTCGAGGGCGTTGCGGGCGGCGAGTGCGACGCGCCGTTCGGCATCCAGTTCGTGCGGGTGCCCTACGACATCGAGGCGGAGGTCGCGGTGGCGGAGCGGCTTCGGATGCCTGAGCGCGACGTCTGGGCTGTGGAGCTGCGCACTGCCCGGTACCGCGGGCGGCAGCTGTCCCAGTGACCCGGGGCGGGGTGACGTCAGATCGCGTCCCTGGCCTCGGCGCGTTGCGGGGAGGGCGATGTCGCCGGTTCGGCGTGGCGGTTCTGCGTGCTTCGCGCCCAGAGGCCGGTTCGCTTGGCGTAGACGGTGCGCAGGGAGCTGAGGATCTTGAGCAGCGGCGCCTCGCCGAAGCGGTGGTCTGCGCCTGGGACCAGCCGGGCGGCGAGGTCTGGGCGCTGATGCCAGAGGATCTCGCGGCCCATCGCGGCGTGCGGTGCGTTGGAGACGATCGCGATCGTGTCGGCGGTCTCGAGGTGCGGGATGGCGTGGGCGATGTTCTCCCAGGTCGAGCGGCTGGTCGTGTCGAGCGCGGTGGCGCCCACGTAGGAGTGGTGGTCGCGAGCGTGGCGCTGCATGATGGCGGCCTCGGAGGTGGTGCTGTGCACAGGGCCGCCGCAGAGGACGAGCAGGTTCTCGGCGCTGGGGTCGAGGGATCGGATGCCCGCGCGAACGCGGAAGCGGTTGACGAAGTTGGCGCGCTCGCCGCGGTTTCCGAAGCCGAGCACGACGACAGCGTGCGTGCGGGCTGGGAGGCGCGACGCGCCTTCGGCTGTCGCGCCGCCAAGCCAGAGGGAGGTGGTGTGCCGGTCGACCAGCACCGCCCATAGCCACAGGGCGGTCAGTCCGGCCGTGGCCGCCGTGAGGGCGGTTGTCAGGCGTCGGCGGTCGGGCACGACTGCCACGATAGCCGTCCGCGTTGTGCTGGGGTCGACGGCTGTCTGTCTCATCTATGTGCTGCGATGCGGCTGCCCTCGCTCATGTGGCCGTCCTCGCTCATTCGGTTGCCCTCGCTCATGTAGCCCCTCGCTCATGTAGCCCCCTCGCTCAGGTGGCCGCACTCGTTCACGCGGCGTCGGGGCGGAATCTCTTCGGCGGCGGGTCGATACCCGCCCACGCGGCGACGAGCGCGGCGCGGGGACGCAGAGTGATAGGCGGACTGCCGCCGGGCGGATGGAGCATGAAGTCGTCTCGGCCCGCGCGGCTGATGCGCCAGCCGCCGTGATGCAGCTGCACATGGTGGTATCGGCAGAGCAGGATCCCGCGGTCGATGTCGGTACGCCCCTGATCCGCATGCCATTCGTCGATGTGATGCGCCTCGCAGTACGAAGCGGGGCGGTCGCATCCTTTCCAGCGGCATCCACCGTCGCGAATCGCCAGTGCGATCCGCTGCCGGGGAGTGAAACACCGCTGCTCGCGCCCGACATCCAGCGGATTCCCGAAGGTGTCCACCGTCACGGCCACGGTCCCGGTCTCGCAGATGTGCTGGTCGACCGCGGTGAAGGGCAGCGACAGTCCGTAGTCCTCCGTGCGTGCGCTCGTGGCGTCGCCGGCGGCATCCATGACCTGGACGATTCGCACGCCGGCCTGACGCGTTCCGAAGACCTCGGCGGCCTCTGCGAGAGCTCCTGCGCGCAGCATGTCGATCAGCAGGTCGTAGCTCAGCTGATCGTTGGTCCGAGCATCCGCGGTCAGATCCCGGGCCTGCTCGGCCTCAGTCGAGTCGACGAATCGCGGCCCGCCTCGCCGGGGACGCAGCGCGGCGTCGCGGATCGTGCGGATCCACGCCGCACCGTCGTCCTCGAAGTCGATGTGCCCGCGTTCGATGCCGTCGGCATCCGTCCAGATCCGGAACGAACGCCTCTCATACCGTTCCGTGAAGCGACGCTCTGCGCCGTCCGGGTCGAGCTGATCGCGGATCGCACGGGCCTGGATCCGCAGCTCCTCGACCGTCCGCTGTGCAGCCTCTTCGATCAGCTGCTCAGCGGCCGCGGACCACGCCGCATGTGTGTCTTCGTCATCGCCGATGGGCTGCCCCAGACCGCGCAGGATCGTGTCCTGCTGCGTGGGGGAGATGCGCCCCTGCAGCATCGCGGCGGAGAGCACCGCGTGCCACGGCAGCTTCGCAGGTGGAGCATCCTGTGAACCCTCGTCGTCAGCGCCGGTGCTGAAGACGAATCCAGCATCGTCATCCGGCCCAGCATCGTCATCCGGCCCGGCACCACCATCCTCCGCGCCGTCGGCCTCAAGCAGCGACAGTCCGAGTCGCACCCGACGCTGTGCCTCGGCGTGACTGATCCCCGAGATGTCCTGCACGAGCCCTGCCGGTGTGCGGTGACCGCGCGATTGTGCGAACCCGTCCTGCCCGGCTTCCCGGCTCGAGCGGGCCGCGGTGATCCCTGCCCCGACGATGCTGATCGTCTCGACAACGCGCATCAGCTCGGATGCCGCGGTCACGGCATCCATCAGTTCGTCTGCGCCGAACGCCGACATCCGGGAGGGCAGCTCCGACGCCTCCGCATCCATGCCGAACAGGTAGCGCAGCGCGTCGACCTGGTGCTGGATGTCGGTGAGGAGGGCCATGAATCCATTGTGCGAGGGACCTCCGACATTCGAACGGAGATTCGATGACGATTGCGTCGATCCGGATAACAGAACGGTTACGAAAACCATCCGCTTCCAGTGACCCGATTCGAACTGACTGCGCCCCGACCTCCGTCACTCCACCACATCCTGATCACCGAGCACCCGCGCCACCGTGCTGCGGCCGAGTTCGGCCATGACCGGATTGCTCTGCTCGTAGTACCAGACCAGCCCCATCGCCTGCTGCAGCGCCCAGGCCGCGCCCCGACGCCACTCGTGATCAGACGCGCCGACGACCTCGCGCAGCCGCCCCCGCGCGCCATGGTCCAGCAGATGCCACGCGCACACGAGATCCAGCGATCGATCGGCCGGACCGAACGATGCCCCGTCGAGCACCCCGGAGAGCCGGCCGTCAGACACGAGCAGGTTTGCCGGGATCAGATCGCGGTGGCTCATGACATGTTCGCCGGCGACGGGCATCTCGCGCAGCACCTCCCACGCAGACGCCACCCCGGAGACGTCGACCTTCCCCGCGCTCTGGGCGAGGCAGTGCGCCATCCAGTCGTCATGGTCGCCGGGCTCACCACCGCGACCCTGCCCGTCGAAGACGCGCTCGCCGACGGGCACCGCCCTCAGCGCGAGGATCAGCGCCCCGAGATCCTCCGCGAACCCGTCCGACCCGGACTGGCCGAACGGGTCGGCGACCTCGCCCTGCACCCAGCTCTGCATCGACCATGCCGACGGGTACCGCTCGTCGCCGCCGCCGACGCCGAGCGGCACCGGCGACGGGAACGGCGACGATCGCGCGAACTCGGCGAGAGCGGCCGCCTCGGCCTCGAGGTCGGCACGGGAGGCGGATGCCAGCGGGAACCGCGCCGCGAACTCCTCGCCCACGCGGAAGATCGCGTTGACCGTCCCCGCGCCCGAGATCGCGCGCACCGGCAGCCCGGCCAGCTCCGGGAACTCGCGGGCGATCACCTCGCCCGCGAGTTCCTCGTCGACGACGAGCTGGCCGTCGTGCATCCGCGTCGTCACGCTACGGCTTGCCCTGATCCACCCACCGGTGGCCTCCCACGAACAGGTTGCCCACGCTCACCCCTTCAGCCGGGCGATCCAGGCCTCGACATCCTCGACGGTGCGGGGGATGTCGGCCGACAGGTTCACGGGGCCGTCCTCGGTCATCAGGATGTCGTCCTCGATGCGCACGCCGATGCCGCGCAGCTCCTCAGGAACGGTGAGGTCGTCGATCTGGAAGTACAGGCCGGGCTCGATGGTGAAGACCATGCCCGCCTCGAGGATGCCGTCGTAGTACATCTCGCGCCGCGCCTGCGCGCAGTCGTGCACATCGATGCCCAGGTGGTGCGAGGTGCCGTGCACCATGTAGCGGCGGTGCTGGCCGCCCTTGTCGGCATCCAGCGCCTCGTCCGCGGTGACCGGCAGCACGCCCCACTCGGCGGTGCGGCGCGCGATGACATCCATCGCGGCCTCGTGCACGGTGCGGAACCGCACGCCCGGCTTGGCGGCGGCGAACGCCGCATCCGCGGCCTCCAGCACCACTTCGTAGACGCGACGCTGCACGTCCGAGAAGGTGCCGTTGACGGGAAGGGTGCGGGTGATGTCGGCGGTGTACTGGCTGTCGACCTCGACGCCCGCGTCGATGAGGATCAGGTCGCCCGGCACGACGGCCCCGTCGTTGCGGGTCCAGTGCAGGTAGCAGGCGTGCGGGCCGGATGCCGCGATCGTGTCGTAGCCCTCCCAGCTGCCGTCGCTGCGGGCGCGCTGGTGGAAGACACCCTCGACGATGCGCTCGCCGCGCGGGTGCGCGACGGCGCGGTCGAGGTCGCGGATGATGTCGTCGAAGCCGGATGCCGTGACGGCCACCGCGTGACGCATCTCGGCGACCTCGAACTCGTCCTTGACCAGGCGCAGCTCGGAGACGAAGCGGGTGAGCTCCTCATCGGCGTCGACGGTCAGGTCGTCGTCTGCCGCCTGGAACGCGTCGATGTGCGCGGTCGCGACGGCGAGGTCGGCGGCCACTCCTTCCAGCGACGGACGCGGGCCGATCCAGAACTCGCCGATCGACGCGTCGGAGTAGAACTCGCTCGTGGTCCGGTCGGCCCGCTCGCGGAAGAACAGGGTCACGTCATGGCCGTCGTCCGTCGGCTCGAACACGAGCATCGAATCCGGCTCGGAGTCGTTCTCCCACCCGGTCAGGTGCAGGAACGCGGAGTGCGCGCGGAAGGGGTAGTCGGTGTCGTTGCTGCGCTGCTTGAGCGAGCCGGCCGGCACGACCAGACGCTTGCCGGGGAAGGCGGCGGACACCTTCGCACGCCGTGCCGCCGCGTACGCGGCCTGCGCGCGGGCCACGGGGATCGACTCGGGGCGATCGGCCCAGCCGGTAGAGATCGTGTTGAGGAAGCCCTGCGGGAAGGGCTGCTTGCGGGGGTTCTTCTCCTCGGCCTGTGGTTCGGCTGGGGCTTCGACGACGGCGTCGTTCTCTGCGCTGCTCATGCCCCCATTCTGTCATCGGCACGCTCGCGGCGAGGGGGAGAGCCCCGAGAATTCGGTGTTCTGCGGGCCGCGATGCCAGTCTGTCGCGGCATCCCGCACTCAGGTCGCGATTCGTCTCGGAATCGGCCGTCACCCGGCGCTCCAGGTCGCGATCCGTCTGGGAATGACGCTGGGAGAACGGGAAGAAGTGCGACCTGGGGGAGTGGGATGCCGTCCCGACGGCGGATCAGCCGGCGGGCTCGAGCTGCGCGACCAGCGCGCGGTGGTCGCTGCCACCGGCGTCCTCGAGGACGACGGTGCCGGTCGCCCGCCAGTTCTCGCTCGCCATGACGTGGTCGATCGGGGCGCCCACCAGGGCGGGGACATCGGCGGGCCAGGTGCCCATCATGCCGGTGCCGGTCGCGCTCGCCGCGTCGCGGCAGCGACCCATCGTGCCGCCCTCGCTGCCGAAGGACGCCATGTGATCCAGCGTCGCGTTGAAGTCACCGGCCAGGATGAAGTCACCCGCCGGACACTGGTCGGCGATCCAGTCGAGATCCTGCTTCCACCCGGTCATCGCCTCCTTGCGCGGTGCGACCGCGTGCACGGCGACGATGGTGGGACCCTCGCCGTCGGTCGGCATCGCCACCGCACTCGGCACCGAGCTGGTGTTGCTCGAGCCGTCGCGCGATGAGGCGATCACGGAGTAGTCGCCCAGATCGGCCGAGATCAGGATCGTCGTCTGCCAGGCCTGCGGCCCGTTGACCACGTCGGGGCGGATGTTCACGTGGTGCACCCACATCGGGTTGCCGGCGTCGCGCATCCGGATGGCGATCTGCTCACCGACCGCCTGGGAGGTCTCGGGCAGGGCGACGATGTCGGCATCCTGCTCGTCGATGACCTGCGCGATCCGATCGGCCGACACGGCCGCGCCGTTGGTGTTCCAGGTGAGCACGCGCAGCGCGGCATCCGTCTTCTCCGGCAGCGACCCGGGGCCCAGACCGCGCATCCAGCCGACGACGCCGGTCGCCGCCGCGCCGATCAGCGCGACGACGAGGACGGATGCTGCGAAGCCGCGCAGCGGCCTCGCGAGAAGCAGCAGCAGTGCGAGCACCGCGATCAGCAGGAGACCGGCCAGCACCAGGGCGCGAGAGGCGATGATCTGCGCGATGGGGAACGTGCCTTCGAGCTGGAAGAACTGCGGCCAGACGAGGATCGCCGTCGCAATGGCGAAGAGCACGGTGAAGAGGATTCCGACCAGACGAAGCATCGCCACGAGCCTAGGGGAATCTGCTGTGACGGCCCTGGCGGTACGCTCGGAGGATGACTCAGGCCGCCGACTCCCTCTTCACAGGGCCGAGCGACCTGCACCTGCATTCGAACCACTCCGACGGCACCGAGACGCCCGCCGAGGTGGTGCGCCAGGCGCACGCGCACGGCATCCGTACCCTCGCCCTCACCGACCACGACCGCACCACCGGCTGGGACGAGGCGGGCGACGAGGCCGTGCGGCTGGGGATGACGTTCCTGCCCGGCATCGAGCTGTCGGCGAAGCACGAATGGCGTAGTGTCCACGTGCTCGGCTACCTCTTCGATCCCGAGAATCCGGCCCTGCTGGCCGAGACCGACCGCATCCGGTTCGACCGCGTGGGGCGCGCCGAGCGGATCGTCCGCAACATCTCCCGCGACTACACCCTCGACTGGCTCGACGTGCTCGCCCAGACCACCCCGGATGCCACCGTCGGCCGCCCGCACATCGCCGACGCGCTCGTCGCGCGGGGGATCGTGCGCGACCGCACCGAGGCGTTCGACGGCATCCTGCATCCGCGCACGGGATACTACGAGCCGCACTACGCACCCGACCCGTTGACCGCCGTCCGCCTGATCACACGGGCCGGGGGAGTGGCGATCATCGCCCACCCCGTGACCTCGGGCCGAGACCGGATGATGCCGGTGCCGTTCCTGGAGCGACTCATCGACGAGGGCCTGGCGGGATTCGAGATCGATCACCGGGAGAACACCGTCGCAGGAAAGCGGCTGCTGCGGGAGCTGGCCGCCGAGCACGACCTCATCGTGACCGGCTCGAGCGACTATCACGGTGCGGGCAAGCCCAACCGTCCCGGTGAGAACACCACCTCCGACGAGATGGTGGCGCGGATCATCGACCGCGCCACCGGCACCGCCCCTCGGCGCGGATAGGGCGGCGCGGGTAACCCGGCGCGGCGCTCGGCCTGCCCCACTGCTGCCGCCGCCCCATGACGCGCCGAGGCCCCTCCCGACGGATCGGAAGGGGCCCCCGAGCAGCGATGTGGGTCAGGCGCCCGTAGGGGCGGCGCCACCGCTGCGACGACGGCGGCGGCGGCGCTGCGGCGCCGGCTTGCCGTCGCGGTGCTCGTGGGTGGCGTCACCGTCGTGCGTGCCCGCGCCGTCCGCGTCGCGGTCGACGGATGCGGGAGCGGAACCCTCGGATGCCGACTGCTCCGTGCCCTCGGCGAAGGTCGCACCGACCTTGTCGCCCTCCGAACCGCGACGACGGCGGCGACGACGACGGGTGGTGCCCTCATCGGTGCCCTCGGCGGCGGCATCCGCGGCCTTCTGCGGCTGACGCTGACGACGCTCGGATGCCGGCTTCTCGGCCTTCGGTGCCGTGCGCAGGCGGCCCTTGGTGCCCTCGGGGATGTCGAGGTCGCTGTACAGGTGCGGGCTCGACGAGTAGGTCTCGACGGGCTCGGGCTGGCCGAAGTCGAGCGCCCGGTTGATGAGGGCCCACTTGTGCAGGTCCTCCCAGTCGACGAACGTCACTGCGATGCCCGTCTTGCCGGCGCGGCCGGTGCGGCCGGCGCGGTGCAGGTACGTCTTCTCCTCGTCGGGGATGGTGTGGTTGATCACGTGCGTCACGTCGTCGACGTCGATGCCGCGGGCGGCGACGTCGGTCGCGACCAGCACGTCGCGCTTGCCGGCCTTGAACGCGGCCATCGAGCGCTCGCGCTGCTCCTGCCCCATGTCGCCGTGCACACCGCCGACGTTGAAGCCGCGGTCGCCCAGCTCATCCACCAGCTTCTGCGCGGCGCGCTTGGTGCGGGTGAAGATCACGGTCTTGCCGCGGCCCTCGGCCTGAAGGATGCGGGCGATGACCTCGTCCTTGTCGAGCGAGTGCGCCCGGTAGACGATGTGCTTGATGTTCGCCTGGGTGAGCCCCTCGTCGGGGTCGTTGGCCCGGATGTGGATCGGGTTGGTCATGAACCGGCGCGCGAGCGCGACGATCGGGCCGGGCATGGTGGCCGAGAACAGCTGGGTGTGCCGCACCGCGGGCACCTTCGAGAAGATCTTCTCGATGTCGGCGAGGAAGCCCAGGTCGAGCATCTTGTCGGCCTCGTCGAGCACGACCTCGGTCGCGTTCGACAGATCCAGCAGACGCTGGTTGGCCAGGTCGATCAGGCGGCCGGGGGTGCCGACGACGATCTGCGCGCCGGCCTTGAGCTGGTCGATCTGACCCTCGTAGGCCTTGCCGCCGTAGATCGCCACGACGCTCGTCGAGCGGTTCGAGGTGAGCAGATCCATGTCCTCGTACACCTGAACCGCGAGCTCGCGGGTGGGCACGACGATGAGGGCCTTCACCCCCGGCTCGGGGTTCTCGCCCAGGCGCTGCACGACCGGGATGCCGAACCCGAAGGTCTTGCCCGTTCCGGTCTTGGCCTGGCCGATGATGTCCTGGCCGGGAAGGCCGAGGGGGATGGTCTGCTCCTGGATGGGGAACGCGTCGACGATGCCCTTCGCGGCGAGTGCGTCGACGATGTCCTGATCGATTCCGAGATCAGCGAATGAGGTCACAGTATGTTCTTGCCTGTCCGGCGCGTGCGCGGCGGTGAGCCACGCGAGCGGCGCCTCGTTACGGATCCACGCCGTCAACTGCTGCCACAGGCGCGGGGCCCTGCTCCGATGGCAGGACAGTGACAGCCTACCCGAGGCGCGTCCTCTGCCCAGAGATCCGGTCAGCCGGGTTCGGCCCAGTAGTCTGGGCGGGTGGTCAACTGGTTCTGGAAGCGCAAGCCCCAGCGGCGCACGCTCACGCTGCGCAGCCGGGGCGACAGCGGCGACGCCACACGCGTCGACTTCGCTGAACTGGCCCCCGAGCTGAACCGGTTCCTCGGCCAGGCCGCCTATCTGCAGCTGGGCTACTTCGAGACGCTCAGCCGCAGCATCCGCGGTACGCCGGAGCTGGCCCGCAAGGAGGCGCTGTCGCGCGCCGCCGGCGCCGCCCTCGACAAGCACCACGCGATCGTGCAGCTGATCGCGCAGCAGGGGGAGGACCCCACAGAGGTGATGCTGCCGTTCCGCGAGCATCTCGACGCGTTCCGCCGCAAGACGATCGGCGAGCGGCAGGAGGAAACGCTGCTGGCGGTCTACCTCACCGCGGGAATGCTCGACGACTTCTACCTTGCTCTGGCCTCGAGCTACGGCGAGACCGGGCAGCAGGTCGCAGGGATCCTGCGTCAGCCCGACGCCGGCGGTGAGATCGTCGCGATCATCCAGCAGACCATCGAGAGCGACGACGAGTGGCGTTCGCTGCTGTCGATGTGGGGGCGCCGTCTCGTCGGCGACACCCTGCTGGTGTGCCGCGATGCGCTGCGCCCCGACCGGCTGAAGGCCGACGACAAGCGCATCGAGCCCGTCTACACCGAGCTGATGGGTGCGCACGCGCGCCGGATGGACGCGATGGGGCTCGCCTCGTAGCCGAGCGCTGCGCTCAGCGGCATCCGGCTGAAGCTGACGGCATCCGTTCTTGCCTGACGGCATCCGTCTTCGTCCGACGGCGTCCGTCGTCGCGAGACGACGCCATCGGGCGAGCCCGGGGTGGCGTCAGATGCCGAGCGCGCTCTTGGCCGCGGCGTCGCTGCGCACCCGCAGCATGGTGAGCGTCTGCGTGACGGCGAAGGCGATCAGCAGTCCGCCGCCGATGCTCGCGAGCCACAGCCACACGCTCTGCTCGCCGACGCCCGCCCATTGCAGAGCGGTGTATAGGACGGCGGCCACAGCGGTCGCGATGGCCGGCGTCACCGCCACACCGCGAAGCTCGCGGTGCGGCATCAGGAAGTGCAGGGCGACGCCCAGACCGCAGGCCGCGATCAGCGCGAGCAGGATGTACATGTCAGGCGACGAAGCCGACGCGGCGCGACTCCTCGGTGCCCAGCTCGATGTAGGCGAGGTTCGCGGTCGGGACGATGTACGAGCTGCCCTTGGCGTCGGTGAAGTTCAGGTGGCTGACGTTCTGCTCCAGCGCGGAGGTGACCTGCGCGCGCACCTCGTCGGCGCTGGCGGACGTGTCGAAGCTCAGTTCACGACCGGTGTTGACGATGCCGATGCGGATTTCCACGCGATCTCCTCCGTAGTGTGCGAACACGGCAACTCTACCGGGCGGTGCCGACGCCGAGCGCGGCGCGGGGCGCGATTTCGCCCTGGGCGCACAGCCGGGGGCGACGAGCGTGTCGGTCGGCGCCGCTACCGTGGATGACATGACAGAGGATGCCGCACAGCACGCCGTCGTGCACGCCGCCGCGACGGCATCCGGGGTCATCATCGGCGCGCCGGGCACCGGCAAGACCACCGCGCTCGTGGACCGCGTCGTCCACCTGCTCGCCGACGGCCTGCGGCCGGAGGAGGTGCTGATCCTCACCCCGAGCCGCCAGGCCGCGACCGCACTGCGCGACCGGGTGGGCGTGCGCACCGACCAGGCCACACCCGGGGCGCTGGCGCGCTCACTCGGATCCTTCGCATTCCAGATCGTGCGCGGTGCGATGGTGCGCGCGGGCGATGACCCGCCCGCGCTGCTCACGGGTGCGGATCAGGACCGCATCATCGCCGAGCTGCTCGCCGGCGACGTGGAGGACGGCATCATCGACTGGCCGGACGCCCTGAGTGCGCCCGCACGCGGCAGCAAGGCGTTCCGTTCCGAACTGCGGGCATTCCTCGCGGAGTGCACCGAGCTGGGCGCCGAACCGGCCGAGCTGCGCGACAGCGGCGACGACGCCTGGGCCGCAGCGGCAGAGTTCCTGCAGCAGTACCGTCAGGTGCTCGACGGCATGCGCGTCGCACACCGCGACGCGGCCGACCTCCTGGCGGAGGCGACCGCGATCCTGCGACACGCGGATGCCGCGACGCTGGGGCCGCTCGCGCAGCTGAGGGCCGTGCTGATCGACGACGCGCAGGAGCTCACCCGCGGTGGCGTCGATCTCGTACTCGCACTGCGTGACAGGGGAGTGGCCGTGATGGCGTTCGGCGACCCCGACATCTCATCGGGCGCGTTCCGGGGCGCGAGCCCCGAGCTGTTCTCCCGTCTGGCCACCGAACTCGGCGACGTGGTGGTGCTCGAGACGCCGCACCGGCAGGATGCCGCACTGACGGCGCTCACCCGCACGGTCACGCAGGCGATCGGCGTCGCGGGCCGGGTCGAGCACCGTCGCGCCCCCGTGCCGCAGGACGCGGAGGATGCGGATGCCGCGGATGCCGCTGATGCCGCTGATGCCGCCGTGACGAGCTTCGTGGCCGCGTCTCCGTATGAGGAGCTCGATCGCATCGCGGGCACGCTGCGCGACTGGCACCTCTCACACGGCGTGGCCTGGCAGGACATGGCGGTGATCGCCCACGACACCCGCCAGGTCGCGACGCTCGAGACCGAGCTGGCGGCGCGCGAGATCCCGACCAGGGCCGCCGGCGTGCAGCGGCCACTGGGCGACGAGGGCGTCGTGCGCGATCTGGTCGGCATAGTGGAACTGGCGCTGCTGCCGATCGAGGACCGCACTCCCGCGCGGCTCGAGGAGGCCATGCTCTCGCCGTTCGGAGGCATGGATGCGATCGGACTGCGCCGCCTGCGCGCGCGCCTGCGGCACCAGGAGCTGGCCGAGGAGGGGTCCACACCCGCCCGTGAGCTGCTGCGGCGCGCCATGATCGAGCAGCTGCCGCTCGCGCTCATCGACGCTCCGGAGGCCAGGGCCGCGTCGCGCTTCGCGAAGACCCTCGCCGAGATGACCGTCGCCGCCGACAGCGGCGAGACGATCCACGAGCTGCTCTGGCGGGCGTGGGACGCTGCGAGGGCGGTCGACGGACGCTTGCTGCAGACGGTGTGGCGCGAGACGGCGCTGCAGGCCACTGGCGGGGAGACCGCCCGGGCACTCGATGCGCTCGTGGCGCTGTTCGACGCGGCCAAGCGGTTCGTCGAGCGCACACCGCAGGAGAAGCCGGAGCGCTTCGTGCGCGACATCCTGGGCAGCGAGGTTCCAGAGGACACGCTGTCCACTCCCGACCGGCCGGGCCGGGTGACGCTGCTCACCCCGGCGACCGCGCTGGGCACGCAGTTCGACGCCGTGGTGGTCGCCGGCGTGCAGGACGGCGTCTGGCCGAACGTGCGCCTGCGCGGCGGCATGCTGCACACCTGGCGGCTGGCGGACGCCCTGATCGCGCAGCGCACGGGCGTCGAGATCCCGGCGCCGGGAATGCTCGACCGACGGCGCAGCGCCCTGCACGACGAGTTGCGGCTGTTCGTGCGCGCGGTGTCCCGCGCGCGCAGCCGGCTGCTGGTCACCGCGGTCGACGACGATGACCTGACCCCGAGCCCGTTCTTCGCGTTCCTGCCGCCGCCCGAGCCACCCGAGCGTCATCCTGCCGCCGAGCATCCGCTCACCCTGCGCGGTCTGGTCGCCAGGCATCGGCGCACGCTCACCTCCACCGCGCCCGACACCGCGAAGCGGCACGCCGCGGCGCAACTCGCGGTGCTGGCCCGCGAGGGCGTGCCCGGAGCGGCACCCGAGCAGTGGTACGGCATCGCGGCGCCCTCGACCGACACACCCCTGCGCGACCTCGCGATCGAGGCCGCCCGGGTGTCGCCATCGAAGATGGAAACGTTCGAGGAGTGCGGGCTGGGCTGGGTGATCTCGGCGCTCGGCGGCGACAGCGTGCTTCCGCCGGCGGCGGGCATCGGCACGATCATCCACGAGGCGATGGAGAAGAGCCCCGAGGGCGACCTGGAGCGGCTGCGGGCCGTGCTCGCCGAGCACTGGCCCGAGCTCGACTTCGAGACCGAGTGGATCGGGCGCAAGGAGCGCCGCCGCGCCGACCTGTTCGTCGACCGGCTGCACAGCTACCTCGGCGAGGTGCGGCGCGACGGCGGCCGGGTCGTCGCGAGCGAGGTGGAGTTCCGCTTCGCCGTCGAGGTGGCAGGCGAACCCGCCGACGGGGTGCCGGCGGTCGTGACCCTGCCGCCGGAGGCGGGGGCAGCCCCGGGACAGGCCGTGATCCATGGATTCATCGACCGGGTCGAGGTCTACCCCGCTGGGGCGGGCGAGCATCAGGATGCCCGCGGGCGGGGCTGGGCGCCCATGGAAGGTGGAGAGCGAGTCGTGGTCATCGACCTCAAGACGGGTAAGAAGGAGGCGAGGGAATCGGCGACGGACGGAAAGGTGACCGGGCACGCGCAGCTCGCCGCCTACCAGATCGCAGTGCAGCAGGGGCTTGTCGCCGGTGCCGATCCCGCAGCGCTCGGGGGTGCCCGTCTGGTCATGCTCGCCGACACCCTGGCCAAGAGCGACTACCGGGTCGCGCACCAGCACACCCTCGATGATGAGACGAGGGCGCAGTTCCTGCAGCGCGTGGCCGATACCGCCAGGGGCATGTCGGCGGGCAGCTTCACCGCCCAGGTCGAGGCGCACTGCGCCGACACCCAGGCACGCGTCAAGGACTGCCGCATCCATGCGATCCCGGCGGTGAGCGCATGACGCCCGCCGCCTCGACGGCGACCGACGTCGGCAGCGACGCCATCGGTGCCGACAGCGACGCCTTCGGCGCCGAGGCAACGGGCTCCGGCTCGGGTAACGGCTGGCCGCATCCGCCGCGCATCTCCGCCACCGACGTCGCGGCAGCCCTCGGACTGCCCACCCCGACGCCGGCGCAGCAGCGCGTGATCGAGGCGCCCGCGGCGCCCGCGCTCGTGGTCGCCGGCGCCGGAAGCGGCAAGACAGAGACCATGTCCGGCCGGGTCGTGTGGCTCGTCGCGAACGACCTCGTGCGACGCGACGAGATCCTGGGGCTCACATTCACCCGCAAGGCCGCCGGTGAGCTCGCCGAGCGCATCGGCGCCAGACTTGCGGTGATCGACGAGTACGGCCGCCGGGGTCTGCTCGGTCATCTGCCCGAGATCGTCGCCGCCGGCGATCTGCGCCGTGTCGACGACGCGGTTCCCGGGCGGCAGCGCGAGCTGGTGCGCTCACATGTGCTCGACGAGCTCGCCGCGCGATACCGCACCGGATGGGATCCGGCCACACCGCGCACCGCGGAGGATCTGATGATCCGGCCGCGGGTGTCGACCTACAACGCGTTCGCCGACGCCATCGTGCGCGAGCACGCGGCGCGCATCGGCCGTGACGCCGATGTGGCGATGCTGAGCCAGGCCGCGTCGTGGATGCTCGCCCGCGAGGTGGTGCTGCGCGCCGATCTGCCCGAGCTCGAGCAGATCGATTTCGCCGTCAACACCGTCGTCGACGCGGTGCAGCGGCTGGCGGGCGACGCGCTCGATCATCGCGCCGACCTCGACCGGGCCGGTCGGATCGCGGTCGACACGGCGGCGTCCTTCGACCTCTACCGCAGCGGCAACGAGACGATCGACAGGGCCGCGGCCAACCTGCTCGCGCTGCCGACCCTCGCCGCACTGGTGCGCGAGTACATCGCCGAGAAGCAGCGCAGGGGCGTGCTGGACTTCGCCGACCAGGTCAGCGGAGCCTACGACATCGTCGAATCCGCACCCGACGTGCGGGCAGAGCTGCGCGAGCAGCACCGCGTCGTGCTGCTCGACGAATACCAGGACACCTCGGTCATCCAGACGCGGTTCCTCGCCGAGCTGTTCCGCGACTCCGCCGTCATGGCGGTCGGCGACCCGCACCAGTCCATCTACGGCTGGCGTGGCGCGAGCGCCGACAACCTGTACGCGTTCTCGCGCTCCTTCGCCGGCGAGCAGCAGACGCGGACGTACAGTCTGATGACCAGCTGGCGCAACGACAGCAGCATCCTCGACATCGCCAACCGCGTGCTCGAGCCGCTGCAGCGGCCCGGCCTGGACGTGCCCCCGCTCGAGCCGCGCCCCGGCGCCGGCGCGGGAGTCGTCGACGTGCGCTTCGCGTTCACCGTCGACGATGAGGCCGCGGAGGTCGCGCGCTGGTTCGCCGAGCGCCGCGCCGTCCACGCCGCGTCGGCCGACCCCGGCGAGAAGCCGCACACCGGTGCGATCCTGTTCCGTTCCAAGCGGCACATGCAGACCTTCGCGGGGGCGCTCGCCGCCGAGGGCATCCCGCATCGCATCCTGGGACTGGGCGGCCTGCTCGCCACGCCCGAGGTCGTCGACGTCGTCTCGGTGCTGCGGGCCGTTCACGACCCGAACGCCGGGTCCGCACTCATCCGGCTGCTGGTCGGGCCGCGATTCGGCATCGGGGTGGCCGACATGGCGGCGCTGTACGACCTCGCCTCCGAGCTCTCCCGCCGAGACAGCGCGCTGCTGCCGCTGCCCGACGATCTGCGAGCCCGCATCCGCTCCTCCCGCGGGGCCGACGAGGCGGTCTCGATCGTGGACGCCGTGGATGTGGTGCGCAGCCTGCGCGACGACTACCGCCTGCTCGAGGGGATCACGCCCGAGGGGCGGGCTCGCCTGCGTGCCGCGGGCGAGATGCTCGAGCGGCTGCGCCGGGCGGCCACCCAGCCGATTCCCGAGCTGATCCGCATGATCGAGCTCGAGCTGCGACTGGACATCGAGTTGGCCACCAACGAGACCCGCGGACCGGCCCGCGTGGCCGCCACCCAGCTGCGCGCGTTCGCCGACGAGGTGCGTGCCTTTCTCTCGGCCGATCAGCGCGGCACGATCGGCAGCCTGATCGCCTGGCTCGACAAGGCCGAGAGCACCGACGAGCTCATGCCCCGCCCCGAGCCGCCCGAGCCCGGCGTCGTGCAGCTGCTCACCATCCACGGCTCGAAGGGCCTGGAGTGGGACGCGGTCGCGGTGGTGCGCATGGTCGACGACGAACTGCCCTCCCGCGTGAACGACACGTCTGGCTGGTTCGGTTTCGGGATGCTGCCGTTCGCGCTGCGCGGCGACGCCGATGCGCTGCCCGTCTTCGCGTGGTCGCCGCCCCCGTATGATCCGGCCGAGCCGGTGAAGAGCGTCAAGGCCGGCATCGCATCGCTGACCAGTTCGAGCAAGGCCGCGCCGGGAGCACTCACGGTCTTCAAGGGTGAGTACCGCGACTATCAGCGTCAGGAGGAGCGCCGGCTCGCCTACGTGGCGGTCACCCGCGCCCGCACCGACCTGCTGCTGACGGGCGCGCACTGGGCGGGGCAGAAGAGCCCCCGCACGCCGAGCCCGTATCTGCTCGAGGCCATAGACGTGCTCGGCCTCGAGCCGATCGGCACGGTGGACACCGACGACAACCCCTATGCGGGGGCGGGGATGACGACCCAGTGGCCGCTCGACCCGCTGGGCGGGCGCCGCGCGGTCGTGACGACGGCCGCCGAATTCGTGCGCGACGCCCTCGACCGTGCCGACGACATCGAACCGAGTGTCGAGCTCAGCCGCCTGCTGGCGGAGCGCGAGGCCCGGATGCGCGGTGTGGACGCCGCACCGCCGACCCGGTTGCCGGCCTCGCGGTTCAAGGACTACATCACCGACTTCGATGGCACACTGGGCCGCATCGTGCGCCCCATGCCGGAGCGACCGTACCGGCAGACCCGCCTGGGTACGCTGTTCCACGCCTGGGTCGAACGGCGCAGCGAGCAGGTCGGCGTCGGTGCGCGCATCGACGAGGGGCTGTGGGAGATCGATGACGACGCGCCGGAATCCGCGGACGTCTCCGCGGCTGATGCGGCGGATCTCGACAGGCTGCAGCAGACGTTCGAGCAGAGCGAATGGGCGTCGCTGCGCCCGATCGCCGTGGAGATCGAGATCGACTTCGCGTTCGCCGACGGGCACATCGTCATCTGCAAACTCGATGCCGTGTATCGCCGCGACGATCGCGGCGGACGCATCGAGATCGTCGACTGGAAGACCGGACGCGCACCGCGCACGGCCCAGGAGCGCGAAGAGCGGATGCTGCAGCTCGCGCTGTACCGCCTGGCGTATCACCGCCGGTTCGGGGTTCCGCTCGACGAGATCGACGTCGCGCTGTACTACGTCGCGGACGACCTCGTCATCCGCGGAGACCGGGTCTACTCCGAGGCGGAGTTGGTCCAGCGCTGGAGCGCGGCGCGCGCGGCGCGCTGAGCCTCCTCGGCGGAGTCGATGTCCGAAGGCTGAGCCGCGGAGGCGTCGTCCGTCCCTGTCTCGGCCTGGGGCACGCTGTGGTTCGATCCGCGCACGCCGGCGATGTCGGAGAGATCCTGCGTGGGCTGCTCCCACTGCGAGGAAGACGAGTCGTCGTCCTCGCGTGGGGCATCGTGCCCGACCGAAGGGGCGTCGTCCGCCTCCGTCGTCGCCTCGTCGGCCTCGCCGACTTCGGCATCCGATTCGTCTTCGCCCGGCCAGAGGTCCTCGGGGCGGTACGCATCGGTCTGCATCGACGTGTCGGCGACGGCCGGCACCGTGTCGGGGGTGCGATCGAGCACGTCGAGCGCGGAATCGACACCGCCCGTGTAGGCGGCCACGACACGCAGATCATCGCTGCGCAGTCCATCCGAGAGCGACTCCAGCAGCGCCGCCGCATCGTCGACGATGTCGGGGCGGCGCAGATCGTGCCCGTGCACCAGCCAGCGTGCGAACTCCAGCTCGGCGTGCAAGCGAGCGCGCACCCGCAGCGCGTCATCGGTGGCGCGGCCAGAGGCCGCGACGTAGGCGCCGTGGATGTCATCGGCGGCTTCGGGTGCGCCCGAGAGCCAGGCGAGATCCTCGGCCGGATCGCCGACGGTGAGTCCGCGCCAGCCGAGCATGCCGGTCACCTGCGGACCCTCGTCGGGGTCGTCCTCGAAGAGGAACGACGGCGCCTGGATCCCCGCGAGGATGACAGTCGCCTCGAAATGCCACAGCTCGTCGTCCGAGGCGGCATCCCGCCAGCGCGACGTCAGACGCGCGGGCACACGCCCTGTCGACGCTGCGCGATCGATCAGCTGCTGGATCTCGGCGCGGACGCCCGCGGCATCCCGCACGGTCAGCCCGGCCGCCCGCACGACGGATGCCGGCAGTGCATGCACCGCGGCGATGGCGGCTCCGACCGAGTGCGCCGCTCCGCGGCCACCGGGGATGTGCGCAGCGTCGATCTGGAACCCCGGCAGCAGATCGGCCACCAGCGCACGCGCCTCGCCGACGCGGGTTTCGCCGAGGTAGGTCGGAACCTGGAACGGTAGCATCTCCCGCGCGCCGGCGGTCAGGGCCCGCAGCGCTAGCGACTCCTCGGCCAGTTCCCGGGCCGCCACATCGTCCTCCGCGACGCGGATGACGAGCTCGCGCCCGTCGGCGAGAGTGGCGATCGCGGAATCGAACCTGCCGTCCCCGTCCGAGGTCAGGGCGCGGGCGCCGACGACCTCCGCCCCGGGCAGTGCGGCCGTGACCGCCGCCACTAGAGTGAAAGGTGAGCGTGCCATGTCCTCCAGGGTAGGCGCGCACCGCGGTCGGGACGCCCACGCCACGCCCGTGCCGCGGCAGAGGGGCTCTCACTCCGAACGGGAGCGCTGCGCGGAGTGCGGATGCCGAGAGGGAACACCGCGCGCAGTCCGTGGAGAGGCGAGCGCACCGCGCGAGAGCAGGAGGAGCACATGACCGCGAAGCGGGACATCCTCGACCGTGCGGCTGAGCTGCGCGTCGAGCCGGAGGTCATCGACCGGCTGCGAAAGGAACCGGGCACCCGGGTCGTCGTCGTCCGTGAAGGGCGGCTGCGGGTCGTGGACGACACCGTCGTGCGCACCGACGCCGGCAGCGTCGGCGAAGCCGACTGGGCGCTGCTCGGACGCGACCACGACGGCAGGGCGCTGCTGCTGGCATCCGTCCCGCCCGTCACCGACAGCATCGACAGCGCCCCCGAGGAGACCTGGCTGGGCCTGCGGGATGCCGGCGGTCGGCTCGACGCGCACGACGCCGACCTGTTCGTCACCGCGATCGCACTCGCCGCCTGGCTCGTCGACGTGCGCCACTGCCCGTCGTGCGGCACGGCACTCGAGCTGCAGCAGGCCGGCTGGTCGCGGCGCTGCGCGACCTGCAGCAGCGACCACTTCCCGCGCACCGACCCGGCGGTGATCGTCGCGGTGGAGAGCCCCGACGGTGAACGGCTGCTGCTCGGAGCCAACGCGAACTGGCGCGGACGGATGCACTCCTGCTTCGCGGGCTTCGTCGAAGCGGGGGAGTCGCTGGAGGACACTGTGCACCGCGAGATCGCCGAGGAGGCGGGTGTGCAGCTGCGAGACCTGCGCTACGTGTCCTCGCAGGCCTGGCCCTACCCGCGCTCGCTCATGCTCGGATTCCGTGCTGTCGCCGTCGACGAGCAGACGAAGCCGGACGGGGAGGAGATCATCGAGGTGCGCTGGCTGACCCGCGAAGAGATCGGCCGATCCCTCGCAGGCGACGGACCGGTCGGGCTGCCCGGACCCGCGTCGATCGCGCGGCGGCTCATCGTCGACTGGTACGAAGATGGCGCTCGCCGCGTGTCCGATATGCAGTCGGACGGGAGCACACCGGCGTGAGTGCGCTGGACGCCCTCGATGAGCGCCAGCGCGAAGCGGCATCCGTGCTGCGCGGCCCTGTGGCCGTGCTCGCCGGTGCCGGCACCGGCAAGACCCGCGTCATCACGCACCGCATCGCGCACGGCGTCGACACCGGCGCGTACACGCCCGCCCGCGTGCTCGCGCTCACGTTCACGACCAAGGCCGCAGGCGAGATGCGCGGCCGGCTGCGGGCACTCGGCGTCCGCGGCGTCACGGCACGCACGATCCACAGCGCGGCCCTCGCCCAGCTGAATTACTTCTGGCCGACCCTCGCCGGCGACACCGCCCCCCGCATCATCGACAACAAGGTGCGGATGCTGGGTCAGGCGGCCGACGCGATGGGCATCCGGCCCAGCACGTCGACGCTGCGCGACATCGCCTCCGAGATCGAGTGGCGCAAGGTGTCGATGCTCTCGATCGACCAGTACGCGCAGCAGGAGCGGCCGATCAGCGGCATCCGACCCGAGCAGCTGCTCGAGCTGCAGGCCCGTTACGAGGCGTTCAAGGACGACCGGCGCCAGCTGGACTTCGAGGACGTGCTGCTCGCCTGCGCGGGCATGCTCGAGACCGAGGACCGCGTCGCCGCGACGGTGCGCGAGCAGTACCGGCACTTCACCGTCGACGAGTACCAGGATGTGTCGCCGCTGCAGAACCGGCTGATCGAGCTGTGGCTCGGCGACCGCCGCGACATCTGCGTCGTCGGCGACGCCAGCCAGACCATCTACTCCTTCGCGGGCGCGCAGCAGCGGCATCTGCTCGAGTTCGAGAAGCGGTATCCGGACGCGACGGTGGTGCGGCTCGAGACGAACTACCGCTCCCGGGCGCCGATCCTCGCGGCGGCGAACGCGCTGATGAAGGGCCGCCCCGGCGCGCTCGAGCTCGTGCCGGCGGATGCCGCCACCGGCGGCGAAGCGCCCGCCGTGATCGCCTACGACACCGAGCGCGAGGAGGCGGATGGCGTCGCCGCGGCCGTCGCCGCGCGCATCGCCGACGGCGTCTCACCCGCCGACATCGCGATCCTCTACCGTGCGCACGCCCAGTCGGCAGTGCTGCAGCAGGCGCTCGCCGCCCGCGGCATCGCGACCAGCGTGCTCGGCGGAAAGCGGTTCTTCGACATGCCCGAGGTGCGGCAGGCGGTGCTCGCCCTGCGCGGCGCCGCGGTGGCGCCTTCGGATGCCGGATTCCTGCCGGCGGTGCGCGACGTGCTGCGCGGACTGGGGCTGACCGAGGAGCCGCCTGCCGCGGGCGGCGCGCAGCGCGACGGGTGGGAGGCACGCCGCGCGATCCTGCGGCTGGCCGAAGAGGCGCCGGAGGGGACGACGCTGCGCGTGTTCGCCGACGAGTTGATGGCGCGGGCGAAGGACCAGCACGAGCCGACCCTGCGCACGGTGACGCTGTCGACGCTGCACGCGGCGAAGGGCCTGGAGTGGCCGCATGTGCTGCTCGCCGGCTGGGCGGAGGGTGCCCTGCCGATCTCGTATGCGTCGACCTTCGAGCAGGTCGATGAGGAGCGGCGCCTGGCGTATGTGGGGATCACGCGGGCTGCGCGTACGCTGTCGATCTCGTGGTCGCGGAGCGCGGGGCGGGGGGAGCGGGCTCCGTCGCGTTTTCTCGCGGAGATCGGGACGACAGGTCGCGGCACCGGCATCCTGCGTGATACCGCACCGACCGCCAGACGAGCCGTCCGTCCGGACTGACCCGCACCATCACGCCGGCCGACGGCACCGGCGTGCGCAGCACGCGCGCGACCAGCTCGGCCGCGCGGGCGATCCGCGCCGTGCTGATGGCCGCGGGGCGGCCCACCAGCTGTGCGTGCAGCATGGGCCAGGCGGGATCGCGCAGGCACTCGTGCGCGTCGCGGCACGACAGGCATGGGGTGGTGCCGGGGATCACGAGCGGTCCGATCGTGGCGGCCTGCTGCTCGAACGCCACCGGGAGGTGCGGCAGGTCGTCGCGCAGGTACGGGGCGAACTGCAGCGCGGCCGCCGCGCCTTCGACGAGGACCACGGCGACGGCATCCGGGTCCTGTGCGGTCGTGACGTCCATGCCCTCGTCGAGCAGTGCCTGGCGCATCCGCTCGGGCGCGCGCGCATCGGAGACGTTCACCCCGTCGATCCAGACCGGCGGGGCGGGCGGCGGATCCGAGATCAGCACGGGCCGCAGGCGGGCGAGCAGCTCGCGGGCGGCGTCGCGTGGTGCTCCCACACCGTGCGCGATCACGTCGAAGGATGCCAGCCTGATGCCGGTCTGCAGCTGGGCCAGCAGCGGCTCGACCCACGCTTCTGCGGCGTCGATCGACAGCACGGCCTCGAGGCCGAACTGCACCGTGTCCTCATCGCGCCACAGCAGCGGGTAACGAGAGTCGAGGCGCGTGGTCGTCGGATCGGTCCGGGGGCTCATGCTCCCGATTGTGGGCGCTCCGCGCGCGCCGCGGGGCGCCTTCACGGGACCCGTGGATAACCCGCCGCAGATCCTCACCTGTGCAGGACGACTCCCGCAACGCACGTCCACGCCCCACGCCCCGTGACCCGACCGCCGAAACCCCTCATGAGCGTCCAGACCCCTCGTGAGCAACGCGATTCACGAGGGGTGTGGGCAATCAGGAGGGGTTTCGACGATCAGACGGGGCGGTCGCCCTCGGGGCGGTCGTCGTCGTCGTCCGGCGCGGCTGCGTCGGGGGCGGCGCCGAAGTCGTCGCCGTCGAGCAGGCGCGCGAGCGCCTCGTCGAACTCGTCCGCGGCCGGAGCCTCACCGCGCTGCGTAGCCTGCAGGCGCTCGATCAGCGCCGTCGGATCGTCGATGTCGCCGGACTGCGGCATGAGGTCCGGGTAGTCCCACAGCGAGTCGCGGGCGGCGACGCCGACGGCATCCGTGACCGCCTGCCACATCGCCGACGCCTCGCGCAGGCGCCGCGGGCGCAGCTTCAGCCCGACCAGCGCACCCAGCGCATCCTCGGCGGGCCCGCCGACCGCACGGCGGCGGCGCGCAGCCTCGGCCAGTCGCACCCCGTCGGGAAGCCGGGCGATCGCCTGGCTGGTGACGACGTCGACCCAGCCGTCGATCGTGGCGATGAGGTTCTCCAGTCGCGTCAGGGCCTCGCGCTGCGCGTCGGTCTGCGCGGGCAGCAGCGCGCCGCCCTCGATCGCCGCGCGCAGCTCTTCGGGGTTCGTGGGGTCCAGGCGCGAGGCGAGATCCTCGAGCGCGTCGATGTCGACGGTGACGCCGCGGGCGAAGTCGGTGATCTGCGAGAGCACGTGCAGGTGCAGCCATTTCGCGTGCCGGTACAGGCGCGCGTAGGCGAGCTCGCGCACCGCGAGATACAGGGCCACCTGATCCTCGGGGATCTCGAGGCCTTCGCCGAAGCCGGCGATGTTCTGCGGGATCACCGCGGCGGTGCCTGCGGGCAGGACCGGGATGCCGACGTCGCCGCCCGAGACGACTTCGAGCGAGAGACGCCCCAGCACCTGACCGAACTGCGCCGCGAACAGCGAACCGCCCAGGCCGCGCATGAGCTGGCCTGCGCCCTGCACCATGCCGCGCATCTCCTCGGGCACCTGGGTCTCCAGCGCGCCGGTGAGCGCGTCGGCGATCGAGGTCGACACGGGGGAGGCGATCTCCTTCCACACCGGCAGGGTCTTCTGCACCCAGTCGCCGCGGGTCATCGCCTGCGGGGCCGAGGCCAGCTCCGAGATCGTGGTCGCCTCGCTCAGCCAGAGGTTCGCCAGCGCGAAGGCCTCCGCCAGCGACGACTGCGCGGTCGCGGTGATCCCGAGACCCTCGCGGTTGGCGATGTGCAGCGCCTGACGTTCGGCGTTCTGCCACGGGTCTCCGCCGAACATGCCCTGCATCTGCGACATGAAGCCCTGCATCTGCGCCGGGTCGATGGGCATGCCCTGCATGCCCTGCATGCCCGAGAGCGCCTCGCGGAGAGCCTCCGGGTCGATCTGGCCGCCCGACATCATCCGGCGGAGCATCTCCTCGAAGTCCGAAGGGTCCTGTTCGTCGTCTGCCATGCGCTTCGCCCTCTCAGCATGCCCGTAGCGTGTGCGCTCTACGCTAGTCACACGATCCTGTGCCCGGACCCCGCCGGCCCCGGATTCCAGTACGCCGCTCGCGAACGCCCGGAGGTCACTTGTCATCACGCCGCAGCAACGGCACGGTCACCGGGATCGTCGCGCTGAGCGTCGCCCTGGTCGCTCTCGTGGTCCTCACCTTCGTGCCGACCCAGTACGTGATCCAGCGTCCGGGTCCGGTGTTCGACACGCTCGGTACCGCCCGGGATGCCGACGGCACCGAGGTGCCGCTGATCGAGGTGAGCGGGGCGGAGACCTACCCGACCGGCGGCGCGCTCGACCTGACCACCGTGCAGGTGGTCGGCAACCGCGAGCGCACCCCCACCTGGTTCGAGCTGGCACTGGCGTGGTTCGACCGGACGCGTGCGGTCGTGCCGATCGACACGGTGTTCCCGGAGGGTGTCACCTCCGAGGAGCGCGATGAGCGCAACACCGCCCTCATGATCGACTCGCAGCACGAGGCGACGGCCGCCGCCCTGAGCGAGCTCGGTTACGACGTCGGCGCGACCGTCGAGGTCGTCGACGTGATCGAGGGCTCGCCCGCCGAGGGCGAGCTGGCCAAGGGCGACCGCATCCTCGCGATCGACGGCACGGCCGTCGACTCGGCCACGCTCCTGCGCGATCGGATCCAGCAGGCCGAGGGCGCCGAGGTCGAGCTCACGGTGCAGCGCGGTGCCCAGGAGCGCACGGTCGCCATCGCGCCGGAGAAGACGACGGATGCCGCAGGCGACACCGTCTGGCTGATCGGCATCACCCTCACCACCGACTACGACTTCCCGATCGACGTCCGTCTGCAGCTCGACAACGTCGGCGGCCCGAGTGCAGGGATGATGTTCGCGCTCGGGATCATCGACACGCTCACCCCCGGTGAGATCAACGGCGGCGAGAACATCGCAGGCACCGGCACGATCGACGCCGCCGGCGAGGTCGGTCCGATCGGCGGCATCCGGCAGAAGCTGTACGGCGCGCGGGATGCCGGGGCGACCGTCTTCCTCGCACCGGCCGATAACTGCGGCGAAGTCGTCGGGCACATTCCCGACGGGCTGGACGTCTACCGCACGGCGACCCTGGAGGAGTCCCTGGAGATCCTCGAGGTGATCGCGAACGACGGCGACACCTCCGTGCTGCCGGTGTGCACGGCATCCGCGAACTGACGCGGACGCACCTGCCGCGTCCGCGCTGAGCGGAACCTCGCGTCCGCGGTGAGCGGAACGCGGAGGCCCTGCATAGCCGGCCTGCATAGGATGGGACGGTGACCACCTCCGCAGCCCGCCCTCCGGCCACGCCCAGCACCTCCCGCCGAATCCTCGCCGTCTCGGTGGGGATCATCGCCGCGCTGATCGCCGCGTTCTTCGTGTTCGCGTCGCTCTACACGGAGTTCCTCTGGTTCGATCAGCTCGACTTCGCGTCGGTGCTGACGACGCAGTGGATCGCCACCGTGTCGATGTTCGCGATCGGCTTCCTCGGGATGGCGGTGCCGCTGTTCGTCTGCATCCAGCTCGCCTACCGGCTGCGCCCGGTGTACGTGCGGCTGAGCTCGCAGCTCGACCGCTACCAGGAGGTCATCGAGCCGCTGCGCCGGCTGGCGATGTGGGGCATGCCGGTGTTCTTCGGCATCTTCGCGGGCTTCGCCGCCGCCGGCAACTGGAAGACCGTGTGGCTGTGGGCCAACGGCGTCACCACGAATACCCTCGACCCCGAGTTCGGCGTCGACACCGGCTTCTACCTTTTCGCGATGCCGTTCTACTCGATGCTGCTCGCGTTCGTCTCGGCGGTGCTGCTGCTGAGCCTGATCATCACCGCACTGGTGTCGTACCTGTACGGCTCGGTGCGCATCGGCCAGCGCGAGCTGCGCATCTCGAAGCCGGCGCGCATCCAGCTCGCCATCCTCGCCGGTCTCTACCTGGCAGTGCAGGCCGTGAGCCTGTGGCTCGACCGCTACCTCACGCTCGTGCAGCCCGAGGGGCGCATCACGGGTGCCGCGTACACCGGCGTGAACGCGACCATCCCGGGTCTTGCGATCCTGTCGATCATCGCCGCGGTCGTCGCGGTGCTGTTCTTCGTCACCGCCATCATCGGCCGCTGGCGCTTCCCGCTCGCAGCGACCGCGCTGCTGATCGTCGCCTCTCTCGTGGTCGGTATGGGCTACCCGTGGGTGGTCACAACCTTCCAGGTGAAGCCGAACGAGAACGCCTACCAGGCGCCCTTCTACGAGCGGAACATCAAGGCCACCAAGGAGGCGTACGACTTCGCCGACATGGAGGTCACCTCGTTCAAGGCGACCACCGACACCGCCGCCGGCCAGCTGCGTGCGGATGCCGAGACCACCGCCTCGGTGCGCATCATGGACCCGGCCATCATCGGCCCCACGGTCCGTCAGCTCGAGCAGTACCGCTCGTACTACCAGTTCGCACCCGAGCTGGACGTCGACCGCTACGAGATCGACGGCAAGACGCAGGACACGGTCGTCTCGGTCCGCGACCTCGACATGTCCAAGCTCGGCGGCGGTGACAGCTGGAACAACCGCGTCGCGGTGTACACCCACGGCTACGGGCTGGTCGCGATGGCGGGCAACGAGCGCACCAGCGACGGTGAGCCGGTGTTCCTCGAGCGCGGCATTCCGACCGCCGGCTTCCTCACCGAGAGCGAGAAGTTCGAGCCGCGGGTGTACTTCGGCGAGACCTCGCCCGAGTACTCCATCGTCGGCGCCCCCGACGGCGAGACGCCGGTCGAGATCGACTACCCGCGCGGCCAGGACGGTGCGAGCGACACGAAGACCACGTTCACCGGTGACGGCGGTCCGCGTGTCGGCAACACCTTCATCAAGCTGCTGTACGCGCTGAAGTTCCAGTCCGAGCAGATCCTGTTCTCCGACCTGGTCAACTCCGAGTCGCAGATCCTCTACGACCGCGACCCGCGCACCCGCGTGCAGAAGGTGGCGCCGTACCTGACGCTGGACCGCGACCCGTACCCCAGCGTGGTCGACGGACGGATCGTGTGGATCGTCGACGGGTTCACCACCAGCTCGGCGTACCCGTACTCGAAGACGGTGAGCATGCAGGATGCGATCGCCGATTCGAACACTCCCGCGTCGGCTGTTTCGTTCGACAACATCAACTACATCCGCAACTCGGTCAAGGCCACAGTCGACGCCTACGACGGATCGGTGAAGCTGTACGCCTGGGACGAGGAGGACCCGATCCTCAAGGCCTGGCAGAAGGTGTACCCGAGCACGGTCCAGCCGATCAGCGAGATGTCCGGTGACCTGATGAGCCACGTGCGCTACCCGACCGACCTGTTCAAGGTGCAGCGGGCCATGATGGGCGTCTACCACGTCGATGACGCGGGGTCGTTCGCGCAGGAGGACAACCGCTGGCAGACGCCGGAGGACCCGCGCAGCAAGGACCGTCTGCAGCCGCCGTACTACCTGTCGATGAAGATGCCCGGTCAGGACAAGGCGCGCTTCTCGATGTTCTCGACCTTCATCCCGGCCGACGCGCAGGGTGAGAGCCGCGAGGTGCTGATGGGCTACCTCGCCGTCGACTCCGACGCCGGCTCCGAGGAGGGCGTGAAAGCCGAGGGCTACGGCAAGCTGCGGCTGCTCGAGATCGACACGTCGACCACGGTCCCCGGCCCCGGGCAGGTGCAGAACACCTTCGACTCGGATGCCACGGTGGCCGAGAAGCTGAACGTGCTGACGATCGGTAAGTCCGAGGTCAAGTACGGCAACCTGCTGACACTGCCCGTCGGCGGCGGTCTGCTGTACGTGCAGCCGGTGTTCGTGCAGTCGTCCGAGGGCACCAAGCTCCCGAACCTGAGGAAGGTCCTCGTCGCCTTCGGTGATCGGGTCGCATTCGAGGACACCCTCACCCAGGCACTGGACGCCCTGTTCGGCGGTGACGCCGGTGCGGCCGGCGGTGACGAGGACGTGGAGCCGACCGAACCCGATCCGGGTACCGGTGAGGGCGAGGGCGAGACCCCGCCGGACGAGGGCGGAACGCCCGCACCGGGAACGGATGCCCAGGCGCAGGCGCTCGAAGACGCCCGCGAGGCGCTCGCGGCTCGTGAGGCCGCGCTGAAGGCCGGCGACCTCGAGGAGTTCGCCGTGCAGGACAAGAAGCTGACGGCAGCGATCGAGAAGCTTCTCGAACTGGAGTCACAGACCGCAGAATGATGCGATCGGCTTGAGGGCGTCCCTTCGGGGGCGCCCTCAGTCGTTCACCCCTGGCGCAGTCGGGCCCGCTCGCGCACAATGAAGTCATCGACTCCGTCTGAGGAGGTGAACGGCCATGCAGATCGAGGCCGGTTCCCGGATCGTGATCCACGGGACGCGTGCAGGCAGCACAGAGCGTCACGGCGAGGTGCTCGAGGTGCGTGGGGAGGGTGGCGGACCGCCGTATCTCGTGCGCTTCGACGACGGGCACGAGACGCTGATCTTCCCCGGCACCGACTGCGAGATCGAGCACGGGGCGGGGTAGCAGGGCGTCGTTCCGCCGTCGAGGCGTCCAGCTCTCGTTCATCCGCGCGACACGCCCGCCGGTCGCGAGGTCGTCCCCTCGATTCGCCCTTGCCGCGAGGCCGTGTTAGGCTTTAAGACGTGCCGCGGGGTGGAGCAGTTCGGTAGCTCGCCGGGCTCATAACCCGGAGGTCGTAGGTTCAAATCCTGCCCCCGCAACCAAGAGAAGAGGGCCCGGTCCGCAAGGACCGGGCCCTCTTCGCGTATCCAGGATGCTGTCGCGGCGACGCGCTCAGTGCGCGTGACCGTGCACGGCATCCAGCGCGTTCAGCGCCAGCACCGAATGCGCATACGCGCCACCCGCGCGCATCTCGGCCGCGACCCAGATCGCCTCCATGACCTCCTCGTCGGACGCACCCTTGCGGGAGGCGAGCTTGGTGTGTCCGTCGATGCAGTACGGGCACTGCGTGACGTGTGCGACGGCGACGGCGATCAGCTGCTTCGTCTTCTCATCGAGCGCGCCTTCGGCGAAGACCTGCTTGCTGAACGCCTCGAACGCGGCAGCCGTGTCGGGCGAGAGCTCGCGGCGACGGCGCAGCATTTCTGGGGTGCGGGGCGGGTACATCGAGTCGGTCATGGCCTTCCTTTCGTCGGTCACCACCAGGCTATGCCCGCACCGCCCAGCGCGGCCCGTGCCAGGATGGGCACATGTCCGCAGCCGCCCCGATCGTCGCCGTCTGCCAGTTCGCCCCGACAGCATCCCGCGAATCGAATCGCGAACGCGTGGCCGAACTCGTCAGCGACGCGGCGGCCAGGGGAGCGCGCGTGATCGTGCTGCCCGAGTACGCCAGCTACTTCACCGACCCCATGGACGAGTCACTCGCGGTGAACGCCGAGACGCTCGACGGCGCCTTCGTCGGCGCGCTGTGCGCGCTGGCGCAGGAGCACGGTGCCGTGATCGTCGCCGGCCTCGTCGAGCAGGCCGACGCCGGCCGGGTGCACAACACGGTCGTCGCGGTCACGGATGCCGGTGTGCAGGCCGTGTATCGCAAGCAGCACCTCTATGATGCGTTCCGACAGACCGAATCGGACTGGATCGCCCCGGGAGCGGTCGGCGGGGCCGCGGTGTTCGACGCCGACGGCATCCGATTCGGCCTGATGACGTGCTACGACCTGCGCTTCCCCGAGGTGGCCCGCACGCTCGTCGACGCCGGGGCGGATGCTCTCATCGTCCCCGCCGAATGGGTGCGCGGCCCGCTCAAGGAGCACCACTGGAGCACCCTTCTCACAGCCCGCGCGATCGAGAGCACCGCCTATGTGATCGCCGCCGATCATCCGGCGCCGATCGGCGTCGGACTGTCCCAGGTGATCGACCCGCAGGGCCTCACGGTCGCGGGAGTGAGCGCGGGGGAGGGGATCGCGACCGCCGTGGTGGATCACCGGCTGATCGCCCGCACCCGCGAGAGCAACCCCGTGCTGCGGCTGCGCCGCTACGGCGTCGTCCCGCTCCCATCCTGACAGCCTGCGCTCAGCTCAGCTCAGCTCAGCTCAGCTCAGCCCAGCCCAGCCCAGCCCAGCCCAGCCCAGCTCAGCTCAGCGCCGCCAGACGCTGCGCCGCCTCTTCGAGCACCTCGACGCGCTTGCAGGCGGCGAAGCGCACGAGGCCCGAGAAGTCGTCCTGATGCTCGGGTGCCACGAACGCGCTGATCGGGATGGCCACGACTCCGGCACGCTCCGGCAGTGCGCGGCAGAACGCCGCGGCATCCGCACCGCCGAGTCCGGTGGCATCGGCGACCGTGAAGTAGCCGCCCTGCGGCTCATGCACCTCGAACCCTGCTGCGCGCAGCGCCTCGCCGAGCAGCGCGTGCTTGCGCTGCAGTCCGGCGGCGGCGCTGTGGAAGTAGTCGTCCGGCAGACGCAGCCCGACCGCGACGGCCGACTGGAACGGCGAGCCGTTGACGTAGGTGAGGAACTGCTTCACGGTCAGCACGGCGGTGATGAGCGGCGCCGGCCCGTGCACCCAGCCGATCTTCCAGCCCGTCACCGAGAACGTCTTGCCGGCCGATGAGATCGTGAGGGTGCGCTCGGCCGCACCGGGGAGGGATGCGATCGGCACGTGAGCGCCGTGGAACGACAGGTGCTCGTACACCTCGTCGGTGACGATGACCGCGTCGTGCCGCTCGGCGAGTCGCACGATCTCGGCCTGCACCTCGGCGGAGAACACCGCACCCGTCGGGTTGTGCGGGTCGTTGACGAGGATGATCCTGGTGCGGTCAGTCACCGCAGCCGCGAGCTCCTCGAGGTCGGGCCGGAACCCGGGACGCCGCAGCGGCACGGTGCGCAGGTGCGCACCGGCCAGGGCGACGACCGCCGCGTACGAGTCGTAGTACGGCTCGAACACGACCACCTCGTCGTCGGGTGAGTCGATCAGCGCCAGCAGCGTCGCCGTCAGGGCCTCGGTCGCCCCGGCGGTGACGATCACCTCGGTCTCGGGGTCGACCGCGAGCCCGTAGAAGCGCCGCTGATGCTCGCTGATCGCGTTGCGCAGATCCGGGATGCCGCGGCCGGGAGGGTACTGATTCGCACCCTGCGCGATCGCCTCGCGCGCGGCCTCCAGCACGACGGCCGGGCCGTCTTCGTCCGGGAATCCCTGGCCCAGGTTGATCGCGCCGAATCGCACCGCTGCGGCCGACATCTCTGCGAAGATGGTGGGCGCGACCTCGCCCTGCGGGGAGAGCAGACCCGCTCCGGCTGCGGTGCGCCGCCAGGCGCCGGAAATGACATCCATGCAGAACAGGCTAAGACCATAGGGGAATTCCATCCTCGCCATACGAAACGCACAGACTCGGTTGTCAGTCTGATTGTGCGCCTGGAAGGAGCAGATCATGAACGACGACAAGACCCCCGGTGAGGCATCGACTCCCGAGACTCCCGGCACGCCCGACACCCCTCGCACGCCGGAGGGGCCGAACCCCTCCGCCGCCGCACCCGGCCCGGATGCTGCGGTCCCCAGCGGGCACAGCATCCCCGCCACCTTCGGCTCGCACTCGCAGACCCCGGCTTGGCAGCCGCCGCACGGCGCGCCCAGCCAGCCCGGGAGCGGCGCGCGGTCCGGACCGCACCAGCCCGGAGTCCACCAGCCCGGTCCTCACCAGACGAGCGCGTACGGCACCGCCCCGCAGGCGCCCGGCGTGCACGCACCGGGAGCATCCTTCGGAAACCAGGGCCGGCCGAATGACCAGACTCTGCCGCTCGACCCGTCGCTGCTCAGCGCACCCGCCGGATCGCAGCCCGAGGCTCCGCGCCGGAACGGCGGAGCGGTGAAGGTCGCCGGTCTCATCCTCGCCGCCGCCCTTGTCGGCGGTGTGGCGGGATTCGGCGGCAGCGCCATCGGCAACGCCGTGTTCGACCGACCGGCCTCGCAGACGGCATCCGGTCCCGGGACGGTCACGGTCAACAACCCCGGTTCGGTGAACGAGACCGCCGCGATCGCCACCGAGGTGCTCCCGTCGGTGGTGACCATCGAGGTCGCCGGCTCGCAGGCCTCGGGCAGCGGCTCGGGCGTCGTGCTGGACGACGAGGGCCACGTGCTCACGAACACCCACGTCGTGACCCTCGGCGGTGCCGCTGCCGACCCCGCGATCCGCGTCACGACCTCCGACGGTCGCATCTTCTCGGCGACCGTCGTCGGCACCGACCCCATCTACGACCTCGCGGTCATCAAGATCGAGGGCGCGAGCGACCTCACCCCGATCGAGTTCGCCGACTCGTCGAAGCTGAACGTGGGAGACACCGCGGTCGCCGTCGGCGCACCGCTCGGCCTTGCCAACTCGGTCACCACCGGCATCGTCAGCGCCCTCAACCGCAGCATCCAGGTGGCCTCGGCCGCCCTGCCCGATGCGCCGAACGGTGACGGCCAGGACGGTGAGGAGGACGGCGAGGGCGGTCCGTTCCAGTTCGACATCCCCGGCATGCGCAGCCAGCAGGCCACGCAGTCGATCTCGATCGCCGTGATCCAGACCGACGCCGCCATCAACCCCGGCAACTCGGGCGGCGCCCTCGTCGACAGCAAGGGCCGCCTGATCGGAATCAACGTGGCCATCGCGACCGCCGGCGGCTCGTCCTCCGAGGAGTCGGGCTCGATCGGACTCGGCTTCGCCATCCCGTCAGGCATCGCCGAGCGCGTCGCCGACGAGATCATCGCCGACGGATCCGCCACCCACGGCCTGCTCGGGGCGACGGTGCGCGACGCGTCATCCGTCGAGGACGCCACGGTCGCCGGTGCCGTCATCGACACCCCGACCGAGGGCGGCGCCGCCGAGGCGGCGGGCCTGCGCCGTGGTGACGTGATCACCCACTTCAACGGCGTGCCGATCACCAGCGCCAGCGACCTCACCGCGCAGGTGAGGGCCGCGGCCGCCGGGTCGGAGGCGGAGATCAGCTACGTCCGCTCCGGCAAGAGCTACACGGTCGAGGCGACGCTGGGCGAGCTCAAGCTCTGACCCCGCGCCGTGCAGATCAGGACGCCACCCCGCGATAGGCTCGCGGGGTGGCGTCCTTCTCATTCGGCACCGGCAACGCGGCGAAGCTGCTCCGTCTGCCGCTGTATGCCGCGGGACGCATAGGAACGATGCTCGTGCCGCGCGGCGAGGTCTGGGTGTTCGGCTGCGGAGCCGGAATCGGCGACGGTGCGCTCGCCCTGCACCGCGAGGCGCGGGCGGCGGGGCACCGCACACTCTGGCTCACCCGCTCCGCGCAGGAGGAGGCACAGGCCAGGGCTCTGGGAATCCGCACGCGGCGCCGCGACGGGCTGCGCGGCTGGTGGGCCACCGCACGCGCGGGTGTGCTCGTGGTCACGCACGGTCTCGGCGACGTCAACCGCTACGGCAGCACCGACGGCTTCGTCGTGCAGCTGTGGCACGGCATTCCGCTCAAGCGCATCGGGCTGGATTCACCGGTGACCGCACAGGTTCCCGCCGGACTCCCGGGCGGTCGCCTGCTGCGCCGCCTGCTCAGCGTCGCGTACCGCGGTGCGGCGCAGCGCATCCGGGTGCTGCCGGCCGCCTCGCATCGCGCACGCGGACGGCTCGAGTCCGCATTCCGACTCGGGCATGATCGCGTGGTGGTCACCGGCGAGCCCCGCGTCGACGTGCTCTCGGCCGGCACGCCGCAGGAGCGGCGCCTATCGGCATCCGCTCTGCTCACCCGCACCGGACCTCTGCTGCAGAACCAGCGCGCGCTGCTGTACGCGCCGACCTGGCGCGACGGCGCCGCCGATCCGGCGGTGCCGGATGCCGCGCAATGGGTGCGGATCGTGCGGATGCTCGAGAAGCACGACGCGATCCTGTTCATCCGCTCCCACCCGCTGGGTGCCGGCTCGTACTCACCGCCGTGGTCCAGCGGACGGGTGAGGATGCTCGGCTCCGAGCTGATCGCCGACGTCACCCCTGCACTGCCTCGCATCGACCTGCTGATCACCGACTACTCATCCATGGCGTACGACGTAGGGCTGCTCGCGACACCGGTCGTGTACCTCGCGCCCGACGTCGCGGAATACGCGCGGGAGCGCGGCTTCTACGGCACCTACGAGGACGTCGCGGGTGACGACTACGCGCGTGACTGGGGCGAGGCGATCGCGCAGATCGACGAGGTGCTCGGTGACGCCGCAGAGCACGCTCGGCGGGCGGAGCGCTCGGCAGAGCTCAGCGCGCACATGCACGCCTTCCGCGACGGCGGCAACGCCCGCCGCGTGTACCAGGCCATCCGCGCACGGGGAATCCCCGGGCCGAAAGGAGCACGATGACGACCGCTCGGATCGATGAGCAGGCGCAGACCCTGATCATCGCGGGGACCGGGCCGCGGCCGGCATCGGCCCAGCTCACGGGACCGCGTGCCTGCGTCGCCGCGAAGCTGACCGGCGGCGGGCGCACGTGGAAGGCCGCCTTCCCGCTGCGCGTGGCGCGGTGGGGCGGCGCCGAGCTGCCGCTTCCTGCGGGGGAATACGAAATCGAGGCCGAGGGTGCGGATCTCACCGCCGTCGAGCTGGCGCCCGTGCTGCTGCCGATCCTGCGCGTGTCTGTCCGCGGTGATCGCGTGCAGATCGGCGCACCGCTGGACGCGGTCTACGAGACCGCGGAGGGGCAGCGCACCCTCGAGCTGCGCTACGTCGCCCAGGCAGGGGGCAGCGAGAACGCAGTCTTCTTCGAAAGCTTCTACGGACAGACCTCCGGCTGCAACCCGCGCGCGATCGATCGCGTGCTCGCCGAGCGCGCACCCTCCGTGCAGCGGTACTGGGCAGTCACCGACCTGTCGGTGGAGGTGCCCGAGGGCGCCGTCGCCGTCGTCGAGGGCAGCCCCGAGTGGTGGCGTGCCCGCGCGGACTCGCGGCTGCTGGTCGTGAACGACTGGCTACGCCGACGGTTCGTGCGCAAGCCGGGCCAGCACGTGCTGCAGACCTGGCACGGCACACCGCTGAAGCGCCTCGCACTGCACCGTCCCGGCTTCGACCCGCGGCGCATGGCCGCCGTCGTCAAGGAATCCCGCCGGTGGGATGCCGTGCTCGCGCAGAACACCTATGCCGCGCGTGTGCTTCGCAAGGCGTATGCCCTGTTCGGCAAGCCCATCTGGGTCGAGGGGTACCCGCGCAACGACGTCTTTGCCAACGGCGACCCGGCTGCTGTGCGGGAGGCGCTCGGCATCGGCGCGGGCGAGCGGGTGCTGCTGTATGCGCCGACGTGGCGGGACGACCGCGCCGAGATGGTCGACTTCCTCGACCCGGAGGAGCTCGCGGCTCGCACCGACTCGGTGGTGCTCGTGCGCGGGCATTCGCGCACGCTCAAGCCCGGCCGCGACCAGTCCGGCGCCCGGGTCATCGACGTCACGGGATACCCGGAGACCGCGCGGCTGCTGCTCATCGCGGATGCTCTCATCACGGACTACTCATCGGTCATGTTCGACTTCAGCGTGACCGGGCGGCCGATGTACTTCCTCGTGCCCGACCTCGAGCACTACCGCGGGCAGCTGCGCGGGTTCTACTTCGACCTCGCCGAACGCGCCCCCGGTCCGCTCGTGCGCACTCAGCAGGAGCTGATCGACGCGCTGCTCGACGACGGTGGAGCGGATGCCTACCGCGACCGCTATGCCGCCTGGACGGCGCAGTTCAACCGACTGGACGACGGCGGCGCCGCCGACCGTGTCGTCTCCCGCATCCTCGACCAGGGCTGGCTCAACCCCTGACCCCTGGGCCCCTGAGATGACTGGGTCCCTGAGGCTCTCGAAGGGTCCAGCCCAACTCTCGTTCCCGTCTGGGTCCCTGAGGCTCTCGAAGGGTCTCAGCAACCCACCTTCCCAGGCGCTCAGGGAAGCGGCGTGTTGCGCTCGCCGAGCCGCGAGGCGTCGACCGTGTCGCCGGCGCCGCGCAGCACACCCGCCAGGAACCCGAGCCCCCAGGCGATGTGCATGGTCGGCAGCACGGCCAGCGTCCACAGCCGCTCACGCAGGCCGCGAGGCCCGCGAGCGATGCCGACACCGCCCAGCCCGACCGCGATCACCAGCAGCGCGTAGACGACGACCGGCACGTACACGAGCGATGCCACCACGGACGCAAGGCCGCGCAGCACCCCGGTCAGCTGCAGCACGCCGACGATCACCGCGAGTGCTGTGATGAGCACCAGCGCGGGCGGCGCGAAGAAGCGCAGACCGTTGCTGCGCCCGTAGCGGCGGACCAGCTCGCCGCGCCACGCACCGGTGGCACGGAACTGCCTGGCCAGCCGCCACCAGTTCTCCCGCGGCCAGTAGGTCACCGACAGAGCCGGATCGAACCAGACCAGGTGCCCGGCCTGCCGGATGCGCAGATTCAGCTCCCAGTCCTCGCCGCGGCGGATCGTCTCGTCGAACAGCCCGACGGCTTCGATGACGTCGCGTCGCATCACCCCGAGGTACGCCGACTCCGCCTCGCCCTCCTGCGCGCCGCCGTGATACGCGCCGCCGCCGAGTCCGACGGGGGAGTTGTACAGGCGCGCGACGGCGCGCTGGAACGGCGTGCGGCCGCCGGCGTGCATGACGCCGCCGACGTTCGCCGCCCCGGTGCGGCTCAGGGTGGCCAGGGCGCGCCGCGCGTATCCGGGCGCGAGCTCGGAGTGCGCGTCGACCCGGATGACGGTGGGATGCCGGCTCGCCCGGATCGCCGCGTTCAACCCGACGGGGATGTGCGCCTGAGGGTTATCGACCAGCCGGATCCGCTCGTCCGCAGCGGCCAGCCGCCGGGCGAGCTCGGTGGTGCCGTCCGTGGAGGGACCGAGTGCGAGCACGAGCTCGGTGGGACCCTCGACGTCCTGCTCCAGCACCGACTGCACCGCGTGCTCGAGATAGTCGATCTCGTTGAGCACGGGCATGACGAACGAGACGCCCTCGGCACCGTTCCCCTGGTTGTCCTGCACCTGTCGATCATGTCACGGGCAGGCGCCGGACCGGCTCGGGCGATTCGGAGGTTGCCCCGCTAGCGTGCGGCGGATGGATGCCATCACCGATGCGAAGAAGGCGTACCGGCTGCTCCGGCGGGCGTTCGCGGCACGGACCGCGCGGCAGCGGGTGCGGGGCATGCTCCTGACGCGGTCACCGCATCCGGCCGGCCGCTTCCGGATCGCCGTGTACTTCGCCGACACCGACGTGAACATGTATCAGATCCGGCAGTGGTACCGCCCTCTGCAGGCGATCGCCGACCGGTTCCCCGTGATCGTGCTCTCGCGCTCGCCGCTGGGTGCCGAGGCGCTGCTGCGCGACGGAGCCCTGCCCGTGGCGTTCGTGCCGCAGATCGACGAGCTCGAACAGGTGCTCGCCGCACAGGACATCCGCATCGTCCTCTACGTGAACCAGAACGCGCGCAACTTCCAGATGTTCCGGTACGCGCAGCGCTGGCACGTGTTCATCAACCATGGTGAGTCCGACAAGATCTACATGGCCAGCAACCAGTACAAGGCCTACGATTACGCGCTGATCGCCGGGCAGATGGCACACGACCGGCTCGCCGAGGCGCTTTGGGACTACGACGTGGATCACCGCACGATCCGCATCGGGCGACCGCAGGCCGACCATTTCGCCGGCGACGTGCCCTACGAGCCCGATGACCGCACGGTCGTGCTCTACGCGCCGACCTGGGAGGGCGACCGCGCCTCGATGAGCTACGGCTCGGTGCTCAGCCACGGCGTCACCCTGGTCGAGCAGCTGCTCGCCTCGGGCCGGCACCGTGTCATCTACCGACCTCATCCGCGCACGGGTGTCATGGACGACGCGTACGGCGCCGCCAGCAGGCGCATCATCGGGATGCTGTCGGCCGCGAACGCCGCCGATCCGGAGGCGCAGCACGTGTATGACGATGGCCCGGAGATCGGCTGGCAGCTGGTCGCCGCCGATGTCGCCATCCTGGACGTGTCGGCGATGATCTACGACCGCCTCGCCACGGGACGGCCGCTGATCGTCACGCGTCCTCGCGATGAGGAGGCCGAGATCGACCGCTCCGGCTACCTCTCCGACTGCGAATGGCTCACGACCGCCGACGCCGCGGACGTGGTCGGCGAGGTGGACCGCGTGCTCCAGGACGACGAGGCCATCGCGCGCCTGGTGCACTGGTCGACGCGTTACTTCGGTGACACCACGCCCGGTGCCGCGACCGCCCGCTTCGCGGACGCGATCCGGGAGCTGTCGGACCGGTGGGAGCGCCACCGCGACCAGGATGCCGGTAGAACCGGGCGTTAAGCTGGAACGATGGGTGTTGTCTCGGACGGGAAGAAGGCGTATCGGCTGCTACGGAAGGCACTCGCCTCACGCACCGCCGTGCAGCGGGTCCGCCGCACCCTCAAAGCCCAGGGCCCGCATCCGCACGGCCATTACAGGGTCGCGGTGTACTTCGCCGACGGCGCCGTGAACATGTATCAGATGCGCCAGTGGTACCGCCCGCTGGCCGAGCTCGCGAAGCACTGGCCGGTCGTGGTGCTCTCCCGCAGCGCCACGGGCGCCGAGAAGCTCATCGAGGAGGACGGCCCGCCGGTGGCGTTCGTGCCCACGGTGCGCAACCTCGAGAAGTTCCTCGCCAAGCAGGACATCCGCGTCGTCCTGTACGTGAACCAGAACACCCGCAACTTCCAGATGTTCCGGTACGGGCGCCGCTGGCATGTGTTCATCAACCACGGCGAGTCCGACAAGATGTACATGACCACCAATCAGTACAAGGCGTATGACTACGCGCTCATCGCCGGGCAGGCCGCCCGCGACCGGCTCAGCCGCACGCTGTGGGATTACGACCTCGACCGTCGCGCGATCGAGATCGGCCGGCCGCAGGCCGACCACTACTCCGGAACCCTGCCGTACACCCCCGATGAGCGCAGGGTCGTGCTGTACGCGCCCACCTGGGAGGGCGACCGTCCTTCGGCCCACTACGGCTCGATCGCCAGCCACGGTGAGCGGCTCATGCGCGCCCTGCTGGCCAGCGACCGACATCGCGTGATCTACCGGCCCCACCCGCGCAGCGGCGTCGTCGATGACGAGTACGGGGCGGCGCACCGCCGCATCCTCGCCGCGATCGAGGCGGCCAACGCCGCCGACCCGGCCGCCCAGCACGTGTACGACGACGGTCCCGATCTCGGCTGGCAGCTCGCGGCGGCCGATGTCGCGATCGTCGACATCTCGGCGATGGTCTACGACCGGCTGGCCTCCGGCAAGCCGCTGCTGATCACCCGGCCCGCCGATGAGCGTGCGTCGATCGACACGTCCGGCTACCTGTCGGCGTGCGAGTGGCTCAGCGTGAGCGGCGCCGACGACATCATCGCCGAAGTGGAGCGCGTGAGCGCCGACCAGGAAGCGGTGTCGCGCCTGCACACCTGGGTGCAGCACTACTTCGGCGACACCACTCCCGGAGCGGCCACGGCCAAGTTCCACGCCGCCATCGAGCAGCTCATGCAGAAGTGGGACGAGTGGCACGCGCGTGACGCCGTCCCGGACGCCGAGCTCGATGACGATGATGACGACGCCTCCGACGACGAGGACTGACATGCACCTGACCCGCACGGCATCCGTGGCCTCCCATCTGCTCGTGCTGCCGGAGTGCGGATCGACCAACGCCGAGCTGCGCCGGCGGGCGGCGGATGCTGCCACGTGGCCGCACCTGTCGGTGCTGATCACCGACACGCAGACCGCGGGCCGGGGCAGGCTCGACCGCACCTGGAGCACGCCGCCCGGGTCGGCGCTCGCCGTGTCGGTGCTGCTGCGGGATCTGCCCGCTGACTTCGAGGTGCGCGGCTGGATCCCGCTCGCGGCCGGCGTCGCGATGACGGATGCCGTGGCAGCCCAGCTGCCCGGCCACGAGGTCGGCTTGAAATGGCCGAACGACATCCTCGTCGGCGGGCGCAAGATCTGCGGCATCCTCGCCGAGGTCACCGGCTCCGCCGTGATCGTCGGCACCGGCATCAACACGGCGATGACGGCCGACCAGCTGCCGGTGCCCACCGCCACCTCGTTCGCCGCGCTCGACGTCGTCGTCGACGCCGACCGTCTCGTCTCCGACTACCTCTCCGGCCTGTCCGCCGCGATCGCCGGACTGGCACGCACCGGGGATGCCGAGTCCGCGGGGGTGCACGCCGCGGCGACGCAGCGCTGCCTCACCCTCGGGCAGGATGTGAACGTCTCGCTGCCCGGCGGCGATGCACTGCACGGCCGGGCCGTGCGCCTGGCCTCGGACGGCCGGCTGGTCGTCGACACCGGCTCGGGGAAGCAGGAGGTCTCGTCGGGCGACGTCGTACACGTCAGGCCCGCCTGACCCGTTCTGTCTGACGAGCACTCCCTGGAGTGGGGCATGGGAACCGAGGGCTGAGCAGGACACACCTGGGCCCCTGAGCCTGCCGAAGGGCCGCGCAGGCACAATGGAGGAGTGACCCAGCCCGTGACGCTCAGCGGACGGCCGATGACGCCGCCGCCCGGTGCGCCCGTCGAGGAACTCCTCGTCGCGCGATTCCGCGGTCATGCCCGCAGGCTGTTCTGGTCGGCGCTGGTGCTCGTCGCCGTGTGCGGAGCCACCGCCTACCTGTACGGGAACCTCCCGGAGGGATTCGAGGACTGGACGCTGCTGGCAGCCGCCGGCGCCGCAGTGCTCGTCCTCGTCGTCGTGCCCTTCCTGGTGTGGCTCTCGCGCTCGTACACGATCACGACCCGCCGGGTCATCGTGCACGACGGGATCGGCGCCCGCCGCCGCCGTGAGCTCGCGCACGCGCGGGGCTACTCGATCGGCGTGCGTCGCGGCCCGCTGCAGCGGGTGTGGGGCGCCGGCACGATCACGCTCAGCAACGGCATCGACGCGCCGCTGCGACTGGTGAACGTGCCCAGCGTGAACCTGGTGAACGAGGTGCTCGCCGATCAGGTCGAGGTGAACCAGATCCTCGCGCACCGCGATGCCCAGGCCACCGGCGCCTGAGATCCCGCTGGGTGCTTCGAGAGCCTCAGCATCCCAGTTGCTCTGGGTCGCACAGCCTGTCAAAGGGCCCGCACCAACCCCGGCACGCACCGAGCCGCACATGCGGAAGAATGGTCACCGACGAAAGGGGCAGGATGACGGTGCGCGTGGGAGTGATCGGCGGAGGACAGCTCGCGAGGATGATGATCGCGCCGGCGGTGGAGCTCGGCATCGATCTGCGCGTGCTCGCCGAGGACGAGGGGATGTCCGCTCAGCTCGCAGCCACCGCGGTCGGCGACTACCGTGACCTCGAGACCGTGCGCGCCTTCGCTCGCGACGTCGACGTCATCACCTTCGACCACGAGCACGTGCCGCAGGACGTGTTGCGCGCGCTCGTCGGCGACGGCGTGCAGGTGCACCCCGGTCCCGACGCCCTGCAGTTCGCCCAGGACAAGCTCGTCATGCGTCGCCGCCTCGCGGAGCTCGGCATCCCGCAGCCGGAATGGGGTGCCGTCCGGGATGCTGACGAACTGCAGGCCTTCATCGACGACCACGGCGGCGGAGCCGTCGTGAAGACCCCGCGCGGCGGCTACGACGGCAAGGGCGTGCGCGTCGTGCGCGCCGGAACCGACGCCGCGGACTGGTTCTCGGATCTCGCCGACGGCGAAGCGCTGCTCGCCGAGGAGCTGGTGTCGTTCACGCGCGAACTCGCCCAGCAGGTCGCCCGCCGTCCCGGCGGCGAGGTCGTCGCCTACCCGGTGGTCGAGACGGTGCAGCGCGACGGCGTGTGCGCCGAGGTCATCGCGCCGGCCCCCGGCGCGAGCATCCGGCTCGCCGAGGTGGCGGAGGGCATCGGACGCGCCATCGCGGAGGGCATCGGCGTGACCGGGATGCTCGCGGTGGAGCTGTTCGAGACCGACGACGAGCGCATCCTCGTCAACGAGCTCGCCATGCGCCCGCACAACAGCGGGCACTGGAGCCAGGACGGCGCCGTGACCGGGCAGTTCGAGCAGCACCTGCGGGCCGTCGCCGATCTGCCGCTCGGACGCACCGAGCCGCGCTCGCCGTGGACCGTCATGGTCAACATCCTCGGCGGCCCCGCCGAGGGCGCCCTGGAGGACCGGTTCGCGGGTGCGATGGCTGAGCATCCGGAGGCCAAGATCCACACCTACGGCAAGGCACCGCGTCCCGGACGCAAGGTCGGGCACGTGAACGTCACCGGCGACGACCTCGACGACGCCGTGTACACGGCTCGTGCCGCCGCCGCACGGTTCCTGTGACCCGCGACGCCGACGGCACGGCCCTGCGCGGGCGTGCCGTTGCGCCGTTCTCCCAGCGGCGCGCCGTAGCCTGTCATGGTGACTGAGCCGCTGCATTCCTCGAGTTCGCCCCTGGTCGGTGTCGTGATGGGTTCCGACTCCGACTGGCGCGTGATGAGCGACGCCTCGCAGGCGCTCACTGACTTCGGCATCCCGCACGAGGTCGAGGTCGTCTCAGCCCACCGCACACCCGACAAGCTGATGAGCTATGCGCGCGAGGCCCGCGGCCGCGGCATCCGCACGATCATCGCCGGCGCCGGCGGAGCCGCGCATCTTCCCGGCATGCTCGCCTCGATGACCGCGCTGCCCGTCATCGGCGTGCCCGTTCCGCTGGCCTACCTCGACGGCATGGACTCGCTGCTGTCGATCGTGCAGATGCCTGCAGGCATCCCTGTGGCCACCGTCTCCATCGGCGGTGCCCGCAACGCCGGCATCCTCGCGGCGCGCATCCTCGGTGCCTCCGACGCCGAACTCGCCGACCGCATCGAGGCGTACGCGCGCGAGCTCGAGGGCCAGGTGGAGCAGAAGAATCAGCGGCTGAAGGACTCGCTGTGACCCTGGCGGCTCCGCGTGCCCCGCATACGGGTGCGCGACCGCTGATCGAGACACGGCCGCTGCGGCATCCTGACAGCCGTGATCCCGCGCTGATGGGACGGCGCGGCTGGTGGCTGCTCGTCATGAACGTGCTGGTGCCTGGTTCGGCGCAGGTGCTCGCAGGCAGCCGGCGGCTGGGTCGCTTCGGGCTCGGGGCCACGCTGCTGGGCTGGCTGCTCGTCATCGTCGCGGCAGGCCTGGCGATCGTGGCGCAGCCCGCCCTGATCTGGCTCACCACGGGGCCCCTGTCGTGGCTCGTGCTCACTGTCGTGCAGGTGCTGCTGATCGGCTACGTGCTGCTGTGGATCGTGCTGACCATCGACGCGCTGCGGCTGGTGCGGCTGGTGAAGGTGCCGACGATCACACGGTGGGCGGCACCCGTTGCGGCGATGGTCGTACTCGCACTTGTCAGCTCCGGCGCGGTGTACGCGTCGACCGTCGCCGCATCCAGCCGGGGCGCGATCGATGCCATCTTCGGCAGCAGCGGACCCAGCCTTCCGCCCAGCGACGGCTACTACAACATCCTGCTGCTCGGTGCCGACAGCGGCGACGGGCGCGACTCGCTGCGCTTCGACAGCATCTCGGTCGCGTCGATCAACGCCGAGACCGGGGCGACGACCATCACCGGCATCCCGCGTGAGCTGCCCAATCCGCCGTTCAGCGAGGGCAGCCCCATGCTCTCCGAGTATCCGGACGGCTTCCGCGGGCACCGCGACAGCACCTGCGGCTGGAGCGGCTGGATGAACCAGATCCGCAACGCCGCCGAGGTGTGCCGCGAGGATCAGGGCACCGGCCTGTACCCGGATGCCGCAGCCCAGGGCTCGGCTCCCGGAATCGAGGCGACCAAGGACGCGGCCGAGGGCGTGCTGGGCATCGAGATTCCGTACTACGTCTTCCTCGACATGAACGGGTTCGCGGCGCTCATCGACGCCCTCGGCGGGGTCGAGATCGAGGTCACCCAGCGGCTGCCGAAGGGTGGCGGCCCCGGGGACACGAACCAGTCCGTCGACGAGTGGGCGATCGGATGGATCGAGCCGGGTCTGCAGCGCATGGACGGTGACACCGCGCAGTGGTACGCGCGCTCCCGGTACACCACGAACGACTGGGACCGGATGAAGCGCCAGCGGCAGCTGCAGGAGGCGATCCTCGCGCAGTTCACGCCCGAGAACGTGCTGTCGAGGTTCAGTGCCATCGCCGACGCGAGCGCAGTACTGGCCGACACCGACCTGCCCAAGGACAAGCTGCCGGAGTTCTTCGACCTGATGCTCAAGGCCAAGAAGCAGCCGGTCACCCGTATCGAACTGACACCGGAGAACGGCGTCGATGAGCACGAGCCCGACTACGACCAGATCCACGAGATGGTCCGGACCGCGCTGCACCCGCCGAAGCCCGAGACCGAGGCACCGTCCGAGTAGGCGGGGCCGGCGCCCACGGCTGGTCCGGATCGGCCGCGGCTCGGGGTGCTTCGGCCGCGCCTCGGGGAAAGCGCGGCGGGCTCGCTTAGGCTGACCACATGAGTGTGCAGTTGCGCGTCGTGCTCGATCAGGCGGCGCAGATCGTCGACGCCGATCAGGCGCGCGCGGCCCTGGCGCTCACCGCCGGGCTGGTCGCGACGGCACCGCGCGGATGCGCGGTCTCTGCGCTGGTTCCGGCCGGCGGCGAGGCGGCGGTGCCCGGTCTTCAGGATGTGCGCACGCTCACGCTCGGCCGGCGCGAGCTGGCCATGGCATGGCGCAGCGGCATCCCCGTGGGCGGTGCGGGCGGACTCATCCACGCGCCGAGTCTGATGGCGCCGCTGGTGCGGCACGATCGCACGCATGACAACGACCAGGTCACCGTGACGCTGTGGGATCTGTGCGCCTGGGAGGCCCCCGAGACCATGCCGAAGGCGCTGGTGGCCTGGCAGCGCGCGATGCTCAAGCGCGCGGTGAAACACGCGGATGCCGTCGTCGTCCCGTCTCACGCGATGGCCGAGCGCCTGGCCGACATCGTGGCGCTGGGCGACCGCGTGCGGGTCATCGCCGGAGCGGCGCCCGAGGGCTTCCACGTGCCGGATGACGCCGAACGACGCCGCCAGGACCTGCAGATCCCCGAGCGGTACGTCGTACTGAACGGTGACGGCGATGATCTCACCGCCGGGTTCCGGGCGGCTGCCGGAGCGGGGGAGCACGTGGTGGTGCTGGATGCCGCCGACGGCACCGAACCGGCCCTCTCGGAGGCGGCCTCGGCGGCCGGGCTTCCCGAGCGGCGCGCCCACATCCGCGGTGCGCTCGGGGATGCCGACCGTGCTGCCGTGCTCGGCGGAGCGGCGGCGTTCGTGGCGACATCCGGCAGGTCGGCGTGGCCGTGGCGGGCCGTCGAGGCGATGACGCTCTCGGTGCCTGTCGTGGCACTCGATTCGGGTGTGCACCTCGATGTCATCGCCGACGGCGGCGCGGTGGTCGCCGCGAACGACCTCGGCGGGGCCCTGGAGGATGCGCTGGCGGCGGGGGAGCGGCGGCTGCGGGTGATCGCTGCCGACCGCGCACGCGCGTTCTCCTGGGGGAGCTCGGCGGAGCGGGTCTGGGCGCTGCACGCCGAACTCTGAAAGATACCTGCGAACGAGGGCGACACGCCGATGGAACGACACCGATATACCGGCTGGCTGGCATCATCCGGCAACATCAGTCACACTATTCACATGCATCCACGCGACACCCGCCGACCGCACGTGTCCCGAACGGCCCGATGGGCGACGACTGTCATCGCCATCATCGCGCTCGTCTTCGGCACTGCAGCGCCGTCGCTGGCAGCAGCTGTGCCGGTCGTTCCCTCGGCTGCGACCGCTGCGACTGGTGTCGCGGGTGGACCGGTGAAGACATCGCTCGCTGGGTTCGCACCCGGCAACATCATCAGTGATGCGGTGTTCACCAACAACACGACGATGACCGAGGCGCAGATCCAGGCGTTCTTCGACTCCAAGGTGAAGACCTGTCGAGGCGGCATCGATGAAGACGGCAAACCGATCATCTGCCTGAAGGACTACCGCACCGACTCGGTCGACAGGCCTGCAGACAGCTACTGCAAGGGATACACCGGCGCCAAGGGCGAGTCGGCCGCGCGAATCATCCACCGCGTGGCGCAGTCCTGCAACATCAATCCGCAGGTGCTCATCGTGATGCTCCAGAAGGAGCAGAGCCTCGTGACTCACACATGGCCCAGCGCCTGGCGCTATGAGAAGGCCCTCGGCCAGGGGTGCCCGGATGACGCACCGTGCGACCCGAAGTATGTCGGCTTCTTCTACCAGATCTACGGCGCAGCTCGTCAGATGCAGCTCTACATGGAGGGGCGTTACTTCACGTGGTATGCACCCGGGAACACCTGGAACGTGCTCTACCACCCGAACCGCGGGTGCGGCACCGCGCCCGTGTACATGGCCAACAAGGCGACCTCGGCCCTGTACTACTACACGCCGTACCAGCCCAACGCGGCGGCCCTGCGCGCCGGTTACGGCACGGGTGACTCATGCTCGAGCTACGGCAACCGCAACTTCTACAACTACTTCACCGACTGGTTCGGCTCGACGCAGTATCCCGACGGGCCCATCGTCAACGCTGGCCGGGACATCTACCTCATCACCAACGGAACGGCTCACCACATCACCGCCGACGTCTGGGCGCAGTACCGCGCAGCCTTCGGCGATCCTGTGCCCACAAGCAGCGCTCATATCGCCTCGCTGGCCCAGGGGGCCAAGGCGACCCTGTTCCTCCACGATCAGGGTGCGGGCACCGTCGCCTATCTCGATGGCGGGAAGACGCACCGTTTCCCCACGTGTGATCTTGTAGTGGCCTGGGGTGGAGACTGTCAGGCGGCTCTCACTCGCCTCGATTCAGAGGACTTCACCCAGCCGGGCGCGGGTGCGGAGATGACCGCGCGCGCGAGCGTGGCTGGGGACGCAAGGCTCTTCCTGCTTGAGGGCCGTGAACTTGTGCCGTACGAGTCGGCCGCCGCGCTCCAGGCATGGGGGCACGAGACAACGGGGTTCTACGTGGCTACCATGCCTGCTGCCACTGCCGCCAGGTATCGGGCACTCCCCACGCGGTTCGTCCCAGGCCAGTTCGTCGTTGCCACTGGTGCGACTCGGGTCTATCTGCCTACAGCTGACGGAGAACTCCACTACCTCCCGTCGTTCGATACCGCGAGAAGCCTGGGACTGCCAACATCCGTGAAGCGGGTCAGTGCCGAAGCGGTGAAGTCGAATAGGGTCACGACGACCCTCGGCCCGTTTGTACTGTGCGATGCCAAGACTTATTTCGGCGCCGGAGGAGCGCTCCATCGTGTGGATGGAAACTACGGTTTCACGCCAGTCGCCCTCGACGCCACGACATGTGGCAGGTTGCGGATCGCTGACGACACGGAGAAGGTTCTGTTCGTCAAGGCCTCTGCCGATCCGGCGGTCTATACTCCGATCCAGGGACGATTCAGCCACGTCGCCAACCCCGCGACGCTCAGCATCCTGAATGGTGCGGGTAGCATTCGTATCGTCTCGGTCACCAGCGGTGAGCTGAGCAGGCTCCCGAAGGGCGAGCAGATCCGCACGGACATCGGATTCGTCACAACACCTTCTGATGGGCGCGTGTACCTGTCTGACGCTGGTCGCCTAGTCTATCTGACGAGTTGGACGATCGCTGACGCACTCGGCATGCCGCGGATTGTCGTACCGATCTCCGACAAAGCGGCCGCGGCCATGTCGAAGGAGGGCAACGTCACGACTCTGGTCGAATGCTACGGACGTCTGTACCGGGGCGACGGAGGCGTCCTGAGGCGCGTCTCGGACGCGGGCGGCGAGATGGTGACGATCCTGTCGTCCGCCAACTGCGCCACTCTGCGGTTTGGCTGACGCTACCACCTTTCGCGAGTGCTCTACCTGAAGCTTCGGCCTGAACGCAGCGTCCAGGGCAACGGATTAGAATCAGGTGGAGCGCGGCCCGACAGCGGTTCGCTGCAAGGAGGAGTTGGGTGATCGAGCCGTTGGACGTTGTCGACGCGCGCTTGTATCAAGCGCCCGGCCGGGGTCGCGGGGTGCTGGATGTGTTCCGGAGGCGGTATCTGCTGCGACTTCTGGTGCGCAAGGCCACAGCCACGCGATACCGCAATTCCCTGCTGGGGTGGACCTGGTCCTATGTGAAACCGTTCTCGCAGTTCGCGGTCTACTTCTTCGTGATGGGGATCATCCTCAACATCCACAGAGAAGTCGACAACTTCGCGATATACCTTTTCTCCGGCATCGTGATCGTGAACCTCTTCAACGAGGGGTTCAGCAACGCAACGAACTCGATCATCGACAACGGCGCGCTCGTGCGCAAGATCTACCTGCCGAGGGAGCTCTTCCCTGTTGCCGCGATCATCGTCGCCTTCGTGCATTTCCTGCCGCAGGTGGCCGTGCTGCTCGTCATCTGCTTGTTGCTGGGATGGACACCGTCGCTCGTCGGCTTGGCTGCGATCCTTGGCGGGGTGCTGCTGGTGCTTGTGTTCGCGATCGGATTGGGCTTGTTCTTCGGCGGTATCAACGTGCGATTCCGCGACGCACAGAACCTCGTTGAGATCATCCGGATGTTCTCCACATGGACGTCTCCGGTGCTGTACATGTGGACGCTCGTCGTAGACAAGATGCCAGCCTGGCTCTTCCATATCTACATGTCGAATCCGCTGACGGTGGCGGTCGAACTCTTCCATGTAGGATTCTGGGAGCCAACCGCATCAGCCACGCCCGGCCTCCCTCCAGCCTTCGGTCTCTACTCCCTTGCCGCCATCGCGATCACTCTCGTGGTGCTGATCATCGGTCAGACCGTGTTCCGGCGCTTCGAGCGCACTTTCGCCCAGGACCTGTGAACGCATGCAAGACATGATCGCGGTTCAGACCGCAACACCTCCTACGATCATCGTTGAGAACGTCTCAAAATACTTCCTCAGACGCAACTCGCACTCTTTCAAAGAGGCGGCGATCGGCTGGCTTCAGCGCAAGAAGGTGGGCACCGACCAGTTCCTGGCGCTGGACGACATCAGCTTCCAGGTCGGGGAGGGCGAGTCTGTCGCAATCCTCGGGATGAACGGTTCGGGGAAGTCCACGACGCTCAAGCTGGTTTCGGGCGTGCTCGAGCCGGACTCCGGCCGAGTTCTCACCCGCGGCCGCGTCGCCGGCCTGATCGAGGTGGGTGCGGGATTCCATCCCGACCTCTCAGGTCGCGAGAACGTCTTCCTGAATGCCGCGATTCTCGGCATGTCGCGTAAGGAGACTGAGGAGAAGTTCGATGACATCGTAGAGTTCTCCGAGATCGGCGACTTCATCGATCAGGAAGTCAAGCACTACTCCTCGGGAATGTTCATGCGTCTGGCATTCTCCGTGGCGATCCACGTCAAGCTCGATACGCTTCTCGTCGACGAAGTTCTCAGCGTCGGAGATGCCCCATTCCGGGCGAAGTGCGCAGTCAAGATCAAAGAGCTGACAGCTCGGGGCGTGACGATGCTCGTTGTGAGTCACGACATCGGAATGGTGAAGGAGCTCTGCACGCGAGGAATCGTGATCTCCAAGGGAAAGAAGATCTTCGACGGGACCATCGAGGATGCCGTCGAGCGACTCAAAGCTTGAGGGTCCGGCGCAGACGACGTGCGAGGCGTCGCCAGAGCGATGAGGCGGCGATCTCGGCTCGGAGGCCGTCCTCGACATCGACGAAGCGTTGATCGATGAACTTCGTCAGATAGAGGACGAGTCCAGTGCCGTTGTCACCCACCCAACGGCGCAGAGCTTCGTCGCGGATGCTCGCATCATAGCGAGCATGGTCGCTGCGGGCACCAGACACGCTGTTCGCCGAGGTGCCGGTCGCAAGGCGACGCTGATGCCAATATGCGAGGGGTTCGTCTCCGAGGTACTCCAGCCCGCCGCGCGAGAGCACCTTCAGGTTGAAGTCCCAATCGCCCACGACGGGGAGTCTCTCATCGTAAAGCCCGAGTTCGGCATGCAGATCGCGTCGGTACAGGAACCCGATCGGCACGAAGCGGTTGAAGAGCAGAGCGTCTCCGAGCAGCGGTGCCGTCAGCTGCGCTTGGAACTCCTCCCGTCCGTCCTCGATGAAGCGGCCGTCCTTCTCCTGTTCCCAGATGATCTCGATACGTGACACGACACCCTGTCGCTCAGGGTTGCGGTCGAGGTACTCCACCGCGCGGGACAGAAAGCTGGGGTGCCACGAGTCATCGTCATCGTGGAGCACGAGGTAGTCGCCTGAAGCCGCAAGCACCCCCGCGTTCGCCGCGACCCAGCGACCTCGCGACTCTGCATGATCGATCACCCGGATGCGTGCACGGTCCGTCGAATCGCGCAGCGCGCTCACGACCGCGGCGACTCTGATCGGGTCACCGCCGTCGTTTATGATGATCGCCTCCCAGTTGTCGAGCGTCTGCGCGGTGATGCTCGCGAGTGCACGTGTCAGGAAGTCCGCACGATCCTTGGTCCGGACGATGACGCTGACGCGGGGGCTGGTCACGGACGCCCCATCCCGTGGTACGTCCAACCGGCAGCCCGCCAGGTAGCGGGGTCGAGGCAGTTGCGCGCATCGACGATCGTACGAGCCGGCGTCTGCGTGGCCAGCTCGCTGGGCGAGAGGTCACGGAATTGCTTCCACTCAGTCGCGATCACGATGAGCTCGGCCCGCTGGACCGCTTCGTCGACGGAATTGGCGAAGCGGAGATCCGGGGCCACCCGGCGTGCAGTCTCGTTGGCTGCAGGATCAAATGCATGCACAGTGGCGCCGGCTTCGTGGAGTCGGCGTGCAACGTCGAGCGCGGGGGAGTCCCGGGTGTCATCGGAATCAGGCTTGAATGCCAGTCCGAGCAGCGCCACGTGATGTCCGCGGGCGTCGCCGTCGAACGCGTCGATGACCAGGCCGGCGACGCGGTGACGACGACGCAGGTTGATCGCATCAACCTCGTGGAGGAACTGCACAGCCTGGCCGACGCCGAGCTCCTCAGCACGCGCGGAGAAGGCACGGATATCCTTCGGCAGACAGCCACCGCCGAAGCCGATCCCCGCGTTCAGGAAGCGTCGACCGATGCGAGCATCGAAACCGATCGCATCCGCCAGCTGCGTGACGTCCGCGCCGGTGACTTCCGCGATCTCGGCCATCGCATTGATGAACGAGATCTTGGTCGCCAGGAACGCGTTCGCCGAGACCTTCACCAGTTCGGCCGTTGCATAGTCGGTCACGATGCGGGGAGTGCCCTTGGCGAGCACGGAGCGGTAGATCTGGTCCAGGAGCGCGACATCGTCCGCAGCTGATCCGACGTTCGCGACCCCGTACACCAGGCGGTCAGGTTCGAGCGTGTCCTTGATCGCGAACCCCTCACGGAGGAACTCGGGGTTCCAGAGGAGGTGCGCTCCCGTGGGTCGGATGCTCTCCGCAAGCCGGTTGGCTGTTCCGACGGGAACGGTCGACTTGCCGATCACCAGATCGCCCGGACGCAGTATGGGTATCAACGATTCGATCGCGCCGTCGACGTAGCTGAGGTCTGCACCATCGCCCTCGGCACGCTGTGGTGTTCCGACGGCGATGAAATGCGCAGCAGCACCCGCAGCTTCAGAGATCTCAGACGAGAACGTCAGCGCACCGCCTTGCACGGTCTCGCTGAGGAGTTGATCCAGACCAGGCTCGAAAAACGGTGCCCGTCCCGCTCGCAGCATCTCGATGCGCGCGGCATCGACGTCGACACCGACGACTTCATGCCCCAAAGAGGCCATCGCAGTCGCGTGTACGGCACCGAGATAGCCGCATCCGATGACACTCAGCTTCATCCGATCAGTCCTTCAACTCGTTGACGTAGGCGCGTAGTGACTCGTCGACCGCGGTGGGAGAGAAACCCGTGGCCATCACCTTCGTCAGATCCAATACGCTGTTGCGTGGTCTGGGAGCGATCGGACCGGTCGCCGACGCGAAATAATCATCAGTCGACACGCCGGTGACCCGCTTCGGGTCGTGGCCGGCGAGGCGGAACACCTCCTCGGCGATCGTGGCCCAGGACTTGGGCTCACCCGCTCCGGTGACGTTGTAGACACCATATGGTGCATGCGTCTCGTACAGGTGCACGATGGCATCAGCGATATCCGCGGTGAACGTGAGGCGCCCGATCTGATCGTCGACGACGCGGGGATCGATTCCACGCTCGGCGAGTGAATGCATCGTTCGTACGAAGTTCGCCCCGTCTCCGATCACCCAGGACGTGCGTACGATGTAGTGACGCGCCGCTGTCGAGACGGCGAGGTCGCCGGCTGCCTTGGTCTGTCCATAGACGCCAAGGGGCCGGACGGGAGCGTTCTCCGCATACGCGCCCGCCGCCGCACCATCGAAGACGTAGTCGCTCGAGACATGCACCAGCGTGATGCCATGAGAGTCGGCCACCCGTGCCAACGAAGCAACGGCTGCGGCGTTGGTGGCCCAAGCCTGTTCGCGGCCTTCGGGAGTTTCCGCTGTGTCCACCGCGGTGTAAGCGGCGGCATTGATGATCAGGCCGTAGTCGCGCCACCGACGCGCGTCATCGAGGCTCCCGGAACCGAGGTCGAGCTCGGCTCTCGACGCGTATTCGATATGCGGGGCGTCGCCCAGTCGTTCGCGTAGAGCATGGCCCAGCTGTCCTGACGCACCCAACACGAGAATTCGTCGCGGAGGCACCGGCGTCGCGTCCTCAAGTCGAGGATGCGCCTTGTCCTTGTCGGAGACCTCGACCTGATCGAGTGGGATCGGCCAGGCGATTGCCGCCGTCTCGTCCGCGAGATTGAGGAACGAATACGACGCGTCCGGCGACCAGTGATCGTTCACCAGGTAGGTGTAAGCAGTATCGGCTTCCAGAGTCTGGTAGGAGTTCCCAACTCCGCGAGGCACGAAGATCGCTCGCGACGGGTCGAGTTCAGTGGTGAAGACAGCACCGAACGTCGGCCCCTCGCGGAGGTCCACCCAGGCACCGAAGATCCGGCCTGTCGCCACCGATACCCACTTGTCCCAGGGTTCCGCGTGGATGCCGCGAGTGGTACCTACAGCATCGTTGAAGGAAATGTTGTTCTGCACAGGCCCGAAGTCCTCGAGGCCGTGGGCGAGCATCTTCTCCCGTTGCCAGTTCTCTTTGAACCAGCCCCGTGAATCGCCGTGCACCGGAAGTTCGAAGACGACGAGTCCGGGAATCGGGGTCTCGATCCGCTCGAGCTTCTTGCCGAATCGCGTGCTCACTGGCCCTTGCCCGCGTAGAACGCCTCGACGGCATCCTTGGACGGCGCCCACCAGTCTTCGTTGTCGCGATACCACTGGATGGTCGCTGCGAGGCCCGCTTCGAAATCGGAGAACTGCGGTGACCAGCCGAGTTCATCACGCAACCGCGTCGAGTCAATCGCATACCGCAGGTCGTGGCCGGCGCGGTCGGTGACGTGGTCATAGGCGTCAGCCGGCTGACCCATCTCGGTGAGAATAAGCTCGACAACGGACTTGTTGTCCTTCTCGCCATCAGCGCCGATCAGGTATGTCTCACCAATGTTGCCATGCTCCAGGATCGTCAGGACTGCGGATGAGTGATCGTCGGCGTGGATCCAGTCACGAACGTTCTGGCCCGCGCCGTAAAGCTTTGGGCGGATGCCGCGGATCACGTTGGTGATCTGCCGAGGAATGAACTTCTCGACGTGCTGGTAGGGGCCGTAATTGTTAGAGCAGTTCGAGATCGTCGCACGGACCCCGAAAGAGCGGACCCACGCACGTACGAGCAGGTCGCTGCCGGCTTTGGTCGAGGAGTACGGTGACGATGGGTTGTACGGTGTCGACTCGGTGAATCGTTCGGGATCGTCGAGCTCCAGGTCGCCGTATACCTCGTCGGTCGAGATGTGGTGCAATCGGACGTCGTGACGTCGGGCTGCTTCGAGCAGCGTGTACGTGCCGACGATGTTCGTTTCGAGGAACGGGCGCGGGTCGTTCAGCGAATTGTCGTTGTGCGACTCCGCGGCGTAGTGCACGACGGCATCCGTGTCCTCGAACAGTGCGTCGACCAGGCCGGTATCCGTGATGCTGCCGTGGACGAACGTCATCCGATTCTCGGGGATGCCCTCCAGGGAGCGACGGTTACCGGCATATGTGAGAGCATCGAGCACAGTGACGTGGTGGTCCGTGTTTGCGACGACGTGATGGACGAAGTTGGAGCCGATGAAGCCAGCCCCTCCGGTGACGAGCAGACGGCTCATGCGCGACCTCTCTTGAGAATGTCCATGAGATACGCACCGTACCCCGACTTGACCAGTGCCTCGGCTCGATCGCTCAGCTGGTCGTCACTGAGGAAGCCCTGACGCCAGGCAACCTCCTCGGGGACACCGATCTTCATCCCGGTACGGCGTTCCATGGTTCGGACGTACTCGGCAGCATCGGTCATCTGATCGAACGTACCTGTGTCCAGCCACGCCGTGCCCCGCGGAAGCACCTCGACCTGCAGCTTGCCGCGACTCAGATACTCACGGTTGATATCGGTGATCTCGTATTCGCCGCGCGCACTGGGCGCGAGATTGCGAGCGATCTCGATCACATCGTTGTCGTAGAAGTAGAGCCCGGGAACCGCGTAATTGCTCCGCGGAGACACAGGCTTCTCCTCGAGCGAGATCGCTCGCCCGTCTGCGTCGAACTCCACCACACCGTACGCCTGAGGTTCTGCGACCCAGTAGGCGAAGACGGCGCCGCCGTCGACGTTTTCGAAACGCTGCAGACGACTTCCCAGCCCGGGGCCGTACAGCAGATTGTCGCCAAGGACAAGTGCGACCGAATCGTCACCGATGAAATCGGCACCGATGGTGAACGCCTGCGCCAGACCGTCCGGCGACGGCTGCTGGGCGAAGGTCAGGCTGACCCCGTACTGAGACCCGTCGCCGAGCAGACGTTCGAAATGCGCGGCGTCATGTGGGGTGGTGATCACGAGAATCTCGCGGATGCCTGCGAGCATCAGCGTCGAGAGCGGATAGTAGACCATCGGCTTGTCATAGACCGGGATCAACTGCTTGGAGACGCCCAGCGTGATCGGGTGCAGACGCGTGCCGGACCCGCCGGCGAGAATAATGCCCTTCACAGCATCTATCTTGACATACCCCTCCTGGGCTCCATGAGGGGCCGCCTTGAGTGACGGCGGCTATCCTGTGGAGGCTCCCTTCCCGCTCCGACAGACAGGCCCCGTGTCGATGTTCGCCGTCGCCCTTTCCGCGCTACTCCTGGTGGCTGTTCTCGCCCTCGTCGGCGGCGCCCTCGCATGGTCAGTGGGACTGCGGGGGTACTGGCTGATCGGCGCAACAGCGCCGTTCGGACTCAGCTCGATCGCGATCTCGAGCACCCTGGCCCCCGTCGTCGGTCTTGACTGGTCGATTCTGCCCCTCGTCGTCATGACTGCCGTGTTGGTGGCCGGTATCTCCGCGATCAGGCTGAAGGTGCTGCGCAGTGCGGGCGCCGTGACCTCGGATGATCCTCCCCGGCTCGGCTGGATCCTTGTGGCGATCACCGGTGCGGCAGCTCTTCTCGCTTGGCGGGTCGTGGCCGTGTTCGGTGGGTCCGAAGCGATCTCGCAGACCTTCGACAACGTCTTCCATCTGAATGCGGTGCGGTACATACTCGACGCGGGCTCGGCATCGTCATTGGACGTCGGCGGTCTCACCGGCGCGATGGGGTTCTACCCTGCGGTCTGGCACGCGACCGCGGCGTTGGCGGTCCAGCTCGCCGGAGTCTCCGTTCCTGCCGCCGTCCAAGCAGTGACGCTGGTCGTCTGTGCGGCGGTGTGGCCGCTCAGTGCCATGCTCCTGACCAGCGCGCTGTTCGGTTCCTCACGCGCGGTGCTGCTCTCGACAGCCGTGGTGGTCACCGCGATCCCCGCGTTTCCTCTGCTGATGATGGACTACGGCGTGCTCTACCCGTTCCAGCTCTCGCTCGCGCTGCTGCCTGCGGCGCTGGCGTTCACCGTGCGAATGCTGGCGCAACGGAAACCGGGGGACGGCGCATCCGGTTGGTGGGTCTTCTCACTGCTCGGCACGTTGCCCGGGCTGATGCTCAGCCACCCCGGAGGTTTCGTGGCGTGGCTCGCGCTGTCCGTCCCATTGTTCTTCCTGTTCTTCCTGCGGCAAGGGCGGGCGGCCGTCACCGTGCGCAGCAGGCTGGCGGTCGCAGCATGCGCCGCCGCCTATCTCGGCGCGGGTTACCTGCTCATCAAGGTGCTCCGCCCTGCATTGGAAGCACGGCTCTGGCCGCCCGTGATGTCCACCTCGGCTGCGCTGTGGCAGGTGGCATCGGTGAGTGCATTCACGGGAGTCAGCGCGGTCCTCATCGCAGTCGCCGTCATCGCCGGCGGCATCCTCGTAGTGCTCAAGCGTTCGCCCGCGTTGTGGGCGTCGTTCGGCATCTGGGCAGTCGGCGGACTTCTGTTCGTCGTGGCAGCCAGTATCGACCACTGGCTGGTGCGCGACACCCTGACCGGAAGCTGGTATAACAACTGGCCTCGGCTCGCGGCGGTATTCGCTGTCGCGGTAGTGCCCCTGGCAGTGGCCGGCCTCGTCGGCGCCGTCAGGGTGGTTGCCCGTGCGTACCCGCGCGTGGCCGTGGCGCGCGCGGGTAGCGCGGCGACGATCGTGGGGTTCGTCATCTGCGCAGCTGCGGCCCAGATCCCCGCGATGCCCGCCGCGCAAGAGGCAGCCCACCGCAATTACGTCATGAGCGTCGACGCCAAACTGCTGTCGCCTGACGAACTCGCGTTGCTGCAACGGCTGACGCGCCATGTCCCGGAGGACGCCGTGATAGCGGGCAACCCGTATACCGGGACTGCGCTGGCGTACGCCTACGCGGATAGACAGGTGCTCATGCCGCACATGCTGATGTACCTGACTGCCGATGGCCATGCTGTGAATGACGGTTTGGATGACGCAGCCGATGACCCCCGGGTGTGTCAGGCCGTGCTCGATCTCGGCGTCACCCATGTGCTCGACTTCGGTGACCGTGAAGTGCACGGCGGACACCATGATTACCCGGGACTCGATGATCTCGCGGCGTCAGCCGCAGTCGCCTTGGTCGATGAGCAGGGTGATGCTCGACTGTATCGGGTGAGGGCTTGCGGTCTCGGATAGACCGTCCCCATTAGGATCGAAGACGATGATTCCCGTTTCAGAGCGCGTCCTTGTACTCGTCCCCGCGTGGAACGAGAGCCGCAATGTCGGCGCGACGGTTCGGGAAATTCGAACGGCATCCTCCGAATACGACGTCGTCGTGATCGACGACGGCTCGACCGATGACACCGCAGAGGTGGCCAGGCAAGCCGGCGCGACCGTGCTCTCGCTGCCGTTCAACCTGGGGGTCGGCGGTGCTATGCGGACCGGGTTCACGTACGCACAGCGCCGCGGCTATCGGCGAGCCATTCAAGTGGATGCGGATGGGCAGCACAACCCAGCCGATATCGCCGATGTGCTCGCGGGACTTGAGCACGCAGACGTCTCGATCGGCGCACGTTTCGCGGAGATCGGAGACTACGAGGTGCGTGGTCCGCGTCGGTGGGCGATGGTCGTGCTGGCCCGCTTCGTGTCCAAGGTCGCGCATACACAACTCACTGACGTCACTAGCGGATTCCGTGCAGCGAACGAACGCGCGATCAAGCAATACGTTCGCTACTACCCGGCCGAGTACCTCGGTGACACTCTCGATTCGCTCGTGGCTGCCGTCCATGCAGGGCTGAAGGTCACACAGGTTCCCGTGGCCATGCGACCCCGGCAGCATGGTGTGCCGAGCCAAGGGACGTGGGCGTCCACCGTGTATCTGCTGCGCAGCGCGTTCGCTCTGGCGCTCGCGCTCGTTCGTCAGACCAGAAGGGAGCCGGCACCGTGATGGTCGCCATCGTCGGCATCGGCATCGCTCTGCTGATCATCACAGGGGTTCTCTGGATGCTGCTGACCCGGCAGATTCGCGAGAAGTACGCTGTGCTCTGGCTGGTCCTGGGCGTGGTGCTCCTCGTGCTCGGGCTGTTCCCCGGCCTGCTCACGGCCGCGACCGCTGCACTCGGCGTGGAGCTGCCGGTCAATCTGCTGTTCGCGGCGGCCATAACTGTGCTTCTCGGCGTCACTCTGCACCTTTCGTGGGAACTGTCGCAAAGCGAGGCGGAGGTTCGCAGGCTGGCGGAAGAGGTCGCGATTCTCGGTGCGCGTGTCGATGCGCTCGATGGCGCGCCGACGCAGCGGCACCAGGATTCAGGGTCGGAAGACGTGGACGAGTAGCCGGCTGACCGCCGTCAGGTCGCCCGACAACACTGCTCCCGGGATCTCGGTCAGAGCGTTGAGGCGTGAGACGAGGTGCCAGCGCGCGATTCGGGCAGCACGCATCCACCCGATGGCGCTGAAGCGTTCCGCGTAGTCGAGGAAGAAGCGGCGTTCCTGCGCGAATCGCAGCCCGCTGCGCGCGGATGACATCGACGCTGATGCTCGATGCCGTCGGTACTCGAACGTGGTCGCATCATGAAGGAGCATCACCCCTCCGTCGATCGCGACATCCAGTAGTAACCCGAGGTCCAATGCGATCTCATACTCCTCGCGGAATCCGAGTCGCTGAACTCGCGCTGTACGCCAGATCAGTGAGGGAAAATACGCCCAGTCCGCACGGGTGAGACTGGTTGCGAGCTCACGGGAGCTGAGCAGTCTTCCCGACGCATGTGCGCGGGGCCGCAGGATCGATTTGACGCGGTCGGCGAGCGGGTAGGAGCGGCGACCGTCGTCGCTGATGACCACAACGCCACCCTGGACGATGTCGACACCATCGCTCGCCTCGATTGCCTTCCGAAACTCGGTGAGGTGGGAGGGGCGCATGCGGTCGTCGCTGCCCATGATCGTGACCCATGGGGCGGTCGCCAGCTCGAGGCAGCGCGCGAAGTTGCCCGCGACTCCCAGATTCGTCTCGTTGCGCACGTGCTGGATCCTGGGGTCAGCGAGGGAGGCGATCCACGCGCTGGCGTCGGAGTCCGGATGTGCGTCGTCCACGCAGATGAGCCGCCAATCCGTGTCCGTCTGTGCGATCACGCTTCGTACGGCATCACGTAACTGTGGGTGATCCCCGTAATACGGCAGGATCACGTCGATGGAGGCCGGAGCGCTCATGTCGTCGGCTTTCCGCTGCGTCCGCGTCGGCCGTCACGCCAGCCACGTAGCGCCGCGCGCAGTTCTGGCGATCGTCCGCGCCGCATTCTGACGATGGACTCTTCCACGATCCGGCGACTCACCGCACCGACGTGCGCCAGAGTCGGGATGCCGGCCCTTCGAGCGAACATTGTCATGTTCCGGATACCGAGATAGACCGGATGCGCTCCGGGCTGTTGGAAGGCCACTGCGTCCGGCACGATGACGGTCGAGAACCCGGCGCGACGCATGCGCCAGGCGGTGTCCACGTCCTCGAAGTACAGGAAGTAATCCTCCGCCAGCCATCCGATGGCGTCCAAGGCCGATCGCCGGTACATCACGATGGCTCCGTCGACCCAGTCGACCTCCCGGCTCACCTTGTGAGCGAGATCGGTGCGGTGCCACGCTCGCCCGCCCCTAGTGAGAGCGCCGCCCGCGGAGAAGACACGGTCTGGCTGGTCTGCGAAGTGGAGGACAGGCGCCGCCGCACCGCGGTTCGATGCGGCCGCCAGCGACTCCAGCAGATGCTCCGCCAGACGCGGATCGAACATCGCGTCATGGGTGAGGACGAGCACCGCATCGTGCGTACCATTCATGGCCTCATTCACGGCCGCGCCGTAACCGGGGTTGTCAGGCCGAGAGATCAGACGCGTCCTCTCCCGCAGTGGCCAAGCAGCCAATGCCTGATCGGTCAGTGTGCCGCCGTTGTCGACGACGAGCACCTCGGCAGGCGGAAGAGTCTGCAAAGAAAGCCGTTCGAGAACCCCCGCGATCAGATCATGGTTCCGATAGGCGATGACGAGCGCGGTGTAGTCGTTGATGGCGGGATCCTGTCGGCGAGTCCGGGGTGGCCTAGGCTGAAGTGATGACCGCCGAGCACCTCCGAAGCGCTGCGGAGAACTCCGCTCCTTCTCGGCGGATCGTGAGCGTCTCGAAGTATATCCCGTACCCGTCCATCACCCACGCGGGGGGTCAGTACGTCGGCCAGCATGTCAGTGCACTCGCTCGCCTCGCGGACGTCGAGCTCCTCGCGCCCGAGACACCGCTCAACCGCCACGCATTGACGCAATTTCGCGGGGAAGCATCGGTGCGTCTGCTGCGGGGCGTGGGCCCGGGCGGGGATGGACGATTCAAGACTGTCTTCGACGTCGAGTCCGCTTGGCGGGGAAGCGCTGTGGCGTGGCCATATCGTCGCCTGTTTCAGACGTCGCGCGGGCCGTGGCCGCAGCTTGCCACTGCTGATCTCATCGAGTTCCACTGGTCTGAGATGATCGCGGTCGCCCCGAGTGTGCGGAATCGTCTACCTGGTACTCCTCTCGTCGGTGTGGCGCACGACGTGATCACCCAGCGCTGGGAGCGAGCCTCCGCGGCTGCGGGGAACAAGTTAGCCGGCTTGGCGTACGCCGCTGCCGCCCGGCGAAGTCGATCGCAGGAGCAGTCATCGTTCCAGGCTCTCGACGCAGTGTTGGTTTTCAGTGACAAGGATGCCGCGCTCGCACGCGAGTTCGCGCCGAAGACCCGGATAGAGGTCGTGCACCCGGGGCTGGGACCCGCTGAGGTACTCGACCGTGCCGTCGACATCGACGAGCCAGTGGTGCTGTTCACCGGTGCACTCAATCGTCCGGACAACGAATCCGGGATGCTGTGGTTCCTCCAGCGGGTGTGGCCTGACGTGATCGGGGCAGTGCCCAGTGCGCGGCTTGTGATCGCAGGCGCAAATCCCCGGCCCGCACTCGCCCGCGCGGTCGAGCGCGCTCCGCGGGCTGTGCTCACGGGATTCGTCGACTCTCTCGAACCGTGGTACGCGCGAGCGGCCGTCTTCGTCGCACCGCTGCGCACAGGAGCCGGCGTGAAGTTCAAGACGATCGATGCGATGCTGCGTGGAGCACCCGTCGTGGCGACGAAGGTCGGGGCCGAGGGCATCGATGCGTCATCATTGTTCGCCGGGATCACGGATGAGCCGGGCGAGTTCGCGCGGGCGGTGATCGCGGAACTGCGCCACCCAGATGCCAGACGCACAGCGGAAGCTCAGCGATGGGCCGAAGGAGTGTACGGAGCCACCGCGTTCGAGAAGAGGCTGCACACCCTGTACGCAGGGCTGCTTCCAGGTAGATGATCTACGCTGTTCCCGCCCGTCGCGCCCTTCAGGAGACCATCCACCGATGACCACCAAGATCGTCGCCGTCGTTCCGGTGTTCGGGGCACCCGACACACTCCCGCAGACCATCGCACGCTTGGCCACGCAGGTTGACGCGGTCGTACTCGTGGACGACGGTTCGCACACCGTCGAGAGCATGAGATTCGGAGACAGCGTTTTCGTCATCTCTCTACCGGTGAATGCAGGCATCGCGACAGCTCTCAACGTGGCGATCGACCGCGCACGTGAACTCGGTGCGACACACGTGATCACCCTCGACCAGGACTCTGAGCTCGGTGGCGACCACGTCGCGCGCCTGTTGGAGCTGCTCGAACGAGGCGCGTCGGATGGGGCGCGCGTCGCGGGTGCCGTGCCCGGAGTCGTCGGCGGTGCCCCGGTGCTGCTGGGTACGGATGGCGAGCCCTTCGACCCGATTCAATCCGGCCAGCTCCTGCCGATCACGCTGTTCGATGAGATCGGCGGCTTCAACACCGAGCTGTTCATCGACGCGGTGGACTCGGAGTTCACGATCCGTGCCCGTCAAGCTGGCTACCGCTTCCTCGTAGATCCCGAGCTGGAGATGGCTCACGCTCTCGGCGAAGCAGTGCCGTTGCATGTCATGGGGCGCCCCCTGATCCTGCTGGGTAAGCCGCGGCATGTTCTATACCACTCGCCGTGGCGCACGTACTACATGGTCCGCAACAGCGTCTGGCTTGCGCGCCGTTACGGGCACGGAGATCCGGAATGGATGCGGAGGAGGAACCGCAAGATGACCGAGATGCTGGTCGGAGGTATTCTGCTCGCTCCCGACCGGATGACGCAGCTGCGTGCGGCGCGTGCCGGATGGAAGGATGGCACCAAGGGCACGCTCGGCCGGATCCCCGAGCAGTTGCGACTGCAGTTCAGGCGACGGGTGTGAGGCGATTCTCCGCGCTTCTCCGACACGATCTTCTCCGTCGCAGCGCATACTTCTCGGTCTCCGTGATAGCGGCGACTCTCGTAGGAATCGTGTCGATTCCCCTGCTGATCGACTCGATCGGAGCGACCGAGTGGGCACGCTTGTTCGTACTCCAGATGATCGGGCAGTTTGCGTCGATCATCGTCGGCTTCGGGTGGGGAGCTACGGGCCCGAGCCTCGTCGCATCTCTACCGGAGCAGAAGCGACGACAGTTCCTGCTGGACTCAGTCGTCGCGCGCGTGCCTCTGCTCATCGGGGTGGTTCCCGTGGCGGCCGGGATCGGTGTCGTGCTCGGAGCGGACCCGTTGGCGGCACTGACTGCGGCATTCGCGTACGCAGTCCCGGGCATCGGGGCGGCGTGGTTCTTCATCGGAACCAACCGACCCCTCGCGCTGCTGGCCTTCGATGCGCTGCCCGCCGTGCTCGGCCAGGTCGTCGCGCTCATCGCCGTCGTGTTCGCGCCCACGCTTCAGTCCTATCTATGGGCAATTGTGATAGCAACCTCGGTGGGAGTGTGCGGTGGATTGGCGTTCGCGCTCAGCCGCGCTGACGGGGCGCGACTTCGGCGCACGCGCCGCGCAGAGCTGTCAGCGACGATGCGAACACAGTTCGCGGGACTGGCCACGGTGCTGTTCGGCAACCTATCGACGATGGGTCCCGTGATCATCGTCGATATCGTCATGAAGCCGGTGCTTCCGGTGTTCGCGGCCGTGGACAAGCTGTACCGCTACGGCATCCTCGTCCTTGCGCCGATTCTCCAGGCTGTGCAGGGCTGGGTGCCCGAGGCGGGTCGGTCGCAGGTCAGGGCCCGCGCCCGAATCACACTGCTCGTCGGCCTGGGTATCGGAGTCATCGGCGGCGGGTTATTCGCCGTTCTGGCCACTCCCGTCTCGATCCCGCTCACCGTGGGCAAGGCGGTGATTCCGTGGGAGATCGGTGTGATCGCGGGAGTCGGATTCGGCGCCGAGTGCGTCGGGCAGATCGTCGGACTCGCCGGTCTTGTCGCCCTGCGGAAGGAGAGGGAACTGGCACGATCGTCGGTGGCAGCGGCGGTCATCGGCTTGCTCGTGATGATTCCGGCGGCGCTGATCGTCGGACTGACCGGCGTAATCGCCGTGATCGCCCTCTCTGCCATCGCGGTGGCGGTCTACCGCTCGGTTGTCCTCGTCCGTGCGGCGCAGGTGTGGGATGGCGTCGGAGACACCGCCCGGGTGGAGTCGGACGTCTCGGGGGACGGCGGCGAAGCGGTTTCGGATCGGGGGAGACCGGCGCGCGACGCGGATGAGCCGCCGGTAGCATAGGGGAGCAACAACGCTCACCCGCAAGGTGATTCGCAAGGGACCGCCGGCGCGGTCCAGGAAGAAAGACTGCATGGATCTTCTCGTCGTCGGGTCGGGCTTCTTCGGCCTCACCATCGCCGAGCGTGCCGCATCCGCGGGCCGCAAGGTGACCGTCATCGACCGTCGCTCGCACATCGGAGGCAATGCCTACAGCGAAGCGGAGCCCGAGACGGGGATCGAGGTGCACCGTTACGGCGCGCATCTGTTCCACACGTCGAACCCGACCGTGTGGGAGTACGTCAACCGCTTCACGACGTTCACCGACTACGTCCACCGCGTGTACACCACCCACCAGGGCGTCGTGTATCCGATGCCGGTGAACCTCGGCACGATCAACCAGTTCTTCCAGGCGGCGTACACGCCCGACCAGGCTCGAGCGCTGGTCAAGGAGCAGGCCGGGGAGTTCGACGCCAAGACGGCCCAGAACTTCGAGGAGAAGGGCATCGCCCTCGTGGGACGCCCACTGTTCGAGGCGTTCTTCCGCGACTACACCGCGAAGCAGTGGCAGACCGACCCGCAGAAGCTCTCCGGCGACATCGTCAGTCGCCTGCCGGTGCGCTACACCTACGACAACCGCTACTTCAGCGACACGTGGGAGGGCCTGCCCACCGACGGTTACACGGCGTGGCTCGAGCGGATGGCCGATCACCCCAACATCGAGGTCAGGCTCGACGTCGACTACTTCGACGAGGCGCAGCCCCTGAACAAGGCGGCGACGGTCGGTCAGGTGCCCGTGGTCTACACCGGTCCGGTCGACCGCTACTTCGACTACGCCGAGGGCGCGCTCAGCTGGCGGACGCTCGACTTCGAGCAGGAGGTGCTCGACACCTCCGACTTCCAGGGCACCAGCGTGATGAACTACCCCGACCTCGACGTGCCTTACACGCGTATCCACGAGTTCAAGCACTTCCACCCTGAGCGCAAGGAGATCTTCGACTCCGACCGCACCGTGATCATGCGTGAGTTCTCGCGCTTCGCCGAGCGTGCCGACGAGCCGTACTACCCGGTGAACACCCCTGCCGACCGCGAGGGGCTGCTGGCGTACCGCGAGCTCGCGAAGGGCGAGCGCGACGTGCACTTCGGCGGACGCCTCGGCACCTACCAGTACCTCGACATGCACATGGCCATCGGGTCCGCTCTGTCGATGTGGCGCAACGACCTCGCGGGTGAGAGCGACTGACCTTCCGATGAGCACGACCACGGTGGGGGCGCCGGGCACCCCGCAGCGCTACATGCACTCGCTGTGGCTGCTCTCGGCGCGCGATCTGAAGGTGCGCTACGCCACCAGCTTCCTGGGATACGTCTGGTCCATCCTCGATCCGCTGGTGATGAGCCTGATCTACCTGCTCGTGTTCACCTTCTTCTTCAAGAAGGATGTCGGCGCCGAGCCCTACATCGTCTTCCTCATCGCCGGGCTGCTGCCGTGGGTGTGGTTCAACACCGCCACCTCCGACTTCACCAGGGCGTTCCGCCGGGACGCCAAGCTGGTGCGCTCCACAGCCATCCCCCGGTCGATCTGGATCAACCGGATCGTGCTCAGCAAGGGCATCGAGTTCCTCTTCTCGCTGCCGGTGCTCGCGCTCTTCGTGATCATCAACATGCTCGTCGAGACCGATCCGGCCAGGGTTGCGCACATCGGCTGGGGTGCACTCTGGCTGCCGGTCGCGATCATCCTGCAGATGACGCTGCTGGTGGGACTCGGGATGCTGATCGCACCGCTCTGCGTGCTCTTCACCGACCTCGAACGCACCACCGCGCTGATCCTGCGGGCGTTGTTCTACGCCACGCCCGTCATCTACTCGGTGCAGAACCTTCCCGAGCCGTTCCACGCGATCGTGTCGTTCAACCCGCTCACCGGCATCTTCATGCTGTACCGCGCCGCGTTCTTCCCGGAACTTCTCGAGATGCTGCCCGTCGTGATCAGCGCCGTGATGAGCCTTGGAATCCTCGCGCTCGGTCTGTGGGTCTTCAGCGTTCTCGAGCGTCCCGTGCTGAAGGAGCTGTGATGGCGGCGGCGATCGAAGTCCGGGGCCTCGGTGTGCACTTCCGGAGGAACCGCCGCGGGCGGCGCAGTTTCAAGGACATGTTCGCCGGGGCCCGGCGCCGTTCCCGGCCGGGCGAGTTCTGGGCCCTGCGCGATGTGACGTTCACTGTGCAGGCGGGAGAGTCGATCGGCGTCGTCGGCCGGAACGGGCAGGGCAAATCCACGCTTCTGCGGCTGGTCGCGGGTGTACTGCTGCCCGATGAGGGCGGCGTCGAGGTCCGAGGCGGAGTGGCCCCGCTCATCGAACTGACCGGTGGTTTCGTCGGAGACCTGACGGTGCGCGAGAACGTGCGGCTCACCGCGGGACTGCACGGCATGTCGCGTGCCGAGGTGTCGCGTCGCTACGACGACATCATCGCGTTCGCCGAACTCGCCGGCTTCGAGGACACCCCGTACAAGCACCTCTCGAACGGCATGAAGGTGCGGCTGGCGTTCTCCGTCGTATCCCAGCTCGACGAGCCGATCCTGCTCGTCGACGAAGTGCTGGCGGTTGGTGACAAAGCGTTCCGGGACAAGTGCTATCGCCGTATCGACGAGTTGCTCGCCGAGGGGCGGACGCTGTTCTTCGTCAGCCACAATGAGCGCGATCTACGCCGATTCTGCAAGCGCGGACTGTACCTCGACAAGGGCGGCCTCGTGCTGGATGCACCGATCGGCGAGGTCCTCGACCGCTACAACGCCGACTACGCGCCCCGTTGAGTATGGCGACGGCACGGTGACCCCGTGCGGGTGCTCGTCAGCTGGTGGTGAGTGTCTGCAGGCGCGCACGCAGTACCCGGCCCAACCCCTCGGGTAGCGTCGTGCCCGCCAGAGCGTCGAGATCCGTCCACACCTGCGAAGCCACGCGCAGATCGAGGGCCTGGCCTGCAGATGGGCCTTGGCCCAGTAGCGAGAACCCTCGCCGGCGGTGCAATCGGGTCATCTCAGCGACGACAGCACCCACCGACACGGCGCGACCCGAGCCGACGATCTTTACGACGGTTGCACCGGCGGCGCGCTCATGCATTCGAGCCACGCAGGCGGAGATGATCGAGGCCGCGTCATCCTCGAAGATGTAGTCGCGCAGCGTGTCAAGAGAAACGTAAATCGTCGCAGGCTGCTGCGTGATCGCGCTGTTGGCCAAAGTTGAGATCAGGCCCTGGCCCTTCGTGAGGTCCTGCCCCGGGCCGTAGAGATTGGTCAGCCGCCCGATGACCGTACGCCACCCACCCTGCTTGCCGCGTTCGGAAGCAACCCGTTCGATGGCGAGTTTTGCATGTCCGTACGGTGATGCGGGAACGGGATGGGTTGTCTCATCGAATGGCGCATCGGTACAGCCGGCATATACCCCGCCGACCGATGAAGCGACGAAAAGGACGAGCCGCGAACGGACTTCGGGGGAGCACATCGCGAGTTGCTCAAGGAACTGTTCGAAGACAGAGACTTCCTCCTTCAGCGCCTGTTCGGTCGTCGACGTGACGCCTTTCCCCGCGCACCAGTAAATCTCAAGAGGACCAGCGCGGCGGGTGAACTCGGTAGTGGCGGCGCTGAGATCCGCTAGGGAGCGCAGCGCCTCCGACCAGTCGATCCGACGGTGAAACGGTACGTCAGAGCGAGCCCGGGCCACCGCTTCGCCCAGCAGTCCGCGTCCTATGACCCACCTATGCGATAGCGTCGTCATCCCGAGCCTTGACCGTGCTGACGGCATGCCCGAGCGGGCCGGAATGTGGATCGCGGACGATCAGGTATGTCGGGCGGCCGAGTGCCGAGCTCACGGCAACACCGAGGTACTCGGCGATGATGCCCAGTGCCATCAGTATCGCACCGAGGCCGACAGCAGTGACGACCATCTGCGACGTCCATCCCGCGGGCACGCTCACGCTGAAGAAGCGCACGATGATCAGGTAGAGGGCGAAGATCAGGCCACCGGCGAAGAAGAGAGCTCCGACACCGGTGACGAAGCGGAGACCCCGGGTTCCGGACGTGAGCACCATCTTCCAGAAATGTGCGAACAGCCGCCGGTATGAATACCCGGAGGTACGGTCACCTTCGTCACGCAACAGCACTGGCGACGTCACAGTGCGTGAGGCGACCCAGCTCAACGCGACGTCCAGATAGACGCCGGTGCCGGCGTATGCCGCGACGCTCCGGGCGATCTCGCCAAGGATCAGCCGGTAGCTGTTGAATTGAGTGGCCTTCCCCCCACCGAGAAACGATTCCAGCAGCTTCTTCGACGTCTTAGACGCGGTGTTGCGTACGAGTCCGTGGGGAGGGCGGTTGATGGGTTCGGCATAGACGAGGTCCGCCTGCGCTTGCAACGCCGTGTCGAGCATGCTTCCGATGAAGGAGGGGTCATGCTGTCCGTCTTCGTCCAGAGTCACGACCCAGTCGCCACCCGAACTCGCGATGCCGGCCAGCGTCGCAGCATGCTGCCCGAAGTTGCGGCTGAGCCAGACAGCCCTCACCCACGAATGCGTTGCAGATAGCCGTCGGATGACCTCTGCTGAGCCATCGGGACCACGATCGTGGCTGAGCACGACCTCAGTGACGACAGCATGGTGACCGTTCGGCGTGGTGAAAACCTCGGTCAGGGGTTGGATCTCGGCGATCAGCGCACCGAGTGTCTTCTCGCCCTGGTACACGGGGGTCACGATGCTCACGCGATGCGTGTACTGGTTGGTCATCTGCTCCTCCATCCGAGCACGACATACGAAAGCCGACGCAGGTACGCCATGACGGTCGCGCGTACATCGCCGATGGCGACGTCCAGTGTCGATATCACATCCGGCCGTGTGGCGCGCGCCCACGCGTGAAAGCGCCTGGCCTGCTTGGCTTGCGATCCGATCAGCACGGCACTCCACTGCGAATCGGACATCCGAAAGGTGGCACCGGTGCTGTCGTCGGCGACGAATGTGCCGGTCAGAAGGACTCGCGTGTATGTTGCCTGGTCGATGAGATACGGGAACTCCGCATACCAGCCGCCGGTCTCCTCGAGCGCGGTACGACGCATGAGCACTGATGCAGGCTCGCCGAACAGGTTCGATCCGGCGCGCACGGCCTTCGCTGCCGCCCGGGCGCCGGGCATGACGCCTCGCAGCCCACGCAATCCCCAACCCGGAATGAGAATCTTGCCGTTGGCATCGGTGACGTCGCGGCGGCACGCGGTCAGGACGGCGTCGGCTGAGCGCAGCAGGCGCACCTGTCGGCTGAGTATGTCAGGACGCAGGACGTCGTCACCGCATACCAGCTTGATGTATTCTCCGCGTGCCGCGGACGTGACGCGATTCCAATTGCGTTCGGCGCCTCCGCCTGCGGCCGTATCGAGCAGCGTCACACGATGATCGTCGCGGTAACGGTCCATGACGATGCGGGTGGTGTCCGTCGAACTGTGGTCGGCGATGATCAACTCGAACTCGACATCTCGCTGGGCGAGAATGGAGTCGATGGTCTCCCCGATTGTCGCGGCATTGTTGTATGCCGGGATGACGACGCTGACGGTGGGATGGATCACGGTGTGTCCTGCTTACGCCGGAATGAGAACCGGCTGTGGCCGAAATAACTGATCAATGTCGTGATGAACACGATCAGTGCTTGGGCGATTATCGGCTCCAGCCCGGCGAATTCTACGAGAAGTGGCAGTAGGACGGCATTCACGCCCAACGCCGTGAGGTACACCATCTCGAAGCGAAGCAGGTCCCTCCATACGTGACCACGCACCCGGAACACCGCCCGTCGGTAGAGCACGAACGCACAGAGAACACTCGCAACGTGCGCGAACATCAACGTCACCATGTAGCCCCATAGTCGACCCACGGTGAGATCGAACAGGGCGAACCAAGCGAAGCCCACGACGGTGTTGATTACACCGACGCAGAGGAATGCCACTCGGCGATCGCGGATGAGCCTGAGCAATGGACCATCTGGCCCCCTCATGCCGGCGACGGACTCGCGCTTCGCAGCGGATTCGTCTTCGGACGAGGACGGCGCATCATAGGGATCGCCGATCGGCTCGTCCATTCGCACTTCTTCTCGCATCTCCCGACCCCGACGGTACTCACCGAGCTTATCCCAATGCGACCCTGCGATGGCTGGGCGCAGCGTCATCAGGGGACGCTGGGTTCAGCTGACTCTCGGCATCTGGTAGAGGATCAGCTGTGGTCCGGAGTGTCCACCAGCCACAACATCGCGGATGTAGGTAACCGTCTGCCAGATCCGCCAGGGCTCCCATGGAGATGCTGGCGGAATGCCGACAGTTCGCCAGACCGTCTCCGGCCGAAGCTTTTGAATCGTACTGTACAACAGCCGCTCCTCAGGCATCGTGGTCGCGGCGAGGTACCTACCGACCATCCGGGACGACGTGAGGATGTAGGGCAATTCTTCCACGCCCTCGCGTGGTTGGATCGCGCCGTCGTCCGCGACTGTGAGTTCTGACGCGAGGTTGCGGGGGCCGTCGGTGAGGAACGGCGTATAGCCATCGAAGTATGTCTCGTCTGGGTCGATACCTCGATCTGCCAGTTCCACTGCCGCGATGAGCCGGGTGTCGGGCGCCAGCGCGGACGCCAACTGTGCCGAAGATCCGAGCAGCAATGAGAGGAAGGAGAGTCCGGTGACAGTTCTGACCACCACCTTCGCAGGCAGTCGACGCGCAGCGGCCCAGCGCAGCACGACGTCGGCACCGACACCTGCGAGGAGGAGAGGAGTGAGGTACATGGGCAGGCCCCAGCGGTCCCAGTGCAGTGTCAGCGCTGAGAGCGCTACCCAGAACACGAGTCCGGTCAGGAGAGGGACCATGTCCCAGCGGCGGTTGCGGATCGCTTGTACGAGACCGATCAGCGCGATGGCAACGAGGATGACTCCCGTGCTGTTTACGAGATCATTCGCGTAGAAAGCGGCGTTCCCCGACCAGTCCAGCCCATCCGCGCCGAGATGCCCGGTGGAGTTCTGCTGGAACAGCTGCTTTCGCACCGCCGAGAAGTTCGTGAACAATGACGGAGAGATCGCGAAGGTGAATCCCGCGACCATGCCGATGGACGCGGCGCCGCGTGTCAGGATCCGCCACGGGTGCCCGGAACGCAGCGATGCGATGATGATGGCAGCGGCTATCGCAGCTGTACCGACGACGGCCGGATACTTCGCTGTGATGCCGAGAGCGATACCTGCGCTTGCCAGCGCAAGCCAACCCCATCGTTCCTGCTGAACGTATCGCACGCACCCGAGAATGACGAGCAGCATCGTGAATACGAGCGGCATGTCGGGTGTCGCATAGCGCGAGTGCTCTACGAAAGGCGGGAAGAACGCGATCATGACTGCAGACCACAGACCGATGCTCGCGCGGTATGACGCGCCGATGAAGAATGCAACCGCAATCGCCGCCGTTCCGAAGAGAGCGGAGATGGTTCGCGCGAGCGCATAGAACGGTGCATGGTTTGTTTGAAACAGGACTTCCGGTGACCCTCCGCCGAAGAGATGAGACCACGCTTGGAACGCGAGGTAACTCAGCTGCGTCTCGAGGTGATCAGGCCGGAAATAGTACGGAGGTGAGAAGGAGTTCCGCTGGGCCATGTCGATCGCACCTTCGACGACGACCCATTCGTCAGCGTGCAGCTCCAGCGGGAGTCCCCACCCGATTCCCGCGAAACGCAGGGCACCGCCCCCGGTGACCACAGCGAGTGCGGCGAGAACGACCCAATTCGGGTTGCGACGCCTCGGGTGACTCGACTTCGATGACTGGAGCGTCATCGCAGACCGAGCCGCTCGACATCGGCGATCGCACGGTCGAGCAACACCCGGGCTCGTGCCGCGAACGAATGTTCGGCGCGAATTCTGGTACCGATCGCGCCCAACGCCTCCTCGTCCGGGAATCGCGCATCGAGATCTCCCGACAGGAAAGGGACGATCTCCGATACCGAGTTGTACGTCTGAACCGCTCCACCGAAGACCTCGGGTATGCCTGCTACAGCGTCACTGAACGCTCTTCCGCCGGCGGCAACGACATCGAAAAGGCGATTTGAGATGAATCCCTCTCGTTGCATGTCGGACCAGTGATCATTGAGGACGACGGCGGCCCGTCCATACACGCGGCCGAGCTTGTGATTGGCGATTCCCGTCCCGGTGATCGCGTCGGCCGGGACGAAACGATCCCAGTCAGGCCCGTACAACTCGAACGGGATGCCGGATCGCACGGACTCCATGACTGTCGGGCGGGGCACCCCACGACTCTTGCCGACGAAGAGCGCCGAGCCGTCTCTTGCTTCTCCTTCGACGGGGAAGAAAAGACTCGGATCAGTGCACTGGAGCAGCGGCTCCACCGGGATCGCCCAGCGCTCGGACGCTTGTGTCGCCCAACTCAGCGAGGCGGCGAACACGCGGTCGAACCGCGCGCACTCAGCGCGCGACACGAGGTCTGGGTGGCTGATGATCCACAGGTACGAGAGGGAGCCCCGAGATGGGACGAAGTCTTTCAACCCGCGAAGTTGGATCACAACGTCATCGAGGTACTCGGTACGACGATGATGCGCCTCGAACGCATCAACCACGGCCTCCTGGCCGAGCGCGGTCAGCGCAGCAGCCAAAGAACGCCCGAAGTGGGTATCGCCCCATGCCTCACCGGTGGGCCCCGCCGGTGACGCCGTTTTGATCGCCCAACGCAGACGCGGTACTGAGCGCCCGTCGACGGTGACTGTGCGCCGATCGCGGACCACGACCGGTACGAGACGTTCTCGAGGCGTGATCATCGGGGTCTCGACATCGATGCCCAGCGGAGTATGGCGTCGCCAATGCGGTACATGCATGTCCAACTTCGCGTAAACGGCATCCGGTGCCGCCGCCTTCGCCTCGGCCAAGCGGAGCCTGAGCGCCGAGCTCGTGCCGACTGTATCCACACTGTCGAACTCGAGCGCACTGGCCACCTGCATGAGTACGACGTCGGTTCGTGCCACCAGCCGTTGCCCACTCAGCACATCGGCCAGTCCGGAGAGTTCGTACTCATTGTGCAGCAGAGGGTCGAGACCACCTACCCGCGCGAAGAGCTCCCGCGACACAGCTACCGTACGGCCCGACAGGCCCGTCAGTTCGATTCGCTCGCCCAGTCGACGGGCATCCTCCGCCGGATGGCCGCCGAGGATTGCGATCGGAGTGTGCTGCGGTCCAGCGAGCATGGATCCCACTGAATCGATGGTGCCGTCGAGCCCCAGCGTCATTGGGATCGCCGCGGATGCCTTGCCAGACGCAACCTCATCAAGAAGGGTGCTTACGTCGCGTTCCGTGAACAGTGAACGTGGGTCGAGTACACAGAAGACGTCGCTCTGACTCCGGCGCAGCTCCAGATTCACGACGTAGGCGAATGCCTCCCCAGCCTGATAGAGCCGCGATTGCATGCGCGGGCGGGCATAGGAGCAGACGCGGATCTGGCGCCATTCATCGGGTTTGACGCCCACGGCCGAGATGGCGATGTCATTCTCGTCACTCAAGGCCCTGAGAGTGTTCAGTTTCGATGACAGCTCCGGATCGTGCCGCTGGATGACACCCACGACGGTCGCTGGTGCATGAGCGGACGGATCCACAATGCTGTGCCGAAGGCGCACTGACGTGTTCCAACCGTATGCCTCACTCGTCGAGATCCGATCCGACGTGTCGAGAGCATTGTCATACCGTGCCCCGAGCGTCGGGACGTGCTCGATTGGCTGTTGTTCTGAGAGTTTCAAGATCAGGTCGTAATCGACTGCCCGACGGAGTGACACGTCGAAGCCTTCGACTTCGCGTATCGCATCTGCATGTGCGACCAGCGTGTTCAGGTCGATTGAGTTGCCGAGCAGCAGACTTTCGCGCGTCTGGCGACCATAGCGGTATCGGACTCGTTCGCCGTCATCGATCGCAACGGTGGCGTACGCCACCGACAGCTGTCTGCGTCTCATCGTGACGACCATGTCGTGCAGGAAGCTGGGGAGCCAGGTGTTGTCGCTGTCCAGGAAGGCGATGAAGTTACCGCTGGCTTCAGCGATTCCGGCGTTGCGCGCGGCGCAGACGCCGGAATGTGATCGGCGGATCAGCTTGATCCGGCTGTCGCGACTTGCGAGAAGTTCCGCCACTGCGAGGGTGTCGTCCCAGGACCCATCGTCGATTATGAGCAACTCCCAGTGCCGCCATGTCTGCGCGAGGATCGAATCCACAGCAGTTCGCATGGATCCGCCGCGGTTCCATACCGGCATGATGATGCTGACGAGGTCATCCTGGTCGATGACACTCTCAGAGAGCGAAGGAGCGTGATTCAGGTCCGAGTGCGGGATGCGTGCTTCTTTGGATCGCTGCATCGTGGCCCACTCCGCCGTCGCCTCTGCGAGCACGGGATAGATCTCGGACCACGCGAACTCCCTGGTTCCACCGGCTGTGACACGAACAGTCGTCGAGGGGTCGGCCGTGACACGTTCCCACAGGTGGCCTACCGGGCCCATAGCGTGGGAAAGCGCTGCCGGGAACTGCACCGCGTAGTCCACCGCATCCCATGTACCTGTCGTCGGTAGATGCCAAGCTGCGGAATTGAAGTAGTCGTACAGTGCGGGCCGTCCAGTGCGCAACATGCCCCGCTTGAGCACGAACGGATCGACAAGGACGTTCAGGGTGTACCCCATCAGGTAGCCTTCGGCGGCGTAGTGATGCGCTGCCTCCTGGACGGTGATCGATTCGAGGCCGAGCTGGGCGGCATACAGGGACGTATCGATGATCCCTGTACGCACCAGCATCTCCGCGCGTCGGCGAGGATCCGTCGCCTCCACGGCCGCGCGGATGACAGGAACGCGGCGAGCGAGCCGGGAGACGTCACGAATCAATGCCATTGCGGGCGCGTCCTTTCGAGCTGAGAGTGTGGGCGCGGTACCCGAACAGGGCCTTCTCCACCACGTTCAACCGCGTTGATCCGTGGTTCTCGAACTGGCGTTTCGCGTAAAGCGGGGTTGTCTCCTCGAGGTAATCACGCACACCCTGCATCTGCAGGGGATATCGCGCCTCGAGAGATTGGAGCAGCGCCGCCGCACCCAACCAATAGGGGTCGTGTCTGAGCACGTCGAGTTTGATCACCGGTAGACGTCCTCGATCCAGCGTTGAGTCTGCGAAGACGCTGGACCAGTTCAGCCGGTCAGCCTCGTTCGGATCGCGGAGCTTGCGGGCACTGAAGTACTCGTCATGCGGGCCACCAAATCGAGTGTGGTATTGCTGCTGGCGCTTGTGAAGCCAGTGAGCGCCTCGTCGACCGGCTCGCAACCGCTCCGAGCGCGTGGGTTCGAAATATGACCCGATTCGGTATCCCGCGGAGAGTATGGCCCTGCTGATGCCCACCTCCTGCCCGAGGATCGCGCCCATGCGATCAGAAGCAGGCGAGATATCCATCCAGAAGCGACGGAACGCCTGAGAGTGCAGGGCTGGTGCCGTGAAGTGCATGAAGTAGCTCTGCACATGTGGGGACACTCGCGCGGTACGGGTCATGCCCCACATCTCCACAGGCCTCTTGCTCATACTGTCGATCACCTCGTCCAGCGGGCGGAAGAACCCGACATACGAATCGTTCGTGAGCAGCAGTTGGTCATAATCCTGAGCCCAGTCGAAGCGCTCGAGTACGTCGCGCCACGAGCCGAAATCGTGGCCGTAATTGGGGCGACGGACGAGCGTTGCGCGTTCTGATATCGCTGTGGCAGCTTCATCGTCGAGAACCACAGGCGAAGCGAGCACGACGTCGTCATAGTGGTCGCCGATCTGCTCAAGCTGGCGCAGCAGGTGAGGGGCGGCACCGCCTCGAGGATCGTAGTGTGCGACGATAGCCAAGCTTCGCGTCATTCGGCGCCCATCCTCGAAGGCGCTGATGCGCCTGATTCCACCTGCATGTCTTGAATACTCCTGGTCTTGCGGAATCGATGCGTCGACACCGACGGAGCCTACCGCGGGCTCCGGAACGTAATCTGAATATGGTCAGGGACCGACGATCGAACCCAGAAGCTCGAGAGCTCTGGTTGCCGACTGCTCTGCGTCCCGTACGTCCTGCCCACGCTCGTAAGCCGAACGCAGCGTTTCAAGGGCTTGAGCGTAATCGTGCACCGCTGATGACCATCTTGACTCGATGGAGGATGGTGCAACGGTGTCACTGAGTCGTTCTGCATCCTGCTGCAGCAGCATGATGTCCTGCATGGCAGCCATTCCGCCTTCGTCTCGGGCATAACCCAGACCCGTCGCGGCGGTCTCGAGCACGGGCGTCACCTTGTCGCGGAACGTGGCCAGGTCAGGATCCGCCGGCGGAGGAGGCGCGGTCACCGGCGTGGGGCTCGCGGTCGGAGTCGGAGTCGGTGTCGGCGTGGCCGATGGGGAGGACGTCGGAGCGGGGGATGCCGTCGCCGACGGACTCGGTGTGGCGCTGGGCTCAGCACCGGGCGTGCCAGGCCGGAAGAACAGCCCGAACACAACGGCCGCGATGGCGATGGCGGCGACAGACAGCCCGATGATCAGCCACACGCGTCCACGCCGGGGTTTCTCGTCGGAATAGGCCCAGACGTACTCGGGCTGTGGCTCGGTCATCGTCAGTTCTCCAGTGAGGGCATCGGCTGCCACGTGCGGTCGCGTCCGATCCTGCCGCCGTCGCGGAGGCCTCGGAACAGGTTGCTGGTGCCGCGCACGGTGCGCTCGACGAAGAACAGGCGGATCAGTTCCTTGAAGAACGTCGCCGTCGTGCCCAGGCCGAACAGCACCGGGTTGTACACTCCCTTGTCGCGATAGTAGTGCTTGATGAACGCGCGGTTGCGCATGATGTAGTACCGGTACGCGTTGCTCGAGGCGTTCATGTGCCGGATGCCCATGTCCCACTGCCTGATCTCGCGCGTGCGGCGAAGCACGAACTCATCCACGATCACGGCGGTGGTCAGGCGCGACGCGAGCCAGCCGTACATCTGGTCGTCCCAGTAGATGAAGAAGCGCGGGTCGGGCAGGCCGATTCGCTGCACGATCGAGCGATGGATGAACATGCCCTCGAAGCATCCGCTGTTCATCTCCTTGAAGCCCGACTCGTCGAACTTCGATGGGGCGAACGGAATCGGGATGCCCATCCGCTCGGCGATCCGGTACTGCCAGTAGAACTCGCTGCCGTCGTAGTCGTAGCGGCGACCCTGGATGCTCTTGAACCGCCGCGACCAGCGGCCCATCTTCGCCAGCCCGTCGGGGAGCACCTCGACGTCGTCGTCCATGAGCCAGATCCACTCGGAACCGAGCTCATAGGCGGTGCGCATGCCCTCGCTGAAACCGCCCGAGCCGCCGGTGTTCGAATCTAGGCGCCGGTACACGATTTCCGTGCCGAACCCTTCGCGGAACGAATCCACGACCGCGGTCGTGTCATCCGACGACGCGTTGTCGATGATGACCACGCGGCCAGGCTTCGGATCCATAGAACGGATGCTGGTCAGCAGGCCGCTGAGCAGATGCGACCGGTTGAAGGTGACGATGACGATCGCGGCGGATGCCGGGTCGAACGCGGCGGTGCTCATGCCTGCTCCTCGAAGATGCGCTGCCAGGAGGCGTCGGAGACGAGCTCCGGCAGAGCGTCGCGGTACTCCCGCTGCAGTTTCGGCCAGCTGCGGCGCAGCCGGCGGTGCAGCAGGAAGGAGTCGCGAAGCATCCTCCGGTACTGACCGCGATCGCGGGTGTAGATGTTCTTGCCCGATCCGTCCGCGGAGCTGACAAGGGCGCTCTCGAATCCCGGCACGCGCCACCACAGGGCATCCGATTTGCCGAACTCGACCTCGGGCTGCGCCACGTTTGCGGGATCCGGCGAACGCAGCCAGTGGGCGACCAGCGTGCGCAGCGTGAACCAGCGCAGACGCATGCCCGTCGGGCTGTCGAACTCGTGCTGCTTGGTCTGCTTGTACACCTGCCGGCCGCGCCGCGAATGAAGCACGCGCGAGGGGTCGCGGTGCACGACAGTCTCAGGGAAGTCGGCGGCCATCGCCCGCGCCGCGGGCATCGCCGTTGCGAGGTTCCGCCTCATGTGCTCTGGGCCCGACAGCACGTCGCGCAGCGCCTGGATGCGCAGGGCGACGGGGTAGTACTGCATCATCATCAGGTGCTTGAGATCCACGCGCAGGCTGTGCTTGAGCAGCCGCCCACCCTGGGGCGCGTTCGAGTGCAGCAGGCCGGCGACGATCCGGTTGCGCGCGTGGAAGTACGCCTGCCAGTCGATCGTGTCGTCCTTGTTGACCCACGACACGTGCCACAGTGCGACGCCTGGGAGCGACACTGTCGAGTATCCGGCTTCGCCGGCACGCAGGCAGAACTCAGCGTCATCCCATTTGATGAACGCGGGCAGCGCGAGCCCGACCTTCCTGATTGCCTCCAGCGGGATCAGGCACATCCACCAGCCGTTGTAGTCGGCGTCCATGCGCATGTGCAGCAGCGGTGACTGCCGCAGGTTGGATGCGCCGAAGTCGTGCGGCATCCTCTCCTGGTACAGATTGCGCCACATGAACGGATGCTCGTCGACGACCTCCGCCCAGCCGTGCAGCTTCGGTCGGTCCAGCAGGTCGAACATGTGGCCGCCCACCAGCACGGGTGAGGTTGCGTACCGTGCGAAGACGATCGAGCGACGCAGCGACTCGGGCTCGAGGCGCACATCATCGTCGAGTAGCTGCACGAAGTCGCTCTCCGGGCGGTTGAGGGTCTCGTGCATCGAACGAGCGAACCCGCCGGAACCACCGAGATTCGGCTGGCGGATGACCTGCAGGGTGTCGCCGAGCTGTGCCGAGACCTCGTCGTAGCCCTCCTGATCGGCCACGAGCTGCGTGCCCTGATCGACCAGGAAGATCCGGTCGACGAACTCGAGCGCATCGGGAGACGCGGCGAGGGCACGCAGCGTGTCGACGCAGTAGTCGGGCTTGTTGTAGGTGGTGATGCCAAGCGAGGCCTTGCCCTCGCGCACGGGGGACTGCTCGGTGGTCCACTGGGCACCCTCGAGCACAGCGTGCTTCTCGTCGGCGACGACGTCGAACCAGATCCAGCCGCCATCGCTGTACTCGGTCAGGGAGAGGTCGAACGACGTGGTGGCGTCACCGCTCACCTCGCGCGTGTCGATGCGCTGGCGCACCCCGCTGCCGTTCGAGCGGTACACGAGGATCGTGGCCGGCCCGCTGGTGCGGACGGTGAGCCTGATCTCCCGCACGCTCGTCCAGTGCTGCCAGTACGAGGCCGGGAAGGCATTGAAGTACGTGCCCAGCGAGACCCTGCGGCCCGAGACGATGCGGGCGCGATGGCGACCGAGGATGTTGCCGAGATGCGCACGGTTCGAGACCCGCACGGGCTCCTCGTCGATGACCGACCACGTCTCGGGGTCGGCGTACAGCGGGAGCAGATCGGGGTCTCGGTCGAGCGGGAAGACGACGGTCTGCAGCACGTGGGTCACGAGGGGAAAGCCTACCTTCACCACCTTGGGAACGCCGGAACGCCGGAACGCGGGAACGCGGGAACGCCGGAGCCTCAACCCGACAGGCTCACCCCCGCGGCCCGAGCGTCGGCACGGTCCCCGTGTGCGCGTCGTCGATGTTCTGCCGCCACGAGCGGGTCTGGCCGGCGCGCAGCGCGCAGAGCACCAGCAGCAGCCAGCCGATGCCGGTGAGCGTGAAGCTCTCGAACATCGACTCCACGGCCAGTGTCACCAGCAGCAGGGGCGTCCACGCATAGACGACCGAGCGGCGCACGCTGGCGACCAGCCATGAGCGCACGGTCGCGACCCCGCCGAGGATGAGGAACAGCGCCAGGCCCGGCCAGCCGAGCTGCAGCAGCAGGTCGAAGTACGAGTTCAGTGCTGAGCGGTGCTGGTCGGAGAGCTGGAGGTTGATGAACCAGAACGGGTACTCGGCGCGTGGCCACGGCCCGAACCACCCGTAGCCGGTCATCGGCTGCTGCGCGACGACATCGAGGATCGCGTTCCACAGGTCGGCCCGGGTCGAGAAGTCCGACCCTGCATCGAGCAGGCGGATGATCACGTGACGCAGGGCGAAAGCCAGTGCCAGCGCGACCGCGACCAGCGCCCCCAGGATCCACTGCACGGTCACCCTGCGGTGCGGCCTCGTGTGTCGGACGATGGTGAGCGCGGTCGTCGCGACTCCGACGCCGGCGGCGAGCACGACGACGGTGGGGGATGCCGACAGCAGCGCGAGGAACCCGCCGAGGGCCACCGACAGCATCCCGACCACGCGGTCGATCGACTGCGTGCGCCACTCGATCACGAACGTGATCAGTCCGACGACGGCGACGAAGCCGAGCATGTTGCGCGTGCCGAAGATGCCCTGGATCGGTCCGCCCAGGGCGAGATTGCCGTCGATCCCGAACGCCGTGAACGGCAGATCGAGCAGGATGCCGGAGAGGATCTCGAGCCCGAGCGAAAGGGCGAGCAGCCAGCGCAGCGTGTCGCCGATGGCGCGGACGGTCTGCAGCGTGTCGCGGATGTGCCCGATCGTGATCGCGATGATCGCGTAGCCGGCCAGAGTCGCCCATCCGCTCAGCGTGCCGGGCCGGTCCGTGGTCCACACCAGGCTGACCAGGGCCAGCACCAGGAAACCCAGGAGCGACGTCGGCGCGAAGCGCAGCGGCGTGAGCTCCTCGCGTCGGACGATGAGCGTGGCGACGCCGACCAGGGCGAGCACGGTGATGATGGTCGCCAGGGTCGCCGGGGAGGTGAGCCGCTCGATCAGGAACGAGCCGAACGCCGCTGTGAGACCGGCCAGGGTGTACGCCCGCGCGAACTCCGCCGACGCCAGCAGCGAGACGATCTGCCGCTGCGGCGTCATGGCACCTGCCGCGCCCGCGGGCCGTGCGAGATCACCGGGGTGCGCTCACCGACCCCGATGCCGATCAGCGGCACGGACTTCATCTTGAACGAGAGCAGGATCAGCAGCAGCCAACCCCACAGCACGATCGGGGCCGACTCGGCCAGGCCCTCCACGAGCAGGGCGGCGGTCAGCAGCAGCGGCAGCAGGGACAGCGGCGAATACGGACGGTTCGCATCGAGATCCCAGCGGGGCCGGTCGACGGCGAAGAACCATGCGCGCCAGGTGAGCGCGGCCCAGGTGACGGCCATGAGCACGACGCCGACGATCCCCAGCTGCAGGAAGACGTCCAGCCACATGTCGTGCGCGTGGAACACGGTCAGGCCGTGGTCGACGATCCAGCCGTCGAATGCTGGATCCCAGGGCACCCACGGCGAGGAGAAGCCGTTCCCGAACACCGGGCGGGTGACCGCACGCTCCCACACGGTCTGCCAGATCTCCAGCCGCCCGGTCAGGTCGGATCCCTTGCCGAGCAGATCGAGCAGCCTCTCACGCAGCAGCAGCGCCGTCGCGATCCCGGCCAGGGCGACGACCGTGAAGGTCGCGTAGACGGCTCGTCGCGCTCGCGGCGTCCGGGCGGCACGGGCGATGAGGGCCGCGGCCAGGACCGCCAGCAGGATCACGATGCTCAGGTACACGGTCGCCGAATCCGCCTTCACGAGCAGGACGACCGCGATCACCGCCCAGACCACCAGCGCGCCGCGCCTGCGCACGCGCGCCGCGAACAGCACGCCGAACACGATCAGCGCGAACAGGCACATCATGGCCAGCGTGTGCGCGTTGCCTACGATCCCCTGGATGCGTCCGCCGTCGAAGAGGTTGCCCCGCACCCAGTAGAGGTGCGGATCGATCCCGTCCTCGGGGATGTCGGTGAAGTTGGGCAGGAGGGGGCGTCTGAGCACCAGCACGACCCACAGCTCGATGGCCAGTGACAGTCCGAGGATCACCTTGAAGGTCGTCGACAGCGCGCGGGCGATCTCCTGCCAGGTGAGCAAGGTCGCGATCATCAGCGCGCTGACGGTGACGGCGGCGAGCAGCGTCCAGGTCAGCAGCGTCGCGCCCGGCCAGCGCGACCACAGCACCGAGATCAGCGCCAGTGCGCCGTAGCCGAGTGCCGTCCACGGCATCCGGCGCCAGGGGAACCGGGTCGGGCGCTGGTTCGCGACCGCCGGAACCCAGATCGCCAGCGCCCCGAGGGTGAGGACGGCGAGCAGGATGCCGGCACCGAGGGTGCCGAGAAGGTTGTACACGGCGGTGTGGGCGAACACCGCGGTCAGGCTCAGCACGCTGTAGGCGCGCACCAGCAGGTGCCCCGTCGTCTCGCGGGCGGGTGCGGCGGGTGGCGCAGCCACGGGGTGCTTGGTGTACACGGCCATCGGATTCAGGCTACCGCGACGGGCCGTCATCGCCGCGGACGGATCTGCGACGCACGACCTACGCTGAGAGCATGCTGTTCACGATCACCAACGAGCCGCGCGATTACGCCTGGGGCTCGACGTCGCTGCTGGCCGATCTCGAAGGACGCGAGCCCACCGGCGCGCCCGAGGCGGAGGTGTGGTTCGGCGACCACCCGGGCGACCCCGCCGATCTCACCGACGGCACGACCCTGGATGCGGTGACCGGCGGCTCGCTGCCGTACCTGCTCAAGCTGCTCGCGGCCGGTGCGCCCCTGTCGATCCAGGTCCACCCGACCCGCGAGCAGGCGCGCGAGGGCTTCGCCCGCGAGGCGGGGCTGGATGCCGATGACCCGGCTCGTAACTACCGCGACGCGAACCACAAGCCCGAGCTGATCGTCGCCCTCAGCGAGCGCTTCGAGGCGCTCGGCGGGCTGCGTCCCGTCTCGGACACTCTGCGGATGCTCGGCGCGTTCGCGGATCTGCCGGGTGTGGTCGAGCTTCGCGCGCGCCTCGGCGCGGGCGAGGCGGCGGATGCGCTCCGTGACACGCTCGGGTGGCTGCTATCGGGCGACGCGAAGGCCGCGGTGGCCGACATCGTCGCTGCGCTGCAGGATGCCGATGCCGAGGAGTTCGCGGATGCGCTCGCCGCGGTTCGCTCGATCGCCGCCCGCAACCCCGGCGACCCGGGCGTCGTGGTCGCCCTGCTGATGAACTTCGTCGTGCTCAGCCCAGGAGAGGCGATCTTCCTGCGTGCCGGACTGCTGCACGCCTACGTCTCCGGGCTCGGCGTGGAGATCATGGCCGCGAGCGACAATGTGCTGCGCGGCGGTCTCACGCCGAAGCACATCGACGTGCCCGAGCTGCTCGCCATCGTCGACACCACCCCGTCCGAGGTGCCCGTCCAGCGCCCTGGCGGCGCCGACACGACGTACGAGATCCCGGTGCCCGACTTCGCGCTGCGCCGCATCCTCGTCGACGGCGAGACGGTCGTGCCCGTCACCGGACCGACGATGGTCCTGGCGACCACCGACGGCGTCACCGCGGCGACGCAGGCCGGCGGCGCATTGCCCGTTCCCGTCGGCACCGCCGTGTTCGCCACGGCCGATGAGGAGCGGGTGACGCTGTCGGGCCGGGGCGAGGCCTTCGTCGCCGAGCCGGGTCGCGACTAAGCGCTTGCAGCCCTGCGAAGCATCCTTCACACCATCCGAACCCGCGCGACACGCCGACGGACAGCGGGTGAACCTTAAACGCGCTGTTGAGGGTTTACCATCCGCGACTTGACCGGAGCGAATCACACGGGTGTAATTAGTCATGCAAGCCCGAGGGGGGCACAAGCAGGGTAGGGAGATCGAGATGACGGGTTACCGCTCAGACGTTCCCGATAATTGGTTCGTCGATCCGGTGAATCTCGGCGTCCCCGGCGTTCGCCGGCCGGATGCCGAGGATGACGGCGCCCTCGCATGGCAGGTCGACGCGCTCTGCGCGCAGACCGACCCTGAGGCGTTCTTTCCGGAGAAGGGCGGCTCGACACGCGACGCGAAACGCATCTGCACCTCGTGTGATGTGCGCGGCGAGTGCCTCGAGTACGCGCTGAACAACGACGAGCGCTTCGGCATCTGGGGTGGCCTCAGCGAACGCGAGCGCCGCAAGCTCAAGCGCCGCGCGAGCTGAACCGCACACCGCAGCCGAGAATCGGGCCGGCGGGCACGCATCCGCCGGATGCCGTGCCCGCCGGTTTCTTCATGGGCGCGCCGGGGCGCTGACCGGGGTGGCGCCCGCCCCTGCTTAGGCTGGCAGGTGCCATGCCAGCACGTGTTCACGCCATCCTCGTCGCCCGCTCCGGAAGACCCGCGAGCGTCCAGCTCGACCGAACCCTCGACGCCCTGCGCGCGCAGACCGTTCAGCCGGCTGCGGTCACCGTCGTGGTGCTGGGCGACGCCTCGCACGTGCGCGGCACAGCGGGCATCGGGCGCACCGTCGAGGGCATCATCGAGGCGCGCCCCAGCACGGGCTTCGCCGAGGCGGTCTCGCTCGCACAGCCCCGGGTCGCCGAGAACACCTCGGTGTGGCTGCTCGCCGAGGACACCGTGCCCGAGCCGTCGGCGCTGCAGCTTCTGGCCGGAGCGCTCGAACGCGCCCCGTCGGCGGCCATCGCCGCTCCCAAGCTCGTGCGCCACGACGACGATCGCGAGATCGTCTCGCTCGGCGTGAGCATGACCCGCTGGGGGCGGGCGATCGAGCTCGCGACCGACGAACTCGACCAGGGCCAGCACGACGACGCCGAGGACGCGCTCGGCGCGGACGTGCGCGGCATGCTGATCCGCGGTGAGGCCCCGAAGGTGCTGCGCCCCGACCCCGCGCTCGCCGGCGCCGACGAGGGCCTCGACCTGGGCGTGCGCACGCGACTCGGCGGTGCTCGCTTGGTGCTCGTGCCCAAGGCGCGCGTCGCCGTTCGCCCCGACGGTCCCGCGGCCCTGCCGCGACGTCCCATGGCCCGCGCCTGGGTGACCCGCCGCGCACAGCTGCACCGCAGGCTCTCCTACGCGCCCGCCGTCGCCGTGCCGCTGCACTGGCTGAGCCTGCTGCCGCTCGCACTGTGGCGCTCGGTCACGCACCTCATCGCCAAACGGCCCGGCGACGTCGCCCCCGAATGGGGGGCCGCGCTCGTGAGCATGCTGAGCCTGCGGTCGCTCGCACGCTCCCGCCGCGGCATCCGCTCTTTCCGGCGGGCGTCCTGGTCGGACATCGCGCCGTTGCGGGTCTCACGCGAGCAGCTGAAGCAGCGCCTGGACGACGGGCACGGCACCGAGCGGGGCGCGGTCAGCGAACTGAACTTCTTCAGCGGCGGCGGCGCCTGGACGGTGCTCGGTGCACTCGTGGTGAGCATCGCCTGCTTCGCGTCGATGCTCGCCTGGCCCGCGATCGGCGGGGGAGCGCTGCTGCCCCTGCGCCAGACGGTCGCAGGGCTCTGGTCGGATGCCGCGTGGGGGCTGCGTGATGTCGGCCTGGGCGTGGTCGGTCCCGCCGACCCGTTCGCCGGAGTGCTCGCGGTGCTCGGCTCGCTGTGGCCCGCGGCGCCGTCTTTCGTCATGGTGCTGCTGTGGCTGGGTGCGCTGCCGCTCGCCGTGCTGGGCGGCTGGTTCGCCGCCACCCGGGTCACCGACCGCGCAGGCCTGCGCATCCTCGGGGGAGTGCTGTGGGCTCTCGCCCCGACGTTCCTCAGCGCGCTCGTGCAGGGCCGTCCTGCCGCAGTGCTGCTGCACCTGCTGCTGCCGTGGGTACTGCACGCGGCCGTCGTCGCCCATCGCTCCTGGGGTGCCGCCGGAGCCGCCTCGCTGCTCACCGCGGCTGCTCTGGCGTGTGCACCGTCGCTCGCGCCCGCGTTCGTCCTGCTGTGGGCGGTCGCCCTCGTGCTCATGCTCGTCAGCGGCAGGCTGCGCGGCGCCGCCCGTCTGCTCTGGCTCCTCATCCCCGCTGCCGCGCTGTTCGCGCCGTTGGTGGTCTGGCAGGTGAGACGCGGCGACCCGTGGGCGCTGCTCGCCGACCCCGGTGCCGTCGTCCCGCTCGCCCAGGCGGGCGCGGATGCCGCCGGCCGGGCCGGCATCGCCGCGGGCTTCCCCACGCCGGGCCGCGCCGGCTGGGACTGGTTCGCCGGTGCCGAGATCGCCGGCTGGGTGCCGCTGCTGCTGGCACCGGTCGCACTGCTCGCGCTGCTGTCCGCGGTCTCTCCGCGCTGGCGCGCAGGGTTCGCGCTGCTGGCCACAGCCCTTGCCGGACTTGCGACGGCGATGTTCGCCGTCGGGATCGTCGTCGCATTCTCCGACGGCGTCGGCGTGGCGATCTGGCCCGGCACGGGCCTCAGCCTCGCCTGGCTCGGCACCGTCGGTGCGGCGCTCGTGGCGCTCGACACCCTCGTCGGCCTGTCGTCCCTGCGTGCGGCCGCTGCCGTGCTCGCGGGCGCCGCGATCGCCGTGTGCGCGGTGCCGTCGCTGATCTCGGTGCACGCCGGGCAGGCCGAGGTCCGCAACGGGCCCCGCAGCACACTCCCCGCGCTCGTCGCGGCGCAGCCCGAGGGAGAGGCCGATCGCGGGACGCTGGTGCTGACGGCCCTGAACGACGGCTCGCTGTCGGTGGAGTCGGTGTGGGGCGCGAGCTCCACTCTCAACGGGCAGAGCACGTTGGCGTCGACCGCGACCAGTCCCCGCGGCAAGGACATCTCCGCCACGGCTGTCGACCTCATCTCGGGTCGTGACTTCGACGCGGCGGCCGCGCTGGCGGGTGACGGCATCGGCTTCGTGCTGGTCTCGCAGACACCGCAGGAGAAGGACCGCGCACGCACGCTGCGCGACGAGGCGCTCACCGCCATCGATCAGCGCACCGGCTTCGTCAAGGCGGGAGAGACCAGCCGCGGGATGCTGTGGCGCGTCGAGGGCGACATCACCGCACGAGACCGCCTCTCGTCGAACCAGGCCGCGATCGCGCAGCTGGTCGCCGTCGGACAGCTGGTGATCCTCATCGCCGCGCTGCTGCTGGCGATCCCGACCCGCGCGTCGCGCCGCGCCGCACGCGCACGCTCGCGCATCGTGGGACGCAGCCTGGACGATCCCGTCGCATCGCATCGGCGTCACGACGACGATGACCCGGCGGATGCCGTCGGCGCGCCCGCAGCACCGGCCGCACCCGCGTCCGGGCAGGAGGGCCGTGCTGAACCGGAGGCGTCACCGCCCGAGGGGGAGCGCGAGTCAGGTCCGGACCGCGAGTCAGGCCGGGCGCACGAGTCGGCGCCGGCGGCACGGGCTGCGCGTGAAGCATCCGATGAGACGGGAGCCGCACTCGCAGACGAATCCGCCCGGCCGGAGGTCCCGGAGTCGGGGGATGCATCCCAGGTCACCACCGTCGCGGAGGAGGAACGATGAGGCAGCGGACGATCCGGCTCGCCGCCACCGGCGCGCGCATCGCCACCGGAGCGATCGTGGCAACGGCGTGCGTGCTCGGCGTGATCGCCGGGACCGCGGCATCCTGGCCGGAGATCCGCAACGAGGCGGGCGGGACCACCGTCGCCCCGGTCCCGGGCGATGCGGTGCTGGTCTGCAACGGCTCGTTCCGCGCTCTCGGAAGAGACGCGACGCAGGCAGGGCTGATGGTGTCGGCATCCATCCCCGCACTGCGCGTCGACGGCGCGTCCGACCTGATCGAAGCGGCGTCGCTGGCCATGCCGGATGTCCTGGGCGGGTCGGGTGCGCAGTCGCTCACCGGCCGGGTGCAGGACCGGGAAGCGCCGCTGGTCGCGGCGTCCGAGTCCGTGCGCATCTCCGACGAGGATCTGCGCGGCTTCGCGGCCGCGCCGTGCCGGGAGCCCGCCCTGAGCACCTGGCTCGTCGGCGGCGACGTGTCCACCGGCGCCTCCGACATCATCGTGCTCTCCAATCCGGGAGCGGTGACGGCGACCGTCGAACTCGACGTGTACGGCGAATCGCGCCGGGCATCCACGGTCGTCGTGCCCGCTGCGACGCAGCTGGGCGTGCCGCTGGCGTCCGTCGCGGCGGGCGAACGCAGCCCCGTGGTCCACGTCACCGCGTCGGGGACCCCGATCCGCGCAGCCCTCCAGTCGGCGCTGGTGAGAACGCTCGACCCCGTCGGCATCGACGTGCAGGACGGCGTGGGCGGAGCGCAGACCGAACTGCTCATGCTGGGCGTGCGCTCCTCACCGGTGGCGGAGGGCGACGACTCGACGGGAATCGTGGTGCGGATGCTGGCGCCCGCTGACGATGCGACCGCCACGGTGCGGGTGCGTGCGATCGGTTCGGGGCAGGTCGTCGACGAGTACACGATCGACCTGGCAACGGCCGCACCCGCCGAGATCGCGCTGACCGGTGTCCCCGAGGGCTCGTACGACATCGACATCGAATCCAGTGCGCCGATCGTCGCGGGTGCGCGGCAGACCGTGCGCGCCGCCGCGCAGGAGGATTTCGCGTGGGCGCTGCCCTCGCCCGAGCTGGCTTCCGGAGCCCAGACGATGATCTCCGTGCCCGGTGGCGCCCCGGCCACGCTGTTCCTGCGCAGCGGTGCCGACGAGGAGGTCGTCGTGTCTCTCGGCGGCGCCGCGGAGCAGGAGGTGCGGCTCGCGCCCGGCGCGTCCGCCGTGGTCTCGGTGCGGGCCGGCGCCTACACGCTCACGTCCGACGGTCGCGTGCACGCGGCCGTCGGGATGAACGGCGGCGACGGGGCGGCGGTCATCGCGAGCTGGCCGGTGTGGGCGGGGTCCGCCACGCACCAGCCGATCGTGGTGCGCACCGACGGTCAGTAGTCGCGGCCCTCGGGGCCGAGCTCCCACGGCTCGCGGCCGACGTACTCGGCCGCGGCATGGAACACGGCGCTCTCGATGGCCGCGCGGCGGTGCAGGGCGTCGTCGTGCCCCTTGGGCAGCAGCCGCTCGATGGGGACCCGGTACAGCGACACCCGGCGGGTGGTGTGATCCACGCGCCAGCGCGGGATGCCGTCGTCGCGATCGTGCACGGGCATCGCCGAGATCTCGAAGCGCACGTCACGCAGCTCTTCCCAGGCGCCGCGCAGGAACTCCACCGCGCTGCCGACCGTGACCTCGAACCGGTCGAGGCGGCCGTCCAGGGGCGGGAGGGGTGGACGCACGACCTCACTGCGGCCCAGCCGGCCGTGGCGCCCGTGACGCGTGCCGCGGGTGCGACTGGGGCGATGCGGAGGGCGGCGGGTCATGGGGAGAGTCTAGGACGATTCCGGGCGCTCCCGCCGCGCGGCGCCGCGGCCGAGCCGCACACTCGTCCTAGTGTGGAGGGGATGGATGACTCACTGCGCATCGACGAGCGGCTCTGCTCCAAGGTGGCGTGTGCGCGCGAGGCCGTGGCCACGCTCACCTTCGACTACGGCGACCAGATGGCCGCCCTCGGCCCTCTCGGCCCCGGTGGGGATCCGCACGCCCACGACCTGTGTTCGCAGCACGCCGAGCGGCTGTCCGTGCCCGCCGGCTGGCTGGTCATCCGCCACGAGGCACTGCGCACCTGAGCGCGGGGCGGGCGACACGCGGATCAGGGGCATCCCTGATCCGTTCGAACGCCCCCGTGGCCTAGCCTGAGGCCGGGGGAGTCAGGGCGGCTGCCCCGGAAAGGGCAGCAGCCGTGGTCGTCTGGCGTCGCGTCATCCTCCCGCTCGTCTTCGTGATCGTGATCGGGGTCGCCGCGGCGGCGCTGGTCAAGCTCGCATTCTTCCCCGATTCGGCGGATGCCGCGCCCGCAGGCCCCGTGGCAGGGGTCGCCGAACCGCTGACCACGGTGGAGCGCGGGTCGGTCGTCAACGAGCTCGCCCTCGACGGCAGCATCGCACGCGACGACTCCTACCCGGTGCGCAGCGAGACCGACGGCACCGTGACGGCCGTGCACGTGAGCGACGGCGCCACGGTGCAGAAGGGACAGCTTCTGGTCACGATCAAGCAGGACCACCCGGTCAGGAGCATCGAGCTGCGGGCACCCGAAGCCGGCGACGTGTCGCAGATCGCGCTGGTCAAGGGGCAGATGACCAGCGTCGGCGGCGAGGCGCTGACCCTGACCCCGGCACGTCACCACGTCATGGCCACCGTGCAGCCGGCGCAGCTGTACCGCCTGGTGAACGCGCCCTCCGAGGCGACGGTCACGATCGTCGGCGGCCCCGCGCCCTTCAGTTGCACTGGTGTGCGCGTGCAGATCACCGAGGAGGGCACCGCGAGCGTGCGCTGCGCGGTTCCGGCCGATCAGACGGTGTTCGCTGGGCTCCCCGCGACGGTCGACCTCGCGCTGGGCAAGGTCGACGATGCCCTCGTGATCCCCGTCACGGCGGTCAAGGGCGGAGCGGGCAGCGGCGTCGTCTGGGTGGACGCCGGTGACGGCTCCGAGCCCGAGGAGCGCACCGTGAAGCTCGGCGTCAACGACGGCGAGATGGTCGAGGTCGTCGAAGGACTGGCCGAAGGCGACGCCATCCGGCAGTTCGTTCCCGGCTTCGCCGCCCCGGTGGAAGAGGTCTGCTACGACGACGGCATGGGCGGGGAGATGTGCGAGACGGGAATGAGCTGGTGACCCTCGTAGCCCTGCACGAGGTCACCAAGAGCGTCCTGCTGCCCGACGACACCTCACTCGAGATCCTGCGCGGGGTGACCCTCGAGGTGGACGCGGGGGATCACGTGTCCATCGTCGGTCGCTCGGGATCGGGCAAGTCGACACTGCTCAACATCCTCGGCATGCTCGATGCGCCCACCACCGGCACCGTCACCTTCTCGGGGCGCGAGGTGCGCCGGATGCGTTCGGGGCGGCTGGACCGGCTGCGCGGCGACCATGTGGGCTTCGTGTTTCAGCAGTTCAACCTGCTGCCCGGCCGCACGGCGCTCGACAACGTGATGATGCCGCTGGGCCATGCCACGGGCCGGCAGTTCTGGCGGCGCCGCAGCATCGCGGCCGAGATGCTCGAGCGGGTCGGCCTCGGTCACCGCGTCGATCAGATCGCCGATCGCCTCTCCGGTGGGGAGCAGCAGCGCGTGGCCATCGCGCGGGCGCTCGTGCGCCGCCCCGTGCTCATCCTCGCCGACGAGCCCACGGGCGCACTCGACATCGACACGGGCGCCGGAGTCATGGCGCTGCTGGACGAGGTGGCCACCGAGACGGATGCCGCACTCGTGACGATCACCCACGATCTGCACGTGGCCGCACGTGCCCGGCGTCACTACCGTCTGGACGGCGGTGTGCTCGGCGCAGCAGACCTGCGACGCGCCTTCGAGGCGTCGACGCTGCAGGGCGGCGCAGCGGGTTCGGGGCTCAGCGCGAGCGTGCCGTCCGCCCCTGAGGCGGACCTGGCGGTCGCGGCAGCGGAGGGGATCGCATGAGCGGGTTCCTGGGATCCCTCGCCGACGCCTGGGCCGAGATCCGTGTGCACAAGCTGCGGGTGCTGCTCAGCCTCATCGGCATCGCGGTGTCGGTGGGCGCGCTCACCGCGGTCGTCGCGATCTCGGAGATCGCCGCGCAGGCGCAGACGGAGGAGTCCGACCGCTACGGCGGTCGTGCCGCCACGCTCGCGGTCACACCGATGGGAGATGGCGGCCCGGTCGATGCGGAGGAGTTCCACGCCCGATTCGAGAAGGTCTCCGAGCGATACGGGTTCAGTCATGCCGCCCGCTTCGCGGAGGGGCTGATGGTGCCGGTGCAGTCGCCCGAAGGCCTGCGCGACACGTACGCCCGGCTGATGGACCCCGCGTATGCGGTCATCCATCGTGAGAAGCTGCTCACCGGCCGGGAGTTCCGTGCCGACGACGTCGAGGCCCTCGCACCGCCGGTGATCATCTCCGAGCCGCTGTGGGAGGTCCTCGGCGGTGTGCCCCTCGAGCAGCATCCGACGGTCACACTCGGCGGCGCCGCCGGCGGCATCCACCAGGTAATCGGCGTGCGGCCCCGGCAGGGTCCGTGGGACCAGGAGAAGCGCATCGACCTGCTCTTCGACGCCTACGCCGCGCGCGTGGACCGTCTGCCCGATGAGGCCGCGCTGCGGTACGACATCTGGGTGGGTGAGGAGGACCTGGCGGCAGTGGCTCCGGCCCTGGCGATGGACCTGCGCGCCGGGCTGCCTGCCGGGCAGAGCGTCATGGTCGATCGTCGCGACTGGGGCGCGTCCTCGGGGATCCGCGATGCGCAGGCGATGACCGAGCTGATCCTCGGCGGCATAGCGGGGCTGATCCTCGCGCTGGGCGCCCTGAGCCTGATCAACATCCAGCTCGTCGCCATGCGCCAGCGCGTGCGCGAGATCGGTGTGCGGCGTGCGTTCGGTGCCACCGCAGTGCGCGTCTTCACGGCCGTGCTGCTGGAGAGCCTGGTCGCCACCACCGTCGCCGGCGTGATCGGCATAGCCATCGTGGTCGCCGTGCTGCGTTCGCCGCTGCTGCTCGATTCGATGTTCCCGGCTCTCGTGGACGTGCCGCCGTTCCCGATGCGCGCGGCGATCACGGGTCTCGTCGCCGCGGTCGTCGTCGGCGCGCTCGCCGGGTTCGTCCCGGCGCTGGTGGCGCTGAGAGTCAGGGTGATCGACGCGATCAGGTTCTGAGACCGGATGCCGTCCGCCGGGCCGGTCGCCCGGCCGGGCTCAGATCCGGACGCGGCGGCCCGTGAGCTGCTCGGCGCGATCGTCCGCGAGGGTCAGGGCGCGCTGCTCGCGCTGACGGCGCAGCACGGTGACTCCGCGCAGCAGCTCCTCGGCGGGCACTGCTGGCACCGGTGACACGAAGGGACCGACCTCGGCGGCGAGCTCGTGCGCCACTCGCATGCGTGCGGTCGGAGAGAGGCGTTCCGCGTTCGCGAGGAACTGGGAGACGCGGCGCGCCAGCCGATCGGGCAGGCGGGCGACGTCCGCGACCTGCGCCCACTCGTCCAGAGCCGGCGGCAGCACGGGCGCATGCTGCTCGAGTCGCGGCGTGCGGACGCGCTGCGAATACGTGCCGGCGACCAGATCACCCAGGCGCTGCGAGCGGGCTGTCAGCGCGCCGGTGATCACCGCGCCGCCGCCGAACGTGAGGTAGATCTCGAGCACCCCGATCAGCGCGCGGATGAACGTGTGCCGGAAGGTGATCGCCCCGCCGTCGACGCGCACGATCCGCCCGCCGACCGCGAGCTTGCCGACGCTGCGCCCGCGCGTGGCCATCTCGACCGTGATCGGCAGCACCAGGAAGCTCACCACGGCGGCCCAGATCGAGATCATGGGCATCGTGTGCTGGTCGAGCAGCCCCAGGCCTGCGAGCCAGATCTGAAGGATCAGGAACGCTGTGAAGACGGCGAAGCTGATCAGCATGTCGATGAGGGCGCCGGCTGCGCGCAGGATGAAGCCCACCGGCTGCACGTCGATGGCCACCGCCTCACCGGACAGGATCTCCTGCTCATCCGCGATCGGGGTCGACATGAGTACAGTAAATCAGGTGGATGCCGATGCTCTCGCCGATGCGCGCCGTTCCGAGTGGGAGCGACTGGACGAGCTCAGCCGTAGGCGGCGCCTGAGCGGCGCCGAGGTCGACGAGCTCATCATGCGCTACCGCGCCGCCTCGGCCGATCTCGCCGAGCTGAAGACATCCGTCGGAGACTCACCGCAGGGCGCGTATCTGTCGACGATCCTCGCGGCGGCGCGGCTGCGGTTCACCGGAGCATCCGACAACATCCTCGCGCAGACGGCGCGGTTCTTCGCGCTGCAGCTGCCGGCGGCGCTGTACCGCATCCGCTGGACCACCGGGGTCATCGCCCTGGCCTTCATCGCCCTGGTCGTCATCACGGGCGCGTGGATCGTCGCCGACACGCAGCGCCTCGCGACCCTCGGCACGCCGGAGGCGCTGCGTCAGTACGCGGAGGAGGACTTCACCGGCTATTACCAGCCGATGACCTCGTTCGCCGGCATGGTCTGGACCAACAACGCCTGGATAGCCCTGCAGTGCGTGCTGTTCGGCGTCACCGGGATCTGGCCGCTGTGGATGCTGATACAGAACGCCATGGGCCTGGGGGCGGCCTCTGCGGTGATGACTGCGCATGACCAGCTCGGCACGATGCTGCTGCACATCACGCCGCATGGTCTGCTCGAGCTGACCGCGATCTTCGTTGCGGCGGCTGCGGGCCTGCACATCTTCTGGGCGTGGGCGGTGCCCGGTCATCGCACCAGGCTGGAATCGCTGGCCGCGGGCGGTCGGTCGCTGGCCACGGTCGCCATCGGGCTCGTGTTCGTGCTGCTGCTGTCGGGGCTCGTCGAAGGGTTCGTGACCGGATCGGCGCTGCCCTGGGCGGTGAAGATCGGCGTCGGTGCGCTCGCGCTGGCGGCGTTCCTCTTCTACATGCTCGTCATCGGCCGCAGGGCCGCCAGGCGCGGCGAGTCCGGCGACCTCGTCGAGTTCGAGGCGGGCACGCCCACTCTGACCGCGGGCTGACCCCGGCGAATCCCGCGCCCGCTCAGCTCGCGCGCGGGCTGTCGAAGAGTGCGCGGTAGGCGTATCCGGCGAGCATCGCACCGACGACGGGGAACACGAGGAACACCCACAGCTGCGCCAGGGCGTCGGTGCCGCCATAGATCGCCGCCGCGATGGAACGCGCCGGGTTCACCGAGGTGTTGTCCACCGGGATGGCGATGAGGTGGATGAGCGTCAGTGACAGGCCGATCGCGATGCCGGCGTGCGTGGTGCCCCGCGTCGGATGGGTCGAACCCAGGATGACGAGCAGGAAGAACCCGGTGAGGATGACCTCGATGATGATCGCCGCCATCATCCCGAATCCGCCCGGGGAGTGGGGCCCCCAGCCGTTGCTGGCGAAGCCGGAGTCCTGCGCGGTGGTGAGCCAGTTCTCCGGCCCGAACAGTCCGATGAGCGTGAGCGCGGTGGAGGCGACCACGCCGCCCACGACCTGAGCGATGATGTACGGCACCACCTCACGCCACGCGATGCGCCCGGCGGCGGCTGCGCCCAGGGTCACGGCGGGATTGAAGTGGCCGCCCGAGAGCGGGCCGAAGGCGTATACCCCGACCAGCACGGTCAGGCCGAAGGCGAGCGCGACGGCCACATAGACGCCCGAGAGTGCACCGGGTTCGGTGAAATGGTTCGAGGCGAAGATCGCCGTTCCGACCCCACCGAAGACGAGCAGGAAGGTGCCGAATCCCTCGGCGGCGAGCTTGGCGCCCAGGGATGCGGTCAGCGGGGCACCGGGGTCCGGCGCCGGTTCGATCGATGATTCGGTCATGGTCTCCCTTTCGTCGGTTCGATCGACTCCGATCGGATCCACCGCACATGCTAGTGGGGGTCGGATGCCGAAGCATCCGACCCCCACGCGCGTCGAGGTGGAATCAGACGATCACTCGCCGACGCCGACCGGCTCCTCCAGGTTGCCGGCGCCCGCGGCGACCAGGGCGCGGATGTCAGCTGCGACCTGCTGGTCGACCTGACCCCAGTACCAGAAGAACCGCTCCTGGATGGCTGGCACCGTCAGCGCCTCGTACTGGCCGGCGAGCGTCTGGATGAAGCGCTCGCGCTCCTCGGCGTTGAAGACGTCGTTGATCAGGGTGCGAGCCTGACCGAAGTCGTCGTCCTCGGAGTGCAGGGTGGCAGCCGAGCGCACGAGCTCCCCGTCGCTCTCCCAGCTCGCCTCGACACCGCGCTGCGCGTCGGCCTGCGGGCCACCGGCGACACCGTACGAGTTGGGGGTGTAGACCCGGTGCTCTGCGGTGTTGTAGTGGTACTGCATGTTGCCCTCGTGCATGTAGTTGCTCGTGTGGGCGGCGTGCGGCTGGTTGACCGGCAGCTGGTTGTAGTTCGTGCCGATGCGGTAGCGCTGCGCGTCGGGGTAGGAGAACACGCGGGCCATCAGCATCTTGTCGGGCGAGATGCCGGTGCCGGGCACCTGGTTGCCGGGCGAGAAGGCGGCCTGCTCGATCTCGGCGAAGAAGTTCTTCGGGTTGCGGTTCAGGGTGAACGTGCCCACCTTGATTCGCGGGTAGTCCTTCTTCGACCAGGTCTTGGTGAGGTCGAACGGGTTGAAGCGATAGGTCTTGGCCTCTTCATAGGGCATGACCTGGACGTACACGTCCCAGGACGGGTTCTCGCCGCGCTCGATCGCCTCATACAGGTCGCGACGGTAGTAGTCGGCGTCCTGACCGGCGAGGCGCTCGGCCTCGTCGGCGAACATCGGCTCGACGCCCTGCTGGGAGAGGAAGTGGTACTGCACCCAGAAGCGCTCGCCGGCCTCGTTCACCCACTGGTACGTGTGCGAACCGTAACCGTTCATATGACGCCACGAGCGCGGCAGGCCGCGGTCGCCCATGACGTAGGTGACCTGGTGGGCCGACTCGGGGGAGAGGGTCCAGAAGTCCCACTGCATGTCGGCGTCGCGGAGGCCGGAGCCGGTCAGGCGCTTCTGCGAGTGGATGAAGTCGGGGAACTTCATGCCGTCCCGCAGGAAGAACGTCGGGGTGTTGTTGCCGACGATGTCGAGGTTGCCCTCGGGCGTGTAGAAGCGCAGCGAGAAGCCGCGCACGTCGCGCCAGGTGTCGGGGGAGCCCTGCTCGCCCGCGACCGAGGAGAAGCGGATCAGCGTCTCGCTCTTCGCGCCGGGCTGGAACACCGCCGCGCGGGTGTACTGCGAGACGTCCTCGGTGACGACGAACTCGCCGAACGCGCCGCCGCCCTTGGCGTGCGGGTTGCGCTCCGGCACGCGCTCGCGGTTGAACGACGCGAGCTTCTCGACCAGATAGCGGTCGTGCAGGGCGGTGATGCCGTCGGGGCCGGACGTCAGCGAGTGCGCGTCGCTGGCGACCGGGGTTCCGGTCTGGGTGGTCGTGAAGGACTTGTCGGTCATATCACTTGTTCCTTTCGCAATCGGAGCAGATGGCTCGGTAGGTCACAGAGGCTTCGATGATCCGCATCCCGTGGTCGTGGGACGGATGCAGGCAGGGCGCGGCGCCGACCGCGCAGGCGACGTCTTCGACGCGGCCGCATTCGACGCACTGCAGGTGGTGATGATTGTCGAACTCGTGCTGCACCTCGTACAGCGCGCTCGGCGCGTCGGGCAGGCTCACCCTGCGGACGAGCCCCGCAGCGGTGAGGTCGCCGAGGATGCCGTGAACGGTGGGAAGCGCGACGCCGCTGAGTGTCTCGCGCAGTGCCGAGTGGACGGTGTCCGCCGAGGCGTGCGGTCGAGTGGACAAGGTGTTCAGGACGGCGACCCGCTGCACCGTGACACGAAGGCCCGCGGCGCGCAGGCGCGTGGGTGCTTCGTCGGGTGCGGCGATCGTCATGATTCGATTGTACCTTCTTCTGAATGATTTACAACACCGAATCATTCAGAAGAAATCGCTACAGCCGGCCGGCGGCCTTGAGCTCGAGGTAGCGGTCCGCGATCCGCGGCGGCAGCTCATCCGGGTCGGCGGCGATCGCCTCGCCTCCCACCCGCCGCACGGCATCCGCCACGATCTGCGCATCGCGGATGGTCTGCTCGGCCGCAGCGGCGAGGTAAACGTCCAGGCGCGAGTCGCGGCGGCGGGCGAGCTGCACGATCGAGTCGTCGGTGGCGGATCCGACCAGCAGCGTCGTGGCGCGTGAGGCGTCGGGGAAGGCGCCGAGGAACCCGCGCGCCGACTCGGCGGCATCCTGTGCGGTGAGCACGACCACGAGCGAGGGCCGCGTGGTCAGCGTGCGGACGGCGGCGAAGGCCCCCGTCCAGTCGGTGTCGACCAGACGAGCGTGCACGGGCGCCATGGCATCGGTCAGTGCGGGCAGGAGCCCGGCGCCGTCGACGCCGGTCACCCGGGCGCGGGCGACGCGGTCGTACATCAGCAGGTGCACGTGATCGCCCGCGCGCGAGGCGAGGGCCGCCAGCAGCAGTGCGGCCTCGAGCGCGGCATCCAGCCGTGTGCTGTCGCCCACGCGCGCCGCCGAGGTGCGGCCGGTGTCGATGAGGATCACGACCTGCCTGTCGCGCTCCGGGCGCCAGGTGCGCAGCATGGTCGTCCCCGCCCGCGCCGTGGCCCGCCAGTCGATCGAGCGGATGTCATCGCCGCGCACGTACTCGCGCAGCGAGTCGAACTCGGTGCCCTGGCCGCGCACCTGGATCGACGTGTTGCCGTCGAGCTCGCGCAGGCGCGCGAGCCGCGACGGGAGGTGCTTGCGCGAGGTGAAGGCGGGCAGCACGCGCAGCGCCCCGCGTACATCGTGCCTGGCCTGCCGCCCGGCGAGCCCGAGCGGCCCGCGCGAGCGGATGACCACGAACTCGCTGGAGAGCTCGCCGCGGCGCCGGGGGAGGAGCGGGGTCTGCAGCCTGCGGCGCTCGCCGGGAGGGATGCTGAGTCGCTCGCGCGTGAGGGGCGCGCCGGCGGTGGGCTGCCAGGCGTCGCGCAGCTGCCCGCGCAGCGTGCGCGAGCCGGTGTTCTGCAGCGCCACGCTGGTGACGACCGGCTCACCCAGCCGTGCCCGGGCGGGGATCGACCGGGTGACGACGACCGCGCGCGGGCTGGCCGCGAGGACGACGTCGAGGGTCACGAGCACCGTGCACAGCAGCAGCCACACCCCGAGCACCGCCCACGCCGGAAGCCCCGCCGCGCTCAGCAGCACGATCGGTGCGACGCCCAGCGCGATCAGCGGCGCCAGCAGTGCGGTGACGTACATCTCAGATCGGAACCCGGGTCTGCTGCACGACCGACTGCAGCACGGCATCCGGCGAGACGCCCTCCATCTGCGCGTCAGGACGCAGCTGCAGGCGGTGACGCCAGACCGGCATGAGCATGGTCTGCACGTGGTCGGGGGTGACCGCCGAGGAGGCGTTCAGCCAGGCCCACGCCTTGGCCGCCGCGAGCAGCGCGGTCGAGGCGCGCGGGCTCGCGCCGAGCTCGACGGAGGGCGAGAGCCGGGTGGCCCTGGCCAGGTCGACGACATAGCCGAGCACGTCGTCGGTGACCTGCACGCGGGCCGCGGCATCCTGCGCGGCGCGGATCTCGTCGCCGCCGATCACCGCCTGTACGCCGGTCAGCAGACGAGGGGAGAACCCGCCGGCATGCAGCCGCAGCACCGACACCTCGGCGTCGCGCTCGGGCATCCCGACGACGAGCTTCATCAGGAAGCGGTCGAGCTGCGCCTCGGGAAGCGTGTAGGTGCCCTCGTGCTCGATCGGGTTCTGCGTCGCGGCGACGAGGAACGGATCGGGCAGCGGACGGCTCAGCCCGTCGGCCGAGACCTGGCGCTCCTCCATCGCCTCCAGCAGGGCCGCCTGGGTCTTGGGCGGGGTGCGGTTGATCTCGTCGGCGAGCAGGATGTTCGTGAACACGGGGCCGGCGCGGAATTCGAACTCACCGGTGCGGGCGTCGTACACCAGCGATCCGGTGACATCGCCGGGCATCAGGTCGGGGGTGAACTGCACGCGCTTGGTGTCCAGCCCCACGGCGCGCGCGAAGCTGCGCACGACCAGGGTCTTGGCGACCCCGGGCACGCCCTCGAGCAGCACGTGCCCGCGCGCGAGCAGCGCGACCAGCAGCCCGGTGACGGTTCCGGCCTGACCGATCACCGCCTTGTCGACCTCGGCGCGCACGCGGTGCATCGCCTGGCGCAGCGCGTCGTCGTCGGTGGGGGCGGCAGGCGCGGCGGCGGATGCCGTGGCCGTGGAGGTGGGGGAGGCGAGGTGCTCGTCGCTCACGGGCGGTTCCTTTCGGTGCGGACGGCGTCGTCGACGGCCGTCTCGAGTTCGGAGAGTCGGCGGGCGAGCTCGACGAGCTCGTGGTCGGTGGCGGGAGTGGGGCCCCCGAGCAGGTCGTACAGCGCGGTGCGCGGCACGCGCAGCCGGTCGGATGCGGCATCCGCGACCTCGGCGGCCGACGCACGCGGGCTCAGCGCCAGACGGGCGGCGAGGCGCGTCAGCGTGCCCTCGCGGATCGCGGCACCCGCATGTGCGGCATCCGCCGCTCTGGCGGTCAGCCGTGCGCGGCCCTGCATGGTCTCGGATGCCCGCACCGTGACCGGCAGCGACTCGGCCACGAGCGGGCCGAAGCGGCGGCCGCGCCACCCGATCGCCGCGAGTCCGGCGAGCAGCAGCGTGATGATGACGGGGGTCACCCACTCGGGCGTCAGCTCGGCCAGCGTGCCCGGCTGCTCGCCCGTGATGTCGCTGTCGGCGAAGCTCGGCACGTACCAGACGATCGGCTCGCCCTGAGCGAGCAGTGCGAGGCCGAGCGCGGCGTTGCCGTTCTCGGCGAGGGCGTCGTTCGAGAGCAGGTGGGTGCCCTCGACGAGGGTGATCGTGCGATCGCCGGCTGAACCGCGCAGCACGGCGGCCGCACCGGATTCGGTGCGGAAGCAGCCGTCGACGCTCGCGGCGGGGAGGAACATCCGCTGCGCCTCGATGGTGCCGACCCGCGCGAACTCCGAGAGTGTGCATTCGGCCTCGACGACGCCCGCGTCGCCCGGTGCATCCTCGCCGAGGTCGAGCAGGCGCAGCATCCGGGCGCTGCTGCTGAGCAGCACGGTGCGGTCGGCGCGGTCGATGAGGGCGAGCGCGCCCTCATCGGTCAGGGTGAAGGGGTCGGCCATCACGAGAGTCGCACCGTCGTCGAGTGCATCGACGGTCGCCGCCCTCGTGCGGGTGGTCGTGACCTCGACCCCCTGATCGCGTACGAGCTCGGCGAGGGCCTTCGCGCCCGGCGGCCCCGGGTTCTCGGGGTTCAGGCTGCCGCTGAGATCGGGGGCGGTCACGGCGAACCGCAGTGACAGCAGGGCGATGCCGATCAGCAGCACGATGACGAACAGCCACCCCAGCAGCCGTCTGCCGCGGCCGTGCGGTCGCGGCGCGGCCGTGGACGTCGGCGCCGACACCTCTTCCGTTGTGGCGGACAGTGCCTGCGGCGCGTCGACGACGGTCATGCCGGCACCGCCTCAGCGGACTGGTGGACCTCAGCGGACTGGTGCAGGGGGGTGGTGTGCCGGACGGCATCGTCGGTCGCGGCCAGCGCTCGGTAGCGCGCCTCATCGGCGGGCTCTCGCAGGTAACGGACGGCGTCGAAGGCCGTGGCCGCGCGGTGCAGCCTGTCGTCCAGCCCCGGCAACGACGTGATCGCCTCACGCACGATGCCCTGCGCGGTGGCGCCGGGTGCCGGGTCGATGAGATCCCGTTCGATCAGTCCCCGTGCCAGTGCGCGGAACCTCAGCACGACAGCGCCGTCCCAGTCCTGCTCGCGTGCCCGCCGTTCGGCATCCGTGCGCAGCTGTGCGGCCGTGCGATCGTCGCGTTCGCCGAGCAGATCGGAGTGACCGCGCGTCGAGCGCGACGCCCGAGGGCGGCCCCACACGAGCAGCGCGACGACGAGGGCTGCGATCACCACGATCACGATCGCGACGAGGGCGACCGGCGCGGCGCCGCCCGCGCCGTCCGTCGTGAACAGCGACGTGAACCAGTTCCAGACGCCGGCGGCGAACTCATCGAACCAGGTCGGCTTCGCCGCCTGGTACTCGCGCTCGGCCAGCTCCTCCTCCGCCCGGCGTCTGGCATCGTCGCCATCAGGGATGAAGACGTCGGTGAGGGCGAGGAGCGTCATGCGTTCGAGCCGGGTGCCGTCCACGAATCCGCGGCTCCCGGCGCGCTGGAGGGCGCGGCGGAGGGGGGAGCGGCAGGCTGCGGATTCTGCGGGGCGGGCGGGTACTGACCTGCCGGATACTGGGCCGGCGGGTGCTGAGCGGGTGGATACGGTGCCGGTGGGTACTGGGCCGGCGGGTACTGTGCCGCCGGGTATTGCGCTCCGGGGTACTGACCTGCCGGGTGCTGCGCCGGCGGATAGCCGGCGGGGGCATATCCGGGCGCGTATCCGGGATGTGTGGTCGGCCGCGGAGTCTTGGACACCGCCCGGGCCGGGTCGACGGCGTACGGATCGCCGAGCTGCTCGTCCGGCGTGCCGTGCGAGGCGAGCTCGACGTGGCGGATGAGCGTCTGGTCCAGCGCCTCGTAACGCATCCGGCTGTCGAGATAGATCAGAGTTGCACCGGTGCCCTGCACGACGATGGCGATGGCCTGCACCGCCAGCAGCAGCACCTGCGGCACCACGTTCGCGGCGATGATGGCGATGACCTCGCTCGGGCCCTCGGCGCCGGTGGGCGCCACGATGCCCGTGATCATCGTCGAGACGATCGTGACGGGGAAGGCGACCACCTGCATGGCGAGCCCCATGATCAGGTTGATCAGGACCATGATTCCCAGCGCCGGCCAGAACCGTCCGCGGATCAGGCGCCACGAGCGCACCAGTGCGGCGCCCAGCGTCGCGTGCTCGAGCACGAGCACCGACGGAACCACGAGCAGCTTGGTGGTCAGCCACAGGAACAGCGGGATGCTGCCGAGCAGGAGCACCAGGCCGATGATGACCGACAGCACGATGGATCCGGTGCTGTCGAACCCGCCGAGTGCGAGGACGCCGAAGACGATCCCGAACACGATCGCCGTCCACAGCAGAGCCGCCAGCGCCTGCAGCAGCGTGTAGGAGAACAGCCGCCAGAAGGCGGGCTTGACCCGGCTCCACAGCATCCGCAGTGACGCCTTGCGTGACAGGGCGGCGTACGAGACGTCGGCGGCGACCAGGCCCTGCACCACTGCCGTCAGCGCGACGGTGACCAGCGCCATGACGATGGCGGCGAGGCCGCCGAGCGCGATCGAGCCGGCGACGATCGCGCCGAAGTCGGGCGAGGACGGCGGGACCGAGGCGATGCGCAGCGCGACGAACCAGCCGACGAGCAGCATGACGCCGGCGGTGATGATCCCGACGACGAACTGCACGACCACGGCGAACCCGAAGAGCACCTTCGGGTTGTGTCGCAGGCCCGCGAACGCGCGCCCGAGGATCATCCCGAACTGCATCGGATGCAGCGGGATCGCACCCTTCCTCGGCGCGGGCGTCCAGGTCTGTCCGGTCATTCCGCACTCCCTCCCCATGTGCCCTCTTATCGTGGCACACCGGGTGGCGAGTCCGTCGGCACGCGGCGGCATCCGGGATGACAGCCACATTCTCAAGTAGGCTGATCCGAGTCGCGGTCGCGCGGGGATCCCGCCGACCGCTTCGAAGAGAAAGATGAGGCTGGGCAGAAGATGACCTCTCGAATCCTCGTGGTCGACGACGACACGGCTCTGGCCGAGATGATCGGCATCGTGCTGCGCACCGAGGGATTCGACGTGCTGTTCTGCGCCGACGGGGCACAGGCCGTCGACGAATGGCGCTCGTCCCGGCCCGACCTCGTGCTGCTCGACCTCATGCTGCCCGGCATGGACGGCATCGAGATCTGCACGCGCATCCGCGCGGAATCCGGCGTTCCCGTCATCATGCTGACCGCACGCAGCGACACCGCCGATGTCGTGCGCGGACTCGAGGTCGGCGCCGACGACTACATGGTCAAGCCGTTCAACCCGAAGGAGCTCGTGGCGCGCATCCGCACCCGGCTCCGGCCCGCACCGCAGGCCACCGCCGAGGTGCTGCGCGTGGGCGATCTGACCATCGACGTCGACGCGCACGAGGTGCGCCGCGGCACCGCGCCCATCGCCCTGACCCCGCTGGAGTTCCAGCTGCTGGTCGCGCTGGCGTCCAAGCCGCAGCAGGTGTTCTCTCGCGAGATGCTGCTCGAGCAGGTCTGGGGCTACCACTACAAGGCCGACACCCGGCTCGTGAACGTGCACGTGCAGCGACTGCGCGCCAAGGTCGAGCTCGACCCGGACAACCCCCGGATCGTCATGACGGTGCGCGGGGTCGGGTACCGCGCAGGGAGCGTCAGCTAGGGGATCCGGTGATCGCGACAACCGCGACCCGCGTGCACGCGGGATTCTGGCGATCGCCGCGCAGCTGGCCGGACGCCGTGGTCGCCGACTGGCGGCGATCCATGCGCTTCCGCGCCACGGCCATCACGCTGGCGTTCACCTCGCTCGCCATCCTCATCACCTGCGTCATCATGGGGCTCGTCATCCGCAACGACCTGTTCGAGGCGCGCAAGGACGAGGCGCTGCTCAACGCCCGCGCCGCCGTCGCGCAGGCGCAGAAGGTGCTCGACGCCGGGCAGGCCGGCGATGACCGTGCGAAGCTGTCGAGCCTGTGGCGCGAGGCGCAGAGCGAGCTCGGCCGGGTGGCCTCGTCCGACCGGATCGCCGGCTCGCTCGCCGCGAACGAGGGCGACGGCGACGGATACACGCCGCCGGGGTTCGGCAGCCGGCTGACCGCGGCGCAGCTGAGCACCGAACTGCGCACCCGGGTCGTGCAGGTGCCGGGACGGCAGGCCTGGCAGTCGGTCGTCCTGCCGCACGACGACGGCTCGGTCACCGCGGGCATCGTCGTCGGGCAGCTGCTGACTATCCCCGAGGTCGGCACGTACGACGTGTACATCGCCTACGACCTCGCGGATGCCGATGAGACGCTGCTGTTCGTGCAGCGCACGCTGTGGATCGCCGGTCTCTCGCTGGTCGCCCTGATCGCCGGGATCTCCTGGCTCGTGCTCAGATCGGTCTCCGCGCCCATCATCGAGGCTGCCGAGACGAGCGCGCGCCTCGCATCCGGTGAACTCGGGGTGCGTCTGCCCGTGCACGGCGAAGACGAGCTGGCCAGCCTCGGCACATCGTTCAACGCCATGGCCGACTCCATCGAACGTCAGATCAAGGAGCTCGCCGAGCTCTCGCTCGTGCAGCAGCGGTTCGTCTCCGATGTGTCCCACGAGCTGCGGACGCCGCTGACGACCATCCGGCTGGCGGCCGAGATGATCAACGACCAGAAGGATGACTTCGACCCCACCACCGCCCGCACGGTCGAGCTGCTGCACACCCAGGTGCAGCGCTTCGAGACCCTGCTGGCGGATCTGCTCGAGATCAGCCGCTACGACGCCGGCTCGGTGCAGCTCGAGGTCGAGGCGACGAGCCTCGCGCAGCTGGCCGAAGAGGTCGTCGATCAGCTGCGCCCGCTCGCCGTCACCCACGACACCGAGCTGCGGCTGGTCGCCCCGGGCGGCTACTCGCCGGTCGATCTCGACCCGCGCCGCGTGCGGCGCGTGCTGCGCAACCTGATCGGCAACGCCATCGAGCACGGCGAGGGACAGCCCATCGTCGTCACCGTCGACAGCAACCAGTACGCCGTCGCCGTGGGCGTGCGCGACTTCGGCCTCGGCATGCGTCCCGAGGATGCCGAGCACGTGTTCGACAGGTTCTGGCGCGCGGACCCTTCGCGCAAGCGCACCATCGGCGGGACGGGCCTCGGGCTGTCCATCGCCCTGGGCGACGCGAAACTGCACGGCGGCACGCTGCAGGTCTGGTCAGAGCCGGGTGCGGGCACGAACTTCGTGCTCACGATCCCGCGGGACGGCCGCGATGTCGACGGTCAGGGCCCGGTGCCGCTGGAGCCGCAGGAGACGCTCACCGACCTCGGCAGCGTCACGCAGCCCATCGCGCTGCACAGAGCTTCCGAGGTCAGAGCATCCGACGGCGGGGAGGACGCATGAGATCACGTCATCGCATCCGCCTCGCCGGCCTCGCCGCGGCGATGGTCGTGCTGCTGGCCGGCTGCGCCGGCCTGCCCACGACGGGCACACCGAACGCCGGGCTCGCCGTCGGCGAGGAGAACGAGCTGCCCTCGTTCACCCCGATCGCCCGCGGGCCCGAGCCGGGTGCGAGTCCCGCCCGCCTGGTCGCCGGCTTCCTCGACGCCGCGATGACGCCCGCCAACGAATGGGAGATCGCGAAGGAGTTCCTCACCGACGACCTGCGCCAGAGCTGGAAGCCCGACGCGAGCGTGACCATCGACTCCTCGGCCGTGTTCCGCGACTTCGAGGCCACGCCCCCCGCCGACGACGAGACGGCTGACACCGCAGAGGTGCGGGTGCAGGTGGAGCAGATCGCCAGCGTCGACAAGGAGGGCGCGTACAGTGCGGCATCCGGCGCGGGCACCGCGGCCTACCGGCTCGAACGGCGCGAGGACGGCGAGTGGCGCATCTCCGAGGCTCCGGACGGCATCTTCCTCGATGCCGACACCTTCGGCCAGGTGTACCAGAAGTACTCGCTGAAGTACTTCGACCAGAGCTGGACCCACCTCGTCCCCGATGTGCGCTGGTTCCCTCGGCGCACCGCGATGGCCACGTCCGTGGCCCGTGCGCTGATCTCCGGCCAGCCCAGTCCCTGGCTGGCGCCGGCGGTACGCTCCGCCTTCTCCGACGACGTCTCGCTCTCGGGCGATGCCGTGCTCGTCGATTCCGCGCAGGTGGCATCGGTGGCACTGTCACGGGCCGCCCTGTCGGCATCCTCCACCGTGCTCGCGCGCATGCGCACCCAGCTGGAGTCGAGCCTGGTGGGGGCGGGGGTCACCGAGGTGCGCTTCACCGTCGACGGCACGCCCCTGGATGCCGGCACGGTTCCCGTCGAGGAGGCGATCACCGACCCCGGAGTGCTGATTCTCACCGAAGAGGGCTTCGGCACGGCATCCGGGGGCTCGGTGGCGCCGGTCGGCGGACTCACCGCCCAGCTCGAGAAGCTCGTCGAGCCGATCCGGGCGGTGGACGTGTCGCTGAGCGCCGCGCTCGCCGCCGTGCAGCTGCGCGACGGACGCGTGTACGCCGTGAGCGCGGGCAACACCGATGAGCTCGACAAGCGTCCCGGTCTCATCGAGCCGTCCCTGGATCCGTTCGGCTACACCTGGACCGTCCCCCGCGGCGATCCCGCCGCCCTGGAGGCCTGGGCGGAGCAGGTCGAGAGATTCCCCGTGGCCGGCTCCTGGCCGAGCGCGGAGTCCATCACGCATCTGCGCGTGGCGGCCGACGGCGCGCGTGTCGCCGCGATCGTCGCGGTCGGCGGACAGCGGCGCCTCGTCGTGGCATCGGTGCTGCGCGGCGAGCAGTCCGAGCCGGTGGAGCTCGGCGAGCTTCACGAGGTGGCGCGACTGACCGGGCCCGCGCAGGGCCTCGCCTGGGTGGGAGCCGATTCGCTCGCGGTGCTCTCCGCCGCACCCGACCCTGCCGTCACCACGCACGTCGTCGGTGGCCCTTCGTCCTCATCGCCCGCTCCCGACGGCGCGGTCGCGATCGCCGGAGCGCGGTCGACCACCGGGCTGCGGGTGCTGTCCTCGAACGGGTCGGTCTACGCGCAGCGCGGCACCTCGTGGCAGGTCTCCGTCGAGGACGTCCTCGTACTCGGCACACGCGCCGGGTACTGATCGTCCTGCACATCCCGCATCCGACGCCGGGTTGTGCACGGATGCCGTGACCGGCGGCCTGCGGCCGCCGGCCGGTGCGCCAGGATCGGCGGATGAGATGGGAGCAGGCGACTGCGGTCGCGCGGGAGGCGCTGGCGTTCGTGCTGGCATCGTGCTGTCCCGGATGCGATTGGCCGGGCACTCTGCTCTGTGACGCCTGCCGGGGGATGCTCGCGGCCGACCCGGTCGAGGTCGTCACCCCGGGCGGACTGGCGGTGCATGCCGCGCTGACGTACGAGGGCGTCGCCGCGCGCAGCATCCGCCGGGTGAAGGAGGAGGGCGCGACGATGCTCACCCGGCCGCTCGGGGCGGCACTCGCGACCGTACTCGGGGAGCGGATGCCGCCCGGCGCGCTGGTCGTGCCCGTGCCGACCAGCCGCGCCGCGTTCCGCCGGCGCGGCTACCGGGTGCCCGAGCTGCTGATCCGCGAGGCGGGCTACGACGCGCGCCGGATCCTGCATCCGGCGCGGCGCACCGGCGATCAGCGCGGCCTGGACCGGGAGAGGCGGGCGCGGAACGTCGCCGGGAGCATGCGCGCCTCCTCGGGGTGGGCGGAGGCGCCACCGGTCGTGATCGTCGACGACGTGGTGACGACAGGGGCGACGCTGGACGAGGCCGCACGTGCGCTGCGCGCGGCCGGATTCCGCCCGGTGTGCGGCGTGGCCCTCGCCGCGACGCCGCGTCATCGCGACACGCGGAAATCACGGTGAACGGATAGTGACATGTTCGGTCGCGGCGACTAGCGTAGGGGTTCACAAGGCGACCACGGTCCGCCCTTGGCCGGGTGGACCGGGACAAGGAGGCAGTGATGGAAACGAGCATCGTCGGTGTCGGAGTGAGCATCTCCGATCGGTTCCGGGCGGTCGTCGAGGAGAAGACGGCGCGTATCCAGACTCTCGCACCTCGGGCACTGCGACTCGAGACCAAGGTCACCCACCGCGCGTACCGCAACGGCCGGGTTCCCGACGAGACGGTGGAGCTGACGCTCCTGGGCAAGGGGCCCGTGATCCGCGCGGAGGCCGTCGACGCCGACAAGTTCACCGCGCTCGACCTGGCGCTCGACAAGCTCGCGGAGCAGCTGCGCCGCGCGAAGGAGAAGCGGATCGACGGGCGCAACCAGAACCGCGGCGCTCACTTCGAGAAGGGCAGCGGCGCGCTCGAGGGCATCGACGTCCAGCCGGCATCCGTCGACGTGCTGCAGGCCGTCGCGACCGGCGCCATCCCCGTCCAGGAGGAAGAGGAGGAGGCGTACTCGCCGGTCGTCATCCGCACGAAGAACTTCGACGCGGAGTGGATGACCATCGAGGAGGCCGTCGACCGGATGGAGCTGGTCGGGCACGACTTCTTCCTGTTCGTCGATGCGCGCACCGACCACCCGAGCGTCGTCTACCGCCGCAAGGGCTGGGACTACGGTGTCATCTCGCTGACGACTGCGGCTCCCCCCGCTGAGGCGCTCGCGTCCTGATTCACCCGCAGGGGCGCCCTTCCGATCGGGAGGGCGCCTCTTCTGTGCTCACTCGCGGTGCGTGTCCCAGTTCCTGCGGGTGTACGTCGCAGCCACTCGCATTTTCTGGGACACGCGTCCGGGGGATGTCTCACTTCTGGTGGGCGTGCGCGGCCGCAACTCGCATCTTCTGGGACACGCGGGCGGATCAAACCGGACGCACCGCCGCGGCCGCGGACGGCCCCGCCTGCGGGCGATCACCGCAGCAGGTCAGTCGAAGATGCCGTCCAGGATGCTGCCGATCACGAGACCGCCCAGCACACCGCTGACGATGTCGCCGCCTCCGCCGCGGCGCCCGCCGCCGTTCCAGCCGTTTCCGCCCCAGCCATTGTCGCCGCCCCAGCCCTGCTGCTGCGGGCGGGACGAGTCGATGTCGCGCTGGGCGAGCTGCAGTGCCTCGGAGGCCAGCTGCGCCACGCGGCGGGCCGACGACAGTGCCAGCTCACGGGTGTCCTCGGCCGGAAGCATCGCAGGCACGTCCACGCGCAGGCGCTCGGCCTCGGCGAGTCGGGTGCGCGCATCGGCACCGATCCAGCCGCGGTGACCGGCGATGAGCCCTCGTGCGACGCCCAGCTGACGGTCGGCGTCGTCGAGTGCGTGCTGCACCTGCGCGACCGAGGGCAGCGGGTTCTCGGCGCGGTGACGAGCCTTCGCGACCGCCGCATCCAGCGCGCTGTTCGCCGTGCGCAGCTCGGTGAGCTCGGCGAACGGATCGTTGCGCGAACCCGCAGGCGCCAGCGACATCAGCGCCTTCTCCAGCGCGGTGACCCCGGCGACGACCTCAGGTGTCTGCGGAGCCGTGCGAGCGGCCATGATGTCACCGCGGGAGTCTGCGACGACGTCGGCGAGCGTCGATTCCGCGCGCAGGGCCTGGATCTCGAAGTCCTCGACCGCGTCGAGGATGGCCGCGGCTCGGCGGACGGCCTCGGTCGCCGTCTCGAGCGCGAGATTGGCCTCCTCGTTCTGCTTCGCCGCGCGGCGACGCTCCGACACCTCGGCGCCGTGGGTCGCGAAGGCGATGAGCTGCGCGGCTTCGTCGGCCGAATCGGCGATGCGGTGCATCGCGCTGTCGGCATAGCGCGACGACAGGCGCTGCACGGTGTCACGGGCGTGCGGGATGCGGATGCCGAGGGCCTCGGCATCCCGTCGCACCTGGGCGATGATCTCGGGGGCGCGGCGAACCTTCGCGACGGTCTCGGCGAGCTCGCCGGTCTTCTCGTCGAGCAGGTTCTCGGCCCACTCGCACAGCTGCACGATGCGGGCGTTGCGGGTGCGCAGCTCTTCGACGGTGTCGGGGATCTCGTCGTGGTTGAGCTGGTGCAGCTGGAAAGCCTCGCGCATGTGGGTGCGCACGGCGGAGAGCGCCGCGTGCAGATCCGAGGTCAGCGACTCGCCGAGCTCGGCCTGCGCGAAGACCAGCTCATCCGCGGTGGTGCGGATGCGCTCGTCGGCGGCCACCAGCGCCTGCTCGGCGCGGCGCGCGAGATCCGCATCCTGCGCAGCCAGCGCCTCTTCTTCACGTCTACGTCTGCCCCAGAAACCGGCCATGCTCTCGATCCTACGGTCGTCAGGCGATGCCTGCGCTGTGCATCGCATGCGCCTTCGGCGAACACCTACCGCCGAAACCCCTCCTGAGCGCCCATACCCCTCGTGATTGACGTCATTCAGGTGGGGTTTCGACAATCACGAGGGGTTTCGGCGGAAGGAGTCGGGAAGGAGTCAGGAAGGGAATGGGGCGGGGAGCTTGGCGGGGCGGCCGCGCTTGGGGCGGTCGGTCGCCAGGGACAGAGCGGATGCGGCGTGCGGGCGGCGGCTCAAGCGCTGCTCGACGAGATCGAGCCAGCGCAGCCGGGCCTCGACGTTGACGATCATCGAGTCGACGATCAGCGATCGCGCGAGCTCCTCGGGGCCCGCGGCATCCGCGTCGGAGAGCCCTACCGCCCCGAGCTCCTCCAGCTGCGCGAGAGATGCGCGGCGCTGGCTGCGGATGACCTGCGCGACATCGACGCCGGGAAGCGTCGAGGCGATCGCCAGCTTGATCACCAGTTCGTCCCGCGTGCCCGATCCGCCGGCGGCGGGAGAGCCCAGCCAGTCCCGCACCTCGAGACGGCCGGCATCGGTGATCTCGTAGTAGACGTGCCCCTGCTCGTCGACGTCGCCCTTGGCGACCAGCCCATCGCGCTCCAGGCGCTCGAGGGTGTTGTAGATCTGGCCGACGTTCAGCGGCCAGGTCGATCCGGTGCGGCGATCGAACTCGGCGCGCAGCTGATAGCCGTAGCACGGCCCCTGGTCGAGGATGGCGAGCAGGCTCTGGCGGACGGACATCGTGACTCCTCCATCCGGTTTCCCGGTATTGCGTTTCGCGGTATATGCATATCGGGAAATCCGGCCCGTGCGCAAGGCCCGGCGCGGCGTGTCCGTTCGCGCTCAGCGTTCACGAACCAGCACAGGCACAGCGTGCGCAGGTCACGCGCCGGTAACATGGCAAAGCATGTCCGGTGCAGACCCTTGCGCCGGGACGTATACCCAAGGGAGACATCCGTGGCGAATCCTCTCGAGAAGATGCTGCGCGCCGGCGAGGGACGCATCCTTCGCAGGCTGAAGCAGGTCGTCAAGGCCGTCAACGCGCTGGAGGACGACTTCGAGAAGCTCACCGATGAGGAGCTGCGGGGCGAGACCGCCGAGCTGCGCGCTCGGTACGAGAAGGGCGAGACCCTCGACCAGCTGATGCCCGAGGCGTTCGCCGCGGTGCGCGAGGCCGCGCGCCGCACGCTGGGCATGCGCGCCTACGACGTGCAGATCATGGGCGGCGCGGCCCTGCACAACGGCAACATCGCCGAGATGAAGACCGGTGAGGGCAAGACCCTCGTAGCGGCGTTCCCGTCCTACCTGAACGCCATCGCGGGCAAGGGCGTGCACATCATCACGGTCAACGACTTCCTCGCGTCGTACCAGTCCGAGCTGATGGGCCGCGTGCACCGGGCGCTGGGCATGACCACGGGCACCATCGTCTCGGGCCAGACCCCCGAGGTGCGCCGCGAGCAGTACGCCGCCGACATCACCTACGGCACGAACAACGAGTTCGGCTTCGACTACCTGCGCGACAACATGGCGTGGCGGCGCGAGGACCTCGTCCAGCGCGAGCATTTCTTCGCGATCGTCGACGAGGTGGACTCGATCCTCATCGACGAGGCCCGCACGCCGCTGATCATCTCCGGCCCCTCCTCCGGCGAGGCCAACCGCTGGTTCACCGAGTTCGCCAAGATCGCCCGCACCCTCGAGCCCGGCGTCGACTACGAGGTCGACGAGAAGAAGCGCACGGTGGGCGTGCTGGAGCCCGGAATCGAGAAGGTCGAGGACTACCTCGGCATCGACAACCTCTACGAGTCGGCGAACACCCCGCTGATCTCGTTCCTGAACAACTCGATCAAGGCGATCGCCCTGTTCAAGAAGGACACCGACTACGTCGTGATGAACGACGAGGTCATGATCGTCGACGAGCACACCGGCCGCATCCTGGTCGGACGCCGTTACAACGAGGGCATCCACCAGGCCATCGAGGCCAAGGAGGGCGTGCCGGTCAAGGCCGAGAACCAGACCCTCGCGACGGTCACCCTGCAGAACTACTTCCGCCTCTACGAGAAGCTCGCAGGCATGACCGGAACCGCCGAGACCGAGGCGGCCGAGTTCATGTCGACCTACAACCTCGGCGTGGTGCCGATCCCGACGAACCGCCCGATGATCCGCAAGGATCAGCCCGACCTCGTGTACAAGAACGAGCAGGCCAAGTTCACCCAGGTGGTCGAGGACATCGCCGAGCGTCACGCAAGTGGCCAGCCGGTGCTGGTGGGCACGGTGAGCGTCGAGAAGAGCGAGTACCTCTCGCGTCTGCTGGCGAAGAAGGGCATCAAGCACGAGGTCCTCAACGCCAAGAACCACGCTCGCGAGGCCGAGATCGTCGCGCTGGCCGGAAAGCTCGGCGCCGTCACCGTGGCCACGAACATGGCCGGACGAGGCACCGACATCATGCTCGGCGGCAACGCCGAGTTCCTCGCCGTGCAGGAGCTCAAGTCGAAGGGGCTTGACCCGGAGGAGACTCCGGAGGAGTACGAAGCCGCGTGGGATGAGACCTATGAGGCCATGAAGACGAAGGTCGCCGAGGACGGCGAGAAGGTCGCCGAGGCCGGCGGCCTGTACGTGCTGGGCACCGAGCGCCACGAGTCGCGACGCATCGACAACCAGCTGCGCGGTCGTTCGGGCCGTCAGGGAGACCCGGGTGAGAGCCGCTTCTACCTGAGCCTCACCGACGACCTGATGCGCCTGTTCCAGTCGGGTGCGGCCGAGGCGATCCTCGCGCGCACGAACTTCCCCGACGACGTGCCGATCGAGTCGGGGCTGGTCAGCCGCGCCATCCGCAGCGCCCAGTCGCAGGTCGAGGCGCGCAACGCCGAGATGCGCAAGAACGTGCTCAAGTACGACGACGTGCTCAACAGGCAGCGCGAGGCGATCTACACCGACCGCCGTCACATCCTGCACGGCGACGACATCGCCGACCGGGTGCGTCACTTCATCGAGGATGCGATCAGCGGGATCGTCGACGACCACACCGCCGAGGGCCACACCGAGAGCTGGGACTTCGACTCGCTGTGGACCGAGCTGAAGACCCTGTACCCGATGAACGTCACCATCGACGAGGTCGTCGCCGAGGCGGCGGGCCGCAAGGGCGGCATCAACGCCGAGAGCCTCAAGCGCGAACTGCTCTCGGATGCTCTGATCGCGTACGAGAAGCGCGAGGAGTCGCTCGGTGAGGCCGCGACCCGCGAGCTCGAGCGCCGGGTGGTGCTGCAGGTGCTCGACCGTCGCTGGCGCGACCACCTCTACGAGATGGACTACCTCAAGGACGGCATCGGCCTGCGCGCGATGGCGCAGCGCGACCCGCTGATCGAGTACCAGCGCGAGGGCTACGCGATGTTCCAGTCGATGATGGGCCAGATCAAGGAGGAGTCCGTCGGCTACCTCTACAACCTCGAGGTCGAGGTGCGCCGTGCCGGTGCCGACCAGACCGAGGTCGAGGCGAAGGGTCTCGTCGATGCGCAGCCCGAGCAGAAGCTCGAGTACTCCGCGCCGAACGACTCCGGCGACGTCGAGGTGCGCAACGAGCGCGGTCAGGTGCAGCAGGCGGCCACCGCCCGCCTGCGCAAGGCCGGCCAGGGCGGCGAGGAGCCGGCCCGCGGCTCGTTCGGCCAGCGGACGGATGCTGAGGAGGCGCCCGCCGGCAACCGCGAGCAGCGCCGCGCGCAGAGCAAGAAGCGCAAGTAGGCTTGATCACGAAGAAGGCCGGCCCCGCAGGGGACCGGCCTTCTTCGTGCTGCGGGTGTCAGCCGTTCAGCTTCTGGAACTCGGTCCAGATCGACGCGCAGTCCTCACGGCCCTCGTCCAGGTGGATCATGTCGAGCGTGGAGGTGTCGCTGCCGTCCAGGTAGCGGCGCAGGTGCATGTCGCTGAAGCCGTTGTCGGCGGCGTCGTCGCGGGTCGAGGCGTAGTAGCAGGTGGTGATGCCCGCCCACATCATCACTCCGACGCACATCGGGCACGGCTCGCAGGTCGCGTACATGATGTGACCCGACAGGTCGAGCGTGTCGAGCTTGCGGCAGGCCTCGCGGACGGCGACCATCTCGGCGTGGCCCGAGATGTCGGTGTCCTTGATGACGGTGTTGCCGATCGCCACGACGATCTCGCCGTCGGCGTTGACGAGGGTCGCGCCGAACGGGCCACCGGTGCCGGCGCGCATCCCGTCGATGGTCACCTCGACCGCCGGGCCGAAGTACGAGTCGAGCACTTCGGCGGAGGGGGTGGTGTCAGTCATTGCTCTCTCCTTCTGTGGTTGCGGCGGATGCCGGTCAGTTGCTGCTCTTGGATGCGGACAGCGTCAGGATGGCGTAGCCGACGAAGCCCACGATCAGGCCCGAGAAGAACGCCAGGTTGTTCACCTGCGCCAGGAACTCGACGCTCGAGACTCCGGGCACGCGGCCGATCATGGTGATCACGAAGCTCGCGATCAGTACGCCCAGGGCGCGCCAGTTGTACGCCGGCAGCGATCCCTTCTGACCGCCCTTGTAGTCGGCGTAGATGCCGTCGACGTCGAGGGTCTTCTTGCGCTCCACGAAGTACGAGGCGAGCATGATGCCGACGATCGGGCCGAACATCGAGCCGATGAGCGAGTAGAACAGGAACAGCGCGTCGGTGTTCTCGACGAACTGCCACGGCAGGATCAGCGTGCCGATGACGGCGGCGAGGATCGCACCGCGCTTGAGCGTGAACAGCTTCGGCAGCTGAGCGGTCAGCTGCAGACCGGCCGGCAGCATGTTGCCGAAGACGACGAAGGCGACAGCGCCGACGTTCATCGCCAGGATCAGGAGCACGACGACGAACGGGTTGCCGACGCCCTCGTTGATGGCCTGGATGAAGACGCCGGGACGGTTGATGTCGAAGTCGCCGCCCGAGACGACCTGCAGGGCGGCCACGAACGAGACCGTGACCAGCGCGAACAGGATGTACGAGCCGATCACGCCGATGGGGAACCCGATGGCAGGGGCCTTCATCGAGGTGGCGTTGCGGGTGTAGTCGCCGGTGTTGACGATGGGTCCCGCCCAGTTCGACACCAGGATCGACACGCAGGTGATGAAGATCAGCGGGGTGACGGGGGAGTCGACCACACGGGTGGAGAACACCTCTCCGAGACCGCCCGCGTTGACCACGGCCAGCACCACGGCGATCACGACGAGGATGTAGACCGCCGGGTTCGCCCAGTTGCTGAACTTGCCGAGGAACGCCTGGCCGCCCAGGAACAGGCCGACGGTGATCACCCAGGTGATCAGGTACGAGATGGCGGTCGGGATCGGCAGGCCGAGGATGTCGGCGCCGCCCCCGATGTTCATGTATCCGGGCCAGATGGTCTCGAAGACGACGTCGAAGGCCTGTGCCGACGAGACGCTCGTGATGCCGAAGAACATGAAGCCGGCGATGATGCCGCGCACCCAGGTGGGCACCAGCGCGCCCTTGTGGCCGAAGGCCTCTCGCAGCTGCATCGCGAACGGCACGCCGTACTTGGCGGCGGCCTGTCCGTTGAGGATGTAGCCGATCGAGACGATCACCGCGGCGGTCATGATGGCGCCGACCACCTGCCAGGCGTTCAGGCCCAGCGCGAAGAAGGTCATGACGGTGAAGTAGGACAGGATGTTGTGGATCGGCCCCATCCACACGGTGATGAACTGCGGGGTCTTCCAGGTGCGATCCTTGGGACGGATCGGCAGCACATCATCGGCATAACCGCGCGCCGAATACTCGGCGATGCGCTCGGCGCCGGGGTCGACCAGCTGCGGGTCGATTGCGGGTGCGGACATGGTCATCCGTTTCTCTCTGCACCGGTGTTCGGTGTTGTGGCGGGTCCGGGAGCGGTGCTCTCCCGGACCCGCCGGGGTGATTCAGCCCTTGGAGGACTGGATCAGGGAGGGGGTGACGGCGTGGCTCAGAGTGATCTCGTCGTTGTCGGTGAACGTCACCGACTCCTTCAGGACGCGATCCTGGATCCACTTCGCCAGGAACAGCATGGCCACCATCCCGTACGCGACCAGGAACATCACGTGGGTGTCGGCCAGGGTGAACTCCGCCGGGAGGCTCGGCACCGGGGCGTGGATGATGCCGAACAGCGACAGCAGACCGGCGAGGATGCTGACGATCACACCGAGCATCGGCTTGTTCCGGATCGCGAAGATCGCGATCATGCCCCACAGCAGCGACGACAGCGGTGCGCCGTTGCCGAGCGTGGAGATACCCGCGAAGTAGGTGCCAGCCCCGTTCAGGGCCTCTGCTCCCACCTCGCCGACGTTGGTGCCGGCCGCCTTCAGCGTGTTGCTGACGAGGCTGTTGGCCCAGTTCGCGATCCATGGGAACAGCGCGATGAAGATCACCGGCAGCTCCACCTTCGGCGTCTCACGCACCGACTGCGCGGCGGTGACGATGCCGATGTAGATCAGGATCGGCGCGATCGCGGCCATCGGGACGACCGACAGCAGCAGCGCGCTCATGCCGAACAGGCCGACGGCGAACATCGTGATGCCGTTGAGCATCGTGTAGCCGATGCCGGCGCCCATCTCCTTGTACGCGGTGTGGCCGATGTACACGGTGACAGGGTACGGGTTGCCCATCAGGGCACCGATCATCGTCGCACCACCGTTGACCAGCATGACCGGGCGAGCCTGGTAGTGGTCGCCTGCGGCCTCAGCGGCCTCGATGTTCTCGAGGTCGAACACGTAGTTCGCCAGCGCCAGCGGCACGGCCGAGGCGAGGAACGGACCGGCGTGCTGCAGACCCTCGAAGAAGTTGCCGATGGACACCTGCGGCGGGTGCCAGCCGGCGTGCGCGAGAGCCGACTGCACGGCCTCGGGCGTCTGCAGGCCGAAGGCCCACGCGGCGGCGGTACCGACGATCAGCAGCAGCAGGCCGGTGGGCACCTTGCCCAGGAACGGCGAGCGGCCGAACCAGTTCATGAACACGATCGCCAGCACGACGAACGCGACCACGGGGAACTGGAAGGTCTGCAGCATCGGGTTCATCGCCAGCAGCAGCAGGCCCAGACCCGCCAGACATGCCAGTAGCACGGAGCGCGGCACGGCGCGGCGCAGCAGGTCGCCGAAGAACGATCCGACGAACAGGATCAGTCCCTCCAGGAAGCCCCAGACCAGGCCGATGCCGACCGCGAGCTCGGCATCCTGCGTGGTGGAGTACACCGGCAGGATCACCAGGAACGTCACGGTGAAGATCGACGGGGCGCTGGGCCCGGAGGGCAGGGCCACGACGTCGCCGCGGCCCTCCTTCGCCGCGAGGCGCCTGGCGAACCAGACGTACATCGATGAGGTGATCAGGATCGCCAGGCCGAACGCCGGTGCGATCCGCCCGACGACCATCCCCACCGGGAGCCCTGCCATGGTGAGCAGCGCCGTGAAGGTGATGATGTTGGTCAGGTTGTTGGTGAACAGCGCGAAGAACGCCGCGATATCACCCTTCTTCCACCACTTCAGCTCGGTGCCCGTGCCGACGGGCGCGACGGCGGTCACGGCTTGACCGTGTCTGCAAGGGCGCGCAGCGCCTTCTGGAAGGCCTCGACCGGCGGGTGCGTGATGCCGGCGCCGATCATGCCGATACCGGGATCCTTGTGCGCGATCGCGGTGTTGATGATCGGCAGGATGCCGGTCTCCATGACCTTGCGCACGTCGATGCCGCTGGGCACGCCCATGAAGTCGAGCGCCGGGATCGTGATGTTCGGGTTGTTGCCGGTGGTGATGGCGTTCATCGTGCGCGAGTAGCCCATGGCCTCGTCCACGGTGCCGCCGACCAGGGCGACGATCGCGGGTGCGGCCGCCATGGCGAAGCCGCCGATGCCGAACGTCTCGGTGATGGCCGAGTCGCCCATGTCCAGGCCCGAGTCGGCCGGGGTGTACCCGGCGAACATCGGCCCGATGACCTCCTGTGCGGGGCCGGTGAACCACTGACCGCCGGTGCCGGAGACGCGGATGCCGAAGTCGACGCCGTTGCGTGCCATCGTCGTGACGACGGTGGAGTTCTCGATGCCGTTCGCAGCATCCATCGACGCCTTCGCCGCGACCATCCAGGTCGGCCCGGAGAAGTAGTCCGAGGACGCGACGAAGTCGAAGACCTCGCGCTTCTCCTTGGTGGTGAAGTCCGTCTCGAGGATGTACGGGGCCAGCGCCTGGATCAGCAGGGTGGTGCCTGCGACGTTGCGGTTGTGCGCCTCGTCACCCATGTGCAGGGCTTGCGAGAGCAGCAGACGCAGGTCGAGACCCTCCTCGTTCAGCGCCATGGCGCCGGCGAGGACGGGACCGAACACGTCGCGCATCCAGTTCAGGCGGTCGATGACCGACTGGTCGTTCGCACCGAAGCGCAGGATCTTCGACAGCTGCTCCGACAGGTTCGTGTACGCGGTGTTGCCGTACGCGCGGTTGGTGACCTTGTGCACCCACATGCTCGCACTGGTGACGCCTGCCATCGAGCCGACCGACTGGTGCTCGTGGCAGGGGGCGAAGGTGATCTCGCCGGAGGCGGCGAGCTCGAACGCCTCGTCGACGTCCTTCGCGAGACCCTCGAACACCAGCGCACCGGTGACGGCGCCCTTCATGGGGCCCGACATCCGGGTGAACTCGATCGGGGGACCGGCGTGCAGGATCGTCTTCTTCGTCATGCCAGGCACCGTGTCCAGCGCCTGGCCGAAGCCCTCCAGGAACGGCTGCGAGCCGAGGATGCGCTCCAGCGCGACCTGGTTGGCGGCGTCGATCTTCTCGGCGACCGCCGGGTCCTCGAGGCGGCTGAGCGCGGCGATGACCTCGGGGTCCCCGCCGCCCGGCGGGGTCCAGTCCATCAGCACGGGCGCGACGCCCTGGGCCTTCAGGTCATCGGCGAACATGTCGAGACCGAGGTTCACCGGCTTCAGCTCGGTGGAGAACAGATCGTTGACACTCATCAGTTGTCACCCTTCGCGACGAATTCACGGGCCAGCAGGCCGAGGTTGGTGGAGGAGGAGGCGATGGTCACGCCGGCGGCCTCGAGCTTGGCCACCTGGTCGGCGATCGCCGGGGTGTCCAGGTCGGTGCCGAGGACGTAGCCGAGGATCTCGAGGTGCTGGCCGCGTGCGGCGGCCTTCGCCTTGGCCTCGGTGATCGCCGGGATGGTCACGCCCACGGGGTCCTCGTGCGAGCCGAAGCCGAGCACGAAGTCCATCGCGATGACGCCGACCTCCGGGTCGTCCGCCTCCTGGACGATGCGCTGCAGACGCAGCGACGGGTCGATCATGGGGTGCGGACGGCCGTTGGTGAAGTCGTCGTCGCCCATGTCGAGGAAGGTGTGCTCCTTCGAGTCATCCATCGCGCCGATCCGGTAGGCCGGGTCCTTCTGGATGTTGGAGTACACGTTGTCGTACTTGGCGAGAGCCGCGAACATCGACTCGTCGCACAGCGTGCCGCCGCAGAACAGACCGCGGACGTACTTCTGCTCGGGAGCGAGCTTGGCGCGCACCTCTTCGATCAGCGGCAGGTTCAGCGGGTGCTTGTCGAGGGTCGACTCGTCGATGCCGGACGCCACCACGGCGGCGATGGCGAGCGGCTTGGTGCCCTCGGTGACCATCGTCACGTTGTCGTAGCCCGACTCGGTGCGGTCCGAGCCGAGGAAAGTGACGAACACCGGCTTGGATGCTGCGCCGGCGACGGCGAGCACCTTCTCGGCGACCTCTTCGGCCGGGGGCTTGGAGATGAGCGCGATGACCTTGGTCTCGGGGTCGGCGTCGAGGGCCTTGATGCCGTCGATCATCGAGATGCCGCCGATCTCGGTGGACAGGTCGCGGCCGCCGGTGCCCAGCAGCTGCGAGACGCCGCCGCCGAAGTCATGGATGCGCACCGAGAGCTCCTGGCTGCCGGTGCCCGAGGCCCCGACGATGCCGATGCTGCCGCGGCGCACCGCGTTGGCGAAGGCGAGACCGACGCCGTTGATGATCGCGGTGCCGCAGTCGGGTCCCATCACCAGCAGGCCGTTCTCGTGCGCGAGGTTCTTCAGCGACAGCTCGTCCTCGACCGACACGTTGTCGGAGAAGATCATGACGTTCTTGCCGGCGTTCAGTGCCTTGCGCGCCTCGCGGGCGGCGAAGGCGCCGTTGACCGAGATGAGCACGAGGTTGCTGTCGGGTGCCTCGGCGAACGCGCCGTCGAGCGTGCGGTAGCGCACCTCGGCGGCGCCGCCTGCGCTCTTGCTCTTGCGGGCGAGGATGTCGTCGACGGCCTGCACTGCGGCCTCGATGGTGTCAGCGCTGGCGTCGATGACGATCATGAGGTCGCTGGGCTTGGCCGCGTCGATGGCGGGGTCCTCCACGCCGACGTTGAGCAGCACCTCCTTGTTCATCGGGGTCGCCATGCCGAGCAGCGCCTGCGTGACGCCGTCGACGGCGTTCGCCTTGGTGCTCATCGACATGAGCGAGACCGAATCGATGTAGGTGTTCTTCCTGATTTCGATGTGCCTGGTCATCGTGTTCCTTCCGGGTGGGGTCAGGCCTGGTGGCGCTCGAGGATGGCGACGATCTCGTCGAAGCCGCGCTTGCGCGCGAGTTCGATCGGGGGCACGCCCCATTCGTCGGTCATGCCGGGCTTGGCGCCGTGGGCGAGGAGCAGCTCGACGGTCTGCTGGCGGATCGGACCGCCGTCACCGAGGATGATCGTCTCGATCAGCGCGGTCCAGCCGAGCGTGTTGGTGAGGTTGACGTTGATGTTCGTGTTCTCGAGGAGGTAGCGCACGATCTCGAGGTGCCCCTTCTCGGCGGCCGGCGTCAGGCCGTTCCCGCCGAACCGGGTGAGGCGCTTCAGATCCGCGCCGGCCTCGACCATGACCTTCACGAGCTCGATGTCGTTGAAGATGCAGCCGTGGATGAACGGGTTGAAGCAGGTCTGGTCCTGGGCGTCGATGTCGACGCCCTCGGCGATCAGCGCGCGGACGACATCGAGGTGCCCGCCGCGTGCGGCGCGCAGGATCGCGGTCGCCTCCTCGCGGTCGAGCGCGTTCTTGTCGGCCCCGTCGGCGAGGGCGGCGCGCACGCCGTCCAGGTCGCCGGCGGATGCGGCCTCCAGGTAGCGCTGGTCTGCGCTGTTGTCTGTCATCGGGTGATCTCCTTCTTTCGTGGATGCATGTGGATCGGCGCCGTCGCCCCGCTCCGGGTCGGATGAGGTCTCGTGCGCACCGGCTTCGATCTCGAGAGCGAGACGGATGCCGGTGAGCAGGTCGGCTCCCGAGCTGTGGCCGATGGCGAGGATGCGCGCGGCGGCATCCTCCAGCGCATGCGGGTCGCGAGCCTGCAGGGCGGCGACGAGGTCGTGCATGCTGTGCCGCCCGCGCGCACTCAGGGCGGCGCGGATGGTCGTGGCGCTCAGCAGGGTCGTGCGCGATTCGTGGGCGGCGACGCCGGCGGTCAGCGCGGGCAGCATGCGGTTCAGCCGCATCCCGGGCTGGGCGGCGAGGAATCCGAATCCGGTGAGGATGTCGTCGCCGGATGGGGTGAGCCCCTCACCCAGGCCCATCAGCCTGCCCACGGCGGCTTCGATGGCATCCTCGTCGAGCGCACCGCGCAGCGCCGCGCCGGCGGCTGCGCGCAGTCCGTCGACGCCCGCGTCGAGGAGGGCGGCGCTGGCGCGGCCGAACGGGGTCTGCGGCGCCGGTGCTGCGGCGGCCGCGCCGAGCGCCTCCCGGGCCAGGAGCAGCTCGGCCGAACCCAGTGCGGAGAGGTCTGCGGATGCCGGCACCCAGGGGGTTCCCCCGGCCCAGCGGATCAGCACCTCGCCGTCTGCGGTGCGGATGCGGATGCCGTCGGCGCCGGCCGTCGCGCGTGCGCCCTCATGCAGGGTGAGTCGTGCCCAGTCGGCGGGGGAGAGGCGGATGGTCCACGGTGCGTCGTCGAACTCCGCGCTGATCACGGCCACGAGCAGTCCGCCCAGCAGCACGTTCGCGGCGCGCCGGTGCACGGAATGCACGGAACCGGCCACGGCGGTCGCCGGATGACGGACTGCAGCGCCTGAGAGCGTCTCCTCAAGCGCTGCATCCCATGACACCGCGTTGAGGGCGGTGAGGGCTGCGACGGGGGTCATCGTCTTCTCTCCTGAGCCTTGTGCACGTGGTTCGCGTGCTCGGCTGTGTATTTTCTACGGTATACCATTACGGCTAATGGGATACCATTTGTAAGTCTGGCATACCACGCCGACTTCATCCACCGTGAAAAAAGGGAGAACCCACATGCGCGTCGTAGTCGCTCTCGGAGGTAACGCGCTCGCCCGGCGCGGCGAGCCCATGACCGCCGAATTCCTGCGCTCGAACGTCCGGTCGACGTGCGAGTCGCTGGCCAACCTCGCCCGTGACAACGAAGTGGTCATCACCCATGGCAACGGCCCGCAGGTCGGCCTGCTCGCCCTGCAGAACCTCGCCTACCAGGACGTCGCCGCCTACCCGCTCGACATCCTCGGCGCCGAGACGCAGGGCATGATCGGCTACGTCGTCCAGCAGGAGCTCTCGAACGCACTCGAGGGCAAGCGCGAGGTCGCCGGCATCATCACCACGACCGTCGTCGACGAGTCGGACCCCGCCTTCGACCGCCCCACCAAGCTCATCGGCCCGCAGTATTCCGCGCACGACGCCGCTGAGGCGGCCGCCGAGTACCGCTGGACCATCGCGAAGGACGGCAACGCGTTCCGCCGCGTCGTGCCCTCGCCGAACCCGCTCTCGATCGTCCAGGCGCCGCTGATCCGCCGCCTGCTCGAGGCAGGCAGCCTCGCGGTCTGCGTCGGAGGCGGCGGTGTGCCCGTCCGCATCGACGCGAAGGGCCGCCACATCGGCGTGCAGGCCGTGGTCGACAAGGACCTCGCTTCTGCGGCGCTGGCCGCCGACATCGAGGCCGACACCCTGATCCTGCTCACCGACGGCGACTACGTCAGCGAGAACTGGGGCACCCCCGAGCAGCGCGACATCCACACCGCATCCGCCGACGCCGTCGCCTCGATGCGATTCGCCGAGGGCTCGATGCAGCCGAAGATCGACGCCGCGATCCGCGTGGCGCGTGCCGGCGGCCGCACGCTGATCGGTCCGCTCGACCGCCTCGACGACCTGCTCGCGCGCCGGATCGGCACCGAGATCGTGCCGACCCTCGAGGAGGGCATCCGCTGGGTCGAGAAGACGCCCGCGGGCAAGAAGGCCTGATCGCACACGCGAAGAGGTTGATCGCGTGCGGTCCGCAGCGTGGGAGGATGAGAGCGTGAGCAGAGCAGAAGAACGCGTGCTCGAGTCGACCAGGGTCGCGACGTGGCTGCGCGACGCGATCGTGGTCGGATCACGCGCCCCGGGCAGCAAGCTGATCGAGCGGGATCTCGCCGCCGAGTTCGGCGTCAGCCGTGTGCCCGTCCGCGACGCTCTGAAGGTGCTCGAGTCCGAGGGCCTGGTCGAGCTGCGGCCGCGCACGTGGGCGATAGTCCGGGAGTTCACCGCCACGGATCTCGCCGACCTCGACGAGGTGCGTCAGGTGCTCGAGCCGCTCGCATTCCGTCTCGCCGCGCAGCGTCATCGGCGCGACGGACTCGAGCGGCTCAGCGCCGCCCTCGCCGATGAGCAGGAGAGTGCGCGCAGCGCCGACAGCCTGGTCTCCCGGCGAGCCGCGGCGGATTTCCACGAGATCGTCGTCGAGCTCTCCGAGAACCGGCTGCTCGCCGATGTGATGAGCGGCATCCGCAGCCGGCTGCGCTGGGCTCTGGCCCAGCACGACGACCTGCAGCACATCGCCGAGGAGCACGTCCAGCTTTTCGAGGCCATCCGCGATCGCGACGGTGAGCGGGCAAGTGCGCTCGCGTTCCGGCACGTCGAGAGCAGCCGGCTGCAGCGCATCGCGCATGCCGAGGCGCTGCGCACCGGCCCCGTTCCCTTGCGGGCTGAGCGACCCGCCGGGGCCGGTATCCTTGGCGAATGACACGCCGAACCCTGGACCAGTCCTCCAAGCTCAAGAACGTTCTCTATGAGATCCGGGGCAAGGCACTGGTCGAGGCGGCGCGTCTGGAGGCCGAGGGCCACCAGATCCTCAAGCTGAACACCGGCAACCCTGCGACCTTCGGGTTCGAGGCCCCCCACCAGATCGTGCGCGACATGCTCGCCGCGCTGCCGACCGCGCACGGGTACAGCGACAGCAAGGGAGTGATCTCGGCCCGCCGCGCCGTGGTGAGCCGGTACGAGGAGATCCCCGGCTTCCCGCGCTTCGACCCCGACGACGTGTTCCTCGGCAACGGGGTCTCCGAGCTGATCACCATGGTGATGCAGGCGCTGCTCGACCAGGGCGACGAGGTGCTCATCCCCACGCCCGACTACCCGCTGTGGACGGCCATGACCTCGCTGGCCGGCGGGACGCCGGTGCACTACCTGTGCGACGAGGACAACGGCTGGCAGCCGGACCTCGACGACATCCGCGCGAAGGTGACGCCGCAGACCAAGGCCATCGTGATCATCAACCCCAACAACCCCACCGGAGCCGTGTACTCCCGTGAGGTGCTCGAGGGGCTCGTGCAGATCGCCCGTGAGAACCAGCTGCTGCTGCTCTCCGACGAGATCTACGACCGCATCCTCTTCGACGACGCCCAGCACATCCCCACCGCCACGCTGGCCCCCGATCTGCTCTGCCTCACCTTCAACGGCCTGTCCAAGACGTACCGGGTCGCCGGCTACCGTTCCGGCTGGGTGGTGATCACCGGACCGAAGGCGCACGCCAAGGGGTTCCTGGAGGGCATCACGCTGCTCGCCTCGACCCGGCTGTGCCCGAACGTGCCCGCGCAGCACGCCGTGCAGGCGGCGCTCGGCGGCGTGCAGTCCATCGACGCGCTCATCGCCCCCTCCGGGCGGCTGCACGAGCAGCGCGACATCGCCTGGCAGGGGCTGGAGTCGATCCCCGGTGTGAGCTGCGTGAAGCCCGAGGGTGCCCTGTACGCGTTCCCGCGGCTCGACCCCGAGGTGCACGAGATCCGCGACGACGAGAAGCTCGTGTACGACCTGCTCGTCTCCGAGAAGATCCTGCTCGTGCAGGGCACCGGCTTCAACTGGCCCGAGCCCGACCACCTGCGCGTCGTCACACTGCCCGAGGCGCGGGTGCTCAGCGAGGCGATCGAGCGGCTCGGGAACTTCCTCGCGAGCTACCGGCAGTGACCTCGGGCCTGAGGAGCCCTGCTGCGACGCGCCGCACCGCCGAGACCAGGGCGGACCGCGGCGAGACATCGGCGATCGCCCGCGCGTGCAGCGCGGCGGCGTCGACAGCACGCTGATCGTCGGGGACGAAGGCGACGTCGTCGATCCCGGCGAAGCGGTCGAGCGTCCGTCGGATCTGCCCGCGTGCGTCGATGCCGAGAGAGCCCGGCCGCACGCGGTTCGCGACCACCGTCACCGGCGTCGCGCCGAGGAGGTGGCGCAGTTCGGAATAGCCGCGCAGGAAGCGGCTGACGCCGAGCGGGTCGGCGGAGAGCACGGCGACGACCGCGTCGGCCTCGAGCAGCGCCGCCGTGGTCGCCGCGTGCCGGGCGGGTCCTGCGGCATCGAGGGGGTCTTCGTCCTCGTCGAACTCCGCGGCGACGTCGACGACGGTCTCGTCGAGCCACGACCGGCAGGTGGCGAGCGTCGTCCTCACGCGTGCCGCGCCGAGCTCGGGCCAGCGACGAGGACGGTTCAGCCCGCTGAGCACCTCCACGGCGCCGCCCGAGGTCTCGACCGGCGTCGACAGGCGCGACAGCTCCGCGGCATCCAGGCTGCCGAGCTCCGCGCGGCGGCAGGCGGCGGCCAGCCCGGGGGCCTCATCGCCCAGCCCCAGCAGCAGCGCGATCGATGGCGCGACGCTGTCGGCGTCGACGAGCCCGGTGCGTCGCCCCGCCCGCGACAGCTCGACGGCCAGCTGCACCGCCATCGTCGAGCGGCCGGGTGCTCCGTGCGACCCCCATACGGCGATCACCCGGGACGACCGGCCCGATCCGGTCCGCTCGGAGGCCGGAGCTGACGACAGCGCCTCGACGACCCGCCAGGCAGGAGTGTCCCACGGCAGGGGAGCGGGCAGCGCGAAGCGCGAGACGATATGGGAATCGGCGGAGCCGACGGGCAGGATGCGCACGCCGGCCCGGTCGCAGGCAGCCACGAGATCCGCGGTGAGCACGGTGCGCGTCGGGGTGATCAGCAGGGCGTCGATCCCGTCGAGCGACAGCCCGGGGAGGTCATCCGGATCCACCCGGCGCACCTCGAGCCCCTCGAGCTCGAGATCGGATGCCATCATCGCGGCCTCCTCGCCCGTGGCGACGATGACGACCGAGGTCATGAGCCCGCTCCGGCCGGGATGATCGAGATGATCGACCCGCCGGTGATCGCGGCGAGCACGTCGCCCACATCGGCGCGGTCGATGACCACCTCCACGTCGGTGCGGGTCTGGCTCAGCATCCCCTCGGCTTCGGCGATCGACCCCACGATCGCGTCTCCGACCAGCACGCGCGGCGCGTCGAAGGACCGACCGTCGTCGACGGGAGGGGCATGCCACAGCTCGACGACGGAGCCTGCGCCGAGTCCCTCGGGTATCGAGATGCTGCTCACCACGACCGTCGTGGTCCGCGCGGCGTCCTCGTCGCCGATCGCGGACTGCGGCACCAGCTCGCCTTGCGGCAGGGTTCGCGTGGCGATCGAACCGGGATCGAGGTCCTGGGGTGCGAGGTAGGTCTCGGTGAGGGCGGCGAGGCCGACCTCGACCACCTGGAAGTCGGCGGAGGTGAGGGACTCGCCCGGCAGCACCGTGCGCGTCGCCTGCAGGACCGGCGTCGTCTGGCGCGAGGAGGAGACCAGCAGCCAGACTCCGGCGATCGACACGGCGACCAGCGCCAGCCCGATCAGGAACCTGAGATCACCGAAGAACGGACGACGGGCACGCGGGTGCATCATGCAGCCATGGTCACAGATTCCGCCGCCGTGCCCGAAAAGTTATCCACAGGGCGGATTTCCAGGACTGCGCAGGCGGGTCCCGGGGGACAATTGTCAGCATGCCCGAAGCATCCGACATGGCTCCTCGCTTCCTCGCTCCCGCGCAGGTCGCCGAGCTGCTGAGCATCGAGGTCGATGAGGTCATCCTCCTCGTGCAGGAGGGACGGCTGCGCGGCTCGCAGCTGGGCTCTCCGCCCCGCTGGCGCATCGAGGAGGCCAGCCTCGCCGATTACCTCGACGAGCAGTCCGAGCAGTCCCGCCGCATGGCCCTGTGGCGGCAGGCGAACGAGGCGAGCTTCCCCGAGCTGTGGGGCACGACCCCGTTCCGGCGCGACTGACCCCCACCGGCGACTGACGCCGGCTACAGCGCCGACGAAGACCCGCGTTCGACGCGCACCCAGAGGATCGCCCCGAACGGGATGAGGTGGAACCCGCGCACCGAGCGTGCCCGCCGCGGCTCGTCCGGGTCGTGCACCGCGAGATCGAGATGATCGGCGCCGGCACGATCGATCGTGCCGTGCCGCGGCTCGACGCCGCGCGCGGCCACGGTCACCGCCGCACGGCGGCGGGCGAGATCGCGCAGCACGAATCCGAGCGTCATGCGCTCGCGCAGTCCAGCGGATGCCGTGCCCGTGCCGAGCCCGGCCAGCAGCGTTCCGTGGTCGGCGCCGATGGCCGCGATCGCTTCCACGGGTACGATGCGCAGCCGGGTGTCGTCCTGCGCGACGACCCCGATCCAGTCGGCGCCGACCGCGCGCAGCTCGCTGTTCCACCGCTCGCCGCAGCCGAACTCGAGACGCAGTCTGGCACCGGTGCCCAGCACGCGCAGCCGTTCGTGCAGGGTCAGCTTCGAGATCCGCAGGCGCTCGGCTTCGGCATCCAGCGCGGCGCGCTCGGCCTCCCACTCGGCGGCGAGCTGGCCTTCGAGGTCCTCGAAGAGATGGTCCCATTCCACCCGACAGAGCGTACGGGAGGGTGCCGAAGGCCCGCGTGAGTTATCCACAGATCCGCCGGCGCGTCTTCCGCTCGCCGGTCTCGCGTGCTTCACTGCAATGGTCCGCACACGACTGGACAGCTGCCACGACCGGGGGGATCGCGGAATGACGACGCTGAACGAGTACTTCGCACCACAGCCGACCTCGGCCGATCGTCTTCCCGATCCGGTGCCGCTGCTGCGCAGCCTGACCCAGGGGGCGCTCGAGGTGCTCGCCGGCGTACGGGAGGTCGAGCAGCTGGCGCGGTGGTTCAGCGAGGACGCGTTCCGGGCGCTCGTCACCCGGTCGAATCTGTCGGCCAGGGCGCGCAGCGCCCGCGGTATCGCCCCCGCCCGGCCGACGTTCCAGATCCTGTCCATCCGCGACAGCGCGCCCGCCGACGGCGTCGTCGAGGCAGTGATCGTCGTGGCCGGTCCCGGGCGCACCCGTGCCGTGGCGGTGCGACTGGAAGGGCTGGACGGGCGCTGGCGGGCGAGCTCCTTCGCCGTGCTGTGAACCCGCACGCGCCGCGGTGCACGCAGGGGTGCCCAGTAGGCTGAGGGAGTGTCAACACTCAGTGATCTCGTCCACGCCCAGGGCCGCCTGACCGACGCGGATGTCGAATGGCTGCACCGCCTTGCCGGCGACGGGCAGCTGCTCGCCGACCTCGCATCGGCCGACATCGTGATGTGGATCGAGACGGCGGACTCCTCGTTCGTCGCCGTCACGCACTCCCGGCCCAGCGGCGCGGCCACGCTGTTCTACCGCGACATCGTCGGTGAGAAGGTGCGCCCGCAGTGGCGCACGCAGGTGCAGGCCGCATTCGAGTCCGGTGACATCGTCGACTCATCGTCGCCGGACTGGTTCGAGGAGACGCCGACGCGGGTGCGCGCTGTGCCGATCGTCAGCGGTGACGGCAAGCGCGTACTGGGGGTGCTCACCCGGCACACCAACCTCGGCGAGGCCCGCATGCCCTCGCGTCAGCAGATCAGCTTCGACGAGTGCGCGAACGACCTGTTCCGCATGATCACCTCAGGCGAGTTCCCCGACCTGTCGGCGCCGACCGCGCCGCGTCGCGGTGCCCCGCGGGCCTCGGACGGACTGATCCGGCTCGATGTCGACGGGATCACCACCTTCGCCAGCCCCAATGCGCTCTCGGCCTTCAACCGGATGGGATTCGACGACGAGCTGGAGGGCGAGTCGCTGGCCGAGGTGACCACGCGCATCGTGCCGCCCTCCCGTCAGGTCGACGAGTCGCTGCCCGTGGTGGTCACGGGGCGTGCGCCATGGCGCACCGACATGGAGGCGCGCGGGGTCACCGTGTCGCTGCGTGCGATTCCGCTGAAGGACCACGGCACGCGCACCGGGGCGATCGTGCTGTGCCGCGACGTGTCGGAGCTGCGCCACCAGGAGCAGGAGCTCATCACCAAGGACGCCACGATCCGAGAGATCCACCACCGGGTGAAGAACAACCTGCAGACCGTGGCCTCCTTGCTGCGCATCCAGGCCCGGCGCACCCATTCCGATGAGGCGCGCGAGGCCCTGACGCAGGCCATGCGCCGGGTGGAGTCGATCGCCGTCGTGCACGACACCCTCGCCAGCGGGCTGTCGCAGACCGTCGACTTCGACGAGGTGTTCGATCGGGTGCTCAAGCTGGTCGCCGAGGTCGCCGCCGCGCCCAACACGCGGGCGCGCACCCAGCTGGAAGGGCGCTTCGGCGTGCTGCCCAGCGAGTACGCCACCCCGCTGGCGCTCGCGCTGACCGAGGTGGTCACCAACGCCGTCGAGCACGGCCTTGCAGGCCGCGAGGGCATCGTCCGCATCGAGGCGGCCCGCACGGCGGAGATGCTGCGCGTCACCGTCACCGACAGCGGCCACGGGCTGCCTGAGGGGCGTGTGGGGCAGGGACTCGGCACGCAGATCGTGCGCACGCTCATCCAGGGCGAGCTCAGCGGCACCATCGACTGGAAGGGCATCGAGGGCGAGGGCACGCAGGTGACCATCGAGATCCCGATGCGCTGGATCAACGCTTGAGCGTCAACGCCTGAGCGTCAACGCCTGAGCGAGAACGCCAGACAGACGAGAGCGCCGGCCGGGATCGAATCGATCCCGGCCCGGCGCTCTCTTCAGGTCTGTGCTCAGCCGGCGCGGCGTGCGCGGGCTGCGCGGCGCTTGAGGGCGCGGCGCTCGTCCTCCGAGAGACCGCCCCACACGCCCGAGTCCTGTCCGGACTCGAGGGCGTACTGCAGGCAGATCTCCGTGACGGTGCAGGTGGCGCAGACGGCCTTCGCCTTCTCGATCTGATCCACAGCCGGTCCGGTGTTCCCGACAGGGAAGAACAGCTCGGGGTCGACGGTCAGGCAGGCGGCTTTGTCACGCCAATCCATATGATGGCTCCTCAGAGATGTGGTGTTCGGTGTGGGCGGCCGTCTAAGCGGCGCTCGAAGTCGGGGAGCGGATCGGGATTCAGCTACCCTGGTCATGCGGGCAGAGAACCCGCCCCACTCCGATGTGGGAGCACATGGCTTTGTCCATTCTGTTACAGAAACAATCTGAAATCAAGGGTTTTCTCACGGCTCTTGGGATTTCTCATGGCTCTTGGGAGGAGTCCCCGTGCGCAGGTCCGGACCCGCGGTGATCGCCGCCGTCATCCTCGGTGCCGAGGCGATCGCGCTGAGCGTGGTCTGCGTCATCGAGCTGTTCGCGCTCGGCGCCGGTGACGCCAGCTCCGTCGCCAGCGGCATCGCGCTGATCGTGCTGACGCTGCTCGGTGCGGCCGGTCTCTTCGCGTTCGCGTTCGGAACGCTGCGCGGGGCATCCTGGGCGCGCTCGGGCGGCATCCTGCTCCAGGTGCTGGCCATCGCACTGGCTCTGGCGGCGCTGACCATCCAGCCCACGCCGTGGCCGTTCGCCCTCGCGGTCGGACTGTCCGGCGCCGCCGGCCTGGTCGCGCTGATCGCGACGGTCAGGCGCGACGGCGCCGCCGATCCCCGCCTTCAGCGACCCGCCGCCGACGAGGACTGAGCGACGCGGCGACCCGTGCGGGCCGGCGCGTCGTGCGCCGGGGTCGTCAGGCGTCGATGCCGAGCGTCTTGCGCAGGCGTGCCACGTGGCCCGTGGCCTTGACGTTGTACTGGGCGTGCTCGATGACGCCCTGCTCGTCGATCACGAACGTCGAGCGGATGACGCCCTCGACGACCTTGCCGTAGTTCGTCTTCTCGCCCCACACGCCGTAGGCGCTGTGCACGGCGTGGTCGGGGTCGCTCAGCAGCTCGAAGGTGAGCGCGTCGCGCTCGCGGAACTTGCGCAGCTTCTCAGGCGTGTCGCGGGAGACGCCGATGACGGTGTAGCCGGCGCCCTGCAGCGACGAGATGCTGTCGCGGAAGTCGCACGCCTGCGTCGTGCAGCCGGGCGTCATGGCCGCCGGGTAGAAGTACAGGATGACCTTCTGCCCGCGAAGGCCTGCCAGCGAGACATCCTCGCCGTCCTGGTCACGCAGGGTGAAGTCGGGTGCGGTGCTGCCGGTTTCGAGACGTGTCGTGGTCACCTCACCAGCCTATCCGGCGGGCCGGGGATCAGCCCCCGAACGTCGTCAGCAGCCGCTGCAGCGATTCCAGCCGCGCCCTGCCGGTGTCGCCCAGCGTGCCGTCCGCGGCGGCCTCGTTCAGCGCGCAGTCCTCGGCGCCGGGAAGGTGCGTGCAGCCCCGGGGGCACTCCTCGGCGATCTCGGCGAGTTCGGTGTACGCCGCGAGGATGTTCGCGCGGTCGACATGGCCGAGCCCGAAGGAGCGCACGCCGGGTGTGTCGATCACCCATCCGCTGCCCTGCGGGGTCGCGTACCGCAGCGACACCGTCGATGACGAGGTGTGCCGGCCGCGGCCGGTCACCTCGTTGACGTGGCCCGTCGCCCGCCCCGCACTGGGTACCAGGGCGTTGACGAGGGTCGACTTGCCGACACCTGAGTGGCCGACGAAGACCGTGGAGTGGCCGATGAGCGCGGCGCCGATCTCGTCGACCGGCATGCTGCCGCGGGCGCTGGTGAACACGGTCAGGTCGAGCCCGTCGAAGTGCGACAGGAACTCGGCCGGATCGGCGAGGTCGGTCTTGGTGACCACCAGCAGGGGGCGGATGCCAGCGTCGAGCGCCGCGACGAGATAGCGATCGACGAGTCGTGCCCGCGGCTCGGGGTCGGCCGCGGCGACGACGATGAGCATCTGGTCGGCGTTGGCGACGATCACCCGCTCCACCTGATCGGTGTCGTCGGCGCTGCGCCGCAGCAGCGAGGTGCGCTCGGTGAGGCCGACGATGCGGGCGAGCGAACCCTCATCGCCGGAGGTGTCGCCCACCACGCGGGCCCCGTCGCCGGTGACGATCGGCGTGCGCCGCAGCTCGCGGGCGCGTGCAGCCGTCACCATGCGCTCGTCGGAGCCGCCCTCGCCCAGCAGCACGCTGTAGCGGCCGCGGTCGACGCCGAGGATGCGGCCGATCTCGGCATCCTCGTGGGCGGGGCGGCGTTTGGTGCGAGGACGGTTCGCCTTCGGATTCGGGCGCGTGCGGATGCTCGCCTCGTCGAACTCCTCGAAGTCGTCGAGCTCGTCGTCGTCGCCCAGCCAGCTCACGTGGTGGCGCTCCCCAGCATCCGCTCCCACAGCAGCGTGAACTCGGGGAGCGTCTTCGTGGTCGTGCCGATGTCGTCGACCTCCACCCCGGGGACGCGCAGCCCGATGAGGGCTCCGGTGGTCGCCATCCGGTGGTCGTGGTAGGCGCCCCAGGCGCCGCCGTGCAGCGGTCGTGGGATGATCCGCAGCCCGTCGGGCAGCTCCTCGACCTCGCCGCCCAGCGCACGCAGGTCGCTGATCAGCGCTGCGATGCGGTCGGTCTCGTGGGTGCGGATGTGGCCCACGCCGCGGATCGTGGTCGGCCCGTCGGCGAAGGCCGCGAGCCCGGCGATGGTCGGGGTCAGCTCGCTGGCGGCCGACAGATCGAGGTCCAGCCCCCGGATGCCGTCGCCGGCGCGCACCGTGAGGGCACCGCCGTGCCGGCTGGTGTGCGCGCCCATCGCGTGCAGGATGTCGGGCAGCAGGGCGCCCGGCTGGGTCGAGTGCAGCGGCCAGCCCGTGATGGTGACCTCGCCGCCGGTCACCAGTGCCGCCGCGAGGAAAGGTGCGGCGTTGGAGAGGTCGGGTTCGATCGCCACGTCCTTGGCGCGCGGCACGCCCGCCTCGACGAGCCACTCGCCGACCGCGGGGCGCTCGATGCGGATGCCGCGGCGGCTGAGCGACTCGATCGTCATGTCGATGTGCGGCAGGCTCGGCAGGTGCTCACCGGTGTGCACGAGGTGCAGGCCGACGTCGAAGCGGGGGGCTGCCAGCAGCAGCCCGGAGACGAACTGGCTGGAGCCGGAGGCGTCGACCTCGACGCGGCCGCCGCGGATGCGCCCGCGCCCGCGGATGGTGAACGGCAGCGACCAGGTGCCCTCGTCGTCGATGTCGACCCCGAGGTCGCGCATGGCGGTGATCATGGCGCCCATCGGGCGGTGCAGCGCGGTCTCGTGCGCGGTGAGGTGCACGTCGTCGGAGGCGAGGCCCGCCAGCGGCGCGATGAAGCGCATCACGGTGCCGGCCTGTCCGCAGTCGATCGTCGCGCCGCCGCGCAGGTGTGCGGGGGTGACGAGCAGGTCGGGGCCGAACTCGCCGTCCGATGGCACCTCCTCGATGCCGATGCCCAGCTGGCGCAGCGCCTCGATCATGCGACGCGAGTCGTCGGAGTGCAGCGGGCGCAGCAGCCGGCCGGGGCCGTCGGCGATCGCCGCGATCATCAGCTCGCGGTTGGTGAGGGACTTCGACCCGGGAATCGTCACGGAGGCGTGCACGGGCGCGCCGGCCTCCGGCGCCAGGTACGGGCCGCGGACGGGGGCGGGGGAATACCGATCAGTGCTCATCGGTTCATAGCCTAGTGAAGCCTGCGACACGCGGAGAAAGGAGAGACATGACGACGACGCTGATGCGCACGCCCGAGGTCCTCTCCGCTGTCGATGACCTCGCCAGCCTAGACTGGCCGGTGATGGACGAGACAGCATCCGGCGATCCTCGACGCGACTTCGAGGAGCAGGCGATCCCGTACATGGATCAGCTCTACGCGGCGGCCATGCGCATGACGCGCAACCCCGCCGATGCGGCTGACCTCGTGCAGGAGACGTTCGTGAAGGCCTACGGGGCGTGGTCCTCGTTCTCGCAGGGCACCAACCTGAAGGCGTGGCTCTACCGCATCCTCACGAACACCTACATCAACATCTACCGCAAGCGCCAGCGCGAGCCCTATCAGGGCACCATCGACGAGCTCGAGGACTGGCAGCTGGGCGGAGCGGAATCGACGACGGCCACGCACAGCCGCTCGGCCGAGGCCGAGGCGATCGACCGCATGCCCGCATCCGTCGTCAAGGATGCGTTGCAGGAGGTGCCCGAGGACTTCCGTCTGGCCGTGTACCTCGCCGACGTCGAGGGATTCTCCTACCAGGAGATCGCCGACATCATGAAGACCCCCATCGGCACCGTCATGAGCCGTCTGCACCGTGGCAGACGGATGCTGCGGGAGCTGCTGGCAGACTACGCCGCCGAGCGAGGGATCGCGGCGGCCCGATCGAGGAGCAGGAAATGAGTGACTGCGGCTGTGAGAAAGCCCGCCGGGACCTGGAGGAGTACCTCCGCAACGAGGTGTGCAACACCGAGCACGCCGACATCCGGATGCATCTGGAGAACTGCCCGTCGTGCAAGGACGAGGCGCTGGTCGCCACGACCCTGACCGAGGTCGTCGCCCGAGCGTGCAAGGAGAACGCGCCCGAGGAGCTGCGCGAGCAGGTCTTCGCCCGGCTGCGTGCCGTGCAGGCCGTCTCGCACTGACCCGCATCCGCGAGACCGTCGGCGGCGCCCCCTAGTCTGGAGGCATGACGGTCATCGACGCACGCAACGTCCCCGCCGACCCGCAGTCCCACGACCGTCTGAGAGACGCAGGCTACGACTACCGGGTGGTCGACCTGAGCGTCGACGCGGAGGCCACCGCCCTCAGCCGTGCGACCGCCCGCGGCTTCCTCGGATCCGAACCGAGCGACGCCGAGCTCGTGCGGATGCGCGAGAGCGCCGCGACCAGGCGGAACATCGGCGTGTACGAGCCCGGGGCCGAGGCCGAGACGCTGCCGGTCGCGACGATCAACTCGTGGGTGGCACCCATGACGGCGCCCGGGGGAGAGATCCCCATGTGGGCGATCAGCGCCGTGACCGTCTCGGCGATGCACCGTCGTCGGGGCATCGCGCGGAATCTGCTGGAGGGCGAGCTGCGCGCAGCAGCATCCGCCGGGGTGCCGCTCGCCGGCCTCACCGTCTCCGAGGCGACGATCTACTCGCGGTACGGTTTCGGCCCCGCGGTGCCGGCCGCACGCGTCGAGATCGACACGAGCCGCAGCGGATGGGCGGGCGCCGAGGCGCCGGGGCGGCTGGAGTACCTCGAACGCGAGCAGCTGGTCGACGAGCTCGGCGCGGTGCACGAGCGCGCACGCAGCCGCAGAACGGGACAGATCCCGGGCTGGCGGGGACGCTGGCTGCAGATGGCGGGCCTCGGCGACGAATCCAAGAAGGATGCCGCGGTGCGAGGCGTGCGCTACCTGGATGCGGCGGGCGAGACCCGCGGGGCGATCGCATACACGCTGGAGGATCTGCCGGATGCGTTCCGGAGCACTCTGCGGATCAGGCATCTCGCGGCCGAGACCGACGAGGCGCTGCGCGCCCTGTGGCGGTTCGCCGTCACCCATGATCTCGTGGACAGGGTCGAAGCGGACCTGCGGCCCGTCGACGATCCGATCGTGCATCTGGTGGCCGATCAGCGCGCCGTCCGCTTCACCGTGCACGACCACGGCTGGCTGAGGGTGCTCGATGTCCCGGCCGCGCTGCAGGCGCGCCGGTACGCCGCATCCGCCGATGTCGTGATGCAGGTCGACGACGCGCTCGGGTTCGCGCGCGGCACCTGGCGGGTGCGCATCGGCGCCGACGGCGCCGCCGAGGTGACGGATTCGGATGCCGACCCCGATGTGATGCTGGGCGTCG